>JBBQUT010000001.1:0-385338 GCA_038212215.1 Mycobacteriales bacterium
GATCGCGAGCGTCACCGTCGGCTACTTTCCGTCAGGAAAGCGCATCGTCAAGAAGGGCAGCGGCAGGACCAAGACCGAGGCGAAGACCCAGCTGCGGCAAGTGGTCCGCGATTACGAGGACGGGCTCGCGATCGCCCCGGCTGGGTATACCGTCAAGGACGCCCTGAACGATTGGCTCGCCTTCGGACTGAGCAGCCGCAACGAGAATACCGTCGAGACCCTGACCATCCTGTGCTCCACCCATGTCATACCCGACCTTGGCCGACTGAAGCTGCGCGACCTCAGCGCTGAGAACGTCGAACGCTGGCTCGCGGTCAAGTCGGAGACGCTGAGCACCCGATCGCTGCAGGCGCTGCGCTCGTGCCTGAACCGTGCGGTCCGTCGGGCCATGGCCCGCGACAAGGTCAAGCGCAACGTGGTCGAGCTGGTGTCGGTGCCAACCGGCTGTACTGGCCGCGCGTCCAAGGCACTGACGTTCGCACAGGCGGAGGCCATCCTGGCGAGCGCGAAGTCCTCGCGGCTGCACGCCTACATCGTCGTGTCCCTGCTGACCCGGGGCACGCACCGAGGAGCTGCGCGCCCTGCTGTGGGAGGACGTCGATCTGGTCGGCAAGCCCGATTCGTCACCACCCGTGCCGCCCTACCTTGCCGTCTGGCGCTCCGTCCGCAAGGGCGGCGACACCACGACCCGCAAGTCGCGGCGCACCATCGCCCTGCCCCGGCTCTGCGTCGACGCGCTCCTCGAGCAACACGACCGGCAGGCGTTGGACCGACGCGTAGCCGGCGACAGGTGGCGCGAGCACGGGCTGGTGTTCGCCTCCGGCGCCGGCACGCCGCTCGACCCCGCCCACGTACGCCGGGACTTCCGGCTCGCGATCAAGGGTGCTGACGGGCTCGACCCAGCCGACTGGACACCGCGCGAACTAAGGCACAGTTTCGTGTCCCTGCTCTCCGACGCCGGGACGCCGCTCGAAGACATTTCGCGGCTCGTCGGCCACTCCAGCACGGCGGTCACCGAGGCGGTCTACCGCAAGCAGATCCGGCCGGTGCTGCAGACCGGTGCCGAGGCCATGGATCGCATCTTCGGAGGGAGTTAGTCACTCAGTTAGTCACTCAGTGCCGCCGATATTCGAACGCAGGCCCCGAACGAGAGGCTGGAGGTCCCGGGTTTGCTGGTCGGGGTGGCGGGATTCGAACCCACGGCCTCTTCGTCCCGAACGAAGCGCGCTACCAAGCTGCGCCACACCCCGGCGCTACGACAACCGTGCCAGCATAACCGCTACGGCGACCGCCGATTTCGCGCGGTCACGCTCGCGAGACGAGCGTCAACAGCGAGGCTTCCGGACGGCACGCTATGCGCACCGGCTGCCACGGGCTGGTGCCCAAGCCTGCGCAGACGTGAAAGTACATGTGCTCGTCCCACGGATGCAGCCAGCGAGCGCGGTGTATGTCGATACCGCTGTTCGTCACGATCGCGGGTCCGAACGGGATTCGGACCTGACCGCCATGGGTGTGGCCCGCCAGTACCAGGTCGTAGCGGTCGGCCGCGAAGGCGGCGAGCAGGGCCGGCTCCGGGGAATGCATGACCCCGATCCGCACGATCGCGGAAGGGTCGGCCAGCCCCGCGATCAGCTCGTAGCGGGCCCGCCCGAGGTGCGGGTCGTCGGTGCCCGCCACGGCAATCCGCACGCCCGCAGCGTCGATCGAGGCGCGCTTGTGGGTGAGATCGAGCCAACCACCCCGCTCCATCGCGGCGGCCAGTTGCGGCCACGGTAGCGCCGGGCCGTGCACTTGGATGCGGTCGGAGGCGAAGTACCGAAGCGGGTTTTTCGGCCGGGGCGCGTAGTAGTCGTTGTTGCCCGGGACGAACGCGCCTGGGATCTCGAGCAGGGGTTCGAGTGCGCCCATGACTGCCGGAATCCCGCGCGCCGCTGACAGGGTGTCCCCGGTGTTGATCACGATGTCTGCGTCGAAGTCGGCCAGGCGGCGGATCCAGGCCTGTTTGCGGCGTTGTTGCGGGGTGAGGTGCAGGTCGGAGATGTGCAGCAGCCGGATCGGCTTCGCTCCGGGCGGCAGGACGGGCACGGTGAAGCGGCGCACGGTGAAGGCGTTGCGTTCGATCAGGCTTCCGTAGGCCAGGGTCGCTGTTGCGGCGGCGAACAGGGCGGGGAGCACGCGAGCCATTCGATCAGCCTACGGATGGGCAAGCGCGCCGGCGCACGCGGCAAACGCCCGTGACCGGCTGGGTAGCGTGGGCGGTATGCCCGAGCTGAAGGACCGTTTGCATGCCGATCTGAACACCGCAATGAAGGCTCGCGACGAGCTCACCGTCGCGACGCTGCGGATGACGCTGTCGGCGATCACCACCGAGGAGGTCGCCGGCAAGGCGGCGCGTCAGTTGGGTGACGACGAGGTGGAGAAGGTGTTGGCTCGGGAAGCCAAGAAGCGCCGCGAGGCGGCCGAGGCGTTCGACTCGGCCGGACGCAGCGAACTCGCCGACCGCGAGCGCGCCGAAGGCACGGTGCTGGCGCGCTACCTGCCCGAGCCCCTCGCTGACGAGGAGTTGGTGCAGTTGGTACGCGACGCGGTGTCCGAAGCGGCAGCCGAAGGCCACTCCCAGCTGGGCGCGGTGATGAAGCTCGTTCAACCGCGGGTGGCCGGACGCGCCGACGGCCGCCGGGTCAGCGACGAGGTACGCCGACAGCTGGGCTGACGGGCACCTCAGCCGGTCGCGGCACCGGTTCCGGGGCCGCCGCCATTGCCGGCGCCGCCACTGCGGGGGGGCTTCGTGCGGCCGGGCGGCCTGGTCGGACCATGCGTCTTGGTCGGCGCCGCCTGGGTCGTCCGGTGGGTCGCGGACGACGGGTGTGTGGGCGGCGGCGGCGGTGGTGGTGGCGGCGGCGGTGTGTAGATGTCCTGCTGCTTGCCGGAGGACGGGCAGACCGTGATCGTCGAACCGCGGGGGGCGCGTTGCGGCGCGTAGTAGGCAACCTCGCTGAGGGTGACGTCGCTCGCGCACAGCAGCTGGTCGCCCGGGTCCAGCTGGACCATCTTGTAGCCGTAAGTTCTGAGCTTGCGCTGCGCGTCGGCGAGGGTCAGTCCGGTGACGTTCGGCACGAAGTCACCCGCGGCCAGAGCGGGATCTTCCCAGGCCCAGGTCGTTCGCACCAGAGTCGGCCTGAGCGCGTTGATCCACAGGTGCGCGGCGTAGGCGCCGTACGCGGTGTGCCCGGCATCGCGAATGCCCGGCAGCCCGGTTACCGGCGCGTTCGGATGATCGAGGTTGATCACGCCGGTAGCCGCCACCAGGTTCGGGGTCATCCCGACGAACCACAGCGAGGCGTTCTTGTCGGTTTCGCGTCCTCGTCGGTCGACCGCCGAGCTCGTTCCGGTCTTGCCGGCGATCGCACTGTGGTTCGAGGCGTACCACGACTGGAACTGCTTCGCCGACGTCCCGTTGTCCTTGGTGTCGCCGGTCAGGATCTGCACCGCCTGCATCGCAACCTGCGGCGCGACCACCTGCACCCCGGGGGAGCGGGGCACGCTGATCGCGCGCCTGTTGTTGTCGCTCACCGAGACGATCGGAGCCGGCGAGTTGTACTTGCCGTCATTGGCCACCGCGGCGTACGCCCCCGCAATTTCCAATGGGCTCGTCCCCACATCACCGAGAACGAGTTGCTGGGCACGTCCCAGATTGACGATGGTTTGCCCAATCGTCTGGCGACGCTGGTCGCCGCTCTGGCGCAGCCCATTCATGCCCAACCTGCTCGCGATGTCCACGATCGGCTTGAGCTCGCAGCCGAACAGCTGATCGGCGAGTCCGACGAAGAACGTGTTGGCCGACTTCACGGTGGCCGATTGCAGGGTTTCGTTGTTGTCGTAGAACTCGTTGGCGTCGGCGTTCTTCGCGCGCGAGGGGGTCACGCAGTTCTGGGTGCGGTATCCCTCCGAACTCGATGGTGTCTTCAGTTTCCAATCGCTGCCGACACCGGTCGAGAGTGCGGTGAGCAGCGGGAACAACTTGTACGTCGAGGCACCCTGCGCGGAGTACTCGGTGAAGATCGGCAATGTCGTGTGGGTGTGGTCGCGCGGTGAAATCGGGTTGCCGTACAGCTTGCTGGTGGCCATCGCCAGCACGTTGCCCGAGCGCGGATCGAGCACAGGCATCACCGCCGTCGCGGGGGAGCCGCCCGGCAGGGCAGCGGCCAGATGAGCCTGCACGCTGTTCTGCACACGGGGGGCCAGCGTCGTGACGATACGCAGGCCGCCGGTGCGCAGTTGTGCGTCGGTGACGACCTTGTGGTCGATCAGCCAGTTGACTGCGTAGGTGCAGAAGAATCCGACGTTGCGGACGAAGTTGGGGGCGTTCGCACAGCCCTCGCGTACCTGCGGCGGCTTGGTTGTGGCGAGTGCGACCGGGGTCGCTGCGTACTTGTCGGCCTGCGCCTGGGTCAGGTCACCGACGCTGACCAGGTTCTGCAGCACCTCGTTGCGCCGTCCGCGGGCAGCCTCGGGGTTCAGGAACGGGTCGTACTGGCTGGGCGCGCGCAACAGACCGACGAGCATCGCGGATTCCGGCAGCGAAAGCCGGCTGGTGTGCTTGCCGAAGTAGGTCTGCGCAGCGGTCTCGATGCCGTAGGAGTTCTCTCCGAAGAACGCGATGTTGAGGTAGTTGTCGAGGATCGCGGTCTTCGATTCGTGCTCGGTGTTCTCGATATAGAGGGCGCATTTCGCGTCTTCGATCTTGCGGTTCAGGTTCTGCGCGATCGCCTCTCGCTGCTTCTTGAGGTCGTCGCCCGCCTGGTAGTACCGGATCTGCTTGACGTATTGCATCGTCAGCGTCGACCCGCCTTGGGTGTCGCCGCTGGTCGTGCTGATCGCCGAGCGGATGAGCCCGCGCATGTCGACGCCGTGGTGGGAATAGAAGCGGCGGTCCTCCGTCGCGACGAGCGCCTTTTGCAGGTAGCTCGGCACTTGCTTGAGCTGGATCGGCTGACGGTCCTGCTTGAAGATGGTGGCGATGAGCGTCCGGCCGTCGTTGGCGTAGAGCCGGGTCTTCTGCGGGGGCGGCGTCTCTTGCAGGTTGCAGGACTTGCTCAAGAACTTCTTCGACTCGTTGTCGGCAGCAAGGCCGATGCCGCCGACGACCGGCAACGCCAGGCCCGCTATCAGGATGCCGGCGACGACGAGCGCACCGACCAGCTTGGCCAGTACGAGCGCAGCGTGCGGACGCTGCGGGTCTGCGGGTCGGGAGGCCATGGGATATCAGGATAACGCCGCGGACCGACAGTACGGACCACCGGCGGCTAGCCCCGCAGCTTCAGCTCAGCTCCGATCAGGCGAAGCCCGTCCAGATCGTGGACGTCGGCAGCCAGAGCACGCACCTCGACCAGCGCGACGTCCGGATGCGCCGCGGCGAAGCGTCGTGACATCCGGGCGTCGTGTTCGGCCGCAGTTGCGACCTCCGCGTGCACACGCAGGGCAGCCTCGGCGAGGACGGCCGCCGGGTCCGGGCCCGCGCCGTCAGTCGAATTGGCCAGGGCGTCGGCTGCGGCGTCGGCGCGTGCGGCCGTCAGCCCGCGCCCGCTCACCTCACTGCGGTGGACACGGTTTACCACGAGTCCGGCCAGCGGCATCCGCTCCGCCGAAAGCCGGTCGACGAAATAGGAGGCCTCGCGCAGCGCGTCCGGCTCGGGCGCAGCGACGACGACGAAAGCCGTCCCAGGAGTCTTGAGCAGCTCGTAGGTGTGCTCCGCGCGTTCACGGAACCCGCCGAACATCGACTCCAGGGCGGCGACGAACGACGACAGGTCGCTCAACAGCTCGCCGCCGATGACCTTGGTGAAGGCGCGGGCGACGACGCTGACGCCGGCCGTCACGACCTTGAGATAGGCCTTGCCGCCGACACGCGCGGGCGCGGTGAGCACGCGGATCATCCGACCGTCCAGGAAGCGCCCGAGCCGATTGGGCGCGTCCAAGAAGTCCAGCGCGGAGCGTGACGGCGGTGTGTCGACGATGATCAGATCCCATTCTTTCGCCGCGACGAGCTGGCCTAGCTTCTCCATCGCCATGTACTCCTGCGTTCCGGCGAACGAGGACGACAGCGACTGGTAAAAGGGATTGGCGAAAATCTGTTCGGCTCGCTCGGGTGTGGAGTGCTCGAGCACTACATCATCGAACGTGCGTTTCATATCGAGCATCATCGCGAACAGCCGGCCGTTCTCGACGCCCTTCACCTCGCGCGGGGTGTTGTCCAGCTCGGTCAGTCCCATCGACTGGGCCAGCCGGCGGGCGGGGTCGATGGTGAGCACGACCGTCCGCCGCCCGGCCTCGGCACCGAGCAAGGCCATTGCCGCTGCCGTCGTGGTCTTGCCCACGCCGCCGCTGCCGCACGTCACGACCACCCGCGTGTGCGGGTCGACGACAAGCGCGGGGATGTCGAGCCGCGTCATCGGCCGGCGCCCGGGTCGAGGAAGCAGCTGGCCAGTTGATTGAGTTCGCCGAGTTCGACCGGTGGGTTGAGGTCGGGCAGTTCGATGTGCGGCGCGTCCACCGCGTCCAATCGCGCCTTGTTCTCGGCCTGGATCTTCAACCGGTCGGCGTACTGGCCCATCTCGTGGACGAGGGCGCCGACGAGCGCTACCGGCAGGTTCGCCTGGCGTAGGCCGGCAGCGAGCAAGTCGGTGTCCACCGCCCGGTCGGCGAAGAGAGTGGGACGAGCGCGATTGACGACTATTGCGCCGATCCGCAGGCCTGCCTCGCTCAGCTGTTCGGCTGCGTCGATGGTCTCTTGCACAGGCATCTCCTCGAGCAGGGTGACCAGGTGAACCTGCGTCCGCGGGCCGTGCAGAAGCGCCATGACTCCCTTGCTCTGCCGGTTTATCGGGCCGAATTTGGTGAGTTGCGCCACCTCTTTCGTCGCGTCCAGAAACTTCAGGATGCGCCCGGTCGGAGGCGCGTCGAGCACGACCGCGTCATAAGCAAGATGCCCGTCGGGGTCGGTGCGGGTCGCGGCCTCCTTCACCTTCCCGGTCAGCAAGACATCACGCAGGCCTGGCGCGAGAGTCGTCACGAAGTCGACTGCGCCGATTCTGCGCAACCCACGTGCGGACCGCTTGAGCCCGTAGAACATGTCGAGGTATTCGATCATCGCTTGCTCTGCGTCGATGGCCAGGCCCCACAGTGTGCCGCCGCCGGTGGTGGTGGCCAGCCGCCGCTCCGCGTAGGGCAGCGCAGGGACGTCGAACAGCTGCGCCAGCGCCTGGCGAGCCTCGACCTCTACCAGCAACACCTTGCGGCCGCCCGACGACAGCGCGAGCGCCAGCGACGCGGCAACGGTCGTCTTGCCGGTGCCACCCTTGCCCGTGACGACGTGCAGCCGTGCGGTTGCCGAGATCCCCGCCGCGAGTGCCGCCGGTGCGCCGAGTGCGACGCTGCGAGAGGCCATCAGACCAGCCTAGGCACTGCCCCCGAACGGGTGACTCACCGAGGGCCGAGGTCACACTTGGGCCGGCGCTACGGTGTTGGCTATGGCTGTATTCGAAAGGCTTGCCGAGCTCGGGATCACGCTTCCCGACGTCGTGCCCCCCGTCGCTGCGTACGTGCCGGCTGTGCGTAGCGGCTCGCTCGTATTCACGTCCGGTCAGCTGCCGATGGTGGACGGTGCCCTGCCCGCTGTCGGCACTGTAGGGGACGGCGCTGTAGGGGACGGCGCTGTAGCGAATACGGTGTCGCCCGAGGACGCCTACGCGCTGGCCCGTGCCTGCGCGCTGAACGCGCTGGCCGCTGTGCACCAGCTCGTCGGGCTGGACGCGGTCGTGCGGGTGGTGAAGGTAGTCGGCTTCGTAGCATCCGCCCCTGGGTTCACCGGCCAGCCCGGCGTCGTGAACGGCGCGTCGGAACTACTCGGACAGGTGTTCGGCGACGCGGGTCGCCACGCACGCTCGGCGGTGGGTGTGGCTGCCCTGCCGTTGAACGCGCCGGTCGAGGTCGAGTTGATCGTCGAGGTGTCGTGACGTCCGCCGGGGACGTCCCGATCCGCGATGCCGCGACGGTGGCGCTGCTGCGCGATGGGGCGCGGGGTGTGGAGGTGTGGCTGCTCACCCGTGTTACCCAGATGGTCTTCGCCGCCGGCATGTCGGTCTTTCCGGGCGGACGGGTCGATCCCGCCGACGCGGACCTTCCGTTCGTAGCGGGTTCGGAAGCGGTGACCGCGACCCGGTTCGGCTGCTCACCCGAGCTTGCTCGGGCCGTGCTCGGCGCAGCGGTGCGCGAGACGTTCGAGGAGGCCGGAGTGCTGCTCACCGTGCCCCGCGCCGACCTCGCCGAGCACCGTGCGGACGTCGAGACCGGGAAGACGTCGTTCGGGACCCTGTTACGTGACAATGGGCTGCGCATCGACGCCCAGGTGCTGCGGCCGTGGTCGCGCTGGGTCACGCCTGCGGGAGAGGTCCGCCGCTACGACGCCCGGTTCTTCGTCGCCGTGCTGCCCGAGCAGGCGCAGGCCCTGGATGCCACGACCGAGTCGTCGTCGGCGGACTGGATCCCCGTCAGCGTGGCGCTGGAGCAGGCGCAGCGTGGCGAGCGTGAACTGATGGCGCCCACGGTGGCGACGCTGAATTCGCTTGCGCCGTTCGCATCGGTGGCCGACGTGGTCGAATCGGCGACGGGACGCTCGTTGGACGCTGTCTGCCCGACCCTCGAGCGGCGCGCCGACGGCGGATACGACGCGGTGCTGCCGGACGGATCGCGATTCGCGCTGCCCAGCTCGATGATCCGATGAGCGGTGCGCTGGCCTACGAAACGCTGCGGCAGGTGACTCCGCTTGCCGCCGTCGTGCTGGCCGACAACCCGAACCCGATGACGTTGGACGGAACCAACACCTGGCTGCTGCGCGCACCTGGCTCGTCCGCGTGCATCGTGGTCGATCCCGGTCCAGACAGCTGCCACCTTGAGTGGGTGCGCGATGCCGCAGGCCCGGTCGCTGAGATCCTGTTGACGCACGGCCACGCTGATCACAGCGAGGGCGCCCGCCGGTTCCACGAACTCACTGGCGCTCCGGTCCGCGCGCTGGACCCGACGCACCGCTACGGCGGCGAAGGATTGGCCGAGGGTGAGGTCATCGCGGCGTGCGGTGTCGAGGTCCGGGTGTGGGCGACGCCGGGGCACACGTCGGACTCGCTGTCGTTTCTTCTTGCCGCGGACTGCGACGCGTCTGCTGCCGTGTTGACGGGCGACACGATTCTCGGCCGCGGCACGACCGTGGTTGCGTACCCCGACGGTGATCTGACGTCGTACCTGACCTCGCTGCGTCGGCTCGAGGAACTCGGCGAGGCCACCGTGCTGCCGGGTCACGGACCGGAATTGGAGCGGGCCGGCGTCGCGGCTCGGTTCTATCTCGCGCACCGCGAGCAACGGTTGGAGCAGGTGCGTGCCGCGCTCGATGCGTTAGGCCCTTCGGCGAGCGCTCGCGCGATCGTCGAGCGGGTCTACGCCGACGTGGACCGAGCCGTCTGGCCGGCTGCGCAGATGTCGGTCGAGGCGCAGCTTGCCTATCTGCGAAGCAGATGATGTGTCGGTTGCGAAGCAGATGATGTGTCGGTTGCGAAGCAGCGTCATCGAAACGGGAGTCACGAACCCCGAATGAACGCCTGGGGCCGATCAGCCGTTCCGTAACCCCGGTGGCGCCGACCGCGCGGCACGGTGGCGTCCGCGGCTTCGTCCCCCCAAACCTGCCAGCCATCTCGCGGATATCTCGCGAACATTTCCAGGTATGGTCCGGGCGAGCACGATTCGATCAGTTCGTACTGCTCGTCGGGCTTGCGGGAATGCTCGCGCTTTCGAGTTTCGAGCATGTTGACCTGTCGCCGCCCCGGCGGCAGCGTGCGCAGGGTTCCACGCACCCCGAACAGGATCGGTTCGGTCACGTTGCGGAAATAGAAGCCGACGCCGCGACCATCTGGGCCGCCGTCCTTTCGGCGCTTGGCCCAGATCAGGTTGGACACGTAGCGAAAGCCCCACGCCTGCATCACCCGCAGACCCTCGGGCAGCAGGGCGTTCGGCACCCAGAGATAAAGGTGTGCGTTGTCCGCGACCTGCGCCGACACCGGCAGCGCGCAAATCTCCTCGACGGCCATCGTGTCGTAGCGGTCCAGACGGCGGTGCTCGGGCGCGACCTTGCCGGTGCGATTCTGGAAGCGCCACGGCGGATCCGCAAGCACCGTCGCGAATCCCCCAGCGACGTCGGGCAGCGGCCGTAGCCCGCTCGGCATCGCGAGATCCGCACGCAGCGGCGGAGCCGGTCGCAACCGCCGCGCGCCCGGCGCCGGGACGGGCGCCACTGGAATCGGTGTTGCCGCAGTCATCCGTGTCCAGCCTCCACGCATCTCGCCCCGAATCGTCAAGGATGACCGTAGGTTACTGTGCCGACAGTTTTCCGACCGCCAACTGGCGCACCGGTCAAGCCTCGCCAAAAAGGTCGAGCTGCACGCCGGCGGTTTCGGCTTCCAACTGCCGTTCCGCCGCACGATCCAGTACCGGAATCTCCGGCTGTTCGATCCCGTGGTCCAGCCCGGACGGGCGGCTCAGCAGCCCCGGCGTGTAAGTCTGCTGGCTGATCGCTACCGCGAGGACCGGACACCCACCGGCATCGCCGCGTCCCAACCGCCAGGTGAGCCGTTCCAGATTGGTCGTCGTGCTGGTGTTGAAGCGTTCGCTGGCGCGGACGAGACCGAAATGGCGGGCAAGCCAGTTCGCGGCGTGCTTGGTGGACGCGTGGTGGCGAGTGACGACCACCGCTGCGTCGACGAATCCGGCGTCATACATGGCGCGGAACGCCGCAAGGTCCCGATCCAAATTGCCATCCTTGGCGTTCCACTCGACCTCGACAGCAATGCGATCACGAAAGTTGTCGATCTTGTGGGTTTCGCCCGCGAATTCGGCGACCTCGACCCGAGCGTCCAACAATCCCCAGGGATGTGAGGTCAGGGTTCCGACGACGTCCAGGACGAGTCCGGTTTCGCGCCAACCACGCTCGCGAAAGGCGAGGTCGAGCTCGCGCGCGACCTGGCTCTTGTTGCCACCGGCGTCGAGCAGTTGGGCCGCGGTGAGCTGGAAGCCTGCAAGCACCTCGTCCAGATCCCGCCGGCAGGACGGCGCGACGGCAGCCAGGATCGCCGCGGCGTTGCGAACCTCGGCGAAGCGGTAGCGCTCGAGCAGTTCCGGTGCGAACGTCGTTTCGTAGCTGGCGGTCAGTTGCACCGATCAGCGGGCCCGGCGGGCCAGCCGCTCGCGGTCGAGGATGACCACGCTCTTGCCTTCCAGCCGCAACCAGCCGCGCGCGGCGAAGTCGGCGAGCGCCTTGTTCACCGTCTCGCGCGATGCGCCGACGAGCTGCGCGAGCTCCTCCTGGGTGAGGTCGTGGGTGACCCGCAGCTGCCCGCCATCGACCGAACCGAAGCGCTGCGCGAGTTGCAGGAGTTGCTTGGCGACGCGTCCGGGTACGTCGACGAAAATGAGGTCGGCGAGCATGGTGTTGGTGCGACGCAATCGGCGCGCGACGACACGTAGCAGCTGCATTGCGATCTGCGGACGCTCCTGGGCCCACTTCTGCAGCGCCGCCTTGGGCAGCCTCGCGACGCGAGCGTCGGTGACGACGGTGGCCGTAGCGGTGCGCGGGCCAGGATCGAACAGCGACAGTTCCCCGAACTGGTCGGACGGACCCATGATCGCGACCAGGTTCTCGCGGCCGTCGGCCGAGCGGCGCCCGAGCTTGACCTTGCCCGCCAGCACTATGAACAGGCTCTCGCCAGGCTCGCCCTCGTGGAACAGCACGGTGCCGCGGGGTGCTTCGATCAGCTCGAACTCGTTGGCCAGCGCCTCGACAGATTCCGGGTCCACACCCTGAAAGATCCCGGCCCTGCGCAGGACTTCGTCCACGTCCGAACCTCCATCGCTGACCCGCTGGTTGCCGACTTCGTCACAGTTCGACCGAGTCTAGAGGGTCGGGCCGCTTGTCAGCGCGACTTGGCGCGGGGTTCGCGCCTGCGTCTGCGCCAGCCGAGGCGCTGCCGGAACCGCGACAGGGCCGAGTCGGCTCCGTCGCGGACGAACGAATTGAGCTCCTCCGGGTTGGCCTCGTCGAAGAAGTGTTCCATCTCGCGTTCGACGGCGACTTGGCTGAGTGGCTCCTCGACCCGGCCCATGAACAACATGAACCCGAGCAGCACGAACGGGAACAGCAGCGCCAGGAATCCGATCATCACCCACCATTGTGCCGCAATATTGATCGTGCCGCAGCGTTGTCCGCAACGGCTCGTAGGCTATCTGGGTGGCTACCGAAGAGACCTCGCTCGCTCTCACTCGCCGGGCGCGGCGGATCAATCGTGAGCTTGCCGAGCTGTATCCGGACGCGCACTGTGAGCTGGATTTCAGCACGCCACTCGAGCTCTCCGTCGCTACAATTTTGTCCGCCCAGTGCACTGACAAACGGGTCAACGAGGTCACCCCGAGGGTGTTCGCCCGCTACCGCAGCGCGGGCGACTATGCGGCTGCCGACCGCGCCGAACTGGAAGAGTTCATCCGCCCCACCGGCTTCTTCCGCAACAAGACCACAGCACTGATCAAGCTCGGGGGGCAGCTGATCGAGAGGTTCGACGGCGAGGTGCCACACACGCTCGCCGAGCTTGTCACGCTGCCCGGGTTCGGGCGCAAGACCGCCAACGTCGTCCTCGGCAACGCCTTCGGGATCCCGGGCATCACCGTCGACACGCATTTCGGACGGCTCGTGCGGCGCTGGCGCTGGACGAGCGAGACCGATCCGGTGAAGGTCGAACGGGCCGTCAACGAACTGATCCCGAAGAAGGAGTGGACGATTCTGTCGCACCGCGTCATCTGGCACGGCCGACGCATGTGTCACTCGCGCAAGCCCGCCTGCGGCGTCTGCCCGCTGGCCCGGCTGTGCCCCGCCTACGGTGCCGGACCGACTGACGCCGAGCAGGCCGCGCGGCTGGTGCGCAGCGCCGCGCAGATGGCCGAATCGCCTGTATGAGCGCTCCGCCTGTATGGTTGGCGCCCCTCGTCGCCGCGGCCCGGGCGCTCGAACCGAGCGATCTGTCGCTGTTCCTGCCGCCCGCGGACGGCAGTGGTCGGCGCTCTGCCGTTCTCATCGCGCTGGGCGAGACGTCCGGCGGACCCGGGGTGCTGCTCATCGAGCGCGCCGCGGACATGCGTGCGCACGCCGGGCAGGTCGCCTTTCCGGGCGGCGCGATCGATCCCGGTGACGACGGCGCCGTGGGCGCCGCCCTGCGGGAAGCGCAGGAAGAGGTCGGGCTCGACCCGGCAGCTGTCGAAGTGGTAGCCGAACTGCCGGCACTGTTCATTCCGGTCACCGGCTACGTCGTCACACCCGTGCTCGCGTGGTGGACGCAGCTGCATCCAGTGGCGGCACTCGACCCACTCGAGGTCGCGCGCGCCGAGGTCGTGTCGCTCCGAACCTTGGCCGACCCTGCCAACCGATTCCGGGTGCGGCACCCTTCCGGTTGGATCGGGCCAGGATTCGAGGCGGACGACCTGTTCGTGTGGGGCTTCACCGCCGGTTTGGTGGACGTCGTGCTGCGCTTGGGCGGCTGGGAGCGGGACTGGGACCGCACGCGCGAGCGGGCCCTGCCGCCGGATCTGGCCGGCCAACCCGGTCGATGACGCCGCCGGATCGATCATGCGGAGCTCTCATCTCAGGCCGGTACCGTCGTGGGATGTCTCCGCGGGCGATGTCAGGGCGCGCTGCCCTCGCCCTCGCCGGCGCGGCATTGTTCGCCCTGGGGGTAAGTGCTTGCTCGAACGACCAGGCGGCCGTGAACCGCCGTCCGAACACTGGGTCGGCGACAGCATCGACGGTGGCCGGCGTCCAGCAGGTGACCCTCAGCGCTGGTGACGACTACCGGTTCCGGCCATCCACGATCACGGTGCACCCAGGCCGGGTGAGGATCGTCCTGCAGCACCCGGGCACGGGGGCGCCGCACAACTGGCAGCTGCCGTTGTTCCCGGCGGACTTCGTGCCGCTGACCGTCGCCGGACAGACCCGCAGCGCGACGTTCACGGCGCCAAGTCCTGGTCGCTACGAGTTCGTCTGCACCATCCACCGAAAACAGGGTCAACGCGGAACCCTGATCGTCACCGACAAGTGAACGTGCTGGATCTGTTCATCCTGCTGGCCGCGCTCGGCTACGGGATCACGGGTTATCGCAACGGGGCCGTTGTCGGCGCGTTCTCCCTGGTCGGCTTCTTCCTCGGTGCGGTGCTCGGCGTGCAACTCGCCGAACCGCTCGGGTCACGTCTTGCCGAGGGACGGGCGCAGGTACCTATCGCGATCGCGTGCACGCTCGCGTTCGCGTTGCTCGGTCAGCTTCTCGGACTCGTGCTGGGTAATCGCCTCAAATCCCACATCGTGCGGGCCAAGGTCGGGCGCTACGTGGACGCGATCGTCGGGCTCTTGCTCAGCGTCGTCGCCGTATTGCTGGTGTCCTGGATGGTCGCGGTACCGCTCGCGTCCTCGCCCTACCCGTCACTGGCGTCCGCGGCCAGCCACTCAGAGATCGTGCGCGACGTCGACCGCGTGCTGCCAGATGGCATGCGCCACGTCTATTCGAAGTTGCGGCGTTTCCTGGATCGCAGCGGATTCCCGCCCGTCTTCGGTGACCTGCCGTCGGCACCGGTCGTCGCGGTCGCCCCACCGGATGCAACGCTCTCACCGGCGCTACGGGCCAGGGTTCGCCACGCTGCCGGGTCGACCGTGAAGATCTACGGCAGCGCGCCACAATGCCGGCGGCGCACCGAAGGCTCTGGATTCAGTTACGCCGAGCACTACGTCATGACCAACGCCCACGTGGTCGCGGGCGCGCAGAACGTCACCGTCCAGGACGCCACCGGGGCCGCGCTGGACGCGACCGTCGTCCGTTACGATCCCGATCGCGATGTCGCCGTGCTTTACGTGCCCGGTCTCGCCGCCCCGGCGCTGCGCTTCGCGGCCCGCGCTGCCTCGAGCGGCGATCCGGCGGTCGTACTCGGCTATCCCCAGGACGGCCCGTTCACCGCACGAGCCGCGCGAGTACGCACCCGCGCCACAGTCAGTGGCGCGGATATCTACGGCAACGGCAACGTCGAGCGCGAGGTCTACTCGGTGCGTGCCGTGGTGCGCAGCGGCAACTCCGGCGGCCCGCTGCTCGCGAGCGACGGCAGCGTGCTCGGCGTGGTGTTCGCGACCGCCCTGGACTCGCCCGACACCGGGTTCGTCCTTACTGCCGCCGAGGTCGCCGCAGATGCGCGCGGCGGACGTGACGCACGAGCGGCAGTCGCTACCGGATCGTGTACAGCGGGATAACCCGTGCTGGCGCTTCTCAGGGGTGCAGCTTCGCCCAGCGCAGCAGCTCGCCGCTGATGAGCTCGGGCACCTCGTTGTGGGGGAAGTGCCCGACGCCGTCGAGCACGCGCCACTCGTAGCTCCCGGAAACGAACTGACCCGATCCCTGCGCGGTCGAGGGCAGCACGCACGTGTCGAAGTCGCCGTGCAGCTGCAGTGTCGCCGCAGTGATCGGGGCGCGTAACGACTCGGCGAAGCGGCGCCCGTCCTTGCGCGGCAGCGAGCGCACCAGCCAGCGGAAGTACTCCGAGGCGCAATAGGCGACCGGATGGATGCGCATCGCAGTGGCGTAGCGCTCGACGTCAGCGCGGTAGCCGGGCGTGCCGCGCCAACGCGGCCCGGTCCACGTGTCGAAGAGCTCGCGAACCCAGTTCGAGTCGCGGGCGAGCAGCCCTTCAGGACGACGCGGAACCTGAAACGTGCGCAGCGCATAGCTGGACGCCCGCCGCTGAGCGCTGTCGTGCCCGATCGCTGAGCGCAGCCGCAACGGATGCGCAGCACCGAGCGCAACCAGGCTGCGCACCGTTTTCGGGTGGCGCGCCGCCATCGTCCACGCCAGCAGGCCGCCGATGTCATTGCCGACGACCATCGCATTGCTCTCGCCGAGGGAGGTGACGAGCGCGGCCATGTCGGCGGCGACGTTCGGTGCGTCATACCCGCGCGGCGGCTTGTCGCTCGCCCCGAAACCTCGCAGATCGACGGCGACGGCTCGATAACCGGCATCGGCCAACTCGACCAACTGCCGGTGCCAGGCCCACCAGAACTGCGGAAATCCGTGCAACAGCAGCACGAGCGGGCCGGTGCCGATGTCGGCAACGTGCAGGGCGATACCGTTCGCCCGGACCGTACGGTGCACCCACGGACCGTCCACCATGACGACAGCGGCATCCGGGGTATCGGGAAATGGTCCGAATCCCACTATGCCGCCGCTCTGTCGCCCAAAATGGTTGCCCAAAAATACCTGTCGGTGCCGCCCTGAGATCTGTCGCCGACTAAGACCGCTTGGCGTTCGCCTTCAGGTACGCCACGGTGTCCTTGCCGGTTTCGATGGTCTGCTGCGGCGCCTTCACCCGCTTGATCTTGCGCACCCCCATCAGCACGAAGATCGCAATGAGCACGAGCATGAACAGGAAGACCACCAGGTAGGCCAGCCATCGCCACAACCCGATCGTCACCAAACCTTCGGCGAGGGCGATGAAGCCGAAGACGAGCGAGAACACGAGCAGCACAGCGGCCGCGCCGAAGAAGCCGGCGCCCACCCCGGCGTTCTTCACCGCCGATTTGAGTTCGAGCTTCGCCAGTTCGATCTCGCCGTGCAGGATCGTCGAGACCGATGTCGACGCCTGGGCAACGAGGTCACCAAGAGTGGGGTCGCCGGAAGTGGGATCGGCGGCGGCATGCCGCGCAATTGCGGTTGCGCCTTGCTCGGATGTCGCCGTCACGGGGTCAGCTCCTGTCGGTGGAACGAGCGGGTCGCCCGAATCCTCTCAGCCCGCACGTGTGCCGCGCATCAGGCCCCCGGGCACTAGGGCCCCCGCGCATCAGGCACCGGTGCTCGATTGCTGCAGACGGGCCAGCAGGGCCGTCCCGTCCGGGCTGCCGAGGCCGGTGCAGGCGTCCCAGCCGGGCCCGGCGGTGAAGCTGCCGTTGTCGCCGGAGGTGACATCAAGGAATCCGGGCGGTGACGCACCCGTCGCGGCGCCGGCGTAGAGGCTTCGGGCGAAACCACTCAGCGCAGCGCCTGTGGCCTGGGCGATTCGAGCGGCGAGCGCCGCCCACAACGGAGCGACCGCGCTCGTGCCGCCGATGACGGTGGCCGTGCCGTCGACGAGGACCTGGTAGCCGGTCTGCGGGTCGGCGTTCGCGCTCACGTCGGGGACTCCTCGTCCGCTGCCCGGCACGCCGACGCCCGCCTGCCAGTCGGGACGGGCAAAGGCGGTGCTCACCCCGCCGCCGGTGGCGCCGCTGCCGCTGCCGTTGTTCCATACCGTTTCACTGGCGATCGCGCCGTTGGACGCGCGCAGGCTGGTGCCACCGCAGGCGATCACGTTCGGGCTGGACGCCGGGAAGTCGCAGTGATCCTTGCCGTCGGCGGCGCCGTCGCTGCTGCCGTTGTCGCCCGCGGCACACGTGACCACGATGCCCAATTGCACGGCGTCGGCGAAGGCGCTGTCCATGGCGGTTCGAGCCTGCGCGGTCCAGTCGTCCTCGCTCTGGCCCCAGCTGATGCTGATCGCTGCCGGTGATGGGCTCGCATGAATGGCCTCGCTGACCGCGTCGAGGAAGCCAGCGTCGGAGTTGGGTGCGAAGTACACCTTGATCGCCGCCTGCGGCGCGAGTGCGCCGACGACCTCGATGTCGAGCAGCACCTCGCCGTCGGCGCCCTGCGGGTCCTGGCCTGCTGCGTTGCGCGCGCCGTCGACGCTGACCGCCTGCACGCTCGGGGTGGCCAGGCCCAGCCCCTGGAAGTAAGTATCGAGGTCACGGTGCGCGAACCCGCCGCCGAGTTCGATGATCGCCACTTGCTGCCCGGTGCCGTCGGTGCCGGCGGGGAACTTGTAAATGTCACCGAGTTCGACAGGCGTGTAGCTCGTCGAACCGGCTCGGGCCGAGGCGATGCGGAATTGGGCGCGGGCCTGCGGGCGGTTGTCGATGCCCAGCACCGCAATGACCCGGTCCGCGAGCGCGTCCGGGACGCTGAGCGCGCCGATGCGTTGCCGGTGCGTCACGGCGCGCCCGTTCGGCGCGGTGCTGGTCACCTGCTCAAGACCGGCAGCGAACACGGTGTCGATCGTGGCGACCGACGCGCGCACCCGCAGACGGCGCGAAGGAGCGTCGGTCAACGTGATCTGCAGACCCGCGGCGAGCAGCGCGGACGTGACCGCGGCCACGTCGTCGGGATCGGCGCCGACGTGGCCGTCGGATCTCGGGCGCAGCACGACGGTGAAGTCGACCTCGGTCGCCGGATCGAGCGGCTGTTGCCGCTGCGCGCCCGGCGCCGGGTCGCGGGTGCTGCCCGGCAGGGTGTGCTGATCAGGTGGCGGTTTGTCGGCGGGTGTCATGAGTGCGGCCTGCGAGCGAATGACAAGTGGGCGTGGCCTTCGGCGGCCGGAGCGAAGCGATAGGCGGTCACTCGACCATCTACTCACGTGGCTCCGACAGTTGTCACGGCGCCTGGCGACACTAGCGTTGCGCATCATGGCGCCGGACCCGCTCGACCCGCTGCTCGACCTGCCCGGCGTTAGCGACGGTGTTTCGACCGCACGCGCCGCCGTCGACCGGTTATTGACCAATCGTGTGCTGCGGCGGCGCTCTGCGGATGTCTCGGCGGAGTCGTCGCTGCGCGGCGCCTGGGCATCGGCTGTACTGGCTGGCGCGGCGGTGACTCTGGCCGACGTGCGCTCGGGCGTCGCTGTCGATGATCCGGTGGTGCAGGGCGCGTTGCGTGCCCAAGCGGCGATCCCGGTCCTCGCCGCCACCTGGGCGCACGCCCCCCGGCAGGCTCTCGCCCGGCTGCACACGCTGGCGGCCGCGGACCTGACCGATGATCCGCACCTGCTCGGCCGTCCTGCCGATGGCGCTGCCGAGCGGCTGGACACGCTGGCTGCGGTCCTGGCGGCAACGTCGGCCCCTGCAGTGGTCGTCGCCTCGGTCGTCCAGGGCGAACTGCTCTCGCTGGATGGCTTCCCGCCGGTGTCGGGGGTGGTGGCGCGCGCCGCGGTTCGGCTCGTCCTCGTCGAACGTGGGCTCGACCCCAAGTCACTGGTCGTCGTCGAGGCAGGTCACCGCGAACTCGAGCCCGATTACGGCGCCGCTCTAAGCGCGTACCGCAGCGGCACGGCTGAGGGCATCGGGCAGTGGCTGCGGCATTGCTGTGAGGCGGTGGTGGCGGGGGCCCGCGAGGCAAGCGCCATCTGCGAGGCAATCCTGCGTGGTTAGTCCAGCCGCAGACCGACGGCGCCTCGGCTAGGCCGGGCGCCGTCGAGCACGATCGGACCGGGTTACCAAGCGTGCCTCTGCGGAAATGTCAGACGCGGTCGGCTTTCGCCGTCCCTCGTCGACTCACCTGTTGCGTGGTGCGGTCGCCGCGTGGGTACCCGGTTCGTCCGTGCGGGACGGGACTCGCTGGGGGCTGGACCGCCATCGACGTTTCTCGTCCGTGCCCATATTGGACGCCCGGTACGGGGGGTGCGCAAGTCCTGGCCGCCAAGTCGTCGTGCTATGCCCAGGTTGGCGGTCAGGCGCGGATTGGTTCGCTTGCACGCCTCGCTCATGCCCGAATAGCGCGCCGGCGCGCCGCGATCCAGACCAGCCCGGTCACCGCGAGGCCTGCGCCCACAGCGGTTGCGGTCAATGTCGGATGCTCCGGTCGCAGGCCCGAGATGCGCTCGCGCAGCGGTACGGCGTTGGAGAAGGTCAGTAACGGCCATTCGCGCTCGGCGGCGACGCGGCGCAGGGCGCGGTCGGCGTTGACCGCGAACGGATGCCCGACCGCCTCGAGCATCGGCACATCGGTCGCCGAGTCGGAGTACGCGTAACACTGCGCGAGGTCGAAGCGGCGCTCGGCGGCGAGTGCCCGGATCGCCACCGCCTTCTGCTGCCCGTACGCGTAGAGCTCGATCTCGCCGGTGTATTTGCCGTCCGCGACGACCATCCTGGTCGCGACGACGTGGTCGGCGCCGAGCATTGCCCCGATCGGCGCGACGACTTCCTCGCCGGACGAGCTGACGATCACCACATCGCGTCCGGCCGCCTTGTGCATGCCGATCAGGTCGACCGCCTCGTTGTAGACGATCGGGTCGATGATCTGGTGCAACGTCTCGGAGACGATGTCACGGACCTGGGCAACGTCCCAACCGGTGCACATGGCGGTCAGGTAAGCGCGCATGCGCTCGATCTGATCCTCGTCGGCGCCGGCCAAAGCGAACACGAACTGCGCGTAGGCGCTGCGCAGCACGGCGCGGCGGTTCAGCAGGCCGCCCTGATAGAACGGCCGACCGAACGCGAGGACGCTGGACTTGGCAATGATCGTCTTGTCCAGGTCGAAGAACGCCGCCGTGCGGGGCCGCGTATCGATCGCGGACCCGTAATCACGAGCTGGTTCAGGGCTCACGTCGGTCAAGGGTACGGAACGGCGCATTGTCAAGTTCGCCGTCCACAGGGCCGCGCTTGTCCACAGGTCTGCCTGCGTGCCCCGTTTGCGTTCGCAGACCCGGTTGACTCTCGGACGTGGCAGATGTGGCGGGCGTGGTCGTGGGGGTGATCGGCGGCAGCGGCGGCGCGGGCGCGTCGAGCTTCGCGGCCGCGCTCGCCACCGCAGCCGGTCGCAGCGTGCTGGTCGACTGCGACCCGGCGGGCGGCGGCATCGACGTGCTGCTCGGCGTCGAGGCGACGGCGGGCACCCGCTGGTCGGGGCTGCGCGTCGACGGCGGGCACCTCGACCCGGAGTTGCTCGACGAGGGGCTGCCGCGCTGGGGATCGGTGTCGGTGCTCGCCGCCGATGCAGCGCCCCTTCCGGCCGCGGTGGGCCAGGTGGTTCGAGCGGCGGCGTCGCTGGGCGTGGTGGTCATCGACGTGCCGCGTGCAGGCGGTGCCTTGCGCGACGCGGCGGTGGCGGCGTGCTCGCTCTGCGTGCTCCTCGCGGTGGCCGACGTACATCGGCTGGCCGCGGCACGGGCGGTGCGCCCGCCGGATGGCCCGGTAGGGGTCGTCGTGCGGCGCGCAGGTGTGGCACCGGCCGAGGCGGCGCGGATGCTGGGGGCGCCCTTGCTCGGTGTGCTGCCGCGTCTGGCGCCGGCGCGGGCCGTCGCCCGGGTGGCCGCCGGGGTGCTCGACGGGTTGCGAACAGGGCCGGCACGATGACCGATCTGGTGCAGCGGGTGCGCCACCGCCTGGTGTCCGCCGGCGACGGGGTGCCTGATTTCGGATCGGTGGTGCGGGCCGAATCCGGCGGGATCGTCGACGATGCCGTCTTCGCCACGCTACGCCGCGATGTCAGCGCGGAGCTCACCGGTGCGGGTCCACTGGAAGCCCTGCTGTCCCTGCCCGGCATCACCGATGTGCTGGTGAACGGGCCCCAGGCCGTCTGGGTCGATCGCGGCGACGGGCTGGAACTGAGCTCAGTGCGCTTCCCCGACGACGCGGCCGTCCGGCGCCTCGCGCAGCGTCTCGCGGCTGCCGCCGGACGGCGCCTGGACGACGCGATGCCCTTTGTCGACGCTGCCCTGCCCGACGGCACCAGGCTGCACGCCGTGCTGCCGCCGCTGTGCGCTGCTACGACTGTCTCGCTGCGCGTGCTCGCCCGCGAGCGGCACGACTTGGCCGGGCTGGTGCGCCGCGGCTCGATGTCGTGCGAGGTGGCGGAACTGCTCGCCGCCGTGATCGAAGCGCAGCTTGCCTTTGTCGTGACCGGCGGCGCTGGCACCGGCAAGACGACCCTGCTCGGCACCCTGCTGGGTCTGATCGGGCCTGCCCAACGGCTTCTCGTCATCGAGGACGCCGCCGAATTGGTCGTCGAGCACCCGCACGTGATCCGCTTGGTGACGCGCGCCGCCAATGTCGAAGGCAGCGGCGGGGTGGGCCTGCGTGAACTGGTCCGGCAGGCCTTGCGGATGCGCCCGGACCGTCTCGTCGTGGGCGAGTTCCGCGGGCCGGAGATGGTCGACCTGCTCGTCGCGCTCAACACCGGTCACGACGGCGGCGCTGCGACGGTGCACGCCAACTCCGCCGCGGACGTGCCGGCCAGGTTGATGGCGCTTGGCGCGCTAGCTGGGCTGCAGCCCGCCGGTGTCGCTGCATTGGCCGACAGCGCGCTGGACCTCGTCGTGCACCTGCGCCGGCTGCGCACCGGCACTCGGGTGGTGGCCGAGATCGGGCTCCTCGAGCGCGTGGGCGCCGATCTGAGCGTGCGGCCGGTGTGGAGTGTGGCGTCCGGAGCGGCGGTCGCCGCGCCTCGGCTGGCGGCGGCGCTGGCGGATCGGGGTGTCGTGGTGCCGAAGCTACTGCGATGAATCCGCTGGCGAGCTGGCTGCCTCCGTCGACGTGGTTCGCGCTGGCTGCCGTGCTGACGCTCGTACCAGCCGCGGATGGGACGAGCGAACGGGTGCGGCTGCTGCGCGCGCGGGGGCGGCTGGCAGCTGGGCACGGCTCGCCTCGCCGAAAGTGGGGGGTGGTGCAACTCACCGGAATTCCGGCACTGGCTGTCGGCCTGATCGTCGGCGTTGGGGTGCTGGGCGGGGCAGGGCCGCCGCTCGGGCTCGCGGCGGCGGTCGTCGCGGCGACCGGGTGGCGGCTCACCGTGCAGGCAATCTGCCGCCGCCGGGAGCACACAGCGGACGTCGCACTGCTCTCGGCGGTGCGCGTCGTCGAGGCCGAACTTGCCGCGGGGTCGCGTCCGTCGGCTGCCCTCGGCGCGGCAGCTGCTGCTGCGCCGCTGCACGCGGCCGCGTTCGCTGAGGCGGCGGCGCGCGCGGGTGTCGGCACCGACGCCGACGAGCCGCTGCGGGCGACGCCGGGCCTGCGCCCGCTTGGTCACGCCTGGCGCATCGGCACGACTGTGGGTGCTCCGCTGGCCGACGTCGTGGGCCGCGTCGCCGACGACCTGGCCGCCCGTGCACAGCAGGCTCGCACGGTGTCTACGGCGCTCGCCGCCGCTCGGTCGTCCGCCGCGCTGCTGGCCGTGCTGCCCGTGCTCGGGGTCGCCCTGGGCTCGGGCATGGACGCCGACCCGCTCGCCTTCCTGTTCGGCAGCGCCGCGGGGCGGTGGGTCTTGCTCGCCGGAATCTGCCTCGACGCCGCCGGGCTGCTGTGGACCCAACGGCTCACCGAACGCGCGGAACGGCTGTGACCACGTGGCTGCTGCTTGCCGGAGGCCTGCTGCTGTATCCACCGGCACCTGCGCCGTCTGCTACGGGCGGGCCGAAGCGTGATCCGCCGTCACGGCGGGCGCTGCAGGCCCTCGCCTGCCTCGCTGCCGCCGCGGGCGGGGTCGTGGCGCTCGGTCCCGGCACCGGCCTGGTGCTGGCGCCGGCAGTTGGTGGCTGTGCGTGGCTGCTGATCGGGCTCCTGCACGGCCGGGCGCCGCGACGGCTGCCTCGTGCCGATCTGGCGCTGGCTCTCGATCTGGTTGCCGCGGCGCTGCGCAGCGGTCAACCGCTTGCGACAGCGCTGTTGCTTGCGGCCCCGGTGGCCGACCCACACAGCGCGGCGCTGCTGACCCGGGTGGGCGGGCTGCTTCGACTGGGTGCGGATCCAAGCGACGCGTGGGCAGCTGTCGCCGAACACTCCGGCCTGCAACCGGTGGCGGCAGCGGCGGCCCGCTCGGCCGACAGCGGCATCCGGCTGGCCGCGGCGTTCGACCGGCTGGCGGCCGACCTTCGCGCGAACGCCGAAGCAGTCGCCGCAGCGCGTGCGCAGCGGGCGGGCGTGCTGGCGGTGGCACCGCTCGGGTTGTGTTTCCTGCCGGCGTTCGTCTGCCTGGGCATCGTCCCGGTTGTGATCGGGATCGCCGGACGGGCACTCGGCTCGCTTCGCTGAGCCGCCATACGATCTGATCGTGGTTGCCGAGCGCACCAACCTGCCGGTGCCCCCGACAGCGCTCATCGGGCGCGCCGAGGATGTCGCCAATCTGCGCGACATGCTGACCGCACCGGGCACCAGGCTGGTGACGTTGACCGGTCCGCCAGGTGTGGGCAAGACCCGGCTTGCGGTCGCGAGCGCCGCCGCGGTTGCCGACCAATTCCCCGGCGCGACGGTGTGGGTGGACCTCGGACCGGTGCGCGATCCGCAGCTGGCGATGGCCGAGATCGAGCGGGCGTTCGACGTGAATCGCGATTCGACCGGATCGGCGCTCAATCGGCTGCCCATCGCGATCAGCGGGCAGGATGTGCTGCTCGTTTTGGACAATTTTGAGCATCTGCTTGCTGCGGCGGCGCAGCTGGGCCGCCTTCTTGCCGCGAGCCCACGATTGCGGGTGCTGGCTACCAGCCGGGAACGGCTGCACCTCGCGGCCGAGCGTGAGTACGCGGTGCCGCCGCTGCCGATGCCCTCCGAACTCCAGGTCGGCGACCTGGGTCGGCTCGCTGCCAATCCGGCGGTCGAGCTGTTGCTCGCCCGGGCGCCGAGGCAGATTGCGCTGACCCGCAACACTGCGCGCTCGCTCGCCGAGATCTGCGTGCGCCTCGACGGTCTGCCGTTGGCGATCGAGCTGGCGGCAGCTCGGCTGCGGGTGTTCACCCCTGGTGAGTTGGCTTACCGGCTCGATCACCGGATGGCGGTGCTGACCGGGGGCTCACGCGACGCCCCGGGACGCCATCGTGACCTGCGCGCAGCGATCACCTGGAGCCACGAGCTGCTGCCGGCTGCGGAGCGCGCCGTCTTTCGGCGGCTGTCGGTGTTCGTCGGCGCGTGGACGATCGCGGCGGCGGAGGTGGTCTGCGCCGACGACGAGGCCGACGCGCGACCGGCACGCGTCAGCACGGCGGCTGTGGCCGACGCGGTGGAATCACTGCTCGACAAGAGCCTGATCCAGCGCGTGCACGGCGCGGACCGCGACGCCCGGTTCACCATGCTGGTCAGCCTTCGCGAATTCGCCGCCGAGCAGCTGGACCAGCACGACGAGGTGGCCGACACCCAATCCAGGCATGCGCGGTACTTTGCCGACGGCGCGCGCCGCTGGGAGACTGCCATCGGTGCCGAGGATGAGTCGGTGATGTGGCCATTGGTCGACGACATGCGCGGCGATCTGGTGGCGGCATTCGCGCACAGTCGCACAGCTGGCTCCGCGCTCGACCACGTACCACTCGAGGACGTACTTTGGCTCGCGGCCGGGCTGGGCTGGTACGCCTACACCCGTGGTTCGCTCGCCGAAGCCGCGGGGCTGATCGACTTCGTGTTCGCCGTCGCTGCCGATGACCGGTCCTCGTCCGATGCGCGCGCCGCTGCGCTCGGCGCTGCGGGGGCGGTCGCGTTCGGCCTGGGCGATCTCGCAAGCGCCGACCGCGGCCTCTCGCAGGCCGCAGCGCTCAGCGACGCACGCGGCGACCGCCGCCGGCTCGCCCTCGTCAGCGCCATCCTCGGCCACGTGGCGCGCGGCTACGGTCGCTTCGACGACGCTGCGGCCAACTACGCGACGGCCCGCTCGATTTACGAACAGCTCGGCAGTGCTCGTGGACGAGCGTGGGCAGCGCACGACCTCGGGCTGCTGGCGAACGAGCAGGGCGACCTCGCGGGCGCTGAAGCGCAGTTGCGCGAGGCGTTGCGGTTGCTCGCGCCGCTGGACTACGACTGGGCGCGCGCCGTCTCGGCGTGCGCGCTGGCGCGGGTGCTGCTGCTCACCGGGAATGTCGACGAGCCGGCCGGGCTGCTCGCGACGGCGCTCGCCCTGCACGAAGGCGTCGGCGACGGGCGCGGCATTGCGCAGTGCCTCGAAACGCTGGCCGAGCTCGCTTTCGCCCGAGGCGCGGCGGCCACGGCCGGGCGCCTACTGGGCGCGGCGAGCGCGCAACGCGGCGCGGTCGCCGCCGGTCTGACCGAAACGGAGCAGGCTCGTCTGGCCCGCCTCGACGCTGCCTTGGTGGCCGCGTTGGGTCGCGATGGTGCTGACCACGAGAAGCACGCCGGACGGACCATGCCGGCGAACGCCGCGATCGCGCTTGCGGCCGGCGTCGCCGCTGCGGGTCGCCTCACCGAGGACAGGGGCGCGGCGTTGACAGCACGTCAGCTCGAAGTCGCCGCGCTGGTGGCGGCCGGCCGGACCAATCGGCAGATCGGGCGGGCGTTGGGCATCACCGAGAAGACCGCAGAGGTGCACGTCCGCAACCTGATGCAACGCCTGCAGGCGCCGAGCCGGGCCGGTGTTGCAGCCTGGGCCACCGCCCACGGGCTGCTACCGGCCCCGTAAGGGATTTCCCGTATACCTGCCGCGCCCGCCGCGCCGTAGACCTGACCTGCGTCACGAAACCGTGAGCGCGACGACGTCAGAGAGGCTGGAAATGGCAATGGACGAGGACCGGTTGATGGACTTCCTGCACCGATTCGTTGGCGACCTGGGTGCGACGATCGCGGCGGGCAACGTCGTCGTCGGGCACCGCCTGGGGCTCTACCGAGCGATGGTCGACGCGCCGGGTACAGCCGACGAATTGGCGCGGCGCACCGACTGCGACCCGCGCTACATCAGCGAGTGGCTGCGCGGTCAGGCAGCCGGCGGATACGTCAACTTCGACGCCGCGACGGACACGTACTCCCTGAGCGAGGAGCAGGCCTTCGTCCTCGCCGACCCGGACGGTGCGGTGTACGCACCCGGCGCCTTCCTCTTGGCCCTCGGGTCCCTGCGGGCCGAGGAACGCGTCGCCGAGGCGTTTCGGACCGGCACCGGAATCGGCTGGCACGAGCACGACACGGATGTGTTCCTCGGCTGCGAGCAGTTCTTCCGCCCGGGTTACCACGCCAACCTGGTCCCCGCGTGGATCCCCGCCTTGGACGGCGTCGAGCAGAAGCTGCAGGCGGGCGCGAAGGTGGCCGACGTCGGATGTGGTCTGGGCGCGTCCACGATCCTGCTCGCCGAGCAGTACCCGAATTCGCAGCTACTCGGTTGCGACTACCACGCCGGGTCGATCGAACTGGCCCGCAAGCGCGCGGCCGACGCCGGGGTGGCTGACCGGATCTCCTTCGAGGTCGCGTCCGCCCAGACATTCGTCGGTAGCGGCTACGACCTCGTCACCAGCTTTGACTGCCTGCACGACATGGGCGACCCGGTCGGCGCCGCCACGCACATCCGGCAGGCTTTGTCGCCCGACGGCACGTGGATGATCGTGGAACCGGCCGCCGGCAACACCGTTACGGACAACCTGAACCCGGTCGGACGGGTCTATTACAACTTTTCGACCTTCCTGTGCGTCCCGAACGCGCTTTCGCAGACCGGCGGCTACTCCCTCGGCGCACAGGCGGGCGAGAACGCGATCGCCGAGGTCGTCACGGCTGCCGGGTTCACCCGGTTCCGCAGGGCGAGCGAGACCCCGTTCAACATCGTCTACGAAGCCCGTCCCTAAGCGGTGTCGCACACCGTGCTGCGATCCGCGTCCGGACGCGCGACAGTAGACGCCATGCGCGCACGCGAGCCGGATCAATGCGGGTACGCGGTGCGGCGCGGTGTGCGGATTTACTACGAGGTCTTCGGCGCCGGCCCGACGACGGTGTTGCTGTTGCCGCCGTGGGCGATTCTGCATTCGCGGATGTGGAAGCTTCAGGTGCCCTACCTCGCACGGCATTTCCGGGTGGTGACCTTCGATCCGCGCGGCAACGGAAACTCGGACCGCCCGATCGATCCGTTCGACTATGCCGACGCCGAGACGGTGGCCGACGCGCTGGCCGTGCTCGACGACACCGGTACCGCGTCGGCGGTCGGTGTCGGGCTGTCGATGGGGGCACGGGTGCTCCTGCAGCTCGCGGCAGCGCATCCCGAGCGCGTCGCCGGAGCCGTCTTCGTCGCGCCGACGATCCGGCTCGGCGATGTGCTGCCGCAATGCTGGGTGCAACCATTCGACGTCGAGCTCGCGGAAGGGACGGGCTGGGCGACGTACAACGCGAATTACTGGCGCCACGACCTGGCGGGTTTCGCGCAATGGTTCTTCGGCGAGATCTTCTGCGAGCCGCACTCGTCCAAGCAGATCGAGGACGCGGTCGGCTGGGCACTCGACACCGATGCCGAAACGCTCGTCGCGACCGAGCGTGCGCCACACCTCGGTGACCGGCCGACCGTCGGCCTGCCGGTCGCCGCACAATTGGCGGCCAAGGTCCGCTGCCCCAGTCTCGTTGTGCACGGCGACGACGACCGCATCGTCGGTAGCGACACGGGGGTCGCGCTCGCCGAAGCGCTGGGCTGCCGCGTGGAAATCTTCCAAGGCGGCGGCCACTGCGTGCACGCGCGGCATCCGGTGCGATTCAACCTGGTCGTGCGGCAGTTCGTCGAAGCATGTGTAGGGAGACATGATGCGTGCAACTGAGCCGAACGAGACCGGGTATGCCGTCAATGACGGCGTCCGTTGCTATTACGAGGTGTTCGGTTCGGGCCCGGTGACAATCCTGTTGATGGGGACGTTCCCGGTGGTGGACGGCCGGCAGTGGAAGGCCCAGGTGCCCTACCTCGCCCGCCACTTCCGGGTGATCACCGTCGATGCGCGCGGAAATGGGCGATCCGATCGTCCAGTAGGCGAAGCCGCGTACGGCGACGAGGATTGCGCAGCGGACGCCGCAGCGGTTATGGACGCGACCCGAACCGAATCGGCTGTGTTGGTCGCATTGTGCTCGGGTATCAAATGGTCGCTGCTGCTGGCAACGGCGCAACCCGAGCGGGTACGCGCGCTGGTGGCGATCGCGCCGGGCGTGCACCCGCTCGCCCCGCCCGGGTACCCGCTGCAGGCCGTCGATCACGAGCGCTGGCGGGGCGAGTATCGCGAGTGGGTCGACTACCACACCGAGCTGCTGCTGCCCGAGCCACACTCGTCCAAGGTGTTCGACGATCTTGTCGGATGGTCGCTGCAGACCGATGCCGAGACGCTGACCTGCCGCGTGCACGCCCCGTTACGGCCGCACGACGAGGACGAAGCCGTTGCCCTCTCGCGCGCGCTGAGCTGCCCGGTGCTCGTGCTGCACGGCACCGAGGACCGGTGCCAACCCCTGGCGCGCGGGCGCCGGTTCGCTGAGCTCACCGGTGGCCGGCTGGTCGTGCTCGAGGGCGCCGGGCACCTGCCGCACGCCCGCCACCCCGTGCTCGTCAACACCCTGATCAAGGAGTTTGTCGATATGCACACGGCACCGTCGAAGCGCGAGTCTGCCTGGCTGTTCGCGCGGGAGCGCAAGCGCAAGGCACTGTGGGTGTGCTCGCCGATCGGGCTCGGCCACATCCTGCGTGATCTGGCGATCGCCCGTGCGCTGCGCGAAACCGTGCCAGACCTGGAGATCCATTGGTTGGCGCAGCCGCCGATCACGGCCGTCCTTCAGGCCGAGGGGGAGATCGTCCATCCCGCCAGCGCCGAGTTGGCGTCGGAGTCGGCACATTGGGAGAGCGAGTCGACGCACCACGACCTGCACGCCTTCTATGCGATGCGCCGGATGGATGAGATTTTTTGCGCGAACTACATGCTTTTCGACGACGTCGTCCGCGAGACGCCCTATGACCTGTGGGTGGGCGACGAATCGTGGGAGGTCGACCATTTCCTGCACGAGAATCCGGAGCGAAAGATTGCCCCGTACGCATTCCTGACCGATGTGATCGGGTTCCTACCTGTCGACGCGGACGGCGACCCACGTGAGGCGGAATTGTGCGCGGACTACAACGCGGAAATGATTGAACATCTGGCGCGCTACCCCTACGTCCGTGACCGATCGGTGTTCATCGGTGGGTTCGGTGAATTGCCCGACGCGTCCTTCGGGCCGGGCCTGCCGGGAATCCGGGAATGGTCGGCGAAATGGTTCACCGCGGTGCCGTATGTGCTGCCGTTCGACCCGGCGGCGTACCGGCGCCCCGCCGCGTTGCGCACCAAGCTGGGTTACGGCAACGGCTTTCCGCTCTACGTCGCCGCTGTCGGGGGGACGGCGGTGGGGCGCGATCTGCTGGAACTGACCGCGGAGGCCTTCGCGCTCGTCCGCAAGGACCAGCCCGACGCGCGGATGGTGATGGTGACCGGGCCACGCCTGCATCCCGATTCGTTGCCCGACGTCGAAGGAATGGACAAGTACGGCTACGTTCCTGCGCTTTTCGAACACCTGGCATGTGCCGACGTCGCCGTCGTTCAGGGCGGGCTGTCGACCACCATGGAACTCGTCGGGGCGCGCCGGCCCTTCGTCTACTTCCCGCTGGCGCACCACTGGGAGCAGCAGCACTTCGTCACGCACCGTCTCGAGCACTACCGCGCGGGCATCCGGATGGACTACTCGGCCACCAAGCCGGCCGATCTCGCCGCCGCGATGCTGCTCGCGCACGGACAACGCCCGGCGTATCGGCCAATGCGCCGTGGTGGCAGCGCTAAGGCCGCGGCTCAGCTGGCGACGCTGATCCACCGGTAGCCGGCGGTTGCGCGTGTAGACGGCGCACGCCGGGCGGCAGAGCGGTCTCAGCGCCGCCGACGCGCACGCAGGACCAAATCCTCAACGTGGTGTGGGCCCGCGCCGGCGCCGCTGTGGGGTGCGGCGCGCGGCCGTTGCTCGTTCAGCTCGATCGTCCAGTCGTCGTCGAGCAGCTCGGCGACCATCGCCGGCCAGACGTAGTCGGCCGGGTCGAAGCGGCCGTCCGGGTGCTGCCGAGTCTCCATGCCCGCGTGGTGCACGAGGAGCAACAGGCCGTCGACGGCGACTGCCGCGAGCAGCGCGCGCTCGGCTGCAGACTCGGGGGTGCGAAGCAGGGCCGGATACTGTGCGGAGACCAGGTCGAAGTCCGCCGGCTCGAGCGGAGCCTGCGCCAGCTCGGCGTGGATCCAGCGGACGGCGACACCGGCATCGCGCGCGTGGCCGGCTGCCCGCTTCAGCGCTACGCCGGAGACCTCGATTGCGGTCACGTCCCAGCCGTTGCTTGCCAGCCAGATCGCGTCCGCGCCCTCGCCACAGCCAACGTCGAGCGCTCGACCGGGCGTGATCCCGTCGAGCTGCGCCACCAGCGCGCTGTTGGGCTGGCCGCTCCAGAGTTGCGCCTGTTCGGCGTATCGCTCGTCCCATTCCGCTCGTACCGCAGGGTTTCCGAGGTACCTGCCGTCGGGCGGGGGTTCGTCGGACGTGGGCGGGCCGGCGTTGGGATCAGCGGTCATCTCTCCACTGTTACCGACCCGGTGACCGTCACGCCAGTCGGGTTGCCGGGTCGGCACAACACCCGGTGGGCGGTGCCCTTCGCCGTGCCTCTGCCGCGGTCGCAGGGGAGGGCATCAGTGTGTGGGCCTGGAGGACGGCCGCCGCCCGACGAGCGCTGCTGATTCGTGACGGGCTCGCCGCGGTCGCGGAATGGGAGCGCGAGCACGGACACTTCACCGAGGCGGAGCTAGATGCCGGGCGGGCCACTGGATCGCGCACGGCGTGAGCATCTACGGCGCGGGCCTGCTCGTTGCTGCCGACCGTAGCGACCGTCAGGTGTGGGCTGATCACCGTGCCCGGCTCGAGGCCGGCGTCGTGCCGACAACCACCGCTCCTGTTGTGGCGCAGGTGAGTCGCTCCCCGCGCCAGGTGCAGCTGCGGCGGTTTCTTCGCGGCTGCCGTGTCGCACCGTTCGGGGTTGCGCACGCGCACGATGTTGGCGCTCTGCTGGGGCGGCCCGGCAGCGCCGATCGTGTCGACGCACGTGTCGTGCTGTGCGCCGCTGCGAGCTCGTCGACGATCTGGACCTCGGACGCGGGAAACCTGCGCCGACTCACCGACCAGCTGTCCTTTCGGTTGGACATTCGAAGCATCTGACACAACTGGCTCGGGCAACGGCGCGTGACTGCGCGCTGTCAAGTTCGCCATCCACAGGGCGGGTGTGGTCCACAGATTGGCTCGCTGCGCTGCGTCCGCCGCTCGTTCGGGTTTGGCTGACAGGCATGAAACTTCTCAAGAGAATTGCCCGGCGCGTGTGGGCAATCGGTGATGCCGGGATGACAACGGCGGAGTACGCAGTCGGGACGATCGCCGCAGTGGGTTTCGCGGTCGTGCTGTACAAGATCGTCCGCAGCCCGGCAGTGTCGGCGATGCTTACCTCCATCGTGCACACCGCGCTGACCGCGATCTGAGCGGGCGCCATGCGCTGCGAGGCAAATAGGAATCGTGACGCCGGAATGGCGACGGCAGAGTTGGTCGCCTGCCTGCCGGTGCTGATCCTGCTACTGGCGTTCGCGCTCAGCGTCGAGTCGATTGGCGCAACACGAACCCGGGTGCAGGACGCCGCACGTGAAGCCGCTCGCGCCGCTGCACGTGGCGACCTTGACACCGCACACCTACTCGCCGCGGAAGCGGCGCCGGGGTCGACGGTGTCGATCACCAGTACGGCAGACGAGGTGATGGCCGTGGTGCACATTCATGTGCACCTGCTCGCGCGCTGGCTGCCGTCGGTAACGATCACCGAGCGCGCCGTCGCCGCGGCAGAGCCGACGGTGCCACCGTGACCCGCGTACGGGTCAGCGACAGGGGCGCCGCGGCGGTATGGGTGCTCGCATGTGCGGCCTTGCTGATGACGTTCGCGGTGCTGACGAGTGTGCGGTCGCTGGCAGTGCTCGCCCGGCATCGAGCGGAGTCCGCCGCCGATCTGGCGGCCCTCGCCGCTGCGGGCCAGATCGGTATCGACGAGACCGGTATCTGTCCCGCGGCGGGCAAAGCTGCGGAGGCCAACCGAGCCGTACTGCGCTCCTGCGCCGCCGAGATTGCTCCGAGCGGGCGCAGCGGCGCGGTGCGGGTGCGGGTCAGCTTGAGCTTCGAGCTACCGCTCTTGGGCGAGCGATCCGCCACCGCAACCGCGCGTGCCGGCCGGATCGAGGTGCCTCCCTAGCCGTTATCCCGACGCGGCGCTGAAGGCGTTGACGATGCGCCAGGCCGAACCCCAACCCGCGGCAGCCTGAAACGTCACCCCGGCAGGTGGGCCAGCACCAGCTCGAGCAGGCGCACCGCGCCGTCTTTGTCCAGCGGGTCATTGCCGTTGCCGCACTTCGGTGACTGCACGCACGACGGGCACCCGGCGATGCATTCGCAGGCGGCAATCGCGTCGCGGGTCGCGGTCAGCCACGACGCGAGCGTCGCATGACCGCGCTCGGCGAACCCAGCGCCACCGGGGTGGCCGTCGTAGACGAACACGGTCGGCGAGCCGGTGTCGGGGTGCAGCGCGGTGGACACCCCGCCGATGTCCCAGCGGTCACATGTCGCGAACAGCGGCAGCAGCCCGATCGCGGCGTGTTCGGCGGCATGCGCCGCGCCCGGCACATCGGCTTGGACGAGGCCCGCTTCGTCCAACGCGTACTGCTCGATCGTGTACCAGACGGCCCGGGTGCGTAGCTGCCGTGGCGGCAGGTCGAGCGGGTTATCGTCGAGGATTTCGTTCGTGCTGAGGCGCCTGCGCAGGTAGCCGACGGTGTGGTTCGTGACGTCCACCGTCCCGAAGAAGATGCCGAGCGGGCCGAAGACGTCGCCGGACGACACCGAGACGATCGCGATGTCGGTGATGTCGCGCGCCGAGGTGGTCCAGTCCGGCTCTTCGGCGTGGACGAGCGCCACCGACTCGTCGAGGTCGAGGGCGTCCACCACGTAGGACCGGCCCTGATGCAGGTACACCGCCCCCGTGTGGACGGTGCTGTGCGCGGCACCCGCGTCGACCGTCCCGATCACGGCGCCGTCCGCGCTGCCGACCACGCTCACCGGCGCACCGCCCGTGCCGCGGATGTCGGCGTGCGGGCGATCAGCGGACGTCCAGTACCAACCGGTCGGCCGACGGCGCAGCACGCCGGCGGTGACCAGCCGGTCGAGCACCGCCTCTGCAGCGCCGCCGCCGAACAGCGCCAGTTCGTCCGCGCGCAACGGCAGCTCTGCCGCGGCACAGCACAGCTGCGGGCCCAGGACATACGGGTTCGCCGGATCGAAGACCGACGCCTCAACCGGACGTCCGAACACAGCGTCGGGATGATGGACGAGATAGGTGTCCAGCGGGTCATCGCGCGCGACGAAAACGACCAGCGACGCGGCCCCGGAGCGGCCGGCCCGCCCGGCCTGCTGCCACAGCGAGGCGAGCGTGCCAGGAAACCCGGCGAGCAGCACCGCGTCCAGCCCGCTGACGTCCAGACCCAGTTCCAGCGCGTTGGTCGCCGCCACCCCGAGCAGCTCGCCGGACGAGAGCGCGGCCTCGATCGAGCGGCGCTCCTCGGCGAGGTAGCCGGCTCGATACGGCGCCACCCGCGCTGCGAGCGGGCGCAGTCCCGCTTCGCGCAGGTGCCGCTGCGCGGTGAGCGCGGTGATCTCGGCACCGCGCCGCGACCGGACGAAGGCCAGCGTCCGGACGCCCTCGACCACCAGGTCGGCGAGCAGCCGGGCGGCCTCCGCGCCGGCGGTCCGACGCACCGGGGCGTCGTGCTCGCCGCGCAACGCCGTCAGCGGCGGCTCCCACAGCGCGAAGGTCGTCGCGCCGCGCGGCGAGCCGTCGTTGGTCACCGCAGTCACCGGTGCGCCGATCAGCCGGGCGCCCGCCACCGCCGGGTCGGCGACCGTTGCTGAGGCGAGGACGAACGTCGGCGTGCTGCCGTAGATCTGGCATACCCGCCGCAGGCGGCGCAGCACGAGCGCGACGTGCGCCCCGAAGAGCCCGCGGTAGGCGTGGCACTCGTCCACCACGACGTAGCGCAGCCGGCGCAGGAACGACGCCCATCTCGCGTGGGCGGGTAGCACGCTGTGATGCAGCATGTCCGGGTTGGAGAGGATCCAGTTGGCGTGCGCTCGTACCCAGTCCCGCTCGCCGGTTGGCGTGTCACCGTCGTAGGTCGCCGCGCGCAATCCGGTCAACGCGAGCGAGGACAGCGACCGCAACTGATCACCGGCGAGCGCCTTCGTGGGGGCGAGATACAGCACCCGGGCGCGGTCCTCGGCCAGCACTGTCGTCAGCGCCGGAAGCTGATAGCCCAACGACTTGCCCGAATCTGTCCCGGTAGCCACCACGACCGACGAGCCGGCGAACGCCAGCGAGGCGGTCTCGACCTGATGCGTCCAGGGGCGCTCGACGCCGCGGGCGCCGAAGCGCATCCGCAGGACGTCCGGGGTCCACGCGGGCCAGTCCGCAGGCGAGCCGGGCCGCGCCGGAATGGACTCGACGTGCGCGAGCGGCTCGCCGTCGGTTGGGAAGCCGAGCAGCAGCCGCTCGAGCAACTCGTGCATCGCGGCTCCGTGGATTCTGGTGTGGCATGCTGACCGGGAAATAGAGCGGCTCTCATCTTTCCCCGGCCCTCTGACTACGAGGTGGTTTGCGTTGGAGCTTTCCGTGTCGAAGCATGGCGACAACGCCGTTGCGGTCGTCGCAGTAAGCGGAGAGGTGGACGTCTACTCCGCCCCAGCGTTACGCGATGGGCTCACCGAGTTGCTGGAGTCAGGCTCGAGTGTCGTCGTGGATCTCAGCGACGTCGACTTCCTCGACTCCACTGGGCTCGGTGCGCTGGTCGCCGCCCGCACCGCGGCAGCGGAGCGCGGCGCGTCGCTGCCGCTGGTCTGCACGCATCGGCGCATTCTGAAACTGTTCACGATCACTGGCCTGGACAGTGTCTTCCGAATCCACGCGAACGTGGCGGACGCCCTGGACGAACTCGCCGGCTCCGCTCAGGAGGCCTGACCTTCGCCACGCTGACCCGCTTCGCCGCAAAGCAGCGTCTTTCGGGCTAGACTGCGCCCCATTGGTCCAGGGCGCGCGCGCAAGCTTTGCACCGCCCGGTACGTCCGCATTTGCCTGCATCGGCAGGGTGCGCTCGACACTTGACATTGGGGTACCTGCATGACGCACCACTTACTTGCCGCGCCCGGAATCACGAGCGGCCAGAAGGGCATCGTCGCGGTGATCGGCCTGATCGCGATCCTCGCGCTGGTGTTCGCCTACGTGCTCGTACGGGAGGTGCTGAGTGCGGGGCAGGGCACGCCGAAGATGCAAGAGATCGCCAAGGCCGTCCAGGAAGGTGCGGCTGCGTATCTGAACCGGCAATTCCGGACGCTGGCCGTGTTCGCGGTGATCGTTTTCGCGCTGCTGCTGCTGCTGCCCGTGAACGAGGGCGGGGCCAGCGTGCGGATCGGCCGGGCGATCTTCTTCCTGATCGGCGCCGTCTTCTCTGCAGCGGTCGGCTACATCGGCATGACGATGGCCACTCGCGCCAATGTCCGCGTCGCATCAGCGGCTCGCGACGGCGGAGCCGAGCGGGGCTTTCACATCGCCTTCCGCACCGGCGGCATCGTCGGCATGCTCACCGTCGGGCTGGGCCTGCTCGGCGCGTCGGTGGTGCTGTTCTTCTACAACGACCACGCCCCGACCGTCCTCGAGGGTTTCGGTTTCGGTGGTGCGCTCCTCGCGATGTTCATGCGTGTCGGCGGCGGCATCTTCACCAAGGCGGCCGACGTCGGCGCCGACCTGGTGGGCAAGGTCGAGGCCGGTATCCCCGAGGACGACCCCCGCAACGCTGCCACCATCGCCGACAACGTGGGCGACAACGTCGGTGACTGCGCCGGGATGGCGGCCGATCTGTTCGAGTCCTACGCGGTGACCCTGGTCGCGGCGCTGATCCTCGGCCAGGCGGCGTTCGGCGCGAAGGGCCTGCTGCTGCCACTGATCATCGGCGCTATCGGCATCGTCAGTTCGGTGGTCGGCGTGCTCTCGACCAAGCTGCGCCCTGGGGACCGCACCGGCTTGGTGCCGATCAACCGCGGCTTCGTGATCTCGGCGTCGGTGTCGCTCGTCCTTGTCGCGATCCTGTCCTTCACCTACCTGCCCAGCGACTTCAGCAAGTTCGCCGGCATCGACCAAGAGGTCCTTCGCTCCACCGGCAACCCCAAGATCATCGCCTTTGTCGCCGTCCTCATCGGCATCGTGCTGGCCGTGCTGATCCAGCAGCTGACCGGATACTTCACCGACACGGTGCGGCGCCCGGTCAAGGACGTCGCCTCGACCTCCCTCACCGGCGCTGCCACCGTCATCCTGGCCGGTATCTCGCTGGGTCTGGAGTCAGCCGTCTACACTGCGACGCTCATCGCGTTGGCCGTGTTCGGCGCGTTCCTGCTCGGCAGCGGGTCGGTCGGTGTGGCGCTCTTCGCGGTCGCGCTCGCCGGTTGCGGGCTGCTCACGACCGCTGGCGTGATCGTCGCGATGGACACCTTCGGTCCGGTCAGCGACAACGCCCAGGGCGTGGCCGAGATGAGCGGCGACATCGACGAGGTCGGTGCGCGCGTGCTTACCGATCTCGATGCCGTCGGCAACACCACCAAGGCGATCACCAAGGGCATCGCGATCGCGACCGCCGTGCTCGCGGCGACGGCGCTGTTCGGCTCGTTCACCCGAGCGATCGGGCAGGCATTCGTCAAGTACCACGCGAGAGGCGTCATCGACTTCCAGATCACGTCGCCGAACCTGCTGGTCGGCGTCGTCCTGGGCGCCGCAGTCGTGTTCCTCTTCAGCGGCCTGGCGATCAGCGCAGTCGGCCGTGCCGCGGGACGAGTGGTGTACGAGGTCCGCGAGCAGTTCCGCGCGCACCCCGGGATCATGGACTACACCGAAAAGCCGGACTATGCGCGGGTCGTGGACATCTGCACGAAGGACTCGCTGCGCGAACTGGCGACGCCGGGCCTGCTGGCGATCTTCGCCCCGATCACCGTCGGCTTCGCGTTCGGCGCCGGCCCGCTCGCCGGCTACCTCGCCGGCGCGATCGGCGCGGGCGTGCTGATGGCGGTCTTCCTCGCCAACTCCGGCGGCGCTTGGGACAACGCCAAGAAGATGGTCGAGGACGGCAGCTACGGCGGCAAGGGCAGCGACGCGCACTCCGCCACCGTCATCGGTGACACCGTGGGCGACCCGTTCAAGGACACTGCCGGGCCGTCCATCAACCCGCTGATCAAGGTGATGAACCTGGTCTCGGTGCTCATCGCGCCGGCGGTCATCGAGGTCACCCTGGGCGATAACGCGAGCAAGGGCATCCGCTTTGCCATCGCGGCCGTTGCCTTCGCCATCATCGTGGCGGCGGTCACTGTGTCGCGTCGGCGCAAGGTCTCGATGGGCGACACGCCGATCGACAGCGCTCCGGAGCGCGTTCAGGTCAGCTGACACACGGGCGGCGCCGATGACACAGTTCTCGCTGTTCGGCGCGGCCGCTGCCGACCCGACGCTCGACGATCTCGACGGGGTGGTGCTGGCAGGCGGCCACTGGGGGCGCCAAGGTGCGCTTGCCCGGCTCTCGATCGTGGTCCGCGACGAGTGGCGCGCGCTCGCCCTCGCCGGCGAGTTCGCAGCACGGCGGTTCGCGGCCGACGACGCCGTGATCGCGGCGGTGGACGGCTTTGGCGTCCGGACGGCCTTCAGCGCCGGACTGGTCGTCGTCGCGGAACGTTGGAGCCATGGGGCCAACCAGGGCCCGCCGACCGGGTTCGTGCTGACGCCGGGCGGCCTACGGCTCTGGGCCATCGCTGCCGGGCGCCGCGATCCCGCGGGCTACCTGCTCGGCACGGCCCGTCCGGACGATGCGGTGCACTTGTTGTGCGGGGCGCAGCTGTCCCGGCTCGGCGTCGGCGCGGTGTCGATAGCCGGACGCGGCGGCCCCGGCTGGCGGGTCACCTCGACGCGCCGCATCCGGCGGCTCGGGGAACTTGTCGGGGCTCCGCCCGCGGGCGGAGCGGGGGATTGGCCGCTGGGAATCGCCTGACGGCGTGAATGTGTGGTTTGTTGACGTCCTGTACCGTCCGCGGCGAGCGGCTGCATCGTGCGATGGCGCACGGTCGCCGCTCGCTGGGTGCAACTGAGAGGAGTGGCGGTGGCAGGCAAGACGGTCAAGACCGGCACGAAGCTGGTGATCGTCGAGTCCTCGACGAAGGCCAAGATGATCGGTGGGTTACTCGGCGCCGGCTATGTCGTCGAGGCCTCGATCGGCCACATTCGCGAGCTGCCACCCAACGCCGCCGCGGTGCCGGCCGCGTACAAGGGCCAGCCGTGGGCCCGCCTCGGTGTCGACGTCGACAACGACTTCGAGCCGCTCTACGTCGTCTCGGCGGACCGCAAGCAGCAGGTCAGCAAGCTCAAGGCGCTGATCAAGAACGCCGACGAGCTGTACCTGGCAACGGACGAGGACCGCGAGGGCGAGGCGATCGCCTGGCACTTGGTGCAAGAGCTCAAGCCGAAGGTGCCGGTGCGCCGGATGGTCTTTCACGAGATCACACCGTCCGCGATCGCCGCAGCTGTCGCTGCACCGCGCGACATCGACGAGCCGCTGGTCGAGGCCCAGCGCACCCGACAGATCCTCGACCGGCTCTACGGCTACGAGGTCAGCCCGGTGTTGTGGAAGAAGGTGCTGCCGCGGCTCTCGGCCGGTCGGGTCCAGTCGGTCGCCACCCGAATGATCGTCGAGCGCGAGCGAGCCCGGATGGCATTCAAGACCGCCGAGTACTGGGACGTCGCGGGCACGTTCGCGCCATCGGATCGCAAGCCCGGTGACCCGGACACCTTCACCGCCACCCTGGTCAGCCTCGACGACACTCGCCTGGCCACCGGCCGCGACTTCGATGCAGCGACCGGCCGGGCGCCGTCGAACGTGCTGCATCTGGACGAGGCTGGCGCCCGCGGCCTCGTCGCCCGCCTGGCGGGCCGCCCGTTCAGCGTGCAGCACGTCGAGGAGAAGCCCTACCGCCGACGTCCGTACGCGCCGTTCATGACCTCCACGCTGCAGCAGGAGGCCGGCCGCAAGTTCCGCTGGTCGGCGCAGCAAGTGATGCGTACCGCGCAGCGGCTCTACGAGAACGGTTTCATCACCTATATGCGCACCGACTCGACCACGCTGTCGGCGACCGCGCTCTCAGCGGCCCGCAGGCAGGCCCGCGAGCTCTACGGTGACGCCTACGTGCCGGCCGAGCCGCGGATGTACACCCGCAAGGTGAAGAACGCCCAGGAGGCGCACGAGGCGATCCGCCCGGCGGGCGACACGTTCCGCACCCCTGGTGCGGTCGCCAAGGAGCTCTCGTCCGAGGACTTCCGGCTCTACGAGCTGGTCTGGCAGCGCACCCTCGCCTCACAGATGGCCGACGCGGTCGGAACGACGGTGTCGGTGCGGATCGGCGGCACGTCAGTGTCGCAGGAGTCGGTCGTGTTCACCACGAGCGGGCGCACGATCACGTTCCCCGGCTTCCTGCGGGCCTACGTCGAGGACACCGACGACCGGGGCGAGAAGGACGACGCCGAGAAGCGGTTGCCGCAGCTGGCGCGCGGCGACGGCCTCGATCCGCGCAACTTCGAGGCGGACGGCCACTCCACCTCGCCGCCGGCCCGCTACACCGAGCCGTCGCTGGTGAAGGCGATGGAGGAACTCGGCGTCGGCCGCCCGTCCACCTACGCCTCGATCATGCAGACCATTCAGGATCGCGGATACGTGTGGAAGAAGGGCGCGGCGCTCGTCCCTACGTTCACCGCATTCGCCGTGATCGGGCTGCTCGAGTCCTACTTCAGCCGGCTGGTCGATTACGGCTTCACCGCCTCGGTCGAGAACGATCTCGACGACATCGCCAACGGCGAGAAGTCCCGCGTCGACTGGCTGCACCGCTTCTACTTCGGGGCCGACGACAATCCGAGCGACTCGCAGCGCATCTCGGCCCAAGGTGGGCTCAAGCGGCTGATCGAATCGCGACTGGAGGAGATCGACGCGCGCGGGGTGAACTCGATCGCGCTCGCCGGCACCGACGCGGTGGTACGGGTCGGGCGCTACGGGCCGTATCTGCAGCGCGGCGAGGAGCGTGCCTCGATCGCTGAGAATGTGGCGCCTGACGAGCTGACACCGGAGAAGGTCGACGAGCTGCTCTCGGCTCCGTCCGGCGACCGGGAGCTCGGCACTACCAGCGACGGCCGCCAGATCACCGCGCGCACCGGACGCTACGGCCCGTACGTCACCGACGGCGAGAACACCTCGTCGTTGCTCAAGGACATGTCACTGGACGAGATCACCCTCGCCGATGCCGAGCAGCTGCTGACCCTGCCGCGCAGCCTGGGTCAGCTCGACGGCGAGGAGGTCACCGCGCAGAACGGCCGCTACGGGCCCTACCTCAAGCGCGCGAGTGACTCGCGCTCGCTGGCGACCGAGGCGCAGCTGTTCACGGTCACGCTGGACGAGGCGAAGCTCATCTTCGCCCAGCCCAAGACGCGCGGACGGCAAGCCGTTGCTGCGCCGCCGCTGAAGCAACTCGGCGTTGATCCGGTGTCTGGTCAGCCGATGGTGGTCAAGGACGGCCGCTTCGGGCCGTACGTGACCGACGGCGAGACCAACGCCTCGCTGCGCCGCGGCGACTCGGTCGACACGCTCAGCGACGAGCGGGGCAGCGAACTGCTCGCCGACCGCCGTGCCCGCGGACCGGCCAAGAAGGCGCCGCGCAAGGCAGCGGCCAAGAAGACAGCACGCAAGCCGGCAGCGAAGAAAACCGCGGCCAAGAAAACTGCGGCGAAGAAGACTGCGGCGAAGAAGACTGCGGCGGCTCCGGTCGCCGATTGAGCCCACGCGGCCGGCGGACGGGCGGGAGGGGGACTCGTCCCCGTCCGCCGGCGGCGCTGTACCGGGGCCCGCTCGAGCAGGGTTCCGGCTCCTTAAGTCAATCGTTCGCGCTGCCCAGCGGGTTACGAGCCGTCCGGCACGGATTCGACGAATACCGCGCGCCTTGGACACGCGGTCACCGCAGCGTTTGCCTGGCGCGCCCGGCGGCGATCGATCGGCGCCGAAACTATTATCGGAAACCCCCACGAATCGACCCGGACGAGGTCTGGCGCCACATGCGCGCACAGCCCCACCCCATCGCAGGCGACCGGGTCGATTCGCAGCCGCTCAGGCATAGCAACCGCCGCGCAGGTGCGCCGCCACGTCGTCGCGAAACGTCGCCAGCGCGCTGGTGACCATCGCGACCGCGCCGTCCGGATGATGGCACGCACCCCGTCCGTTGACCTCCTGCAGGAAGCGCTCCAGCCGGGCGGTGTCGCGCCGGCGCGCGGTGCAGTCGGCCAGCTCGGCGATCAGCTCGGCGATGTCGGCCAGGCCGAACAGGCACGGCCCGCACTGCCTGGCGCTGCTGTCGGCCAGGTAGCGGGCGATCTCGGCGGCCCGGACGAGGCCGCACCGGCCTGCCCGCAGCGCCATCAGCACCCCGGCACCCAGCGACAACCCCCGGGCGCGTAGCCCGGCTTGATCGAAGCTCGTGCCGGCGAGTTCGGCAGTTGACGCCCAGCGGCCACCGTAACCGCCGAGCAACACCGCGCTCAGCGGGCCCGGACCGGTCACCGAGGCCACGATCGCGAGCAGATCCGCTCCCTCGTCCGCTTCGACGACGCTGCGGTGACCGTCGACGGCGACGGTGACCAGCACTGTCGGGGGCGGTTGCTCACCGCGCGCGACGAGCGCCACGCGAGCGAGGGACTCGACGTTCTGCACGAGCGTGGGACGACCCTGGACCCCCGATTCGGCAGCCGGGACGCGTCGGAACATCGGCAGCGCCGGCCCGCCCGAGAGCGCCGAGACGATGCTGCTGGACTCCCCGCTCAGGTAACGGTGCGGTCCGATCTCGACCCGGACCGCCGGCTCGTCGAGACTCCCGGCCGCGCGCTCAGCCTGGGCCCGCGCCACGCTCCGGGCGACCGTGGTCGCGCCCTCGTGCAGCCAAAGCACTGCATCGGCGGCGCCGAGTGCTTCCGCTGCGCACACCAGGCCGTCCAGGACGAGGTGTGGACGCATCTCCAGCAGGGCAGCGTCCTTCGCGCTCAACGGCTCGCTCTCGGCACCGTTCGCCACGACGACCGGGCGCTCGCGCCGCCACTCGGCAGCGTCGCGAACCCGCCGCCATTTGGCCGCGACCGGGAAGTGCGCGCCGCCCCGGCCGGCCAGAGCGCAATCGGCGAGGTCGGCGATCAACTCGGCTCCCGCCGCGCCGCGACTCGACGGCAGCCCGCCGAGGCGCGCCTGATGTGCGACCAAGGTTTCGGCGCGATGACGCGTCGAGCCGAACTCCGGGTAGTGGATCGTGCTCCCGAGTAACGGCTCCGGATCGCCGCTCGATCGCAGCACCGCGGTCATCGGCGCAACTCCGCGACTCGATCGGACGGCGTGCGTGCCGCATAGCGCGAGACGGCGACCAGCACGAGCAAGGCGCCGGTGCTCAGGTACAGCGCCAGCAGGGCAGGTGTGTCGCCGCCGCCGAGGACGCCGTGTATCCAGATCAGGACGAACGAGCTGGCGGCGACCTTGTGCAGCGGCCACCAGAGCCGGCGCGGTAGTCGACCGGCAGCCGCGGCTGACACCCCGGCCAGCAGCGCCGTCCACACGCCCAGCAGGCCGAGCGTTGTTGCTACCGGACGGTAGGTCGAGCCCATCGGCACGAGAGCGCCGCTCCAGCCGACTCCGGCGTACTTGTCCGTGGCGAGCACGAACACGTGCAGGGCCGTGAAGCCGAGGGTGAAGACCGACAGGCCGATGTGGGCGCGGATGCGGTTGGCTGCGCTCGGACGGCTCACCCGGGCGCGCCACGGATGCGACAGCAGCAGCCCGAGAAGCACCAGTGCGGCAAAGAGCAGGTAGGCGCAGACGCCCGTGGCTCGGCCCAGGATCCAGGGCGCCATCTTGTTGCCGGCGAGATGCTGCCCCGTTCGGGCGATGAGCCAGCCGGCCAAGCCGAGGCTGGCGGCCGCGACGAGCGACCGGGCTGCCACGCGGCCTACCCTGATCGCCCTGCCCTCGCGCGGCGCAGTGCGCTCGCGGGCCGCAGTCTCGCTGTGTCCGAATGGCAGGCCGAGCAGCTCTGTGCGCTCACTCATGGGCACGCCAGACGACGAGAGGGAGCATTGCCGCGCTGGCGCCGAGAGTGCCCTCGGTGTCCACCCACAGCGCCGCAAGCCCGCGCAGCCGAGCCGCGTCGGCGATCCCGGCGCGTCCATGCAGGAAAAGCACTTTGCTCCAGACTTCGGCGTCGGCGCAGTCGTCGGCGACGACGGTCACCGCGAGCAGGCCGTCGCCGCCCGGCGCACCCGTGCGGGGATCGATCAGGTGGTGCACGAGCTTGTCGTCGGCCCGCCAACGGCGCAGCCGGATCGACGAGGTCGCGCAGGCAGCGTCGGTGACGGCGAGGACGGCGAGCGGATCGGCTCCGCCCCGGGGATCCTCGACGCCCAGGCGCCACCCGGTCCCTTCCGGGCCGGACCCGCGGGCATGGCAGTCGCCCCCTGCCTCGATGAGCACGCACGGGCTGTCGCGGGCGGCGGTGGCGAGGCCCCACCGGACCGCGAGTCCCTTGCCGATGCCGCCGAGATCGACCGGAACCGGACCGATGCGCACGGTACCGGTGACGGGCTCAAAGACCGGCTGCCAGGGTCCGGACGCGGCGGGAGGCGGTGCAGGTGCTGCGGCGTGCCGAGCGACCCGCACCTGACCGGAGGCGAAGGGCAGTGAGCGGGTGTAGCCGAGTTCGCGCAACGCGCCGAGCACTCGGGGATCGAACGCGCCACCGGTCATCGCGTGGGCCCGCTCGGCCGCGCGCAGCGCGTCGTAGCAGTAGCGCCCCACCGCGATGCTGTCCTCACCCGCGGCGTTGGCGCGCATCAGATCGCTGGACTCATTGAATCGCGTGCACTGAGTCTCGACGTCGGCGAAGACACCGGCGATCCGGTCGAACGTCTCGTTCGGACCTATCGTGCCCGGGCCGAACGTCACTGATATCTCGGACGCCATCGCGGCAAAAGTCGAGCGCAATAACGTATCTCGTGTCATTGGGTCTGCGAGCGTAGGAATGGATGTCGGCCCGGTCACTTGACCGTCCCGGACGCGCCGGTCGACCCGTGCGCCGGTGGAGCAGGGGCGGGTGGCGCCTGGTACTGCACCACGGGCGGCTGGTACTGCGCGGCAGGCGCTTGATACTGAGGTGTCTGATATTGGGGCTGCTGGTAGGACGTGGGTCCCTGATTGCTACCCGAAGCGGCAGCGGCAGCAGCGACGCGAGTCGCCCGCTCCTCGGCCACCCGGTGCGTGTGCGCGCGACGCAACTGCGCCGTCACCGCTTGCAGTTGGTCGTCGAGCTCTGCGGCGTGGCGGCGCTGGTCTCGCAGGATGCCCGCATTGTCGACTGCGGGCGGCCGTGGCGGCAGCACAGCGCTCGACACGGCAGACGCCGGAGTGGCGGGCGTAGTCGGTGTGGTGTGCTCGGCCCAGGCCGTCGTCGCACCGAACATCGCTGCAGCACCCGGTGCCAGGATCACGGCCGCGGTCCACTGGGCGCGACGCCCGCGCTCAGTCCTCGCCACCGTCGTCCCCCCTGCCCTCGTGGCCGTCGTCGCCGGCTGTTCCGCCGCCCGGAGCCCCGCCGCTGGCGCCGGTGTGCCCGTGCACCGACGGCTTGGGCGTCCCGCTGCCGACGGACCCGCCGCTGGCGCCGGTGTGCCCGTGCACCCCCGGTGCCGTCGTGCCGCTGCTCGATGACGAGGTGGCCCACGACGCGCCGGCAGAGCTTTGCTGGGCCGCACTGTAGGCGGCCGCTTGGAGCGCCGCGGCATGTTGCTGCTGGGCCATGACGACGGCAGCGGCAGCCGCCTGTTCATGGGCCTGCCGTGCGGCGATCTCCATCGTGTGCCGCCTGGCGCTCGCCTGGTGCTCGCGTGCCTGCTCGGCCCGCAACCGGGCGCGCCGGGCAGCCAGCTGCTGTTCGAGTTCGGCCACCTGAAGGGCCGCGGCCTGCGCCTCGCCCTGCTCGCGCAGGGTTTGCACGTCGGCGATCTGGAGCACGGTGATGGTCTGCGGGGAGCTGCTCGGGGATTTCACTGCGTGCTGAGCCGGCAGGGCCGCGAGCGCGACGGACGCTCCGGCGGCCAGCGCGCCGGCGGCGGCCGCGCTGGCAGCAATTCGAATCGGACGGTGCACGGTCGACTCCTTAGGGGGACGCGATGCGGTCATGGTGCTAATCGCGACGCCGCCGTCGCGGGTTACGTCGGCCCTGGTTCCTCTCAGCTATGTCAGGACACTGTGTGGACGAAGGTGCACGCACAGCTAGGGGCCGTAGGGTGCCGGAACCGAGCAGGAAAGGTAGGCGATGGGCGAGCGGTCGACGGTCGGCACCAGCCTGACGGCGCAGGTCGTCAAGGCGGCAATGCGCGGCGAATCCAGCGCGCTGCACGAGGTCTACGCGCAATTGGCTCCGAAGATCCTCGGCTACCTTCGCGCCCGCGGGGCGGGCGATCCAGAGGCGGTAACCCACGACGTTTTCCTCGCGTTGCTGCCGCAGCTACCCCGCCTGCGGGGTGGGCCAAGTGGCTTGCGCACCCTCGCGTTCTCGATCGCGCACGCTCGCCTCGTCGACGAGCTGCGCGGGCGTAGCGCAAACACGCCCCCGGTGCGCTACGAGCCCGCCGAGGATCGCCGGGTAGTCCAGTCCGCCGAAACTCGGGTTCACGAGCGCATGGCGACCGACGCCGTGTGCGAGGTGCTCGCGCGGCTGCCCGACGACCAGCGTGAAGTGCTGATCCTGCGCATCGTCGCCGATCTCTCCCTTGAGCAGGCGGCGCGTGTCATGGGGCGGTCCGTCGGGGCCGTGAAGCAGTTGCAGCGCCGGGGTGTCCTCGCCTTGCGACGGATTCTCGCCGATGGGGGGACGACACCATGAGCGACTTCACCGAGCTCAGCGCCGAGATCGTCCGTGATGCCGGCATCGGGGCGCGCGACGGTGCCCCCGTCGCCCGCTTCCTCGACGAGCTCAGCATGCTCGCGGACACGGGCACGCCGGCTCCGTCCGACGAACTGCTGGCATTGCTCGCCGGTGCGCCCCCGCTCCCCGCCACCCGGCCTGCCCGCCAGGCATCCGTCGCTCGACGCCTGGCCGTGGCCGCAGCGATCCTCCTTCTCGCGATCGTCAGTACGCTCACCCGTGAGCTGCCCCAGCCGGCCCGCAAACTCGTCTCGGACGTGGTGAATACGGTGACGCCCTTCCACGTCGACTCCGCGCCCCTGCAGCGCTTGGGGCGGGTGATTTCGCGCCAACCCGCGCAGCCGCCTGTGGCCAGGCGGGCGCACCGCACTCCGGTCGTTCCGTCCGGCCATCCTTCGAGCGGGTCCGGGTCAGCCGATTCGACCACTCAAGCGCCGGACCAGCAGTCGTCCGGCAGCGGCTCGGGTGTAGTCGATCAGCAGTCGGCCCCGATCGTCACCGTTGACGACACACTGGTTTCCGGCGGCGGCAGCGAGCCGGCCGGCGAATCCGAAGCCGGCGACTGACTCCGACACCAGATTTTATCTTGATATCAAGATATATGGCACGATTGCTTCATGACGGGCAGGCGCAGCGACGACGAGGTGGACGAGATCGTCGCCGCCTGGCGCCGCGAGCGCGGCGACCTCGACGTCGAGCCGTTGCAGGTGCTCTCGCGCGTTGCCCGCCTCGCAGCCGTCCTGGACGAACGCCGTGCCCAGGCATTCGTCGAGCACGGGCTGCAGGGCCACGAATTCGACGTGCTGTCAGTGTTGCGTCGCAGTGGCGAGCCGTTCGAGTGCACGGCGGGCGAGTTGAGCACGCTGACCCACGTCACGTCCGGAACGATGACCAGCCGGCTCGACCGTCTCGTCGGCCGCGGGCTGGTGACCCGCCGCTCCGATCCGTCCGACGGACGCCTGGTCCGGGTGCGGCTCAGCCCGATGGGGCGTGCGGCGGTGGACGCTGCATTCGCGGCTCTGCTGCGCAGCGAGCGGGATCTGCTGGGCACCCTGGATAGCGATGCGCGCGCTCAGCTTGCTGCCGCGCTGCGCAGCCTCTTGACAGCGGCTGCGGCCGGGCGTCGCCCGTTGTGAGCGTCCGCGCAGTACCGTGGCGGTGACCTGAACGCGGCAGCGTCGGACGTCTGAAAATGTGTGCTGACCAGACCCGAGGGAGTGTCCATCAGCGAAGGCGCCGTGACCGAGTCGCGCGAGTCGGGAGTCTCGACTGTCGCGGCGGTTCGCGGCGTGCTTCGGGTCCGCGCCTTTCGCCGGCTGTGGTACACGACTGCGCTGTCCAGCCTCGGTGACTGGCTCGGCCTCCTCGCGACCACCGCGCTCGCCACCAGCCTCGCCCACGGCTACCAGGCGCAGAACTACGCGTTGGGCGGCGTGCTGGTCGTGAAACTGCTGCCCGCGATCATCCTCGGCCCGCTGGCCGGCGCGTTCGCCGACCGCTTCGACCGCCGCCGCACCATGGTCATCTCCGACTTCGTCCGCTTCGTGCTGTTCCTGTCCATCCCGCTGGCGCACCTGATCGTGGACGAGGGGCGCACTCTGGCCTGGCTGCTGATCTGCAGCTTCCTGATCGAGTGCGTGAGCCTGTTCTGGATGCCGGCGAAGGACGCTTCGGTGCCGAATCTGGTCCGTACCGAGCAGATCGAGGCCGCGAATCAGCTCAGCCTGGTCACCACCTACGGCCTGACCCCGGTGTTGGGCGCCGGCCTGTTCTCCGTCCTGTCGCTGATCACGAACGTCCTCGCGCGGCACTTGCAGTTCTTCCAGGCGCAGCCGGTCAATCTCGCGCTGTACCTCAATGCCGCAACGTTTCTCTTCGGCGCGATCATCGTATTGTTCATCCCCGAGATCGGCGGGCCGGGGGCGTCGCGGGCGCCCGGCGAGCAGCCGAGCCTGCGATTCCTGATGCGCGAGGGCGCGAGTTTCATCCGGCACTCGAAGTTGATCGGCGGTTTGATCATCGGTCTGGTGGGCGCATTCGTCGCCGCGGGCGCGGTGATCGGCGCCGGCAAGATCTTCGTCACCTCGCTCGGCGGCGGCAACGCGGCCTACGGCGTGCTGTTCGGTTCGGTGTTCGTCGGGCTCGGCTCCGGTATGGGGTTCGGCCCGAAGATCGCTCAGGGGTTGTCGCGGCGCCGCCTGTTCGGGCTTTCCCTCGTCTTCGCCGCGCTGTGCTTGATGCTCACCGCGGTGATGCCACACGTGGCGCTCGCCGTGATCTTCGTGTTGGGCATCGGTTTCGGGGCGGGCGTGGCCTACCTCGCCGGGATGACCATGCTGGGCACCGAGGTCGACGACCAGATGCGGGGTCGGGTATTTGCCCTGCTGCAGTCGCTGATCCGCGTCGTCCTGGTGCTGGCGCTGGCCGCCGTGCCGTTCGCGGTCGCGCAGGTCGGGCGCAAGACGATCCACATCGGCCAGGTCACCTACCTCGTCGACGGCACGCGCATCGTGCTGCTCGTGGGTGGCCTGCTGGCGCTGGTCTCTGGGCTGTTCGCCTACCGCAAGATGGACGACCGCGACGAGGTCGCCCTCTGGGACGACGTCAAGATCTCGTTGCGCGGCGGCTCCTCCGCGCGGCGTCGGCGGCGCACCGGTGGCGTGTTCATCGCGTTCGAGGGCGGCGAAGGATCGGGCAAGTCGACCCAGATCGAGCAACTCGCTGAGTCGTTGCGCGCGAGCGGAGTCAGCGTCGTGGTCACCCGTGAGCCCGGGGCTACCGAGCTCGGCGTCCAGATCCGAGACCTCCTGCTGCATCAGAGCGAACCGCTCTCGGCGCGTGCCGAGGCGCTGCTGTTCGCAGCCGATCGCGCCCACCATGTCGACACCGTGATCCGGCCCGCGCTCGTGGCGGGCGAGGTGGTGATCACCGACCGCTATCTCGACTCGTCGCTGGCCTACCAGGGCGCCGGCCGGCGCCTCAGTGTCGACGAGATCGGCCGGCTCTCGCGCTTCGCGACCGAGGGCCTGCGTCCGGATCTCACGGTGTTGCTGGACATCCCGGCCACCGACGGCCTGGCCCGCGCCGGCGCACGAGGTATCGCAGACAAGCTGGAACGGCAATCGCTGGCCTTCCACGAGCGCGTCCGAACCGCGTTCCGGATGCTTGCCGAGTCCGATCCGCGTGCCTATCTGGTCATCGACGCGCGGCGCCGCGCCGACGACATCGCCACCGACATCGCGGCTGCGGTGGAGAAACTGTTGGCGCCGCAACGTGCTCCGGCGCAGGTCTCGACGCCGGCGGCGCGCCGATGAGCGTTTGGGACGACCTGATCGGTCAGGACGAGACGAGCGCCGTCCTGCGAGCTGCCGCTGCGGCCGCGGCCGAACTCGCCGAGGGACGACCGGCGCCGCCCGGTGCGATGACCCACTCGTGGCTGTTCACCGGCCCGGCGGGGTCCGGGCGATCAGTGGCAGCTCGCGCATTCGCCGCGGCGCTGCAGTGCGAGCGGGTGCCGCGCGGATGCGGGGAATGCTCCGCCTGTCGCACGGTGCAGGCGCGTTCGCACCCCGACGTGCACTCTGTCGTCCCGGAAGGGCTGTCGATCTCGGTCAAGGAGATGCGCGGCGTGGTTGCCCGCGCGGGCCGTCGCCCCGCCCTCGGACGCTGGCAGGTTGTCGCGATCGAGGACGCCGACCGGTTGACCGAGGCCGCGTCCAACGCGTTGCTCAAGGCAGTGGAGGAGCCGCCGCCACGGACGGTGTTCCTGCTGTGCGTGCCCTCGACCCATCCCGACGACGTGCTGGTGACGATCCGGTCGCGTTGCCGGCTGGTGTCGCTGCGGATTCCGCCTGCCGACGCGATCGCAGGGGTGCTCGAGCGCGACGGCGTCGACGCTACAACCGCGTCCTGGGCCGCTGCCGCCGGGCAGGGGCACGTCGGCCGGTCGCGGCGATTGGTCCGCGACGCCGCCGCACGCGAGCGGCGAGCTGCGGTGCTGGCAATCCCTGCGTCGCTGACGTCGATGCGAGCCTGCCTAGCCGCCGCCGAGCACCTCGTCGGCGCGGCTGAAGCCGAGGCGGGCGCGATCTCCGCGGAGCTCGATTCGGGGGAGTCCGAGGCGCTGCAGATCGCATTGGGGGCGGGCGGCACCGGCAAGGGCACCGCGGCTACCTCGCGCGGCACGGCGGGCGCGATCAAGGAACTCGACCGTCGGCAGAAGTCGCGCTCGACGCGCACCCAGCGAGATGCGCTGGACCGGGCTCTCGTCGATCTCGCTGCGTTCTATCGGGACGTGTTGCTGCTGCAGTCGTCGTCGCCGGTCGAGCCTGCGCACCCGGACTTCGCCGACGACGCGTGGATGGTGGCCGATCGCGTCCCGCCACCTGGTGTACTGCAGCGCCTGGACGCCGTGCTCGCGTGCCGCGAAGCGTTGGAGCTCAACGTGAAGCCGCGCATCGCGGTCGAGGCGATGGCGGCCGCGCTGCGACTGCCCTGAGCGGGTGCGGCCCCGCGGTGGGACCCCGGCTCCGGCTGCCAAATTTGGCTTGTCGGCCGACATCCGCGCGGGCGTGGCGACAGTTTGCACCCACCAGCGCCGCTATCTCACGGCCCCGGCCGCCGATAGCGACCCCTGCGCGTGCAGACCGGTACCGCCGCGGACGCAGGTGACGTACCGCCGATTCTCGGGCAACCGGTCACCGGCCCGTGCGCCGGCAATCTTCATGCGTGCGTCGGCGCGGGGCCGTCCAAACGAATGAAGATCGACAGCAGCGATACCCCGGTGCGCTCGATCTGATTGATGCGGTGTCGTGCAGTGAGGCGTCGGGTCGAGATCGAGGCGTTCGTTTGTCGATCACGGTGCGAAAGGGCCGGGGTCCCGCGCTGCTACGTCGGCACTACGGGACGGCAAGATCGCTTATATTGCTGGGTAATCACCTTGCTTGGAGTATCGTAGAAGGGTAGAATCGAATATGTGTCGGAAATGACGGTGGTGATGAAACGGGCCGCGGCGCTCGCCCGGCTGCACGGGGCTCTCGACGACCTGACGTCGCCGACTGGTGTGAGCTCGAACGGGCCCGCCGCCGGCTGCACCCCCTCGAACACGCCCTCATTGCCGAAGTCGAGACCCGTTCGCTGCCGCACGTCAACGGCGCCCGCTCCACCGCTGCGTTCGCCAGCCAACTGCTGCGCATCTCCCCGGCCGAAGCGGCCGGGCGGGTAACGGCTGCAGCAGCGCTCGGTGCGCGGCGCACCGTCACAGGGCAAGCGTTGGAACCGATCTACCCCGCGGTGGCTGCTGCGCAGGCCGAAGGCACGGTCTCCAACCGCCACGCCCACGTCATCGTGAACGCAATCGAGAAACTGCCCGACGCGATCCGCGCCGAAATGGACCGCACCGTGGAAGGGATCCTGCTCGATGTTGCGCGCCACTACGACCCGCGATTCCTGCAAAGCCACGCCGACGAACTGCGCAACTGCCTCGACCCCGACGGGCTGCTCCGCGATCACGAGCATCGCAACAAACACCGCGACCTACAGCTCGCCCGCCGCCCCGACGGCACCGCGCACCTCAGCGGCGACCTCACCGCCGAATGCGCCGAACATCTGCACACGCAACTCGACGCCCTCACCCGCCCGAAGCCAACTACCAGCACTGACAGCACCGATGGCAGCACCGCCGAGGACGGCAGCAGCACACCCATCGGCGGCGCGGGCGGTCCGGACCCGCGCACACCCGGGCAACCGCCGCCATGATGCGCTACTCGATATCCTCAAAATGGTCGAACGTGCCGAACAACTCCCCAACGCTGGCGGCATTACCACCACCATCGTCATCACGATGGACGCCGACACCCACGCCGCAGGCGGCGAGTTCGGTACGGGCAACACCGGGTTCGGCATTTGGGGAAGCAGTGCGCCACGCGCCGACTGCACCCGCAGCACCACCGCCGATACGTTCCCGGCCAACACATTCCCGAGCGCCACATTCCCGAGCGCCACATTCCCGAGCGATCCGGGGACCAACACCGGACCACCGTGCAGCGGCCTCGCCCGCACTGGGCACGGTTATCTCATCCCGGCGACCCTCGCGAAACGCTGGGCCGGCGGCGAAGCCCGAATCATGGCCGTCTTGCTGTCCAAAACACAAGGAATCACCGCCTATTCCAGCAGCCACCGAATCTGCACCGAACAACAACGCCTCGCATTGATTGCCCGAGATCGAGGCTGCTCATTCCCCGGCTGCGACTCGGACCACAATGGTGCGAAGCCCATCACGTCATCGAATACCGCGAAAGCCTACGCACCAGCGTCGATAACGGCACACTCGTCTGCGGTTATCATCACCGCCACTACGAACAACTCGGCTGGCAGTGCGTCATGAGCAACGGCCGCCCGCACTGGATTGCCCCCGCATGGGTTGACCATGGGTTGACCCGCAACAAATACCCCGACTCAACGTCCGACACTAATGAGTCGCTCATGCGAAAGGTCCGGCAAATCCGCGCCCGCCGTCGAAATGCGAAATCATCGTCGCGGATTGGTCCTGCGTCGTGGCGAGCCATGGTCGAGCGTTGGCGAAATCGCTGAGCTCGTACGCCACGAGCCGACTCGAGCGATCAGTCGGCCCGACGAGCAACGAATACGAATTCTTGCCCTGGACGTTCGGGTGCGTCGCGAACCTCGAGCAATTGGAAACCGGCGTCGACCAGATCGGCCTCGATCTCAACGCGCTCTCGAAAGCGCAGAGTCGAGTCCGAGGTCACGTGGTGTTATCCGAGGCGAACACGAACGTCCAGCCGAATCGGACCAGCGGCCCGTTGACCTCCTTGACGTCACACCAGCGCTCGACCAGCCCCGCGTCGCCGAGCGCAACCCGCTCCAGGGTCTGCTCGCGCGTCCATCGCTCCCATCCGCGAGCAGCGGGATTGCGCGTCTCGAAGATCAAGTAACCGGACGGCCGGAGTGCTCGGCGAATACCGAGCAGGGTCGCCCGCCACTGCGCTGGGTCAGTGATGAACTGGGCGACGTTGGCCGTCATGGTCGCAGCATCACGGTCGGCCACTGGCACCGCGGTGGTGTCGCCTTCGAACCAGCGCACTCGATCGGCGCCTCGTTTGGCACGTGCAACCTCAAGGGACGCAGCCGCTGGGTCGATGCCGATGACGTCATGTCCGCGCTGAGCGAGCAGAACCGTGAGCGTTCCGGTACCACATCCCACATCCAGCAGTCGATGCACACCGAGCTCTTCGATCATCTCCACGTACGGATCGAGGTCGCGGCGATCCGAGTCGAGGGCGTCATAGATCGCGGCGAGCCGCCTGAGCCGAAACTCCTCGTCCACTCACACACCCAAACACAACGGGTGCGCGGATGCTGTCCTCGCGTCCGCGCCGAAGCAGCGGCGGGCGCGAGCTAGGGTGACCCCCGTGGGCATGGTGTGCGCGGTGGTGTTCCAGCGGCAGGGGCGGTTGTACTACGCCGACCCGGGCGAGCTCTCGCTGCACGTCGGCGATCGCGTGCTGTACCCGACCGACAAGGGCGACGAGGTCGCCGAAGTGATGTGGGCTCCGGAGTGGAGCAGTGCTGACATCGGCGGGCTGCCGGTTCTCGCGGGCATGGCAGGCGAGGCCGATCTTGCGGCCGCTGAGACCAGCCGAAAGAAGCGGGCGGCCGCGCGGGTCGCGTCACGCCGGCTGATCCGCGAGCACAACCTGCCGATGAAGATCAGCGGCGTCGACTACGTGACCGCGACGAACCACACCACGATCTATTTCACGGCGCCGCACCGAGTCGACTTTCGAGCGCTGGTGCGCGACCTGTCGGCAACGATGCACGGCAGGGTGGAATTGCGCCAGTTGTCTGCGCGCGACGAGGCCCGGTTGACCGGTGGCATCGGTTCGTGCGGACGGGAACTGTGTTGCGCTACCTTCCTCGTCGATTTCGAGCCGGTGAGCGTCCGGATGGCGAAGGATCAGGATCTGCCGACGAACCCGCTGCGCATCTCCGGCGCGTGCGGGCGCCTGATGTGTTGCCTGAAATACGAGCACCCGCTGTATCAGGATTTCGCAGAGAAGGCACCGGCCATCGGCTCGGATATCGAAACGCCCGACGGTCCCGGACATGTCGTCGGGCACAACGTCCCAGGCGAGAAGGTCGTGGTTCGAATGGCCGCTGACGGTCGTCGAACCGCGTGCGCGCTTGCGTCGGTGTGTTCGAGCCGCAAGTCCTACGAATCCCGGTGAGGTAATCGGCTCTCGCTCGACTCTTCAGGATCGGGGATGCGTTCCCGATGGGACTCATGAACCTGGACAACGTCCGTGATCGGCTGCGGATCGTCGGGCAGAGCTACGGCGGCGTGCACCCGATTCCGGTGCCGCACATCATCGGTTCACTCGCCCGCGATTCGGATTTCGACCGGGAGTTTCGTCCGCGACTTCGCACGTCGCAGGAACGGCCGACCAACTTGCGCACGGCTTTTCCGGACGGTGGGCAGATGCCGGCCATCATCGCGTCGCCATCGCACGAGAGCGCGGCGCCGACTTCATCGACGCCGAGATCACGCACCTGATCACCAACTATGAGATTCCCCCAGATGTCGACGTCTGCCAGCTGGTGCACACCGAGCAGCAGCGAATATTCTTGGAGGAGAGCGGGCTGGCGAGCGCGCGCCCGTCGGCGCACATCGAGTTCTCGCGGCCTGGCGGCTACCCGGAGTTGCTCGAGGCCTCGACCGACTTCGCCGCCGCGGCCCGCGCCGCAGGTAGCGTCCGCGTCGGCCGTGGCTTTCGGCGCGAATTTCTGCGCGCGAAGAGCCGTCCGCTCAGGACGCGCGGGCAGGAGGAACACGAGTAACGCAACCGTGGCCTTTGTCGGACCCCAGTTCTAGAGTGACCCGCATCCAACGACGAAGGAGGGCACGATGACGATCCGCGACACACCCTGGCCGGACGGCACGCCGTGCTGGGTCGACCTGATGACGTCCGATGCCGAGGCTGCTCGCGCCTTCTACAGCGAGCTGTTCGGCTGGGATCTCCAGGTTGGCCCGGAGGAGGCCGACTTCTACGCCATGGCCTTGATCGACGGCCATGCAGCGGCCGGCATCGGCACTTTGACGGAGCCGGAGCACCGGCCGGTATGGAGTACCTACCTTGCCACCGGTGACGCCGACAAGACGGCGGCGGCGATCGTCGAGGCCGGCGGCACGATCGTGGTCCCGGTGATGGACGTGATGGACTTCGGCCGGATGGCAATCGGGCAGGATCCGACCGGCGGCACTTTCGGCGTATGGCAGGCCGGAACGCACACCGGGTTCGGCATCGCCAACGACTCGAACACGGTGGGTTGGAACGAACTGCTGACCCGCGACTATCGCGCGGCGATGAAGTTCTACGCCGCCGCGTTCGGCTACACCTATACCGACCTGGGTGGCGACGCGTTCCACTACTCCTCGATCGAGGTCGACGGCAACACCGCCGGCGGAATCGGCGCGCTGCCCGATTCGGTCCCGGCCGAGGTGCCGGCGCATTGGCGCACGTACTTCACGGTCGACGACTGTGACGCCACGGTCGCGAAGGCGCAATCGCTCGGGGGGACGGTGGTGCGCCCCGCGCAGGACATGCCCTACGGGCGGCACGCTGATCTCGCCGATGCGCAGGGCGCAATGTTCGCGGTGATCAAGCCGGCCATGCGGGCGTAGCGCGGGGCAGGTAGGCAATCGAGGCGGCGCGACGGGTTAGCATTGTCCGTCGCGCCGGGCAGCCGTGCCGCGCACGTGCCGCCTTAGCTCAGTTGGCCAGAGCAACGCACTCGTAATGCGTAGGTCGTCGGTTCGATTCCGACAGGCGGCTCCACGTGACAGAGGGCCTAGTAGACAGGGGCCCAGTAGACAAAAGGCCCAGTAGACAGAGCGACAGTGCCTCAGACGCTGCGCTGGTTACAAGATCATGGACCAACGGCGCGACTGGCACCCGCGCATTCCGCTCGCTTCGCGCCGCATGATGAAGACATGGATCACACCTCGCCCAGCGACACGGTGATCAGAAGCGCCCGAGCGGACGATCACGCCTCGATTGCCGCTGTGGTGGTTGCCGCTGGCCTGTTCACCGTGGACGAGATAGGCGAGATCAACTCATTGTTGGACGCCTTCTCCTGCGGCGACGCGTCTGAGGATTGCTGGCTCGTCGACGACACGGGCGGAGGGGTAACGGGCGTGGCGTACTACGCCCCAGAGCGGATGACGAAGGGGACCTGGAACCTTTACCTGCTCGCAGTTCGTCCGCGCAGCCAAGAGCAAGGCCGCGGAGCTGCCCTCGTCCACCATGTCGAGCAGGATCTCACCCGCCGTGGAGCACGCGTGCTGCTCGTCGAAACGTCCGGCGTCCCCGACTTCGCTGGGCCTCGCGCCTTCTACACGCGCCTCGGCTACCACCTCGAGGCGCGCGTCCGAGACTTCTACGACCACGACGATGACAAGATCATCTACTGGAAGACCATCGCGCGCTGAGCTCCGTTGCGAGATGACGACTCCGCCGGCGGCGACGAGCACCGCGCTCACCTTGGCATACGCCCGGCGTCGTCGCCGTCACGTTGCCGCCCGACGCATCGGGACGTGCGCGATGCCGTCCTCGATGAAGTCGGCACCGTCGCGCCGAAAACCGAAGCGCACATACCAGCCGAGAAGGTAGGTCTGCGCGTCGAGCACCACGTCGAGTGCACCGGCCAATTCCAGCGCGCGCTGCACCAGAGCGGCGGCCAGCCGCTCGCCGCGCGCAGACCTTGCGGTGGCAACCCGGCCGATCCGGGCCACACCGTCCGCGTCGCGCAGCAACCGCAGCGTGGCGAGCACCGTGCCGTCGGCTTCGATCCAGAGCTGGCGAGCGGACGGTTCGAGATCGCGGCCGTCCGGGTCGAGGTAGACACACTCCTGCTCGACGACGAACACCTCGGCGCGCAGGGCCAGGATTCGGTACAGCGTGCCGGGGTGCAGATCGGCCAGTGCCGCGTCACGGACATCCACGTCGAGCCAGCCTGCCACGACCGCCGGCACCCGAGCGATCACCGGCCGAAGTGCCGCGCTTACACTCGCTCGTGAAGGCATTCACAAGGCCACATGGCCCAGCGAAGACGCACCCAGGAGCCCGCTGATGAGCGACGCCAGGCAGGACGCCGACGTCATCGTCGTCGGCGCCGGGCCGGCTGGCAGCAGCGCGGCCTACTGGCTCGCGACCGCCGGTCTGGACGTCCTGCTGCTGGACAAGACCACGTTCCCACGCGAGAAGGTGTGCGGCGACGGGCTGACCCCGCGGGGCACCCGGGCACTCGTCGAGATGGGCGTCGACGTCAGCGAGAAGGCGGGCTGGCTGCACAATCGCGGCCTCCGCGTGATCGGCGGCGGGCAGCGGCTGTACCTGGACTGGCCCGAGCTGACCAGCTTTCCCGCCTACGGACTCGTCCGCCCGCGTGCCGACCTGGACGCGTTGCTGGTCAACCAGGCAGTGCAGTCCGGCGCCCGGTTGCAGGAACAGACGACGATCACCGAACCGGTGCTGGATCGCAGCGGGCGCGTCGTGGGCGTCACCGGCCGCACGTCGGACAAGGCGCCGGTCGAGTACCGTGCCCCGCTCGTGCTGACCTGCGAGGGCGTCAGCGGAAAGCTCGCGCAGCGCCTGGGCGTGCACCGCAACGACAAGCGCCCGCTGGGCGTCGCCGTGCGTCGCTACTACACCAGCCCCAAGACCCACGACGACTACCTCGAGTCGTGGCTGGAACTGTGGGACGGCACGCCGAACGAGTCCAATCTGCTGCCCGGCTACGGCTGGATTTTCGGCATGGGCGACGGGACGGTGAACGCCGGGCTGGGCGTGCTCAACTCCAGCGCCGGTTTCCAGAAGACCGACTACCGCGCCATGTTGACCAGCTGGCTCGACAACACGCCCGAGGAGTGGGGGCTGCGCGAGCAGAACGCCACCTGCCCGACCCGCGGCGCGGCGCTGCCGATGGGTTTCAACCGCACGCCGCACTACCTGCGCGGGCTGCTGCTCGTCGGCGACTCCGGCGGATCGGTCAACCCGTTCAACGGCGAAGGAATCCCGTACGCCATGGAGTCGGGTCGTTTCGCGGCCGAAGCGGCGGTGCAAGCCCTGGCGCGGCCGGACGGTCCGGCGCGGGAGAAGGCGCTGCACGCCTATCCGGCACGGATGCGCAGCGAATGGGGCGCCTACTACCGCCTCGGCGGCCTGTTCGTGAAGCTGATCGGACGCCCGGAGGTGATGCGCGCGTGCACCCGCCACGGCTTGCCGCATCCGGCGCTGATGCGTTTCGTGCTCAAGCTGCTCGCCAACCTCAGCGACCCGCAGGACGGGGATTTCGCCGACCGGGCGATCCACGTGCTGACCCGATTGACGCCAGCGATCGGCTAGCCCCACGACACCGCCGCCCTGACGACATAACCGACCATGCCAGGACTAGCCTGAGAACGCCGTCCAGCCAAAAAAGATGGGAGAACAGCACCAACATGCTCGCGCCGTATCTGCCGATCCTGCTGCTGTTCCTGCTGGCACTCGGATTTGCCTCGTTCTCGGTCGTGATCGCGCCGTTCACCGGGCCGAAGCGCTACAACAAGGCGAAGATGGACTTCTACGAGTGCGGCATCGAGCCGACGCCGCAGCCCCTCGGCCCGAACCGCTTCCCGATCAAGTACTTCCTGACCGCGATGCTGTTCATCGTGTTCGACATCGAGATCATCTTCCTGTATCCCTACGCCGTCGCGAACCGCGCGCTCGGGCTGTTCGGGCTCGTCGAGATCATCTTGTTCATCGTCACCGTGTTCGCCGCGTACGCCTATGTGTGGCGTCGCGGCGGATTGGATTGGGACTGAGCCATGGGCCTTGAAGAGAAGCTGCCGGAAGGCATCCTGCTGACCAGCGTCGAGAAGCTGGTGAACTGGACGCGCAAGTCCTCGCTGTGGCCGGTGCAGTTCGGCCTGGCTTGCTGCGCCATCGAGATGATGGCCTTCGGCGGGCCCCGTTTCGACTCCGCGCGCTTCGGCATGGAGGTCTTTCGGGCGTCACCGCGCCAGGCCGACCTGATGATCGTGGCCGGGCGGGTGAGCCAGAAGATGGCCCCGGTGCTGCGCCAGATCTATGACCAGATGCCCGAGCCGCGCTGGGTGCTGGCGATGGGCGTGTGCGCGTCGTCCGGCGGGATGTTCAACAACTACGCGATCGTGCAGGGCGTCGACCATGTCGTGCCGGTGGACATGTACCTGCCGGGGTGCCCGCCGCGCCCGGAGATGCTCATCGACGCGATCCTCAAGCTGCACCACAAGATCATGAACGAGCCGCTGGGACCGAAGCGGGCGAAGAAGCTCGCCGACCAGCAGGTCGAGCTCGCTCCTTCGGGCGCAAAGTTCTCGCGCTGATGGGCGGCCCCGTCGAGCGTCCGGTACCGGAGGACAGCTCACCCCAGCAGGACGCCGCCGCGATCCAGAAGTCGACCGTCTCGCAGGGTCCGAACGACTCGCCCTACGGTGTCGCCCGGCACGGCATGTTCGGTGTCGCAGGCTCGGGTGACACGTCGGGTTACGGCGGGCTTCGGCGCGAGCCGTGGCACGTGCCGGCCGCGGCGCGGCCGTACGGCAGCTACTTCGACGAGATCGTGGACACCCTGATCGAGGCAATGCCGGCCAGTTTCGAAGCCGTCACCAAGGTCGTCATCGACGGCCGCCCGCCGGGCCGTCTGGATCTCCCCGGTGAGCTCACCCTGCATGTGCGCCGCGAGCACCTGATCGCGCTCGCGACGACGCTGCGCAACGACCCGGGTTTGCGTTTCGAGTTCTGCGCGTCGGTCTCGGGTGTCGACTATTACAACCCCGACGATGCCGCGAGCAACCGGCTGCACGCGGTGTATCACCTGACCTCGATGACCTACCGGCGCCGGATCCGCCTCGAGGTGTCGGTCAGCGTCGCCGACCCGCACATCCCGTCGATGACTGCGCTCTACCCGACCGCCGACTGGCAGGAGCGCGAGACCTTTGACATGTTCGGCATCGTCTTCGACGGCCACCCCGGGCTCACCCGGATCCTGATGCCCGACGACTGGGACGGCCACCCGCAGCGCAAGGACTACCCGCTCGGCGGCATCCCGGTGCAGTACAAGGGCGCGACCATCCCGCCACCGGACGAGCGGAGGGCCTACAAATGACCAGCGACGAAACCTACGCACCGTCGCGGCAGACCACCGAAGGCCGGATCTACAACCTCTCCGGCGGTGACTGGGACGACATGCTGGCGCGGGTCGCCAGCCAGGATCCGATCAAGGAAGAACGGCTGGTCCTGAACCTCGGGCCGCAGCACCCCTCGACGCACGGCGTGCTGCGCATGGTCATCGAACTCGAGGGTGAATCGGTCACCGACATGCGCGCGGTGGTCGGGTACCTGCACACCGGGATCGAGAAGAACACCGAGTACCGCACGTGGACCCAGGGCGTCACGTTCCTGACCCGCGCAGACTACCTGTCGCCGATCTTCAACGAGACTGTCTACTGCCTGGCGGTCGAGAAACTGCTCGGCGTCACCGTGCCGAGCCGGGCGCAACTGATCCGGCTGATCCTGATGGAGGTCAACCGGGTCTCCTCGCACTGGGTGGCGCTGGCCACGGGTGGCATGGAGATGGGCGCGCTCACCGCGATGACCAACGGCCTGCGCGCCCGCGAACGCTGCCTGGACGTGCTGGAGATGGTGACGGGGCTGCGGATGAACCATGCGTTCGTCCGCCCGGGTGGGATCGCCCAGGATCTGCCAGAGGGCACCGTCGAGAAGATTGAGCACTGGATCAAGGACATCCGCGGCGAGATCGCGGGCCTGCGCAAACTACTGGGCGGTCAGCCGATCTGGATCAAGCGGCTCAAGGACGTCGGCTGGCTCGGCGTCGAGGGCTGCATCTCGCTGGGCGTCACCGGCCCGATGCTGCGGGCGGCCGGGTTGCCGTGGGATCTGCGCAAAACCCAGCCCTACCTGGGCTATGACGAGTTCGACTTCGAGGTTCCTACCCAGGACGGCGCGGACTGCTGGTCGCGCTTCCTGGTGCGCCTGGACGAGATGGCGGAGTCGGTCAAGATCGTCGAGCAGGCCATCGAGCGGCTGGAGCCCGGACCGGTCTGGGTCGACGACCCGAAGATCGCGTGGCCGGCGAAGCTGTCGATCGGCCCGGACGGTATGGGCAACTCGCTGGAGCACGTCCAAAAGATCATGAACGGTTCGATGGAGTCGCTGATCCACCACTTCAAGCTGGTGACCGAGGGCTTCCGGGTGCCGCCGGGCCAGACGTATCAGGCGGTTGAATCGCCCCGCGGCGAATTGGGCGCGCATGTGGTCAGCGACGGCGGCACGCGGCCGTACCGCGTGCACCTGCGTGAACCGTCCTTCGTCAACCTGCAGTCGGTCGCGGCGCTGGCGATCGGCGGCATGATCTCCGACGTGATCGCCTCGGTCGGCTCGGTCGATCCGGTGATGGGTGGGGTGGACCGGTGAGCAGTCCCAGCACCAGCGACGGCCCGGACTACACATTGGTGCCCTTCGGCAACGAACCGACGCGCGCGGACCTGCAGACCGCAGCGGATGCGGGCCGCTCGAACTTCCGCACCTCGCTCATCCAACTCGAGCGCCCCGGCGATCCGCGGGTGTTCGACGACACGACGATCGCCGAGGCGGCACAGCTGATCACCCGCTACCCGGCGGGTCAGGCACGCAGCGCCTTGTTGCCGATGCTGCACCTCGTCCAGTCGGTGCAGGGGCAGGTGACTCCCGACGGGATCGCGTTCTGCGCCGAGCTGCTCGATCTCACCAAGGCGCAGGTCACGGCTGTCGCGACGTTCTACACGATGTACAAGCGCAGCCCGACCGGTGACTACCTCGTCAGCGTCTGCACCAATACGCTCTGCGGCATGCTGGGCGGCGACGACATCTTCGCCGCGCTCAAGGACGAGCTCGGTGTCGGCAACAACGAGACCACCCCCGACACCCGGATCACTCTCGAGCACGCTGAATGCCTGGCCGCCTGCGACTACGCACCGGTCGTCACCGTGAACTACGAGTTCTTCGACAACCAGACGATCGAGTCGGCAAGCACCATCGTCGCCCGGCTGCGTAACGGCGAACGGCCGATGCCCACCCGCGGCGCACCGCTGTGCACGTTCAAGGAGATGGAGCGCCAGATCGCCGGGTTCTACGACACCGAGGCCTCGGTCGCCGCTAGCGCCAACGGCACCGGCGTGCCGACCGAGCGCGGCGTGCGCCTCGCGATCGAGCGGGGCGACACCGCGCCGTCCTACAGCACCACCGATCATGGCGGCGGCGCAGCAGAAGGTGCCGCGGCGCGCACCGTCGGGCACGGGCCGAGTTCGAGCGACGCGCCGCTGCAGACCGCCGAGTCCGACACCGCGAACACCGCGCAACCCGCAAGCGAGCGCCGCAGCGCGAACGAGGAGAACTGAATGGGCTTGAGTCCCGTCCTCACCAAGCGATTCGGCACCGACCGACCTTGGCTGATCGACAACTACGAGCGCCTGGACGGCTACGCCGGGCTGCGCCGGGCGCTGGACATCGCGCCCGACGATCTGATCGCGATGGTCAAGGCCTCGAATCTGCGTGGGCGCGGCGGCGCGGGATTCCCGACCGGGATGAAGTGGCAGTTCATCCCGCAGAACGACGGCAAGCCGCACTACGTCGTCGTCAACGCCGACGAGGGTGAGCCGGGCACCTGCCGCGACCTGCCGTTGATGATGAACGACCCGCACGCGCTCATCGAAGGCATCGTGATCACCTGCTTCGCGGTGCGCGCCAACCATGCCTTCATCTACGTCCGCGGTGAGGCCGTGCATGCGTTGCGACGGGTCACCGCCGCGGTCGAGCAGGCCCGCGCCCGCGGCCTGGTCGGGCGCAACATCCTCGGCCGCCAGTTCGACTGCGAGATCACCGTGCACGCGGGGGCTGGGGCCTACATCTGCGGTGAAGAGACCGCGTTGCTGGACTCGCTCGAGGGCCGGCGCGGGCAGCCGCGGCTCAAGCCACCGTTCCCTGCGACAAACGGTCTCTACGACGCGCCGACCGTGGTCAACAATGTCGGCACGCTTGCCTCGGTGCCGGGCATCGTGCTCGGCGGTGCCGACTGGTTCAAGAGGATGGGCCCGGAGGGCTCGCCCGGGCCGAACATGTACTCACTGTCCGGGCGGGTCGCCAACCCGGGCCAGTACGAGGCGCCGATGGGTACGACGCTGCGCGAGTTGCTCGAACTCGCCGGCGGGATGAGCCGCGGCAAGGCGCTGAAGTTCTGGACGCCGGGCGGATCGTCCACGCCGCTGTTCACCGAGGAGCACTTCGACGTGCCGCTCGACTTCGACACGACCGTCAAGGCGGGCTCGATGAACGGCACGTCCGCGCTGATGATCTTCGACGAAGACGACTGCGTCGTGCGCGCCACGAAGAAGTGGAGCGAGTTCTACGAGCACGAGTCGTGCGGCAAGTGCACCCCGTGCCGCGAGGGCACCTACTGGTACGTCGGCATCTACGAGCGCCTCGAACGTGGCGACGCGACGGCGGCCGATCTGGAAACGCTGCAGGATCTGTCCGACAACATCCTCGGGCGCGCGTTCTGCGCGCTCGGCGACGGCGCTACGTCACCGGTAACCTCGTCCATCAAGTACTTCCGTGCCGAGTACGAGGCGCACCTCGACGGACGGGGTTGTCCGTTCGCGGGCACGCGCGGCGAAGCTCGCACCCTCGCCGGAGCGCACTGATGACGGCCACCACCTCCGAGCAGGCAGGCGCGCCCGCGAAGGCGGATCTGATCACTGTCACCATCGACGGGATCGAGATTTCCGTCCCCAAGGGCACCCTGCTCATCCGCGCGGCCGAGCAGCTCGGCATCCAGATCCCACGCTTCTGCGACCACCCGCTGCTCGAACCGGCCGGTGCCTGCCGCCAGTGCCTGGTCGAGGTCACCGACATGGGCAACGGGCGCGGCATGCCCAAGCCCGCCGCGTCCTGCACCACGACCGTCATGCCGGGCATGGTGATCAAGACGCAGTTGACCTCGGTGGTTGCCGACAAGGCGCAGCAGGGCGTCATGGAACTGCTGCTCATCAACCACCCGCTGGACTGCCCGATCTGCGACAAGGGCGGTGAGTGCCCGCTGCAGAACCAGGCCATGAGCAACGGACGCGCGGAATCGCGCTTTCTCGAGCGCAAGCGCACCTTCCCCAAGCCGATCGCAATCTCGGCCAACGTGCTGCTCGACCGCGAGCGCTGTGTGCTGTGCCAACGCTGCACCCGCTTCTCCGAAGAGATCGCCGGGGACCCGTTCATCGACCTGCTCGAACGCGGCGCGCAGCAGCAGATCGGGACGTCAGAGGAGGTCCCGTTCCAGTCCTACTTCTCTGGCAATACCGTGCAGATCTGCCCGGTGGGCGCGCTGACCGGGGCGTCCTACCGGTTCCGCGCGCGACCCTTCGACCTGCGCTCCACCGAATCGGTGTGCGAGCACTGCTCGTCGGGATGCGCCCAGCGCACCGACTGGCGCCGTTCGAAGGTCACCCGGCGCCTGGCCGGCGACGACCCGGACGTCAACGAGGAGTGGAACTGCGACAAGGGCCGGTGGGCGTTCCACTACGCCGAGCAGGCTGACCGGCTGAGCGTGCCGCTCGTGCGCAACGAGCACGGCACGCTGGTCGAAACGTCCTGGCCGAACGCGTTCGAGCGCGCAGCGACCGGACTGCGCGAGGCAGTCGACCGCGGCGGCGTCGGCGTGCTGCCCGGCGGCCGGCTGAGCGAGGAAGACGCCTACGCCTACGCCAAGTTCGCCCGGGTTGCGCTCGGCACCAACGACATCGATTTCCGGATGCGCCCGGTCAGCGACGAGGAGACCGCCTTCCTCGGCGCCTACGTCGCCGGCACCACGCCCGAGCACGTGTCCTACCGCACCCTGGAGCACGCGCCCGCGGTCCTGCTGGTGGGCTTCGAGCCGGAGGAGGAGTCGCCGATCGTCTTCCTGCGGCTGCGCAAGGCGATGCGCAAGGCCGGCACCAAGGTCTGGTCGGTGGCGCCGCGCGCGTCCGACGGGCTGCGCAAACTCGGTGGCACGCTGATCGCGACGCTGCCCGGCGACGAGGCGGCGGCACTGACCTCGCTCGACGACGCGGTCGGGTCGGCGTTGCAGGCAAGCGGCGCGGTGATCCTGGTCGGCGAGCGGCTCGCGTCCTCACCCGGGGCGCTGTCGGCTGCCGCGAGCCTCGCCGCGCGTACCGAAGCCCGCCTCGCCTGGGTGCCGCGTCGCGCCGGTGAGCGCGGCGCCATCGACGCCGGCGCGCTGCCGACGTTGCTGCCGGGCGGCCGCCCGGTGTCCGACGCGGCGGCCCGCGCGCACGTCGCCGCGGTGTGGGGTGAGGTTCCCGCCGACACTGGCCGCGACGTCGATGCGATCCTGCGCGCCACGGTCGAGGGTTCGCTCGCCGCGCTCGTTGTCGGCGGTATCGACCCCGACGACGCCGCCGATCCGGCGCTGGCCGCCGAGGCGCTCGGTCGGGCCGGATTCATCGTGAGCCTGGAGATCCGCCGAAGTGCCGTCACCGATCGGGCGGACGTCGTGCTGCCCGTCGCGCCGCCGGCAGAGAAGGCCGGTCGCTTCGTCACGTGGGAGGGCCGGCGCCGCCCGTTCGAGCAGACGCTCGCAGGCAGCGGTGCGATGAGCGACGCGCAGGTGCTCGACGCCATCGCCGAGGAACTCGACGTCGACCTGGGTCTGCGCTCGGTCGATGCCGCCCGCAGCGAGCTGGCGCAGTTCGGGGGCTACTCGAGCGAGCCGCGCGCGGTTGTCGTGCCCGGCCGCGGGGTGGTCGAACCTGGCCCCGGCGAGGCGTTGCTCGCAAGCTGGCCGGAACTGCTCGATGCCGGACGGGCCCAGGACGGCGATGAATACCTCGCCGGCACCGCCAAGCCGGCGCGGGCGGTGATCAGCCCGGCGACGGCGCTCGAGCTCGGCGTCGACACCGGTGATCAGATCGCGGTGAGCAGCGAGCGTGGTTCGCTGGTGCTGCCGGTCGTCATCGAACAGATGCGCGACCGGGTCGTCTGGGTGCCTGCCAACGCCCGGCACAACAACGTCCGCGCGCGGCTCGGCGTCACCTCCGGGGCGCGCGTCCGGCTGACCAGACCGTCCGCACCACCTGTGATCGGAGTCGGCGGATGAGCGGCACCACCCAGCTCGCACTCGGCGGCAGCAGCCAGAACCTGCCGGGCTTCGGCAGCCTGCCGGTCTGGCTCTCGCTGATCAAGGTCCTGCTCATCTTCGTGTTCCTCGTCGTGATGACGCTGTTCGCGATCGTGTTCGAGCGCAAGGTCGTCGGACGGATGCAGAACCGCATCGGACCGAACCGCACCGGCCCGTGGGGTGTTTTGCAGTCGCTGGCCGACGGACTGAAGCTGGCCTTCAAGGAAGAGGTCATCCCGGTCCTGGCCGACAAGCCGGTCTACTTCCTGGCCCCGATCCTGTCGGCGACGCCTGCGTTCCTCGCCTTCTCGGTCATCCCGTTCGGCCCCACGGTCTCGATGTTCGGCCACCACACGCCGCTGCAGCTGGCCGACCTGCCGGTCGGTGTGCTCGTCGTCTTCGCCTGCTCGTCGCTGGGCGTCTACGGCGTCGTGCTCTCGGGCTGGTCGTCGGGCTCGACGTACCCGCTGCTGGGCGCGCTGCGCTCGGCCGCTCAGATGATCTCCTACGAGGTCGCGATGGGTCTGTCGATGGTCGCGGTGTTCCTGTTCGCAGGCACGATGTCGACGTCCGGGATCGTCGCCGCGCAGTACCACACCTGGAACGTCATCCCGCTGTTCGTGTCCTTCGTCATCTACGCGATCTCGGTGATCGGCGAGACCAACCGCGCCCCGTTCGACCTCGCCGAGGCCGAGTCGGAGCTGGTCGGCGGCTTTCACACCGAGTACTCCTCCTTCAAGTTCGCGATGTTCTTCCTCGCCGAGTACATCAACATGGTCACCGTCTCGGCGCTCGCGACGACGCTGTTCCTCGGCGGCTGGCACGCTCCCTGGGGCTTGCACGCGATCTGGAGCGGCTGCAATTCCGGCTGGTGGCCGGTGTTGTGGTTCGTCGCCAAGATCATCGCCGGCATCTTCGTGTTCGTGTGGCTGCGCGGCACGCTGCCCCGGCTGCGCTACGACCAGTTCATGGCGCTGGGCTGGAAGGTGCTGATCCCGGTCAACCTGGTCTGGATCCTCGCGGTCACCTCGATCCACGTGCTGCGTGACCGCGGCTGGGACGCCTGGAAGGCGACCGCGCTGCCGCTCTCGATCGTGCTGCTCGTCGTGGTCGTCCCGGCGCTGATGGTCGCCGAGGGGATCGTCGCCCGGCGCAACGCCGCCGACGATGCCGACGACGCCGACGAAGCGCAACGGCCCACCACCTTCCCCGTCCCACCGATGGATCTGCGCGTGCCCACGGAGAACCGACCCAAGCCCATGGCGGGCGCCACCGCTATCCGAACCCCTGTCCGCGCTCTCGAGAAGGCAGACGACGCCGATGACTGAGACCCACGAATCTTCCGGTAGCGCGCTCGGCTTCGCCAAGGGCTTCGGCCTGACGTTCGCGACGATGTTCAAGCACGTCTACACCCAGCAATACCCGTTCGACCTGCACGCGCCGGCCACCCGCTACCACGGCCGGCACGTGCTCAACCGGCACCCGGACGGGCTGGAGAAATGCGTCGGCTGCGAGCTATGCGCGTGGGCGTGCCCGGCGGACGCGATCTATGTCGAGGGCGGCGACAACACCGACACCGAGCGTTACTCACCCGGTGAGCGTTACGGCGCGGTGTATCAGATCAACTATCTGCGCTGCATCTTCTGCGGGCTGTGCGTCGAGGCCTGCCCGACCCGATCGCTGACGATGAGCAACGAGTACGAGCTGGCGCTGGACAACCGGCAGGAGCTGATCTACACCAAGGAGCAGTTGATGGCGCCACTGCTGCCCGGCATGGAGGCGCCGCCGCACCCGATGCGCCTGGGCGAGGACGAGAAGGACTACTACACCGTCGAGGCGCAAGCGCCCCTGCAGCAAGGCGCGCCGATGAGCACGGCGAACGAGGCGGGTCGCCCGATCACCGGGCACGCCGTCGAGGTCGGACGGCACCACGGATGAGCGCCACCCTGCTGGCCGCCGGCGAGCTGCGCAACGGCGTCGTCCCGCTCGGCGAGGCGATCGCGTTCTGGATCCTCGGGCCGATCTGCCTGGCCGGCGCCATCGGCACCGTGTTGCTGCGCAACGCCGTGCACTCGGCGCTCTCGCTCGTCGCGACGATGTTCTCCCTCGGCACGTTCTACCTCATCGAGCAGGGCCCGTTCCTCGGCCTGGTGCAGATCATCGTCTACACCGGCGCGATCATGATCTTGTTCCTGTTCGTGCTGATGCTCATCGGCCGCGACTCCTCCGACTCGATCGTCGAGACGCTGCGCGGGCAGCGCTTCGCGGCGGCGCTCTTCGGAGTCGCTTTCGCGTTGCTCGTCTCGCTCTCGGTCGGACGGGCGTTCACCTCGGCGCCGCCGGTGGAGCTGAACGGGCCCAACGCCGCGGGGGCCAACGTCAACTCGATCGCCGAGTTGCTCTTCACCCGCTACCTGTTCGCCTTCGAGCTGACGTCGGCGCTGCTCATCGTCGCCGCGATCGGGGCGATGGTGCTCGCGCACATCGAGCATGACGAGGCCAAGCCCACCCAGAAGGCGCTGGCCCGCGCGCGCATCCGCAGCGGGCGCCCGCAGCCGATGCCGGGCCCTGGTGTGCTGTCCTCGGGCAACTCGATCGGCACGCCTGCCCTGCTGCCCGACGGCACCATGTCGCAGGAGTCGGTCATGGCGGGCCTGCCCAGCACCCCGTCCGTCCCGAGCGAACGCGAGCAGGAACGCGAGGCCCGCCAGCTCTCCGGCCGCGAGTTCGAGGGCGAGCAGCCGTGACCCCGACGTATTACCTCGTCCTGGCAGCGGCCCTGTTCACCATCGGGGCGGTCGGCGTGCTCGTGCGCCGCAACGCCATCGTGGTGTTCATGTGCATCGAACTGATGCTGAACTCGGTCAACCTGACCCTGGTGACGTTCTCGCGCATCAACGGCACGCTGGACGGGCAGATCATGGCGTTCTTCGTCATGACCGTCGCCGCCGCCGAGGTCGTCGTCGGCCTAGCGATCATCATGTCCATCTACCGCACCCGCCGGTCCGCATCGGTCGACGATGCGAACCTGCTGAAGTACTAGAGAGGCGTGACATTGACGACCGCCCACGGCATCCAGTCAGCTGCCTGGCTGCTGATCGCGCTGCCGCTGCTCTCGTCGCTGGTCCTCCTGGTCGCCGGCCCGCGCGCCCGGCGCTGGGGGCCGTTGCTCGGCGCGTTCGTCCCGGTGCTGTTGTTCGTCTACGTCGTGCTGCTGTTCTTCTCGGTCAAGGGCGAGAGCAACCGCGAGATCACGCTGCACCTCTACAGCTGGATTCCGGTCAGCGGCTTCCAGGTCGAGGCCGGCCTGCTGCTTGACCCGCTGTCGGTGACGTTCGCGCTGCTGATCACCGGCGTCGGCTCGCTCATCCACATCTATGCGGTGGGCTACATGAGCCACGACGAGGGCCGGGCGCGCTTCTTCGGCTACTTCAACTTCTTCACCGCCTCGATGCTGCTGCTCGTGCTGGCCAACAGCTACCTGGTGCTCTACGTCGGCTGGGAGGGCGTCGGCGTCGCGTCCTACCTGCTGATCAGCTACTACTTCAACCGCAACTCCGCGGCGACCGCCGGCAACAAGGCGTTCTTCGCCAACCGCGTCGGTGACGTCGGGCTCTCGATCGCGATCATGCTGATGTTCGCCTACTTCGGCAGCACGTCCTTCGCCGCCATCCTCTTCGGCAATGCCACGTTCACCAAGGGCGTCGCTGCAGCGATCGGCTTCATGCTGCTTCTCGGCGCGTGCGGCAAGTCCGGGCAGTTCCCCTTGCAGACCTGGCTGCCGGACGCGATGGAGGGCCCCACCCCCGTCTCCGCGCTGATCCACGCGGCAACCATGGTGACGGCCGGGGTGTACCTGATCGCGCGCAGCGCGCCGATCTTCGACCAGTCGCAGGCCGCGCGCACCGGGGTCGTGATCGTCGGCGCGATCACGCTGCTCTACGGCTGTGTCTGCGCGTTCGGCCAGGACGATCTGAAGCGGGTGTTGGCCTACTCGACGGTGAGCCAGATCGGCTACATGTTCCTCGCCGTCGGTCTCGGCAAGGGTGTCTACGCGATCGGCATCATCCACCTGCTCGGGCACGGCTTCTTCAAGGCGGCACTGTTCCTCTCGGCCGGAGCGGTCATGCACGCGATGAACGACCGCATCAACATGCGTCACTTCGGTGGCCTGGCCAGGGTCATGCCGGTCACCTTCGGCGTGTTCGCGTGCGGTTACCTCGCCATCATCGGCATCCCGCCGTTCACCGGCTTCTTCACCAAGGACAAGATCATCGAAGCGGCGTTCGACAAGGGCGGCGCGTCCGGCTGGATCCTTGGGCTGTGCGCCCTTATAGGGGCCGGACTCACCGCGTTCTACATGACGCGCGCGCTGGTGATGACCTTCTTCGGCCGAAAGCGGTGGGAGGACGACGTCCATCCGCACGAGGCGTCGCCGACGATGCTCGTGCCGATGGTGGTGCTCGGGGCGCTCGCCCTGGTCGGCGGGTTCCTGCTGATCTTCGGCGGCGGCACGCAGCACTGGCTCGAACCGTCGGTCGGCCCGAGCGTCGAGGTGGGCGCGCACACCATCTCCCCGGTCGTGCTCACCATCATCACCGTCGTCGTCGCGGTGCTCGGTGCGGCGGGCGGGTTCGCCGCGTTCCGCACCGTCCCGGCGGTGCAGCCAGCCGGGTCGGCGGTCACGGTTGCGGCTCGGCGCAACCTCTTCGCGGACGCGTTCAACGAGTTGGTGCTGGTGCGCCCGGGCGAGTGGTTGACGCGGGCGTTGGTGTACTTCGACAACCGGGGGGTCGACGGCGCCGTCAACGGTCTCGGCGCCGGCCTCGGTGGTGGGTCGAGCCGGCTGCGGCGCACCCAAACCGGATTCGTCCGCAGTTACGCGCTCTCCATGCTCGGCGGCAGCATCGCCGTCGTAGCCGCGCTGCTCGCGGTGAGGTTCCAGTGACGCCGCACAGCCTGACGCTCGTCGTCCTCGCCCTCATCCCGCTGGTCGGGTCGGTCGTCGTCTTCGCGCTCAAGGAGCATCAGGCCAAGTTCGCCAAGCTGCTCACCCTCACCGTGTCGGTGGTGGTGCTGATCTACACGGTCGTGCTCACCGCCCGCTTCGACACCGCGCCCGGTGCAGACCGCTTCCAATACCAAGGCAGTTGGACGTGGATCAAGGCGTTCGGGGTGCACCTGGCCTTCGGCGTCGACGGCATAGCGCTGGTGCTGGTGCTGATGGCGGTGCTGCTGGTGCCCGCTGTCGTGCTCGCGTCCTGGAACAGCCTGGACAGCCGCTCCGGCTCGGAAGAGCTTGTCACGGCGAGCACCAGGCGGCGCAGCGTGAAGAACTTCTTCGGCCTGCTGCTGCTGCTCGAGTTCTTCATGATCGGCGTGTTCACCGCGACCGACGTGTTCCTGTTCTACGTCTTCTTCGAGGCCATGCTCGTGCCGATGTACTTCATCATCGGCAGCTTCGGCGGCCCGCGCCGCCAGTACGCCGCGATGAAGTTCTTCCTGTACTCCCTGGTCGGCGGGCTGCTGATGCTCGCCTCGGTGATCGGGCTCTACGTCACCACCGGCTCGCGCACGTTCGCCATCGCCGACCTGATCGGCAAGGTGCCTGACAATGCGACGCAGAAATGGCTGTTCCTCGGCTTCTTCGTCGCGTTCGCGATCAAGGCGCCGCTGGTGCCGTTTCACACCTGGCTGCCCGACGCCGGCGCCGAGGCGCCGTCCGGCGGCGCCGCGCTGCTGGTGGGGGTGCTGGACAAGGTCGGCACGTTCGGCTTCCTGCGTTACTGCCTACCGCTGTTCCCGGCCGCCTCGCGCTACTTCGCGCCGGCCATCCTGATCCTGTCCGTGATCGGCATCCTGTACGCCGCGTTCCTGGCGATCGGGCAGCGCGACATGAAGCGACTGGTCGCCTACACCTCGGTCGCGCACTTCGGCTTCATCGGCTTGGGCATCTTCGCCTTCACCTCGCAGGGCGGCACCGGGGCCGTCCTCTACATGTTCAACCACGGCCTGTCGACCGGTGCGCTGTTCATCGTTGTGGGCCTGCTCATCGCGCGTGGCAAGAGCCGCAACGTCGATGACTACGGCGGTACGGCGAAGGTGACGCCGGTGCTCGCCGGGATGTTCCTGCTCGCCGGCTTGTCGGCGCTGGCGCTGCCGGGCATGAGCACGTTCGTCAGCGAATTCCTCGTGCTGGTCGGCACCTTCACCCGGCACAAGGGCCTGGCGGTGCTGGGCACCGCCGGCATCGTGCTGGCCGCCGTCTACGTCCTCTATCTGTATAAACGCACGTTCCAGGGCAAGATCAACGAGAAGGTCACCAAGTTCCGCGACCTCAATGCCCGCGAGGTCGCCGCCGTCGCGCCGTTGATCGCGGTGATCATCTTCCTGGGGTTCTTCCCGAAGCCGTTGCTGGACGTCATCAACCCGGCGGTCAAGGCGACGCTGAGCGACGTCCACAAAACCGACCCGGCGCCGAAACTCGGCCCCGTAGCCGGAGGTCCCAAGTGAGCCCGAACGTGCTGGCCGCGACCGGTGGTCTCATCACGACACCGTCGGTCGCCTACCACGCCCTGATGCCGATCTTCATCGTGCTCGGTGCCGCCCTGCTCGGCGTGCTCGTCGAGGCGGTCGTGCCGCGCGCCGAGCGCTTCAACGTGCAACTCGGGGTGACCGTGCTCGGCCTGGTCGGCGCGCTGGTCGCGGTCGGCCTGCTGCACAACGTCCAGGTGACCACGCCGTCGCCGCGCGGCACCGATCCGGCGTTCGCAGGTTCGCTGGCGGTCGACGGCTTCGGGTTGTTCGTGCAAGGCACCGTGTTGCTGCTCGCGCTGATGGCGACGTTGCTGGTGTCCGAGCGCAGCGTCGACTTCGGCAGCCCGATCGTGGCGTCCGCCGCGGTCGTCGTCGGATCACCGATCGACCGCACCCTCGCACGCAGCAACCGGGTGCAGACCGAAGTGTTCCCGCTGCTGCTGTTCGCGGTCTCCGGGATGCTTGTCTTCCCGATCGCGAATAACCTGCTGCTGATGTTCGTCGCCCTCGAGGTGCTGTCGCTGCCGCTGTACCTGCTGGCGGGCTTGGCCCGCCGCCGCCGGCTGCTCTCGCAGGAAGCGTCGCTGAAGTACTTCCTGCTCGGCGCGTTCGCCTCGGCGTTTTTCCTGTACGGGCTGGCGTTGCTCTACGGCTACGCCAATACCGTGGATCTGCCCGGCATCTTCGAGGCGCAGCGGACGTCGGGCAACTCCGACGTGTTGCTCTACGTCGGCCTGGCGCTGCTGCTCGTCGGCCTGCTCTTCAAGGCCAGCGTGGCGCCGTTCCACAGTTGGACCCCGGACGTCTATCACGGCTCGGCCACACCGATCGCTGCGTTCATGGCGTCGTGCACGAAGGTCGCCGCCTTCGGCGCGCTGCTGCGCGTGCTCTACGTGGGCTTCGCCGGCAATGCCTGGAACTGGCGCCCGATCATCTGGGCGGTAGCGATCGCGTCCATGATCGTCGGTGCGGTGTTCGGCGTGACGCAGACCGACGTGAAGCGGGTGCTCGCCTACTCATCGATCGCGCATGCGGGCTTCATCCTGGTCGGCCTGGTCGCGGTCACCCGGGACGCCGCGGCGAGCGTGCTGTTCTACGTGCTCACCTACGGGTTCACAACGCTGGCCGCGTTCGGCCTGGTGATGCTCGTGCGCGACGCGAACGGCGAAGCGACGCATCTGTCGCAGTGGTCAGGGCTGGCCCGCAAGAGCCCGATGCTCGCGGCCGTGATGACGGTGCTGCTGCTGTCGATGGCGGGCATCCCGCTGACCTCTGGGTTCACCGGCAAGTTCTTCGTGTTCCGCGCCGCCTGGCACACGGCCGGCCCGCTGGTCGTCATCGCGCTGCTGTGCTCGGCGATCGCGGCGTTCTACTATCTGCGCATCGTGGTGCTGATGTTCTTCGCCGATCCACCGGAGAATGCGCCGACAGTGGCGATCCCCGGCTGGTCGGCCAGCGTCGCGCTGACCTTCGGAGTCGTGGTCACCGTGCTGCTCGGCGTCTTCCCGCAACCGATCATCGACCTCGCGGACAAAGCCGCGACGCTCATTGGCTAATGGGTAACCCTTTCGCCGGAGTCGAGTTCGCCGACCCCGCGCTCGAGGCCTCGGTTCGGGGGCAGTTGGCAGCGATCGAGGTCGCGCTCGTTGCTGCCGTGCGCTCGGACGACGAGTTCGTCGGCGACGCTGCCCGGCACCTCGTCGACGCGGGCGGCAAGCGCTTCCGCCCGTTGCTCTGCTCGCTGGCTTCCCAATTCGGTGACGCCACTCGCCCGCAGATCACCACGGCCGCCGTCGTCGTCGAGCTGACTCACCTGGCGACGCTGTATCACGACGATGTCATGGACGAAGCTCTGGTACGTCGCGGGGAAGTGTCGGCCAACGCCCGCTTCGGCAACTCGGTCGCGATCCTCACCGGGGACTTCTTGTTCGCGCGCGCGTCGGATTTGCTGGCCGACCTCGGCGCGCATGCCGTCCGGGTGCAGGCCCGCACGTTCGCGCGGCTGGTGAGCGGGCAGATCCGCGAGACTGTCGGTCCGGCGGCAGGCGCGGACCCGGTCGAGCACTATCTGGCGGTGCTCGCCAACAAGACCGGCTCGCTGATCGCCACGGCCGCCGAGTTCGGGGCCCACTTCGGCGGGGTCGGCGACGCGGACGTGGATGTATTGCGGCGCTTCGGCGAGCAGATCGGCGTGGCGTTCCAGCTTTCGGATGACATCCTCGACATTGCGTCCGAATCGACGCAGTCGGGCAAGACGCCAGGCACGGACCTGCGCGAAGGCGTCGCCACGCTGCCGGTGCTCTACGCGTTGCGGGGCGCCGATGTCTCGACCGGGCGGCTGCGCGAACTGGTCGCCGCGCCGCTCGTCGACGACGACGAGCATGCGGAGGCGTTGCGGCTGCTGCGATCCTCGGTGGCGTTGGACGAGGCGCGCGCGACTCTTGCGGCTTACGCCGACCGGGCGCGCACCATGCTCATCGAGCTGCCCGACGCGCCCGCGCGAGCTGCGCTGGCGACGTTGTGTGACGTTGTGACGGCCCGCACGAGCTGAGATCTGGGCCGCCCGGCCGGCTGTGTTAGCCCAGCAACTGCGCTCGCTAGCCCAGCAGCAGGGCGCCGAGGCCGGCAAGTACGACAAGGATCGCGCCAACCGTCAACATGATCATCATGGCGAGGTCGCCGTCGCGCTTTTCCTTGGTAGTACTGCGAATTGCCTCGCTCATAACGTTTGCCCCCCGGCTGTTGTGGTGCCGCACGGATTGCTGTTAATCGGCGGGGCACTGCTGCGCACAGATGTTGCCCGCCGATCGACGGCGCGTAACGCGTGTGCTCTTCGTGAACTACATCCCTACGATGCCATCTCATCAGCGCACGGTCGAATCGAAATGAGATTTCGTGGCGCCAGCGAAACTTTCGGGGTCCGGCGGCCGTGATGAGCACAACGGCAGGCACTCGGTCGGTGGCGCGCTTGCCGCATAAGCTGCCGATCCGGGCGAGGCCGGCGCGGCGGGTGCGGCTCACCCGCTGCGCGACCTTCATGCACGCGGTGACCCATGACCGCCCGGCTGCATGAAGATCGCCGCGCCCGGCCTGGGCTGGGGTGCACCCGCGCCAATCGGCAAGCAAGAGGTGAGCCATGACCGCTCAGGTGAATGAAGATCGCCGCGGCCGGCCGGCGCCGGCGTGCACCCGACCCGCGAAATTGGCGGCGCTCATTCAATTGTCACCCGAAACGCGAACAACGTAGCCGAGGCTCCATGACAGTCGGGTCTCCGCGCTCGCCGCGGCGATTCAGCTTTCCGGCCCGCCGCGAGAAGATCGACGCGCAAGGGCCGGGTGGCGGGTGATCTCCACCTTGCCGGACGTCCGTTCGCCGGGTGCGCTGATCAAGATGTACGCGAGGTAGGCACATACTTGCCTTCGTGGATACCGAGCGAGCAGTCGGCGTTACCGAACTTGTCCTTCGGGACGCGCATCAGAGTTTGATGGCCACCCGAATGGCGATGGAAGACATGGTGGGTGCCTGCGAAGACATCGACAATGCCGGATATTGGAGCGTCGAGTGCTGGGGTGGCGCCACCTTCGACGCGTGCATCCGCTTCCTCAACGAAGACCCCTGGCAGCGACTGCGGACCTTCCGCACGCTGCTTCCGAACAGTCGACTGCAGATGCTGCTGCGCGGCCAGAACCTCCTCGGCTACCGCCACTACGGCGATGACGTAGTCGACCACTTCGTTGAGAAGGCCGCCGAGAACGGCATGGACGTCTTTCGTGTCTTCGACGCCCTGAACGACACTCGCAATGTCGAGCGTGCGATCGCCGCTGTCAAGAAGGCCGGCCGGCACGCGCAAGGCACGATCTGCTATACCGTTAGTCCGCTGCACACGATCGACGGTTATGTACGCCAGGCCCGGGAGTTGGCCGACGTCGGCGTCGATTCGCTGGCCATCAAGGACATGGCTGCGTTGCTCAAGCCGCAACCGGCATTTGACATCGTCTCCGCCATCAAGGCTGAACTGCCCGGCATGCAGATCAATGTGCATTGCCACACCACCACCGGGGTCACCCTTGTTTCGCTGATGAAAGCCATCGAAGCGGGCGCTGACGTCGTCGACACCGCCATAAGCTCGATGTCTCTCGGTCCCGGCCACAACCCGACCGAGTCACTTCAGGAAATGCTGGAGGGAACCGGCTTCATCGCCGACCTCGACAAGGTGCGACTGGGCCGGATCAAGGACCACTTCGCCACAATCAAGCCTCGGTACACGCAGTTCATGTCCTCCTTCAACGTCGAGACCAGCATCTTCGATAGCCAGATCCCCGGGGGCATGATCTCCAACATGGAGTCGCAGCTCAAGCAGCAGGGCGCCGGTGACAAGATGCGCGAGGTGCTCGAGGAGGTGCCACTCGTACGCAAGGATGCCGGTTATCCACCACTGGTCACGCCGTCGAGTCAGATCGTCGGAACGCAGGCGGTATTCAATGTGATCATGGGCCATTACAAGGTGTTGACCGCCGAGTTCGCGGACCTGATGCTCGGTTACTACGGCTACACCATGGGCGACAAGAACGCGGAGGTCGTGGCTTCGGCGAAGGCTCAGACAGGAAAAGAGACGATCACCGAGCGTCCAGCGGATCTCATTGCCCCTGAATGGGACGCGCTGCGCACCGCAGCCGAAGCCATCAGCGGTTTCGACGGCTCGGACGAAGACGTGTTGACCTACGCGATGTTCCCCAAGGTGGCGCCGGGCTTCTTCCTGAGCCGAGGCGACGGACCGAAGAACGTCGGCAGGGACCCGGCCGAGCTGGCAGCCGAGCGTGCCGCCGCTGCCGGCGACTCCAAGACCGGTCCCGTCCGCGGCCCGATCAAGTACGAGATCACCATCAACGGCAGAAGTCATTCCGTTGCCGTCAAACCCGCCTAGGAAGATGACTACCGCGATGCCCGATCGAACGACCGCGTCCGAACCCACCAGGACCATGCAGGAACGTATCGATGAACTGCGCGTCCGCCGCGAAGAGGTCATCGCCGGAGGTGGCGAGAAGCGCCACGCCAAGCAGCACGCTGCCGGGAAGCTCACCGCACGCGAGCGAATCGCCGAACTGGTCGACCCGCTCAGTTTCGAGGAGAGCGGGATGCTGGCGCAGCACCGCACGGTGTTGTTCGGAATGGACACGGCCGTGATGCCGGCCGACGGGGTGGTGACCGGGGCCGCTTCCGTCCTCGGTCGTCCGGTGCATGTCGCTAGTCAGGACTTCAGCGTCGCCGGCGGCTCGGCCGGTGAGATGCACTCGACCAAGGTCGCGGTCACGATGCGCTCGGCGCTGGAGAACGGCACCCCATTCGTCTTCATCAACGATTCCGGCGGGGCCAGGGTCCAGGAGGGCATCGACTCCCTCTCCGGCTACGGCAAGGTCTTCTTCCAGAACGTCGCGCTGTCCGGCGTGGTTCCGCAGATCTCGATCGTCGCGGGCCCATGCGCGGGCGGTGCGGCCTATTCGCCTGCGCTGACGGACTTTATAATCCAGACCCGGGCGTCCCGGATGTTCATCACCGGTCCCGCAGTGATCAAGCAAGTGACTGGAGAGGACGTGACCGCCGAGGATCTGGGCGGCCCGACGGCACACATGGTGCACTCCGGAGTGACCCACTTCGTCGCCGAGGACGACCACCAGGCGATCCTGCTCGCGAAGAAGTTGCTCAGCTTTCTGCCGAGCAACAACACCGAGGAACCGCCGTTCATCCCGGGCCACGACAATGTGGAGCGCGACGAGAGTCTTAATCAGATCATCCCCGACGATCCGAAGAAGGGTTATGACGTCCGCGACGTCATCGTCAAGCTGGCCGACCTGGGCGAGTTCTTGGAGGTGCAGACCGGGTTCGCACCCAATATTGTCGTGGGCTTCGGTCGTATCACCGGGCGCACGGTCGGCTTCGTCGCGAACCAGCCCATCGCGATGTCTGGAGTGCTCGACATAGATTCGTCGGACAAGGGTGCACGATTCGTTAGGTTCTGCAATGCCTTCAACATTCCGCTGATCACTCTGGTCGATGTTCCTGGTTTCCTGCCGGGCGTCGCCCAGGAATACGGCGGCATCATCCGACACGGGGCGAAGATGTTGTTCGCCTATTCCGCCGCCACCGTTCCGAAGATCACCGTGATTCTGCGGAAGGCCTATGGCGGCGCTTACCTCGCCATGTGCGCGAAGGACCTCGGCGCTGACCGCGTCTTTGCCTGGCCGTCGGCAGAGATCGCCGTGATGGGCGCCGAGGGCGCGACGCAGGTTCTCTTTCGCAAAGAGATTGCCGCAGCCGACGAGCCGGTGGCCAAGCGCGCGGAATACGTCCAGCTGTATAGAGATGCTTTCTCATCGCCCTACGTTTCGGCAGCGCGCGGCCTGGTCGACGACGTCGTCGAGCCATCCGACACCCGCCGCAAGGTAGCGCGCGCCTTGGAGAACCTGTCTGCCAAGCGTGAACTCCGTCCACCGAAGAAACACGGCCTTATCCCACTGTGATCGGTCCGCTGGCACACAAAGCAGGCAGCAGACCTACTGAAAGAGGTTGGCACGCATGAGCGAGACGAGCGACACAATTGCCGAATACGAGCGGCTCAGCACCCTGGTGGCCGAACTCGGCACTCGCGTGCAGAAACTGGAGGACCAGGCGGCACTCCGGCATCCAGAGGTCAGCGAGGACGTCTTGTTGGCAATCTCCGCCGCGTGCGCGGCCTATCTCGGCAAACGAGCGACCATCAAGCAGATACACCTCGGTCGTAGCCCCACGTGGGTATCCCAGGGACGCAGCGCCGTGCAGCGCTCGCACGCCGACCTGCGTGGTACGCGATGACAGCTGCGCCGATCGATCCACCCCGCTCGACAATCGACAAGGGACGACAATGAGACTTCAGGTGACGGTGGACGGGTCGGTCTACGACGTCGACGTCGAGGTTGAGGACGAGCCGCTTCCGACGCTCGGTGCCATCCTCGTGGGCAGCACATCCGCGTACGGCGTGACCCCCACGTTGGCGAAATCCCCGGCCAACACGGCCCACGCGCTAACCGCACCGATGGCCGGCACCGTCCTCAAGGTGCTCGTCCAGGCGGGCGACGACGTCACTACCGGCGACACGCTGTTGGTGCTCGAAGCGATGAAAATGGAGACCGAGGTGACCGCTCCGAGGGACGGCAAGGTCAGGTCTGTCGGAGTGGCCGACGGCGAGACCGTCCAAGGTGGCCAGGTCCTGATCGAGTGGGACGACTAGCGCGTCTGGTGGCGCGGGACGGATGAAGATCGCCGACCCGGTCGGCGCCGCCCGCGCACCCGCGGACCGCCGACCCGACGCGCGACGCTACGGCGCCGAACTTCCGGTGCCAGAGGGCGGTAGGCGATCATGGACGCAGAACCTGCCGATAGGAGCCAGGTGAACGAGCGAACCGACGCGAGGGTGTGAGCGTGGAACCGATAGAACTCGACCGATCCGCGCGGATCTACATCGCCGGGCACCGCGGCATGGTCGGCTCGGCGATCTGGCGCCGGCTCGAGGCAGCGGGTTTCCGCGACCTGGTGGGCGCGTCCTCGAAGGACGTCGACCTGCGTTCGAGGCGAGCATGCTCGCAGTACCTTCGCGCTGTGCGACCGCACGTCGTCATCGATGCGGCCGCGCGGGTCGGTGGCATCCTCGCGAACAGCAGCTATCCGGCCGAGTTCCTGTCCGACAACCTGCGCATCCAGCTCAACATCATGGACGCCGCAAACGAGCTCGACGTCGACCGGCTGCTGTTTCTCGGCTCGTCCTGCATCTACCCGAAGTTCGCCGAGCAGCCGATCCGCGAGGACAGCCTGCTGACCGGCCCGCTCGAGCCGACCAACGACGCGTACGCGATCGCGAAGATCGCGGGGATCATGCAGGTGCAGGCGGCGCGCAGGCAGTACGGGCGGCGCTGGATCTCGGCGATGCCGACCAACCTGTACGGCCCCGGCGACAACTTCGATCCGCAGCTGTCACACGTGCTGCCCGCGTTGCTGCGGCGGATGCACGAAGCGCGCCTCGCCGACGCCTCCGAGGTCGTGCTGTGGGGCACCGGCACGCCGCGGCGCGAGTTCCTGCACGTCGACGACCTTGCCGATGCGGTGCTGTTCCTGCTGGAGCACTACGACGATCCGGCGACGATCAACGTCGGAGTGGGTTACGACGTCACCATCCGCGAATTGGCCGAGCTGGTGGCAGAGATCGTGGGTTACTCCGGCGCGATCGTGCAGGACACCTCGAAGCCCGACGGCACACCCCGCAAGCTCTTGGACGTGACCCGGCTGACGTCGCTGGGCTGGTCGGCCACCACCCCGCTACGCGCCGGCGTCGCAGAGACCTACGAGTGGTTCGCGAGCAACCGGTCGTCGGCGCGCCTGTGAGCGGCCGTTCCGGTGAGCAGTTGGTCCACCCAGGTGTCGTACTTGGCCATCGCCTGGGTGGGCGAGAGGTGTTGCTCGGCGAACCTGCGGCCGAGCTCGCCCATGCGGTGCGCTAGCGAGCGGTTGGCCGCGAGCTCGGCGATCGTGTTGTGCAGCGCCCGCGCGTCCCCGGACGGGATGACCACCCCGGCGCCGGTTGCCCGCACGAACTCGGCAGTCGCGCTGCCCGAATCGGTGGCAGCGACCACCGGACGCCCAGCGGTGAGGTAGGACGTCAACTTGCTCGGCAGGCTCATCTCCCGCATTCCCGGCCGCTCGTTGACGACGAGGACGTCCGCGGAAGCAAGCAGGTCGGCGTAGTCACGCTCCTCGACACCGTCCAGGAAATTGACCTTCGGACAGCCTGCCGCGTACTTCTCCAGGCACGAGCGCTGGCTGCCGCCGCCGGCCAGGATCATGCGCACGGAGCTGCGGGAGCTGTCGGCGCTGCGTCCGGCGTCGACGACAACCTCGAGGTTCTGCTTCTTGCCCATGTTGCCGCTGTGCAGCGCAATGACCTCGCCGTCTCGCCAGCCGAAGCGGTCCCTGGCCGCCTGCCGTGAGGCCGTCGCCGCGCGGACATGCGTCCAGTTGTAGATGACGGACGGCGTCGTGACCCGGTCGCCGAGCCGGCCGACTTCGGCGGCCATCCGCGGGTGGATCGTCGCAACGGCGTCGGCGGCGTGCAGGCCCGAGCTCTCGATGGCCGACGCGAGCTTGGAGACCGAGCGTCCGCCGCGAACCCCGCCCTGCGCGGCGGCGCTACCCATGATGTCCTGCACGATCACGCCGTACGGGATGCCCTGCTGGTGGGCGATCATGCGCGCCACCTGGACGCCGAACAGTGGCGGGACGACCGAGATCACGGCATCGGCGGGAATCCGCGCACCGACTGCCGCGGCGTGCCCGGCATAGCTGAGCTCGTACGCGGCCCGTCCCCAGGCGCTCGATTTCCGCGGGACGAAATGCCGCAGCCGCAGCACCCGCAGCCGTCCGCGAAGGTCCTCGCTGTGCCAGTGGCGGTGCTCTAGGGGAACGTCCCAGTCCGGGTAATGCGGCACGCCGGTGAGCACCGTGACGTCATGATCCTCGCTCAAGTGATGTGCGAGCGCGGTCGTATACGGCGCGATTCCGGTTCGTTCCGGCTCGAAGTTGATGCCGAGGATCAGCAACCGCAACGGAGGAATGCTTCCCTGCACAGGGCACTGCGACCCTCAAACTGTCCCTGAAAATCGTGCACGCTGAGTGCCTCGCCTTCCGCCAGTGTTAGGTCGGATTTCCTGCTTCGGACGTTTCGAACGTCCACTAATTGCACGATTGAAGAATCAAATCCCGATAGCCCTTTTCGGGAGTGTATCTCCCGCCGTGGCATGAGTCGAGTTTTCTGCGGTTAATGTGCAGTTTGGCGAGACGGACCGGCAAGCTACGAACCGTCGTGCCTGGTGCCCGAGTGCTCGCCCAGACCGCGCCGCCGAGTGACTCGCGCTGTCCGGTGCGCTGGGCACCGATCGTCCTGCGGGCCATGGGTTATCGGGCGCTTAGCGCTTACTCCTCGGGCAAGCCGATCACCTGCACGTGAGCGCCGAATCTGGCGAAGTCATCAAGGTTCATCGTGACTATGGTGTTGATGCCGTGCACGACCATGGTCGCGACGACGTTCGCATCGTGGATCTGTTTGCCCGTGCACTTGACCGTGTCGAGTAGCTCTAGCAGGCGGTCGCTCACCTTGACGTCTTCGGCCAGCAGGTTCAATCTCGCCCGGAGCGCCCGCACGTTGGCAACGGCGTCGGGTCGCGCCATGCCGAGCCCGTTCCGGACGACCGGGCGCGTGGCCACGGCGAGATACTCGCGCAAAATTTGTCCGCTGGTATAGAGCACCAAACCGGACGCCGGCCAGACATTGATGGCTGCAACCGCCCGCCCGTGCTCTTGGCGCGCTTCGTCGGTTGCCGCCAGAAGCACATTCGTGTCCAGGACGGCGCGGTCAGCGACCGGCGTCGCCATAGATCTCCTCCCGGTCCCATGTGGAGGTGACGTCAGTTCGCACGGTTGTCAGGCGCACCGGCTCGAGAGGCTCGCTGGGCGGCGACGTCTTTGCGGCCGCCTCCAAGATTTGCCGGATCTCTTGTTGCATCGACTGGCCGTGCCTGGCAGCCCGCTCCCGCAGGGCGGTTACTACCGACTCCGGCAGATTCCGAACGTGAAGGGCTGTCATATTTCGTATGGTATCGCTAGCGCTAGCGCTAGCGATAGCACGTGCGCGGTTGCCGGTTCAGGATCCGTGCGCTGCACACCGAGAGTCAGCTGCGGTAGGCGTCCGGTGCGGTGGCGGATCGCAGTGACTTCGACGAATGCGCGCCGACTGGGGCGGCGTGCGAGCAGGCGTACGTCGAGGTTTCTGCGTTAACGCCCCGGTCCGGCCCGGCGGTCAGCCGGGCCCCGGCGCCGGTCAGGGGCTTTGCTCGGCTCGCGCACGACGAGGGCGATGTCGGCGTCGACCATGATGCGGGCGAGTTCGGGCGCGAGCACGCGCGGCTTCCAGCCGAGCTCTCGCGCTGCTTTGGACGGGTCGCCGACCAGCGAATCGACCTCCGAAGGGCGAAGGTAGCGGTCGTCGAATTTGACGTACTCCTGCCAGTCCATGCCCGCGTGCGCGAATGCCAGCTCGGCAAAATCTCGCACGGTGTGGGCTGTGCCGGTCGCGACGACGAAGTCGTCGGGGGTGTCCTGCTGCAGCATCAGCCACATCGCTTCGACGTATTCCTTGGCGTAACCCCAGTCGCGCACCGCATCGAGATTGCCGAGGTAAACCTCGTGGTCGAGGCCGGCCTTGATCCGCGCCACCGCCCTGGTGATTTTGCGGGTCACGAACGTTTCACCGCGTCGCGGGGATTCGTGGTTGAACAGGATTCCGTTCACGGCGAAGATGCCGTGCGCCTCGCGATAATTGCGGGTCAGCCAGTATGCGTAGACCTTGGCGACCCCGTAGGGGGAGCGTGGATAGAACGGGGTCTGCTCGTCCTGCGGTGGAGGCGTGGCGCCGAACATCTCGGAGCTGGAGGCTTGGTAGAAGCGACACTCCAGCCCGATGAGCCGGATCGCTTCGAGCAGCCGCGTCGTGCCGAGGCCAGTCGTGTCCCCGGTGAACTCCGGTTCGTCGAAACTCACGCGCACATGCGACTGAGCGGCCAGGTGATACACCTCGACGGGACGGATCGTCGCCAGCAGCGTCACCAACCGCGACCCGTCGGTCAGGTCTCCGTAGTGCAGAAAGAGCCGGGTGCCCTCGGTGTGCGGGTCCTGGTAGAGATGCTCGATCCTGGACGTATTGAACGTGCTGGCCCGCCGGATCAGGCCGTGCACCTCGTAGCCCTTCTCCAGAAGCAACTCAGCGAGGTACGAACCGTCCTGCCCGGTCACGCCGGTGATCAGCGCCTTCTTCGTCACGCTCGTGCCTCCCCCGGATAGGGTGATTATGGCAGGAAACGTCCGATGCGGTAGAGGAGGCGGCGTGAGACGTCGACTCGCTGGCTTCACCGGCGCGGGCTACGACAAAGGGCGAAGCGTCGCATGGCAGGCGGCATGGTTCGCGGTTCAGCATCTAATTTTCGGCCAGTGGTGGTTTCCTGCTGCGCTACGACCGGTCGTGCTGCGCGCGTTCGGGGCGTCGATCGGCTGCGGCGTCCGCATCCGGAGCCGGGTGCGCGTGCATTGGCCCTGGAAGCTTGCGATCGGCGACCATAGCTGGATCGGTGAAGGAGCCTGGCTGCTCAACCTCGAGCCGATCACGATCGGCGCGGACGTCTGCGTCTCGCAAGAGGCATTCCTGTGCACAGGTAGCCATCACCACGCGTCCGAGACTTTCGAGTTCGACAACGGGCCGATCACAATAGAGGACGGGGCCTGGATCGCGGCCCAGGCGTTGGTTCTGCGGGGCGTCACGATTGGTGCGGACGCACTCGTTGGCGCCCGCGCCATCGTCAGTCATTCAATATCGGCAGACACTAACGTGCGGGCCGGCGTACGGGTATAAATCAGGCGACGCGCGCCCGGTCTCGCCCTCGTGCTTCGTCAGGCCTCGCGATCCGCATGAACGCCCGTCCGTAAACAAACAGGCCGAACGTCCAGGCTGCAATCGAGCCCAGCAGTGCGCCACGGGCGCCGTCGAGTAATCCGCCGATCAGCCCGAAGATCATGGCCGCCGCCGCCACGCTCGCGCGAGACAGCAATCCCCGGCGAACTTCACGAAGCGCACGCAGGCCCAGCATCGGGCCAACCGCGACGGACGCAAGCACGCGGTCAATTCCGGCTAGCCCAACCAGAGATCCCGCGATCAGCCAGCTCGGCCCGAAAAGACTCCTCCCGACGCTGTCGGGAAGCGCCGAAATCACGATCGCCGCGCCACCGGCGCACACCAGGAACGTCGCCGACACCGCTGCAACCTTACGGACGATGTCGTGCCCGGCGGCCGCTTGCCGACTCAGCCAGGGAATTAACACAGTCCGAGAGGCTTGAAACAACGTGTTCAGCGGCGAATAGATTGCGGTCGCCGCGCGTAGGCCGCCAACGCCGACCAGTCCGATGATGCCAGTGAGTATTAGCAAGACGACGTTGGCAGCAAAGGTGACAACCAGATACTCGACCATTAGAGACCCGACGAACGGGCGGGTCAGTCTGAGGTACGGGGCGATCTGACTCTGTCGCGGGAGGATCCGTAGCTGCGCTAGGCCCACCAACGAGGCGAGTAACCCGCCACCGGCCCACAGCACCAGGGCAGAGGCCAGCGTCAGTGTGACGTAGCCCGCGTAGACCGAGATGGCGGCAAGTGCGGTGAACGTCCAAAGCAGATCATTGACGAAGGCGTCTCGTTGCCGGTGGCTCGCCAGCATGATGTGACGCTCGACGTCTTGGAGGATCAGGAACGGCAAGAAAGCGCCTAGCAGGATGAATCCAGCGCCTAGAGGCGTGAACGCTCCCAGAAGGATTACCGGCACTGCACCGATAACACCGCCGACAAGTGCAGCGCCGAGGGCACCAGCGCGAAACTGTTGCTCTGGTAACAGCCTCGGGTACTCAAACAGGATCACTTCCGAAACCAGGGCACGGCTCGCGCCGGCCGTCAACGCATACGCGGCCAGCACGACAACGAAAGCCCCGAATCTGTCCTGCGACGAACTGCGGGCCACGAGGATGAGCAAAACGAAGTTTCCGAGGCTGCCCACGGCTTGATCGGCGAACCCCCAGAAGGCACGGCGGCCCCGAGTCCTCACAGCGATGTCAGGGCGCACTCAGGACTGCGTGTTCGGCTATTCCCACGATCGCCTCGGCCATACGTCGGCTAGTGTTCTCGACCGACAGGTTGAGCGCGGCCAACCGCGCCTGGTCTCCAGCTTCCTTGAGCCACCTCTCGTCGCTGAGACGACGCACAAGCTGATCTGCGATTTGTCGAGGATCCTGCGCCACCGTGTCACAGAACTTGACATCGAGGTATTCGCGTTCGGGGGCGTGAAGAGGCCAATCCGTTGTGATGACCGGCAGGCCGAGCGCCATGGCGTCTGCCGCGATCAGGCCGACCCTCCCGGGCATCAGCATTAATCGCGAGGTGCGGCCGATGAGCGCCAGCCCTCGGCGATCGGCGTAGGGTAGAAGCCGGATTTCTCGCTGATTACTCATTCGCTGCTCGACTTCGTCGCGCAGCGGGCCGTCACCAGCCATGATCATTTGAAAATCAGGTAGTTGCTCGGCGACCAGCCGGGAGGCGTCGAGGACAAGATCGATGCGCTTGGACGAGTGAAGTGCGCCGACGAAACAGGCCGCCCGGGCCGACGTGACGCCCCGTTCCTTGCGGAACTTTTCAACCGCGGTGTCCGTCAGGCTGAGCGCCTCTGCCGAGAGAGCGCGCGTGTCGGTGCTGTTCCGCACGACAGTGATTCGATCCTGCGATATTCCGTACTTCTGCAGGTTGATGCGACCGCTATCGGTGTAGCAGAGGATATGGGCAGCTCTTCGGGCCAGCCAGACCTCTAGCGATCGGTCGAGCGGATTCTCCTTGGTTACGGCAGCTCGTCCGTGGCCCCATAGCATCAACGGGGTCGAACGCTGCAACGCCAATAGGTACGTGTCTAGGTTGGTGCTAGCCAACTCGGCGACGATGACTGCGCTCCTTCGTGCCCACCGCATCGACGTCCGCGCCTGGAGGCGCAAACGGCCGACCGACACTCCAGCGCACCTTAGCGGCTGGCTCCAGGGTCCGAGCACCGAATCCTGTCGGGCTGCCAGCGCCCCCCGAGGACCGCCATGAGCAACCACGAGTTCCAACCCATGCGCGGCTAAATTTCGCCCAAGGTGTTCGAAGAGGGGGTAGCGATATGTCGGGATATACGGCTGAAGAATTGTCACAAGCCGTGTGCCGGGCGGCGATGGATTGCGGGCAAGCATTAGCCGGTCCTCGGCGCATGCGGGCCAGCGCTGCTGATGGCGCCGAGACCGATGCCAACTGGTTGGCTCACCAGTCGACCGTACCTCAGCGCCCGGCTGATTCGCGAGTATGATCCGTTTTACGTCACTTGTCGACGGGCTAGGCCAGGACGCAACGCCAAGGGCGCCAAAGACTGTGGCCACGGCCCAGAAAGTTGCCCCGTGTCAGACGCGAAAACAAATGTACTGGTCGTTATTCATGCACCCGTGTACGGCGGGCCCCACAACACCATTGCGATCATGGCTGATCTGCTCGAGGCGGAGGGTGTGCACGCGACTGTACTTCTGCCCGAGGAGGCACTCGCTGCTGCGGCCAGGCTGCGTGACGCTGGCCTAAACGTTGTCACGCTGCCGCTGCACCGGGTACGCGCGCTACCCGACCCGGGTGTGCACGCGCGCTATGTGAAGACACTCCGCCGTGAGATCGGCGCGATCGCGCGCCTAATTGAGGCTCGCCGGATCAACGTGGTATCGACCATGTCGCTGCCGAATCTGCATGGCCCACTCGCCGCACGGAAAGCCAATGTCGCATGCGTGTGGGAGATCGTCGATTCCTTCGCTCCGCCGATGTTTCGGCGTATGTGGATGCCGATTGTGCTGCACCTTGCGCAGGTCGTAATGACTACCGGAACCAAGATCGCCGAAGCACATCCGGGCACGACGGGGCTCGGTGATCGCTGGGTGAACTTCTACCCGTGTGTGGACGTCGAGCGATTCCGCAGCGACCCAGCCGTCCGGCAGAGCGCGCGCGCGGAACTTGGGCTGCCGCAGGGCGCGACCGTTGTCGGCAACGTGTCCAACCTCAACCTCATGAAGGGTCACACGACGTTCATCCGGGCTGCGGCGGAGTTGCGCAAGACCCACCCTGACGTTCGGTTCGTCATCCTTGGGGACACCTACGAACACCTCGGCGACTATTACCGCGCGCTGTGGTCGGAGGCCGAACGCCTCGGACTGAGACTGGGTGAGAACCTCATCGTGGTGAATCCGGATAGGCGCGTGAGTCAACTCGCGCAGGCCTTCGATGTGTTCTGGATGACGTCCGAACCGCGCTCGGAGGGATTGCCGACGGTGATCGGCGAGGCCAAGGCGTTGGGCCTGCCGATAGTAACCACCGACGTCGGCTCGACAAGCGAGTGCGTTACTGACGGCGTGAGCGGCTATGTCGTCCCCGCACTGAAACCGCAACTGATCGCCGCCGCGACGCGGTCCATCCTCGATGATGGTGACCGTCGCGCTTCGATGGGTGCGGCTGCTCGCCGTGAGGCCGAGGAACAGTTCGCCGCGCAGCACGGCGCTCGCTCGCACAGGTTGGCGTTCGAAAAGGCGATCAGCTACCACACGTCTCTACGCCGAGCGCCCGGGTCGCGCGCCGGATGAGCAACGTGAGGCCGCTCGAACTGACGCGACGATGGGGCGGCCGCGGTAGCTTCCCGAGTTCGCAGTCGACGCCGCGTGGGCGCCGACGATCGTAGGTGGGAGCCTCGGCGTCATGCGCGCCGTCCCGCAGCGTGCTCAGCACGGACAGTCACATAATCGGCGGCAGGTAGTTGACGCAGGAGGGTCAGAACCATGGCATCAAGCGAGATCGGCTCATCACGGCTCTACGGTAATCCACGGATGTCAACGGACAGTTCACTCTTATACCTCGGGTTGATCCACAGCGTTCTGGGTCAATGCCGCACGGTCATCGACGTCGGATGCGGCCGGGGAGCCTACGGTGACGATTCCTCAGACCCGAACAATATTTTCGATCTTCGAGGCGATAGCCGGACAGTGGTAGGCATCGATGTTGATTCGCGAGCTCAGGCAAACCCCTACATCGATAGGTTCGAGCTGCTGACCGATTCGACAGAGTGGCCCACCGCAGCTAACAGTGCCGACCTCATCGTGTCGGATTGGACGCTTGAACATGTTCAAGATCCACCGAGCTTTGTGAACGAGGTGACACGCACGCTCCATATTGGAGGCGCATTCGTAGCCCGCTCGATCAACTACTACTCGATGTTGTCGTTTATCTCTCGATGCGTGCCCAACGATCGCCATCGAAGCGTACTAAGACTGGCACAGCCAGCGCGTCGAGATGTCGACATTTTTCCCGCCTATTATAGGATGAACTCCAGAAAGGCCCTCGATACATTGTTCGGCGATCATTACGACTACAGCCTCGCTTACCGTCCTGGCCTAGAAAAATATGTGCAAGGCACGAGTCAACGGGTTGGTTCAGTGGTCGCAGCCTTCGAGACCCGGCTGCCGCAGACTCTGTTGACATCCTTTGTGTTGTGCGCCCAATTGCGCTATAAGGCGTGAGGAAGCCAAGCACTGATACTGAGAAGTCGACAACGAGGCGCGCAGTTTCACGGACGGCAACGACGGGCAGCACTGCGTGGATCGTCCTAAGATCGATCTTATACTTCTTCATGGAGATCGTGTCGCGTGCGATACTCAGTGGAACTGTAGATTCGGACAAGGCTTCGCGCCAGTTGAGGTGGGCTCGATCAGGTCCTGGAAGAGCGTAGTGTCGGTTCTCGGGTGGAAGGAAGGCGGCGTGCAAGTCATCGACTTAGCGGTGATCGGCGCTCAGAAGTCGGCATCCTCGTTCGTCCAGGCCTGCTTGTCTGAACATCCGGATATCTACATGCCCCCAGGCGAGCAACCGCAGTTCGAAGATCCATTCTGGAACGCTGGAACTGGGCCGCAACGGCTGCTTAGGAGCGTGCGTCCCAGCGCCCACGGGAGGCGCATTGGGATAAAGCGCCCGAGCTACCTTTGCCTTCCAGAACTACCCGCACGATTTTCCGCAGTGTGTCCAGATAGCCAAATAGTCATTGTGCTGCGCGATCCGGCCAAGCGAGCCGTAAGTGCCTACTACCACTACATGCGAATGGGTCATTTGCCGATCATCGACCTTGAACTCGGTATGCGACTATTGGTCCAAGGCGAGTTAGCGCAACGCTATCCGCGTTCGGAGGAGGTTCTGGCGTTCGGTCTATACGGAAAAGCACTGCGAAGGTGGGCGGCTTTCTTTCCACCGGAACAAATACACATTATGAAGCACGAGTGGATTGCAACGCACCCGCGCGAGGCGATGGCAAGCTTGTACACGCACCTCGGGCTACGACCGGTGGCAATCAAACCGCGGACGCTAAATGCGCGGCCGATGAGCGGGGCATATTCCCACGCACGCCTGCACGCACTGGCAATTATGCGCCCGTACACACTGCGCACTATCGACAATTTCGGGCATGCCGTTCCAATACGCGGTGTCCGATCTTATGCCCTTCGCGGGCTCGATAAGTACGTGATCGCGAGACTGTTGCCCAGACCTATGCCGCCTGTGTCCATTCCAACCTTAAGGCTGCTGAGCGAGTACTATGCGGACGATTGCCTCCAGTTGGACAGCGCACTGCGTGATTGCGCGAGCATGTGTGAAAACTATACGACCGTCGGCGTCAAAAGTCCCCGAGACGTGAGGCCGATCTAGAAGGAACGCCTTGCTGGAGCGAGGATTGTTATGGGCATTGTTGCTCTTCGGCGTCGCCCTGCAGGTCCGACCGGCAGCAGTGATGGCGTCTGAGGTAAGAGGCTCTGACCTTTATAGCCGCAGGCATGACCTATCGATCTCTTCTGTTCCATCGCTCTACTTACGTACATACAAGAAATCATGGTGGGTCAGCATGCTTTCAAACCGCATATGCGGACCGGCTAGTTGCTCGATCTCGCCAGGAAACTTGGTTTCCACGAGAAGGTATTCAGGACTGTGCCGCCGCCAGTCCAGACCCCGTAAGACTTCGGATTCCGCGCCTTCGACATCGATCGACATAAAATTGATCTCGGGCTCGCCTGCCTCGTCGATGATCGATGACAAAGTGCGCGCCGGCACGCGAACCCTGGTCCCTCGTCGCCCGCGCAACCGCTCTTCCTGTCGCGCCTCGTCCTGCAGACCAACCGCCACAGATATTAGATTCAGGTCGACCATTTCGATCTCAACCTCCTGCGGCTTGGCGACACACGCGGAGTTGAAACAAACGGACCCCTTGCGCAGACGACGGCAAACCTTGTACAACGAAGGTATCGGCTCGATCAGGATTCCGTGCCAGCCATGTGAACGCTCGAGCGAATAGGTATTGCTTTGGGAGTATCCATCGTTGGCCCCGACCTCCAGGAAAACACCTGGATCGCTAGGCAGATATTGAGCCAGCATAGAATCAAGATCATTAAGCGCTGGCGCTGAGTATCTGAGCGAGCCCAGGCTCTCGAATACCCTTAGCCTCTGGAACTTCACGCATCTGCGTGCACGCACAGGCGCGAATCTGGACCAACTTCTGAGCACACCCAAATCCTACCCCGATGTGGAAGTTCGTGGTAGAGGAACCGTGACCAGGTCGCGTCGAATAGGCGACTGTCGCTGCGCTCCACGGTGCCGTAGCGGGCGAGGAATTCAGCGTGAGCCGTCTGCGCAACAGCGTGGCACCCAGCTAGATCTATGCCTCACCAATTTGTCGAGACGTCACTCTGCTTTTCGCCCATTGCGGGGCGACACGGTCACATTCTGACCACGCGGCACGAGATTTGCCTCAGATTGGACGCCGATTAAGGTAGCAAAGTGAAAGTGAGATTCAGGCCATCAACTTTGATAAGCTGGTATCCCACTTTACGCAATGACTTCGTCGTTCGAAGTCCCCAACTATATGGCTCCGGCTGGTCGAACTCCACACATATCACGCGGGGCCGAATTCCGTCTTGGAGCAAGCGGCTCAGGGCATCATGCTCGGCGCCCTCTACATCTAGCTTTACGAGATCAATGCGGTCGTGCCCAAGTAGCTGCATAATGTCAGAAAGCGAAAGTACACGAGCTTCAAAATAGTCGCTTGTCCTTCGGAGATTCTTGAGAGAGTGGGATACGTGATCATGGTTCGGAGGTGCGTAGAAGCGGTGGATTTGAGATGCGCCGCCAACGCCGACCGGGATCATCGTGAATCGACTGTCGGGTCGAAGTTTGGCCACCCACTCGATCGATCTCGGCGTCGGGTCGATTCCCCACACTGAGCATCCATACCTTTCGATCAGGCCGGTGTCGAAGCTGATATCCGTCCCGACTCCGGCGCAGTAACAGAGGCTGCTCGCGTCGAGCAATCCGGCCGGGATCCACCAACCGCCGTAATCGGTCCCGATTCGAACTAATTCGAGATTTGAACGGTCGCGACGGTAAAGCAGCGGGTACAGAGTTAGCGCGACGCGAATCCGTATCGAGACGGATGCTGCACGCGCCTTCGAGCGCATCGCACCGAGGACTCGGACCATCCTCAAATCATGCCAGATGATCAGGCGCGCAGCCTAGGGAGTGCATGCAGCGAGCGGGCACTCGCCGCGCCGCCACGATGTCCGCCTTTAGTCTTCCAGCCACGGGCCGGAACGACAGCAAGCCTGCAGGGTCCATCGCTCGGGCGCGTTCTGCCGAATCTCTCAGGCAGTACGCGTTCCAGCGATTCCCCATGACCGCTAACTTCCGGACGTGTGTGCCGAGCGGTCCCCGATAATTTGCCGCTGCGAGCGCGACCCTGGGCTGTGATGCAGTAGATGCCACGGATGGTCCGGCGTAGTGCGGGCCATAAATGTTGGCCCTCTGCACCGCACCGGAGAGTTGGCTGCAAACCTTAGTGGGTCGGGCAAATCAAATGAATGACTCGGCGGAGCCGTGGAGCCGTGATGAAGTGGCGACGACTTGCGGGCCTCCCGCGCATCCTGGCGCAAGTTCGCTTCGGCGGCGCGGACGCGGACGTACTGACGTTGATTCGGTCGACGGGGTCAAATGGGCGCGGGTCATGTCCGCGAGATCGGACGACGGCCAGGTTTTGGTGTCGCGCTCCCAACAATTTGGCCTCTAATATCGTGCACCGAGTCTGCAGTCATATTACTTGGTTCTCGGCCATAAGGCGCCCCATACCTCACCCGCTAAGTCACTTTTCCGATCGATGCGAATCAGAAGCAGACCTTGGGCGGGACACTACGAGCGCTAACGGAATCCAGAAGTATCGGTTGAACGACGACGGGGCCGTCATAGCGAACGTGAACGCCGCAATGAATGCTGACCCGGCCTGGGTTCCTAGCCGGTCGTATCTACTGATCCGCACTGCCCGTACTAGTGCCTGGCCGACGACGATTGTGATTCCGAGGAACAACAGGATGCCACCCGCATAGAGCGCGCCAATGAACAAGTTATGAGGCCCGTCGCGCGTGTATATGTCTACCGCAGTCGAAGATTCGTCTAGCCCTCGACCTATGATTGGGTGATGAATGAACCCGTCCAGCCCGATCTGGTCATACCGGAGTCGTGTCGCACTCGTGTTCAGACTCGCCCTCTCTGTGTCGGTAGCCCCGAGTACCTGCCTAATTCGCTCAATTGGATTCAGCGCGTTGTTGGTGGAGTTCTGTACTTTTCCCGCGAGTCCGAATACTGCTGCACCGACTCCGACTGCGAGTAGCAAACGCCCGACACTGGCATTGCCTCGGAGGACCAGATAGACACTCGCGACAACGATTGAAAGCATTGCGCTTACCGATCCGGACAATAGAATCCCGACACCGGCCGAAGCGAGTCCTCCTAGGGCTACAAGTCGCAATCCGCCCGTTTTGGCGTTGAGCGCCCACGCTAGCAAACACGCGCCTGTTGCGGCGCCTATGCCTCCGACGTCGCTAACATGTTGAGTAAAGCCGGTATACCGACCCGCTTGTGTTATCGATGCTCCAGGAATCAGTATGGACTTGTACTGCCCTAATGTTGCCAGGGTGCAGAGGGCGGCGCCGGCGAGCCACGACCACGTCGCGCGAACATAGGTTGCTTCGGTGCCGGCAAGGCGACGGAATTGCCAAGGCAGCACAGCCATCACGAATAGAATCCGCAGAATTGTCAGGGTGTTGCCAGCAAGGCTGTCGGCGCGCAAAGTTGCCAGCAAGCCGCCCGCCAGGACCAGCCCCGAGGCGATCCACGTCGCCAGGAGGATTGGCCGAGAGGCACCCCCTCGTCGTGGCCCTGAAATCAATAGAAGCAGAGCGCTGCATACCAATGCGATGTCGCCCAAGGTGAATCCGGTGATTCGAAGAGTCATCAACGAAGAGAACGCGAGTCCGACGTAAAGTAGGAGGCGCGCCGCGCGAACGAGCGCATCTTCAGTTTCGGCATTTGCCGGTTCGGCGGGTTTGGGGGCACTTCTGACGGTTGTCACTCCGGCAATCTCATTTGACATTCGATCGTAAAGACTGCCGAAGCGGATTTGCGGTCGAACCGGCGCACCGGGATGGCCAAGTTGGACAGAACGCTTCAACTTGCCGACCAACTGTCGCACTACCAGTGGAACGACTCACGGCCGGCCAGGACGGTTGCGCATGGACCATGGATCTCGCGCTTCGTGCTCGCGTGCCGAGTGCGGCCCAGGCTGCGATGTCAGTTGTCTTTGCGAGCGGTAGCGCGTCTGGCGCCAAGTGGCATCTGTTTGCGACCGTCGTCATCCCTCCGATACATGACGCAGAACCGTGACTCTCTGTGTAGCTACTCAGCCTATATTTGTTAGATAGTACGGTATATCCGCTTCGCGCGGTCCCGCGGACTTGAGCCCGTCGCTCGCACCCGCCACGCTGCGCTGAGCCTCTGTGTGGTCGTGGTGGCCCGCATGAATGCCTGCTGCTGGCCTCGGGCAGAGCTCGGATCGTGTCGGGGCGCTGGTTGTGGACAGTAGGCGAAGCCTCGTCCAACTTCGTGGACAACTACGCAGCGTCCCGCAGAGTTCAGCCGAGCGGGCAGCGCTCCCCGCCGGCGTCGCGCGGTTCGAAGCCGACGCCTCGGCGCCCCTCCGCAAGGACGCGCATTTCGAGGGGGAGGTAAGTCGCGATCTCGCCTTCCCGACAGCCTTGATTGTCAATCCCCGGCCGGCCCAGGAGGGCCGCGCCCCTCGTAGAACAGTGGCCTTGCATCGAGCACGCCTTGCTTGCCTATCATGATCAGCATCAGCGCGGCGCCCTCACTAACGTAACAGGGGGTTGCGGGCGGATGGTCGCGACACGTTGGGTTCAAGATTCAGCATGCGTTGGGGGACGAACCGGCGGCGAGCCCGTCATCGGCGGAGGCACATGTCGACGGTGATGGGCAGTTACGTATGACTTGTGCGCTTCGCGACCCGCTCTCGCCACGATTCGCCGTCAGCCAGGACGTCGGGTACCGTCCCGACCTGGCAGGGTGCCTAGGGGCGGCGCGCTGACGCAACACGCGTCGGCGCCGGGGGGAAACAAACGATATGCGTTCAATCAAACGAGTCCTGTCGGCGTGCGTCGGTGTCGCGGTGCTGGTCGGCGCCATGGCGGCGCCGGCGCTCGCGACGGTCGGCGGCCCGGTGTCGACGGTGCCAGCGACCTGGACGCCGCACTTCCCGACGTCCACTACAGCCGTGGAACAGGTGCGCCAGCTCGCCCAGTGCGGCGCGACGATGTACGCGGTGGGCACCTTCACCACGATCGAGAGCGGCACCTCGTCGTTGACGCGCAACAACGCGTTCAGCTTCAACGCCTCGACCGGTGCAGTGAGCACCTGGGACCCGAACGTCAACGGCACGGTCAACACCATCACTTTCTCGGCCGACTGCACGACGGCCTACCTGGGCGGCGCGTTTACCTCCGTGCACGGCACGGTGGTCAAGAACCTGGCTGCGGTCAGCACCGCTACCGGTGCGGTCAACCTCGCCTTCGCGCATGTCGCGGGGGGCCAGGTAGAGGCGCTACGGCTGTCGGGCACGCACCTGCTGGTGGGCGGGTTCTTCACCTCGATCAACGGCTCGGCCCGTGGGTACATGGCCAGCCTGTCGCCGGTGACCGGCAAGGACGACGGGTACGTCAACCTCAACATCTCCGGCAGCTACTCCTACGTCGATTTCAATGGCAAGCCGGTTGCCCCTAACGCCACGCGTACCTACAACTTTGAGGTCAGTCCGGACGGCAAGCGGCTGCTCGTAATGGGAGTGTTCACCTCGGTCGCCGGCCAGCCGCGGCAGCAGATTTTCATGCTGGATCTGGGCGCCACCAGCGCGACGCTCGATGCCTGGAACTCACCGGAGTTCAGCACGAATTGCTCGTCCAGCAAGCCGTTCTACCTGCAGGCCGCCGCCTGGTCACCGACCGGCTCCACCGTGTACGTCGGGACCACCGGCGGAAAGCCCGCTAACGGCCTGGGCTCGCGCACAACTGATGTTCGAGCGGGGCTGTGCGACGCGGCTGCCGCGTACCCCAGCACCAGCAGTTCACACGCGCACACCTGGATCAACTACACCGGCTGCGACTCGCTGTTCTCCATAGCCGCGGACACCAACGACGTCTACTTGGGCGGCCACGAACGTTGGGCCGGCAACGCCGGGTCGTGTAACACCACCATCGGCAGTGGCGCAGTGTCTCGCCCTGGAGTGGGCTCGTTGTCGCCCACTTCCGGCGTCGCCACGGCCTGGAACCCGACCCGGGCGCGCGGGCTCGGCGCTGACGACATGATCGTCACGACCAATCCGGCCGGGCTCTGGATCGCCAGCGACAACTACCTCACCGCGAACCAATGCGGCGGGGTCACCGGGCTCGCGGGTATCTGCTTCCTGCCTGCGTAGCCCGCCGGCGATCCGCCCACGAAGTACTACCCGTGGCCCTCTGCGCGGATGCCGAATTCCGAGACAGCACCGAAACGCTCGCCGAGCTGCTGCGCGGCGCGCGAGGGCGTCGACCAGTAGCGCAGGACCGACACCGAGGCGAAGCTCGGCCGGAGCATGTCGACGACGGCCTGCTCGTCCACCCCGTTGCGCAGCACGTGGTACTCGACCATGTCGCGCTCATTCTGCTCGTCCAGCTGCCCGCGCTTTCGCCGCAGGAAGCTTCTCGTTCCCTCCACGAGATCGCCGCGGGTGAGCCGCCAGGCATAGAAGGCGCCGCGCTGTGCGCGGTGGTTGAGCGCGCCGACGCGCGGGTACCAGAGCGGGTCTTGGAACGAGATGAACCCACCACCCGCCGCGAGCAGGCCCGTCCACGTCGAAATGGCCGCAAGGTAGTCCGGAATGTGGTGCAGAACCGCCATTGCCGTCACCAGATCGAATTCGGCGCCGCTGAGCGCGGCACTGTCCCCGGCTTCGTCGAAGATCACTTCGGCGGAAGGGTTGTGTCGATAGCGCTGCGACAGCAGATCCGCGCTTGACCGGCTCATCTCGGTGACCGTTACCGAGGCACCCGTAGCCAGGACGTGGTCGGTGAACGCGCCGTGACCTGCCCCGAGTTCGAGCACGCGGCACCCGCCGGTCGCTTCCATCCGCTCGGCGACGGCAGCGCGCAGCTCCGTCAGGATCATGTCGCGCAGACCCGCGTGCGTCAGGTGCGGCGAACCGACCTCGTAGTTGTGATCCGCTCCATGGGCCACGTCCTGGAAGCTGCTGCCCGCGGTCATGGTCCCAATCTGGCACATTTAGCCCACAAAGGTGCGAGGATTTCCCGCGGTGCTTGCGGTGAGATAGATTCCGAATGAGCTGGCTGAGGGCTGAGGGCGCCTTCGCCGCGTGAGGGTTGGGGAAAATCTAGTGCTTGCAATTATCCGGGCCATTCTGGCGCGCCGTTCTGTCGTCGCAGTGACCGCCGTGGCGGTGAGTGTTGTCGCGCTGCTTGTGGGCGCCGCGGCGCCCGCCACTGCAGTCGTGGGCGGTCCGGTGTCGACGAGGCCGGTGACCTGGACGCCGCACTTCCCGACGTCCACCGCGCAGATCGAGCAGGTGCGCCAGCTCGCCGAGTGCGGCGCCACGATGTACGCGGTGGGAACCTTCACCACAATCCAGCGCAGCGGTGCCTCGTTCACCCGCAACAATGCCTTCAGCTTCAGTGCCACCACCGGTGTCGTGAGCAGCTGGAACCCGAGCGTCAACGGCACGGTCAACTCGATCGCGCTGTCGGCGAACTGCGCGACCGCTTACCTGGGCGGCGTGTTCACGTCGGTGCACGGCACCGCCGCCAAGAACCTGGCCTCGGTCAGCACCGCAACCGGCGCGGTCAACACCGGCTTCGGCCACAACGCGAACGGCCAGGTCGAGACGCTGCGGATGTCCGGTAGCCACCTGCTGGTGGGGGGTTTCTTCACCGGGGTCAACGGCTCGACCAAGAGGTACATGGTCAGCCTGCAGCCCACGACGGGCGTCGACGACGGCTACGTCAACCTCAACATCTCCGGCAACTACGTCTACACAGACGACCTCGGACGGACGGCCCACGCCAATCCGTCCCGCGTCTACAACCTCGAGCGCAGCCCGGACGGCACCCGCTTGCTGGTAATGGGCGACTTCACCTCGGTCGCCGGACAGGGCCGCCGCCAGATTTTCATGCTGGATCTCGGCGCCACCAGCGCGACGCTCGACCCCTGGTACTCCGCGGAGTTCAACGCGAACTGCGGGATTGCCCAGCCGTACTACGTGCAGGCGGCGGCGTGGTCACCGAATGGTGCCTCCGTCTACATCGGCACCACCGGCAACCGGCCTGCCAACGGCACCGGATCGACCTCAACCGGCCCACGCGCCGGCCTCTGCGACGCTGCCTCGGCCTTCCCCAGCACGAAGAGCTCGACGCTTCGGCACACCTGGGTCAACTACACCGGGTGTGACTCGCTGTTCGCAGTCGCCGCCGACACCAACGATGTCTACGTAGGCGGGCACGAGCGTTGGGCCAACAACCCCGCGGGCTGCGGCGTGGCAGGCCCCGGTGCGGTCGCCCGACCCGGCGTGGGGGCATTGGCGCCGAGCACGGGGTCGGCGACGGCCTGGAACCCGACCCGGGCACGCGGCCTGGGCGCCGACGACATGCTGCTCACCAGCAATCCGGCAGGGCTGTGGATCGCCAGCGACAACTACCTCAACTCCGATCAGTGCGGCGGCGTCTCCGGACTCGCTGGAATCTGCTTCCTGCCGGCTTAAAGCACCAGGCCGAGGCTCAGTCGGCGCAGACTGTGACGCTGGCGCCGCTATCCCGTAGCGCCGCCAACACTTCCGGCGGCGCACCATCGTCGGTGACGAACTCGGCCACGTCCTCGATCCCGGCCAGCAGGGTCGCTCCGCTGCGTCCGAACTTCGTCGCGTCGGCGAGCACGACCAGCGCGTCGGCGTGGCGCAGCATCCCGTGGTGGTACCCGGCCTGGATGATCTTGGCGCCGGTCACACCGATGTCCGGGTGGATGCCCCAGGCGCCGGCGAACAAGACGTCCACATGCAGGTCGGCCATGCTCTGCTCGCTCATCGGCCCGAGCAACGTCATCTGGTCGCGGTGTAGAACGCCGCCGAGCATGACGAGCGTGATGTCGGGATAGGCCGCCAGGGTGTGGCCCACGTCGAGCCCGTTGGTCACGACGGTGATCGTGCGCCCGGCGAGGTGCGGCAGCATCTGCGCGGTCGTGCTGCCCGACAGGATCATCACCGTCATTGCGTCGACGATCCGCCCCGCCGCGGCGCGCGCGATCCGCTGCTTCACCCCGTCGGTGTCGTGGTCGGCGCCGGGGGGCGCAGGGTGGTCGGCCCGGCGCAGCACGGCGCCGCCGTGGGCCCGCGACAGCACGCCGTCCCCCTCGAGGATGGCGAGATCGCGTCGCACGGTGGACGGGCTGACCGCAAGCGCGGCCGCCAGTTGCTCGACCGTCGCCGACCCACGCCGACGCAGCTCCTCGGTGACCCGGCGGCGGCGGTCGGGCGCAAGCATGCCGCGAGCCTTGCGCATCGCCCCGGCAGAAGCCACGCCAACACTCCCATCCGCTCAGCCTGCGCGTTTATGACGGAACTTGCGCGTTAGAGACCAAGTATGCGTGATATTGCCCGACGGGTGGGGTAGAAGTCCAGCGCAGGCGCCGGACGACGCCTAGCCCACCTGCGAGGAGCGGAGCCCATCCGATGACCATCACCGACCACGACGCACGCGACATCAAGGAACACGCCAGCACGAGCTTCGCCGATCTGGGCAAGGAGATGTGGGCGTACCTGACCGGCAAGGGCGCAGCCATCAACTACGAGTTCGTCGACATGACCGTCGAGGTGCCGCGCGAGACCGGGCCCGCGTCCCCCCGCGCAACGTGGAAGCTCAACGGCACGCTGCGCATCACGACCGCAGAGGGAGTCTCGGCCGGGTGAGCACGGCGGACGACCCAGGCTTGCGGATCAGCGCTGATCTGCAGCTCACCATGGACGGGGTGCACGCCGTCGTCGTCGGCGACGGCGTCCACGTGACCGTCCGCACCGGCGACGCCGCGGAACTGCTCACCAGGGTCCGCGCGGTCGCGCCGGGCGGAGCGCGCTCGGCGCGGCGAGCGTCCCGGTACCTCGCCCAGGCGCTGGACACCGCCGGGCTCTCACTGGACGTCGTGGACGACCGGGGCACGGTCGTCGCGTACGGCGGCGAAGCTCGCTCCCGCGTGGCCGCCTTCGTGCTCGGCACCGACCGTGCCCGTTTCGGGCCGGCGTCGCTGCCCGCTGTTCTGCGTTATCTGCGCCGAGACCCGGCCACCCGTGCCGTCGCACGGGGGGCCGTCACTGCGCTGGTGGCCGCGGCCCTGCTCGCCCACCGCCGAGCCGCCCGCTGACCGGCGGCGGCCTCACCAACGACCGGCAAAGGACATCATGACCGCCATCCTCTTCGGCTCGATCAGCACGATCGCCGACACCTCCGAACTGCAGCGCACGGCCTTCAACGACGCCTTTCGCGCCCACGGACTCGACTGGACATGGGAGCTCGACGAGTACCGCCGGCTGCTGGAACGCAGCGGCGGGCAGCAGCGCATCGCCGACTACGCGCGCGAACGCGACACGTCCGTCGACGCGGCCGCGATCCACCACACCAAGTCGGAGCTGTTCCAGAAGGCGCTCGCCGACGGCGGCCTCACCCCCCGCGCCGGGGTCGGCGAGGCGATCCGGGCCGCCCGCGACGCCGGGGTGAAGCTCGCCTTCGTCAGCACGACCTCGGACGGCAACATTGCCGGGATGTTGGGCGCTCTCGACCCCGATGTCAGCCGCGCCGACTTCGATTTCGTCTTCGACGGCGACACCGTCGATGCCCCCAAGCCGGACAAGGCCGTCGCGTACGTCATCGCGCTCGAACGCCTCGGGGAGCGAGCCGAGGACTGCATCGCGATCGAGGACAACCTCGCCGGCGTAGCAGCCGCCCACGCGGCGGGTCTGGCCTGCGTCGCGTTCCCGAACGCGAACACCGCCGGGCATGACTTCGGCATCGCAGATCACCGCGTCGAGCGCATCGACCTCGACGACCTGCGACAGTTCCTCGCTGCCGCGTAGAGCCGCCGACTCGCCGACCCGCCACCCTGGAGAGCAGCACCCATGACAAGCACCCTCCGTTCAGACTTCACGGCCACCGGCACCGCGTTCCACGTCGAGGCCTACGAGAGGATCGACTACTCACTCGTCTACGTCACCGGCGCCTTTTCGGTAGGCAACGACCAGATCGCCGACAGCTACCGCCGTTTCGGCCGGTGCCTGATGGTGGTGGACGAGAACGTGTACGCCCTTTACGGCGAGCGGATGCACACCTACTTCGACCACTACGGCATCGCGCTCACCGCTTTCCCGATCGCGATCACCGAACCCGACAAGTCACTGTCCACGCTCGAGCGGATCGTGGACGAGTTCGCCGACTTCGGTCTCGTCCGCAGCGAGCCCGTGCTCGTCGTGGGCGGTGGGCTCACGACCGACGTTGCGGGGCTAGCCTGCGCGACATTTCGTCGAGCGACGAACTACATCCGGGTGCCGACGACGCTGATCGGCCTGATCGACGCGAGTGTGTCCATCAAGGTGGCGGTCAACCACGGCAAGTACAAGAACCGGCTCGGCGCCTATCACGCGTCCCAGCAGGTGATCCTTGACTTCTCGTTCCTCGAGACCCTGCCGACCGACCAGGTCCGCAACGGCATGGCCGAGATCATCAAGATCGCCGTCGTCGGCAACAGCGGAATCTTCGAGCTGATGGAGAAGTACGGCGAGGACCTTCTGCTCACCCGATTCGGTCACCTGGACGGCACGGCCGAACTGCGCGAGATCGGGCACCGGGTGACCTACGACGCCATCAACACGATGCTGGCCCTCGAGGTGCCCAACCTTCAGGAACTCGACCTGGACCGCGTGATCGCGTTCGGCCACACGTGGAGCCCCACGCTTGAGCTGGCGCCCGATGTGCCGTTCTTCCACGGCCACGCGATCAACATCGACATGGCGTATTCCACCACGCTCGCCGAGCAGCGCGGCTACATCTCGGCCAGCGAGCGCGACCGGATCTTCTGGCTGATGAGCCGTCTCGGCCTCGCGCTGGACAGCCCGTACCTGACGCCGGAACTGCTGGAGGACGCGACCCGCTCGATCCTGCAGACCCGCGACGGCCTATTGCGCGCGGCGGTGCCGCGTCCCATCGGCACATGCGTGTTCGTCAACGACCTGACGGGTGCGGAGATGGAGTCGACACTTGAGGCGCACTGCCGGGTCGTGCAGACCTACCCGCGCGAGGGCGCCGGGGAGCAGATGTTCATCGATTCCGTTGCGCGCGCCACGCAATGACCGTGCAGCAGGCCGGGGCGCGTCCGGTCACGCCGGTCGGCATCGTCGCCGCCCTACTCGCCCGCGTCGCCGTCGCACTCGACGGCGTGGCCGGCCTCGACCCGGGCTTGCGCGAGGACGTCCGACACGCGCACGCCCTCGCGTCCGGCATGGATCCCTATCTCAGCCGGATGACGTCCCCGGAGTCCCCGGCGCTGCGCCGCCTCGCCGACCGGACCCGTGGCCTGGACTTCGACCGCGTCGGCGGCGCATCCGGTGTCGCGCTGGAGCGGGAGATGCTCTCCGGGCACGTCGAGGGTCAGGCGGTGAAGATGCTCGTGCACCTGACCGGGTCGGTGCGGGTGCTCGACCTCGGCATGTTCACCGGCTACTCCGCGCTCGCGATGGCCGAGGCGCTGCCCGAGGGTGGCGAGGTGGTGGCCTGCGAGCTGGACGGGGACGTCGCGCGCATTGCACGGTCCTGCTTCGCCGAGTCACCGCACGGACACAAGATCTCCGTCCGGGTCGCGCCCGCGCAGCAGACCCTCGCCGAGCTGTCCGCAGCGGGCGAACGCTTTGACCTGGTCTTCCTCGACGCGGACAAGGGTGGCTACGTCGACTACCTGACGACGCTGCTCGACCGCGAATTACTCGCCCCGCGCGGCGTGATCTGCGCTGACAACACGCTGCTGCAGGGCGAGCCGTACCTGGCGGGTCCCATGTCGGCCAACGGTGCGGCGATCGCACGATTCAACCAGGCGGTGGCCGACGACGCCCGGGTCGAGCAGGTGCTGCTCCCGCTGCGCGACGGGCTCACCCTCGTCCGGCGGGTGGACCAGCGATGAGGACGGCCGTGCTCGATCCCGTCGGTATCGAGGTGACCGACCTCGCGCTCTCCGACGTCGACGACGACGACGTGATCACCTTGCGCACTTTCCTCGCCGAGCGCGGTGTCGTCATCCTGCGCGAGCAGTCGGTGGACGACGCGGGCTTCGAGGCGTTCCTGCGGTGCTTCGGGGCGTTGACGTTCACCGCCGGCGAGACGCCGCTGGCCGAGCGTCCGCACCTGAATGTCATCAGCAACGTCGGGCGGACGGTCGCGCCGCGCAGCAATTTCCACGTCGACACCAGCTACGTGCGCCGACCGCCCGCGTACACCGCGTTGCGCGCGGTGCAGATCCCCCGGCATGGCGGCGAGACGCTCTTCAGCAATCAGTACCGCGCCTACGACACGCTTCCCGACCACGTCCGCACCTCGCTGGCCGGCGTGACCGTCACGCACGTGGTCACCGGCGTCGATCTCGGTCCAGGCGACGAGGCGGAGGCCGATCACCCGGTGCTGCGCCCGCATCCGGTGTCCGGCCGGATCGCGCTCTACCTGACCACGCCGCAGCGCTGCCGCGCTGTCAGCGGGATGGAGCGGACCAAGGCGGCGGAGCTGATCCGCGATCTCTACGCACACTCGACGCGCGCGGACAACGTGTATCGCCACAGCTGGGCACCGGGCGACGTCGTCATGTGGGACAACGGCTGCGTCCTGCATCGGGCCGACCACAGCGACGTCGTCGGCGACCGCGTCATGCATCGCGGCATGGTGGCCGACTACACCGGTGCCCCGCGCTCATGACACGGCTGCGCACGCTGGCGACCCTCGTCTTGCTGCAGGCCGCGCTGCCGCTGAACCTGGCCGTGAGCGCGGTGGCCGCGCTGAGCGGATTCGTCGACCGCCCCCGACGCGTCACCGCGGCCGCGCCGAAAACCGTGCTCATCAGCGGCGGCAAGATGACCAAGGCGCTGCAGCTCGCGCGCTCATTCAGCCGCGCCGGCCACCGCGTGGTCCTCGTCGAGACCGCGAAGTACCGGTTCACCGGGCACCGCTTCTCGAACGCCGTGGACCGCTTCTACACGGTGCCCGCGCCGCAGTCGCCCGACTACTCTGCCGCGCTGCTGGACATCGTGCGGCGCGAGGGTGTCGACGTCTACATCCCGGTCTGCAGCCCGGCTGCCAGCTATTACGACGCGCTCGCCAAGCCGGTGCTCGAGGCGTACTGCGACGTGGTGCAGTGCGACCCGGACGTGCTCAAGCTGGTCGATGACAAGGACAGCTTCGCGCGGACGGCGGCGGCGCTCGGACTGGTGGTCCCCGATACCGTGCGTGTCACCGCGCCCGAGCAGATCGTCGACTTCGACTTCGCGCGTACCGGCCGCCCGTACGTCCTGAAGAGCATTGCGTACGACCCGATTGCGCGCCTCGACCTCACGCTGCTGCCGCTCGACACCCCGGAGCAGACCGAGGCGTTCGCGCGGTCGAAGCCGATTTCGGAGCAATCGCCGTGGATCCTGCAGGAGTTCGTCGAGGGGCAGGAGTACTGCACCCACAGCACCGTGCGCGACGGTGAGCTGCGCCTGCACTGCTGCTGCGAGTCGTCGGCGTTTCAGCTCAACTACACCAACGTCGACAAGCCGGAGATCAGGGAGTGGGTGACGACGTTCGTCAAGGCACTGGGCATCACCGGTCAGGTATCGCTCGATTTCATCCAGTCCACCGACGGCAGGCTCGCTGCGATCGAGTGCAACCCGCGCACGCACTCGGCCATCACGATGTTCTACAACCACCCCGGTGTCGCCGCCGCCTACCTCCAGGAGGACGCCGCTGTGCCCGCGGTCGAACCGCTGCCGACGAGCCGCCCGACGTACTGGGTTTACCACGAGGTATGGCGGCTCATCACCGGCCAGGGCAACCGCTGGGATCGCCTGCGCACAATCGTCCGGGGCAAGGACGCGATCTTCGACCGGACCGACCCGTTGCCGTTCCTGCTGGAGCACCACCTGCAGATGCCGTGGCTGCTGCTGCGGAGCCTCTGGCACGGGACGCACTGGACGCGCATCGACTTCAACATCGGCAAGCTCGTCGAGCCGGCCGGGGACTGACCCGGTGACCCTGCGCGTGCTGCACCTCGTCGGGTCGGCCGTCAGCGACTTCCACGCCGAACTGTCGCGCCTGTACGCCGCAGACTGCCTGGCCTCGACCGCCGATCCGGCTCGCTACGAGTTCCACATTGCCTACGTGTCGCCGGACGGTCGCTGGCGGTTCCCGACCGGTCTGGACGAACGCTCGATCGCCGCGGCTCCCGCGCTGCCCGTTGCAGAGGCGATCGGCCACCTTCTCGCCCTCCGCGTGGACGTCATGGTGCCGCAAATGTTCTGCCTGCCGGGCCTGACGCACTACCGCGCGCTGTTCGACCTGCTCGCGATCCCGTACGTGGGCAACTCCCCTGCTGTCATGGCGATGACCGCCGACAAGGCGCGCGCACGCGCGCTGGTGGCGGCTGCGGGCGTCGATGTGCCTGCCGGGGAGGTCGTGCGGCCCGGCGATCGTCCGACCCTGCGTGCACCCGTCGTCGTCAAGCCGGTCGACGCGGATAACTCGCTCGGCGTGACCCTTGTGCGCGAGGACGCCGGGATGGACGACGCGTTGCGGACTGCGTACGAGCATGCCGGTGCCGCACTCGTGGAGAGATTCGTCCCGGCCGGACGGGAAGTCCGCTGCGGCATCGTGGAGCGCGACGGGCAGCTTGCCTGCCTGCCGCTCGAGGAGTATCGCCTCGACAGCGCGACCCCCATCCGGATGACGGGGGACAAGCTCGTCCGCAGCCCCGACGGACGGCTGGGCTTCGCGGGCAAGAACGACAGCGAGCGTGCGTGGATCGTCGACGTCGGCGATCCGATCACCGCGCCCGTCTGGGACCTCGCGCGGCGCTGCCACGTCGCGCTCGGGTGCCGGCACTACAGCCTGGTCGACGTTCGCATCGATCCCGACGGGCGTCCGTGGTTCCTCGAGGCCGGGCTCTACTGCTCCTTCGCCCGCACCAGCGTCGTCGCCATCATGGCGGCTGCCGCCGGCATGGGACTGAACGACCTGTTCGCGACCGCGGTGCGCGAGGCGCTCGCCTCGGCGGCAGTCACATCCAGGTAGCGGCCGGGAGGCGAATCTCGCTTGGCTCCTCAAGTCCGTCGTTGTCAAAGCCGTCGTGGCCGTCACGCGGCTGGCCGCGGGCGATTAGTCAATGCCGAACGGCTTGAAACTTTCGAAGGTCGGTTCCATGCGGGGGTCAGGCAACCGGAAAGTGCGGAGGCGTGTTGTTGGGCCCATCGCGATGGGCTGCCACCCGGTGTTGACCTGGAAGTAGCGAACGGCGGTGGCCACTGACGGCCATTGGCAGTCGTCGAGAATGACGAGCCCAAGGTACGGCGCTCGCTCGGCCTGCCGCCTCGGGCGTGAGCGCGCTTGGCTTGGCCGCTCGAATGAGCGCAGCGATTCTCGGGCGTGAGTGCCTACCAGGCTGTGCTGACTGCATCCGCGCGGCAAGCCACTGCAGCGCGAGCTGGAGGGCCGGTGGGCCGCCCGCCGCGGGGACTACCGCATCGTCTACCGCCTCGACGACGACACCAAGACGATGTACGTGCTCAAGATCGGCCACCGAGCTGCCTGGTAGTGGAATGCCGGGGTTCGGCCGGTGATCAAGGACTGGATTCATGCGTCTGGGTCGGCGACAGCAACGATCCCTGCAGCACCTCGACGAAGACGTCCGTCAGTGGTGACCAGAGTCCCGTCCAACGACAACGCAAGAGCGACGTACAGAGCGTCCCGGGTCGCGAGCCGATCCACCAGTGCCCATGCCGGCACTAGCAAGGGCCGCAGCGGCCAACGCGTAGCTCCGAACGCGGTCAATGCTGCCACCCGTTCGGCCGCCCGAGTCAATTGCCCCGCTCGCTTCAGGCGACCCAACGCCGAAAGAACATCGGCGTCCAGGTGGGCTGGCGCCGCGACCGCATCGGCGGAGGCGAGGACGTCACGAAAGGGCTCGGCCGCGGGGAAGCCGCAAATCAGGTCGACGACCGTGGCTGCATCAACGACAGCGATACTCAACGGCCTACGAGCTCGTCATCGCCCGTGAGCCGCGCCGGAACAATTGGTGCAGTTCGGTTACGCCCGCAAATGGGTTAAACCTGCGAAGATCGGTTACGTGGAACGGTTAGTCGAGCTGGTCCGGGCGCGTCCCCTCGCAGTGGCGATGATGGCCGGGGGCGCCGCCATGGTGCTGATCGCCCTGATCTGGATTTTGGTGGCGAACCCCTACACCTGAGCGCCGACGGGGTTCAGCGCGCCGGATTCGCGGCAAGGCCCCGCGCGGCCGCCGCCAATACCGACGCATCGAAACGCGGATACCCCTTCGGCAGTTCGACGGAGTTCGCACCCAGCCCCACTGCTGCCTCGAGCACCTGCTTCGAATCACCGAGGCGTGACTTCGCCGCGGTCTGGAAGATCAACGGCGTGCCGAGCGTCTGCATCTGGTGATACATCGTCTTGAATACCGGGTTGGCCAGTTTCTCGGTAGACAGGGCGTTGTTCTGCAAGCCGCAGCGGACACCGAGGACGGCGCGGCACTGCGACATCGCGGCAAGGGTGAAGTTCAGATCCCGATCCGCGCTCGGATGGGTGATGTCGGGATACGGGCTGAAATCGAGATCTGACGTCGTGTGCTTCCACACGTCATGGGCCTTGATCGCGCTTTCGATGCACGCCTTGTCGGCGTCCACGGTGTACCCGGCGCCCTGCAAACCCTTCACGTTGCCCGCACTGCCCACCTGGCGCACGAACGGCTCGTCGAACACCGTCGTGCACCCCGACACCGTCACCTCGCGGATTTCCGGCACGCTGTCGTACTTCGCGGCGAGCTTCGCCTGCAATTGGGCGTAGGCCTGCTCGAACTCCGGTGACCAGAACCGTCCGATCGAGCCGCCGGCGGTCGCGGTGCCGCTCTGGGTGTTCTTGTAGGCGATCGGTGTGCCGCCCAGCGCCTTGGCCCAAACCGGTGCCCCTACCCCGGCGAAGACGCGCAATTTCAGCGCCATGCCCAGCTTCTTGTAGTCCGGCTGGCGGACCCGGGCAATGGCCTTGTCGATGGGGTTGTCAGCGGCGATCGGGCCGTCCTTCGTCGGCTGCAGTTGCGCCCAATCGAGCTTCACGACGTACGCGTGGACGAATTGAAGCTGTTTCGTGCGCGGTTCGCCCTGCCTGTCGATCAGCCCCCGGATGATCGGCTTCAGCCCGGGCGGGGTGGTGCCGACGCCGGTCGGAGTGGTGCTCGGGGTGTCTGTCGCCGTGCCTGAACCCTGCCCAGTCGGGTGCTGGTTGTTCTTCTGGTGCAACACAAGCACCACCACGACCGTTGCGCCGATGATGGCGAGCAGCGTGACGACGATCGCTCTGGTGCGACGGGTCATCGGATGTGACGGGGGGTCAGTAGGATGTCGTCCACCATGAATCCCTTGTCGCAGCGCCATGATCCGAAGCGGATACGCGTGCTGTACGTCGCCGGGACGGGACGAAGCGGAAGCACGGTGATCTCCAATCTGCTGGGGTCGGCGCCCGGTCTGACGTCGGTCGGCGAACTGCGTTACCTATGGGAACGCGGTCTTGCTGAGCGGGCGCTTTGTGGCTGTGGCGAGCCGGTCGCGAGCTGTCCGTTCTGGGGGTCGGCGCTGGCGTCAGCTTACGCAAGCGCCGCTGTGGACCCGGCGGTCGTTCAGCGGGCCGACAGCCAGTTGTTGCGCCTGCGAGCTTTCCCGGCTTTGCTGCGCGCACACGGCGATCCGCAACGGCTCGGCGCGTCGGCGATGCGATATACCGACGAGCTCGCCCGGATTTACAGCGCCGTCGCCGAACAGACCGATGGTGATGTCATCGTCGACGCGTCCAAGCTGGTCAGTTTCGGTTACCTGCTGAGCCACGTCCCCGGTCTTGACGTGTTCGTGCTGCATCTGGTCAGGGATCCGCGCGGTGCGGCGTATTCCTGGGCGCGCAAACGCGAGCGGTCCGACCGCGGCGCGGGCGATCGGCAGATGGGACGCGAAAGTGCGCTCAAGAGTTCGCTGCTCTGGGATGTGTGGAACGGCTCCGCTGAGCGTCTCTGGGCGCGCGCGCCACAGCGTTACGTGCGAGTGCGCTACGAGGACGTGGTAGCCGATCCCGCCCGCGCCCTCGCGCCCGTGCTCGCCATGCTGGCGATGCCCGACGCGCGGCTGCCGATCCTCGCGGACGGGCGCGTCGCGATGGGCGTGAACCACACTGTCGCCGGCAATCCCAACCGGATGGCTGGCGGCCCGCTGCAATTGGTCGACGACGACGAGTGGACGCGCTTGATGCGGCCGTCGACGAGGCGTCTGGTCACCGGGCTCACCGCGCCGTTGCTGCGCCGCTACGGCTATCCGCTCGCGCCGCGCACACATGTCTTCGTCGAGGACCTGGCTGGAGCCGCGCGGTTGCGCGCCAGGATTGCTCGTAACGCAGTGTGGATCAAAGAGCAGGGTCTGGCGCGCGCGCTGGAGGAAAAGGAGATCGACCCGCTGCGCACGGTGCCGGTCGCGGTCCGCAAGCTGCGCTACCGGCGTGCTCATGCGGATGACGTCGGCCTGGCCCGTCCGGTGTTCGTGGTCGGGCTGCAACGCTCGGGTACGAACATGCTGACCCGCGGCCTCGGCATGGCCGCGCAGGTCGAGGTGCATAACGAGAACGACTCCCGCGCGTTCGAGCGCTACAAGCTGCGCCCAGCGTCGGTGATCGAGTCGATCATCGCGACCAGCAGGCATTCACACGTGCTGTTCAAGCCGTTGTGCGACTCGCACCGCACTGACGAACTGCTCGACGATCTGAAGACCGCGACGCCCGCGCGCGCCGTGTGGGCCTATCGCGACGTCGACGGGCGGGTGCGCTCCGCGCTGGCCAAGTTCGGCGACGGCAACCGGCGGGTACTGCAGGAATTCGCCGACGGCAGCAACACCGAACGCTGGCACGTTCAGCGGATGTCGCGCGAGACGACTGAGCTCGTCCGGTCTTTCGACTATTCGACGATGAGCGCCGCATCGGGTGCTGCACTGATGTGGGTGGTGCGCAATCGCCTTTATTTCGACCTTGGACTGGACCGGCGCTTCGACGTGCTGCTGGTGTCCTATCTCGCGTTCCTGAACGATCCGGCAGCGACTATGCGGCAGCTGTGCGGCTTTCTCGACTTTCCCTATACCGCGTCGCTGATCGAGCAGGTCACGACCCGCGCGCCGACCTACCGCGAGCCGTTGGACATCGACCCTCGAATTAGGGAGCAGTGCTCTGTGCTGGCTGATCGGCTCGAAGTGAGCCGCGTGGCGCAGCTCGGTATTCGGTGACGACATCCGCTCGCGGAAAGGGATTCGTCGGGCAGTCCGCGAGGTCGTCGCTGACTGCCCTGCTCGCGATGCTGTCCGGTCTGCTGCTGGACGTTGTGCTGGCGGCCCGGTTCGGCGCCGGCCGTGACACCGACGCGTTCTTCGCCGCGTCGCGTATCCCGATCGGCATCACCGCGCTGCTCATGACCATCGCGGTGCAGGCGTGGGTGCCGCTGTTCACCCGCGATCGGCGCGACGGCGGAACTGCCAGCCTCACCCAGTTCGCGTCGCGCATGCTGACCGGTGTAGTCGGTGCCGGCGCGCTGGTGTGGTTGCTCGCGACGGTGTTCGCGCACCCGCTGATGTCGGCCACCGCACCCGGACTGAGTTCCGCGCAGCTGGATCTCGCCGCCTCGATGGTGCCGCAGATGTTCCTGCTCGTCCCGCTCGTCGCCGCCGCCGAAGCCGTGCGCGCCGCGTTGAACGCGTCCTACTCGTTCGTGCTGCCCGCCGCGATGAATGTTTTCATGAACACCCTTGCGGCCGGGCTGATCCTGCTCGGCAACGGCCACGACATCCGCCAGGTCGCCCGTGCCTACGTCGCGGGTGCGGTGTTCCAGCTGATCGTGATCATGGCGGTGGCGTGGACGCACGGGCTTCGGCTCAGGCTCGGCCGTCAGGTGTGGGATCCGCGGGTTCGGCGGGCATTCGGGCTCAGCGGCCGTCCGACCGTGTCGTCGGTGCTCAATCTGGCCAACCGCACGGCAGAGCAGGCGATCGCGTCGTTTCTGCCCACCGGATCGATCACGATCCTGTCGTACGGGCAGCGGCTGATCTCCGCGTTGGGTGGCGGGACGTTCTTCCGGCCGATCACGGTCGCGCTCATCCCGCGCCTGTCCGACGCCGAGCACGCCGGCGATCCGCGCGCGAGCGTCGCGCTGATCTACCGGGCGATCAAGCTGATCCTCGCGGTGTCGCTGCCGCTGACCGTGTTCACGATCGCACTCGCCAATCCCGTGATTGGGATCGTGTTCCACCGGGGCAACTTCAGCCCCGCCGCCACGCATCTGCTCGCGCTCACGCTGGCCATCTACGGTGCCAGCCTGATCGGATCCGGGCTGCAGCGCGTGCTGCTCGCACCGTTCTACGCCCGCTTGGACACCAGGACCCCGCTGCGCAACACCTTCTACGGAGTCCTGGTCGATCTTGCGCTGCTCTACCCGTGTATCGCGATCTTCGGTACGCACAGCGCCAACGGGGTACTCGGTGTGGCGGTCGCGTATTCGATCGACCAATACTTCATCGTCGCGCACGCGTGGTTCCGGTTGCGTTCCACGCTGGGGCTGCGGGCGAGTGCCGTCAGCGGCTTCGCCGCCCGCGCGTTGCTCGCCTCGCTCGCCTGCTACGCCGTCATGGCGGTCCTCGTGTTCACTGTGCACCCGGCGTCCCAGGGGTCGCAAATTGGCCAGCTCTTGCTCACCGCCGCCATCGCGATCGCTGGCTCCGTGATCCTGACGCTGGCAGCAGCCGTGCTCGGCGGCCCCGATCTGCGAGGGCAACTGCAGCGCCGGCTGCGGCGTCGGGAAAGCCGCCGCAGACCGCTCAGCTGACTTCGGAAACTGGGCGTCCCATGCTCTGCCACACCCACTGCGCGTGCAGCCCCTCGCGAATCCCGACCGTGGGTTCCCAACCGAGCAGCTGCCGAGCCCGATCGATCGTGCCGCCGGTGACCCGCACATCGCCGGGCTGTTCAGGCAACCGGTCGATCTCGAGCGGCCGGCCGACCGTCCGGCCGAGTAGGTCGATCAGCTCGTTGACGGTGATCGAGCCGCCGCCGGCGACGTTCACCACGGTGCCAGGCGCGATATCCGCCTCGGCAGCAGCCAGGTTGGCGGCAATGATGTCGCCGACGTAGGTGAAATCGCGGACCTGCTCGCCGTCACCGAAGATCGGCAGCGGGTTCCCGCGCATCGCGGCGGCGAAGAACCGGTTCATTCCCATATCCGGACGTTGCCGTGGCCCGTACACCGTGAAGTATCGCAACGACACGGTTGGGACGCCCCAGTTGGCCGCGTACAGACTGCACAGGTGCTCGGCGGCGAGCTTGGTGACGCCGTAAGGACTGTGCGGCTGGGGCAGCGCGGTCTCGCTTGTCGGATAGGTCGCGGCGTTGCCGTAAACCGACGACGACGAGGCGTTGACGAATCTGCGCAGCCCGGCCGCCTTCGCAGCTTCCAGCAGCCGCTGCGTCGCGAGGATGTTGCGCCCCACGTAGTCGGGGAAGCCGGCCGACCACGAGAGCCGGACGCCCGGCTGCCCTGCCTGGTGGAAGACGACATCCGCGCCGTCGAGAAGCTCTGCCAGGTCGGCGGTCTGCAGATCGGCGTTGACGAACCGGAATCCGCTTTGCGGCAGGAGCGGGTCGAGGGCGCGTTGCTTGAGCCGCACGTCGTAGTAGTCGGTCAGGGAGTCGATGCCGACGACGGTGTGGCCAGCTTGCAGCGCGGCGTCGGCGAGTTGGCTACCGATGAAGCCGGCCGCGCCGGTGACAACTGTTCGCATGGACTTTCCCGGTGTTCGGTGGGCGGTCAGGTCGGGTTGTGGTGCTGGATTGCGAGTTCGAAGACGCGCCGGTGGGCCACTGCGACGTCGTCGAACGAGGGTGCCACGTTCGGCTTAGGTGGTGGGTCGTCGAGCCCGGCCACGATCGCCTTGGCCAGCGCGGCCGGGTCCTGCGGGGCGACGAGTCGAGCGCCGTCGCCGACGGCTTCGCGCATGCCCGCGACGTCGGTGGCGACCACCGGCACCGCGCAAGCCATCGCTTCGAGCACTGCGTTCGGCAAACCCTCGTAGCGCGAGGGCATCACGAACAGGTCGAGCCCGCGCAGGAACCCGGCGACGGCACCCGGGCCGTCGAGCGCTCCCGGCAGCGTGACCGGCAACCCCGCTGCCTGGCGCTCGAGATCCGCGCGCAACTCGCCCTCGCCGACGATGACAAGTTCGACCGCCCGTTCGGCGAGCACGCGTGGCAGCGCATCGATCAGGATGTCGAAGCCCTTCTGCTCGACGAGCCGGCCGAGCGCACCGATTCGAACCGGGTCCTTCCGCGGAGCGGGTGTATCTGCTGGATGGAACACGGCCGTGTCCACGCCGTTGCGTACGACATGCACCCGTTCGGGTGGTGCGCCATGTACCCGGACGATGAAGTCACACACGTCCTGGGAGTTGCCGATCCACTCGTCGGTCACCGCGGCTAGGCCGCGATCGAGCAGCCGCCGCGGCCGGGCGCGGAAGTCCTCGACGCGGCGCTCGGACATCACGACTGCGGGCCGGTGTGGGCCGAGCAGCGACGCGCGGCCGAAGGCGCTCGCGCCCCATAGTGAGGTATGCACCACGTCGTAGCGGCCGGAGCGGGTATGCCCCCGCAGCGAGCGCAGCCGGTCCAGATGCAATCGGCTGGTTGCGTCCAGTTCGATGACTTCGATTCCGGCGTCCGCCACCTGCCGAGCCAGCGGAAAGTCCGGATAGAGCACGCACAACGTTGGTTGCCAATGACCTGAACGTGCGGCGCGCAACATGCCGACCAGTTGCAACTCCGTGCCGGACGGAGCCATGCGGCTCATCACGTGCAATACGGAGATCATTTGCGGAGCGTAACCGAGCGACCAGCCGGTACCTAATGCCCGCATTCGGGTGAAATGCGAACACCGACATGAACATGTGGTGGCATCGCGCTTGTGATGGCCTGCAACGGCCGATATTTCACGTATTGGAAATGCAGCCACTGTCCGGGCATGGTAAGAATACCGAGCAGCCGGTCGGGGGGGTGGTTTGAATGGTTGTGGACGCGGGATTATTCGGACACTATTCGCCGAGGTTGGCGAGCCGTAAATCCCCTGTGCCGCCATCCGCTGCGATCGCGGCCCTCGTTGTCGTTCTCGCCGGTGCGGCCGCCGCTACGGCCGTCATGTTCGTCCGCGGGGCGCCGACGGTCCAGGTGATATCGCCCATCGCCCTGCTGGCCGGAATCGCCTTTGTCGCCCTCAGTTGCTACCGGTTCGAGTGGTTCGTGCTGGGTGTGCTGGCGATCCGCACACTCGCTGACGTGACCAAGGCACGGCCGAGCGGGAACCAGATTGCCTCTGTCGTCTCGACGGCACCCAGTTCGGTGTCGTCAGGCCCCGCCGCGTCCGCCCTCGCAGTGCTGTTCATTGTGATCTCGACCGTGTGGTTGTTCGCGAACCGCCGTGATCCCTCGATCCGTCGGATCACTATTGCCGATGCCGCGTTCGCCTTCTTCGTGACCTCGTGCCTGTTGAGCGTGCTCACCGCGGCAAGCCGCACGGCCGCGGTGACGGAGGCAATGCGCATCGTGGCCGCCGTGCTCATGTTCGTCGTGCTGCAGCGACTACTGACCAGCATGCAACGAATCCGCCGGACGCTCATTGCTTGCGCCGCGGCATTCGTCGCGCCGGTCGCACTGGCCGGCCTGCAGGTACTCGGCACCGGTGGGCAATTCCAGACCAACGGAATCAGCCGGGTTGTCGGTAGCTTTCTGCACCCGAATACATTCGGGCTCTTCCTGGCGATGTTCATCCTGATGGCGGTGGCGTTGTTCCGCCATTGCCCGCCCCGCACTCAGTGGGCGCTCGCCGGTGCAATTGCGATAAACGTCGGCCTGCTCGCGCTCACCTATTCACGTGGCGCCTGGCTTGCGTTGTTCGTCGGGCTGGTGCTCATCGCCGCCGTGCAGAGCCGCCAGATCTTCTTGTGGATGATCGGCGTGGCGGTGTGTGCCGCCATTGCGGTGCCGTCGGTGGTGACCCGGCTGTCGACTGTGACGTCGGCCAACGCGACTTCGGGATCCACCGACTCGCTGTTCTGGCGGTTCAAGTACTGGGCCGAGATCTGGCAGCTCAACCACAACAATCCGGTGACCGGTATCGGATTGCATGGCACGAAGTTCCTCACCGATCAGAGCAAGGCGCCGCACAATGATTTCCTGCGCGCGTATGTCGAAACGGGGCTCCTCGGCCTGCTGGCCTATGTCGTCGTCATCATCAGTCTGGTTGCCATCGCGCGCCGCGCGTTGCGGGTGACGTCCGACGGCTTGAGCCGGGGCGTTGCCGTCGGTTTCGCCGGCGTGCTGGCGGCCTATCTGGTGGACAGCTTCGGCGACAATCTGATGTCGGAAGTCGTCGTCCTTTGGTATTTCTACGCGGCGGCCGCGTGCGCGCTCGCGGTGTCGCGGTTGGCCCTGCGCCCGCAGGAATCCGCTTCGGCCGGTTGGTCGGGCGAGGCACCGACGGCGGCTCTGGTATGACGGCGATGCAGCGGCGGCTCAAGATCGCGATGATCGGTCAACGCGGGGTACCCGCAAGCTACGGAGGCATCGAGCGCCACGTCGAAGAATTGGGCGCAAGGCTCGTTGACATGGGGCATGAGGTCGTCGTCTATTGCCGCCCGACTTACTCCTCCTCGCAGCTCGAGACCTATCGGGGCATGACATTGCGGCACGTGCGTACGCCGCACAGCAAGCACCTGGAGGCGATCGTGCACAGCGCGGGTGCCGCAGCGTGTGCGATCCGTGATCGCTGCGACGTGATCCACTTCCATGCAATGGGGCCAGGACTCGTCGCCCCCCTACCGCGGCTGCTGTCGCGTGCCAAGGTCGTCCAGACCGTGCACGGACTCGACCAGGATCGCGAGAAATGGGGGCGCGTCGCGTCCTCGGTGCTGCAAGTTGGCGAGTGGACGAGCGCCCACGTACCGGACGCGACGATCGTGGTGTCGCGCGCGCTGCGTGAGCACTACCGCACGAGATACGGGATGTCGACGCCCTACATCTGCAACGGTGTCGCGCCGTACCAGCCCGACGAATCCGCGGGCAAGGCAGTGGATGAATTAGGTCTTACCGGCGCACGCTATTTGTTGTTCGTCGGGCGGCTGGTTCCCGAGAAGGCGCCGGACCTGCTCATCAAGGCGTTCCGCCGCATCGTCGGCGACGATCTGCGGCTCGTGCTCGCCGGTGGATCATGTTTCACCGACGGGTACGAGGGCGAGCTGCGCGAGCTCGCGGCCACCGATCCACGCGTGCTCATGCTCGGGAATGTCGACCCGGTCCCGTTGCAGGATCTCTACGCACATGCCAGCGCCTTCGTGCTCGCGTCCAACGTAGAGGGCATGCCATTGACCCTGCTCGAAGCCGCGTCGCACGGCCTACCGGTACTCGTCAGCGACATCGCGCCGCACCGGGAGATGGTGGGCACTTCGAGCCCGGGTCGGCGGCTGTTCGAGCGCGGCAATGAAGACGCTCTGGTCTCGACATTGACGGCCATGCTCGATGATCTGGGCACCGAGCGTGCCGGCGCACGAGCCGCCCGCGCTAGGGTACTGGAAACCTTCAGCTGGGACCGGGCGGCGTGCGAACTCGAGGAGCTCTACCTGTCGCTGATAACCGGCGCTATACCGCGTGGCGATGCCGCGGAGATGTCGGCGCGACAGCCGCTGCTGGACCGGTCGCGCTGAGCGACTGCGCAGCCGTCTGCAGCATCGCGTACGACCAATACTGGTAGCCGGTGGGCAGTTCGACGGAGTCGGCCCCCATCTGGCTCGCTGCGTCCAGCACCTCCTGCGCGTCGCCGAGCCGGCTGCAGGCCGCGGTCTGGAACACGAGCGTCCCGCCGCGAGCGACCATCGCGGCATAGAGCTGGTCGAAGTTCGCAGCGGCTAGCTTGTCACTGGACAATGAATTGTTCTGCAGGCCGCAGCGGGGCCCGAGTTCGGTTCGGCACAGGTCCATCATCGAGAGGGGGAAATCGAGGTCGCGGCCGTGGGGATCGGTGACGGTGGGCCACGGGGCCAGGTCGAGATCGGACGTGGTGCGCTGCCAGACGTTGTGAGCCGCGATGGCGAGTGGGATGCAGGCCTGGTCTGCTGCCACTGTGTACCCGGCGGCGAGCAGGTTGTCGCGATTGGCAGTTACCCCGACCTGCCGCACGAACGGCTCGTCGAAGATCGTGGTGCATCCCGAGATGGTGAGCTCGCGCAGCTCCGGAACGTCGTCGTACTTCGCGGCGAGCTCCGATTGCAGGGTGGCGTACGCGGCCTCGAACGCGGGCGTCCAGAATCGGCCGATCGTCCCGCCCTCGAGCGTGGAGTCGTCCTGGTTGTTGAGGTAGGGGATCGGTGCGCCGCCTAGGGACTTGGCCCACGTGGGAGCGCCGATGCCGGCGAATACTCGCAGCTTGAGCACCATGCCGAGCGCGGCGAAGTCGGGCTTGCGCACCCGGGTGATCGCTCGGTCGATGGCGTTGTCGGCAGCGATCGGGCCGCCAGCGCTCGGCTGGAGGTTGGCCCAATTCACCTTCACGACGTAGGCGTGCACCAGTGGCAACATGGCACGCGGCGGAACGCCCTGCCGATCGATGAGGCCGTGGATGATCGGCTTTACGCCGCTGCCGTCGGTCGCGGCAGCCGAGGACGCGACGCCCAGGACGACGGAAGCGACGAGTGCGCTGATGCAAAGTGGGGTGGCGATTAGGCGCGACCAGCGGGAAATGGCTCGGAGCGGAGCTGAGGCGGCACGCATAGCAGGCTTCCAGACTTCGGCGCGATCTCGCCGCGCGTTGGCCCCCGCTTAACACTTACTTTACACCCCGGACTGTACCCACAATCTGGTTAACATGTGACGTCGGACGCCCAAGCCGGGCGCCCGAGCGAGTCTCAGCGAGCGCTGGTGGCGCCGGAGAGTTCAGCCGACCTCTTGCGGTTGCCCGGGGTAGGCACTGGTGGCGGGCTTGGTCGGGTTCTCAGTGCCGGCGGACTCGCCCAACGTCCCGGACGCCTTGTCGGCGGTGGCCTTGTCAGCGGCGCGCTTGTCAGCGGCCGCGTGCGCGGCGCGTGTCCGACCGCGGTTGGCCAGGACTACGCCGAGCAGCAGTACCAGCGCCAGCCCCAGCACGAGGCCGATCCCCGCCGCGATCAACACCGCCTTCAGGATGGCCGAACGCGCTGTCTCGGTCGTCACCGTGGCTGCGCCGATCAGTGGCTTCGCCTGGGTCGCGGCCAGTTGTTCGGACCCCGAGACAACCCGCGCCTGCGCGGTCTGGCCGGCAAGCTCGGCCTGCGTGAGAGCGCGCGACAGCCTGTTGTACTTGGCAATCTGCGGCGTCAGCTTGGCGAGTTGCTTGCTTGCGAGCGCGATGGCGTCGTCGAAGTTCGAGGTGAAGCGACCCTGCGCGATGGCTTGCTGCTTACTGACGTTGAGCTGCGTGAGCGAGGACTGCGCGGCCTGGTAGAGGACGTTCGGGTCGACCTGGCCGAAGCCGGCGGTGAACGAGTCGAGAGCTTTCTGCGCGGCGTCGACCCGCTTCTGCGCACCGCTCTGAGCTTGCTGTGCCGAAGTGAGCAGCGTCGTCGAGGCTTGGATCGCGGGACGCTCGAGCAACGCAGCGGTCGCTCTCGTTGCTGCGATTGCCACCGTCTTGGACTTGGTCGCGTCCGGTGAGACGTAGGACACCTGGATGAAGCTGGAATTACCGAGCTCGCTGGCGCTGAGCCCGGACGACAGGTCGGCAGTCGGGGTGTGCGTCCGCCGAGAAACTTCCGCGAGCACTGCCGCGGACGTGAGGCCTACGGAGAAATTCTCGACGTACTGACCATTAGCACCGGACGTGGCGGATTGATCAGACGGAACGGTGATGTCGACGGATGCGGTGTACGCGGCCTTGGTATTTCGGACCGCGAGAAAAGCACCGCCGGCTGCCAACAGCGCAACGAGCGCCACGACCCACCATCGGCGGGCCATCTGGCCTACAGGCGTGCTCGTTGCCATCAACTTGCCTCCCCAGGAGCTGGCGATGCCGTCAGCATCCCTGCGCTGAGATTAGTCTAGAGACCTGTCTTACGCCTCTTGAGCGCGTCTTGCCGACCTATCAGCCAGCCTTGGAGGACCCCCGATGCGCCCTGGTGTGGGTACTCCGGCCCTGCGCAGGTCGGTGCGCTCGCTCACGTTCACCGCGCGTCGGCTGACGGCGCAGCGCCGGGTCCTGCCTGACTTTCTGATCATCGGTGCGCAGAAGGCAGGATCGACGTCGCTGTACGCCTATCTGTCGGCGCATCCGCAGGTTCTGGCGGCCGCCCGCAAAGAGGTCCACTTCTTCGACATCAATTACGAGCGCGGCGAGGGGTGGTACCGCGCGATGTTCCCGCTGCGCCGACGGATGCGGGTCGGCGGGCAGCGACCCCTTGTCACCGGCGAAGCCAGCCCGTACTACCTCTTCCACCCGCTCGCACCCGAGCGCGCTGCCGCGCTCGTCCCGCGAGCGCGGCTCATCGTCCTGCTTCGTGACCCAGTCGAGCGCGCGTGGTCGCATTACAGTCATGAAGTCGCGGCGGGACGTGAGATGCTCCCCTTTGCGGCGGCGCTCGACGCAGAACCTGCCCGCCTGAATGGCAGCGAGCAGGCGATCCGTAGCAACCAGCCGGGCGACGTGGCGACCTTTCACCGCACCGCGTCCTACGTCTCGCGGGGGCGGTACGCCGACCAACTTCGCAGCTGGCTCGCCTACTTTCCCCGTGACCGGATGCTGATCGTCAAGGCTGAGGACCTGTTCGAGGCTCCCGAAGCCGAGTGGTCCCGCGTCGCAGCTTTCCTCGATCTGAGTCCCGGGCGGGCGCGCTCGACATTCGCCGTGCACAACCGCGGCGGTGGCGAATCCATACCCGCCGACGCGCGCGCTCGGCTGGTGGACGCATTCGCCGAGCCGAACCGTGATCTCGCGTCGTTGCTCGGCACCGATTTCGGCTGGACGACGCGCTGAGCCTGTTGTTTGCTGGGCTCCGTTTCTAAACTGGCCCTCCGTCATTGCGCCGTGCATAATGCGGGTGACCGCGGCGCAACTGCGAACCGCGGAGGACGATAAGCGGGGGGAAACCATGTACAACTCTGTTCTGTCCAAGCGCGGTCGCCGCGTTGCGGCAACGCTCGCGGCGGGTGCTGCCATCGCAGCCTTCGCGCCCGCTGGTGCAGCCTCGGCCAGCCCAGTCCCGGTCGCAGCGACCGGTAACACCGTCGTGACGATCGGTGGTGCGGCCGTCAACAAGCTGACGACCGGGTCCTGTGGCGCGCTGAGCGCCACACCGCTCGGCGGTGCGACGGTTGCCACCACGGCGAAGAACCAGTTCAAGCTCACCGTCCCGATTACCGGGCTCGAGGTTCAGGCTGACGGATCGGCGCTGCGCATCAACCACTCCGGTGGCGTTGACCTCGTCAACTCGTGTTACGAGATCGCGCTGTCCACGCTGCGGATCAGCAACTTCGGGCAGGCTGACCAGTTCACGACCTTCGACCTGAGCGCGAAAACCAACTCCGTCGACGACACTGGTCGCCAGGTTATCGGCCAGCTCGATCTGTCCTCAGCGGTGGTCACCATCTCCGGGAGCAAGGTCCGGGTGAACAAGATGGACCTGCACGCGACCGATGCCGGTGCTGAGCAGCTCAACGAGTTGGCGACCGGAACGTCCACAGGTCCGTTCATGGCCGGCGACAAGGTTGGCAACGCCAAGACAACCGTGCGGTTCAGCTTCTAGCACGACAGTTCTCGGCAACGTGATCCACGGGGCCGAATGCCTGCGCTGGCAGGCATTCGGCCCCGCGGATCTGCACAGTTGTTGAGCGTTGCAACGGTGACCGCAGCCCTATAAGGCGGGGACCGGGTCCGCTGTGCGCGCGAGGCGGGATCGGTGCTGCACGCGCAGGCTGTCGATAGTGAGCAGAATCAGCGCGGTCCAGACCAGGCCGAAGCCGACGTACTGTGCCAACGGGACCGACTCGTGGCGCACACCTACGCCCATCGCGAACTGCAGGACGGGAGCCAGATACTGCAGCAGGCCGAGGGTGCTGAGCGGCAGGCGGCGAGTGCCGGCGGCGAAGAACAGCAACGGTACGACCGTCACAACGCCCGTTGTCGCGAGCAGCGCCGCGTTGCCGACGCCATGGTGCCCGAAGGCCAGCTGTCCCTGTGTCGCGACGACGACCAGGGCGATCACCGCTGGCACGAACATGACTGCGGTCTCGACGGCGAGCGAATCGACCGCGCCGACGTCGGCCTTCTTCTTGCAGAAGCCGTACAGGCCGAACGAAACAGCCAGCGTGAGCGCGATCCACGGTGGATGGCCGTAGTCGATCGCGATCACCAGCACCGCCACGACGCCTAGAGCCACCGCCACCCATTGCACGCTGCGCAGCCGCTCGCCGAGAATCCCGACGCCCAGCAAGATCGTGAACAGCGGATTGATGAAGTACCCCAGGCTTGTCTCGACGACGTGTCCGGAATTGACCCCGAAGATGTAGGTCCCCCAATTGACCGACACGAGCACGGCGGCCAAAGTGAGCAGCCAGCGCTGGCGCGGATTGCGCAAGACGGTGACAACGCCCGCGTAGCCGCCGCTCATGCCCAGCAGGACGACGATCAGCACCAGCGACCAGGCCATCCGGTGGGCCAGAATTTCGATCGTGCCGGCAGGTTCGAGCAACGGCCAGTAGAGCGGGAACATCCCCCAGAGCAGGTACGCGGACCCGCCGTAGATCAAACCTCGGCGCGTCCCGTCCCGTTGCGTCACACGTCCAACCCTAAATGCGTCGGCGGGACGAGCCACCGAGCCAATCGGATCGCACAGGCTTACCGTGAGCAACGATCTGGTCTCTAATGATCGGCATGACTCGACGCGTCGCCCTCGTGGGTGCTGCAGTCCTGCTCGCCGGGTGTGCAGCTTCGACGTCAGGCACGGGATCGGTCAGCGACCCGGCGGTATCGCCCAGTCACCCGCCGCCGACGTCGGCCGCCGGCCCGACCGGATTCCCGTCGAGTTCGCCGACCGCAGTCCCATCGGCGACCACGCCATCCTCGATCCCCGCGAGACTGACGATCACTGGCACGTCCACCGGCACGGTGTACACGGTGGCCGTGTCAGCGATGGACACGATCAAGGACTGCGCAGCGCACGCTTATGGCGCCGCACTGCAAGCATTCTTGCGTCGGCATCCGTGCCTACGCGCGACGCGCCGATTGGTCTCGCTCGTCCAGGGCGCTCGCGTTGTCGCGCTCTCGACGGTCGTCGTCGAGTGCCCCGTCGGCGGGGCGAGCGATCCCTACCGGTACGCAGGGCAGTTCGCCGACCTGGAACGTGCTGACGGGACGGGCAGCATGAACGACCTGTTGCTTGACGGCGTGCGCGTGCCGGGCATGGGTACGCGCATTCCGGGCGCAGAGGTATTCACGGTCCTCGGTCAGGACAACGTAGTGACCGTGTTCGACGGCTGGTACGAGAGCGGCACGACGGCGCGCAACGATCCGGCGATCCGAAGCGTGGAACGCGACCTCTTTCTCACCCCGGTGGCAGTGCCCGCCCCGTGACGGTTCGCCTCGCCACGGTTCGCCTCGCCACGGTTCGCCTCGCCACGGCGCGCCCTGCCGTAGCGTCATGGGGTGAGCGAGCTGCGCATCGTGGTGACCGCGGCGGCATTGCTGCTGGCGATGCTGCTGGCGATCGCGCTCGGCCGGCGCTTACGTGCTGGCGTGCTGATTCTCGCGTTGCTGTCGCTGGTGTGGCTGAGCGCCAACCGGGACTTCGAGGGCCCCATCCTTTTCAGCGTCGGCACGACACACGGGCTCGTGCTCAGCGATCTGGTCGGCTTGGGTGGACTGGGCGTCGCTGTCTGGCAGTGGCGCCGCGCCCGCTGGTAGCAGCGCCGCAGCCTTAGGACGCGAGGCGCATCAACTCGAACAGGTCGTCGCCCTTCATGTCCGACAGCACCGTCGCGCCGAGGTCCGCCATGGTTCGCACCGGCGCGATATACCACTTGCCGCCGGTTTCGCTGGTCGCGATCCCGAGCTTCGTCATCGACGAGAACAGGTCTGAAATGGCCTGCTTCTGGCCGGCGGTCAATCGCTTGTTCGGGCAGGACCCACTCGATGACCCGCCGTTCGGCGAGAGCATGATCCTGCTGCCGCACGAGAAGGACTCGATCATCGGCACGTATTTCGACAAGTCGGATCCGCAAATCCGCTGGTTGTCGCCGCCGTCGCTGACCGCGATGCAGCCGTTGTCGATCGCGACAGAGAGTGCCTTGCCGTCCGGACGGGTGAGGACCAGCTTCTTCAGGCCGATCCGCTGCGCCCCGCCGGCAAGCGGCGTGGTGGTCAGGTCGAGCGTCGTGATCCGGACGCCGGTGCGGCCGTAACCGCTCCCCGCCTGCTTGAGCAGCAGGCCGCCGTAGTCGTGCATCGCACCGAGTTCAGCCGGTGAGATCAGCCCGATGGCGTTGCGGAGTTTGCCGAGCAACAACGCTTCGATCATCTGACGTACGGCGTCGGTGCCCGAGGCTGCGCCGGTTGCCGCGACGGCGTCTGCGTTCGAGGGCAGCGCATGGCCGGCCGCCTGGTCGGCGACCGTGTAGAACAGGCTCGGGTACCACCGGCCACCGACCTTGACCGTCGCGATGCGGATGGGCTCGCCGCTCGAGCGGACGCTCGCGCCAATGTCCACGTGATTCGAGCCGGCGGCCGAGGACGAATTGCCTGCGGCTTTCATGAATCGGCTGGTAAGGATCTTCGCGGCATCGCCGCCCACGTCGAGCGTGCCACCTGTGAGCTGCACGATTTGTACGTGGTCGTTGATAGCGATCGTCTTATCGGCGTAGCGCAGGTTGTGCGCGGCGAAGCTGATGCCATTGACGGCGCTCAGATTCGTCTCCGGCTTCACGACCTGCAGCTGCTTGAGCTTGCCCACCTCGTCGCGGATCGGGCTCAACATCGCGTCCCGCTCGCCGGGTGCGAGATCGTTCAGAAAGCCGAGGAGATCGGACTTCTGCAGGTCGTCGACCGCCTTCTGGACCGCCTGCTTGGGTGAGCCGGCGCCGCTGGACGAACTCGATGAGAATGCGACGTAGGTCGCCGCTCCACCACCAGCCAGCACCGCGAGCGCTGCGATCGAGCTGATCAAGCCGACGCGGCGGCGCCGCTTGGGCGTGGGTGCCGGTCCCCAGTGCTGCGCGTCCCATTGCTGCTGGGGTACGTGCTGAGGCTGGTACGGCGGCTGTGGCTGCTGTGGCCCCCATTGCGGCGGCTGCGGCCCCCACTGCGGCGGTTGTGGCGGCTGCGGCGGCGTCCAACCGCCTTGAACCCAACCGTCTGACGGGGGCTGTGTCATCACGTACTCCTATGGGGCGGGTGGGCAAAGACGACACAGATCGGAGCGGAGGCAAGAACAAGCGCGGATCCGACCAGCGTCGTGCTGGGCCCGCTGACGATGACCGAAGCATAAGTGTTGGAAGCGGATCGCACAGCTTCAAATGCAGTACCGCCGCCGACCAGCGCCGCAACCGTCGCTACGAACGCGCCGCTGCGGCGAAAGCCGAGCAATAGCAGGGCGATTCCGCCGGCGGCGGCGGCCGCGAGCAGCGGCCAGACAGCGAACAACGCCCCCAGCAGGCCCGGCGGATCGAGTATCCGACGCAGGGTGCCGCTGGCCTGATAGCTGTTGCGCTGCGAGTCTCCGGATTGCAGCCACGGAAGGAACGTGCCGATGACCAACACGATCAGCCCGGCAACTGCGACCGCCGGGGCGAGCCGGAAAAGCCTGCTCAGGCGATCGTCCAATTGTCGGCACCGAGCAACAGCGACTGCAGCGCTGCGCCGTCGCCAGGGGCCTTCGCTGCTGCAGTCTCTAGCTGGCCGGACATCATCGAGTCGTACGTCGCCCGCTGGACCGAGCGGAACACGCCCATCGGCGCGTACCGGCTGTCCAGCGACTGCAGCCGCGACAGAGCGAACGCGTAGGCCGGATTGTCGTGGTGCGCGTTGTGCACCACCACTCGTGGGTCGTCCGCGGCGACGTCGTCTTCCACGACGAGCGTGCCGTCCGCGCCGTGGACGACGGCCTTCTGTCCGTTCGCACCGAAGCGCAGCGGCTGGCCGTCCTCCATTCGGATCATCCAGTCGTCGCGGGTGTCGGAATCCTTGATGACGTCGAACGCGCCGTCGTTGAAGATGTTGCAGTTCTGGTAGATCTCGACGAGCGCGGTGCCCTCGTGGTCGGCGGCCGCGTGCAGCACCGAGGTGAGGTGCTTGCGGTCACTGTCGAGGGTGCGCGCGACGAAGGTGGCCTCGGCGCCCAACGCGACCGACACCGGGTTGAACGGGTGGTCCAGCGAGCCCATCGGCGTCGATTTGGTGATCTTGCCGAGTTCGGACGTGGGGGAGTACTGACCCTTCGTCAACCCGTAGATGCGGTTGTTGAACAGCAGGATCTTCAGGTTCACGTTGCGACGCAGCGCGTGGATCAGATGATTGCCGCCGATCGAGAGTGCGTCCCCGTCGCCGGTGACCACCCAGACCGACAGGTCTGGACGAGACGTGGACAAGCCCGTCGCGATTGCCGGCGCGCGCCCATGGATCGAGTGCATGCCGTAGGTGTTCATGTAGTACGGGAAGCGCGAGGAGCAGCCGATACCGGAGATGAACACGATGTCCTCGCGGGCCACCCCGAGTTCAGGCATGAACCCCTGAACTGCGGCGAGGATCGCGTAGTCGCCGCAGCCGGGGCACCAACGCACTTCCTGGTCGGTCTTGAAATCCTTTGGTTTCAGACCCAAATCACTCATGGGTAATCACTCCCTGCAGCATTTCGGCGAGTTCATCGGCCTTGAATGGCATTCCGCGAACCTGGGTGACGCTGATCGCGTCCACGAGATAGCGGGCGCGGATCAGCAGGGCGAGCTGACCGAGGTTCATCTCCGGGATCACGACCCGGGCGTAGCGTGCGAGCACGTCGCCGAGGTCGGCCGGGAACGGGTTGAGATGGCGCAGATGCGCTTGGGCGACCGATCCGCCGGCCGCGCGTACCTGCCGGCAAGCGGCGCCGATCGGTCCGTACGTCGATCCCCACCCGAGCACGAGGACCTTCGCGTCACCGTCGGGATCCTCGACCTCCATCGGCGCCAGGCTGCGGGCGATGCCGTCCACCTTGGCCTGGCGGGTGCGCACCATGAAGTCGTGGTTGTCGGGGTCGTAGCTGATGTTGCCGGTCTTGTCGGCCTTCTCGATCCCCCCGACCCGATGCTCGAGACCCGCGGTGCCCGGCACGGCCCAGGGGCGCGCCAACGTTTCCGGGTCGCGCAGATAGGGCAGGTACGTGCCGTCCGGCCCGTTGGGTTCGGTGGCGAATTCGACCGACAGGTCGGGTAGCTCGCTCACCGTCGGCACGAGCCATGGCTCGGAGCCGTTGGCCAGGTAGCCGTCGGAGAGCAGGAAAACCGGGGTGCGATAGGTCAGCGCGATGCGCGCCGCTTCGACCGCCGCTGCGAAGCAGTCGCCCGGTGACTGAGCGGCCACGACCGGGACCGGTGCCTCGCCGTTGCGGCCGTACATCGCCTGGAGCAGATCCGACTGTTCGGTCTTGGTCGGCAGGCCGGTCGACGGGCCGCCGCGCTGGATGTCGCACACGATAAGCGGCAACTCCAACGACACGGCCAGCCCGATCGTCTCACCCTTGAGCGCGATGCCCGGGCCGCTACTGGTCGTGACAGCAAGGGCGCCGCCGAACGCGGCACCCAACGCCGCGCCAATGCCTGCGATCTCGTCCTCTGCCTGGAACGTGCGTACGCCGAAACGCTTGTGCCTGGACAGCTCGTGCAGAATGTCGGACGCCGGCGTGATCGGGTAGGCACCGAGGTAGAGCGGCAGACCGGCCAGCTGAGCCGCGGCGATCAGGCCGTAGGACAGCGCCAAGTTCCCGGTGATGTTGCGGTAGCGCCCGGCCGGCATCGAGGTCGCCGGCTTCACCTCGTAGGAAACCGCGAATGCCTCGGTCGTTTCGCCGAAATGGAACCCGGCCTTGAATGCCGCGAGGTTGGCATTCGCGATATCGGGCTTATGGGCGAACTTTTTCTCGATGAATGCGACCGTGCCGTCTGTCGGGCGCGAGTACATCCACGACAGCAGCCCCAACGCGAACATGTTCTTGCTGCGCCCGGCGTCCTTGCGCGACAGCTCGCTACCGGCCAGCGCGTCCAGGGTCATCTTCGTGAGCTCCAGCGAGTGCACCTGGTAGCCGTCGAGCGTGCCGTCCTCGAGCGGGTTGCTCGACCAGCCGACCCGGGCCAGGGCACGGGTGGTGAAATCGTGCGTGTCGACGATCAGCGTGGCGCCCTTGGGCAGGTCGCTGAGGTTGGCCTTGAGCGCAGCCGGGTTCATTGCCACCAGTACGTCCGGACGGTCGCCCGGGGTCAGGATGTCGTGGTCGGCGAAGTGCAGCTGGAAGGACGAGACGCCCGCGAGCGTGCCCTGCGGGGCCCGAATCTCGGCGGGAAAGTTGGGGAACGTGGCGAGATCGTTGCCGAAGAGCGCGGTCTCCTGGGTGAAGCGGTCGCCGGTGAGCTGCATACCGTCGCCGGAGTCGCCCGCGATGCGGATGACAACCTGATCGATCTGCTGGACGTTCTTTGTCATTGCGCTACGTCGCCTCCGAGCGTTGCCACCTCAGGTCCCGCCGGGCCGCGTCGGCCTGCCGGCGGGGGTGGGGGTCGCGACCGCGCAGACTCGTGTACCGCACGAGCTGAGCTGATCGCAACCCCCCCATCGTACTTTCGTGTACAACGAACGCGCGCGTGTCATGGCTCACCCCACGCTGATCCCCACGCGGTCCGTGCAACAAACATTTGCAAAAGAGATAGTTGTAGGTACAGCTTAATTGCGATGATTCACCCGGATAATTCACGCAGATCACTCTATTCGGACATGGCCGAAAGGGGATTGACACAAGCTGCCAGTTTGCGGATGAGGCGCAGGCGATCAGAGCCGCCTACCTTGGGGGCATAGACATCACTAGCCGCAGACTTGAAAAGGCGGTCACCCTTAGGAGTTCACTATGCAAGAATTGACACTTCCGTCTTTCGCGATGGACTGTCGAGACTGGCTTGTTGTGACGCCTGAGGACGCTGGACTGCCCGACGATGTCGACGGCGCCCCGTTGCTTGCAGTTCTCTCTACAGCGGTGATCGATAGCGACAGCTTCCACCCGGCGAGCGTGGTGTTGACCGTCGGCCTGCTCGACGACGAGGACCGAGTCGTCGTCTGCGCGCTGGACGGCGGCACGCCCGCCGCGGAGGTGCTCGACGACGACACCAGCTGCCTGCGGTTCGTACTGCCGGCGCCGAGCGGATCGCTCGCCTTGCTAGCCGAATTCAGCCTGCCGGACGGGCGCGACCCAGCAGTCGTCGACCGCGTGCAGACCCTGATGCGGTCGTTCCGCTGGGCAGGATGACATAAGACCTTTGTCTATCGAATAACTAGACTACTAGCGTGCGGTGGGCAACACTTGGGCGGTGCCTAATACTCGAAGTGCGACCCGGCGCAGTGTCGCGCCGCTTCGGCTTACGCGGGCAGAGCTCATCGATTTCAGCCGGTTCTTCGCCGCCGAGGTGGGCGCCGGCAAGTACCCGTACGTCGACTACGACGAGAACGAGCGGTGGCATCAGCGGCTCTACCGCGATCAGCGTGTCGATGTGTGGCTGATCAGCTGGCTACCTACCCAGGGCACCCAACTGCACGATCACGGCGGCTCGTCCGGTGCCTTCACCGTTCTCACCGGCACCTTGACCGAGGCGGTCTTCAGCACCGGCGCTTGCCACAATTGCAACCGACGATCCGGAGATCGAGTACGGCGCGCTAGAGGCGTCGTGAGCGATCAGCCGACCTCGTCGATCGCTGCGGTGGTGACGTCGAAGACGAAACCGCGCACGTCCTCGCGGTGCGGCAACCAGCGGCAGGTGCGCACGCGCTCGATCGATTCCCGCACAGCGGCCCGGACGTCGGTGAAGCCGGGCACGTCCCACGGCGGCTGCTGACCGGACTCCGCTGTGAGCTGGGCGCGAAAGGCCGCGTCGTCGAAGTTGTCCATACCGCACTGGGTGTGATGCAGGATGACGATCTCCCGGGTGCCCAGCGCACGCTGGCTCAGCGCCAGCGACCGCAGCACGTCGTCGGTGATCACGCCGCCCGCGTTGCGGACGAGGTGGGCGTCGCCGATATCCAGGCCGAGCGCCCCGAAGAGGTCCAGCCGCGAGTCCATGCAAGCGACGACGGCCAGCCGCAACTTCGGTTTGAGCGGGCGCGGTCCGGGAAAGCGGGCCGCATATTCTTCGTTTGCGTGGATGAGGTGATCGATCGCCGACACACGTCGAGTCAACCAGAACGACATTGCACAGGGGAACGCACCGAGACGCCGTCGCGTTCTTCCTTACGTGCACGTCGTAGCGAACGCGGTGAAGACAGCGGTGCTCTTCGCGCTGCTCAGCACCCTGCTGGTCGCCCTCGGCGGGTACTTTTTCGGTCCGAAAGGCCTACTGCTGGCCCTGTTGCTCGCCGTCGCGGTGAACGCGTTCGCCTACTTCAATTCCGACAAGATTTCACTCGCCTCGATGCGGGCGCGTCCGGTGAGCGTCGCGCAGCAACCGATGATGTACCGGATCGTCCGCGAGCTGGCCACGAGCGCCCGCCAGCCGATGCCACGGCTGTTCGTGTCACCCGCGGCGCAGCCCAACGCCTTCGCGACCGGGCGCAGCCCGCGTCACGCCGCCGTGTGCGCCACCGAGGGCATCCTGGTGGTGCTCTCCGAGCGCGAGCTGCGCGCCGTCCTCGGCCACGAACTCAGTCACGTCTACAACCGCGACATCCTGCTCTCCTCGGTGGCGGGGACGCTCGCCGCCGGGATCACCTACATCGCGACGTTCGCGATGTTCTTCGGCGGTGGCCGGGACAATCGCGACGGGAACCCGCTGGCCGGGCTGCTCATGCTGGTCCTCGGACCGGTCGCGGCCACCCTGGTGCAGTTGTCGATCAGCCGCTCGCGCGAGTTCCAGGCCGACGCGTCCGGCGCCGAGCTGAGCAACGATCCGCTCGCACTGGCCGCGGCGCTGCGCAAGCTCGAGGCCGGTGTCGCCGCTCGTCCGCTCGCCCAGCGGCCGGCTCTGGTGTCGACGAGCCACCTGATGATCGCGAATCCGTTCCGCACCTCCGGGGGTGCGCGCTGGTTCTCGACCCACCCGCCGATGTCCGAGCGCATCGCCCGCCTGGAGTCAATGGCAAAGTCCGACCCCCGCTACCTTCCCTGACCCCGACCGTCCCGTTGACCCCGTTCCGGTGGCCCGGCCTAGCTAGGTCGCTGGCGGCGCGCACGCGATGCGCCGATCGTCATTCGTTCTAGCCGGGGCGCTGGGCGGTGTGGCGCTCGACCACTTCGATCACCGATCAGGGTCGAGCGTTCAGCGGTAGTTGGTGAACTGCAGAGCCACGCCGAGGTCGGCGCCCTTGAGCAGTGCGATCACGGCCTGCAGGTCGTCGCGCTTCTTGCCCGACACCCGCAGCTGGTCACCCTGAATATTGGCCTGGACGCCGCGGGGTCCCTCATCGCGGATCAGCTTGGCGATCTTCTTGGCGTCGTCCTGGCCGATGCCCTGCTTGAGCGAGCTAACGATCACATATTGCTTACCCGAGGCCTTCGGCTCGCCCGCGTCGAGCGACTTCAGCGAGATCGAGCGCTTGACCAGCTTGTCCTTGAAGACCTCCATCGCGGCTTTGGCGCGCTCCTCGGTGTCGGCCTTGATCGTCACGCCTAACTCGCCCGACCACTCGACCGTGGCATTGGTTGCGCGGAAGTCGAACCGCTGCGCAACCTCTTTCGCGGCTTGGTTCAGCGCGTTGTCGACCTCCTGGCGGTCGATCTTGCTCACGACATCGAAGGACGGGTCGGCCATGGCATTGTCTCCCCATGAGTGGGCTTGCGAAGTGGCCTCTCGACCGTAGCGGACGAGCGCCCGCGCCCGTCCGGTAAGCTCCAGAGCCGTTGCCAGATGACGTCCGGTACACGGCGGGTTGCCCGAGTGGTCAAAGGGAGCGGTCTGTAAAACCGCCGGCTCAGCCTACGTTGGTTCAAACCCAACACCCGCCACACGTCTCGCTCCACGCCTTCTAGGTCCCGCAATTGCGGGCCTAGGAGCGTCGCCCGTGGTGATAGGAGAAGCCAGATTCTCTAACGAACTCTAATATCTCTAACGAACTCTAACGGAGCAAGATACGCTAACCTCCGTGGCCAACCCATTCACCGCGAGTTTCGGCGTGAGCCCACCTCTGCTGGTGGGCAGGGACGGCGTGCTGGACGAGTTCGTGGAGGCACTCGAAGACGGGCCCGGCGCTGCCGGCCGCGCGACCCTGTACACCGGCGCCCGCGGGTCCGGCAAGACCGTCATGCTCAACGCCGTCGAAGATCGAGCCCGCGAGCGGGGATGGCTGGTGATCAGCGAAACCGCCTCCCCAGGATTTGTCGAACGTATCGCCGCTCAACACCTCCCACGGCTGCTGCGGCAGGTCGACCCCGAAGCGGTGGGTCGACGGCTCAGCAGTGTTACGGCGCCCCTGAACGTGGGCGCGGTCAGCTGGCAGACAATCGAGCGGCACGTGACCGAGGCCGGTCTGCGTAACCAAATGGAGATGCTGACCGACCTACTGCAAACGGGCCGGACAGGCGTGCTGATCACCCTCGATGAGCTCCATCACAAGCAGACTGCCGAGCTGCGGGAGCTGGCGATCACCGTCCAGCATGCCTTCCGCGAGGGGCGCGAAGTCGCCTTCGCCGGCGCCGGCCTCGCCTCGAGCGTGAGCGACCTTGTCAGCGACGACGTGCTCACCTTCCTCCGCCGCGCCGACCGACACTCCCTCGGACCGGTGCCCCGATCCGATGTCGAGCGTGGTTTGCGGGAGCCGATCGAAGCGAGCGGCCGCACGGTGAGCGACGAGGCGTTAGCGGTGATGGTCGACGGGGCTGGCGGCTACCCGTTCATGCTCCAGTTGGTCGGCGCGCAGACCTGGCGGTTGCACCCGGACGAGACGGAGATTTCCGCCGAGGCCGGCCACCAGGGTGTCGCGCGGGCACGCCGTCGGCTGGGCGCGCTGGTCCACGAGCCGGCGCTGGCTGATACAACCGACACCGGCCGGGCCTTCCTGCGTGCCATGGCGCAGGACGACGGCCCGGCGAAAATGGCCGACATCCGAGCCCGACTCAACGTCAACGACAACTACGCGAGCCAGTATCGACTGCGGCTGATCGCCGCCGAGCTGATCGAGGCGGTGCGACACGGCTACGTCGACTTCACGTTGCCTCACATGCGCGAGTACCTACGCGCGCACAGCTCGGACTGACCACGTCGCCACCTTCCTGCTCGAGCGCCACCGTCTGCCCAGCCCACGAGAAACGAGGCGTTGACCTTAATCCGCCGCTCTGCCACGGTGAACCACTGACGAAAAACCGTTGCCGATTGGAAGGCCGACCGATGACCGAATCTCCTGTGATGAGCGAACTGCTTGGTGCCGATGCTCCGTCCAACTGGGGAAAGTGGGGCGCCGACGACGAGGTCGGCGCGCTGAACTACCTGACCGCGGCAGAGGTGTTGCGAGGCGTCGCGCACGTCAAGTCCGGCGAGGTGTTCACGCTGCAACGCCTCATCGGCGATCCGAAGGGCGACCCGGTCTGGCCGGGGCGGTCCCCGGCCGAACGCACCATGGTGCTGGACGAGTCGACCTGGGACGGCCCCGACGCGCCCGCCTTCCCCGGTGGCCTGCACTACGCCGACGACAAGATCAGTGCGTTCTTGCAGGGATCGACGCAGTACGACGCGCTGGGCCACGTCTGGTACGACGGCAAACTTTGGAACGGCTACGACGCGCGCACCACGATCGGCGGCCTGGACAAGGCGAGCGTCGCGCCCATCGCCGAGCGCGGTGTCGCCGGGCGTGGCGTGCTGCTCGACATGGCTCGCTTCCGCGGCAAGGAGAACCTCGACAAGGCCGAGACGTTCTCGCACGTCGATCTCGAAGAGTGCGCGAAGGCGCAGGGCGTGAGCATCGAGCAGCACGACGTGTTGATCATCCGTACCAACTTTCTCAAGCTGTTCTTCGAGCAGGGTGACGCGTTCTACGAGGGCTTCTGCGAGCCGGGGCTCACCTACACCCCGGAACTGGTGCGTTGGTTCCAGCAGAAGGAAATCCCGAACCTCGTCACCGACACGATCGCCAACGAGGTGACCAACGACCCGGTGTCGGGCGTTGCCTTGCCGCTGCACTGCGCGCTGATGCGCAACCTCGGGATCGCGCTCACTGAAATCTGCGATCTGGAGAAGCTCGCGGCCAGTTGCGCGCAGGACAAGCAATACACGTTCCTCTACGTTGCCGCGCCGCTGAAGGTGAACCGCGCAACCGGGTCGCCGGTCAATCCGGTTGCGATCAAATGAGCGAGCGAACCAGTGTGATCGGCCTCTGGCGGCCGAATGAGCGAAGCGAGGTTCGGCCGTGAGCGAGCGCAGCGAGCGAACCAGTGTGATCGGCCTCTGGCGGCCGAATGAGCGAAGCGAGGCTCGGCCGTGAGCGTGTACACGGAGCGTCCTTGGCTCTCGCAATACAGCGAGGGACGGCCCGCCGACATCGAGATCGAGTACGACACGATGCTCGACATGTTCCGCGCGTCGCTTGCGCGCGCCCCGCAGACCGAAATCATCCGCTACTTCGACGGCGTCCTCACGATGACCGACCTGGACGCTGCCTCCGACGCCCTTGCGGTCGCGCTGCTCGAGAACGGGTTCGCGGCGGGCGACCGGTTGGCGTTGTACGTCCAGAACAACCCGGGGTTCGTGGTCGGTCTGCTCGGCGCATGGAAGGCCGGTGGCGCGGCCGTCGCGATCAACCCGATGAACAAGGCCCGCGAGTTGAGCTACCTGCTCAGCGACTCGGGAGCCACCGCCCTGCTCTGCCTGGACGAGCTGTACGAGACGGTGGCGCGTGACGTGCTCGCCGCGGGTGCGACGTCGGTCAGCACCGTCATCACCACGTCGCCGCTGGATTGGCAGACCCGCAACGACGAGCGGCTGATGTCAGCTGTCACGAAGACGACGCCGGACGGCACGCTCGATCTGCTGGCACTGATCGATGCGCACGCAGGTGCGCAGCCGCGCTCGGCGGCAATCGGCCGCGATGACATCGCGGTGCTGACCTACACTTCCGGGACGACCGGCGTGCCGAAGGGCGCGATGAACACCCACGCCACGATGGTGTTCAACTGCCAGACCTACCGCGATTGGATGGCGCTCGGCGCGCAGGACAGTGTGCTCGGGGTCGCGCCGCTGTTCCACATCACCGGCCTGGTCGGGCACATCGGGGTGGCGCTGCTGGTGCCGTGCCCGCTGGTGCTCGCTCACCGGTTCCACCCCGGTGTCGTCCTGGACGCGCTGCGCGAGCACCGCCCGAGCTTCACTGTCGGAGCGATCACCGTGTTCATCAGCCTGTCTGGCGAGTCGAGCGCGCCGAAGGAGGACTTCTCTTCATTGCGCGTCGTCTACTCCGGCGGAGCCCCGATCGCGCCTGCGGTGAACAAGGCATTCGAGGACAGGACCGGTCTCTACATCCACAACATTTACGGACTGACCGAGACGAACTCGCCCTCGCATGCGGTGCCGCTCGGCGTCGCGGCTCCGGTGGACACCAACTCCGGAGCGCTGTCGGTGGGGGTGCCGGTCTTCAACACGGTGGTGCGCATCCTCGACGAGCAAGGCGCCGAGGCGCCGGTGGGCGAGATCGGCGAGATCGCGACGAACGGCCCGCAGGTGGTGCCCGGTTACTGGAACAAGCCCGAGGACACCGAGGCCGCGCTGCCAGGCGGTGAGTTGCGCACCGGCGACGTCGGCTTCATGGACGAGCAGGGCTGGTTCTACCTCGTCGACCGGAAGAAGGACATGATCAACGCGGCGGGATACAAGGTGTGGCCGCGCGAGGTCGAAGACGTCCTGTACGGGCATCCTGCGGTCCGCGAGGCGGCGGTCGTGGGCGTGCCGGACGAGTACCGCGGCGAGAGCGTGAAGGCGTTCGTGTCACTCAAACCCGGTGCCGAAGTGAGCACCGATGAGCTGATCGCTTACTGCAAGCAGAATATGGCCGCGTACAAGTACCCGCGCACGATCGAGCTGATCGACGAGCTGCCCAAGACGACGACCGGCAAGATCCTGCGCCGTGAGTTGCGTGATCGACAGTCCTGAATCCTGCTAGGGCGGAGCGCGTCACGGGTAGGGAAGTGTCATGGACTTTCGTTACCTGGGCCGCTCCGGCCTGCAGATTTCCGAGATCACCTACGGCAACTGGCTCACGCACGGGTCGCAGGTGGAGAACGACGTGGCGACCGAGTGCGTGCACGCCGCCCTCGAGGCCGGCATCACGTCCTTCGACACCGCCGACGTCTATGCCAACGGCAAGGCCGAGCAGGTGCTGGGCGACGCGCTCAAGGGGCAGCGCCGCGAGTCGCTCGAGGTCTTCACCAAGGTGTACTGGCCGACCGGGCCGGACCCCAAGGGCAAGAATGACGTGGGCCTGTCCCGTAAGCACGTCATGGAAAGCATCGACGCGAGCCTGCGCAGGCTGCAGATGGACTACGTGGACCTTTACCAGGCGCACCGCTTCGACAGCTACACCCCGCTGGAAGAGACGATGCGGGCTTTCGCCGACGTCGTTCGCGGCGGAAAGGCGCTCTACATCGGCGTGAGCGAATGGACGGCCGCCCAGATTCGCGACGGCCAGCAACTGGCGCATCAAATGGGGTTCTCGCTGGTGTCCAACCAGCCGCAATACTCGATGCTCTGGCGGGTCATCGAGGGCGAAGTGGTGCCCGCGTCGCAAGAGCTTGGCCTGAGCCAGATCGTCTTCTCACCCATCGCCCAGGGCATCCTGACCGGCAAGTATCAGCCGGGCCAGGACGCGCCCGCCGGTTCGCGGGCGACCGACGAGAAGGGCGGCGCGGACATGATCAAGCGTTGGCTGTCGGACGACGTGCTGAGCGCCGTCCAGCAGCTTGCGCCGATCGCGTCCGACCTCGGCCTGACCATGGCGCAGTTGGCCATTGCCTGGGTGCTGCAGAACGACAACGTCGCAGCCGCGATCATCGGCGCCTCCCGGCCCGAGCAGGTCACCGACAACGTGACGGCCGCCGGCGTGCGCCTCGAACCCGAGGTGCTCAAGCAGATCGACACCGCTCTCGGTGACGCGGTCACCACCGACCCGGCGATGACCGCCAAGAACGCACCGCGGCGGCGTCCGGGCTGACGGGGCACGCTGACCCGGCAGCCCGACGTCGTGCTATTTCGGTCGCATCCCGATCTTGCTGCCCAGCCAGGTCAGCGGGTCGTACTTGCGGTCGACGACGCGCTCCTTCAATGGGATCAGCGCATTATCGGTGATCTTGATGTGTTCCGGGCACACCTCGGTGCAGCACTTGGTGATGTTGCACATCCCGAGGCCCAAGTCCTCCTGCGCTGTCTTCTTGCGGTCCAGCGTGTCCAACGGGTGCATGTCCAGTTCCGCCGTACGCATCAGGAAACGCGGGCCGGCGTAGGCAGTCTTGCTGGCCTCGTGATCGCGAATCACGTGGCAGACGTCCTGGCACAGGAAACACTCGATGCACTTGCGGAACTCCTGCGAGCGGGCGACGTCCTGCTGCGCCATCCGGTACTCGCCGGGCGCGAGGTTCGGTGGCGCGAACGACGGCACCTGCTGCGCCTTGGTGTAGTTGTAGCTCACGTCGGTGACGAGGTCTTTCATCACCGGGAACGTGCGCAACGGGGTGACGGTGATCGTGTCGGTCTCGGTGAAGATCGACATCCGGGTCATGCACAACAGCCGGGGGCGCCCGTTGATCTCGGCGCTGCACGAGCCGCACTTGCCCGCCTTGCAGTTCCACCGCACCGCGAGGTCACCGGCTTGGGTCGCCTGGATCCGATGGATGAGGTCGAGCACGACCTCGCCCTCGTTGACCTCGACCGTGTAGTCGCCGAGTTCGCCGCCGTCGGCGTCACCGCGCCAGATCCGGAAATGCGCGTCGTACGTCACGCTGTCTGCGCTCCTTCAGGGGTGCGGTCGTCCGCAGGCCCGTCCACGATCTCGGCGATGTTGCCGAGCTCTTCGTCGGTGAAGTACTTCTTCAGCTCGCCCGGGTCGAACATCGCGAGCAGGTCCGGGCGCATCGGCGGCATCAGCTGTTGCACGACGTCGATCCCGTCGCCGGTCTCGTCGAGCGAGCAGATCAGGTTCACCTTGCGCCACGTCGGCGACATCGCGGGGAAGTCGTCGCGGGTGTGCCCGCCGCGCGACTCTTCGCGCATGAGCGCCGCCTTCGCGATGCACTCACACACCATGATCATGTTGCGGAGGTCGAGCGCCACGTGCCAGCCGGGGTTGAATCGCCGATCGCCCTCGACGAACACGTTGGACGCGCGTTCCTTCAGCTTCTCCAACCGGCCGAGCGCATCCTCGATCTCCGCGGATTTGCGGATGATGCCGACCAGTTCGTTCATGCACTGCTGAAGATCGTGGTGAACGGTGTAGGCGTTCTCGGTGCCCTCCGTGAACGGCGCCAGAGCCAGTGCTTCACAGTCGTTGACCTGCGCGTCGGTGATCGCCGGGTAGTGCCCGGCCAGGTTGTGCACGTAAGCGGCGGCGCCCTCGCCCGAGCGACGTCCGAAGACGAGCAGGTCCGACAGCGAATTGCCGCCCAACCGGTTCGATCCGTGCATGCCACCGGCCACTTCGCCGGACGCGAACAGGCCTGCCACGTTCGTCGCGGCCGCGGTGTCCGCGTCGACCTCGATGCCACCCATCACGTAGTGGCAGGTCGGTCCGACCTCCATCGCCTCGGCGGTGATGTCGACGTCGGCAAGTTCCTTGAACTGGTGATACATCGACGGCAGCCGTTGCAGGATTTCCTCCTTGGGCAGGCGCGTCGCAATGTCGAGGAATACTCCGCCGTGCGGCGACCCGCGCCCGGCCTTCACCTCGGAGTTGATCGCACGCGCGACTTCGTCGCGAGGCAGGAGGTCCGGCGTGCGCTTGTTGTGATCGGGATCCTTGTACCAGGCGTCGGCCTCGGTCTCGTTGTCCGCGTACTGGGTGCGGAACACGTCCGGGACGTAGTTGAACATGAATCGTTTGTGCTCGGAATTGCGCAGCACACCACCGTCGCCGCGCACGCCTTCGGTGACCAAGATCCCTTTGACCGACGGCGGCCAGACCATTCCGGTCGGGTGGAACTGGACGAATTCCATGTTGAGCAGGGTCGACCCGGCGCGCAGCGCGAGCGCCATGCCGTCGCCGGTGCATTCCCACGAGTTGGAGGTGACCTTGAACGATTTGCCGATACCGCCGGTGGCCAGCACGACCGCCGGTGCCTTGAACAGCACGAACTCGCCGGTCTCGCGGTAATAGCCGAATGCACCGGCGATGGCACCGGAGGAGTCGGTAAGCAACTCGGTCACGGTCAGTTCGGCGAAGACCTTGAGCCGGCTCTCGTCCGCGCCCCGGCGGCCCTGCTTGGTGGCATCGTCCTGCTGCAGCGACACGATCTTCTGCTGCATGGTGCGGATCAGTTCCAGGCCGGTGCGGTCACCGACGTGGGCCAAGCGGGGGTACTCGTGACCGCCGAAGTTGCGCTGGCTGATCCGGCCGTCTTTGGTGCGGTCAAACAGGGCACCGTAGGTCTCCAGCTCCCAGACCCGGTCCGGGGACTCCTGGGCGTGCAGTTCGGCCATCCGCCAGTTGTTGAGGAACTTGCCGCCGCGCATCGTGTCGCGGAAGTGCACCTTCCAGTTGTCCTTGCTGTTGACGTTGCCCATCGCGGCAGCGCAACCGCCTTCGGCCATGACCGTGTGAGCTTTGCCGAACAGGGACTTGCAGATGACCGCAACCCGGAGCCCGGCCTCGTGCGCGGCGATCGCTGCCCGCAGGCCCGACCCGCCGGCTCCGATGATCAAGACGTCGTAGCTGTGCTTCTCCATGGCGCTCCGCTTTTCTTCTTGGTCGATGCTGCGCAGGTCCACTAGTTGATGATCCGTAGGTCGCCGAATGCGCCCGACGATACGAGCGCGATGTAAGCGTCGGTGATCATCAGCGTAGCCAGCGTCGTCCAGGCAAGTTGCATGTGCTTGCCGTTGAGCTTGGACACCATGGTCCAGGCCCGGTAACGCATCGGGTGGCGCGAGAAGCTGCGTAGCCGACCGCCGACGATATGCCGGCACGAGTGACACGAGACCGTGTACGCCCACAACAGCACCACGTTCGCCAGCATGACCAGCGTGCCGAGGCCCAATCCGAAGCCGCCGTCCTTGCCGTGGAAGGCCTTTATCGCGTCATAGGTGTTCACCAGCGAGATGAGCCCCGCGATATAGAAGAAGTAACGGTGCAGGTTTTGCACGATCAGCGGGAAGCGCGTCTCGCCGGTGTACTTCTTGTGCGGCTCGGCCACCGCGCAGGCGGGCGGCGATTGCCAGAACGCACGGTAATAGGCGCCTCGGTAGTAGTAACACGTCAGCCGGAAGCCCAGCAGGAACGGCAGGATGATGATGGCTAGCGGCAGGAACGGCGGGAAGTGCCCGAACCAGGTGCCGAAGTCCCGCGCTTCGGCCGGGCAGGACGCCGTCACGCACGGCGAGGAGAACGGCGAGAGGTAGTGGTACTGCTGCACGAAGTAGGCGCCCTGGCTCGCAGTGCGCAGCAGGGCATAGAGCACCCAGATGCTGAGCAGCGCGGCGGTCGTGACTGGCTTCTGCCACCACCGGTCGGTGCGCAGCGTCCGCTCGGCGATGCTGGCGCGTCCTTTGGCGCCCGTCCCGGACTCGAGGCGGTTGATTGCGCGGGTCACCGCAGCGACCGGTCGTTCGGACAATCGTCCATCACACGCATCTCCCTAGTGGTTCAGGTGGTAGCAGTGCTGCTGCTGATGTTCCGAGTGTCGCCGAATAACGCCCAGTTGGGAATATAAGTGTTGCATTCGCGACATCGCGCGGGGTCGCTGACGGCTGCGCGAGCGCCATTATGAGCGCGAAATTCCCCTGAGACCTCGTGTAAACTTGTTTGTCGGACGCACGGTAGCGTCACGTTTGCTGTTTTGCGTAACGCCCCCTTAGCTCAGTCGGCAGAGCGTCTCCATGGTAAGGAGAAGGTCTACGGTTCGATTCCGTAAGGGGGCTCGGGCACTGCCGGGCCGACCGGCAGGGTAGGCCCGCGGCGGGGTAGCTCAGTCTGGTAGAGCAAGCGGCTCATAATCGCTGTGTCGCCGGTTCAAGTCCGGCCCTCGCTACTCGTCGGCGCGGATCTCCCGCGTCGGGTGACCGACAAGCAACGCACTGAGAGAGGCAAGACCGTGGCAACGACCGATGTCCGTCCCAAGATCACTTTGGCGTGCCAGGTTTGCAAGCACCGCAACTACATCACCAAGAAGAACCGGCGTAACGACCCGGACCGCTTGGCGATGCAGAAGTTCTGCCCGAACTGCGGCAAGCACACCGAGCACCGCGAGACGCGCTGAGCGCGTCCGCCCAGACCGCACGACAGCACCGTCGACGCAACCGACGGCGGGGCTGTCGTACCGTTCGGCCATCCCACACACGTGCGCGGTAGCGTCAGCGGCATGCCGGTCGATCCATCCATAGTCGGGCGTGTTTACCCGCCCACCGAGCCCTACGAAGTCAGTCGCGAGAAAATCCGCGAGTTCGCCGAGGCGGTGAACGACCCGAACCCGGTCTACTACGCACGGGCAGCAGCGCAGCAACTCGGCCACCCAGACGTCATCGCGCCGCCTACCTTTGCGATCGTCGTGACCATGCGCGCCGGCAGGCAGATCACCGAAGATCCGGAACTCGGCATCGACTACTCGCGCGTCGTCCATGGCGAGCAGCGCTTCGTGCACGCGCGACCGCTGCGGGCCGGCGATCTGGTGCAGGTCGTGGCGAGCATCGAGGACATCCGCGCTGCCGGCGGCAACGACATCATCACCAGCAAGATGGAGGTGTCGACCGTCGAGGGCGAACTGGTGTGCACCGCCCTCTCGACCCTGGTAGCGAGAGGCACTGCGGCATGATCGATGTCAGCACGGTCCAGGTCGGTGCCGAGCTCCCCGCGCAGCAATTCCCGATCCAACGCCTCGATCTGGTCCGATACGCCGGAGCGTCCGGCGACTTCAACATCATCCACTGGAACGAACGCGTCGCGACGTCCGTCGGGCTGCCCAACGTCATCGCGCACGGCATGTTCACGATGGCCTCGGCGATCCGCGTCGTGACCGACTGGGTGGGTGACCCAGGCGCTGTGGTGGAGTACGGGGTGCGTTTCACCCGGCCGGTCGCCGTTCCCGATCCGGGCGGCGCGAGCCTGCACGTAGCCGGAAAGGTCCGCGCCATACGCGACGACGGCATCGTCGAGATCGATCTGATCGCGACGGTCGACGGGAAGACGGTGATGGCGAAGGCCCGTGCGCTGGTGCGTCCGAAGGCCTCGTCCTGACCGGTCGACGGTGAAGCTCGAGCGCTCGATGCACAACGACATCTCGGCCGACGAGGTGTACGCGATGTGGATCGACCAGCAGTTTCAGGAGCAACTGTGCCGTGCCACCGGCGCCCTTTCCTGGACCGTCGACGTCGACGCCCGAGCGGGCGGGGCGACGATGCGGGTGCGGCGCAAGTTGCCGACAGCCGGGCTTCCGTATGCGATCGGGAAAATCGTCCCGACCGGCTTGACCACGACAGAGACGGTTGCGTGGGGACTGCCCGCCGCTGACGGCGCACGCACCGCGACGCTCTCGGTGGATTTCGCGGGCGCCCCGGCGACGATGAAGGGCACAATCCGTCTTCTCGCGGACGGCGCGGCGGCGAGCACGGTTGTGGTCGACGCCGACTTCCGGGTGCACCTGCCGCTGATCGGCGCACGGCTCGAGCGCATCGCCGTGCCGATCGTCCTCGGCGTGATCGACACCGAGGAAGCCACCGGACGGGCGTGGGTCGCCGGCGCCGGGTGATCGCGCGGCCGGCAGCGAGCGCCGCTAGCGCGCGACCAGTTCTGCGATCCGGCGCACACCCTCGGCCAAGTCCTCGTCGCCCAGCGCGTAAGAGAGCCGGAAGTATCCGGGCGTCCCGAACGCCTCGCCGGGCACGACCGCGACCTCTACCTCGTCCAGGATGATCGCTGCGAGCTCGGTGGAGTTCGCCGCCAGCCGACCACCGAGCGGCTTGCCGAGCAGTCCCTTGACCGACGGGTAGACGTAGAACGCGCCCAGCGGCTCCGGGCAGAGGATGCCGGGGATGTCGGAGAGCAGGCCGACGATAGTTCGTCGGCGCCGGTCGTACACCTGGCGCATCTCGGCGACCGCGGACAGGTCGCCGGACACCGCCGTCAGCGCGGCACGCTGCGCAACGTTGTTCACGTTGGACGTCGAGTGCGACTGCAAGTTCGACGCCGCCGTCACCACGTCAGTCGGTCCGATCAGCCAGCCCACCCGCCACCCGGTCATCGCGTAGGTCTTGGCGACGCCATTGACGATGACGACCTTCTCGCCGGCAGAGTGCGCGATGCTGACGTTCTCGGCCTCGCCGTAGACCAGGTGCTCGTAAATCTCGTCGGTCACGACCCACAGGTCGTGTTCGCGGGCCCACGAGCCGATCGCCTCGACCTGCGCGCGGGGGTAAACCGCGCCGGTCGGGTTGGACGGTGATACGAACAGCAACACCTTCGTCCGCTCGGTACGTGCCGCCTCCAACTGCTCGACCGAGGCCAGGTAACCGGCATGCTCGTCGGTAACGACCTCGACGGGCACGCCGCCGGCCAGCCGGATGCACTCGGGGTAGGTCGTCCAGTACGGCGCCACGAGCATGACCTCGTCGCCCGGGTCGAGCAGCGTGGCGAAGGCGTTGTAGACGGCCTGCTTGCCGCCGTTGGTCACCAGCACCTGGCTGGGATCGGCACGGTAGCCGGTGTCGCGGGCGGTCTTGTCCGCGATGGCCGAGCGCAACTCCGGCAGACCCGGCACGGGGGAGTAATGGTGGTTCTTCGGGTCACGGCAGGCCGCGATCGCGGCCTCGACGATGTAGTCCGGAGTGGCGAAGTCCGGCTCGCCTGCGCCGAAACCGATCACCGGCCGGCCCGCCGCCTTGAGCGCCTTCGCCTTCGCGTCGACGGCCAGCGTGGCTGATTCGGCGATGGCGGCGATTCGATCGGATACCCGAACTCCCATGCGTCCATGCTTGCAGACCCGCGTTCGGCGTCGACACCGGTCGTCGATGAGGTTTGGACTCGTCGGCGCCCGTCCGTACACTAGCTAGTCGGGGCCTGGCACGGCCCTGCGCAAGCATGCTCGCCAGCGGGCAGGCACGTGCAGTCCGCAGAGGGGCGTGGCTCAATTGGTAGAGCACCGGTCTCCAAAACCGGCGGTTGCAGGTTCGAGTCCTGCCGCCCCTGCGTAGCAAGGCGCCCTGCTTGGTAAGGCCTGCCGTAGTTAGACATAGAGAGGAGAACGCGTGACCGCGACTCGTACCGAGTCCACCGCACCCCGTTCCAGTGGGGGACGCGGTGGCAAGCCCACGCGTTTCGTCCGCGAGAGCATCTCCGAACTGCGCAAGGTGCTGTGGCCCGCGCGCAACGAACTCGTGACGTACTCGATCGTCGTGATCGTCTTCGTCGTGATCATGGTGTCGATCGTGGCCGGGCTCGACATCGGGTTCGCCCGACTGGTGCTGCTGCTGTTCGGCTGAGCAGTTACGCACCGACAGGCGGCCAGTCGCCGCACGAGACGAGCAAGAGAAGAGAGATTGTGGCAGAGCACGACGACGTCCGCGTGGACGACGAAGACAGCGCGCAGGAGCACCCAGTGACTGAGGACGGCTCGTCGCCGGATGCCCGCAGCGCGGCTGCGGAGCCTGCGGCGGACGGCCCGAGCGACCTGGCTATCGCCGCACGCCTACTCGGCGCCGGCGAGAACGATGCGCCCAGCCCTGCGGCGAGCGACGAGGCACCCGCCGACCCCGAACTGGCCGGAGCCGGGTCGACAGAGCCCGAGTCGGCCGAACCTGAGTCGACCGAGCCCGAGGTGACCGAACCCGAGGTGACCGAGGCCGAAGCGGTTGTCGAGGAGGAAGACCCGATCGAGGTACTGCGTCGCGAACTGCGTACCCAGTTCGGTGACTGGTACGTGATCCACTCCTACGCCGGCTACGAGAACAAGGTGAAGACCAACCTGGAGACCCGTATCCAGTCGCTGGATATGGAGGATTTCATCTTCCAGGTCGAGGTTCCGACCGAAGAGGTCGTCGAGATCAAGAACGGCAAGCGCCAGCAGGTACAGCGCAAGGTATTCCCCGGCTACATCCTGGTCCGGATGGAGCTCACCGACGACTCGTGGGGCGCGGTCCGTAACACCCCTGGGGTGACCGGCTTCGTGGGCGCTACGTCCCGCCCTTCGCCGCTGACGGTGGACGAGGTCGTGCGCATTCTCGCGCCGGCCACCCAGAAGGCGCAGGTCATCGCCGCAGGCGGCAAGGGCGGCGGTGCGAGTCAGGACAAGGCGCAGGTCGCTGTCGTCGACTTCAACATCGGCGAATCGGTCACGGTCATGGACGGCCCGTTCGCAACGCTTCCGGCCACAATCAGCGAGATCGACCCGATGCATCAGAAGCTGCACGTGCTGGTGTCCATCTTCGGCCGCGAAACACCTGTCGAACTGGCGTTCAGCCAGGTCAGCAAGATCTAATAGAACCCGTCGAGAAGAAGAGAAGTCATGCCTCCCAAGAGCAAGAAACTCGCCGCCGTCATCAAGCTGCAGATCTCTGCTGGCGCAGCGAATCCCGCGCCCCCGGTCGGCCCCGCGCTCGGCCAGCACGGCGTCAACATCATGGAGTTCTGCAAGGCGTACAACGCGGCCACCGAGTCGCAGCGCGGGCAGATCGTCCCGGTCGAGATCTCGGTGTACGAGGACCGCTCGTTCACCTTCGTGACCAAGACCCCGCCCGCTGCGCGGCTGCTGCTGAAGGCCGCCGGCGTCGAGAAGGGCAGCGGCGAGCCGCATACCAAGAAGGTTGCCAAGGTGAGCATGGCGCAGGTCCGCGAGATCGCGCAGACCAAGATGGAAGACCTCAATGCCAACGACGTCGACCAGGCTGCGAAGATCATCGCAGGCACTGCCCGGTCGATGGGCATCACCGTCGAAGGCTGAGCCTCGCCCGCAAGCCAGGCACAATCAATGTCAGAACGCGTGGGAGGACGGGATATCACCCGTCCGCCTGACCACTATCAAGGAGCAGAAATTGAGCAAGCACAGCAAGGCGTACCGCAAGGCCGCCGAACTCATCGACGCCGAACGGATCTACACCCCCTTTGAGGCCGCGAAGATCGCTAAAGAGGCATCGCCCAGCAAGTTCGACGGCACGGTCGAGGTTGCCATGCGCCTCGGGGTCGACCCCCGCAAGGCCGACCAGATGGTCCGCGGCACGGTCAGCCTGCCGCACGGCACCGGCAAGACGGTCCGCGTCATCGTGTTCGCGACAGGTGAGAAAGCCGAGCAGGCCATCGCCGCCGGCGCGGACAAGGTCGGCAGCGACGACCTGATCCAGGAGATCACCGACGGGTTCCTGGATTTCGACGCCGCCGTCGCTACGCCGGACCAGATGGCCAAGGTCGGCCGGATCGCCCGCGTGCTTGGCCCGCGTGGGCTGATGCCGAACCCGAAGACCGGCACGGTCACCCCGGACGTCGCCAAAGCCGTGACCGACATCAAAGGCGGCAAGATCAACTTCCGGGTGGACAAGCAGTCCAACCTGCACATGATGATCGGCAAGGCGTCGTTCAGCTCGACCCAGCTCGTCGAGAACTACGCTGCCGCGCTGGAGGAGATCCTGCGTTCGAAGCCGGCCGCAGCCAAGGGCCGCTACGTCCGCAAGGTGACCTTCTCCACCACGATGGGCCCGGGGATCCCGGTCGACCCGAACCGCACCCGCAATCTGATCGAGGACCCCGCCGAGGCCTGAGGGCCCTTCGTTGATCGTCGCCGTTCGTTGATCGTTGCCCCTTCTGCAGCGCCTATGCGCTGCAGATCGGACAACCACCGACTCGCGCAGGCCGGGCCGAGGCGCAATGGACCGATGTGCTCGTCCGGTATGCTGAAAGCAGTTCCACCGAAGACCGCTGGTTGTCGCGTGCGCACACGCGGCTCAATTGTTCCGGAGCGCCGGAGCGGCCCGCGCAGGTTGGACGGTTCGTGACAGCGTCCCGCTCAGGGACCTCCTGTACGCCCCGTGCGCCTTGCGCCGGGGCGTTTCTCGTTCGGGATAGGCAATGTGCGACCAGCCCGATGCGAGGAGAGGAGGTAACACATGCCCAACGCTGAGAAGATCAGCGCCGTTGCCGAGATCAGCGAGCACTTTGCCACCTCGTCCGCAGCGGTGATCACTGAGTACCGCGGCCTATCGGTCAAGCAGGTCACCCAACTGCGCCGGGCGCTCGGTCGCGACACCGTCTACTCCGTCGTCAAGAACACTCTGACCAAGCGCGCCGCCGAGCAATCAGGCGTCACGATCGAGGAGAGCCTGCTCGTCGGGCCGACCGCGATTGCGTTCGTCAAGGGCGATCCCGTCGAGGCGGCCAAGGGTCTGCGTGACTTCGCCAGGACCAACCCGCTGTTGGTGATCAAGGGCGGGATCATGGACGGCAAGGCGCTCTCGACTGCCGAGATCGCCCAGATCGCCGACTTGGAATCCCGCGAAGTGCTGCTGGCCAAGCTCGCCGGAGCGCTCAAGGCACTGCCCACGCGTGCGGCTGCGCTATTCCAGGCCCCGCTGTCGCAGATGGCGCGGCTTGCCAAGGCACTCGAAGAGAAGAAGCCCGCCGCGGACGCGCCGATCGCGGACGCACCAGTGGCCGATGCACCAGTGGCCGATGCACCAGTGGCCGAGAACGTCGACACCGCTGCGGAAACTCCAGACACTCCCGCCGAGCCGGCGGAGTAAATCCCGATTGCCGGCTCACCCGGCGAATGAAAGAAAGGACGCCATCATGGCGAAGCTCAGCACCGACGAGCTGCTGGAATCGTTCAAGGAGATGACTCTCCTCGAGCTCAGCGCGTTCGTGAAGCAGTTCGAAGAAACGTTCGATGTCACCGCCGCCGCACCGGTTGCGGTTGCGGCCGGCCCCGCCGGTGGTGGCCCCGCCGTCGAGGCACCCGAGGAGCAGGACGAGTTCGACGTCATCCTCGAAGCGGCCGGCGAGAAGAAGATCCAGGTCATCAAGGAGGTGCGCACGCTCACGAGCCTCGGTCTGAAGGAGGCCAAGGACCTCGTCGACGGCGCGCCGAAGCCGGTCCTGGAGAAGGTCAACAAGGAAGCTGCCGAGAAGGCCAAGGACGCCCTCCAGGCCGCTGGCGCGACGGTAAGCGTCAAGTAGTCACCTAACACCGAAGACCGCACCACCGACATCGCCGGTGGCCCGCCACGGCGGGCCACCGGCGATGTCGATTGCTGCTCGCATCTCGGGTACCCGGCGAAGTCGGCTTACCGGCCCTGGCTGTCGGGACGCGACCTGCCGGCGAGGCGGGCGTAGCTGCTCGCGGAGAGCTCGCCGCCATCGTGCGCTGCGACAATGCGCGCTTGCACCCGCTCGGGTGCGGCTGCGAAGCGGTCGGCGAGCCGAGCGGCCGAGGTGTCGCCCAATTCGCTGAGCAGCTCGTCCAGCTCGCTCCACATGTCCTGCGTCGCGGCGGCGGCCAGCAGCTCGTCCAGCTGCTGGGGCGAGAGCAGCGCGCCGATCACGTCGATGCGGCTGACGTCCTCGAGCACGAACGCGACGTGCAGCAGTTGCTCGCCATCAAGCTTCGCGATCGCCGCGCGCAGCGCCGGGTCGCTCACGAAGGAGACGAAGGCACCCACGACGATCCACTCGCCGCGGCGGGCCAGCTCCGCGCCGACGAGCGCCACATGAGGCGGCCCGAGCGCTGCGATCACGTGCGGCGCGCGGCCCGGCTCGATCGCCGCGGCAACGTCTGCCAGGTACGTGCTCGACATCCGGGCCACCAGCTCCGCGGCGCGATGCGGGTCGAGCACCTCGGCGGTTCGTGCGGCCAGCAGAGGTGGCAGCACGTGCTGCCCGATCCGGGCCGAGACGGGGACGGGAACGATGCTCGCCAAGGTGGCCATCCTGGTGAAGTGGTGGCGTCCCGCCTCGAACAGCACGTCCGCTATCTGGTGCCGGAGAGCGCGCAGGTCCTCGCTCGGGACGTCGGCAACGCTCTTGAGCCGAGCGGTCGGAACGCCGAGCTGGTGGGCCAGCTTGGCCAGCTCCGCGCCGCCGCCGGTTCCGCTATCTCGCTGCGCGCTCACGGCCGAGCCTCGCTGCGCTCGTTCGGCCGGCCGAGCCCAATCACACTGGTTCGCTCGCAAGCTTCGCTCACGGCCGAGCCTCGCTGAGCTCGTTCGGCCGGCCAAGCCCAATCACACTGGTTCGCTCGCAAGCTTCGCTCACGGCCGAGCCTCGCTGCGCTCGTTCGGCCGGCCAGGCCCGATCACACTGGTTCGCTCGCAAGCTTCGCTCACTCGTGCAGCAATCGCCGGGCGATCGGGCGCACCGGAAAGGGCACGCTCTTGAGCACGTCCTCGAAAGCGAGTGCCAGAGCACGGGCCTGCCGCTGCTGCGCGGCGACGACGAGGTCGGCCAGCTCATCGAGTGCCGCGGTGTCGAGCGCCGCGATGCCGGGCGGCGGTTCGGTGCCCAGGATGGCGCGCAGGCGCTCATGCGTCATCGGCAAACCTTCCCTCGCAGCGTCCAGCAGGGATCGGGCGAACACCCGATCCGGCACCGGTAAGCCAAGGTTAACGACGCGCCGAATACGCGTCCCGCTTGACGGCCGCGGCATCGCGGGGCAGTCTTTCCCCAGCGCGCCGATGGCGGTTGATTGCCGAGGTGCGCAGCAGCTTGCGTGCACGGCGCTGAGCAGTTAGACTGCTTATTTGCGCTGCCCTCTGCCAACTTGCGACCCGTCAAGGGTCTGTTTCGTACTGCCCGCGACTCCATCGCAAGCAGCTGGACGGCAGCGCCGCTAGGCACGCATCGCTTGTCCTTGGAAGGACGCATCTTGGCAGTCTCTCGCTCCGGTAAGTCAGATTCCACCCAGGCAACATCGTTCGGTATCGCGGGATCACCGCCCCGAACGTCGTTCGCCAAGATTCGAGAGCCGCTGGAGGTGCCCAACCTTCTCGCGCTGCAGACCGAATCTTTCGACTGGCTCGTCGGCAACGACGCATGGCGTACTCGCACGGAGGGTGACACCTCCAGGATCTCGGGACTAGAGGAGATTCTCAACGAACTTTCGCCCATCGAGGATTTCTCCGGCTCGATGAGCCTGTCCTTCTCCAACCCGCGCTTCGAAGAGGTCAAGGCCTCGATCGAGGAGTGCAAGGACAAGGACATGACCTACGCCGCGCCGCTGTTCGTCACGGCCGAGTTCATCAACAACACCACTGGCGAGATCAAGTCGCAGACGGTGTTCATGGGTGACTTCCCGGTGATGACCCGCAAGGGGACGTTCATCATCAACGGCACCGAGCGGGTCGTGGTCAGCCAGCTCGTCCGCTCGCCGGGCGTCTACTTCGACCGCACCCTGGACAAGACCTCCGACGTCGACGTGTATGCCGTTAAGGTCATCCCGGGGCGTGGTGCGTGGTTGGAATTCGACGTCGACAAGCGTTCGACGGTCGGCGTGCGCATCGATCGCAAGCGCCGCCAGCCGGTCACCGTGCTGCTGAAGGCGCTCGGCTGGTCCGAGGACCGCATCCGCGAGCACTTCTCGTGGTCCGAGACGCTGCTCGCCACCCTCGAGAAGGACCACATCGGTTCGACCGACGAGGCGCTGCTCGACATCTACCGCAAGCTGCGCCCGGGCGAGCCGCCCACGCGTGAGTCCGCGCAGGCGCTGCTGGAGAACCTGTTCTTCAATCACAAGCGCTACGACTTGGCCAAGGTCGGCCGCTACAAGGCGAACAAGAAGCTGGGTGTTGACGCGCCCATCTCCACCGGCACGCTCACCGAAGACGACATCGTCCGCACCATCGAGTACCTGATCCGCCTGCACGCGGGCGAGCAGGGCTACGAGGTCGACGACATCGACCACTTCGGCAACCGTCGCCTGCGCACCGTCGGCGAGCTGATCCAGAACCAGATCCGGGTCGGCATGTCGCGCATGGAGCGCGTCGTGCGCGAGCGGATGACGACCCAGGACGTCGAGGCAATCACGCCGCAGACGTTGATCAACATTCGCCCGGTCGTCGCGTCAATCCGCGAGTTCTTCGGCACTTCGCAGCTGAGCCAGTTCATGGACCAGACCAACCCACTAGCCGGGCTCACCCACAAGCGCCGGCTGTCTGCGCTCGGCCCCGGTGGACTTTCGCGTGATCGCGCGGGCATGGAGGTCCGTGACGTCCACCCGTCGCACTACGGCCGCATGTGCCCGATCGAGACCCCGGAAGGCCCGAACATCGGCCTGATCGGCTCGCTCGCCTCCTACGGCCGGGTGAACGCGTTCGGCTTCGTCGAGACCCCGTACCGCAAGGTCACCAACGGCGCCGTCACCGACCAGATCGACTACCTCTCCGCCGACGAGGAAGACCGCCACGTCATCGCGCAGGCCAACTCGCCGATCGATGCGAACGGCGGCTTCACCGACCCCAAGGTGTTGGTGCGCAAGAAGGGCGGCGAGGTCGACCTGATCGAGCCGACCGAGGTCGATTACATGGACGTCTCGCCGCGCCAGATGGTGTCAGTCGCGTCCGCCATGATCCCGTTCCTGGAGCACGACGACGCCAACCGCGCGCTCATGGGCGCGAACATGCAACGTCAGGCCGTGCCGCTGCTGCGTTCGGAGTCCCCGCTCGTGGGTACCGGCATGGAATTGCGGGCCGCAGTCGACGCCTCAGATGTCGTCACCGCCGAGAAGGCGGGTGTGGTCACCGAGCTCTCGGCCGACTACATCACCGTGATGGCTGACGACGGCACGCACCAGACCTACCGGCTGGCGAAGTTCGCGCGCTCCAACCAGGGCACGAGCTTCAACCAGAAGCCGATCGTCAATGAGGGCGATCGCGTCGAGGTCGGGCAGGTCGTCGCCGACGGTCCGTGCACCGACGAGGGCGAGATGGCGCTCGGCAAGAACCTGCTCGTGGCATTCATGCCGTGGGAGGGCCACAACTACGAAGACGCGATCATTCTCAACCAGCGTCTGGTCCAGGACGACGTCCTCACCTCGATCCACATCGAGGAGCACGAGGTCGACGCCCGCGACACGAAGCTCGGTGCCGAGGAGATCACTCGCGACATCCCGAACGTGTCCGAGGAGGTGCTCGCCGATCTCGACGAGCGCGGAATCGTGCGTATCGGCGCCGATGTCGTGCCAGGTGACGTCCTGGTCGGCAAGGTCACCCCGAAGGGTGAGACCGAGCTGACCCCGGAGGAGCGGCTGCTGCGCGCGATCTTCGGCGAGAAGGCGCGCGAGGTGCGTGACACCTCGCTGAAGGTGCCGCACGGCGAGGCCGGCAAGGTCATCGGCGTGCGTGTCTTCAGCCGTGAGGACGGTGACGAACTGCCTGCCGGCGTGAACGAGCTGGTGCGCGTCTACATCGCTCAGAAGCGCAAGATTCAGGACGGCGACAAGCTCGCCGGACGGCACGGCAACAAGGGTGTGATCGCCAAGATCCTGCCGCCGGAGGACATGCCGTTCATGACCGACGGCACCCCGGTCGACATCGTGCTCAACCCGCTCGGCGTGCCGAGCCGGATGAACGTCGGCCAGGTTCTCGAGACGCATCTGGGCTGGGTCGCCAAGACCGGCTGGAACGTCGAGGGCACACCTGAGTGGGCCGCGCGGCTGCCCGAGTACGCCCGCCAGGGTGACCCGGACACCAACGTGGCGACGCCGGTGTTCGACGGCGCAAAGGAAGACGAGATCACCGGCCTGCTCGATTCCACGCTGCCGACCCGTGACGGTCAGCAGCTCATCGGGCGTACCGGCAAGGCCAACCTGATCGACGGCCGCTCCGGCGACCCGTTCCCCGAGCCGGTCTCGGTGGGCTATGTCTACATCCTCAAGCTGCTGCACCTGGTCGACGACAAGATTCACGCCCGCTCGACCGGCCCGTACTCGATGATCACCCAGCAGCCGTTGGGTGGTAAGGCGCAGTTCGGCGGTCAGCGCTTCGGTGAGATGGAGTGCTGGGCGATGCAGGCCTACGGTGCGGCGTACGCGCTGCAGGAACTGCTGACGATCAAGTCCGACGACATCCTCGGCCGCGTGAAGGTGTACGAGGCGATCGTCAAGGGCGAAAACATCCCCGAGCCGGGTATTCCTGAGTCGTTCAAGGTGCTGCTGAAGGAACTGCAGTCGCTGTGCCTGAACGTCGAGGTGCTCTCCAGCGACGGCGTTGCCGTCGAGATGCGCGACACCGACGACGACGTGTATCGCGCCGCCGAGGAACTCGGCATCGACTTGTCGCGGCGCTTCGAGCCCAGCTCGGTAGAGGAAGTCTGACGGTTCAGCTGCCCGGTTCGCCGGCAGCTGAACTCCACTCCGCACCACCCAGCATTGCCATCAAGAAGGTAGGAACTCTTGCTCGACGTCAACGTTTTCGACGAGCTACGCATCGGCCTGGCTACGGCCGACCACATCCGGCAGTGGAGCCACGGTGAGGTCAAGAAGCCCGAGACCATCAACTACCGGACGCTGAAGCCGGAAAAGGACGGTCTGTTCTGCGAGAAGATCTTCGGTCCGACCCGGGACTGGGAGTGCTACTGCGGCAAGTACAAGCGGGTGCGCTTCAAGGGCATCATCTGCGAGCGTTGCGGCGTCGAGGTCACCCGCGCCAAGGTGCGCCGTGAGCGGATGGGCCACATCGAATTGGCCGCGCCGGTCACCCACATCTGGTACTTCAAGGGTGTTCCGTCCCGGCTGGGCTACCTGCTCGACCTGGCGCCCAAGGATCTCGAGAAGATCATCTACTTCGCCGCGTACCTGATCACCAAGGTCAACGAGGAGGAGCGTCACCGCGACCTGCCCTCGCTCGAGGCCGAGATCAGTGCCGAGAAGTCGACGCTGGAGAAGAAGCGCGACTCCGACATCGACACTCGTGCCAAGAAGTTGGAGACCGACCTCGCCGAACTCGAGGCCGAGGGCGCCAAGAGTGACGTGCGCCGCAAGGTGCGCGAGGGCGGCGAGCGCGAGATGCGTCAGATCCGCGACCGCGCGCAGCGCGAGATCGACCGCCTCGACGAGGTGCTCGACACCTTCCGCAAGCTCGACGTCAAGCAGCTCATCAGTGACGAGCTGCTCTACCGCGAGCTGCGCGATCGCTTCGGTGACTACTTCGAGGGCGGCATGGGCGCGGAGTCGCTGCAGACCCTCCTGCGCAACTTCGACCTCGAGGCCGAGTCCGAGTCGCTGCGCGAGACGATCCGCAGTGGCAAGGGCCAGAAGAAGCTGCGTGCCCTCAAGCGGCTCAAGGTCGTCGCGTCGTTCCTCGCGACCACCAACAGCCCGCTGGGCATGGTGCTCGACTGCGTACCGGTCATCCCGCCGGACCTGCGTCCGATGGTGCAGTTGGACGGCGGCCGCTTCGCGACCTCCGACCTCAACGACCTGTACCGGCGCGTCATCAACCGCAACAACCGCCTCAAGCGACTGATCGACCTCGGTGCTCCCGAGATCATCGTGAACAACGAGAAGCGGATGCTGCAGGAGTCGGTCGACGCGCTGTTCGACAACGGCCGCCGTGGCCGTCCGGTGACGGGGCCCGGCAACCGTCCGCTGAAGTCGTTGTCGGATCTGCTCAAAGGCAAGCAGGGCCGGTTCCGCCAGAACCTGCTCGGCAAGCGTGTCGACTACTCCGGCCGGTCGGTCATTATCGTCGGCCCGCAGCTCAAGCTGCACCAATGCGGCCTGCCCAAGGGGATGGCACTCGAGCTGTTCAAGCCGTTCGTGATGAAGCGGCTGGTCGATCTCAGCCACACGCAGAACATCAAGTCGGCCAAGCGCATGGTCGAGCGGGCCCGCCCCGTGGTGTGGGACGTGCTCGAAGAGGTCATCCGCGAGCACCCGGTGCTGCTCAACCGTGCACCGACCCTGCACCGGCTGGGGATCCAGGCCTTCGAGCCGCAGCTGGTCGAGGGCAAGGCGATCCAGATCCATCCGCTGGTCTGCACCGCGTTCAATGCCGACTTCGACGGTGACCAGATGGCGGTGCACCTGCCGCTCAGTGCCGAGGCGCAGGCCGAGGCGCGCATCCTGATGCTGTCGACGAACAACATCCTCAAGCCCGCCGACGGCCGTCCAGTGACCATGCCGACCCAGGACATGATCCTGGGTCTGTATCACCTGACTCGTGAGCGCAAGGACCTTGCCAATGGCAAGGCGGCCATGGACATCCCGAGTTACTCCTCGCCGGCCGAGGCGCGGATGGCGTTCGACCGCGGGGGTCTGCACCTGCAGGACATGGTGCAGGTCCGGGTTGCCGACGTCACGAATGTCGACAACGGCCCGGGCAAGCTGAGCTGGCAAGCCCCTGATGGCTGGCAGGCAGGCTTGCCCGCGCGGCTGATCACCTCGCTGGGGCGGTGCCTGTTCAACGAACTGCTGCCGGCGGACTACCGCTTCGTCAACTACGACGTGACGAAGAAGGAGCTGGGCCAGATCGTCAACGACCTGGCCGAGCGTTACCCGAAGGTGGTCGTCGCGCAGACCCTCGACGCGCTCAAGGCCGCAGGGTTCCACTGGGCGACCCGCTCGGGCATCACGATTGCCATCGACGACGTGGTGACCCCGCCGAACAAGGGCGTCATCCTCGACCGGTACGAGCGCGACGCCGACAAGATCGAGAAGCAGTACCTGCGCGGCGTGATCACCGAGGAGGAGCGCCGCCAGGAACTGGTGGAGGTCTGGACCAAGGCGACCAGCGAGGTCGCCAAGGAGATGGAAGCGCACTTCCCCAAGACCAACCCGGTCTACATCATGGTCAGCTCCGGAGCGCGCGGAAACATGATGCAGATGCGCCAGATCGCTGGTATGCGTGGCCTGGTCGCCAACCCGAAGGGCGAGATCATCCCGCGCCCGATCAAGGCGAACTTCCGCGAAGGCCTGACCGTGCTGGAGTACTTCATCGCCACGCACGGTGCGCGCAAGGGTCTGGCTGACACCGCGCTGCGGACCGCCGACTCGGGTTACCTGACCCGTCGCCTGGTGGACGTCAGTCAGGACGTGATCATCCGCGAGGAGGATTGCGGAACCGACCGTGGTGTCATCATGCCGATTGCGACCACGGGGCCTGACGGCGTCCTGATCAAGGACCCGTACGTCGAGACCTCGGTGTATGCGCGCACGCTCTCCGAGGACGTCAAGTCCGCCTCGAAGGTGATCGCGCAGGGCGGTTCGGATCTCGGCGACGTCTCGATCGACCGGCTCATCGCTGCCGGGATCACCCAGGTACGGGTGCGCTCGGTGTTGACCTGCGAATCAGCGGTGGGTACATGTGCGGCCTGCTACGGCCGGTCGCTGGCCACCGGAAAGCTCGTGGACGTCGGCGAGGCGGTCGGCATCATCGCGGCCCAGTCGATCGGTGAGCCCGGCACGCAGCTGACCATGCGTACCTTCCACACCGGCGGCATTGCCGGTGAGGACATCACGCACGGCCTGCCCCGCGTTGCCGAGCTGTTCGAGGCACGCCAGCCCAAGGGCGTCGCGGCGATCGCCGAGGCGTCCGGGCGGGTGCGCATGGAGGAGACCGAGGGCACCAAGGGCTTCACCCGCCGCCTCGTCATCACTCCTGACGACGGTTCGGAGGAGCGCGAGTACCCGATCACCCGACGGGCCCGTCCGCTCATCACCGAAGGTCAGCAGGTCGAGGCCGGCCAGCAACTGGTCGCGGGCGCGGTCAACCCGCACGACGTGCTGCGGATCATGGGACCGCGCGAGGTGCAACTGCACCTGGTGCGCGAGGTCCAGGAGGTCTACCGCAGCCAGGGTGTCGCGATCCACGACAAGCACATCGAGGTGATCATCCGGCAGATGCTCAAGCGCATCACCGTGATCGAGTCGGGTGCGACGGAGTTCCTGCCAGGTTCACTGGTCGAGCGCTCGAACTTCGAGGCCGAGAATCGCCGGGTCGTTGCCGAGGGCAGCGAGCCTGCGTCCGGGCGTCCGGTGCTGATGGGCATCACCAAGGCGTCGTTGGCGACCGAGTCGTGGTTGTCGGCAGCATCGTTCCAGGAGACGACGCGCGTGCTCACCGACGCCGCTATCTCGGCCAAGAGCGACTCGCTGGTCGGGCTGAAGGAGAACGTGATCATCGGCAAGCTGATCCCGGCGGGTACCGGAATTTCGCGATACCGCAACGTCGAGGTCAACCCCACCGAAGAGGCCCGCCAGGCGGCGTTCTCGATGGCCGGGTACGACGAGAACGACTACTACGGCTTCGGCGCCGGCGGCGCGCTCGGCCCGGCAGTACCGCTGGACGAGTTCGGGTACGACGACTACCGCTGATATCTGTACTTGCGGACGGGCTGGCTCCTTCGGGAGTCGGCCCGTCCGTACGTGCGGGCGCCGTCGCGCGTGGCGCGCGGCCTCGGGCAATTTGGAGTCCGTTGGTGGCGGCGAGTAAGGTAGTGGCTTGTGCCTGGAGTGATCCGGGCATCGACTCGCGCCACGCGAGCAGTTGACCGGGGTGTCACCACCTCCGGGCGGCGATCAGGGCGCGGGACACTCCGTCCAGACCGATGGGAACGTCGGGCTGGCCTGCGGATCGGGCGCGACACGCCCGACCTCGGGGATGGGACAAAGTAGTACGTACAACACAACAGCAGGTGGTCCGGGACGTGCGCGCCCTGGCGTCACACGGCGGTTCACACGACGCAGTTCTGCGTGAGCAGGCCTGGGTGCAGATTTCGACTATGAGGAGATTGCAGGCCGCATGCCTACGATCCAGCAGCTGATCCGTAAGGGTCGGCAGGACAAGATCGGGAAGACCAAGACCCCGGCGCTCAAGGGCTCACCCCAGCGCCGTGGGGTCTGTACCCGCGTCTACACGACCACTCCGAAGAAGCCGAACTCGGCGCTGCGCAAAGTCGCCCGTGTCCGGCTCACCAGCGGTGTTGAGGTGACCGCCTACATCCCCGGTGTCGGCCACAACTTGCAGGAGCACTCGATCGTGCTCGTGCGCGGCGGCCGGGTGAAGGATCTCCCCGGCGTCCGTTACAAGATCATCCGTGGATCGCTGGACACCCAGGGCGTCCGTAACCGTAAGCAGGCTCGCAGCCGCTACGGCGCGAAGAAGGAGAAGAGCTAATGCCGCGCAAAGGCCCGGCGCCGCGTCGCCCCCTCGTCATCGACCCCGTCTACAGCTCGCCACTGGTCACCCAGCTGGTCAACAAGATCCTGATGGGCGGCAAGCGCTCGCTTGCCGAGCGCATCGTCTACGGCGCCCTGGAGGGCACCCGCGACAAGACCGGCACCGACCCGGTCGTGACGCTCAAGCGGGCGCTGGACAACGTCAAGCCAGCTATCGAGGTCAAGAGCCGACGCGTCGGCGGTGCCACCTACCAGGTGCCGATCGAGGTCAAGCCCGGCCGCAGCACCACGCTCGCGCTGCGCTGGCTGGTTGGTTATTCGCGCCAGCGTCGGGAAAAGACGATGACCGCGCGATTGATGAACGAGTTGCTCGACGCGAGCAACGGACTGGGGGCCAGCGTCAAGCGACGCGAGGACACCCACAAGATGGCGGAGTCCAACAAGGCCTTCGCGCACTACCGCTGGTAGCGCCGTAACCCGGAACTGCCGCACCGCCCGCTACAAGGATTAGAAGGAAATCATGGCCAACAATGCCGAGCTCGCCAAGACCCGCAACATCGGGATCATGGCGCACATCGACGCGGGCAAAACCACGACGACCGAGCGCATCCTTTATTACACCGGCATCACTTACAAGATCGGCGAGGTCCACGACGGCGCAGCCACGATGGACTGGATGGAGCAGGAACAGGAGCGCGGCATCACCATCACCTCTGCCGCGACGAAGTGCACCTGGAAGGGTCACACGATCCAGATCATCGACACGCCCGGCCACGTCGACTTCACCGTCGAGGTCGAGCGGTCGTTGCGCGTGCTCGACGGGGCCGTCGCCGTCTATGACGGCGTCGCCGGTGTCGAGCCGCAGACCGAGCAGGTCTGGCGGCAGGCCGAGAAGTACGGCGTTCCGCGAATGTGCTTCGTCAACAAGCTCGACCGCACCGGTGCCGACTTCTTCCGCTGCGTCGACATGATGGTGGAGCGCCTCGCGGCCAACCCGCTCGTGCTGCAGCTCCCGATCGGCGCCGAGGCCGACTTCATCGGCGTCGTCGATCTGCTCGAGATGCGCGCGCTCACCTGGCGCGGCGAGACCAAGCTGGGCGAGGAGTACGCCGTCGAGGACATCCCGGCCGACCTAGTCGACCAGGCGAACGAGTACCACGAGAAGCTCTTGGAACAGCTCGCCGACGTCGATGACTCGATCGCCGAGGCCTACCTCGACGGCCAGGACATCTCGATCCAGACGCTGAAGGCGGCGATCCGCAAGGCCACTCTGGCCGGCACCGTCAATCCGGTGCTGACCGGCTCGGCGTTCAAGAACAAGGGCGTGCAGCCGATGCTCGACGCCGTCGTCGACTACCTCCCCTCACCCTTGGACGTGCCGAGCATCGACGGCCTGTTGATGGACGGCGAGACGCCGGCCGTGCGCCATGCCGACGAGTCTGAACCGCTGTCCGCGCTGGCCTTCAAGATCGCGACCGATCCGCACCTGGGCAAGCTCACGTTCGTGCGCATCTACTCCGGTGTCATCGATAACGGCAGCCAGGTGCTGAACTCCACCAAGGACCGCAAGGAGCGCATCGGCAAGATTTATCAGATGCACGCGAACAAGCGCGAAGAGCTGCCACGCGCCGGCGCCGGCGAGATCATCGCTGTGGCCGGTCTCAAGCAGACCACCACTGGGGACACGCTGTCTGACAATCAGAAGCCGATCGTCCTGGAGTCGATGACCTTCCCCGCTCCAGTCATCGATGTCGCCATCGAACCGAAGACCAAGAGCGACCAGGAAAAGCTGGGCGTCGCGATCCAGAAACTTGCCGAGGAGGACCCGACCTTCCGCGTCCACCACGACGAGGACACCGGGCAGACCGTCATCTCGGGCATGGGTGAACTGCACCTGGAGATCCTGGTCGACCGGATGCGGCGCGAGTTCAAGGTCGAGGCGAACGTCGGCAAGCCGCAGGTGGCCTACCGCGAGACGATCCGTCGGATCGTGGAGCGCGAGGACCTCACCTACAAGAAGCAGACCGGCGGTTCCGGGCAGTACGCCAAGGTGCAGATTCGCCTCGAGCCGCTCGAGCGCACGCCCGACGGCCCGTCGTATGAGTTCGTCAACGGTGTGACGGGTGGCCGCATCCCCAAGGAGTTCATTCCGTCGGTGGATGCCGGTGCACAGGAGGCCATGCAGTACGGCATCCTGGCCGGTTACCCGCTGGTCGGTGTGAAAATGACGCTGACCGACGGCGGCTACCACGACGTCGACTCGTCCGAGATGGCGTTCAAGATCGCCGGTTCGATGATCTTCAAGGCGGCGGCCCGCAAGGCCGATCCGGCGCTGCTCGAACCGTTGATGGCCGTCGAGGTGATCACGCCCGAGGACAACATGGGCGACGTGATCGGCGACCTGAACTCGCGCCGCGGGCACATCCAGTCGATGGACGAGCGCAGCGGTGCACGGATCGTCAAAGCGCTCGTCCCACTGTCGGAGATGTTCGGCTACGTCGGCGATCTGCGTTCCAAGACGCAGGGACGTGCCAGCTATTCGATGGTGTTCGACAGCTATGCGGAGGTTCCGCAGAACGTCGCCAAGGAGATCATCGCGAAGGCGACGGGCGAGTGAGCATCGTAGTGAGCGCAGCGAGCGAGGAGCGCAGCGAGTCCGGCGCCGAGCCAATAAGCATCGCGAAGGCGACGGGCGAGTAGCACCCAGGTTTCGACAACATCCAGAACTAGCCGGGCGAGAAGACCGGCGCAACCGAAGAGGGAAAGGGATCCACAGTGGCGAAGGCCAAGTTCGAGCGGACGAAGCCGCACGTCAACATCGGCACCATCGGTCACATCGACCATGGCAAGACGACGCTGACGGCAGCCATCTCGCGCGTACTGCACGACAAGTACCCGGCGTTGAACCCGAACACCGAGGCGTTCGACCAGATCGACAAGGCGCCCGAGGAGCGGCAGCGCGGCATCACGATCTCGATCGCGCACATCGAGTACCAGACCGAGAAGCGCCACTACGCCCACGTGGACTGCCCCGGCCACGCCGACTACATCAAGAACATGATTACCGGCGCGGCGCAGATGGACGGCGCGATCCTGGTGGTGGCTGCCACCGACGGTCCGATGCCCCAGACGAAGGAGCACGTGCTGCTCGCTCGTCAGGTGGGCGTCCCCTACATCGTCGTTGCTCTCAACAAGGCCGACATGGTCGACGACGAGGAGATCCTGGAGCTCGTCGAGCTCGAGGTTCGCGAGCTGCTCACCCAGTACGAGTTCCCGGGTGACGACGCTCCGGTCGTCAAGGTCTCGGCACTGAAGGCTCTCGAGGGCGACGCGCAGTGGGGCGAGTCGATCATGGAGCTGATGAACGCGGTCGATGAGTCGATCCCGCAGCCGGTCCGCGAGACCGAGAAGCCCTTCTTGATGCCCGTCGAGGACGTCTTCACGATCACCGGTCGTGGCACCGTGGTCACCGGCCGCATCGAGCGCGGTGTGCTGAAGGTCAACGAGACCGTCGACATCGTCGGCATCCACCCGACCAAGCAGACCACCACGGTCACCGGCATCGAGATGTTCCGCAAACTGCTCGACGAGGGACGCGCCGGAGAGAACGTCGGTCTGCTGCTTCGAGGCATCAAGCGCGAGGACGTCGAGCGGGGCCAGGTCATCATCAAGCCCGGCACGACCACCCCGCACACGAACTTCGAGGCGAACGTCTACATCTTGTCCAAGGACGAGGGCGGCCGGCACACGCCGTTCTTCAACAACTATCGCCCGCAGTTCTACTTCCGCACCACCGACGTGACCGGCGTGGTGACCCTTCCCGAGGGCACCGAGATGGTCATGCCGGGCGACAACACCGAGATGATGGTCGAGCTGATCCAGCCGATTGCCATGGAGGAAGGCCTGCGCTTCGCCATCCGTGAGGGTGGTCGCACCGTCGGTGCGGGTCGCGTTACCAACATCGCCAAGTAGTTGCACAGGCGGCGGCCGGAACACCTCCGGCCGCCGCCGGTGTGAGCAGCACCGCTCTCCGCCGCCTCGGCGGGCGAGCTCGTACCTGAAGTAGCAGCACCGAGAACAGTGAAGGTGAGTCAGCCACTATGGCGGGACAGAAGATTCGCATCCGGCTCAAGGCCTATGACCACGAGGCTATCGACGCCAGCGCGCGCAAGATCGTGGAAACGGTGACCCGCACCGGCGCCCGGGTCGTCGGACCCGTGCCGCTGCCGACGGAGAAGAACATCTACTGCGTCATCCGCTCGCCGCACAAGTACAAGGACAGCCGCGAGCACTTCGAGATGCGCACCCACAAGCGGCTCATCGACATTCTCGATCCGACTCCGAAGACGGTCGACGCGCTCATGCGCATCGATCTGCCCGCCAGCGTCGATGTGAATATCCAGTAGATGATCGGCCAGCGAGTGAGCATCGAAGCGAGCGCCAGCGAGCGAGGAGCGGAGCGAGTTGCCGATGAGCGCTCGCGCGAAGAGGAAATGTCACAGTGAGCGCCAGCAAGCGGCGGAGTCGACCAATTTCGAGCGCGGAGAGAAAGCATCATGGCTAACGACAGAACTGGGATCCTGGGCGAAAAGCTCGGCATGACCCAGGTCTTCGACGAGAACAACCGGATTGTTCCGGTGACCGTCGTGAAGGCTGGGCCGTGCGTCATCACCCAGATCCGTACGCAGGAGAAGGACGGCTACACCGCCGTCCAACTTGCCTACGGGCAAATTGATCCGCGCAAGGTCACCAAGCCGGTGGCCGGCCACTTCAAGGCCGCCGAGGTCACGCCGCGCCGGCACCTCGTCGAGGTTCGCACCGATTCGATCGAGGGTTACCGCATCGGTCAGGAGATCAGCGCAGACGTGTTCGAGGTGGGTACCCGCGTCGACGTCAGCGGTACGACCAAGGGCAAGGGCACGGCAGGGGTCATGAAGCGACACGGCTTCCACGGACTCGGCGCTGGACACGGCACCCAACGCAAGCACCGCTCGCCGGGTTCCATCGGCGCGTGCGCCACCCCGGGGCGCGTCTTCAAGGGCGTGCGGATGGCCGGTCGGATGGGCAACGAGAAGGCCACCACCACCGGCCTCACTGTCCACAAGGTCGACATCGAGCGTGGCCTGCTGCTCATCAAGGGCGCAGTTCCGGGCCCCAAGGGCGGTCTGCTGCTCGTTCGCACCGCATCGAAGGGAGTCTGAGCCGTGACGCTCTCGCTCACTGTGCAGAATCCGGTCGGGGAGTCGGCCGACTCCACCGGCGCGACGATTGAGCTGCCCGCCGAGGTGTTCGACGTCGATGCCAACATCGCGCTGATCCACCAGGTTGTCGTCGCCCAGCTTGCGGCCGCCCGGCAGGGCACGGCGTCAACCAAGACTCGCGGCGAGGTCCGCGGCGGCGGCAAGAAGCCGTACCGGCAGAAGGGCACCGGCCGCGCCCGGCAGGGATCGACGCGTGCCCCGCAGTTCGCCGGTGGTGGCGTCGTGCACGGCCCGAAGCCGCGCAGCTACGACCAGCGCACACCCAAGAAGATGAAGGCTGCCGCCTTGCGTGGCGCCCTCTCCGATCGGGCCAGACATGACCTCGTGCACGTGGTGAGTTCGCTCGTGGCGGGCGATTCCCCGTCCACCAAGGCAGCGTCGGCGACGTTGGCAAAGCTGAGCACGTCGCGGCATCTGTTGGTCGTCGCCGAGCGCAACGACGGGGTGACGTGGAAGAGCCTGCGCAACCTCGACAACGTCCACCTGATCGAACCCACGCAGCTCAACACCTACGACGTGCTGGTCAGCGACGAGATCGTGTTCACCCAGGCGGCGCTCGACGTGTTCCTCGCCGGCCCCGCAAAGGGCAAGAGCGCCAAGGGCGCGGCGACCAGCACCGAGACGGTCGACACCGACACCGTCAACACCGAGAAGGTCAACGCCGAGAAGGAGGACAGCTGATGTTCGACGATCATCGCGACGTCCTGCTCGCTCCGGTCATCTCGGAGAAGAGCTACGGCCTGCTGGACGAGAACAAGTACACGTTCGAAGTCCACCCCCAGGCGAACAAAACCCAGATCAAAATTGCGATCGAGAAGGTGTTCAACGTCAAGGTCACCGACGTCAACACCCTCAACCGACAGGGCAAGCGCAAGCGCACCCGATTCGGGCACGGCCGGCGCAAGAATGTGAAGCGCGCCATCGTGACATTGCGTGATGGCGACCGCATCGACGTATTCGGTCAGATTGGTAGCTGACGATGGCTATTCGTAAATACAAGCCGACCACCCCGGGCCGTCGTGGCTCCTCGGTGGCCGACTTCGCCGAGATCACCCGGGACACCCCGGAGAAGTCATTGGTCCGCCCGCTGCACAGCAAGGGCGGTCGCAACAACACCGGCAAGGTGACGACCCGGCACCAGGGCGGCGGGCACAAGCGCGCCTACCGCGTGATCGACTTCCGGCGGCACGACAAAGACGGCGTGCCGGCGCAGGTCGCGCACATCGAGTACGACCCGAATCGCACCGCGCGCATCGCGCTGTTGCACTACGCCGACGGCGAGAAGCGCTACATCATCGCGCCGCGGCTACTCAAGCAGGGCGACCGGATCGAGAACGGCCCGAGCGCCGACATCAAGCCCGGCAATGCCTTGCCGCTGCGCAACATCCCGGTCGGCACGGTGGTGCACGCCATCGAGCTGCGTCCGGGCGGCGGTGCGAAGATCGCCCGCTCGGCCGGCGCGAGCGTGCAGCTCGTCGCGAAGGAAGGCACCTTCGCGCAGCTGCGGATGCCATCGGGTGAGATTCGCAACGTCGACGTGCGCTGCCGTGCGACCGTCGGCGAGGTCGGCAACGCCGAGCAGTCCAACATCAACTGGGGCAAGGCCGGCCGGATGCGCTGGAAGGGTAAGCGCCCGACCGTCCGCGGTGTCGCGATGAACCCGGTCGATCACCCGCACGGTGGTGGTGAGGGTAAGACCTCCGGTGGTCGCCACCCAGTGAACCCGAACGGCAAGCCCGAGGGACGCACCCGGCGCCACAAGGCAAGCGACCAGCTGATCGTGCGCCGTCGTCGTACGAACAAGAAGCGGTGATGGAGATGTCACGAGTGAGCTCGCGCGAAGAGGGGTTGTCGTAATGCCACGCAGTGTGAAGAAGGGCCCGTTCGTCGACGACCACCTGCTCAAAAAGGTGGACGTGCAGAACGACAAGGGTAGCAAGAACGTGATCAAGACCTGGTCGCGTCGCTCGACGATCATCCCGGACATGCTCGGGCACACGATCGCCGTACACGACGGCCGCAAACACGTCCCGGTGTTCGTCACCGAGGGCATGGTCGGGCACAAGCTCGGCGAATTCGCCCCGACGCGGACCTTCAAGGGTCACATCCGGGACGACCGCCGGGCCCGGCGCGGCTGACGATCGGAGACAGACATGGCAACCACTGAGACTGACGACGAGGTCCGCGGCGCTTTCGCGCGCGCGACGTACGTGCGCGTGACGCCGATGAAGGCTCGTCGCGTCATCGAACTCATCCGCGACATGCCGGCACAGCAGGCGCTTTCGGTGCTGCAGTTCGCCCCGCAGGCCGCCAGCGAACCGGTCGCGAAGGTGCTGGCGAGCGCGATCGCCAACGCCGAGCACAACTTCTCGCTCAACCCGGAGACGCTCGTCGTCTCGCGGGCGTTCGTAGACGAGGGGCCGACGATGAAGCGGTTCCGGCCGCGCGCGCAGGGCCGCGCCTACCGGATCCGTAAGCGCACCAGCCATATCACGATCGAGGTCGAGAGCGTTGAACTCTCGCCGAAGCAGAAGAAGGGGCGGGCCCGCTGATGCACGAGCAGTACCGGGCCGCTTGCGAGCCGAGAGGCGCAGTCCATCCCAGCGACGCGCGCGTGCGCGAGGAGCAGAAATAGTATGGGTCAGAAGGTAAACCCCAACGGGTTCCGTCTCGGTATCAGCACGGACTGGAAGAGTCGCTGGTTCGCCGACAAGCAGTATGCCGAGTACGTCAAGGAAGACGTGGCGATTCGCCGACTCATGTCCAAGGGCATGGAGCGCGCCGGCATCGCCAAGGTCGAGATCGAGCGCACCCGCGACCGGGTACGGGTGGACATCCACACCGCGCGTCCGGGCATCGTGATCGGCCGCCGCGGCGCCGAGGCCGACCGGATCCGCGGTGAGCTGGAGAAGCTCACCAACAAGCAGGTGCAGCTCAACATTCTCGAGGTCAAGAACCCGGAGAGCGATGCGCAGCTGGTTGCGCAGGGCGTCGCCGAGCAGCTTTCCAACCGGGTCAGCTTCCGGCGCGCGATGCGCAAGAGCATGCAGTCGGCGCTCAAGAGCAGCGGCGTGAAGGGCATCCGCGTGCAGTGCTCCGGCCGTCTCGGTGGCGCCGAGATGTCTCGCTCGGAGTTCTACCGTGAGGGACGCGTCCCGCTGCACACACTGCGGGCAAACATCGACTACGGCTTCTACGAGGCCAAGACGACGTTCGGACGGATCGGGGTGAAGGTCTGGCTCTACAAGGGCGAGGTTCCCACCGGATCGCGCTCCGAGCGTGAGGCTGCGGTCGCGGCCGAGGCGCTGCGCCAGCGTCGCGATCGCCCGGCCGCGGGTCGTCCGCGCCGTTCTGGTTCGCAGGGCACGACCGGCGTGAGCACCGATGCAGGTCGCGCGGCTTCCGGCGAGGGTCCGGTCGAGACACCTGTTACTGAGGCGCCCGCGGTCGAGGCACCCGTTGCCGAGGCGCCCGCGGTCGAGGCACCTGCGGTCGAGGCACCTGCGGTCGAGGCACCTGCTACCGAAGCGCCTGCTGCCGAAGCGCCTGCTACCGAAGCGCCTGCTACCGAAGCGCCTGCAGCGAACGGCGCTGTCCAAGCGACCCCCGTTGCCGAGCAGGCAGTCGTGGCCGCGGCGGAACAAGCGGCCGTCGAGCAGCCCGCAGCGCAGGAACCCGCAGCCGTGGAGCCCAATCTGCAGGAGTCTGCGATCACGACCGAGGCAGCCGCCGACGCCGAGATCGCGACCGACGCACCGTCACCGGTCGAGCCGGCAGCCGGTGCGCAAACCGACGAGAGCACGGAGAGCTGATCATGCTCATTCCACGCAGGGTCAAGCACCGTAAGCAGCACCACCCGACCCGCCGCGGCGCGGCGTCGGGGGGCACCCGGGTGTCGTTCGGCGAGTACGGCATCCAGGCGCTGGAGCCGGCCTACGTCACCAACCGGCAGATCGAGTCGGCGCGTATCGCGATCAACCGGCGAATCCGTCGTGGCGGCAAGGTGTGGATCAACATCTACCCCGACCGTCCGCTCACCAAGAAGCCCGCCGAAACCCGGATGGGTTCCGGTAAAGGCTCGCCGGAGTGGTGGATCGCGAACGTCAAACCCGGCCGTGTGCTCTTCGAGCTGTCCTTTCCGAACGAGGTCGTCGCTCGCGAGGCGCTGACCCGTGCAATCCACAAGCTGCCGATGAAATGCCGCATCGTCAAGCGCGAAGTAGGTGACATGTGATGGCTGCCGTAACGGACGAGATGCGTGAGCTGCACGACGACGAGCTAGGCACGAGGCTGAGCGAGGCTAAGGAAGAGCTGTTCAACCTGCGCTTCCAAATGGCCACCGGGCAGCTGGACAACAACCGGCGACTGCGCACCGTGAAGCACGACATCGCGCGGATCTACACGATCCTGCGCGAGCGTGAACTCGGGCTGTCCGTCGCTCCGACCGAAGGTGAAAGCGTATGACCGAGGCCAGCACCGAGACCGTGACTCCAGACGCTGCAGCGTCCGAAACGGCGGCGTTCGAAACGGCGGCGTCCGAAACGGCGGCGACGTCCGAGGCGGTTCGCATCTCGCACCGCAAGACCCGTGAGGGTCTCGTGGTGAGCGACAAGATGGAGAAGACCGTCGTGGTGGCCGTCGAGGACCGGGTCAAGCACCCGCTCTACGGCAAGGTCATCCGGCGTACCAACAAGCTCAAGGCGCACGACGAGACCAATCAGGTCGGCGTCGGCGACCGCGTGCTCATCATGGAGACCCGTCCGCTCTCAGCAACCAAGCGCTGGCGAGTGGTCGAGGTTCTCGAGCGCGCGAAATAAGCACGACCCGTCACCGAGTCTGGGAGTAAGCAGTGATTCAGCAGGAGTCGCGACTACGAGTCGCCGACAACACCGGAGCCAAGGAAATCTTGTGCATCCGGGTGATGGGCGGTTCGGGTCGCCGGTACGCCGGGATCGGCGACATCATCGTCGCGACGGTCAAGGACGCCCTGCCCGGAGCAGGTGTCAAGAAGGGCGATGTCGTCAAGGCGGTCATCGTGCGCACCGTCAAGGAGCGCCGGCGCCCGGACGGAAGCTATATCCGCTTCGACGAGAACGCCGCGGTCCTCATCCGGGCCGATGGAGAACCGCGTGGCACGCGCATCTTCGGCCCGGTTGGCCGTGAGCTCCGCGACAAGCGGTTCATGAAGATCATCTCGCTGGCCCCGGAGGTGCTGTAGCTGTGAAGATCAAGAAAGGCGACGAGGTCGTCGTCATCGCCGGTAAGGACCGGGGCATCAAGGGCAAGGTCATCGCGGCCGACCCGCTGACCAACAAGGTCGTCGTCGAGGGCGTCAATCGCGTCACCAAGCACACGCGCGTCACCGCCACCCAGCGCGGCGGCAAGGCTGGCGGCATCGAGCACGTCGAGGCTGCGATCAGTGCCAGCAACGTGATGGTGATCGACAGCGAGGGCAAGGCGACGCGTGTCGGCTACCGACGCGACGACGAGACCGGCAAGAACGTGCGCACATCGCGCCGTTCCGGAAAGGATCTGTCATGAGTGCGGCAACCACCGAGATTCCGGTGCCGCGGTTGAAGGTGCGCTACCGCGAGCAGATCGTCCCGGCGCTGACCGAGCAGTTCTCCTACGGCAACCCGATGCAGGTCCCCGGTCTGACGAAGATCGTGGTCAACATGGGTGTCGGGCAGGCCGCCAAGGACAGCAAGCTGATGGACGGCGCGGTGCGCGACCTGACACTGATCACGGGGCAGAAGCCGCTGGTACAGAAGGCCCGCAAGTCCATCGCCCAGTTCAAGCTGCGCGAGGGAATGCCGATCGGTGCCAAGGTGAGCTTGCGCGGCGATCGGATGTGGGAGTTCCTCGACCGGGTGCTCTCCCTCGCGCTGCCCCGCATCCGTGACTTCCGGGGCCTCTCGGCCCAGCAGTTCGACGGCAACGGCAACTACACCTTCGGCCTGAACGAGCAGTCGATGTTCCACGAGATCGACCCCGACACGATCGACCGGGCCAGGGGGATGGATATCACCGTCGTCACGACCGCCAAGACCGACGACGAGGGACGTGCGTTGCTCAAGGCGCTCGGGTTCCCCTTCCGCGAAACAGAGAGAAGCAGCTGAGATGGCCAAGACAGCACTGAGGAACAAGGCGGCGGCCAAGCCGAAGTTCGCCGTGCGCGGCTACACCCGCTGCCAGCGCTGTGGGCGCGCGCACTCCGTCTACCGCAAGTTCGGCCTGTGCCGGATCTGCCTGCGCGAGATGGCCCATGCCGGCGAACTGCCCGGCGTCACCAAGTCCTCCTGGTAATCAACTCTTCGCTGTAGGCCCTGCCGCCGTCCGACGGCGCCGGGAACCGCGGCGAGAAAGAAGAAGCATATGACCATGACAGACCCGATCGCAGACATGCTCACGCGTCTGCGTAACGCGAATTCCGCGTTCCACGATGCGGTGATCATGCCGCATTCCAAGCTCAAGGGGCACATCGCGGAAATCCTGAAGCAGGAGGGCTACATCGCCGGCTTCAGCGTCGCCGACGCCCCCGAAGGCGAGCCGGGCCGGGTGCTGACGGTTGACCTGAAATACGGGCCCAACCGCGAGCGCAGCATCGCCGGTGTTCGTCGCGTGTCTAAGCCGGGTCTTCGGGTCTACGCCAAGTCGAGCGGCATGCCGCGCGTCCTGGGTGGCCTGGGCGTCGCGATCATCTCGACCTCGTCCGGTCTGCTCACAGACCGGCAGGCGACCAAGCGCGGAGTAGGCGGGGAAGTCCTCGCCTACGTCTGGTAGGGGACGAGTCAGCATGAGTCGCATTGGAAAACTTCCGGTACCGGTCCCGTCAGGGGTCGATGTCGCGATCGACGGTCAGCTTGTCACCGTCAAGGGTCCGAAGGGCACCCTCAGTCACCAGGTAGCCGAGCCGATCACCGTCGCCCGCAGCGACGACGGCACGGTTGCCGTCGTGCGTCCGGACGACGAGCGCGAGTCCAAGTCGCTGCACGGGCTCTCCCGCACGCTGATCGCGAACATGGTGACTGGCGTGACCAGCGGATATACGAAGACGCTCGAGATCGTCGGCACCGGTTACCGCGTCACGGCCAAGGGCAGTGACCTCGAGTTCGCCCTTGGTTTCTCCCACTCGGTGCTGGTGAAAGCGCCGGAGGGCATCACGTTCCGTGTCGAGGCCCCGACCCGCTTCGCGGTCGAAGGCATCGACAAGCAGAAAGTCGGCGAAGTGGCCGCCAACATCCGCAAGCTGCGTAAGCCCGACCCGTACAAGGGCAAGGGCGTGCGCTACCAGGGTGAGGTCATCCGTCGCAAGGCAGGAAAGGCCGGTAAGAAATGAGCGAGTGCCAGCGAGTCAGCAGCGCAGCCCGTTCCCTCCGCTTGCGCGACGAGCAGGTGGGCTGAATGGGTGCCTCGACGGTCACCAAGCAGTCGCGCAACTCCGCGGGAGTCGCGGCCGCACGGCGCACGGCCAAGGCGCGCCGGCACTTCCGGCTGCGCAAGAAGGTCGCCGGCACCGCCGAGCGTCCTCGCCTCGTCGTCACCCGGTCTTCACGTCACTTGTTCGTGCAGATCGTCGACGACCAGGTGGGCCGCACGCTCGCGTCGGCCTCGACCTTCAAGCTCAACGAGGGCGACAAGACCGAGCGGGCCAAGGCGCTCGGGCGGCAGTTGGCCGAGGCAGCCAAGTCCGCGGGTGTCAGCAAGGTCGTCTTCGACCGCGGTGGCAACACCTACACCGGTCGGGTGGCGGCATTCGCCGACGCGGCCCGCGAAGCTGGATTGGATTTCTGATGTACAACGCTATTGAGGAGAACAGCTGATGCCAGGACCGCAGCGCGGAGCCCGTACGGGTACTGGTACGGGCGGAAACGAGCGCGGCGAACGACGTGACCGCCGTGATGGCGGGCGCGGTGGCCAGAACGCTCCCGAGAAGAGCACGCACCTCGAGCGGGTCGTGACGATCAACCGGGTCGCCAAGGTCGTCAAGGGTGGCCGGCGCTTCAGCTTCACCGCCCTCGTCGTCGTTGGCGACGGCGACGGAACGGTCGGCGTCGGCTACGGCAAGGCCAAGGAAGTACCGGCGGCGATCGCCAAGGGTGTCGAGGAGGCCAAGAAGAATTTCTTCAAGGTCCCGCGCATCCAGCTGACGATCCCGCATCCGGTGCAGGGCGAGAAGGCGGCCGGTGTGGTGCTGCTCAAGCCCGCGAGCCCCGGTACCGGCGTGATTGCCGGCGGCCCGGTGCGCGCGGTGCTCGAGTGCGCAGGGATTCACGACGTGCTGTCGAAGTCGCTCGGTTCGGACAACCCGATCAACATCGTCCACGCCACCGTTGCCGCGCTGCAGGCCCTCGTCCGCCCGGAAGAGGTCGCGGCTCGACGTGGCCTGCCGTTGGAGGACGTCGCGCCGGCAGGCATGCTGCGCGCGCGCGCCGGCCAGGGGGCATGAGCATGACCCATCTGAAGATCACGCAGACCCGTTCCGGGATCGGCAATAAGCGAAACCAGCGCCAGACGCTGCGCTCGCTCGGTCTCAAGCGCGTCCGCGACGTCGTCGTCAAGGAGGACCGCCCCGAGATCCGCGGCATGGTCCAGACCGTCACACATCTCGTGTCGGTCGAGGAGGTCGAGTAGGCATGAGCAGCGCACCATTGAAGGTCCACCACCTGCGCCCCGCGCCCGGGTCGCACACCAAGAAGACCCGAGTGGGTCGCGGTGACGGATCCAAGGGCAAGACCGCCGGCCGTGGCACCAAGGGCACCGGCGCGCGGTATCAGGTGCCGGCGGGCTTCGAGGGCGGTCAGATGCCGATCCACATGCGGCTGCCGAAGCTCAAGGGCTTCCGCAACCGTTTCCGGTCGGAGTACCAGGTCGTCAACGTGGCTCGGCTCGCCGAGCTCTTCCCGCAGGGCGGCGCGATCGGGGTCGACGACCTCGTGCGCGCCGGGGCAGTTCGTGACGGCGAGCCGGTCAAGGTCCTCGGCGACGGGGAACTGGGCGAGGTCACGCTCTCGATCACCGCGAACAAGTTCTCCGGCAGTGCCCGCCAGAAGATCGAGGCTGCCGGCGGTTCGGTCACCGAGATTTAGGCGAATCGGCGCTTCGGCGGCGCAGGGCGGGCTGGGGCCGGTCCCGGCGCCGCCGATCGGATCCGCCGCACTGCGCGCGCGACTGTTAGCCTGAGCGGGTCGCTCCGATTGAGCACCGCCAACCAGCACGTGTAACTGAACAGCACCCAACAGCAATCGTGCCGGGCCCCGACGAGGTGGCCGCGGCCCACAGGAGGTTCCGTGCTCCGCGCATTCGCATCGGCGTTCCGCACGCCGGACCTGCGCAAGAAGCTCCTGTTCACCTTCGGCGTCATCGTGTTGTACCGCTTCGGCGCCTCGGTGCCGACCCCGAACACCAACACGTCAGCCATCAACTCGTGCATCAAGGGCGCCGCGAACGGTGCCAACGCCAACATTTACTCGCTGATCAACCTGTTCTCCGGCGGCGCACTGCTGCGACTGTCCGCGTTCGCGCTCGGGATCATGCCTTACATCACGGCCAGCATCATCATCCAGTTGCTGGTCGTCGTGATCCCGCGTTTCGAGCAACTGAAGAAGGAGGGGCAGGCCGGGCAGCAGAAGCTGACCCAGTACAGCCGCTACCTCACGATCGGCCTGGCGATCCTGCAGTCCACCGGGTTCATCGCGCTGGCCCGCTCAGGGCAACTGTTCCCGTCCTGCACCGCTTCGATCCTTTACAAGACCGACGTGTTCAGCCTGTCGACGATGGTGATCTGCATGACCGCCGGCACCGCGGTGATCATGTGGTTGGGCGAGCTGATCACCGACCGCGGTGTCGGCAACGGCATGAGCGTGCTGATGTTCACCTCGATCGCGGCACGCATCCCGAACGAGGGTCAGCTGATCCTGCAGAACGCGGGCGGCTTCGTCTTCACCCTGATCTGTGCGCTCGGGCTCGCCATCATTATCGCTGTGGTCTTCGTCGAGCAGGCGCAGCGCCGGATCCCGGTCCAGTACGCCAAGCGGATGATCGGGCGACGGCAATACGGCGGCACCTCGACCTACCTGCCGTTGAAGGTGAACCAGGCGGGTGTCATCCCGGTCATCTTCGCCTCGTCGCTGCTCTACATCCCGCAGCTGATCAGCCAGCTCACGAGCAACAACTCCAACACCGGCTTCGCCCGGTGGGTGAACAACTACCTGATCAATCAGCAGTCCACCGTCTACATCCTCATCTACTTCGGGCTGATCATCTTCTTCACCTACTTCTACGTCGGCATCACCTTCGACCCCGTCGAACGTGCGGATGACATGAAGAAGTACGGCGGGTTCATTCCCGGTATCCGCCCGGGCCGTCCGACCGCGGAGTACCTCCAGTTCGTCCTGTCGCGCATCACCCTTCCCGGCTCGTTGTATCTCGGTATCGTCGCGATCCTGCCGAACTTCTTCTTCTCGATCACAAGCAGCAACGCGCAGAACTTCCCGTTCGGCGGTACTGCAGTGCTCATCATGGTCGGCGTCGCCCTGGACACTGTGAAGCAGATCGAGAGCCAGTTGATGCAGCGCAACTACGAAGGTTTCCTGCGCTGACGCGCGACGAGAGAGGTTGAGCCGTGAGACTTGTCCTCGTCGGTCCGCCAGGTGCGGGTAAGGGTACGCAGGCTGAATTCGTTGCTGCCCATTTCGACATTCCGAAGATTTCCACCGGTGACATCTTCCGGGCCAACGTGTCCGGAGGTACCGACCTCGGCCGCGAAGCCAAGAAGTACATGGACGCGGGCGACCTGGTGCCCGACGAGGTCACCAACGCGATGGTGCGCGACCGCATCGCCCAGGATGACGCTGCTGCCGGGTTCCTGCTCGACGGCTTTCCCCGCAACGTGGCGCAGGCCCTCGAGCTTGACGACATGCTCGTCTCGATCGGTGCGGCGCTGTCGGTGGTGCTCGATCTCGACGTCGCCCACGACGAGGTCGTCCTGCGGCTGTCCGGCCGGCGGACCTGCAAGAACTGCGGACACGTGGTGCACGTCGATCCGGGCGAGCCGGAGGACGCGACGCTCTGCGACCGGTGTGCGGGCGCGCTCTATCAGCGCGACGACGACCAGCCCGAGACCGTGCGGCACCGTCTTGAGGTGTACAGCGTCCAGACCCAGCCGCTGGTCGAGTTCTACGACAAGCGCGGTCAGCTGGTGGCCATCGATGCTCTCGGGACGGTCGAGGACGTCACCGAGCGCGCGATCGAGGCGCTGACACCGTGGACCGACAAGTAAAGGAAGCCTGATGTTCGGCGTCGCGGAGCAGATAGAGATCAAGTCGCACGACCAGGTCGCGCTGATGCGCGCCGCGGGTCTGGTGGTGGCCCGCGCACTGCGCGAAATGCGTGACGCGGCAGCACCCGGCGTCTCGACGGCGGACCTCGACGCTGTCGCGCGCGACGTGCTGCGCGACGAGGGCGCCACCTCATCCTTCCTTGATTACGACATCGGCACGGGTCCTTACCCCGCGGTGATCTGCTCGTCGGTGAACGACCGCATAGTGCACGGGATCCCGTCCGCGCAGGAGTTGCTCGCCGAGGGCGACATCGTCTCCATCGACTTCGGCGCGATCGTCGACGGCTGGCACGGCGACGCCGCCATCAGCGTGCTCGTCGGCGAGGTCGCCGAGGACGTCCGCGAGATGTCGCAGGCATGCGAAGACTCGTTGTGGGCGGGCCTCGCGGCTGCCCGCAGCGCTGCTCGGCTCACCGACATCTCGCATGCCGTGGAGTCGTCGGTGCGCTCGTCCGGTCGTTACGGGATTGTCGCCGGGTACGGCGGGCACGGCATCGGCACCCAAATGCACATGGCGCCGCACATCCTCAATTACGGGCGAGCAGGCAAAGGCCCGCGCCTACACGCCGGCATGACGCTCGCGATCGAGCCCATGATCACTTTGGGCGCCCGTGCGACCCAGCAGCTCTCCGACGGGTGGACGGTGAGCACGCAGGACGGTTCCTGGGCAGCGCACTGGGAGCACACCGTGGCGATTCTCGAAGACGGACCCTGGGTGCTCACCGCCGAGGACGGCGGCCGCGCGCAGCTGGACAAGCGCGGTGTCGCGCTGTCCTCGCTCGCTGCCTGATCTGGGTCGACGCGACCTTGCGCTCAGAGCGAGATCAGATTGCTGAGGCGTGCGGCGGCGAAGATCTCAGCTGACAGCAGTGACGACCGGCCGAGCAGGCCGGCGGGGGGGGGGGGTCGAGTTTGCTGCGCACGATCTGGAGGTTGCGGGTGGCGAGCGGCAGTGACCGCTGGTAGACCACCTCGCGGATTCCGGCCAGCAGCTGCTCATCGACAGTGGCAAGTTGGCCGCCGACGGCGATCACCCGTGGGTTGAAGAGGTTCACGGCGTCGGCCACGGCGCGTCCGAGGATACGTCCGGACCGGCGCAGTAGCTTCTGTGCCGTGACGTCACCGGTCTGCAATCGTCGAGAAGAACGTCATCGAAACCGCCGAGGACGCGCTGCGACTGGCCGACGACATCGGCTTGGACAACGTCACGATTCACCTCGACACTTAGCACATGAACATCGAGGAAGACGACTTCGTGCGGCCCGTCTACCTGTTCGGTGACCGCCTCGGCTACGCGCACATCGGCGAGAATCACCGCGGCTACCTCGGCTCGGGTCATATCGACTTCACCGCGTTCTTCGGCGCTCTCGACGCGGTTGCCTACCGTGGCCCGATCACTTTCGAGAGCTTCTCGTCCGCGGTCGTGGCCCGCGGGCTGTCCAACGATCCCGCGATCTGGCGCGATCTCTGGGACGACGGCGAGGACCTTGCCCGCCATGCCCATCGCTTCATCAGCGAGCAACTTCGGCTGGTGCGTGCGGCGGCCTGACGGTGATGCACCCGGACATCGATGGTCTGGTCATGCGGGTCGACGCGCTCGTCCGGTCCCGTCCGGACAGGCGCGTAATTGTGGGCATCGTGGGCGAACCAGGATCGGGCAAGACGACCCTCGCCGAAGCGCTCGTGCTCGCCCTGCTCAACTGCCCGCTGGACTGGGCCGCACCCGCGAACCGGGTTCGGGACCGACTCCGGCCATGGATCGGCTCGCACGTTGCCCACGTACCGATGGACGGGTTCCACTTCGCCGACATCGAACTGCAGCGTCTTGGGCGAACAGGTCGCAAGGGCGCACCGGACACCTTCGATGCGGCAAGCTACGCGGCGTTGCTGCACCGCATCCGACGCGCCGACGACGACGTCTGGGCACCGTCTTTCGACCGTGACATCGAGCAACCCGTCGCCGGCAGCATTCCGATCCTTCGCTCCACCCGAGTCGTGGTCACCGAGGGCAATTACCTCTTGATGGACGAGCCACGGTGGACGGCTGCTCGAGCGCTGTTGGATGAGACCTGGTACTGCGACGTCGATCACGAAGTCCGCGTCCAACGCCTGGTTGCGCGCCACATGCGGTTCGGCAAATCACTCGAACAGGCTCGCGGGTGGGCGACAGGTTCGGATCAGCGCAACGCCGACGTGATCGCGGCCACGAAATCGCGCGCCGATCTCATTATCACCGAGGACGTCGCGCCCATCCAGACCTCGACCGGCAGCACCGCGTGTTCGGTAGGGCTCGAATCCGGGCACGCTTACAGACATGCAGACACGTGAAATCGGAAATGACACCGTCGGACGCACCAAGGTGGGTGCGATCGGCCTCGGATTGATGACGTTCGACCAGACCGGCGCCCAGCCTCGCGAGCAATTGCTCGACACTGTTAGGGCGGCTTTGGACGCAGGCGTGACCCTGTTCGACACGGCCGACGCGTACGGCCCCGGTGACGATCTCGGGGCCAGGGCACAGGGCGCGAACGAGACGCTGATCGCCGGGCTGATCGACGAACTGGGCGTGCGCGAGCAGGTATTTCTCGCGACCAAGGGCGGCCACGTGCGCACCGACGGCGGCGGCTGGGCGACGGACGGCTCGCGCGAGCACCTGCTCGCCGCGGTCGACGACAGCCTGCGCCGGCTGGGCGTCGAGCAGATCGCGTTGTGGCAGCACCACCGTCCCGACCCGCACGTCGGATACGACGAGGTGCTCGACACCTTGCTTGAGATCTACAAATCCGGAAAGGTGCGGATGGTCGGGCTGTCCAACGCTGACGCCGCGCAGATCCGCCAGGCGCAGGACGTGCTGGGCGACGCGCTGGTCAGTGTGCAGAACCAGTTCTCACCCGCGTACCGGAGCAGCCGCGCCGAAATCGACCTGTGTAGCGAGCTCGGCCTGGCGTTCCTGCCGTGGAGCCCGCTCGGCGGCTTGGGCGATGCCAAGGAGCTCGCCACCAAGAATCCGGCGTTCGCCCAGACCGCGGACGAGCTCGGCGTGAGTGCGCAACAGATTGCACTGGCCTGGGAACTGGCGCAGTCGCCTGTCGTCATCCCGATCCCCGGAGCCAAGCGCGCCGCGTCGGTCACCGACTCCGCAGCTGCCGCCGATCTCGTGTTGAGCGACGAGCAGCTCACGCGTCTCAACGATGGCTGACGCGTCCGGGGCAACGGATTGCACCCACAAGTGGCGCTACCGCCATGAACGGCGCCGATAGCGGCCGTTGCACTTGCGAACCGACGCGACCTGCCGGGCGGGAGCCGGCAGGTCGCCGCGGCTCGTCTTTTGGCGTGGCTCCCATCGGCCAGCTAGACTGAACCACTGGCGCACGCCGCCCTGTTCTCATGCCCGCTTTGGCCGTGGGTCGGAATACGGGCCCTCGCGGAGGCGCTGTGTGTAATGCAAGGATTCGTGCCGGTTTCCCGGCATGTCGTGTCACGAAAAGCGGAGGATATGCCCAAGAAAGACGGGGCCATCGAGGTCGAAGGCCGCGTGGTCGAGCCACTTCCCAATGCGATGTTCCGGGTGGAACTGAGCAACGGACACAAGGTTCTCGCCCACATCAGCGGCAAAATGCGCCAGCACTACATCCGCATCCTTCCCGAGGATCGCGTGGTCGTTGAGCTGTCGCCGTATGACCTGACCCGAGGACGCATCGTCTACCGCTACAAGTAAACCGCACCACGAGGCAATTTCGCCGCTACCGCACCCACCAGCCACTGCAGCAAGAAGGGCCCAGACCGTGAAGGTCAAGCCGAGTGTCAAGCCGATCTGCGACAAGTGCAAGGTCATCCGTCGCAACGGCCGGGTCATGGTGATCTGCGAGAACCTGCGCCACAAGCAGCGTCAGGGCTGAGCAGAGCCGAACCCAGCACCACCACAGCAGGCGTACACCACCTCGTCCCGCCCGGGACGCAGGGCACCTCCGGACGCGAAGGCCGGAGCCCGATCTGGATCGGGAACGGGTACGCCGCACACCTTCGCCGAACGAGATCCGGAGAACCAGCCGTATGGCACGTCTTGCCGGCGTCGACCTGCCCCGCGAAAAGCGGATGGAGATCGCGCTCACCTACATCTACGGCCTCGGCCGTACCCGAGCCAAGGCCACCCTCGAAGCGACCGGAGTCAGCCCGGACCTGCGCGCCCGCGACCTGACCGACGACGACCTCGTCCGGCTGCGCGACTACATCGACACGAACTACCGCGTCGAGGGTGATCTGCGCCGCGAGGTCGCAGCCGACATTCGGCGCAAGGTCGAGATCGGGTGTTACCAGGGCATTCGGCACCGCCGCGGCCTGCCCGTGCACGGTCAGCGCACCAAGACCAACGCCCGTACGCGCAAGGGTCCCAAGAAGACCATTGCCGGCAAGAAGAAGGTTGGTAAGAAGTAATGCCACCTCAGGCACGCAAGGCGGGCGCGAAGAAGGTCCGCCGCAAGGAGAAGAAGAACGTCGCCGTGGGCCACGCCCACATCAAGAGCACGTTCAACAACACCATCGTCTCGATCACCGACCCGCAGGGCAACGTGATCAGCTGGGCGTCCGCCGGTCACGTCGGCTTCAAGGGCTCGCGTAAGTCCACCCCGTACGCGGCGCAGATGGCCGCGGAGAGCGCTGCGCGAAAGGCTCAGGAGCACGGGCTGAAGAAGGTCGATGTGTTCGTCAAGGGGCCAGGCTCCGGTCGCGAGACCGCGATCCGATCGCTCCAGGCGACCGGCCTTGAGGTCGGCACCATTTCCGACGTCACCCCGCAGCCGCACAACGGCTGCCGTCCGCCCAAGCGCCGGAGGGTTTGATCCAGTATGGCTCGTTACACCGGTCCCGCCACGCGAATCTCGCGCCGGCTCAACGTCGACCTGGTCGGCGGCGACACCTCCTTCGAGCGCCGTCCCTACCCGCCCGGCCAGCACGGCCGGGCGCGCATCAAGCAGAGCGAATACCTGCTGCAGATGCAGGAGAAGCAGAAGGCCAAGTACAGCTACGGCGTGCTGGAGAAGCAGTTCCGCCGTTACTACCGTGAGGCTGTCAACCTGCACGGCAAGACCGGCGACAACCTGCTGCAGATTCTCGAATCGCGCCTGGACAACGTCGTCTACCGTGCTGGCATCGCCCGCACACGCCGGATGGCCCGGCAGCTGGTCAGCCACGGCCACTTCGTGGTGAACGGCCAGAAGGTCGACATCCCGAGCTATCGCGTGTCGCAGTGGGACATCATCGACGTCAAGGCGAAGTCACTCGAGACGACGCCCTTCCTGATCGCCCGCGAGACCTTCGGCGATCGTCCGGTGCCGGCCTGGCTGCAGGTCGTTCCCGACCGGTTGCGCGTGCTCGTCCACCAGCTTCCGGTCCGCGCCCAGATCGACATTCCGGTCCAGGAGCAGTTGATCGTCGAGCTGTACTCCAAGTAGTTCCCGCACCACACCTGTCAACGGGCCGCCATATAGCGGGTGGTCCACGACCGCAAGGAGCAACACTGTGCTGATCTCTCAGCGCCCGTCCCTGTCCGAGGAGCCGATCGCCGACAACCGGTCGCGCTTCGTCATCGAACCGCTCGAGCCCGGCTTCGGCTACACGCTCGGCAACTCTCTTCGCCGCACCCTGCTGTCATCGATTCCCGGTGCGGCCGTCACGAGCATCCGCATCGACGGCGTCCTGCACGAGTTCACGACCGTCGAGGGCGTGAAGGAGGACGTCACCGACATCATCTTGAACCTCAAGGAGCTGGTCGTCAGTTCCGAGAGCGACGAGCCGGTCGTGATGTACCTGCGTAAGCAAGGCCCCGGAGAGGTCACCGCCGCCGACATCGCGCCGCCGGCTGGGGTCGTCGTGCACAATCCCGATCTCAAGATCGCGACAATCAACAAGAAGGGCCGGCTCGAGGTCGAACTGGTCGTCGAGCGCGGCCGCGGCTACGTGACCGCCGTGCAGAACAAGCAGCCCGGCCAGGAGATCGGCCGCATTCCGGTCGACTCGATCTACTCGCCGGTCCTCAAGGTCACCTATGCCGTCGAGGCGACCCGCGTCGAGCAGCGCACCGACTTCGATCGGCTCGTCGTCGATGTCGAGACCAAGAACTCGATGACCCCGCGCGACGCCGTGGCATCGGCCGGACACACGCTCGTCGAGTTGTTCGGGCTGTTCCGCGAGCTCAACGACGAGGCCGAGGGCATCGACGTCGGGCCGTCGCCCGCCGAGGTCGCCGACATCGCGGCGTTCTCGATGCCGATCGAGGATCTTGACCTGACGGTCCGCTCGTACAACTGCCTCAAGCGTGAGGGCATCCACACCGTGGGTGAGCTCGTCGGACGCAGCGAGGCGGACCTGCTGGACATCCGTAACTTCGGCTCGAAGTCCATCGACGAGGTCAAGGTCAAGCTGCACGGCTTGGGCCTGTCGCTCAAGGACAGCCCGCCCGGATTCGAGTTGCCCAGCACCAGTGTCGAGTCCTACGGCGACGACGACTTCGACGGCGACAGCGACTTCGCCGAGACCGAGCAGCTCTAATCCCTCACCTGTTGATCCCAGGACACTGTCTACAACTGCAGTACTAGGAGCACGACATGCCTACGCCCACGAAGGGCCCCCGCTTCGGCGGTAGTCCCGCGCACGAGCGGCTTATGCTCGCGAATCTCGCGACCGCGCTGTTCGAGCACGACCGGATCACCACCACCGAGGCCAAGGCGAAGCGGCTGCGCCCGCTCGCCGAGCGGTTGATCACGTTCGCCAAGCGTGGTGACCTGCACGCGCGTCGACAGGTGATGACGGTCATCCGCGACAAGGACGTTGTGCACAAGCTGTTCGCCGAGATCGGCCCGAAGTTCGCTGAGCGACCCGGTGGTTACACGCGGATCGTGAAGAAAGCCCCGCGCAAGGGCGACAACGCGCAGATGGCGATCATCGAGTTGGTCGAGCAGATGTCGGCGGCCGCCGCCACTGTCCGGGAGGCCGAGCGCGCCCGCGGCACGAGAACGGCCCCGAAGAACGCTCCGACCGGACGTACCAAGGAGATCGCCGAAGACGCCGCGTCGGAGTCTGCGACGGCTGCTGGGGTGGCTGCCGATGCTGCGGCTGCCGACGAGGGTTTGACCGCTCTCGGCACGTCGAGCGATGAAGCTCAGGACGCTGCCGATGTGGCGGGCGATGCGCCCGAGGCCGGTGGCGAGCTGGCGGCCGCACCGTCGGCTGAGGTAGCAGCCGACGAGGCGCCGGCTGCGGACGTGCCGGCGCAGGACGCGCAGGACGACAGCAAGTAGACAACCCGCTCGTCGAGCGACGGAATCCCACCATGACTGATGGTGCGGATCCGTCGCTCGACGTCGTTAAGGCCCGGGTGCGCATCGAGGTCTCCTATGACGGGACGGATTTCTTCGGCTGGGCCGCCCAGCCTGGTCGCCGCACCGTCCAGGCCGAACTGGAGGCGGCGATCGCGACAGTGCTGCGGCTGCCGATGGTGTCGCTGATCGTCGCCGGGCGCACCGATTCGGGGGTGCACGCGCGCGGCCAGGTAGCGCACGCGGACCTGCCGCGCGTGCCCTTGCCGAACGTGCTCACGCGACTGGCCGGCTTGCTGCCCCGCGACGTTCGAGTGCTGAGCATCAGCCACGTGCCCGCCGAGTTCGACGCGCGCTTCTCGGCGCTGTGGCGCCGTTACGAGTACCGCATCAGTGATCGCGCGATCGGTGTCGAGCCGCTGCGGCGGCGCTTCGTGCTTGATCACCGGCGCGCTCTCGACGTGGCCGCGATGGCTGCCGCGAGCACCGGACTGCTGGGGCTGCACGATTACGCCGCATTCTGCCGACGCCGAGCGTTCGGGACCACGATCCGCCGAGTCCAGCATTTCGAGGTCAGCAGGGAGGGGTCAGAGGTCGTCTGCACCGTCCAGGCCGATGCGTTCTGCCATTCGATGGTGCGGGCTCTGGTCGGCGCGCTGATTGCGGTTGGCGACGGCACTCGTGCGCCGGGCTGGCCGGCCAGCCTGCTCAGCCGCGCCGCACGCGCCGACGAGGTCAGCGTCGCGCCGGCACTTGGGCTCACTCTGGTCGAGGTCGGCTATCCGCCCGATCACGAACTCGCCGCGCGCAAGGCCGAGACCCGGGCGCGTCGCTGAACCCGACGCCTTAGCTCAGGACTGCGGCCAGCAGTCGGCTGCAGCGGGCCGTCATCTGCGCTGCCGACTCGCCCGGGTGGTCCAGCCACCAGACGACCAGCGAGTTGACCACGCCCAACCACAGCGCGCTCAATGCCGACGCGTCCGCGTGGTCGTGACGGCCGCGGGCACCGAGAAAGCGCTCGGAGCCGCTCGCGGCCAGCGCGGTCGTCGCGTCGCGGTAACTGCCGGCGGCCTCAGCGAACGCCCCGGATTGCGGCATGGACGGGTCGTACAGCAGCCGCCACGCGTTGCGCTGCGGCTCCAGCGCTTCGAAGATCGCCTGCAGGGTGCGCACGCGGGACTGCACGGAGTCGTCCTCCTGCAGCTGCGCCTGTCGCAGGCGCTCGAGCAGGCCGCCGGCGACGGCGTGCAGGCAGGCGAGAAACAGCCCGTCCTTCGAACCGAAGTACTGGTAGATCAGCGGCTTGGAAATGCCCGCTCGGGCGGCGATTGCGACCATCGACGCGCCGGCGTACCCGTCCGCCGCGAACTCCTCGACGGCGACAGCGACGATCTGCTCCTCCCGATCGGCCCGCGGCACCCCCTTCGTGCCGATCAGGTGCGAAGCGCTGGACATGGCCGCGATCTTACCTTAGGGTAAGTGACCGCACGGTAAGTTCCGATCGGAGGTCGCGCTGATGGCATTGCCCGACTCGCTGCACGACCCGGTCGTCTTCGCGATCCCGGCGTTCATCGCCTTCATGGTGCTGGAGATCGCGTCGTTCCGGCTGCTCGGCGAGGACGAGTCGGCGCGCTACGCGGGCTACGACAAGCGCGACAGCCGCGCCAGCATCCTGATGGGGCTGGGCTCGGTCGTCATCAACGGAGTGGCGCGGATCGGCGCGCTACTGGGTTACGCGGCGCTCTACGCCCTGACCCCGCTCCGGCCCGACACCCACCGCTGGTACACCTGGCTGCTCGTGCTGCTCGCCGTCGACCTGATCTGGTACCTCTACCACCGCTCGTCGCACCGCGTCCGGCTGCTGTGGGCGGGGCATCAGGCGCACCACAACAGCGTCTTCTTCAACCTGTCCACGGCCGTGCGGCAGAAGTGGAACCCCTGGTTCGAACTTCTCTTCTGGACGCCGCTACCGCTTCTCGGCGTCCCCCCGTGGCTGATCTTCACCGCGTTCTCGATCAACCTGATCTTCCAGTTCTTCGTGCACACCGAGCGGGTCGGCATCCTGGCCAAGCCGATCGAGTTCGTGTTCAACACACCATCGCACCACCGGGTCCATCACGCCAGCGATCGCGACTACCTCGACAAGAACTACGCCGGAATCCTGATCATCTGGGATCGCCTGTTCGGCACGTACGCGCGGGAAACCCACCGGCCGACATACGGGCTGACGAAGAACGTCGACACCTACAACCCGTTCCGGCTGCAGTACTTCGAGTACGCAGCCATCGCTCGCGACGTGCGCAGCGCCCGAACCTGGCGCGAGCGCTGGGGATTCGTCTTCGCCCCGCCCGGTTGGACCCCGCCGGCGCGCTCAGTAGAAGGCGAGATTGTCGCGCCCGCACCAGTCCAGTAGCGCCGGCCACGGGCCGTAGCCCGCGTCGGTGTTGAGGTGCGCGCCGCCTGCGACGACCGTGGTCGGCATCTTCAGCGACCGGCCATAGGCCTGCGCGATACCTTCCGGCAGGTACGGGTCGTCGTCCGAGGCGACGAGTACGGTGCCGTCGGCGCCGCGCCGCACGGTGTCCACGTCCATCGGCGGCGGGAAGAACGCTGCGATGTCCGCGATCGCTGTGCGCGGGGACGGCGGGGCCACGAGCAGCACGCGGGCCGGACGGGGCGCGTCGCCCGGATCGGCGCAATGATGCAGCCACAGCACAGCGCCAAGCGAGTGGGCGACCACGTCGAAGCCGTCGGGCGGCAGGTCCGCGAGCACGCGACGCAACGCCGCACGCCAGTCGCCCAGATCGGGATGATCGACGTCGGCGTAATCCGGCACCCGCACCTCGCGGCCAGCGCCGCGCAGTTCGTCGGCGAGCCAGCGCTGCCAGTGCCCGGGCTCGGAGCCGTTCCATCCCGGCACGACAACCGTGGGGACGGTGCGGGTGGGGCGACGTGGCACGAGGCGCAGCCTATTCGCCCGATCGCAGTGATTCGCTCACCTCGTTCACCATTGCCGCACGAGGCCGATCAGGATCAAGGCCTGCGCCAGGTGGTAGCTGACGATCACCCGCAGCGCTCCGTAGCGAACGGGCCGCACGAAGCGTTCGAACGCCAGGGTCGAGTCCGAGCCGAGGAAGAGCAGCGCGCCGAGCGCGGTGGCGAACAGACCCGTCCCGACGCCGAGGATGCTCATCAGCGTCAACGCGCCCGCATACCCCGCGACCGGGAGCAGCAGCGCCCACCCGCCCGCCCGCCGCGCCCCGGCGAATACCGCTGGCAGCACTGACGCGGCGCTGCCACCGACGAGCAGTACGCCCGCGACGAGTGGGGCGCCTCGCACGCCGTGTTGCAGGAACGCGACGACGTAGGCAATGTGGCCGAGCAGGAACGCGCCGAGGCCGAGCAGGAAACCGAGGTCGGGCGGGCCTGGCTCGTCCGAGCTGAGCAGCAACGCGACATCGCCCAGCAAGCACAGCGCCAGCGCCGCGAGCACCCACGGCTTCAGCGTGCCGACATCGGCAGCGATACCCGCGCCGATCAGCAACCCGAGCGTCAGTGGCTTGAGCAGCCGTTCCAGCCGAGGTCGCCGCTGCCAGACCGCGAACCAGTCACCGACCGCGACGATGCCCGCCAGGACGAGCAACGCGAGCGCCATCGGCTAGAGCATTGCCCCTGGGTTGAGGACGCCCTGCGGGTCGACGGCGGCCTTGATGCGACGCGTGAGCGCCATGACGTCGGCCCCGAGATAGCTCGGCAACCAGTCCTTCTTCAGCCGGCCGACCCCGTGCTCGCCGGTGATCGTCCCGCCCAGGTCGAGCGCGAGGTCCATCACCGCCGCGAAGGCCGCGTAGGCACGCTCGGTTCCGGCGGTATCGGTGGGGTCGTAGACCACCGTGGGATGGGTGTTGCCGTCACCGGCGTGCGCAACCAAGGCGATCGTGACCTGGTTCGCGGCGGCGATCTTCTCAATACCGCGGACGAGAGCGGGCAGGTCGGGCAGCGCCACCCCGACGTCCTCCAGCAGCAGCGCACCCTGCCGCTCGAAGGCGGGGAACGCGGCACGCCGGGCCGCGGCGAACGCGTCACCCTCGACCTGGTCGTCGGTCGTGAAGACCTCGCTCGCCCCATTGGCCACGCAGTAACGCTGCATGTCCGCGATCTCCTCCTGGGCTGCGACGCCGGGCGCGTCCGAGCGGGCGATCAGCAGCGCCGCGGCAGTGCGGTCCAGACCCATCGCGGTGAAGTCCTCGACCGCGTTGATCGAGATGTGATCCATCAACTCGAGCATGGACGGACGCAGCGTCGCGGTGATCGCGAGGACAGCATCGGCTGCCGTTTCGATCGAGGCGAACACCGCCACCATCGTGGACGCCGGCGGCGGGGGCGGCACCAGGCGCAGCGTCACCTCGGTGATCACACCGAGCAGGCCTTCGGAACCGACGAACAGCTTGGTCAGCGAGAATCCCGCGACATCCTTCAGGCGCGGCCCGCCGAGGCGCAGTGCTGTCCCGTCGGCCAGCACAACTTCCATCCCCAGCACGTAGTCGCTCGTCACGCCGTACTTGACGCAGCAGAGGCCGCCGGCATTGGTAGCGACATTGCCGCCGATGGAGGAGATCTCGAACGACGCCGGGTCGGGCGGATACCACAGCCCGTGCTCGGCAGCGGCCTGTTTCACCTCGCTGTTGAGCAGGCCGGCTTCGGCGATCGCCACCCGCGAGACCGGGTCGATGCGGATGCCGCGCATCTTCTCCAGCGTCAGCACGATGCCGCCCTCGACCGCCGTAGCGCCGCCGGACAGGCTCGTGCCCGCCCCGCGCGGCACCACGGGCACCTCATTGGCGCTGCACCAGCGCAGCGTCGCCTGGACGTCCGCGGTGCAGGTCGCGCGCACCACGGCGAGCGGCCGCCCCGCGTCCGGATCGCGGGCCCAGTCGCGCCGGTACCCCTCGACGAGTTCCGGGTTGCTCAGCACGGCGCCGCCGGGGAGCGCTGCCACAAGCTCAGCAAGATCCATCCCTCGATCCTGCACTCAATCGAGAGCAAACACACGTGCGTTCGCCGCACCGATGCCACAGACTCGTCGCCATGGGATACGTCGACCTTGCCGGGATCGGGCACACCCTCTCCGATGGACGGGTCCTGCTCGAGGGCGTCAACCTGCGCGTCGGCGAGGGCGCGAAGACCGCGCTGGTCGGCGCGAATGGGGCAGGCAAGACCACCCTGCTGCGCATCATCGCGGGCGATCTGGCGCCGCAGCGCGGCACCGTCGCGCGGACCGGCGGCCTGGGCGTCATGCGCCAGTTCATCGGATCGGTGCGCGACCGCACCACCGTCCAGGAATTTCTGGTGGGTCTGGCCCCAGCGGGCGTCCGCGGCGCCTGGGACGACGTGCAGCGCGCCGAACTTCTGCTCATGGAACGCGACGACGAGAGAGCACAGCTCGCCTACGCGCACGCGCTGACGAATTGGGGCGACGTCGGCGGGTACGACACCGAAGTGCTGTGGGACACCGTCACCGTCGCCGCCCTCGGCGTCGCCTTCGAACGTTGCAAGTACCGGGAGCTGACGACGCTGTCCGGCGGCGAGCAGAAGCGACTCGCGTTGCAATTGCTGCTGCGCGGCCCGGACGAGGTGCTGTTGCTCGACGAACCTGACAACTACCTCGACGTCCCCGGCAAAAGGTGGCTGGAGGAGCGGCTGCGGCAGAGCGCCAAAACTGTGCTGTTCGTGAGCCACGACCGGGAGCTGCTCGCGCGAGTCGCCGACCGGGTAGTCACCATCGAGGGGGCGACGGCGTGGGTGCACGGCGGCGGGTTCGCGTCCTATCACCGGGCGCGCACCGCCAAGCACGAGCGGATGGCGGAGGTCAGAAGGCGCTGGGAGGAGGAGCACACCCGGCTCAAGGACCTCGTGCGCACCCTGCAGCAGCAGGCCAAGATCAGCCCGGACATGGCCTCCCGCTACCGCGCCATGCAGACCCGGCTGGCGAAGTTCGAGGCCGAAGGCCCGCCGCCGGACAAGCCCGAGGAGCAGCGCGTGCGCATGCGCCTGCGCGGTGGGCGAACCGGGGTGCGCGCGGTGAGCTGCCAGGCGCTCGAACTCAGCGGCCTGATGCAGCCGTTCGATGGTGAGATCTACTACGGCGAGCGGGTGGGAGTGCTCGGCGCGAACGGCGCAGGCAAGTCGCATTTCCTGCGGCTGCTCGGCGGTGATCCGGTCGCGCACACTGGCTCCTGGCGGCTTGGCGCCCGGGTGGTGCCGGGGCTGTTCACGCAGACCCACGTCCATCCGCAATGGGTTGACCGCACGCTGGTCGACCTGCTGTGGGAAGGCGATGCGGGACGCTCCGGCGTGGACCGCGGACGGGCGATGTCAGCGCTGCGCCGTTACGGGCTGCAGGACCAGGGCGATCAACGCTTCGGCACGCTGTCCGGCGGCCAGCAGGCTCGCCTGCAAATCCTGCTGCTGGAGCTGTCCGGCGCCACGCTCTTGTTGCTCGACGAACCGACCGACAACCTCGACGTCCTTTCGGCGGAAGCGCTCGAGGAGGCTTTGCACGCCTTCGAGGGCACCGTCCTGGCCGTGACGCACGACCGCTGGTTCGCGCGGTCGCTGGATCGCTTCCTGATCTTCGGGGCGGACGGCGCCGTCTACGAGTCCGACGACGCGGTGTTCGACGAGCGACGGGTGGCCCGGCCGCGGTGATTTGGCCGCACTCAGACGCGCCAGGTAGAGTCGTTTCTTGGCGTACGGCTGATCTGGTCGCACCACGCCGGCCATGCCTCGGAGTCCGTCACAGCTGACTGCGGGGGCGCCGCCTCGCGATAACCGGCGGCGTGAAGACCGAACAGAGAGAGAATCGTGGGTACCTATACGCCCAAGCCCGGCGAGATCGAGCGCCGCTGGCACGTCATCGACGCCAACGACATCGTCCTGGGTCGCCTTGCTAGCCAGGTCGCGACATTGCTGCGCGGCAAGCACAAGCCCCAGTTCGCGCCGCACGTCGACATCGGCGACTTCGTCGTGATCGTTAACGCGGAGAAGGTCGCCGTCGCTGCCAAGAAGCGCGACGAGTTCCGCTATCGCCACTCCGGGTACCCGGGTGGACTGTCCAAGCGCACTGTCGGTGAGTTGCTCGAGCGCAAGCCCACCCGGGTGATCGAACTGGCAGTGCGTGGCATGCTCCCGAAGACCACGCTGGGCCGCGCCCAGCTGAAGAAGCTCAAGGTGTACGCGGGCCCTGAGCACCCGCACGCCGCGCAGAAACCCCAGCCGTTCGAGATCAAGCAGGTCAGCCAGTGACGTCTCCCATGCCCGTCCCCATCGTCGGCCGTCGCAAGGAAGCCGTGGTCCGTGCCCGGCTCCTGCCGGGAACCGGCGAGTTCAAGCTCAATGGCCGCACCCTGGAGGGCTACTTCCCCAACAAGGTGCATCAGCAGTTGATCCGCGAGCCGTTCGTCACCCTGGAGAAAGACAACCAGTACGACGTCATCGCCTCGCTGGTCGGCGGCGGCATCACCGGCCAAGCCGGCGCTTTGCGCCTGGCGATCTCGCGCGCGCTCATCGGCATCGAGCCCGACGATCGCGCCGCGCTGAAGAAGGCCGGCTTCCTCACCCGCGACCCGCGGGTCAAGGAGCGCAAGAAGTACGGCCTGAAGAAGGCCCGTAAGGCTCCGCAGTACTCGAAGCGGTAGTCGGTGGGTCTGTTCGGTACGGACGGCATCCGCGGTCTGGCCAACGCCGAGCTGACTCCGGAACTGGCGCTGGCAGTTGCCGGCGCCGCGGTGCGGGTGCTCGTGGCGCACGACGCGTCACACCGTCCGCTGGCCGTGGTCGGGCGTGACACCCGTGCGAGCGGGGAGATGCTCGAAGCTGCGGTCGTCGCCGGGCTCGCCTCGGCAGGCGCCGATGTGATGCGGGTCGGCGTGCTGCCCACGCCGGCCGTCGCCTACCTCACCGCCGCGTACGGCGCCGATCTCGGGGTCGTGCTGTCCGCGTCGCACAACCCGATGCCCGACAACGGCGTCAAGCTGTTCGCGCGCGGCGGCCACAAGCTGCCCGACGACATCGAAGCCGAGATCGAGCAGGCGATGGCGGACGGCCCCCGGCAGCGTCCCACCGGTGCGCAGGTCGGCCGGGTCCGCACCGCCGCCGACGCCCACGAGCGCTACCTCACCCACCTGCTCGCCGCCGTCCCGCAGCGTTTGGACGGCCTGCACGTCGTCGTCGACTGTGCCCACGGGGCTGCGTCGGACGTCGCACCCGAGCTGTACCGCCGCGCCGGTGCCCGTGTCACCGAGATCGCGTGCGCCCCGGACGGGATCAACATCAACGACGGCGTCGGCTCCACACACCTGGACGTCGCGGCCGCCGCGGTGCGCGAAACCGGTGCAGATCTCGGCATCGCCCACGACGGCGACGCCGACCGGTGCCTAGCCGTGGACATGACCGGCGAGGTGGTGGACGGCGACCAGATCCTCGCCTTGTGCGCCCTATCGCTGCGCGAGCACGGCGCGCTGCGCGAGGACACAGTCGTCGCCACCGTCATGAGCAATCTGGGCTTTCACCACGCGATGCGCGACGCGGGCATCACAGTGCTGACTACCGCGGTAGGCGATCGTTACGTGCTCGAGGCGTTGCGTGCGCACAACCTGAGTGTCGGCGGGGAGCAGAGCGGCCACGTCGTGTTCACCGATTCGGCTACCACGGGCGACGGGCTGCTGACGGCTCTGCACGTGATGGCCCGGATGGTCGCCACCGGTTCGCCGTTGCGCGATCTGGCTGCGGTGGTGCGGCGGCTGCCGCAGATTCTGATCAACGTGCCGGTCGGCGATCGGGCCGCGGTTGCGCTCTCGCCCGAGGTGGCTGCCGCGGTCGATGCCGCCGCCGCCGAGCTCGGCGACTCGGGGCGCATCCTGCTCCGCCCGTCCGGCACGGAACAGCTCGTCCGCGTCATGGTCGAGGCACCCTCGCAGGACCAGGCCGAGGCGGTTGCCGAGCGCGTCGCCAAGGCCGTCGCCGCCGCGTAGCGGGATCAGATTCGGCTGAAGTGAGCCACCCCGGCGGCCGCGGTCTTGGCCAGCCAGCCGCGTTCGACGAGCACCTCCAGGTGCGCCATCGTCTCCTGCACCGCGAGAACGGAGTTGAACAGGTCCAGGTCGGCGAGATGGTGGTGATGGCGGGTCCAGCCCAGCCGGTCGGCGACCTCGAAGCCGGTGCTCGCGCCTGCCGCGACGGCTTCCGCGCTCGCGGTCAGGCGCTCGTCGTGGTGGGTGAGCAACTCCTCGATGCGCGCGTGGGTCGACGCAGCGACTGGGCCGTGCGCGGGCAGCAGCCGGCTGTCGGGCATCGCCCGGACCAGCTGAAGAGACGCGAGATAGTCGCGCAACGGTGACGGGGGACGGACCAGTTCGACGCCGATCGACGGCGTGATGTGCGGCAGCACGTGATCGCCCGCGAACAAGGTCTGCGCGTGCGAGTCGTGAAACACCACATGCCCGCGGGTGTGACCGGGCGTCGCGATGACCCGCAAGGTGCGGGTATCGAGGGCGATATCGATGCCGTCGGCGAGCCAGCGGTTCGGGTATTCCCAATCGGTGGGGTCGTGATCGATGTCCCATTGCGCCACCACCTGCGCGAGGAGTGCGTCGGCTCCGGCCTCGCGCAGCACTGCGTGGTCGCGATGCTGCCTCGGCAGCCGGATCGCGTCCAGGCAGGCCCGCTCGCCGGCCCCGACCGACACTGCGCTACCGGTGATCCTGCGCACAGCAATCGCGTGCGTGTAGTGGTCGCGATGCATATGGGTGACGAGGAATTCGCGGATGTCGGCGAGCTTGCGGCCCATCTCGGCGAGCGCCCGTTCCAGCAACGGGGTGGCGTCGGCCATCGCCCAGCCGCCGTCGATCAGCACCAGTGCGTCGCCGTCGGAAATGGCGTAAACGTTGACGGCTTTGAGGCCGTCGTTGGGCAACGGCAGCGGAATGCGGTGGATTCCGGGGGCAACCTCGTGGGCACCCGGACGCTCCCAAGCGTGCCGGTCGCCGGGGTCGGTGTCGGGCTGCGTCACCTCCTCACCGTATGGGACGTGCTCCCACCGGCTTTCTGAGAGGGTCCTCAGCCGCAGTGGAGTTGCCCGCCCGGTCTCGGCAGAATGCCACCAGTAATGACTACTCGTACCGCACGCAGCCCTGCCCCCGTCCCCGCCGATGAGACCGAAGATCTCGATCAAGACCTGCCACGCATCAACCTGAGCCTCACCCAGGTCGTCGCCAGCGCGCTCGCGGCGATCACCGCCACCGTCGCCGCGTCCTACCTCGGGGTCGCCGGGACGGTGATCGGCGCTGCGGTCGCCAGCATGCTGACCGTGATCGGCAACGCGGTCTACAGCAACTCGATCCAGCGAACCGGCGAGCGGGTACGTACGGTGGCCCCGGTCGCCGGGCGCTGGCTTCCGCGGCAGCCGGCCCCGCCGGCGACGCCATCGCGACGGGGGCCGTCGCGCTCGACGCCATCGCGGCGGGCGCGTTCGCGCAGCGCATGGCGCACGATGGCGATCGCTTGTGCCGGGGTGTTCGCCGGCGTGCTACTCGTGGTGACGAGCGTCGAGCTGATCGCGGGACGCCCGTTGACCGATCTGGTGCGCGGCACGTCGGGTAGCGGCACGAGCTTTCTCGGCAACCTCGAGCGAGGCGGCGCGACGGTGAACCCGCCGACCGTGACGAACCCCACCGTCACCGTGACGCCCACCGTGGTGACGGCGACCCCGACAGTGACGGTTACCGGTGTGCCGGTGACCGCGACGGCCACGCCCACCACCACGGCGACGCTCCCTCCGGGGTCTGGCGCACCGTCGACACCCGCCACCTCGCCGGGCACTTCCGGCACGCCACCCGGCGTGACCTCGGCCCCGTGAGTACGCCCGCGGTTGCGGCTTGAGCGGGCCCGGCCGGTCCGGCCCCGTACCCTGAAGGAATGTGCGGCATCGTGGGGTACGTCGGCCCGAGACCGTCCCTGGACGTCGTGATCGAGGGGCTGCGCCGCCTGGAGTACCGCGGATACGACTCGGCCGGCGTCGCTGTCATCTCCGCCGACGGCGAGATGCAGATCGCGAAGCGGGCCGGTCGGATCGAGAATCTCGACAAGGAGCTCGCGTCGAGATCGATCACCGGCACGACCGGGATGGGGCATACCCGCTGGGCCACGCACGGCGCGCCCAACGACCGAAACGCGCACCCGCACACCGACGCCTCCGGGCGGATCGCGGTGGTGCACAACGGGATCATCGAGAACTTCGCGATGCTGCGCGCCGAGCTGGAGCGCGCCGGCGTCGAATTCGTCAGCGAGACCGACACCGAGACCGCCGCGCATCTGGTCGCTGCGTACCTGCGTCGCGAGGGTGGCTCGCTGGCCGACGCGGTGCGGGCAGTGTGCCGGCGGCTGGACGGCGCGTTCACGCTGGTGTTCCTCGACCGCGAGCAGCCCGACGTCGTGGTGGCAGCTCGGCGCAACTCGCCGCTCGTCCTGGGCGTGGGTGAGGGCGAGATGTTCCTCGGCAGCGATGTCGCCGCGTTCATCGAGTTCACCCGCGAGGCCGTCGAGCTGGGGCAGGACCAGGTCGTGGAACTGCGCGCCGACGGCTACACGATCACCGACTTTCACGGTGCACCGGTCGACGGCACGCAGTTCTACATCGACTGGGATCTGGCCGCCGCCGAGAAAGGCGGCTACGACTTCTTCATGCTCAAGGAGATTCAGGAGCAGCCGGACGCGGTCGCCGACACGCTGCTGGGCCACCTGGTCGGCGGTCACATCGTGCTCGACGAGCAGCGCATGGACGTCCAGGATCTGCGCGACGTCGAGAAGGTCTTCATCGTGGCCTGCGGCACGGCCTACCACGCCGGCCTGATCGGCAAGCAGGTCATCGAGCACTGGACGCGCATCCCGGTCGAGGTGGAGATGGCGTCGGAATTCCGCTACCGCGACCCGGTGCTCGACCGGCAGACTCTGGTCGTCGCGATCAGCCAGTCCGGCGAAACCGCCGACACTCTGGAGGCCGTGCGACATGCACGCCAGCAGGGTGCGCGGGTGCTCGCGATCTGCAATACGAACGGCGCGCAGATCCCGCGCGAGGCCGACGCCGTGCTTTACACCCACGCCGGTCCGGAGATCGGCGTGGCCGCGACCAAGACCTTTGTCGCGCAACTGGCTGCCGTTCAGCTGGTGGGCTTGGCCCTCGCCCAGGCCCGTGGCACCAAGTACGGCGACGAGATCGCCCGCGAATACCAGGCGCTGGCCGAGATGCCGGCGGCGATCGCCCAGGTGCTCGCCCAGGTGGAACCGGTGCGCGAACTCGCGCGCGAGATCGCGGCGTCCAAGACGGTGTTGTTCATCGGTCGCCACGTCGGCTACCCGATCGCCTTGGAGGGCGCCCTCAAGCTCAAGGAGCTCGCCTACATGCACGCCGAGGGGTTCGCGGCCGGCGAGCTCAAGCACGGGCCGATCGCGTTGATCGAGGCCGGGCTCCCCGTCGTCGTCGTGATGCCTTCGCCGGTCGGACGGGCCGTGCTGCACCAGAAGATGCTCAGCAACATCGCTGAGATCAAAGCACGGGGGGCGCGCACGATCGTGATCGCCGAGATAGGCGACGAGGCGGTGCGTCGGCACGCCGATCACCTGATCGAAGTGCCCGCCGTGCCGACACTGCTCTCGCCGTTCGTCACGACCATCCCGATGCAGGTGCTCGCGGCCGAGATCGCCCAGACCCGCGGTTACGACGTGGACAAGCCGCGCAACCTCGCGAAGTCGGTCACTGTCGAGTAGCTTGTCGCCCCCAGGCTCCACGCGCCGGTGTCATAGGGTGCCGGTGTGACCGCAGCTACTTCCACGTCGGTGGACCTGCTCATCGTCGGCGCCGGGCCGGTCGGCCTGTTCGGTGCCTACTACGCGGGCGTGCGAAAGCTGTCGACCGCCGTCCTCGACTCGTTGGAGGAACCGGGCGGGCAGATCACCGCGATGTATCCGGAAAAGGCGATCTTCGACGTCGCTGGTTTCCCGGCCATCCGCGGCCGCGATCTCGTCGAGCAGTTGATGCAGCAGGCCGCCCCGCACGATCCGCAGTACCTGCTGGGCCACCAGGCGGTCGAGCTGGAACGCGGCGACGGCAGCTTCGCGGTGACCACCTCGGCAGGCCTGCGCATCGACTGCCGCGCGATCGTCATCACTGGCGGCATCGGGACGTTCACCCCACGCCCGCTGCCCAGCGGCGGCGACTATCTCGGGCGCGGCCTGGCTCACTTCGTCCCCGATCCCACGCTGTACGAGGGTGAGGATGTCGTCGTGGTCGGCGGCGGGGATTCCGCGCTGGACTGGGCCCTGATGCTCGAACCGATCGCGAAGTCGGTGGCGATCGTGCACCGGCGGGCGCAGTTTCGCGCGCACCCGCACTCGGTCGAACTGCTCGAGGCGTCGTCGGTCGAGATGATCACCGATGCGCAGATCGCGGCGGTTCGCGGTGACCCGAGCGTCACCGAGGTCGACCTCGACGTCGCGGGCGTGATCCGCACGCTGCCCTGCCGCCGACTGGTTGCTGCACTCGGTTTCACCGCGAATCTCGGGCCGCTGATGGAATGGGGGATCGAGATCAAAAAGCGCAGCATCGTCGTGGATTCGATGGGGCGCACCACCGTCCCCGGCATGTACGCTGCGGGCGACATCGTCGACTACGACGGCAAGGTAAAGCTGATCGCGACCGGCTTCGGCGAGGTCGCGACCGCCGTCAACAACGCCGCCGCCTATCTCAACCCGCACGTGTCGGCGTTCCCGGGCCACCTGTCCGACTATGTCCCGGCGACCGGCACACCGACGGCGTAGGCGGTGATCGTCGGGGTGGGGATCGACGTCGTGCCGGTCGCCCGCTTCGCCGCAGCCTTGCGGCGCACACCTTCGCTCGGGCCGCGGCTCTTCACCACCGCGGAACTGGTGACTGGGTCCGGACAGCCCCGCAGCGCCGAGTCGCTCGCCGCCCGTTTCGCGGCCAAGGAGGCGCTGGCGAAGGCCCTGGGCGGTGGCGGCGGCCTGCACTGGACGGACGCGGAAGTCATCACCGACGGGTACGGCCGCCCGTCGCTCGTCGTCACCGGGACCGTAGCCGAGCGGGCGGCCGCACTCGGCGTGACTCGCTGGCACGTGTCGCTGTCGCACGACGGCGGCGTCGCGGCGGCGACCGTGATCGCAGAGAGCTGAGGGCCATGCACGGGGTGTATTCGGTGGACGAGGTCCGCGCGGGCGAGCAGGCGCTGATGGCACGGCGGCCCGAAGGGGCATTGATGCAGCGGGCAGCGAACGGGTTGGCGGTGCAGTGTTCGCAACTGCTCTGCGCGCAATCCCGGGGTGGGGTCTACGGCGCGCGGGTCGTGCTGCTGGTCGGTGCGGGCAACAACGGCGGCGACGCGCTGTATGCGGGGGCCCGGCTCGCCGCGCGGGGGGCGCTGGTGACGGCGGTGCTCATCGACGCCGAACGAGCGCACGCCGGGGGATTGGCTGCGCTGCGGCGCAACGGCGGACGGGTCGCAGGCCCGTCATCGGTGCGAGGCGCCGACCTCGTCATCGACGGCATCCTCGGGATCGGCGGGCACGGCGGCCTGCGCGAACCCGCTGCAGAGCTGGCCCGAGTCGCCCGCGAGTCGCTGACGGTGGCGGTGGATCTGCCGTCAGGAGTCGACGCCGACACCGGGGCCGTCACCGGCGAGGCCGTGCACGCCGACGTGACGGTCACCTTCGGCGTGCTCAAACCGGGTGTGGTCGCGGGACGGGGCGCGGAGCTTGCAGGTGAGGTGCGCCTGGTGGACATCGGCCTACGTGACGTGCTGGGCCCGGCCGCCACGCACGTCCTCGAGGCCGGGGACGTCCGCGATCAACTGCACGTGCCCCGGGCTGCCGACGACAAGTACACCCGCGGTGTCGTCGGCGTGGTAGCCGGTTCGGCGCAGTACGGCGGCGCGGGGGTGCTCGCGACCGGTTCGGCGCTCTGCGGCGGATCGGGCATGGTGCGCTATGCCGGTGGGTCGCCGGATCAGATCCGGGCACGCTACCCCGAGGTGATCGTGCATCCGGACGCGACGCCGAGCGAATTGCGCGTGCAGGCCTGGGTCGTCGGGCCGGGCATGGGCACCGACGACGCGGCCGCAGGGCTGCTGGCCGACGTGCTGTCAACGGACGTCCCAGTGATCGTTGACGCCGACGCCATCACGTTGCTCGCCGAGCGTCCGGAACTCGTGCGCGATCGGCAGGCGACGACCGTGCTCACGCCGCACGACCGGGAGTTCGAGCGGATCGCCGGTGAGATCGGCGACGACCGGCTCGGCGCCGCCCGCCGCGCTGCGCGTGAGCTGCGCGCGACCGTGCTGCTCAAAGGCAATACGACCGTGGTCGCCGCGCCCGACGGCTCGTCCTACGTCAACCCCACGGGCACGCCCTGGCTCGCGACCGCTGGCAGCGGGGACGTGCTCAGCGGGCTGCTGGGCGCGCTGCTCGCGTCCGGTCTGGACGCGCCGCTCGCGGCGGCGTCGGCCGCGTACCTGCACGGTGTGGCCGGCCAGCGCGCGGCCGTGGCAGGCCCGCCCACCGCGCCCGACGTGCTCGCCGAGCTACGTCCGGCAATCCACGCGCTGCTCAGCGGCTGAGCGGCGACCTGGCCGGCGGCGCCTGGGCTATCCCGGGTGATCGTTGCCCTTCCTGCAGCGGCAGCGCGCTGCGCAACGGCCAATGATCAAGCGGCCTTTGTGCCGGCGGGTGGCGCTCGAGGCAATCGCCGTAGGCTCGGGTCATGTCCGACGCCATTTCGCACGTGCTCGCCCGCGCAGCCGAGGGCGGGCGGATCACGCCGGACGAGGCGCTGTTGCTGTACACCGACGCACCGTTGCATGCCCTGGGCAGGGCCGCTGACACCGTGCGCCGGCGCCGTTACCCCGACGGCATCGCGACCTACATCATCGATCGCAACATCAACTACACGAACGTGTGCGTGACTGCCTGCAAGTTCTGCGCGTTCTACCGCTCCCCGAAGCACGAGGAGGGCTGGACGCACAGCCTGGACGAGCTGCTGCGCCGCTGCGGCGAGGCCGTCGAACTCGGCGCCACGCAGATCATGTTGCAGGGTGGCCATTCGCCGGAACTGGGCATGCAGTGGTACGAGCAGACCTTCAGCGCGATCAAGCGGGACTATCCGCAGCTCGTGCTGCACTCGCTCGGCGCGTCCGAGGTCGTGCACATCAGCCGCACGTCCGATCTCGATGTCGGCACCGTCATCAGCAGGCTGAAGGCAGCGGGGCTTGATTCGTTCGCCGGGGCCGGTGCCGAGATTCTCGTTGCGCGGCCCCGAACCGCGATCGCGCCGCTGAAGGAGTCAGGCGAGACCTGGCTGCGGGTGATGGAGACCGCGCACGGGCAGGGCCTGGAATCCACCGCCACGTTCATGATGGGGACGGGCGAGACGAACGCTGAGCGCATCGCGCACCTGCGCATGATCCGTGAGGTGCAGGACCGTACCGGAGGCTTCCGGTCCTTCATCCCGTGGACCTACCAGCCGGAGAACAACCACCTCAAGGGTCGCACCCAGGCCACCAGCCTGGAATACCTGCGCATGGTCGCCGTCGCACGGCTGTTCTTCGACAATGTCAATCATCTGCAGGGTTCCTGGCTGACGACCGGCAAGGACATCGGCCAGCTGACCTTGCACTTCGGTGCCGACGACCTCGGTTCGGTGATGCTCGAGGAGAACGTCGTTTCCAGCGCCGGGGCCAGACACCGCAGCAACCGCACCGAGCTCATCGGGCTGATCCGCGGCGCCGGGCGCGTCCCGGCCCAACGCGACACGCTCTACCGCCATCTCGTCGTGCACACCGACCCGGCCGATGATCCCATCGATGACCGGGTGCACTCGCACTTCAGCTCGACCGCGCTCGACCTGCTACCCGTCGCCGCGGCGGGCTGAGCGAGAGCCCGACCGGTGTCGCTCGCGGTCGCCGTCCCCCTCGGCATCGCCTCGGCCGTGGTGTACGGCACGTCCATCGTCGTCCAGCATCGCCGTGCGCACGCCGGTTCGGGAGAGGAAGACGCGGGTCGGCTGCTGCACCTGCTCAAGGATCCGGTGTGGTTGCTGGCCATCGGCGGCGACTTCATCGGGTTCCTGCTGCAGATCGGCGCGCTGGCCACCGGGCCGGTCGTGGTCATCCAGCCGCTTGTGGTGCTGATGCTGCCGGTGTCACTGGTCGCGTCCTATCTGATGGGTGGACCCCATCCGCAATTCGGGGACTACCTCAGTAGCCTGGCCGTGATCGGCGGGCTGTCCGGGTTCCTGGCGATGCTCGACTACTCGACCCGCCACCATCCGCGCCAGCCACATACGCCTGACCCAGGCGATCTCGCCATTGCCGTCGTGGTGGTACTCGTCGTCGGCATCGGGCTGTGCTTGGCGGTGCGCGAGCGCAACGCCACGCTGCGCGGGGCTGTGTACGGCGGCGTCGCCGGGGCGTGCTTCGGGACGCTCGGAGTGCTCATCAACTCCGCCGCGCATCGTCTTGTCGAGCGCGATGTGGGCGACTTGTTCACCACCAGATCGGGAATGCTGACCGTGCTCGGCATGCTGCTGGTCGGCGCAACGGGGATCGTACTGACTCAGGTGTCGTTCCAGGTCGGCGCACTTGGGGCCACGTTGCCCGCCAACCTGGCGACGGATCCGGTGACGGCCGTCATCCTCGGGTCATTGCTGCTTCACGAGCGAGTGCCGACCGGGCCGTGGTACCTGCTCGGTGACGTGTTGTGCGTGGCTGCTGTGGTCGCGGGCGCCATCCGGCTGGCGGCGCCCGCAACGGCACCGGTCATTTCACGGCGCTCGGCCCAACAAGCGCACTGAGTTCCAAACCCGAGCCCCGCCTCGGCGATGCGGGTGCACGGTGGCGAGGATGCGACGATGAGGTCATGAGTCGTGCGGCGTTGGACAAACAGCCACGCGAAGTTGCCGCGATGTTCGACGGCGTCGCGGGCCGCTACGACGTCACAAACACCGTCCTGTCGGCCGGTCTGGACCGGTACTGGCGAAAGCGCACGCGGCAATGCCTGGAACTTCGGCCCGGTCAGCGCGTGCTCGACCTCGCCGCGGGGACGGGCGTGTCGACGGCCGAGCTGAAGCGCTCGGGAGCGGCAGCTGTCGGATGTGACTTCTCGCTGGGGATGCTGCGCGCCGGGCGGGCGAGCAAGCGCCGACGCGACGTGGCGATGGTCGCCGGCGACGGTACGCACCTGCCCTTCGCCGACGAGGTGTTCGACTCGGTTGCGATCTCGTTCGGGCTGCGCAACATCGCCGACGTCGAGGCAGCGCTGCGCGAAATGGCGCGGGTGGTGCGCCCCGGCGGCCGCCTTGTGGTCTGCGAGTTCAGCCGGCCGACCAACGCCGTGTTCCGGGTGCTTTACCTCAACTATCTGATGCGCGCGCTGCCCTGGCTGGCGCGCCGCGTGTCGTCCAACCCGGACGCCTATGTCTACCTGGCCGAATCGATCCGGGCGTGGCCCGCACAGCAAGAGCTTGCCCGCACCATCGCCGGTGCGGGATGGTCGGACGTGCGCTACCGCAACCTGAGCGGCGCAATCGTCGCGCTGCACCTCGCAGAGCGTCCCGAATAGCGTCGTTACCTTCGTGCCAGGCGGGGGTAGAGCACCAACCGAGTCGGGCAGTCACCCGACCGACGAGCGAAGGAGCTTGTAATGGACGACGACGACATGACCACGAGCAGCGACGGCGGTGCTGACGGCGGCGCGCAGCCTGGACCCGAGGGCCCTGCCGACAGTGGCGCGGGCAACGACGGCGGAGCCGACGGCGGCGCGGATAGCGGTGCCGACGGCCACGCCGACTCGCCCGGCGGCGACGGCGGCGCGGACGGCTCGGCCGGTGACGGCCACGCCGACTCGCCCGGCAGCGACGGCGGCGCGGATGGCAGCGCGTAGCAGGACGTGACCTCGTTCCAACACAACGACGGCGTGGGCGGTGTGACGCTTCGGCGTTGCATCGCCCGCGATGTCTCGCGCTTCGCCGAACAGAACTGGGGACGTGCGCCGCTGCTCAGCCGTGCCGCGGAGTTGGGCGGGCGCTTCGATGACCTGATCGACGCCGACGCGGTCGATGAACTCGTGTCGCGACGCGGCCTTCGCACACCGTTTCTTCGGATGGCCAAGAACGGCGACGTCATTGCCGGAGGACGGTTCACGCGCGGCGGTGGGTCCGGTGCCGGCATCGCCGACCAGGTTGCCGACGACAAGGTCCTGGGGTTGCTCGACGACGGCGCGACGCTGGTGCTGCAGGGCTTGCATCGCACCTGGCCGCCGCTGGTGAGCTTCGGCTCGCGGCTGGCGGACGAGTTGGGCCACCCTGTGCAGATCAACGCCTACATCACCCCACCGCAGAGCCGCGGATTCGCGGCGCACTACGACGTGCACGACGTGTTCGTGCTGCAAGTCACCGGCCGCAAGCACTGGACGATCCACGCTCCGGTTGTCACCGATCCGCTGGAGAACCAGCCGTGGGAGCAGCACCGCGCCGCTGTCGCTGCCCGTGCCGCGAACGACCCGCCGCTGATCGACGTCGTGCTCGAAGCAGGCGACGCGCTGTACCTGCCACGCGGGACGATCCACGCCGCCGACACGCTGGGCGAGACGTCGATCCACCTCACCGTCGGGGTGCACCCGGTGACGCGTTACCAACTCGTGCAACACCTGCTCGAACTTGCCCAAGCCGACCCAGCATTGCGGACCTCGCTGCCGATGAACACCGATCTCGGCGATCCGGCCGTGCTCGAAGCGCACGTCCTCGCCAGTGTCGCGGCGCTGCGCGGCTTCCTCGACTCGGCGCCGGTGCACGACGTCGCCCAGCGCGTCAGCGACCGGCTGATCAATCAGACCCGCGCCGAACCGCTTGCTCCGCTGGCGCAGTTGGCCACCGCGGACACGTTGCTGCCAGATACGGCGCTGCGGCTGCGAGGTGGGATGCGGCATCGGCTCGGCGACGGCGGCGGCGGCGCAGACTCGGTGTCGGTCACCGTCCTCGGCCGGACCGTGACGCTGCCCGGTGAAGCGCGGGATGCGTTGAAGGCGGTGCTGACTGGCACGGTATTCACCGCGTCCGAGTTGCCCGGCCTCGACGACGCCGATCAGCTGACCGTGGCGCGGCGGTTGGTACGCGAGGGCATCGTCGTCGTGGCATGATCGCGCATCCGCGCGAATCCGCTGAGCGCTGCGCTGTTCGCGGGGATGCCCGCGGCGACCCGATGCTGGGCACCGCCTTTCCTGCGTCGCGCCTGCTGCTGGTCGAGCAACCCGGCCCGTGGGGGCGCGCCGCGCTGCTGCAGTCGCACCTCGACCACGCGGTGGCGGTGGCGCTGCAGGGCCGCGCGAACCGAGCCGGTGTCCGGATCGAAATGATCCGCCGTCCCGGCCGGACGGCGATCGGCGCGCGGCGGCACTGGGCGCTGGTCGACACCCGGCGCGATCGGCAGAGTCTGCGGTGGGGCAGCATCGATCAGGACGCTGAACTGCTCGACATTCCGCTCGACAGCGCAACTTCGGACGCCGGTACGCCCGACGACGAGCCCCTTTACCTCGTGTGCGCGCACGGCAAGCACGACCCGTGCTGCGCGCTGCGCGGCCGGCCGGTAGCCGTGGCGCTGGATGCGCGCCGACCCGGCCGGGTGTGGGAGTGCAGTCACCTTGGCGGCGATCGCTTCGCCGCGAACGTGCTGGTGCTGCCCAGCGGGCTGCTGTACGGGCGCGTGCGGGTAGCCGACGCGGAGCGGTTCACTGCGGCGGCCGACGCGGGGGAGGTGCTCGTCGACCAGCTCCGCGGGCGGATCGGCCTGCCGCCCGCTGCACAGGCTGCGCTCGCCTTCGGCTATGCGCATTGCGCGGCTCCGGCCCACGACGCGCTACGGGTGATGGCGACGAGGCCTGCCGCGGACGGTGCGAGCCTGGTGACTGTGGACGGCCCGAGCGGTCGCCTGGACGTGCTGGTGCGGGTGGAGCGAGTGGCTGCCAGCGGGTTGACCTGCGCGAATCCGCGGCCGAACTACTACCTGGCCTATTTCCCCGAGTCGTTCCATTCGTAGGGTATGGGAGACTTCCGGCGAGCGAAAGACGGTCGAGCAGCAGCAAGGGGGACGATGGCCGAGGGCGACGGCGGCGGGCCGGCGATCCGAGTGCAGGGCCTGCGCAAGTCCTATGGCGCTGTGACCGCGGTCGCTGGGCTGGACCTGCAGGTCGAGCGCGGCGAGGTGTTCGCCCTGCTTGGCCCGAACGGCGCGGGGAAGTCGACCACCGTGGAGATCCTCGAGGGTTTCCGGCGGCGCGACGGCGGCGAGGTCACCGTGTTGGGCCTGGACCCGGGCCGGCATCGTGCTCGCCTGAAACCGCGCATCGGAATCGTGTTGCAGTCCACCGGAGTGGACCGCTACCTGACCGTCGCGGAGACGATCGCGATGTTTGCCGGCTATTACCCGCACCCGCGTCCGGTGGACGAGGTAATCGAGCTGGTGGGACTTGCCGGGAAGCGGGACAGCCGGGTGCTCAAACTCTCCGGGGGTCAGCAGCGGCGTTTGGACGTGGCAATCGCCCTTGCCGGAGATCCGGAACTGCTGTTCCTGGACGAGCCGACGACGGGCTTCGACCCGTCGGCGCGGCATGAGGCGTGGCAGGTCGTGAAGGATCTGGCTGCGCTGGGCAAGACCGTGCTGCTCACAACGCACTACATGGACGAGGCCCAGGAACTGGCCGACCGCGTCGCTGTGATCGCGCAGGGCCGCATCGTCGCGGAGGGCACCCCGGCGACGCTCGGCGGCCGCGACTTGGCACGGGCGACGGTGAGCTATCGGCTGCCATCGGGAGTCGCGCCGCCGACCGGGCTCAGCGACGCGGTTTCGCGGGACGGGCAGGTGGAGTTCGCGCCGGCTGAGCTGACCGCCGCGCTGCATCAACTGACCGGCTGGGCCCTGGAGCATCACGTCGAGCTGAGCGAGTTGCAGATCCGGCGGCCATCCCTCGAGGACGTGTATCTCGAGCTGGCCCAAGCACCGCCGACTGACGTGGAGCCCCGGTTATGAGCGCGATGGCGTTGACGGCGTTCCAGCTCCGCTACGTCAACAGGGCGTTCTGGCGAAATCCGGCCTCGGCGTTCTTCACCTTCGCATTCCCATTGATGTTCCTGGTGATATTCACCTCGTTGCTGGGCTCAGGCACGGTGCAGGTGGGCGGCCACAAAGTGCACCAGTCGACGTACTATGTCGCGGCGATGGCAGCCTTCGCGGTGATCACCGCCTGCTACAACAACATCGCGATCAGCCTCACCTTTCAACGTGACATGGGTGTGCTCAAGAGGACGAGCGGCACGCCGCTACCCAGCGCCGTCTACTTCCTCGCCCGGGTGGTGCACGCGCTGCTGATGTCGCTCCTCCTCGTCGCTTTGACGGCTGCCTTCGGCAGAATCGCGTACGACGCCGATATTCCGGCGGGTGCGACGCTGGTGCGGTTCCTCGTCATGCTCGTCGTCGGCGCCGCGGCATTTTGCGCGCTCGGGTTCGCGGTGACCGCCGTCATCCCCAATTCAGATGCTGCTGCGCCGATCGTCAACGCCACTATCCTGCCGCTGCTGTTCCTTTCCGGCGTCTTCATCCCGCTGGGCGACGACGCTCCCGCCTGGATCACCTGGACGTCCAAAATCTTCCCGGTGCGTCATTTCGCCGACGGGCTCCAAGCGGCGTTCCTGGGCACGCCGTTCCACTGGATCGACGTCCTGATCGTCGCCGCCTGGGGGCTGGCCGGACTGCTGCTCGCGGTGCGATTCTTCAGCTGGGAACCGCGCGCCTGAGCACGATCAGTGTCCGGCCGCGTAGCCGCCGGCATCGAGGAAACGCTGGCGCGATCGGGTGATCTCGGCCTCGGCCTCGACGCGCCCCACCCAGCTCGCGCCCTCGACGCTCTTGCCGGGCTCGAGTTCCTTGTAGACCTCGAAGAAGTGCTGGATCTCCAGGCGATCGAACTCGGGCAGATGGTGGATGTCGCGCAGATGCTCCAGCCGCGGGTCGGTGGTCGGCACGGCGAGCACCTTGTCGTCGCCGCCCATCTCGTCGGTCATCTTGAACATGCCGACCGCCCGGCAACGCACCAGGACGCCGGGGAACAGCGGATCCCCGTGCAGCACGACCAGTGCGTCGAGCGCATCCTTGTCGTCACCCAGCGTGTCCTCGATGTAGCCGTAGTCGGCCGGGTACTGGGTCGAGGTGAACAGGGTGCGGTCCAGCCGCATCCGCCCGCTCGCATGGTCGACCTCGTACTTGTTCCTGCTGCCTCGAGGGATCTCGATCAGGACGTCGAACTCCACGGCGTGCCCCTTCGTTCGGTGCTGTTTCGTCGGTACCTGTCCTAGTCTGACGCATCGTGGACGGACGCAGCTTCGGGTCTGCCCCGCGCGTGCTGTTGGTCATCGTGATCGCCGCCGTCGCGGCGCTCGCCGGGTACCTGGCGACGGTCACCGTGCGCGGGTCGGGCGATCCCACCACGCCCCAGGTGCGCGTCCCGCGAGCGCTCTCGGACGCGACGGCGAGCGCGCCTGCGAGTCGCTCGCCGACGAGCGCGCCGGTGCCGTCGGCAGCAGGCGTGCGCCGTGCCCTGGCCGCCGCGGTTGCCTCGCCCGCTCTCGGCGCCCGCGTGCTGGCCCGCGTCGTGGACGCACAGACCGGGACGGTGCTGTATGACCGATCCGGGGCCACGGCCGCGGCGCCGGCGTCCACCGCAAAGCTTGCGACCGCGGTCGCGCTTCTCGCCGACTACGGCCCGACCCGCCGGTTCCCCACGAGGATCGTCGCCGGCGCGACGCCGGGCACGGTCGTGCTGGTCGGCGGGGGCGATCCCACCATCAGCGAAGCGAGGCCCGGCACACCCAGCGCGTACTCCTTCGCCCCGCGCATGTCGTCGTTGGCCGACCAATTGGGCACCACCAATCGACGCGTCACGCGCATCGTCGTCGACGATTCGCTGTTCAGCGGGCCTGCGGTCTCACCGGACTGGGCACCCGGTGACGCACCGAGCGAGTACGCCGCGCCCATCACGGCCCTGATGGTCGATGGCGGGCGCGATCGTGCGGCTGACACCGCCCGCAGCGGCGCGCCCAACATCGCCGCCGGACGGGCGCTCGCGCGGGCACTGCGCCACAGCGGGCTCCCAGTCACCGCGGGCCGCGCACCGGCGCACGCGACGCTGCTGGCCCAGGTGCGCTCGGCGCCGCTGAGCGTGCTGATCCGGCAAATGTTGCAGGAATCAGACAACGTGATCGCCGAGGTGCTCGCGCGCCAGGTCGCCATCGCCGAGCATCGCGCCGCCTCGTTCACGGGCAGTGCGCGGGCCATCCGCACCGTCGTCGCCCGGGTGGGCGCGCAGATCGGGTCCGGCATGCGCGACGCCAGCGGGCTGGCAGCGGCAGACCGGATCAGTCCCGCCGCGCTGGTCGCCGTGCTGCGCTTGGTCGTCGGCCCGCGCGCAGCGGCCCTTCGCGAGATCGTCACAGCGCTGCCCGTTGCCGGTTGGAGCGGCACCCTCTACGACCGCTTCCTGTCCGGTTCGACGGCATCAGCGCTCGGCCGGGTACGAGCGAAAACCGGAACGCTGACGGGGGTGAGCGCGCTCGCCGGATTGGTCCACGACAGCTCGGGTCGGTTGCTCGTGTTCGCCCTCGATGCCGACCGGGCTGCAGCGACCGACCCCGCCGAAACGGCGCTGGACCGGATCGCTAGCACGCTCGCCGGTTGCGGCTGTCGATGATCGCGCGAGTTGCTCGGTACTGTCGGGGTATGCGGAGTGAGGCTCGAGAATGAGCACGTTGATCCACTGGGACGTCGCGGCGCGGGCGGCGAAACGCTTCAGCCCCGCGCCTCCATCGGTGAGTCGCTCGGAGGCCGACGAGGCGGTGGGCGAGCTGTATCAGGCCACCTCGACCGCGGCTCAGCATGTCGCCCAGCTCACCCACCTCGCCGAGCCGCCGGTCAGCGCCGCCACCCGGGTGATCGACCGCCCTGCCTGGATCGACGTGAACACCAGCGGCATGCGCAGCGTCCTGGCCCCGCTCGTCGACAAGCTCGCCGCCGATAACCCGGTCGGGCGGGTCGCCGGCAGCATCGGCGGGCGGGTGACCGGCACCCAGGTCGGGCTGGTGCTGGGTTTCCTGTCCGGCAAGGTGCTCGGCCAATTCGAGTTCTTCGACCAGCCCGGCGGGCAGTTGCTGCTGGTCGCGCCGAACCTGGTCGCCGTCGAGCGCCATCTCAAGGTCGTCCCGTCGGACTTCCGGTTATGGGTCTGCCTGCACGAGGTGACCCACCGGGTGCAGTTCACGGCCGTGCCGTGGCTGCGCCGGCACATGCTGGACGAGGTGCAGGCGCTGACTGATGCCGTCGAGACCGACCCGGCGGCGATCAAGCAACGGCTGTCCGGCGCGGTGGGTGAGCTGGTCAAGGTCGTGCGCGGTCAAGGTGACGGCCAGGGGCTGCTCGCCGTCGTCGCGACTCCCGAGCAGCGGGTGATCATGGACCGGGTCACGGCCTTCATGTCTCTGGTCGAAGGCCACGCCGAGTACGTGATGAACGCTGTGTCGCCGGCGGTGATCCCTACCCAGGAGGCGATCGAGAAGCGTTTCGCGGTCCGTCGGCGTCGCGGCGGCAATCCGCTGGACAGGTTGCTGCGCCGGCTACTGGGCATGGACGCCAAGACCCGCCAGTACGTCGACGGCTCGGCGTTCGTGCGCAGCGTCGTCGACCGGGTCGGCGTGGACGGATTCAACGCGATCTGGACCTCGCCCGAGACGTTGCCGACCAAGGCCGAGATCACCGATCCGCATCGCTGGATCGCGCGCGTGCAGGCCTAGCGTTCGGCGCTCGCGATGGGTCCGCATCCGGCGGTCGCCGACGTGCGCCGTGCCGTGCGCGATCAGCTGGACGGGCCGGTGGTCGTCGCATGTTCCGGCGGTGCCGACTCGTTGGCGCTCGCGGCGGCGGTCGCTTTCGAGGCACCGCGCGCCGGTGTGCCGTTCGCGCTGGTGACGGTCGATCACGCGATGCAGCCGGGCTCGGGCGTCCAGGCGGCGCGAGTGGCCGCGCTGGGTTACGAGCTCGGCTTCGACCCGGTGCTGACGTTGCCGGTCGTGGTCGGGCGAGGCGGCGGCCGCGAGGCGGCCGCGCGCTCGGCTCGCTACGCAGCGCTGTCCGGTGTGGCGGCCGCGCTCACTGCTGCCGTGCTGCTCGGGCACACCCTCGACGATCAGGCCGAAACCGTGCTGCTGGGCTTGGGCCGCGGATCCGGACCGCGCTCGATCGCTGGGATGGTGGCCCGTTCGGGCTGCTACCGGCGTCCTCTGCTCGGCGTTCGGCGCGCGACGACCGAAGCTGCCTGCGTGGCGCTCGGCCTGGACGCGTGGACTGATCCGGCCAACGCCGACTCGTCGTTGCAGCGGGTGCGGCTGCGCCGTGAGGTGCTCCCGCTGCTGGAAAGCGTGCTGCAGGGCGGCGTGGCCGAAGCGCTGGCGCGCACAGGCGGGCAGCTGCGTGCCGACCTCGACGCGCTCGACGCGCTCGCCGCGGCCCACCAACGACTCGACGCGGCCGGCGACCTCGAGCTGGACGGGCTGGCCGAGCTGGCGCCGGCGGTGCGCACCCGGGTGCTGCGCGCCTGGGCGTTGCAGCGTGGTGCCGCGGAACTCGGCGCCGGTCACATCGCGGCGCTCGACGCCCTCGTGGTGCGGTGGCATGGGCAGGGGCCGCTCGACTTGCCGGGCGGTCGGCAGGTGGTCCGGACGTCTGGGAGACTGAGGTGTAACCCCGTAGACCCGCAAACTTCGATAACCGCAGTGGAGTAGCCGCGTGTCAGTCCTCGACGACGACATCGAGAAGACGCTCATCACCGCCGACGAGATCCAGGTCAAGATCGCCGAGCTGGCAGCAATGATCGATGCCGATTACGCCGACCGCGAGCCGCTGCTGGTCGGGGTTCTCAAGGGCGCGGTGATGGTCATGTCGGATCTCGCTCGGGCGCTTCAGCGGCCGTCCACCATGGAATTCATGGCGGTCAGCTCCTACGGCAGTTCGACGACGAGTTCGGGTGTGGTGCGCATCCTCAAAGACCTCGATCGCGACATCGCAGGCGAGCACGTCCTCATCGTCGAGGACATCATCGACTCGGGGCTCACCCTCTCGTGGCTGCTCAGGAACCTCGCCGCCCGCCAGCCCGCGTCGATCGAGGTGGTGGCGCTACTGCGCAAACCGGACGCGGTGCAGGTGCAGGTACCGGTGAAATACGTGGGCTTCGACATTCCGAACGAGTTCGTCGTCGGGTACGGGCTGGATTACGCGGAGAGGTACCGCGATCTGCCTTACATCGGCCGGCTGAAGCCGTCCGTCTACAGCAGCTGACGTGTAGCGTCAAGATGCGTATCTCGACTTCCCGAAGCAGGAGGAACCCGGACGCCGAGCCGTTCGTCCACAGACTATGAATCGCAAACGCATCCTGCGGTCGTGGTGGCTTTGGGCCACCGTGATCGTGTTCGCCTTCCTTGTGCTGCCCAACCTCCTGTCCAGCGGCACCGGGTACCACGGCGTCAGCAACTCGGATGCGATCGCGCAGATCAACAAGGGCAACGTCAAGGAAGCGATCCAGCAGGACAAGGAGCAGACGCTTCAACTGCAGCTGAAGACCCCCCTCGACGGCAAGTACACCAAGATCAGCACGCAGTACGCGAGCAGTGCGGCCGACGACATCTACAACGAGCTTGTCGCCAAGCGGGTCAACTTCTCCACCCACGTCACCAAGGACAACCCGTGGTTGTCGCTGCTGGTGAGCCTGCTGCCGATCCTGCTGATCGTCGGTGTGCTGTTCTTCGTGATGAGCCAGGTGCAGGGCGGCGGCAACCGGGTCATGAGTTTCGGCAAGAGCAAGGCCAAACTCGTGAGCAAAGACACCCCGAAGACGACCTTCGGTGACGTCGCCGGCGCCGACGAAGCGATCGAGGAGCTCGACGAGATCAAGGAGTTCTTGGCCAACCCGGCCAAGTTCCAGGCTATCGGCGCCAAGATCCCCAAGGGTGTCCTGCTCTACGGGCCGCCCGGAACTGGCAAGACCCTGCTGGCCCGAGCCGTTGCCGGTGAGGCCGGGGTGCCGTTCTACTCGATTTCAGGCTCAGACTTCGTCGAGATGTTCGTCGGCGTAGGCGCCTCACGCGTGCGTGATCTGTTCGAGCAGGCCAAGGCCAACGCGCCGGCGATCATCTTCGTCGACGAGATCGACGCGGTCGGGCGCCACCGCGGCGCCGGCATGGGCGGCGGGCACGACGAGCGCGAGCAGACGCTGAACCAGATGCTGGTCGAGATGGACGGCTTTGACGTGAAGGGCGGGGTCATCATGATCGCCGCCACAAACCGGCCCGACATCCTCGACCCGGCGCTTCTTCGTCCGGGCCGCTTCGACCGCCAGATCGCCGTCGGCCCGCCCGACGTGATCGGCCGCGAAGCGGTACTCAAGGTGCACGCCAAGGGCAAGCCGTTCGCCGCCGACGTCGATCTCGGCATCATCGCGCGCCGCACCCCCGGGTTCACCGGCGCCGACCTCGCCAACGTGATCAACGAGGCCGCGCTGCTGACCGCCCGCAACAACGGCAGGCTGATCACGACCGCCGCGCTGGAGGAGTCGATCGACCGCGTCATCGCCGGCCCGGAACGCAAGACCCGCGCGATGAGCGACAAGGAGAAGCGGGTCACCGCCTACCACGAGTCGGGGCACGCGCTGGCTGCGTGGGCGATGCCGAACCTCGACCCGGTGCACAAGGTGACGATCCTGCCGCGCGGGCGATCGCTCGGGCACACCCTCGTCCTGCCGCTGGAGGACCGTTACACCCAGACGCGCGCCGAGATCCTCGACCAGCTGGTGTACGCCCTCGGTGGACGCGCAGCCGAGGAACTGGTGTTCCACGAGCCGACGACCGGCGCGTCCAACGACATCGAAAGAGCCACCGGGCTGGCCCGCTCGATGGTCACCGAATACGGCATGAGCGCCAAGCTCGGCGCCGTGAAGTACGGCACCGGCGACGCCGAGCCGTTTATGGGACGTGACTACGGCCACCAGCGTGACTACTCCGAGGAAATCGCCGCGGACATCGACGCCGAGGTACGCGACCTGATCGAGCGTGCCCACGACGAGGCGTGGGAGATCCTCGTCCAATACCGCGACGCGCTGGACGCGATGGTGCTGGAACTGGTCGAGAAGGAGACGCTCGCGAAGGACGATCTCGAGCGCATCCTGGGCGGAGTTCGCAAGCGGCCGCCGCACAACTCCTTCGCCGGGTTCGGCAAGCGCACACCGAGCGACAAGCCACCGATCGAGATCCCGGTGCACCTGACCAAGGCTGGCGCGAACGGCAACGGCACGCACGCCAACGGGTCCTCGAACGGTGCCCAGCCCGGCGTCACTCCGGGCGTCACGATGCCCGAACCCCCCGGCCAGCCAGGCTCGTTCGGTCCTGGCGCGCAGGGCGGAGCACCGCAGGGCGCCCCGCCCTACGGCGGCTACCACAACCCGTCTTCGTCCGCGCCAAACGAACGATGATCGGCAGCGTTGTGCGTGGTCGTTGTGCCTGACGACCTGCACCATGCCGAGCACGGCGTCGATATAGCGCGCGCCGAGAAGGCGGTTCGCGAGCTGCTGATCGCGATCGGCGAGGACCCCGACCGCGAGGGTCTGCTTGCTACACCGGCGCGGGTCGCCCGAGCGTGCACAGAGGTGTTTGCCGGCCTGCACACGAATCCGGACGATGTGCTGGAAACGACGTTTGACGAGCACCATGACGAACTGGTGCTCGTCAAGGGCATTGCGCTGTATTCGACCTGCGAGCATCACCTGTTGCCCTGGCATGGCACGGCCGCGGTGGGCTACGTGCCCGGCGTGGACGGGCGGATCACTGGGCTCTCCAAGTTGGCCCGCCTCGTCGACCTGTATGCCCGGCGGCCGCAGGTGCAGGAGCGGCTCACCTCGCAGGTGGCCGACGCCGCGATGAAGCGCTTGGAACCGCGCGGAGTCATCGTCGTGATCGAGGCCGAGCATCTGTGCATGGCGATGCGTGGTGTGCGCAAACCCGGCTCGACCACGATGACCTCGGCGGTGCGCGGCATCTTCAAGTCCGACCCGCGCACCCGTGCGGAGGCGCTCAACCTCATCCTCGGCAGGTGAGCGCGCTGCCGAGGCGCTCCGACCGGATCGTGGTCGTGGGCGTGCTGAACGTGACCCCCGACTCGTTCTCTGACGGGGGCCGGTGGGGCGACCTCGACACCGCGGTCGCACATGCGGTGCAGTTGCGCGCCGAGGGCGCGGACCTGGTCGACGTCGGTGGCGAGTCGACGCGTCCGGGTGCGCAGCGCGTCGATGCTGCCGAGGAGACGCGCCGGGTCGTGCCGGTAGTCACCGAACTGGTCGCTGCCGGTGTGCCGGTCTCGGTGGACACCTACCGCGCCTCGGTTGCAGCGGCTGCGCTGGCGGCCGGTGCCGTCGTCGTCAACGACGTGTCCGGCGGCCTCGGCGATGCGGACATGGCGCGGGTGGTGCGCGATGCCGGCTGCCCATGGATCCTGATGCACTGGCGCGGACACAGCGCGTCCATGCAGCAACTCGCGCACTACGACGACGTGGTGAGCGACGTCTGCACGGAGCTGACCCGGCGCGTCGACGCCGCCGTCGTTGCGGGCGTGGACTCGGCATGCCTGGTGCTCGACCCCGGCCTCGGCTTCGCCAAGACCGCCGAGCACAACTGGGCGCTGCTGGCGCAGTTGCCACGCCTGGTCGCCCTCGGCTCGCCGCTCCTGGTGGGGGCGTCGCGCAAGTCCTTCCTCGGAAGCTTGCTTGCCGACGTGGACGGCAAGGCCCGCCCGGTCGGGGAGCGTGAGCACGCGACGACGGCGCTGACGACCTACTCGGCGCTGCACGACGTCTGGGGCGTGCGCGTGCACGAGGTGCTGGCCTCGGTCGACGCCGCCCTGACCGTTGCTGCACTCCGGAGTGCCTCGTGAGTGAGGCTTGCGGATGAGCGAGCGTGACGTGATCGCGTTGCGTGGGCTACGAGTGCGCGGCAACCACGGCGTGTTCGATTTCGAGCGCGAACAGGGCCAGGACTTCGTCGTGGACGTGTCCCTCGACGTGGACACCCGCGCCGCCGCCACGTCCGACGACGTCGGCGACACCGTGCACTACGGCGAGCTTGCCTCCGATCTGGCCGCCGTGATCGCCGGCGATCCGGTCAGCTTGATCGAGACGCTGGCCGCCCGGCTCGCTGAGGTCTGCCTCGCCGACCCCCGGGTGGCGGCGGCGACGGTGACGGTGCACAAGCCGCAGGCGCCGATCCCGCTGAGCTTCGCCGATGTTTCGATCACCATTCACCGGGGTCGCCAGTGAGCGAGCGAACGGGTGTGATCCGGCTTGGCTGCGCGAACGAGCCCAGCGAGGCTCGAGCATGAGCACCGCAGTGCTGTCGGTCGGCGCTAACCTCGGCGACCGGCTGGCCGCGCTGCGCGGCGCGGTCGACGCAGTGCGACCCTGGCTGCTCGTCGTGTCGCCGGTGTACGAGACCGCGCCGTGGGGGCCTGTCGCGCAGGACGACTACCTCAACGCAATCCTGGTCGTCGCCGATCCGGCTGCTGCCCCGCGGGACTGGCTCGCCCGGGCCTGCGCCGCAGAGCAGGCCGCCGGCCGCGCGCGTGAAACCCGGTGGGGTCCGCGGACGCTCGACGTGGACGTGGTGTGTGTCGACGACGTGCGCAGCGACGATCCGGAGCTCACGTTGCCGCATCCGCGCGCGGCGCAGCGGGCCTTCGTGCTGATGCCCTGGCTGGCAGCGGTTCCCGATGCGCTGCTGGACGGGCACCCCGTGGCCGATTTGATCGAAGCGTTGCCGGAACCCGAACGCGCCGGTGTCCGCCGCAGAAGCGACCTGGAACTGTCGTGAGCGAACGAACCACTGTGATCGGGCTTGGCCGGCCGGTCGAAGCGAAGCGAGAGCGGGCATGAGCGAAGCGCCGATGCGCCGTACCGGCGTGCTTGACCTGCTCGTGCCGCTGGTGGTCATCGGGTTGAGCGTCTACACCCTGTTGCGGGTGTCCTACGACGCGATCCCGCCGCTGAGCTATTTCGTGCCGGTGCCGCTCGCCGCGCTGGCCGTGGCCGAACTGGTGGCGGCGCGCCGGGTACGCGCGGCCGTGCGCCACGAACCGATGGCCAAAGCGATGACCGCGATCGCGATCGCGCGCTGTGTGGCGCTGGGGAAGGCGTCCTCGGTCGTCGGCGCTGCGGTCGTCGGCGCTGCCGTCGCGCTGCTCGCACGCGTCCTGCCGCAAGCCGGCACCGTGCATGCAGCGACGGGCGACCGGAACGTCGGTGTGTTGTTGCTGGCCGCGGCGATTCTCGTGGCGGCGGCGGGCCTGCTCCTCGAACGAGCGGGTATAGACCCGAACCACAGTCGTCCCGACAAGTAGTGCTGCGTTGACGGCTCTCAGCCGGACAACGCAGCACTATTTGTCGGGGACTGCCTCCAGCGCCGCACGCTCGAGCCGGTGGCGGTAGTCCTGCCACCAAGCTTGGTCACGCGGCGCGATGTTGGCGTTGTCTGCACGCACGCCAACGGCCCCGTCAATCAGCTCGCGGACGATGTCGGCGTGGCCGGCGTGCCGGTGCGTCTCCGCGATCATGTGCACCAGGATTTGGTGCAACGTCACGTCCTGTCGCTCAGGCGGCCACCACGGCACGCGCCCTGGCGCGTCCAGGGCAAGATTGTCGATCGTCACGTCCGAATGCTCGCAGGCCCGCCGGTATAACCCGACGAGATGCTCGCGTGACTCCGCAGCGGTGGCCCACATGTCTGCGTTGAGCTCGGCGTCGTCGTCGAGCCACGGGATCACCTCGCCAAACGGTCGAGCGAAGGTGTCGCCGAAGTACCCCACTTCGATGGCCGCAAGGTGCTTGATCCGCCCGAGCAGGTTGGTGCCGGTCGGCGTGAGCGGGCGCCTGATGTCGTACTCGCCGAGCCCGTCGAGCTTCCACACCAGTGCGTCGCGGCCGACCTGGAGGTAGCGCAGCAGCGTGGCCTTGGCGTGAACTGCTGCTGCGGCGTCGGGCGAGGTGGCGTCGGATGCGGTCATGCCCGACAGCGTGCCAGGCGGCACGGCAAGAACTTGCCGCATCCGCCTCCGATCGTGATTGGAGGCGGTCTCGTCGACGCCGCGCTGTCCCCGCATCGACGCCGGCGAGGTTGCCGGCGTGCGGTCCTGCCGTCCCCACGCCAGCGGTAGGCGTTGTTACTGAGCCCAGGACGGCGACCGCTTCTGCGAAAAGGCCCGCATGCCCTCCTGGGCGTCGTCGGACTCGAACAACTGCTGCGAGAGAGCCTGCACCGACTCGCCGCGCTCGGCAAACGCGGCCCGCGTCGTCGCGGTGGTCAGCGCCTTGGTCGCCGCCAGTCCCTGCGGCGAGCAGCGGCGCAGCGCCTCGCACACCTCGCCCAGTTCGGTGTCGACGTCCTCGACGGCCGCGCTCACAAGCCCAGCGTCGGCCGCTGCCTGCGCGTCGAAGGTCTCGCCGGTGAGGCAGTAGCGCGCCGCGGCTCGCTCGCTCATCCGCCCGAGGGTTGTCAGCGAGATGATCGCCGGCGCGAGGCCGAGGCGGACCTCCGTGAACGCGAACGTCGTCTGCGGGCCGGCCAGCGCGATGTCGCACGCGCCGACAAGGCCGATGCCACCCGCGCGCACATGCCCGTCCAGGCGCACCAGCACGGGTTTGGGCAACTCCACGACGGCGCGCAGTAACGCGAGCATCCGCGCAGTCCCCGCGGCCGGACCCCCTGTCGTGGACTGTTCCTTCAGGTCAGCGCCCGCGCAGAACGTCGCGCCGGTGTGGGTCAGCACGATCGCACGCACTGCCGTGTCGTCCGCCGCGTGATGCAAGTGCGTGCTCAGCTCAGCGACGAGTTGGGACGAGAGCGCGTTGCGGTTCGCGGGGGAGTCCAACGTGATCGTCGCGATCGCCCGATCGAGCGCATAATGGACGTTGCTCATCGGTAAGACTCCGGCCGGACGAGGCTGACCTGCGCTCGGAAGTCCAACAGTATTTCCGGGCTGATCGGGGCGGTGACATTCATCGTTCTCCTCGGTAAGCACGGCTTCGGCGAGCACCGCGGCGCGCGCGCGCAGCCGCGGTCACTGCAGCCCGTCCCGAAGGAACTCGATCGGGATGTCCACTTTGCGCGAGCCGAGCCATTCGCCCAACGCTTTGGCCTGCGGATCGTGGCGGGCGTTCGAGGCCACCCCCTCGCCGAGGATGCCCTCGATCACGAAGTTGAGCGCGCGAAGATTCGGCAGGACGTGGCGAGTTACCGCGAACTTCTGCGTCTCAGGCAGCAGGAACTGCAACATTTCCACGCTCAGCACATTCGCCAGCCACGCCCATTGGTCGTCGGTGCGAGCCCAGACGCCGAGGTTGGCATCGCCGCCCTTGTCGCCGCTGCGCGTCCCGACGAACAGCCCGAGCGGCAGGTGCACGGTCGGGCCGGGTTGCGGCGGGGCCGGCACGGCTGCCTCTGCGACATCGTGCAGTTCCTGGATCGGCGACGCGTGTGCGATGTCGACGCGCGAGCCGTCGGCGAGGACCGCGACATGCGCCACCTCGGGCGCGTTCACGAAGACCGCGGCGAAAACGCCGTACGGCGCAGCTTCGCTCGGCGGGGAGGTCACGTGAAAGCCGGGGTAGCTGGACAGCGCCAGTTCGATCGCGCGGTTCGAGAATGCCCTGCCGACGGCTTTCTGATCGGGCCCGCGGACGACGCAATGCAACAGCGCCGCGGCTTCTTCTTGGACCGGCGAGTCGAGATGGTTGGTGCGGGCCAGGGTCCAGGTCGCGTCCAGGTCCGCGAGTTGCTCGCGGACCATGCGCTCCTTGAGATCGATCAGGTTTCCGGTCAGCACGAAGCACACCTCGTTGCGGAAGCCGCCGAGGGTGTTCACCCCGACCTTGAGCGTCGGCGGAGGCGGCTCACCGCGCACGCCGCTGATGCGGACCCGGTCCACGCCGTCCTGGGCCAGTTCGATGGTGTCGAAACGCGCGGTCACGTCCGGGCCTGCATAGCGGGGCCCGGCGATCTCGTACAGCAGCTGCGCGGTCACTGTCTCGATGGTTACCGCACCGCCCGTCCCAGCATGCTTGGTGATCACCGACGAGCCGTCGCGAGCGATTTCGGCGATCGGGAAACCAGGGGTACGGAGATCCTCCAGTTCGGCGAAGAACGCGAAGTTGCCGCCCGTCGCGTGCGCACCGCATTCGATGACGTGGCCCGCCACGACAGCACCAGCCAGTGCGTCCAAGTCGCGCGACGTCCAGCCGAAACGAGCAATCGCAGGCCCGACCACGAGCGAGGCGTCGGTGACGCGACCGGTCACCACGACGTCCGCGCCAGAGGACAGGCATCGCGCAATACCGAACGCGCCGAGGTAGGCGTTGGCAGCGAGCGGTGCGCCCAGGCCGAGCTCGGCCGCACGCCGGTGCAAATCGTCACCCTCGACGTGCGCCACCGTGACCGGCAGCCCAAGCGAGGCGGCGAGCGCCCGGATGGCCTCGGCGAGGCCCGCCGGATTCAGCCCGCCCGCGTTCGCGACGATCTGCACGCCCCGTTCGACCGCTGTACCGAGCGAGACCTCCAGCTGCTGCAGGAAGGTCTTCGCATACCCCAGCGTCGCGTCCTTGAGCCGGTCGCGCGCGAGGATGAGCATGGTCAGCTCGGCCAGGTAGTCGCCGGTGAGCACGTCCAGTTCGCCGCCGGTCAGCATTTCCTGCATGGCGGACGAGCGGTCGCCGTAGAAGCCGGAACAGTTCCCGATCCGCAGCACTTCGCTCACGTCCGGTCTCGCTTCGCTCCGACCGGCCGCCAGAGGCCGATCACACTGGTTCGCTCGCAAGCTTCGCTCATCCGGTGCCGCCGCCCGCGAATTGCCCGGCGGAGCGACCAGTACCAGGTGGTCCGGCGAATGCCTGCGCGATGTCGAGCCACGCGTCGGCCTCTGCTCCGGAAGCGACCACGGCCAGGTCGCCGCGGTGGCGGCGTTGCGTGACGAGCAGGCAGAAATCCAGCGCGGGACCGCGGACCCACTGCGTCGCTTCGTGCGGACCCCACGTCCACATCTCGCCGCTGGGCGCATCGAGTTCGACCAGCACAGGTTCGGACGGCGGCGTCCGGCGGTTGACCCGGTGTGCGAAATCACGGGTACGGACCCCGAGGTGCGCTACGTGGCGCAGCCGGTCGGTGGGCGCGCGCTCGACGCCGAGTGCGTCGGCGACGTCCTGCCCATGCGCCCACGTCTCCATCAACCGCGCGGTCGCCATCGAGGTCGCGCCCATCGGCGGGCCGAACCACGGCAATTTCGCGCCGTGCGGCAGCGCTGTGAGCGCATCGGCGAGCGCGCCGCGGCCCGAGCGCCAGCCCGCCAGCAGGGTTGGCCGCGGCTGCGCGGCCCGAGCCCTCGCGGCCCGGTCGACATAGCCGTCGATGTCAGAGCCCTCGATGTCAGAGCCCTCGATGGCAGAGCCCTCGATGGCAGAGCCGTTGGTGTGCGTGCTCGCGTGCCGGAGTTGCGCGCTGAATCCGGCTGGATCCGTCGCCGCCAGCAGGGCGAGGTCATCGGTCCACGCGAGATGCGCGATCTGATCCGCGATCGTCCAGCCGGCTGCTGGGGTAGCGGTGTCCCACCCGGCGTGGCTGAGTCCCGACACCATCGCGTCGAGGTCGCCGGATTCGGCGTTGAGTGCGCTCAGCACCGGAGCGAGGTCGGCCACGTCGGCGAGCCTGACACGGCATCGGCGCAAGATCTAGGCTGCATCCCTGTTTGCTGAGCCGGCCCGGTGAGGAGCGCCGTCCTAGCGTGACCCGTTCCCGAGGGGCGGGGCTACGCGAGCCGCGGTGTTGGACACCGCGGCTCGAACATCGACGCCGGTCTGGTCAGCGAGCAGGTACACGCCGTAGGCCAGCTCACCCAGACGCTCCTGCCAATCGGGACCGGGACGGAATGGGCGGCGCCCGCGATCGGTCTGGATCGCCACCGTCGCAGCGATCGCGCCGAGCAACGTCTGCAGTTCGAGCAAGAGGGTGGGCACGGGGGCATGAAGCTCGGCGGCATCGGCAGTGTGCGCAACGATCTGGCCAAGGTCAGCGTGGTCAGGACTCACGACCTTGCAACCTACTGGGCCCGGTACTCTCGGGCGAACCGTCTGCCCGGCAGGGAAGGATTCGAGCAGCGGCATGGACGATGCGAAGGTGGGGCCGGGCATGACGAGTGACCGCCCCGCGCGGTTGCGGGTCGGGATCATCGGGACGGGACGCGTGGGCAGCGCCCTGGGTGCTGCACTGGCGCGCGCCGGACACGAGATCGTCGCAGTCAGCGCGGTCTCGGCGCAGTCGCGCGGGCGGGCCGAGCGGATGCTGCCGGGTGCGCAGATACTGCCGCCGGACGACGTCGTCGCGGCTGTGGACTTGGTGTTGCTCGCCGTGCCCGACGATGCGCTGCGCCCGCTCGTCGCGGGCCTCGCCGACACCGGTGCCTGGCGTGCCGGCCAACTCGTCGCGCACACCGCGGGGTCCCAGGGAATCGGCGTTCTCGACCCGGCAGCGGCCCGCGGCGTGCTCGCGCTCGCGCTGCATCCGGTGATGACCTTCGCGGGGCGTCCGGAGGACGTGGACCGCCTGGACGGCGCCAGCTTCGGGGTCACCGCGCTCGAGGAGTTGCGCCCGGTTGCCGAGTCGTTGGTGCTCGAGATGGGCGGCGAGCCGGTGTGGGTGCCTGAGCCCGCGCGAGCGCTCTATCACGCGGCGCTGTCTCTAGGCTCGAATCACCTCGTCACGCTGGTCAACGATGCGCTCACCCTGCTTGACACCGCGGGTGTCGCCGATGCGCAGCGGCTGCTGGCCCCGTTGTTGTCGGCATCGCTCGACAACGCCCTGCGCTTGCGTGACGCGGCACTGACCGGCCCGGTCTCGCGCGGCGATGCCGCCACCGTGCTAGCCCACCGCCGCTCGCTCACCGCGAGCGCGCCGCAGATCGTGCCGGCCTACCTTGCGATGGCTCGTCGGACCGCCGAGCGTGCCCACGACGTCGGACGTCTGAACGACGCGCAACTCGCGACGCTCATCGAGGTGCTTGCGTGAGCGAAGCTTGCGAGCGAACTATTGTGATCGGGCTTGGCCGCTCGAGCGAGCGAAGCGAGGCTCGAGCGTGAGCGAACGCAGTGAGCGAACGAGTGTGATCGGGCCCGACCGGACCGAAGCTCACGTGGTGAGTGACGGGTGCGCCGGATGAAAGTCGTGCGCTCGCGCGCAGATTTTGCAACGGCACGTGCCGCCCTTCCGCAAACCGTCGGACTGGTGCCGACGATGGGCGCGCTGCACGCCGGGCATGCCGCCTTGCTGCGCGCAGCTCGCAACGAGTGCGCCTCAGTTGTCGCGACCCTGTTCGTCAACCCGATGCAATTCGGGCCCACCGAGGATCTCGAGCGCTATCCGCGCAGTTTCGAGGCCGACCTGGCCCTGGCAGAGGTCGAGGGCGCAGATCTGGTCTGGGCACCGGGCGTCCACGATGTCTACGCACGGGGCGCGGTCGAGGTTAGCGTGTCGCCGGGGGCGCTGGGCGCCGTCCTGGAAGGAGCCGTCCGGCCCACGCATTTCGCGGGCGTGCTCACCGTGGTCGCGAAGTTTTTCTCGCTCGTCCGGCCGCAGCATGCCTATTTTGGCGAAAAGGACTATCAGCAACTGGCCTTGATCCGGCGCATGGTCGACGATCTCGATCTCGCTGTGCAGGTCGAGGGAGTCGCGACGATTCGCGAGCCTGACGGCCTGGCGCTGTCCAGTCGTAACGTGTACCTGAGTTCTGCCGACCGGCCACGTGCGCTCGGGTTGTCGCGCGCGCTGTTCGCGGGCCGGGCGGCAGCGGGCGCCGGGCCGAATGCAGTGCTCGAGGCGGCATGGTCCGAACTCGCGGACCTCGACGTCGACTACCTGCAGTTGCGAGCCGCCGATCTTCGCGAAGCCCCGCCACGCGGTGCTGCCCGGCTGCTGGTCGCGGCGCGCGTCGGAGGCACCCGACTGATCGACAACGTCGCCGTGGAACTCTGAGCGAACCCGTCCACCAGAGGCCCGCCGACATCAGACTGGACCCGCAGATGCTGCTAGCAATCGACATCGGCAACACCAACACCGTTCTCGGCGTATTCGACGGTGAGAAGCTCGAGCGGTCGTGGCGCATCAAGACCGACGCGCGCAGCACCGCCGACGAGCTGGCGTTGACCTACCGCGGGTTGCTGACCGACCATGTCATCACCGCGACGGCGGCCTGCTCGACCGTTCCGGCGGCATTGCGCGAGCTGCGCTCGATGCTGGCGCAGTACTACCCGGATCTGCCGACCGTTCTGGTCGAGCCGGGTATCCGCACCGGTGTCAGCCTGCAGTACGAGAATCCGAAGGAGGTCGGCGCCGACCGCATCGTCAACACCCTCGCTGCGCACCACCTGGTCGGTGATCGGCCGGCGATCGTGGTCGACTTCGGTACGACGACAAACTTCGACGTCGTGAGCGCACGCGGCGACTTCCTCGGCGGAGCGCTCGCGCCGGGCATCGAAATCTCTCTCGACGCGCTCGCCGCGAGAGCCGCCCAGCTGCGCAAGGTCGAACTGGTCGAGCCCCGTGGGGCGATCGGCAAGAACACTGTGGAGGCGTTGCAATCCGGAATACTGTACGGATTTGCCGGACAGGTGGACGGGCTGGTGCGCCGGCTGTCGGCCGAACTGGCACCGCAAGACGTGGCCTCGATCGAGGTGATCGCGACCGGCGGTTTGGCACCGCTGCTGATCGGGCTCTGCGAGACGCTCACCCGCCACGAGCCGGATCTGACCCTGCTCGGCCTGCGTCTGGTGTACGACCGCAACGTCTGACGACCGGCCGGCTCTCCGGAGCCGCTACGGGCTTGGGCTGTCGTCTGACGTCGGTGTCGCCAGGCGCGGACGAAATGTCGACCCCGCGGACAGCCGCGCGCGGGAATTCAACTTGGGGCCACGAGTGCGTTCGTCGCTCGATAGGGTCTGCTCGTGAACGAAGCTAGTGAGGCTTGGACGTGAACGACGACGGTGCCGACGGTGCCGCCGGATTCGACGAGGACCTTCCCGATCAACTCCAGGTGCGCCGCAGCAAGTACGACCGGCTGATGGCCGACCCCGAGCGCGCCCCGTTCCCGGTGGGGGTCGCGCGCACCGACAGCCTCACCGAAATCCGGGCTCGCTACCCCGAGTTGGCAGCGGGCGTCGAGACCGGTGACGAGGTCGGAGTCACCGGACGCGTCATCTTCGTCCGCAACACTGGCAAGCTCTGCTTTGCGACGGTGCGCGAGGGAGGTGTCGAACTGCAGCTCATGCTGTCGTTGGACCGCGTCGGTGCCGACTCGCTCGGTGCGTGGAAGGCCGACGTCGACCTGGGCGATCTCGTTTTCGCGCAGGGCGAGGTCATCTCGTCCAAGCGTGGTGAGCTGTCCGTGCTGGTTCGCACCTGGCGGATCACAGCGAAGGCGCTGCGTCCGCTTCCTGTCGCGCATAAGCCGCTCTCGGAGGAGACGCGGGTGCGCGCGCGTTACCTGGATCTGATCGTGCGGCCCGAGGCACGCGCAATGGTGCACATTCGCTCGGCGGTGACCAGATCATTGCGCGAGACCCTTAACTCGCGCAGTTTCCTAGAGGTCGAAACGCCGATTCTGCAGATCGTGCACGGCGGCGCCGCGGCGCGGCCTTTCCACACGCACCTCAATGCCTTCGATCTCGAGATGTCGTTGCGGATCGCCACCGAGTTGTATCTGAAGCGTTGCATCGTCGGCGGCCTGGAGCGGGTCTTCGAGATCGGACGGGTTTTCCGTAATGAAGGTGTCGACTCGACGCATTCTCCGGAATACACGCTGCTCGAAGCGTACGAGGCCTACGGCGATTACGACACGATGGCCGAATTGACCCGGCGACTTGTTCTCGATGCGGCCGCGGCGACCGACGTCGAGGTGCCACGCACCGCGTCCGGGATCGAAATCGACCTGCATGCTCCGTGGCGTGTCGTCAGCCTGTACGAGCTGGTCTCGAACGCTGTCGGCGAAACGGTTGCCGCCGACTCCGATATCGCTTCCCTACGTCGGCATGCCGAGCGGCTCGACGTCGCTGTGCGCCCGGAGTGGTCGGCAGGCGACATCGCGCTCGAACTGTACGAGAAGCTGATCGAACACACGTTGGTGCAGCCCACTTTCGTCCGTGACTACCCGGTGGCCGTCCGCCCGCTCGCCCGGCCGAAGCGCGACGATCCCCGGCTGGCCGAGGCGTGGGATCTCATCATCGGCGGCGTCGAGACTGGTGTGGCGTACTCCGAGCTCGTCGATCCCGTCGAACAACGTAGGCGGCTGGTCGAGCAGTCGCTCGCCGCCGCCAAGGGCGACCCGGAAGCGATGGAATTGGACGAGGAATTCTTGCGCGCGCTGGAGTACGGCATGCCACCCACCGGCGGAATGGGTCTCGGCGTGGACCGATTGATAATGCTGCTCACCGGCAAGGGGATTCGCGAGACCATTCTGTTCCCGCTGATCAAGCCCCGCTGAGATTGCCGCGCGGCGCACGCCGTTTCGCGCAGAAGGCAGGGTTACGATACCGATGCCGAATCACATCCGGTGTCGAGCCACCTAGAGGGGTAATGGGTCATGGCGCAGAGACATATCGTGCAGCTCGTCGACGATCTGGACGGAACCGAAGCGTCGGAAACGGTGACTTTCGCACTGGACGGCACGCGTTATGAAATCGACCTGACCGAGGCGAACGCGAGCAAGCTGCGGGACTCGCTGGCGCTCTACGTCGCTAACGCCCGGCGTTCCTCACGCGCGGAATTCCGTCCCGGCCCGCGCCCGCGCCCGGCGCGCAATGATCGTGAGCAGACAGCGGCGATCCGGCGCTGGGCTCGCCAGAACGGACACCGGGTAGGGGACAAGGGCCGAATTCCGGCCAACATTCTCGAGGCGTATCACAACGGGCAGAGCGCGATCTGAGGCTTCTGAGCCGCCCTCGAACGTAGAAGGCAGCGCCTCGATCAGCGCAGCTGCTTACCGAAGAACACCTCGATACGCGCCCACGCGTCCTTCGCGGCCGAAGGCTCCGGACCGACGTGGGCGATGCGCAGCAGTGGGCGCACAGGCCATGGCCCGTTCGGCGCGTCGTTGAGAAAGCTGTGCCCGGCGTCCGGGTACTCCTTGATGTCGTGCACCACGTCGAGGGTGTCGAGCGTGCGTCCCAAGTCGGCAGCGACGCCGGACAGGGAGCGATCCTTGCCGCCATAGCTGGCCACGACCGGGCAGGCGCCCCGCAGGACCGTCCCGGCGTGGCGCGGCAGCGCGCCGTAGTTGACTGCTGTGGCGTCGAAGCCGCTGCTGGCGGTCACGAGAGCGAACCCGCCGCCCATACAGAAGCCGATGCTGCCCACCTTGCCGGTGCAGTCCGGTGCCGCGAGCAGGTGGCGGCGAGCCGCCTCGATGTCGGCATACGGTTTGCCGTGCCCGCTCAGCATGGACCGCATCGTGCCCACGATGCACCGGCCCATGTTGGCGTCGCTATACAGATCCGGAGCTAGCGTGAGGTATCCGGCAGCCGCGAGCCGATCCGCGTGCCGGCGCAACACATCGTCCAAGCCCCAGGCCTCATGGATCGCGACAACTCCCGGCCATGGTCCGCTGCCGGCCGGTCGGGCGAGGTAAGCCGACAGGTGCGCTGAACCGTCGTGAACCGGCCCGAGCGAGATGACTGGCATGCCGTCAACCCTGCCATGTTCGCTCTCGGCGGACGGCGCGCGGGCATGATCGGCGCAGGCGGACCGTTGGGACCGATAGGCGTTCTGCGTCACCGCGCACCGGGGCGCCGGTGTTGGCGCGAACGACATGTCGGTAACACCCGCGGACTAGAGTTGCAGCAGAACTACTGCGGGATCGATTAGCAGATTTGCCCGAGCACTGACGCGCGGAAGGAGCTGTCAAGCATGTTCGAGAGGTTCACCGACCGCGCACGCCGCGTCGTTGTCTTGGCCCAAGAAGAGGCCAGGATGCTCAACCACAACTACATCGGCACCGAGCACATCCTGCTCGGGCTGATCCACGAGGGTGAAGGAGTCGCCGCGAAGGCGCTCGAGTCCCTCGGCATTTCTCTCGACGCTGTACGCCAGCAGGTCGAGGAGATCATCGGCCAGGGCCAGCAGGCGCCGAGCGGGCACATCCCGTTCACGCCGCGCGCCAAGAAGGTTCTGGAGCTGAGCCTTCGCGAGGCGCTACAGCTGGGCCACAACTATATCGGCACGGAGCACATCCTGCTCGGCCTCATCCGCGAAGGTGAAGGCGTGGCCGCGCAGGTTCTGGTCAAGCTCGGTGCCGACCTGAACAAGGTCCGCCAGCAGGTCATCCAGCTGCTCAACGGTTACCAGAGCAAGGAGCCCGCGGGAACCACGACCGAGGCCACCCCGTCCACCTCGCTCGTCCTCGACCAGTTCGGCCGCAACCTGACCCAGTCGGCGCGTGAAGGCAAGCTGGATCCGGTGATCGGTCGCGAGTCGGTGATCGAGCGGCTGATGCAGGTGCTCTCCCGCCGCACCAAGAACAACCCGGTGCTCATCGGCGAGCCCGGCGTCGGCAAGACCGCCGTCGTCGAGGGTCTGGCGCAGGCGATCGTCAAGGGCGAGGTTCCCGAGACGCTCAAGGACAAGCAGCTCTACACGCTCGATCTCGGTTCGCTCGTCGCCGGCAGCCGCTACCGCGGGGACTTCGAGGAGCGCCTGAAGAAGGTGCTGAAGGAGATTCGCACCCGCGGCGACATCATCTTGTTCATCGACGAAATCCACACGCTCGTTGGTGCCGGCGCGGCCGAAGGGGCGATCGACGCTGCAAGCATCCTCAAGCCGATGCTGGCTCGCGGCGAGCTGCAGACCATCGGCGCCACCACCCTCGACGAGTACCGCAAGTACGTCGAGAAGGACGCCGCTCTTGAGCGGCGCTTCCAGCCGGTCCAGGTCGGCGAGCCGACGGTGGCGCACACGATCGAGATTCTCAAGGGCCTGCGCGACCGGTACGAGGCACATCACCGCGTGTCGATCACCGATGCCGCGCTGGTGGCCGCCGCGGGACTCGCCGATCGTTACATCAGCGACCGGTTCCTGCCTGACAAGGCGATCGACCTGATCGACGAAGCCGGCGCGCGCATGCGCATCCGCCGGATGACCGCACCGCCGGATCTGCGCGATTTCGATGAGCGCATCGCTGGCGTGCGCAGGGAAAAGGAGTCCGCGATCGACGCGCAGGACTTCGAGAAAGCCGCGTCCCTGCGCGACAAGGAGAAGACCCTGCAGGCCGACAGGACCAAGCGTGAGCAGGAATGGCGCGCCGGTGATCTCGACGTGGTTGCCGAGGTCGACGACGAGCAGATTGCCGAGGTGCTCGCCACTTGGACGGGCATTCCGGTGTTCAAGTTGACCGAGGAAGAGACCGCTCGGCTGCTGCGCATGGAGGACGAGCTCCACAAGCGCGTCGTCGGCCAGCAGCAGGCGATCAAGGCGGTCAGCCAGGCGATCCGGCGCACCCGGGCCGGCCTGAAGGATCCGAAGCGTCCCGGTGGCTCGTTCATCTTCGCCGGCCCCTCCGGCGTCGGTAAGACCGAGCTCTCGAAGGCGCTTGCCGAGTTCCTGTTCGGTGACTCGGACGCGCTCATCCAGCTGGACATGTCCGAGTTCCACGACCGCTACACAGTGTCGCGCCTCGTGGGTGCGCCTCCCGGCTACGTGGGTTACGACGAGGGCGGCCAGCTCACCGAGAAGGTGCGGCGTAAGCCCTTCAGCGTCGTCCTGTTCGATGAGGTCGAGAAGGCGCATGCGGACGTGTTCAACACGCTGCTGCAGGTGCTCGAGGACGGCCGGCTGACCGACGGTCAGGGTCGCATCGTCGACTTCAAGAACACCGTGCTGATCCTGACGACGAACCTGGGTACGCGCGACGTGTCCAAGTCCGTGTCCTTCGGCCTGCAGGCTTCCAACGACACGCAGTCGAACTACGAGCGGATGAAGCAGAAGGTCAACGACGAGCTCAAGCAGCACTTCCGGCCCGAGTTCCTCAACCGTATCGACGACATCATCGTGTTCCACCAGCTCACCCAGGACGAGATCGTTCAGATCGTCGACTTGATGATCGCCAGGCTCGACGTCCAGTTGCGCAACAAGGACATGGGGATCGAGCTCACCACGGCAGCCAAGGCCCTGCTCGCCGAGAAGGGTTACGACCCGGTGCTCGGCGCCCGTCCGCTGCGGCGCACCATTCAGCGCGAGATCGAGGACACGCTGTCGGAGAAGATCCTCTTCGGTGAGATCGAGGCTGGCCAGATCATCCTGGTCGACGCGGTGCCAGTGGATCCGATGAAGAAGGACGGCCCGAAGAAGTTCAGCTACCGCGGCGAGCCCAAGCCCTCGACGATGGTTCTGGACGAGCCGCCGGCAGGCATCACCGCGGAGTAGTTCGCGTCCGCGCAGCGGCGTCCACAGCAGCAGGGCCGTTCCCGTACGCGGGGGCGCCCCGCTGCTCTGCCCGGATGATCGCCGCCGCGCCGGCCTCAGCCAGGCAGGGCGAAGTATTCGCCGGGCAGCGGGTGCACCAGCCCGTCCGCGACGAGCGATGTCAGCGCTCGTTCGCGTTGCTCGACGTCGGGCCACACGGTGTCGAGCGCTGTGCGCGGCACCGCGCCGGTCGTGCCGCGCAGCACGTCCAGCAGCAAACCGCGCACCTGCCGGTCGGTGCCCGCAAAGCCTGGCCGGCGTTGCGCTGGCACTTGCGAGGCCGGATAGCCGGCCCGCCGCCACGCGCATCTCGTTTCGAGTGGGCACTGCACACAGCGCGGTGCCCTCGCCAGGCAAACGAGAGCGCCGAGTTCCATGAGCGCGACGCTGAACCGGGCGGCCCGCGAGGGATCCTCAGGCAGCAGCGCTAGCACCGCTGCGTGATCGCGCGATGCCAACGGCCGCCCGGCGGCAGCGCGCCCGGTGACCACGCGCGCCACGACGCGGCGGACGTTTGTGTCCACGACGGGTTGGCGTTGCCCGAAGGCAAACGCGGCGACGGCCCGCGCGGTGTAGCTGCCGATGCCGGGCAAAGATTCGAGGTCGGCGACATTGGACGGCACGGTGCCACCGAAGCGGGCCACGATCTCGCGCGAACATGCGTGCAGTCGCAACGCGCGGCGCGGATAGCCGAGCTTGCCCCACATCCGAACCGCCTCGCCGGCGGAATCGGCGGCGAGCGCGGTGGGGGTCGGCCACCGAGCCAGCCACGCGGCATACACCGGTAGTACGCGTGCCACCGGCGTCTGTTGAAGCATGATCTCGCTGACCAGCACCCCCCACGCGCTGGCGCCGTGCGCTCGCCAGGGCAATTCGCGTGCCGCTCTGTCGTACCAGGACAGCAGGGGCCGTACGTGCCGATCCGTGCCTGCGGTGTGATCCGTCATCGCGGGGCATCCTCGCACGGCGCACCGGGCAGGTCTGCGCGCGTCTCACCTGAGCGCGGCCGCTGCGGCGCTACGGTGACCGTGCCATGTTTGATCCGCACGGACCCCACGCTGCAGCGGTGTACTGGCGTCGCCGGTTGGTGCTGCTGGTGAGCATCGTCGTGCTGCTCGCGCTGATCGCGCTGACCCTCCGCTTCGTGCTGGCCCGCAGCGCCGCGCCGGCGGCCGCTGGCCCGTCGGCACCCGGTAGCACATCATCGGCGCCTCATGCGCCGCTGACCACTGGCCGGTCGAGCGCGCCGGTGCGTCCCCGGGCGCCGGCACGCCGTCCTGCGTCAGCGCTTCGGTCGGCGTTTCGGTCGGCGCCGGCCGCAGCGCCGCTGAGCACGTCTCGCCTGTGTGACCCGGCGCAGCTGATAGTCGCCGCTCGCACCAACAGTTCGAGCTACCCGGTCGGCAGTCACCCGGTGCTGATGTTGCAGGTAACCAGCACCGCTGCGGCGCCCTGCCTGCAAGATCTCGCCGACCGACAGATTGTGCTGCGGGTCTACAACGGTGTCTCGCGGGTGTGGGGCAGCCACGACTGCTTGAGCGTGCCGGGCGCCGCGATGCGAACGCTGAAGCCGCATGCGCCGGTGCGGGTCAGCGTCGTATGGTCCGGTCGGTCGTCGCAGCCGAGATGCGCGGGCAACCGAGTGCAGATCATTGCCGGGACGTACACCCTCTACGCGAGTTTGGCCGGCAAGGACGGCGCGGCGGCCCAGTTCGCGGTCCACTGACCCCGGGCACCGATTCCGCTGCGCTACGAGTAGCGGTCGATGATCGAGACCTCGGCCAGCCGGGAGATCGCCTCGCGGACCGCCCGCGCGCGCGTCTCGCCGACACCGTCGACCACCTGAAGGTCTTCGACCGAGGCCGCAAGCAGTTTCTGCAGGCCACCGAAGTGCTCGACGACGCGATCCAGAATGGCGCCGGGCATGCGCGGCACCCGAGCCAGCAGCCGGTGCCCGCGCGGGCTGGCGGCCGAATCCAGAGCTTCCGGGGTGTGCGGCAGAGCCATGGCCCGCGCAACCTGGGTCAGATCAAGCAGTTCGGTCGCTGAGAGCGCAGCCAGGTCCGCCTGAACCCGTTCGGACGGGCGCCCGCGCCGACCCGCAGGCATGTAGTCGCGCGCGATCAGGTCGCGGTCAGCGTCGACGCCTGCCATCAGCTCCTCGAGCTGCAAGGCGAGCAGGCGGCCGTCAGTGCCGAGTTCGACGATCTCGCCGGTGACCTCGTCGGCGATGCGCCGCACCATTTCCAGTCGCTGGGCCACCACCGCGACGTCACGCGCTGTTACCAGGTCCTCGATCTCGAGTGCGGACAGCGCACCGGACACCTCGTCCAGGCGCGTCTTGTACCGCTCCAGGGTGTTGATCGCTTGGTTGGCGCGGGTGAGCAACTCGCCGGTGCTTTCCAGCACGTAGCGCCGGTCGCCGACATAGAGGCTGATGATGCGCATGGACTGCGACACCGAGATGACCGGGTAACCGGATTGCCGCGCGACCCGCTGCGCTGTCCGGTGGCGCGTGCCGGACTCCTCGGTCGGGATCACCGGATCGGGCATCAGATGCGTGGCGGCGTGCATGATGCGATCGCCGACGACGTTCAGGACGACTGCGCCGTCCATCTTGCACAGCTCACGCAGCCGGGTGGCCGAGAAGCCGACCTCCAGCGGAAAACCGCCGGTGCACATCTGCTCGATGGTGCGATCCCAGCCGATCACGATCAGCGCGCCGGTGTTGCCGCGCAGGATGCGCTCGAGCCCGTCGCGCAGTTCGGTACCAGGAGCGACCGTCGCCAGGAACGTGCGCAAACCGTCGTCCTGCTCTCCGGTCGCCAATGCGTGCTCCTCGTTCGGGTTCGAATCAGTGTAGGGGTGCGCTGCGCCGGGAAAGTCGCAATTGCATCACGTCTACTGTCTCGGAAGTCCGGCAGTGCAACATCCGATCATGCGCCGCGGACCTGCCGCAGCGCCGGCCGACGGTTGTCGGCGCCATGGGAGGACAGGTTGAGGGCCGCGGTGAGCGCCTCGCCAATGGTAGTGACGGGAATGACGCGGATGGCTTGGCCGGGGCCTGGTGCGCACGCCTCGCCGATGTGCGAGCCCGGGACGAGCGCGCGGGTGAAGCCCAGCCGGGCAGCCTCTGCCAATCGCCGGGAAAGGTGCGGAACCCGCCGGACGTCGCCGGAAAGCGATACCTCGCCGATCGCGCAAACGGTGGCCGGGATGGGCACGTTGCGAACGGCCGACGCGAGCGCCAGGGCGGTGGCCAGGTCGGCCGCCGGTTCGTGGGCACCGATCCCACCGACGGTCGCGACGTAGACCTCGAGATCGGCCAAGGCCAGCTGACCGTGCCGAGCCAGCACGGCGAGCAGCATCGCGACTCGCGCGGAGTCCAGATCGCTGACAGCGCGCCGGGGTGAGCCGCCGCCGGCGGGCCGGTTCACGAGGGCCTGCACCTCGGTGACCAGAGATCGCCTGCCCTCGACGATGATCGCGACGCACGTGCCGGGAACGGCCACAGTGCGGTCGGAGAGAAACAGCCCGGACGGGTCAGACAACCCCACGATGCCGTTCTCGCGCATCTCGAAACAGCCGACCTCGTCCGCCGGGCCGTAACGGTTCTTGCTCGCTCGGACCAGGCGTAGGGACGAGTGCTGGTCGCCGTCGAAGTGCAGCACCACGTCGACGAGGTGCTCGAGCACCCGCGGCCCGGCGATGCCGCCGTCTTTGGTCACATGCCCGACCAGCACGGTGGCGATCGCGCGTTGCTTCGCTGCGGCGATAAGGGCCGCGGCCACCGCTCGAATTTGCGCAACGCCGCCGGCGCCGCTGTCGACGACGTCGGTCGAGATGGTTTGCACCGAATCGACCACGAGCAGTCCGGGCCGCACGTCGTCGAGGTGGGTGAGCAACGCGCCGAGATCGTTCTCGGCCGCTAGAAACAGTTGCGGGTCGACGCAGCCGATGCGCTCGGCGCGCAGGCGCACCTGGGCGGTGGATTCCTCCCCGGTGACTACCAGTGATCGCCCGCCGCCGCGCGCGTACCGATGTGCCACTTCAAGCAGCAGCGTCGATTTGCCGACCCCAGGCTCGCCGGCGAGCAGCACCACCGACCCTGGCACCAGCCCGCCGCCGAGTACCCGGTCGAGTTCCGCAACACCGGTCGGGCGCGCCCGGGCGTCGGCCGCGGAGATGTCGCCGATCGGCCTGGCCGGGCACGTCACCGCACCAGGGCTGACCGCCTTGCGGGTAGTGGCGCCGAGCTGCTCGACGGTGCCCCACGCCTGACACTCGCCACACCGGCCGACCCACCGCAGTGCAGGCGAGCCGCACTCGGTGCATCGAAAGGCTGCGTTCGATCGTACGTTCGGCTTGGCCACGCGCTGAATCTATCCGCGGGGTCAGACATTTTCCGGCAAGCGCGCTGGCTAGCCTTCGCTCGCGGAACCGGACGGAGCGGGAATGGTGGACTGGTTGGGCGCCGAGGTCAGCTGCACCGGAACGGTCAGGGTCGTGGCACCGGCTCGGGCAAAGCTGAACGTGATCCGCACCGAGCTGCCGGGGAAGAGTGGACTGCTCTTCTTGGCGAGCGAGGACAGCACGAGCGTCTTGGGCGACGTCGGCGCACTGGGCGAAAGGTTGCTCAGGCCGAGGCGCAACGACGTACCTGGGGCGATCGACGTGGGCGTGCCGACGCTGGACACCGCGGTCGTCGACGCCGCCGCCGTGTCGACGATGCCCCATCCGGAGTAGGCCGGGCTGCTGACACCGCTGAGGGTGTCCGCCGAGGTGCCTTGGTTCACGATGACGAGCGCGAGCTCGGCGTTGGAGCCCGCGGCGTAGGACGACCCGGCGGGCGGCTGGATCGCGACGGCCGCCAGCTTGATCGAGCCGACCGAACCGTTGGTCGCATCGACGACCGAAACCTCTTCGGAAGTAGCCGCATGCTGGCCCGCAGCGCAAGAGGCGCTCATCAGGACGGCGAGCGCAAGGCCGAGCGCGGCAGCGATCCGGTGCGCGCCGCTGCGGTGCGCAATCAGCTGTGTCATCAGGTCATGACCCTTGTTTGCTACCGATCTGTGAGCTATCGATCTGGCGCCGGCGTTGTCCCGGACACGACTTGTCCGCCAGCCTAGCGAGGCACTCCTATGTCCTCTGCCGCGGGATGGCGCCATGCTTATCTCGAGGGTGTTGTCAACCCCGATATCCCTTATTTCAAAAGCTTGTTGTGGCTGCGAGCCGGGTTTGTGCCGATGTGCTGCGTGTTATCATTGGCTGGGCGAAGGAGGCCATATCACATGACGTTCAAGGTCGGCGAGACCGTTGTTTATCCGCATCACGGCGCTGCTCTGATCGAAGCCATCGAAGATCGGATGTTGCAGGGAGTCATGAAGTCCTACCTGCGGCTGAAGGTGGCACAAGGCGATCTGACGGTGCTTGTCCCCGCCGACAATGCCGAGATCGTCGGCGTACGCGACGTCGTGGGCCAGGAAGGTCTGGACAAGGTCTTCGAGGTGCTGCGTGCACCGCACACCGAAGAGCCGACGAACTGGTCGCGCCGCTACAAGGCGAACGGCGAGAAGCTGGCCTCCGGTGACGTCAACAAGGTCGCCGAGGTTGTGCGTGACCTCTGGCGCCGCGACCGCGACCGCGGGCTATCCGCCGGTGAAAAGCGGATGCTGGCGAAGGCTCGCCAGATCCTGGTGAGCGAATTGGCATTGGCCGAGGGCACGAACGAAGACAAGGCGGAGATTGTGCTGGACGAGGTGCTCGGCGAGGCTGTGGCCTGAGTTCGCGCTGATTGCTCCGACGAATGGCGGCGCACGGTCATCTGACCGTCGCCGCCATTCTCGTTGCTGCCGGATCAGGCAGCCGGCTTGGCGCCGGCGTCCCGAAAGCGTTCGTGGACGTCGCCGGGCGCACCCTGCTCGAACATGCGAGTTCGCGCTTTGTCAATCACCCCCGGGTGCGTGACGTGGTCGTCGCTGCGCCCGCCGCCATGCTGGCGACGGCCACTCGCCTCGTCCCGCGCGCCCGGGTCGTGAACGGCGGCGCGACCCGCCAGGATTCGGTCGCACGTGCGTTGCGCACGGTGGCCGACGACATCGACATTGTCCTCGTGCACGATGTGGCCCGGGCTTTCGTCCCGACCGATGTGATCACCCGGGTGATCGACGGGCTGAGCCTGCAGGGCGCGGACGCGACCGTGCCGGTGTTGGCGCTCACCGACACGATCCGCCGCTTCGACGTGCACACCGGTGTGCTCGGCGACGTGGTCGACCGATCGCAATTGCTGGCTATGCAGACCCCGCAAGGTTTCTGGCGTCCGGTTCTGGTCGCAGCGCACGCCGCCCGGAGCGATAGCAACGCTACCGACGATGCCACGCTCGTCGAGGCCCTCGGCGGCCGCGTGATGGCGGTGCGGGGTGACGAGCGGGCGTTCAAGGTGACCGTCCCGCTCGATCTGCTGCTCGCCGAGGTGGTCGCCGGTGATTGACCTGCGCACCGGAATCGCCCTGGACGTTCATCCGATCGAGGTCGGGCGCGCGTGCTGGCTGGCGGGCCTGCTGTGGCCGGACGTGGACGGCTGCTCGGGCCATTCCGACGGCGACGTCGCCGCGCATGCCGCGTGTGACGCGTTGCTGTCGGCCGCCGGGCTCGGTGACCTCGGCGCGGTCTTCGGCACGTCCGAGCGGCGATGGCAGGGCGCGTCGGGCGCCAGCCTGTTACGCGAGACGGCCGGCCGGGTACGCGCCGCCGGGTGGCAGATCGGCAATGTCGCGGTGCAGATCATCAGTAACGAGCCGCGCGTCGGCCCACGCCGGGACGAGGCGCAAACGGCGCTGTCGCAGGCGCTGGACGCTCCGGTCACCGTGAGCGCCACCACCACCGACGGCCTCGGCGTGACGGGACGAGGCGAGGGCCGCGCCGCGATCGCCACCGCGCTACTGATGCTCGCGGACTGAGCGGTCGCGGGTGCTCCCTACGATGGGCATGTGGCGCTGCACCTGTACGACTCCGCGACCCGGTCGCTGCGGCTCTTCGAGCCGCTCGAGCCCGCGACCGCGTCGATCTACCTGTGCGGCGCGACCGTGCAGGCTCCGCCGCACATCGGCCACATCCGCAGCGGCCTGAACTTCGACATTCTTCGGCGCTGGCTGACCCACAGCGGCTATGCGGTCACCTTCATCCGCAACGTCACCGACATCGACGACAAGATTCTCAGAAAGTCGGCCGAGGCCGGCATTTCGTGGTGGGCGTGGAGCGCGCTCAACGAGCGGGCGTTCAGCTGGGCCTACGACGTGCTCGGCTGCCTACGGCCGACCTACGAGCCGCGCGCGACCGGTCATATCACCGAGATGATCGAGCTGATGCAGCGCCTCATCGACTCCGGACATGCGTATGCGGCCGGCGGCGACGTGTACTTCGACGTCCGCTCCTTTGCTGCGTACGGGAGCCTCTCCCGGCAGAAACTCGACGCGATGAACCCGGCCGCAGACGTCGAAGGTGAAACCCGCAAACGCGATCCGCGTGACTTCGCGCTGTGGAAGCGGGACAAGCCAGATGAGCCCGCGACCGCGTCATGGCCGACGCCGTGGGGGCCAGGCCGTCCCGGCTGGCATCTTGAATGCTCTGCGATGGCGACGAAGTACCTCGGGACGAGCTTCGACATCCACGGTGGCGGCCTCGATCTGGTGTTCCCGCACCACGAGAACGAGATTGCGCAGTCGGTGGCGGCAGGCGACGGTTTCGCCCGGTACTGGATGCACAATGCCTGGCTGACCGTCGGCGGGGAAAAGATGTCCAAGTCGCTGGGCAATTCGCTGCTGGTGTCCGAGATCGTCCAGCGGTGGCGCCCGGTCGAGGTGCGTTACTACCTCGGCGCCGCGCACTACCGCTCGCACGTCGAGTTCTCCGAGACCGCATTGGACGAGGCTGCTGCCGCTTATCGTGGGATCGAAGGTTTCCTCGAGCGAGCCAGTCGGCTCGTCGAAGCCGAGAAAGGCCCGCTGTGCTCGGCGTTCGTCGAGGCAATGGACGACGACCTGAGCGTGCCGGCCGCGCTAGCGGCGCTGCACGGCGTCGTCCACGAAGGGAACACCGCCCTCGCCGAGGGGCGCCTCGACGCTTTACGCGGCGCGCTCGGGGCGGTGCTCGCGATGACCGACGTGCTGGGCCTCAACCCGCAACATTGGCAGTCGGCGGCCGCTGCCGACCTGATCGACACTGTCGACGCCCTGGTCGGCATCGTCGTCGAGCAGCGCACCGCCGCGCGCGCCCGCAAGGATTACGCCGCGGCCGATGGGATCCGCGACCGGTTGAGCGCGGCGGGTGTCCTCGTCGAGGACACCGCAGACGGCCCCCACTGGACGCTGAAAGGCACATGATGGCAGGCAACTCCAAGCGCCAGGGCGCCGTGCGCAAGCAGAAGAAGGGCGCCCTCATCGGCTCTGGCGGACAGGTCAAGCGCGCGCTCAAAGGTAAGGGGCCCACGCCGCCCGCTGAACAGCGCAAGGGGCATCCGGCGGCTCGGCGCGCGGCGTCGGCAACCCGGCGTGAACCAGCCCGCGGCGCGCGAGGACGCGCCGAGGCGTCTGAGTTGCTGGTCGGGCGCAACCCGGTGGCGGAAGCGTTGCGCGAGAAAATCCCGGCGACCGCGCTCTACGTGGCCGTTGGCGTGGAATCCGACGAGCGGATCACCGAAGCGATCCGGATCGCCGGCGACAGCGGGCTGGCGCTGCTCGAGATCAGTCGCGCGGAACTGGACCGGCGCACCGGCGGCCTGCTGCATCAGGGCATCGCGCTGCAGGTGCCGCCCTATCGCTACAGCGAGCTACCGGCTCTTCTCGCCGCCGCGTCCGAAGCACGGTCGGCTGGGCTGCTCGTGGCGCTGGACGGCGTGACCGATCCGCGCAATCTCGGCGCGGTGATCCGGTCCGCGGCGGCGTTCGGTGCGCACGGCGTGATCCTGCCGGAACGTCGCTCGGCCGGCGTGACCGCGGTGGCCTGGCGGACGTCAGCGGGCACCGCGGCGCGGGTGCCGGTTGCGCAGGTGACCAACCTCGTGCGCGCCCTCAAGGAGTGCAAGCTCGCCGGCATGGTGGTGGTCGGCCTGGACGCCGACGGATCGACGATGCTGGACGACCTGGAGGCCGCGGTCGACCCGATCGTGCTCGTCGTCGGATCCGAGGGGCGCGGGCTGTCGCGGCTGGTGGGTGAAACCTGCGATCTCACCCTGTCGATCCCGATGACCACTGCTGCCGAATCGCTCAATGCCTCGGTCGCCGCGGCGGTGACGCTTGCCGAGATTGCTCGCCGCCGCCGAGCGGCCACGTGACCCGGGCAACCGGCCCTTAAGGTGAAGCGGGCCGCACCTGACTCGGTGCGGCCCGCAGGTGTCAACGGATCAGCCGAGGCGCTCGCCGGTCTCTGGGTTGAACGCGTGCTCTTCGTTGGTGCGCACGTCGATAGAGACGTGGTCACCGATGCGCGGCGGCACCCGTCCGTCAAAGCGCACCACATAGTGCTTCGCGTCGGCCGCGTCGCCGTCGAGCACGCCGTACACGTAGGCGTCCGCGCCGAGTTCCTCGACCAGCTTCACCTCGATGTTGAGCCCGCGTGCGTCACCGGAGCTTGCGGTCGCAGCGGAGTCGGCGGCGGAGTGGAACGACTCCGGACGAACACCGAGCGTGATCCGCTCCAGACCGGCCTTCTTGGCAGCGTTGACGACGTCGGGCTTCAGCGGCAACACGATGTTGCCCAACTTCGCGCCACCATCGACCAGAGCGACATCGCGCAGGTTCATGGCAGGTGAGCCGATGAATCCCGCGACAAACGCATTGTCGGGGCGGTCGTAGAGGTTTCGCGGAGTGTCGACCTGCTGCAGGCGGCCGTCCTTCAGCAGCGCAACGCGGTCGCCCATCGTCATGGCTTCGACCTGGTCGTGCGTGACATAGAGCGTGGTGGTGCCCAGGCGCGCCTGCAACGCCGCGATGTTCGCCCGGGTCTCGACGCGCAGTTTGGCGTCGAGATTGGACAGTGGCTCATCCATCAGGAAGACGCTGGGCTCACGCACGATCGCCCGTCCCATTGCGACGCGCTGCCGCTGTCCGCCCGACAGTGCCTTGGGCTTGCGATCCAGGAAGGTTTCCAGATCGAGCATCTTAGCGGCAGCGCGGACCTTTTCCATCCGCTCTTCCTTGGGGACGCCTTTGAGCTTCAGGGCGAATCCCATGTTCTCGGCGACGCTCATGTGCGGGTACAGCGCGTAGTTCTGGAACACCATCGCGATGTCGCGCTCCTTGGGAGGCTTACGCGACACGTCGGTGCCGTTGATCTGGATCTCGCCGGACGTGACGTCCTCGAGCCCGGCGAGCATGCGCAGCGCCGTCGACTTGCCCGAACCGGAGGGCCCGACGAGCACCATGAACTCGCCGTCCTTCAGATCGAGATTGAGCCGGTCGACCGACGGCGAAGAGGCGCCCGGGTAGACGCAACTTGCGTTGATGAAGTCGACACTTGCCATGGGGAACCCCCTGATCGGTGTTCGAAAACCGCCCCGGGTGCGGGCTTCGGATGCGCATTGGCTGAGCGCGACCCGAGTGCCTCACGGGTTTCCGGCCACGGATGTCGATCTGCCCCACCGATGTCGAAAGCAGCATCCGCAGACCGGCGTAGCGGTCTGACTCACATATTGGACCCAGGAAGAGCGGGATAAGTCAATGCTCAGCCGTGGCCCGACGCGCCGTCGACGTACCTGCGGGCGGGGACGAAGAAGTGCTCGGGCGGGGTCAGGTCGCGCAGTTCGGCGACTTCCGCGCGTACTGCTGTCATGATCACGTCGGTGATCTCGCGCAACGTGTCGGCGTTCGGTTCCTCGCCGCGGTAGCGGGAGAGATCGAGTGCTTTACCGACCGAGGCCTCGGCAGTGCGCCGTCGGCCCAGGCGCCGCACCGAGAACCCACGGCCTTGGTCCGCGCCCCACTGGCCGATCGGGATCACCGGGGTGTCGGGCGAGAGCAGCACCAGGCGGGCGATCCCGGTCTTGCCCTGCATGGGCCAGTTGGTGGGGTCCTTGGTGGTCGAACCTTCCGGGTAGATGATCACAGCTTCGCCGCGGTGCAGGGCGGCGACGGCCGCGCCGAGGGCTGTTGCGGCGTTGTGGGTGCCGCGCTGGACCGGAATCTGGCCGGCCCCGCGCATCATCGCTCCCACTATCGGCCAGCCGAACACCCCAGACTTGATCATGAAGCGAGGTACCCGGCCGGACTGCCAGACGCAGCGTGCCATCAGCAGGGTGTCCAGTTGGGAGATGTGGTTGACCACGAGCAGCGCAGCACCGTCGCCGGGCGCGGGGATCCGGTCGAGGTTGCGCCATCTGATGCGAAACAACAGCCCGTCGAGCGGGTAGATGATCAGGACGCAGAGCCGGATCCAGAACCCGGCCCTGGGCTGGTGCAGGCGGCTCATACTGCTCTCCGGTCACTGTCGTCACGATGCCGACGCCAGTCTGCCTGCTCCGCGGCCCGGGCGCGGGCCGGCCTCGCGCGAACGCCGCCGGGTAACCTCGACCTCCTGCCGCCTTAGCTCAGTTGGCCAGAGCAATCGCCTTGTAAGCGATAGGTCGTCGGTTCGAACCCGACAGGCGGCTCAGCGGATCGGCCCCTCCGGCGGTGGACCGCTCGGCGGAGCTTGCGCGGCGCGTGGCAGGCGCCGCATCCGGCGCGATAGTGCGCGACGATGATCGACAACCGAGCGTCGCGTTAGTGTTCGTCAATGTCGGAAAGAGACCTGGCGTGACCGACGACCAGGCCGAGCCCGGAGCCGCTCGGCCCGCCCAGGTGTCGCCAAAATCTGACACTGCTCCCCGCGCTTCGGACGTGATTGCCTTCGGCACCGCGGTGCGGGCCTGGTTCGGGATCTCGTTGCAGACCTTCGGCGGTCCGGCGGGGCAGATCGCCGTCATGCAGCGCACCCTTGTCGAGGAGAGGCGCTGGATAGGCCAGCAACGATTTCTGCATGCGTTGAACTACTGCATGCTGCTTCCCGGCCCGGAGGCGCAGCAGCTAGCGATCTACATCGGATGGTTGCTCAACGGGACGCGCGGTGGCCTCGCCGCGGGCAGCCTTTTCGTCCTGCCGGGCGTCGTTGCCTTGCTGGGCCTATCCGTGATCTACGTGGCTTTCGGCACGACCACAGCAGTGGTGTCGCTGTTCGCGGGGGTCGCCCCGGCTGTTCTGGCCGTCGTTGTGCAGGCGCTCATCCGCGTCGCGAAACGGGTCCTGACCGCCCGCGCGTTGTTCCTGGTGGCGGTCGCTGCATTCGTGGCACTCGCGGTGTTCGCGTTGCCGTTCCCCGTCGTGATCCTCATCGCCGGGTTGATCGGCTGGGCGATCGGACGGTGGGCGCCGCAGCTGCTGCGTCGACCCGGCGGCGGCTCCGTTTCCGACGCCGCAGAAGGCAAACCCGCTCCCCTGATCAGCGACGACGCATTGCATGCCGAGCGACCGAGCCGCGCGCGAGCGATGAAAGTGCTGGCGATCGGTCTGACCGCCTGGGCCGTGCCACTCGTCCTTGTCGCTGCGGTATTCGGCCGTGCCAGCGTGTTCACCCAGCAAGGTTTGTTTTTCTCCGGCGCCGCAGTCGTCACTTTCGGTGGCGCCTACGCCGTGTTGGCCTACGTCGCGCAACGTGCCGTCGAGGCGTTCCACTGGCTCGGCCCCACCGAGATGATCCGCGGGTTGGCGCTTGCAGAGACCACTCCCGGTCCGCTCATCATGGTGGTCCAATTCGTTGCCTTCGTCGGCGCGTACCGCCATCCGGGCGATCTCAACCCGTGGATTGCCGCCTTCCTTGGTGCGTTGCTCACCGTCTGGGTGACATTCGTGCCGTGCTTTCTCTTCGTATTTCTCGGCGCACCATACGTGGAACGACTCCGCGGCAATCGAGCGTTATCCGCAGCGCTCACCGGCATCACCGCCGCCGTTGTCGGAGTCATCGCCAACCTGGCGCTGTACTTCGCGTTCCACACCCTTGTCACCGCGACGTCCATCCGCCGATGGGGTCCCATCCACATCACCGTGCCGGACCTCACGACGTCGCGTCCGGTTGCGCTCGGCATCGGCGCCGTGGCGTTTGTGTTGATCTTCCGACTGCGGTGGAGTGTGTTGCGCACACTGGGTGCATGCGCCGTCCTCGGCCTGCTTGCCGGCGCGGCGGGTCTGGTCACGAGTTGACCAGGATGATCGGCGATCAGAACGGCACTTCGAAAGCGAGCAGCCCGTCGGCGGGCGCTCGTCCGGAGAGGGCCCGGCAGAAGTCGACGGCGTCGAGATCGATGTGCGGGTCGCCGGTACCGACCGTCCAGGATCCACCCGCGGAGCCGGTGAGTCGCAGGGAGAACGGCCGGCCGTGGCGCTGCGCCCACTCGTGGACGAGATCATCGATGAGCACGCCGTCGTGGTCGGCGGTGAGCAGGTGAGCGGCGCCGGTCGCTCGGGTGATGTCGACGCGGTGCATCCACGGGTCCCGGGTGAGGATCACGTCCAGCAGAAAACCGATGGTCCAGGACTCCTCTCGGCCGTCGACGATCTGGAGTTGCGGCATCGTCCTGCGCCTGATGAACCCGGGTGTGCGGCGCCGCCCGCGGACAGCTTTGGGGGCGATTCTTCGGAATGCGGCGATGATGTCTTCGGGGCGGAGAGCGGCATGCTCCTCGACTTGCAATTCCGTCAGGGCGTCGATGAATGAACCGCCGCGTTTGGTCGCGGCTTTGACTTGTCGCATCTGCTCGCGGACGGAGGCAGCCATCTCGGCCATGCCGAGGGCGTGCGCAGCGACCGCCTGGACATCCCATCCTGGGCAGTCGGTCGGCAAGGCCCAGTCGTCGACGTCCAACCCAGCCAGCAGGTCGATGATCCGCTGATACTCGGTCGCCGCGAGGCGCATCGCCGTGGAGCGCTCAAGCTCTGGTTTGCGCGCGCTGCCTTGTGTAGTCCCTGTCGCGCTCATCTTTTGCTCCTCAGTCTCGGGCCAGGCAAGCCGACCTCGTCGGCGAACATGTCCATCGCGCGGCGCAGCTGCTTGCTCCACCGATCGCCGCCTGGGTCGTTGGCGAGCTGGGCGTCGACGAGGCCACCGACGATGGCCACGCAGAGGTCCGCGTCGGAGTCGGCAGGCACGCCGATGAGCGCAAGGTTCTCCTTGAACAGGCCCATCACCTGCAATGACGGGGCGTAGGCCGCGGGCGTCGGTGCGAAGTCAAGAATCATCCGTTGATTCATCAATTGGAAACGGACGTGGTCGGCCAGCGCAAAGTCGACAAACGTCTGTACGACGGCGAGCAAAGCCTTGCGCGGCGGTTTGGGCAGCGAATTGACCCGGGCCTGGGCGACCTGCAGGTATTCTGACCAGGCTTGCGCGAACATCGCGTCATAGATCGCGTTCTTCGACTCGAAGTGCGTGTACAGAGATGGCGAGCGCATGCCGACGCGCGCTGCCACCGCACGCAATGTGACGGCTGCGAGCCCGCCCTTTCGAGCGATGTCCCACGCCACGTCCAAGATTTCGCGACGGGTTGCCTCACGTCGTTCGGCTTGCCTATCGCGAGTAGGTAAACTGACCATGACTAGGAAGCTTCCGGCATCCGATGTGGCCTGTCAAGGCGTGGGACGCAAGCGGAGCTAACATCGACTTCGCGGCGGACCTCGCCGGCAGCTCGGATGTCGGAGGTGCAGTGGTGGACGCGGACGCAATCGTCGTGGGAGCAGGACTTTCCGGCCTGGTCGCGACCTGCGAATTGCTCGACGCCGGGCGCAGCGTCGTGGTCGTCGACCAGGAGCCGGAGCAGAATCTCGGTGCCCAGGCCTATTGGTCGCTCGGTGGGCTGTTTCTCGTCGACTCGCCCGAGCAGCGCCGGGCCCGCATCAAGGACAGCATCGAACTCGCTTGGCAGGACTGGCTGGGCAGCGCCGCGTTCGACCGGCTCGAGGACGAGGACATGTGGCCCCGCCGGTGGGCAGAGGCGTACGTCCACTTCGCCGCCGGTGAGAAACGCACCTGGCTGCACGAGCGCGGCGTGCGATTCTTCCCGGTCGTCGGATGGGCCGAGCGCGGCGGCTATACCGCGACCGGTCACGGCAACTCAGTGCCGCGTTTTCACATCACCTGGGGCACTGGCCCTGGCCTCGTCGCGCCGTTCGTGGCTCGTATTCGACAAGCGGCGCGTGACGGCCTGCTGCGCTTGGCATTCCGCCACCGCGTAGACGAGCTGACGACGACAGGCGGAGTCGTCGACGGCGTTCGGGGTGCTGTTCTGGAACCATCGAACGTCGCCCGCAGCGCACCGAGTTCGCGGGTGCCTGTGGACGTGTTCGAGTTGCATGCACCGGCGGTAATCGTCACGTCCGGCGGTATCGGGGGCAACTTCGATCTCGTGCGTGAGAATTGGCCGAAGCGGATGGGCGAGCCACCCCGGCGCATGATCGCCGGCGTTCCCGATTTCGTCGACGGCCGCATGCTCGCGATCGCCGAGGCCGCCGGCGGACGGGTGGTCAACCGTGACCGCATGTGGCACTACGTCGAGGGCGTGCACAATTACGATCCGGTGTGGACCGACCACGGCATCCGCATCCTGCCCGGCCCGTCATCGATCTGGCTGGACGCAACTGGAAGACGACTTCCCGCGCCGCTGTTCCCCGGCTTTGACACGCTGGGCACGCTCGAACACATCATGACCACCGGCTACGAGCACACCTGGTTCGTACTGACCAAGAAGATCATCGGCAAGGAATTCGGGCTCTCCGGCCAGGACCAGAATCCCGATCTGACCGGCAAGTCGGTACGGCAGGTCATCGTCCGTGCGCGCGCGGACATGCCCGCGCCGGTGCGTGCATTCCTGGAAAGGGGCGTTGATTTCGTCCAGGCCGCCACGGTGGACGAGCTGGTCACGCGGATGAACAAGGTCACCGACGCAGCGCTTCTGGACGCCGAGACGGTGCGTCGGGAAATAGTTGCACGGGATCGTGAGATGGACAACGACTACACGAAGGACCTGCAGATCACCGCGATGCGCCAGGCCCGCCGCTACCTTCCCGACAAGCTCACCCGCATCGCCTCACCCCACAAACTCACCGACCCCAAGGCCGGACCGTTGATTGCGGTCCGGTTGAGCATCCTGACCCGCAAGACGTTGGGCGGCCTGAACACCGATCTGGACTCGCGGGTGCTGGGATCCGACGGCACGCCGATTCCGGGCCTCTACGCCGCCGGCGAGGTTGCCGGGTTCGGCGGCGGCGGCGTGCATGGGTACCGGGCACTGGAAGGGACTTTCCTGGGCGGGTGCATCTTCAGCGGACGGGCGGCGGGGCGGGCTGCCGCCCGCGAGGTCGGTTGAGCCCGGTTGGTCACAAGGATCTGTCAAGGTCGCGACCCTCGCGCAACCGCGATCCGCCTCCGGGTGCGGACGACCACGAAGCGTCGCAACGGCGCGGCGCTCGCGGGATGTGTCTCACGTCCGGCCTGTCGCGCCACGCGGTCAGCTCGTCTGCATGCCGATCACGATCGCGTCGATCACAGCACCCACTTCGCGCCGCGCGCGCACCTGGTCCTCGGCCTGAGCGACATACAACGCCGCTTCGTCCAAAGCCCCGATCAGGACATGTGCCAGCGGTTCGGGCGGCTGCACCGCGATCCGCCCGACCGACATCGCGTACTCCAGCAGCCCCCGTACCAGCCCGAGCCCATAGCGCAGCCCGATCTCGCGCCATCGGGCCCAACCGAGCACGGCCGGCGCCTCGATCAGCACGATCCGGTGCACCTCCGGCTCAGCGGCGGCGTCCAACCACGCCGCCGCGCCTAGGCGCATCAGTTCGATCGGGTCGCTCTCGTCTGCCTCGGACACGACGGCGTCCAGGCGCCGTGTCACGTCCGCCTCGACGGCCTCGAACACTGCCGCGAACAATTCGAGCTTGTCGGCGAACTGGTGATACATCGCGCCGCGCGTCACCCCGGCGGCGTGGACGATGGCCTCGGTACCGACGCTTGCGTAACCGTGCTCGGCGAACAGCGGGCGGGCCGCGTCGAGGAGCGCGGCCCGCGTCGAGGCAGACCGAGCCGCCTGGGTTCGCGCCCCTTTCATACAGACTGCACGTATGTTATTTTCACGGAATCGATAGTAGTCCCGAGGAGAACCACATGCCGACGCTCGAACTCGCGCAGGGCACGATCAATTACCGGGTTGCCGGACCGGAGGACAGCGCCGTGCCGCCAGTCGTCTTCGTCCACGGCCTGCTCGTCAACGGTGAGCTCTGGACGAGGGTTGCCGACCTGCTCGCTGCGCAGGGCATCCGTTCGTACGCGCCCGACCTGCCGCTCGGGTCGCATCCGATCGCGCTGCAGCCGGACGCGGACCTCAGCCCTCGCGGCGTCGCGCAACTGGTCAACGATTTCCTGGACGCGCTCGGGCTGCGCGACGTCACGCTGGTCGGCAATAACACCGGCGGGGCGCTGTGCCAATTCCTCATCGATGGCGACCACTCGCGGATCGGCCGGCTCGTGCTGACCAACTGCGACGCCTTCGACCAGTTCCCACCGGCGCCTTTCGGCCTGATCGTCAAGGTCGGCCGCCACCCGAGATTGCTCAAGGCGATGATGCAGAGCGTGCGGCCGAGTTTCCTCCGGCATTCGATTCTGGGTTTCGGCGCGCTGGTCGCCAAGCCGCTGGACGCCGATCTGACCCGACATTGGATCACCCCGGTGCTCACCGACGCCGGCGTTCGTCGCGACACGGCGCGGTTCCTCAGCAAGGTCGACAAGCGTGACCTGCTCGACGTCTCGACCCGCCTCGGCGCGTTCCCGAAGCCGGTCAGTCTCGTCTGGGGGGAGGCCGACCGGTTCTTCAAGATTTCCCTCGCCGAGCGGCTGCAGCAGGCATTCGCTGATGCCCGACTCGTCCGGGTGCCGGGTGGGCGGACTTTCCTGTCCCTCGACGAGCCGGAGCAGGTCGCCCGCGCGATTGTCGGCTGAGCACGTGCCGCCAAACGACCGCTAGCTGTCCGACGCCAGCGTGTCCGACGCCGCCGCGTCAGACGACGCCGCGTCAGAGGATGCCGGACGTGCGGTCGCGATCTCGTCGTCGACGTAGCGCGCAGTGGCGGCCCACCAGCCGCCGATCACTGCGAGGACGAGTGCCACCCACAGCGTGGTCAAGGGCAGCGCCCAGCCGCCTGATGCGCCGTGCAGCACGCCGAACAGCAGCGGTCCACTGCCGGCAACGACGTAGCCGATCGACTGGACGAACGCGGACAACACGTTGGTCGTCTGCGCTGTGCGTGCGCGCAGCCCGATCATCGTCAATGCCAGAGGGAACATGCCGGAGCCGATCCCGGCTAGCACCATCCACGCAACCGCGCCCCCGTTGGGCGCCAGCCCGAATCCGGCGAAGGCGACTGCATAGCACCCGCCCATGCCGAGGATCACTGCCCGGTGGTGTCGCGGGGCAATGGTGGGGACGATCATCGACACCGGGATGGACAGGCCCGACAGCAGGGCGACCAGCCAGCCGGCGGCTGCCTGGGACAGGCCGTGGTCGTGCAGAAAGATCGCGTACCAGCCGAAGGTGACGTAGGCCTGGAAGGATTGGAAGGCGAAGAAACCAGTCAAGGCCCACGCGGTGCGGCTGTGGATCAGCGTCGCCGTCCGTACCGCGTGGTGCGGCACGACCTCGCCGCTGTCGCCGCGCAAGGTCGTCAGCCACGGCAGCACGGCAACCGCGGCGAACAGCGCCCACGAGCCGAGGCCGAAGCGCCACCCGCCGCCGAGATCCCCGATCGGCACGGTGAGCCCGGCGCCCGCCGTCGCGCCGATGGCCAGCGCCGTCGTGTAGAGGGCAGTCATCCGTCCGATGCGGTCGGGGAAGTGCCGCTTCACGATGGTTGGCAGTACGACGTTCGCGACCGCACCGCCGCTGAGCGCGAGGACGCTGAGCAGCAGGAACGGCCACAACGACTCGGCCGTTGCCCGTAGCGCCAGACCGGCGACCATGGCTATGAGCGAGGCGACCAGCAGTCGATGCGCGCCGAAGCCGGCGGACAGCCGCGGCGTCAGTGCGCCGAGGGCGGCGAAGCAGATCACCGGCAGCGTGGTGATGACGCCGGCGGTAACGCTGGACGCATGGACGCCGTGCTCGAGATCGCCGAGCACCGCACCGATGCTGGTGACGGCCGTGCGCATCGAGAGCCCGGTCAGCAGCAGCGCGACGACGAGCAGCACCTGCCCGGACTCGGCGCTGCGCTCCTCCACCCGGCTCATCGGGACCATCCTGCCCGGCCGCGCAGCGCTCCTCTCAGCCGAGCCGATCCTCGCTGCGCTCGTTCGGGCGGGCCGTGCACTGCGACATTGGTTCGCTCGCGAGCGTCGTGCGGCGGGCTAGTCGCTGGGCCATTCGTAGTCGGCGAACCGGTCGCGCAGGGTCTTCTTGGAGAACTTGCCGACGCTCGTCTTCGGGACCTCGTCGATGAACACGACATCATCGGGGACCTGCCACTTCGTCAGCTTCTCGCGGAGGAAGTCCAAGATCTCCTCCTTGCTCAGTTGCACATCCGGTTTGGCGACGACGCAGGCAAGCGGGCGTTCGGACCATTTCGGATGCGCGATCGCGATCACGGCTGCCTCGGCGACCTTCGGGTGGGCCATGATCTGGTTCTCCAGGTCGACCGAGCTGAGCCACTCACCGCCGGATTTGACCAGGTCCTTGGTCCGGTCGACGAGGCGGACGTAGCCGAGTTCGGAAATGGCTGCGACGTCGCCGGTACGCAGCCAGCCGTCGGGGGAGAACTGCGCGCCCGGCTCGTCGGTGCGGAAGTAGCGCGTAGCGACCCACGGTCCGCGGCATTCGATCTCACCGGACGCCTTGTCGTCCCAGGGCAGCGTCTCGCGTGTCTCGGCATCGACGATCCGGATCTCGACACCCGGCGGCGCGATGCCCGCCGTCGCGCGGACATCGGCTATCTGGTCCTCGCTCAGGTCCGCGAACTCCGAACGCACGATCCCGACAGTGGCGATCGGCGAGGTCTCGGTCATGCCCCATGCCTGCGTGATCGGCAGCCCGATCGCCGCGCGCCAGCCTTCCGACAGCGACTTCGGAACGGCGGAACCGCCGCAGATGATCGCTCGGAGCGCCGATAGGTCGCGACCCTCGACCAGCGGCAGGATCCCCATCCAGATGGTCGGGACTCCTGCGGTGACAGTGACCCGCTCCGACTCCAGCAGGGTGAGCAGCCCGGTAGGGGTCAGGTCCGGGCCGGGCATGATCAGTGACGCACCGGCAAGGAAGCAGGCGTACGGCAGCCCCCAGGCGTTGGCGTGAAACATCGGCACCACCGGCAGCAGGCGGTCGGACTCGCTCAGGCCGAAGGCAGCGCTCGTGAGGCACGCGTTGGAATGCAGCCACATCGAGCGGTGTGAGTACAACACGCCCTTCGGGTGGCCCGTCGTGCCGGTGGTGTAGCAGATCGCCGCGCCGCGATATTCGTCGCGCACCCGGTCTGCCAGATCCGCGGGCGGTGCGCTGGCGACGAGGTCGTCGAAATGCAGGATGCGCGAGTCGTCGGGGAGTTCGGTGACGGCGCCGTCGTCCATCACGATGAAATGGCGAACGCTGGGAAGCTTCGGCAGCAGCCGGGCGAGTAGCGGCAACAGCGACCGATCCACGAAGATCACTTCGTCCTCGGCGTGCTCGACGGTGTAGGTCAACTGGTCGGCGAAGTAGCGGATGTTGATCGTGTGCATCACCCGGCCGGTGCTGGGGATGGCGAGATAGAGCGCAAGGTGATGCGCGGTGTTCCACCCGAATGTGCCGACGCGGCCGTCCGGTGAGACGCCGAGATCGTCCAGGACGCTCGCGATCCGCCTCGCCTCGTCGGCGACCTCGGCGTAGGTCGAGCGTTGCAGTCCAGACGCCGTCCGGGTGACGATCGGCTTGGTGCCGAAGTACGTCGCGCCGCGATCGAGAATCCAATTGGTGGTCAGGGCGATGTCGCCCATGAGTCCGAGCATGGCTGGATCGTGGTCGACGCGGACCGTTCGGGCAAGGGGCACGCCCGGATCCGGTCACGGGTACGCCCTGGTGACGACGAAGGCATGCGTGCGTATCGCCGCCGCGTCGAGGAAACCCTGCGCGCTGTGGACGAAATCGCGTACCGACGCGTTGGCGCTGAGGTCGGCGTCGTGGGCGCCGGGCTCGTAGCTGTCGCGCAGGTCGTGGTCGTCGGATATCGTGCCGTCGCCGTGGTGGACCGTGACCGTCGTGACGTTACGGCGATCCGGGTTGCTCGCGCCGTCGAGATGCGGGACGACGTCGGTTGCGTTCTCCAACGCCAGCACCCGGACGCCGGCCGGCAGCGAGCCGACCGTACGCCCGATCGGAGAGCCCGCGGTGACGACGTGCGTGACGTTGAAGCGCCCCCGGCGCACCGCGTCGCGAGCGGTCTCTACCGCGACCATGCCGCCCTCGCTGTGACCGACCAGCAGCACCGGATCGGTGTGCCGAACCCCGGCTCGGGCGAGCGCGATCAGCACGCCGCGCTCGTACGACGTCGGCGCACCGACCAGCGCGCGGGCGTTGGTCGAGAGGCTGGTGACATCACAGGTCGCGCCCGGGTTCCACGACTTCGTCCCGGGGATGTCGACGATCACTCGGCGGATGCCGTCGGCGCCGACGACGAAGGCGACCGACACCTCGCCTGCCAGGCCCTCGTTGCGCACGGCGAGACTTTCGACGAGGGCGGCGAGGTCGCCGGGCGCCAGGTTCGCGCGGCGGTCGAGCCCGAGATCGCCGACGACCGGGTGGCCGTCCGGGTAGCGGGGACCGACCCGCGTCACCACGGACATAGCACCGGAGTAGTTGACGAACGTGTCCACGACGGACGGGTCGGTGGCGAGCGCGCGCTGCGCTGCGTCGGCCGGGCCCCTGCCTCGCAATAGGGCGCCGGCGCCGACGGCGACAGCGACGAGTACCCCGCTCATGGCATCGATGAGCGAGGCGGAGTCGTCGTCAGCTTGCTGGTACGCCGCGACTGCCCCCCGCAACCGCGCCGCGTCGCCGCGTAGCCGGAGCGCGGTCAGCGCGGCGGGCTGTTGTGGATCCGAGAAGTCGGCGAGCAGCCGGGACACCCGCATCTCGTCGGCAGCGCCGAGCCCGGCGCCGAGCTGAAACCGGCTTTGGAACCGGACGACGGTGACGATCTCCTCGATGTCGCGGGCGGCACGGTCCAACATGCCGGCGACCGCGAGCATGTCCTCGAACCGGGCGCTCGTGCCGTCGTCGCCCCCAGTGACGCTGATCGGGCTGCTCACCGCCCACCGCCTCGTGCGGTGATGGCCGCGGCGAGCGAGCGCAACTCGAGCGCCACACCTTCCTGCCGGCGTGCCACGACGAGCAGCCCGGCGGCGGCTTCCTCGGCGCTGCGCGCGAACGCGCGGGCGCCGCTGGAATACCAGCCCGCCGCGTGCGGGCTCTGTCGCACGGCGCTCGCGCGCGCACGGAGCGTCTCGGCCGATGCGTCGAAGGAGGCGGCGAGGGTGAGCAGTGCTCGCAGGTCGGGTGCGGACGGGAGGCCGGACATGGCCGGATCATGGCGGGTCACTGAGGGCGCACGCGCGGGCGTCGGCGTCGGTGTGGACGAACCGTTCGCTCGTTCACAGCGCGCCGAATCCCCTTGACAGGGCACGCGTGATTTGATGTCAGGGAATTACACGGTCCGGAATTACAATGCTGAAGTTCAGCTACGACCACCCGTGGCGACAGGCATTCGACCCGCACGTTCGAGGAGCGCGACGCATGGAGTTCGCCAACGCCGCAGCCGGTCACGAAGTGGACGCCGACGAATCCGGCGCGACCGGCAGTGGACTGGATCGGCGCGGCCGCGAGATCCTTGCCTTCGAGCGGCAGTGGTGGAAATACGCAGGCGCCAAGGAACAGGCGATCCGCGAGCTGTTCGACATGTCGACGACCCGGTACTACCAGGTCCTTAATGCGCTGATCGACAGCCCGGCCGCCCTGACCGCCGACCCGATGCTCGTCAAGCGCCTCCGCCGGCTGCGCGCCAGCCGACAGCGGCAACGCTCGGCGCGTCGTCTCGGCATCGAGGTCTGACCCGGCAGGGCCGCCTTTCCCGCCAGCTTGCTCGACGCAGGCGCCGGGAGTGGCTGGCCGGGATCCTGTTGGCCGCACTCGGTCTGGTCGTGCTCGTCGTCGCCGTGATCGCGCTCCAGCAGCCGCATCAGACGGCGACGACAGCCGGCACCACCACGCCCTCCGCCCAGCCCACCGTCGGGCATACCGACCAGCGCTCGACGGCGTCCAGGGCCACGGGAAGTCACTCGCCGGCGCGCAGCGGGCCGTCGGCGGGGCACCCGACCGGCGCCCGGCGCCGCGCGCTGGCCCTGATCGTGCTCAACGCTTCCGGGCACAGTGGTCTGGCCGATCAGGCCAAGCAGCGCTTGCAACGCGGTGGTTGGACGGTGACCAGCACAGATGACAACTACGTCAACCGGATCATCTCGACCGCCGCGTATTTCGACCCGACCGTGCCGAGTGCGAAGGCCGTCGCGCTACGGCTGCAGCGGCAGTATCCGACGATCAAACGGGTGCTTGCCCGCTTTCCCGAACTGCCGCGGGGACCGATCGTGCTCGTGCTGACGACCGACTACTCGCCCAACTGAGCGCGGCCGCCCACTGTGCGATGATGGTCGGCACAACCGAATAGCACCGCTCATCCAGAGGGGCAGAGGGAACGGCCCGTTGAAGCCCCGGCAACCGCGTACGAAGCCTTACGCATCCTGTGCGTGAGGCCGCGCATGCGTTGGTGCCAACTCCGGCCCGGGGGCCCGCCCGGGAAAGATGAGGAGAAAGGCCTCTTCCTGTCATGACTGCGCTCGCTGACCGCACCACCTTCCCCTCACCCGCCTCGGGTCTGGTCTGCCGAAATTGCGGCGCCGTGTTCCCGCTCGGCGCCCAACATGCGTGTCTGGAGTGCTGGGGACCGCTCGAGATCGGCTACGACCCGGCGGCCCTCGCCCGGGTGACGCACGCGGACATCGCGGCCGGGCCGCAGTCGATCTGGCGATATGCGGGGCTCTTGCCGGTCGGGCAGGATCCCGCGACCCGCGTCGAATCCTTTACCGGCATGACCCCGCTGATCCGCGCCGATCGGTTGGCCGACGAACTCGGTTTCACCGCACCGGTGTGGGTCAAGGACGACTCGGCCAATCCGACGCACTCGTTCAAGGACCGCGTCGTGTCCGTCGCCATCACCGCCGCTCGCGAACTCGGCTTCGAACGCATCGCCTGCGCCTCGACGGGCAACCTTGCCAATTCGGTCGCCGCGCACGCTGCCCGGATCGGGATGCCGTCGATCGTGTTCGTCCCGGCCGACCTGGAGCCTGCCAAGATCGTCCAGACCGCGGTGTACGGGCAGACGCTCGTCGGGATCGAAGGCTCCTACGACGACGTGAACCGGTTGTGCTCGGAGCTCTCGGAGACCGACGAGTTCGCGACCACGGCCTTCGTCAACGTCAACATCCGCCCCTACTACGCGGAGGGTTCCAAGACACTCGGCTACGAGGTCGCCGAGCAGCTCGGCTGGCGCGTGCCGGGGCAGTACGTGGCGCCGATGGCCTCCGGCTCGATGCTGACCAAGATCAACAAAGCGTACAAGGAACTGGTCGCGGCCGAGCTCGTCCCCGCATCGTCGTGGAAGGTTTTCGGCGCCCAATCCGCCGGCTGCGCGCCGATCGCGACGGCGTTCGGGAACGGCTCGAACGAGGTACACCCGGTGCGCCCGACCGGGATCGCCAAATCGCTCAACATCGGCAATCCGGCTGACGGGCCATATGCGCTGGAGGCCGTGCGTGCTTCGGGCGGGGCGATGGAAGCGGTCGGCGACGAGGAGATCCGCGACGGCATCCGGTTGCTCGCCCGCACGACGGGCGTGTTCGCCGAGACGGCAGGGGGCGTCACGGTCGCCGTGCTCAAGAAGCTCATCGCGCAGGGCACGCTGGACACCTCGGTCGAGACCGTCGTCTACAACACCGGCGACGGCCTGAAGACGATCGATGCCATCAGCGAGGGCACGCGCCCGACTGCGGTCATCAAGGCGACGGTGAAGGGCATGCGCGCGGCCGGCCTGCTCTGAGCTCACCGCGCCGGGCACCGCTCCCGCGGAAATCGGCGAGCACCCAACCTTGTCGCCCGGTCGCGACGTAGACAGGGTGTGCAGGTGAGCACGCGCGACCGAGCCGAGGCACCCGATCAAGACGGGTTCGCTGGCTGGGTCACGCCTTCGCTGCAGGCGATGACTCGTCTCGCGCGGCGGTTGGCCCCCGACGCCGACCCGGACGACGTCGTCGCGGAAGCGCTGAGCCGGGCCTGGCGAAAGCGCGCGCAGTTCGACCCGGACCGCGGCTCCGCGACGAGCTGGCTACTGGCCATCACGGCCGACCAGGCGCGGGCCGCGCGACGGCGCAAGCTGCGCCGCGTCGAGCTCGTCGATGACACCGCCGAACTCGGCGATATCGCCTCGGCCGATGCGGCCCACGATCTGGATCTCGAGCGGGCCGTCGCACAGTTGGCTGCGCGGCAGCAGCTGGCCGTGCACCTGCACTACTTCCTCGGGTTGCCGGTCGAGGAAGCCGCCGCGGTCATGGGATGCGCGGCCGGGACGGTCAAGTCCACGCTGCACGATGCCCGCAATCGCCTGCGCACACTGCTGGAGGACGACGATGGACGCTGACCGAGGACGCGACGCCGACGAAGTGATGGACGCCCGGCTGCGCGCAGCCGGTGAGCGCTGGCGTGCGGCGGACGCCACGGCACCCATCGCAGCGCCGGCGCTGCGACGCCGGCGCCGCTGGGCGCCGTTGCTGTCCGCTGCCGCGCTCGTCATCGCCTTGATCACCTCGGGATGGCTTGTGCTGCGCCCGCACAGCGCCAGCCCGAGTTCCGAGCATCGGCCGCGGCCCTCGGCACATCTGAGCGGCGTCGTCTGGCGCCTCACCGGCGGTGTCGCCGCCGACGGCGCACGTCGGCACGCCGGCGCGAGCGTGCTGTTCACCATCCGGCGGGGCAGCTTCGTCGCGGTCGACGACTGCACCGTACTGGCCGGGTTGGCCCGCGCCGACGGGGGGCGCCTGCAGATCCTGGACCTTGTGGTCCGCGAGCGGGGCTGCATCGACCAGGTGGGCATGGGTCTGGATCCGCAGGCCAGGCCGGTATTGGCGGGGCCCTCGACCTACTCGGTGTCGGGCCGGGTACTGACCCTGCGCAAGCCCGGCAGCGGCACCCTCACCTTCAGCGTCGCGCCGAAGTCGACCCCGGCCCCGACGCTGGACGTTGCGACGATCACGGGCCGGTCCTGGGAGCTGCACAGAGCCGTCGAGGCGGGTGGGCGAGCGAGAGCTGGTTCTCTGGCCGCGCGTCTGGAGCTGCGCGACGACGGCAGTTTCACCGCGACCGACCCGTGTGTGACGATCAAGGGCGATGCCGCAGTCGACGGCAACGTGCTGCGCTTCTACAACTTGATCGGCCGCCACAAGCGGTGCCCCTACGGGGCAGCGGTCCCTACCGTCGAGCAGATGTTCTCGGTGTCGGCGGGGTGGGCGATCGCCGGCAACACCCTCACCCTCACCGAGCGCGGGATCGGACGGCTGATCTACGACGTCATCGGCACCCGGTGACCCGGCCCCGAATCTGGAAATCGTTGCACGACGCGAGTAGCGTCCGCGGCGGTCAAGAGGTCTCGCAAGCGAAGTACCACGAGCCGAAGGGCGCGTGCCCTGCAGTGACGCGGAGCCAGGCCGAAGACCCCGTGGCCCACGACCGGTGGGTTCCGGACCGGCCGCTAGCAAGGAGTGCACGTGGCACAGGGCACCGTGAAGTGGTTCAACAACGAGAAGGGCTACGGCTTCATCGCCGTCGACGGTGGGCAGGACGTGTTCGTCCACTACTCCGCCATCGAGTCCGACGGCTACCGCTCGTTGGACGAAGGTCAGCGGGTGGAGTTCGAGGTCGCGCAGGGCCCCAAGGGCCCGCAGGCCGACGGGGTCCGCCTCGTCAGCTGAGCTGGAGGCTGGCCCATTGCGGTCCGGGATCGGAATCGGTCCCGGACCGCAGTTTGCACCCCAGCGCTGCGGGAATCGACGCCATGACCCGCGTGTTGCAGGCGGCATGGCCGACCATGCTGCCTTCGGGGCGCTGCTGCAACTGACTGCCCGCGAGGGCCTGCGTGATGACCTGGTCCGTGTTCTCGGCAACTACCTCAACACCCTGGACGGCGAGCCCGGGACCACGCTGCTGACGATTGCCGCCGACCCCAACGACGAGGACACCGTCTGGATGTGGGAGGAATTCCAGGACGGCAACGCCGTCGCCGCTCATTTCGCGCACGACTTCTTCCAGGCCCTGCAACTCGAACTGGCGGATCTGCTCGCCGAGCCCGTGAAGGTCCGACCCCTCGCGCCGGTTTCGCGCCGGGTGCAGCCCGGCGTCATCGCCGGATAGCCGAGCCGCTCAGCTGATCTCGGCGACCGCCTCGCCACGCCACGCCTGCCGGAGCTTCAGCCGCGATCCGGTGTGCAGCACCGATACCCGATAGATTCGAGCGGCAAGTGCGAGCACGGCGACCGTGACGATCATGAGAAGTACGATCGCGGCGCTCACATCGAGCAGTGACGCGTCACCGCGGGCGATGCGGGCCGGCATCGACATCGACGACACCGGTGGCACGATCGAGAGCACCCGCGCGAGCGTCGAGTTGCCGTTGGACGCGACGGCGAACGCGGCGAAGTAACACACCATGAGCGCCACCGTGACCGGGGCGAGCACTCCGCCCACCTCCTCCTGCCTGGACACCGTCGATGCGAGACCCGCCGACAGGGCCGCGAAGAACGCGAAGCCGAATACGAACGCGACGAAGCTGATGAGGACGGTCAGCAGTTGCGAGACGGGCAGGGTCAGTGTGCCTGCAGCGGTAGCGGCGATCAGTGCGGCACCGGCGATAACCGCGACCTGTGCGGCGGCGAGGACGCCGATCCCGAGCAGCTTCCCGGCGAGCAACTGCAGCGGCCGCACCGACGAGAGCAGCAACTCCACCACCCGGCTCGTCTTCTCCTCGACGACACCGGTCGCCACCCAGGTGCAGAACGTGATCAGTTGCGAGAACAGGACGAGCACCGTGATGATCGCAACGCTCTGCCGTTGCGAGGAGTTCGCTGTTCGAGTCGCCTGGACGGGCAGCGGCGCCGCGCGCAGGGCTGCGTCCACCTGGGTCGGTGACAGGCCGTCGCGGCGCAGCTTGTCGAGCACCCGCACCCGGGCGTACGCGCTTTGCAGCAAGACCACCACAGCGTCGTCCTTGCCGGGTGCGACGAGCGTCGGCCCCGGCAATACCGCCGCGTCCCACGACTTCGCCTTCACCCTGGCGATGGCTTGCTGGGCGCTCGCCAGGTGGGTGTGAATCCGCACACCACTCGCGGTGCCGCTCGCGACGAGTGCGCGCTGCAGCGCCGGGTCGGCCGAGCTGAGCCCGATGTCATAGGACGTCGCCTTGTTCGCCCCGCCGAAGAATGCCGGCAGGCTCACCGCGATCACTGCGATCAGTACCGACACCCCCGAGGCCGATGCGGTAACCCTTCTGTTGCCACCGGCTCACGATCTCCCGGCGCGCGATCAGCGCGACGATGCTGTTCATGCGCGCGCCTCGCTGCGCTCTTTCGGGCTTTTTCCGGTGACGACATCGCGGTACAGCTCGGCGAGCGCAGGTTGGCGCCAGCCGAAGCGCTCCACCCGTCCCGCCCGCGCCGCCGCCGCGAGAACGGCCTGGTCGCGGTCCGGGTCGTCGAGCGTGAGCAGCACGCGAGCGGCATCACGCTCGAGCACGTGCACGCCGGGTACCCCGGCGATCCACTGCGGGTCGGCAGCTCGCACGACGATCTCTAGCTGGTGGCGCGCACCGGTCTGACGCAGCTCGTCGAGCGTGCCCTCGGCGACCACGCTTCCGGCCCGGATGATGACGACGCGGTCGCACAGGCGTTCCACCAGCTCGAGCTGGTGGCTGGAGAACAGCACCCCGACCCCGGTTGCGACCCGCTCGGCCAGCACCGCAGCCATCTTGTCGACGCCGACGGGATCCAGTCCGGAGAACGGCTCGTCGAGAATCAGCAGTTGCGGGTCGTGGATGAGGGCGGCGGCGAGTTGCACCCGCTGCTGGTTACCTAGCGACAGCGCCTGGACCTGATCGCTCGCTTTGGCGAGGACGTCCATGCGCTCGATCAGCACCGACGCCGCCTTCGCGGCGCGCTGGCGGGACATGCCCCGCAGCTGGCCGAAGTACGCGATCTGGTCGACGATCCGCATCTTCGGGTACAGCCCCCGCTCCTCGGGCATGTAGCCGAAGCTCTGCCGTGCAGCGAAGGTCAGCGGGCGATCGTTCCAGCGCACGATGCCCTGATCTGCGGCGAGCAGGCCCATCGCGATCCGCATGGTCGTCGACTTGCCCGCTCCGTTCGCACCGACGAACCCGACGACCTCGCCCGGCGCGACCCGCAACGACACCCCTTCCAGGGCTCGCGTGTCGCCGTAGGCCTTGTACAGACCGTCCACCGTCAACATCGGGCCCCATCCATCTTCAGCACCCGAGTCACGCTAACCGATCCAGCCAATCCCTTGCTTGCACTCCCCCTAGCCGAGTGCCAGAATTGGGCTGGCACTCGGCTAGGCTGAGTGCCAACCGGTCGACAGTGAGGTTGCCCCCTATGGGCACCGTCCGTCGCGGGCGCTGCCGGTCCGAACAGATAAGCGCATGTGAAAGGACCAACCGCATGGCAAAGTTGATCGCGTTCGATGAAGAGGCCCGTCGCGGCCTGGAGCGCGGCATGAACCAGCTCGCCGACGCCGTGAAGGTGACGCTCGGCCCGAAGGGCCGCAACGTCGTGCTGGAGAAGAAGTGGGGCGCTCCCACGATCACCAACGACGGTGTCAGCATCGCCAAGGAGATCGAGCTCGAGGAGCCGTTCGAGAAGATCGGCGCCGAGCTGGTCAAGGAGGTTGCCAAGAAGACCGACGATGTCGCCGGTGACGGCACCACCACCGCCACGGTGCTCGCTCAGGCGCTGGTCAAGGAAGGCCTGCGCAACGTGGCCGCCGGTGCCAACCCGATGGCGCTCAAGCGTGGCATCGAGGCTGCTGTCGCGTCCGTGTCGGAATTCCTGGGCAACCTGGCCAAGGACGTCGAGACCAAGGAGCAGATCGCGGCCACCGCCTCGATCTCCGCCGCTGACCCCACTGTCGGCGAGCTCATCGCCGAGGCAATGGACAAGGTCGGCAAGGAAGGCGTCATCACCGTCGAGGAGAGCAACACCTTCGGTCTCGAACTCGAGCTCACCGAGGGTATGCGCTTCGACAAGGGCCACATCAGCCCGTACTTCGTCACCGACGCCGAGCGTATGGAAGCCGTCCTTGACGACCCGTACATCCTCATCGTCGAGTCGAAGATCTCGAACGTGAAGGATCTTCTTCCGCTGCTCGAGAAGGTCATGCAGACCGGCAAGCCGCTGGCGATCCTCTCCGAGGACGTCGAGGGCGAGGCGCTGGCCACCCTGGTCGTCAACAAGATCCGGGGCACTTTCAAGTCCGTCGCCGTCAAGGCTCCGGGCTTCGGTGACCGCCGCAAGGCCATGCTGCAGGACATCGCGATCCTGACCGGTGGCACCGTGATCAGCGAGACCGTCGGTCTCAAGCTGGAGAACGCCACGATCGACGATCTGGGCAAGGCTCGCAAGGTCGTTGTGACCAAGGACGAGACCACCGTGATCGAGGGTTCCGGTGACGCCGACCAGATCCAGGGTCGCGTCAACCAGATCCGCGCCGAGATCGAGAAGAGCGACTCGGACTACGACCGTGAGAAGCTGCAGGAGCGGCTGGCGAAGCTCGCCGGCGGTGTTGCGGTCATCAAGGTCGGTGCCGCGACCGAGGTCGAGCTCAAGGAGCGCAAGCACCGCATCGAGGACGCCGTGCGCAACGCGAAGGCGGCCGTCGAAGAGGGTCTGCTTCCCGGCGGTGGCGTGGCTCTTGCCAACGCCGCGCTCAGCGCGTTCGACAAGCTGGACCTGGTTGGCGACGAGGCGACGGGCGCAAACATCGTCCGCGTCGCGCTCACCGCGCCGCTCAAGCAGATCGCGATCAACGCGGGCCTCGAGGGTGGCGTCGTGGCAGAGAAGGTCAACTCGCTGCCTGCGGGTCACGGCCTCAACGCCGCGACCGGCGAGTACGTCGACATGTTCAAGGCGGGGATCGTGGAGCCTGCCAAGGTAACGCGCTCGGCTCTGCAGAACGCCGCGTCCATCGCCGCGTTGTTCCTGACCACCGAGGCCGTTGTGGCCGACAAGCCGGAGAAGGCCAGCGCCCCTGCGGGCGGCGGCATGCCCGGCGGAGACATGGACTTCTAAGAAGTCCTAACAGCACGGCAGAAGGGGCGGCCCCGATCGGGGCCGCCCCTTCTGTGTGCCGTGTGCAGGTGGCTCGTGCAAGTGCCTTCGTAGCGGCCGGTCAGGCGGCGGTGCGGTACTTGCCGTGGTAATGCGGGCGCCCCGCCGCGATCCAGAGCTTGCGCGCGAGCACGGCCGTGTCGCTGTTGTCGCTGAACAGCCCGTCCACGCCGAGGGAGTAGTAGAGCTGGTACTCCGCTAGCGCGTTGCCGTAGTCGCTTGGATTCGCTCCACGCTGGAAGTCGGTCGGCAGGAAGACGTTCTCGTTGCGGAAGGTGTAGGGCGAGACGAGCAGGCCCGCCCGGTGCGCGTCGCGGACGAGCGTGGTCGGCGTGGCGAGCGCGTTGCTTTGCGTCCGCGGCACGATCTGGTTCTTGTCCGCGCCGAGATAGGTGGCGTAGTCGGCGACGCCACGCAGCCCGCGCGGGGTCGTCAGGTCGGCGTAGGTGCGTGGATCACCGGCAGCAACGAAGTCGGCGGGCGCACCGCTCGCCCCGGTCAGCTGCATCAGCGCGATTGCGGTCCGGCGGTGCAGCCACTGCAGGTTGGCGACCTCGAAGGACTGGATCACGACCGGGATGTCCGGGTGTCGCGAGTCCAGGCCGTTGTGCCGCAGCACGTCCAGCGTGCGCTGCTCCATGGGCAGGCCGATCGAGCGGAAGAACGTCGAGTGCTTGATCTCTGGGACGATGCCGATGACCCGGTGGTAGCGCTTGGACAGCAGGCGCACCTCGTCGATGTCGTCCTGCAGGGTCGGGATGCGATACAGCCCGTTGTAGAGCGTGTTGTGCTGGCGGATGTCGGGGAGGCGTTCGATCGCCCGCAGTGTCTCCAGCTCGCGCAGCGTGAAGTCGGTGGTGAACCACCCGGTCACCGCCTGGCCGTCGATCGTCTTGGTCGTCTTGCGGTCGGCGAACTCGGGATGCTGCGCGACGTCGGTTGTCTGGCTGATCTCCGGCTCGTGCCGGTCGACGAGGTAGCCGTCCTTGGTGGGCACCAGATCCGGCTCGAGGTAGTCGGCGCCGAGTTGCGCGGCGAGCTCGTACCCGCCGCTGGTGTGTTCGGGCCGGTAGCCGGCTGCGCCGCGATGGCCGAAGATCAGCGGGGTCGAGTTGTGCTGGCCTGCGGCATGGCGTGTGGTGGGCGTTGGGCTCGCCGCGGCGCTGCCGACGACGGTGACCGCGAGCGCGCCGACCGTGAGTGCGGTGGCCGCTGCGCGCGAAATTCTGAGCACGAGGTCTCCTGAGGGGAGGCGGGTATAGGACGGCCGACTCTGACATACGGCTGTGAACGCCATCCATCGCGCATCGGTCGCTTTCCGGGCGAACCGGCGAACCCGCGATGGTCGGACCGCGTGGCGGGCGTCTGCCTGCGGGCAGGAGGCGGCTGCGACGCGCCCGAGGCGACCCCTCGTGTTGGATGGCGGACGATTTCAAGCGATGATGGCGCGACGCCGCAATATTCGACCATCCGGCGAATGGAGCGAACATGCCAGAAGCACCTGCCGGCCCGGACGGTCCGCGGTGAGGACGGTTCGCTTGCGCGTCAGCTTGCGCGGGGTCGTCCCGGCGGTGGTGCGGGTGATCGACGTGCCGGCGGCGAGCACTCTCGACGAGCTGCACGACGTCCTAGAGGTCACTTTCGGCTGGACTGACTCGCATCCGCACCGTTTCCGCACCGACACCGCCAGCTATGCTCCCGACACCGAGTGGGCCGACGACGACCCCGACGTGCTGCTGGCCGATCTGCCGCCCCGTTTCGGCTACGTATACGACGGGGCTGACAGTGGTGACGGCTACGAGCACGACGTCGAGGTGCTTGGCCGGGGCGCCCGCGCGCCGGGGTGCGTCGGCGGTGAGGGTGCGAGCCCGCGCGAGCAGAGCGGCGGCCCGTACGGCTACGGCGAGTTGCTCAATGCGCTGACAAGTTCCTCCCATCCGCGCAATGCAGCCGATCAGGCAATCCGCGAGCGGGTCGGGGACCATTTGTTGCCCTTCGACCGGCAGGCAACGACGATCCGCGTGCGCAACATGGTGGGAGCCGTCCCGGACAGCGTCCGGCTGCTGCTGGGCATACTCGCCGGCGGCATTCGGCTCACCCTGGCCGGTCGGCTGCCACGCGTGGTGGTCCGCGAGATGCTCGTCCAACGGCCCGACTGGTCCCCGAAGGGCCGGCCGGCCTCGGTCGAGGAGCACCTGCCGTCCCTCGCCGCGTTACACGACATCCTCGAGGACGCCGGCCTGGTCGAGCTGAGGGGGAAGGTCCTGCGTCCGAGTGAGGCGGCCGGGGATGAACTCGAAGTGGTGCGCCGGCTGCGGGCGTGGTTCGCGCCGGGGGAGTTCGACACGGCCGTCGCCGAGCGTGCCGTGGCCGTCGTCGTCGTGCACGGCCGGATGCAGGTCGCAGATGTCGCGGGCGTTGTGCTGCCGATGCTCGGCTGGGGCTGGCAGCGTGGGTCACAGCCCGTCACCGTGCGCGATGTCGAGTTCGAGCTCGGCCGGATGGCGCATCATCTGGTTGCTCTTGATCTCGTCGTCGGCGGCTGGCGGGTCTGGTCGCCCGGGACCGCCGCCCGATCGCTGCTGCCGTTCGCGACCCGGCTCGCCGAACGCGTCTGATCCTCCGAATGAGCGACGCGGACGCGTTCTGGCTGCGCGAACCCGGCGCCGGCGAGATCCGTCCGGTGTCCTTGGCTGAGCCGGGCCCGGGTGACGTGCTGGTGCGCACGCTGCGCTCCGGCGTGAGCCGGGGCACCGAAACACTCGTTTTCCGCGGGGACGTGCCGGTGAGCCAGTACGCGGCGATGCGCGCACCGTTCCAGGAGGGCGACTTCCCAGGGCCGGTCAAGTACGGCTATCTCAACGTCGGCGTCGTCGAACACGGTCCGCCCGACCTGCTCGGGAGCACTGTCTTCTGCCTGTACCCGCACCAGAGCGCATACGTGGTCCCCGCCCGGGCCGTGGCCGTCGTGCCCGACGACGTGCCGTTCACGCGGGCGGTGCTCGCCGGCACCCTGGAGACCGCGATCAATGCCGCCTGGGACGCCGCCCCGCTGGTGGGCGACCGGATCACCGTCGTCGGCGCCGGCATGGTGGGCTGTTGCGTCGCGCGGGTGCTCGCCGGGATTCCCGGCGTCGAGGTCGAACTCGTCGACACCGATCCGGCTCGCGCCGACGTCGCCGCCGCGCTCGGCGTCGACTTCGCCGCGCCCGCCGACGCCGCGGACGGGCGCGACCTGGTCGTCCACGCCAGCGCCAGCGCGGCCGGGCTGCAACGATCGCTGGATCTGTTGGTGCCCGAGGGCACGGTGCTCGAGCTCAGCTGGTACGGAGCGCGCACTGTCGAGCTCTGCCTCGGCGCGGCGTTTCACGCCCGACGACTGCACCTGCGCGCCAGCCAGGTCGCCATGGTGGCACCCGCTCGCCGTGGCCGCCGGACCCCTGCCGATCGGCTGGCACTCGCGCTCGAACTGCTTCGCGATCCGGGCTTCGACGCGCTGCTTTCGGGCACGTCCCGTTTCGACGAACTGCCCGAGGTGATGTCCCGCCTGGCCGCCGGGACGCTGCCGGCGCTCTGCCACAGCATCAGCTACCCCGGCAGCGACATGGGAGCGTGACCGATGTTCAGTGTGAGCGTCCGCGATCACATAATGATCGCCCACAGTTTCCGCGGCGCGGTGTTCGGACCCGCGCAACGCCTACACGGCGCGACCTACGTCGTCGATGCGACATTTCGTCGCGCCGCGCTCGATGCGGACAACATCGTGCTCGACATCGGCCTGGCGGCGCAGGAGTTGCATGCGATCGTCGGTGAGCTGAGCTACCGCAACCTCGACGACGAGGCGGCCTTCGCCGGCACGAACACCTCCACCGAAGCGTTGGCCCAAGTCGTCGCCGACCGCCTGGTCGCCCGGATCGAAGCCGGCGCCTTCGGCGAGAACGCCCGAGGTTTGGCCGGCGTCGCGGTTACCCTGCACGAGTCGCACATCGCGTGGGCCAGCTACGAGCGCTCACTGTAGAACTGTGGCGGGCGTGCATGTCGTCGTCCCGGAAGGGATCGATGATCCCGCGCGGCCCAGCGGCGGCAACCATTACGACCGGCGGGTGTGTCTCGGGCTCGCGGCCCTCGGATGGACGGTGCACGAGCACCCGACACCCGGTGATTGGCCACGACCGGCAGCGGGCGCGCTCACCGAGATGAGGGGCGTGCTCGGCCGGCTCCCCGACGGCGCGCTCGTGCTGCTTGACGGGTTGATCGCTTCGGCCGCCCCGCAGGTTCTGCTGCCCGAGGCGCACCGGTTGCGCCTCGGCGTGCTGGTGCATATGCCCCTCGACGACGCCCGCGAGCGCGCGGTCCTGTCGGCTGCCAGTGCCGTCGTCACGACCAGCGCGTGGACGCGCCGGTGGTTGCTCGAGCGCTACGCGCTGTGTCCGGACGTTGTGCACGTCGCAGAGCCCGGGGTCGACGCGTGCGGGCTGGCCGTTGGAACCCCGGCAGGCGCTGAGTTGCTCTGCGTCGCGGCCGTCACGCCGGGAAAGGGACACGACGTCCTGCTCGACGCACTCGCGTTGCTCGGCGACCTGCGGATGCGGTGCGTGTGCGTCGGCAGTCTGAGCCGGGATCCGGTCTTCGTCGCTCGTCTTCGTCACCGGATCCGAGATGACGGCCTGGCGGACCGGGTGTGTTTCACCGGAGCCCGCACCGGCGCCGACCTGGACGCCGCGTACGCCGCCGCGGACGTGCTGGTGCTGGCGTCGCGCGCGGAAACGTACGCCATGGTCGTCACCGAAGCCTTGGCTCACGGCCTACCGGTCATCGCGACGCAGGTCGGCGGGCTGCCCGAGACACTCGGGCACGCCTCCGACGGCCGGCGCCCCGGAACCTTGGTGCCGCCCGATGATCCGCGCGCGCTGGCCGAAGCGTTGCGCGGCTGGCTCAGCGATGCGGCGTTGCGCGCGGCTCTGCGGGGGGCGGCCCGCGACCGCCGCGCTGGCTTGACCGGATGGACGGACACCACGGATCGGATCGCCCGCGTGCTGGGCGGACTGCGAGATGCTGCCTGGACTGAACCGGATTATGCCTGCTCGGCGTATCCCGGCATAGGAGACTCGTGCCATCGGGCAGAGGGGACACCAGGATGAGCCGCACAGGGTGGGCGTGGGCGCGCCTGCTGGGTGGCGTCGCGATCCTCGCTGTCCTGATCGAGCGCGTCGGCGCGGCGCCGTTCCTGCGCGGCATCCGGAGGGTCGACGGATGGTCGTTGGCGGCCGCGGGGGCAATCGCCGTCGTGACCACGCTGTGTTGCGCGTGGCGCTGGAGTCTCGTCGCGCGCGGCCTTGGCATCGCTGTGCCGCTGCGCACGGCGATTGCCGCGTGCTACCGCTCGCAGTTGGTGAACCTGACTGTGCCCGGCGGCATCGTCGGCGACGTCCATCGCGCAGTGGTGCACGGGCGGGACGTGGCTGACGTCGGTCGTGCGGTGCGGGCCGTCGGCTGGGAACGCTCGGCGGGCCAGGCGGTCCAGGCCGCGCTGACGATGACCGTGCTGCTCGCTGTGCCGTCGCCGGCACGGTCGGCAACGCCGGTGGTCGCGCTGGTGGTGGCCGCAATCGCGGCGCTCGGCACGGCGCTACTGCTACTCCCACGCGACGGGCCCTCGCGGCGGGCGCGGGCACTACGCGCGGCCCGTGCGGACCTCGCAGCGGGCCTACTCACTCGGCGGGCGTGGCCCGGTGTCGTGTCCGCGTCGGCCGTCGCCGTCGCCGGCCACACCGCGACGTTCCTGATCGCAGCGCGCGCGGCAGGCGTGACGGCGTCAACTGCTACGTTGCTGCCGCTGGCGCTGCTGGTGTTGCTGGCGATGAGCGTGCCGCTCAACATCCTCGGCTGGGGGCCGCGCGAGGGCGCTGCTGCATGGGCATTCGGCGCCGCGGGCCTGGGCGCGGCCCAGGGCATCGCTACCGCGGTGGTGTACGGCGTGCTGACGCTGGTCGCCAGCCTGCCTGGTGCGCTCGTCATGGTTACCGCTTGGCGGCACCGCCGCAAGCCCGCGCCGAGCCCGCCTGAGGTGTCCCCGCGCCCGGTCGCCGCGCTCTGCCCGGAAATCGCCGGCCGTGGCTGATCGCCCCTACACGCTGCTGAGCTGCAGCACGTCGATGGACGGCTTCATTGACAGTTCGACCTGCAGCCGCCTCGCTCTTTCCAACGACGAGGACTTCGATCGGGTGGACGCCGTGCGCGCTGCGAGTGACGCGGTGCTGGTCGGCGCGGTCACCGTGCGCAACGACAATCCGCGGTTGTTGGTGCGCTCGCCCGAGCGCCGGGCCGAGCGTGTCGCCCGTGGCAAGCCGGATTCGCCGACGAAGGTGACCGTGACGAGCCGGGCCCAGCTGGATCCATGCGCGAATTTCTTCACGGCCGGCGAGGTCGAAAAGATCGTTTACTGCGCCAGCGCGACAGTGGCCGATGCCAGCGATCGCCTCGGTCGGGTGGCGACGGTCGTCGACGGCGGCGAGCCGGTGGATATGCGCTGGATGAGCCAGGATCTCTACGCCCGAGGCGTGCGGCGGCTGATGGTCGAGGGTGGCGAGGCGGTGCACACCCAGTTCCTGACTGCGGACCTGGCCGACGAACTGCATCTCGTGCTCGCCCCGTTCTTCGTCGGCGACCTGGGGGTGCGTCGCTTCGTCCGCGGCGGGCATTTTCCGTGGAATCCGGACCGGCACGCGACGCTCGCGGATGTCTGCCGGATCGGCGACGTCGTGCTGCTGCGATACGCATTGTCGGACCGGTTCGGCGATTGAGCGACTCCGCAGGCTTGACCCGCGGCAACCGGTCATTGATCTGGGTGGTCAGGGGTCACTAGCTGCATGAAGGTCGCTCCGCGGCTCGCCCCGCAGCGCTGCTCAGCCGAGCAGCTCGTCGACGAAGCACCAGCGCCACGCCTCACCCGGCTCGATGCTGCGCATGACCGGGTGCTCGCTGTCGAGATAGTGCAGCGAGGCATGCTTGCCGACGGAGGAGTCGCAGCACCCGACATGGCCGCACCCCAGACACAGCCGCAGGTGCACCCAGTGGGTGCCATCCCGCAGGCATTCCTCACAGCCGTCGGGAGTGTTCGCCTTCATCACCCGCGGCGCGTCCTGGAGATGCTCGCAGTCGCCTGCCCGCCGTTCGGAGGTCACCAGCTCGTCGTCAAGGCGTGCGGCGGCGTCCTCGATGCGATCGAGCAGCGACTCCTCGAGGTCGATCGAGGACAGGGCCGAGCGCAGCACCTCGTCGTCGTACACACCACGGTCGCGGGCTTCCAGGATCGAACCGCGCTCGGCCGCGAGCATCTGCATCCGCAGCCGGCGGTAGACCGCGCCCGGCGGTTCGATCTCGGACTGCGAGCGGCCGAGCTGCTCCCAGATGTTGTTGCTGCGCCGGGTAGCGCGCTCACGCAACTGGTCGATGACTTCCGGCGGGTCGTCGTTCTTGCGGAGTTGGTCAAGGACGGCCAGCCCGGCGTTGGCGGCATTGGTGACCAGCCCGGCGGCCTGCAGCGCGTCCTCGGCGGCGTCGGGTCCGGACAGCTTCAGGCGCCGCACCAGCCACGGCAGCGTGAGCCCGTGCAGCAGCAACGTGCCCGCGACCACGGTGAACGCGGCCAGCGCGAGGATGCCACTGAACGCGGTGTCAGCCGGCAGCAGGAACACCGCGGCTAGGGTGACGACCCCCCGCATGCCCGACCACGACACCACGGCCGCCGCCGCCCAGGACCAGCTGCTGCCGCGCAGCAAGCGGGTCACGCCGGTGCTCGCGACCACCCAGATGACGCGAGCTGCGATCGTCGCCACGAGGATGGCGGCGCACACCAGCCCGATGCGCGGCCACGACAGCGTCTGGGTACGCACGCTGGAGAGCAGGGTGCGAATCTGCAACCCGATGAGCAGGAAGACCACGTTCTCGAGCAGGAACTGCACGGTGCGCCAGTTGACGTTCTCGGCGATGCGGGAACTGGCCGACTGGAGTACCGGTGCCTTGTGCCCGAGGATCAGCCCGGTCACCACCACCGCGAGCACACCGGACGCCTTGATTTCCTCGGCGGGCAGGAAGGCGATGTAGGGCGCCGCGAAGGACAGCGTGGTGTCCAGCACCGGGTCGTCGATGCGCTTGCGTACCAGCGCCAGGACGAACGCGGCGGCGAGCCCCACCAGCACCCCGCCCCCGGCCGCGCGCACGAAATCCCAACCCACCTGCCACGGAGTGATCGTCGTCGTCAGGGCGGCGATGGCCGTGTTCAGTGCGACCAGCGCGGTCGCGTCGTTGACCAGGCTTTCGCCCTCGAGGATCGAGACGATGCGCCGCGGCATCCCGACGCGGCGGCCCACGGTGGTCGCCGCGACCGCGTCCGGTGGCGCGACCACGGCACCGAGCGCGAAACCCGCGGCCAGCCCAGCCCCGGGACGATCCACCATGCGACCACGCCGACGGCGAGCGCCGAGAAGGCGACGGCGCCTACCGACAGCAGTGCAATGGCGCGCCGATTCGCGCGGATATCGACCAGCGACGTGCGGATTGCCGCGGCGTAGAGCAGCGGGGGTAAGAGCCCGACCAGGACCAGGTCGGGTGTGAGAGCGATCTCGAGGACGTTCGGGACGAAGGACAACCCGACACCGACGACCACCAGCAGTAGCGGCTCGGACCAACCCATCCGCCGGGCGCCGGCGGCGACGAAACCGACGACGGCAACCAGCGCGAGGATGTCGACGGCGGCGTGCACCTCGTCATTGTCCTGGCAGCGTTCCAGGCGCGGTGCCTGGCCTTGTCGGCGCAGCGCCTATCGAGTGCTGACCTGGCTCGCCGGGGGAGCTGTGATCGACACTGGCGCGTCCAATTTGCTGAGGGTCACGATCGTGTCGGCGTGGGTACTGCCGACAGTGATCGACTCGGTGAGCTTGCGGGTGCGGCCCTGCTCATCGACGTACAGCTCGACCGGCAGGGTGGTGAGGCCGGACTTCTGCAGGGTTTGCTTCTGTTGAAATGACGACGGCAGCTTGGCGATATTCACCACGATGCGGTAGTGGCCGACCTTCGCCCCGTCCAGAGTTTCGGTCCCGACGAGGTTGACCGAATTTGTCGCCGAAACGAGGATCGCCGCCGAGTCCACCCCGGTCTGCGCGCTCGCGCTCTTCAGCGACCCGGCCATAGCGCGCACGAGTGTGTTCGTCGAGTTTGCCGTCGCCAGCGTCCACGGCTTGGCCGCCTGGCGCTGCGAAGGTGGCAGCTTGACGTAGAGCTTGCCGCCCACGCTGAGCAGGGTGATCGAGCCGACACCCGGGATCTGTTCGTCAAAGGTGAAGTCCTTGACCGTGCCGTTGCTCAGGGCCTCATCGCCCCCGAGGCTGATGCTCTGCCCGCCTGAGCGCACCACGAAGGTGATATGTGCCGAGGTCAGCGACGCGGCACCGGATTTGAGCAAGCTGGCGAGCGCGGCCGGCTGGATCGGAAAACCGCCTTGCGCGGTCGATGACGGCGACGTGGACGACGGCGACGTGGACGACGGCGGCGTAGCCGAGCCGGTCGGCGCGGCCTTGCCGCTGGTCGAGCTCGAGCACCCGCTCAGTGCGACGACGAGTGCGGCGGTCGCGACGAGCCAGGTCAGGCCTGAGCGAGTTTTGGTCATGAATAGAGTCCCTACCCTGTAGCGCTCGGCTACCCGGGCGACTCCCGACGGTACCTCAGCCCGCGACGGTGCTCAGCCGCTCACATCGCGCACGTGGTGCTCGAGGTCGTGCAGAAAATACTTGGCCAGCGTCTCGACGGTGAAGACCGAGCCATTCGACCTTCGGCCGGGATTCGCCACGTCGTCCACCCGCACCGACGCGGCGTCGAACCCGCATTCCCGGCAGGGACGATCGAGCACCCAGGTCCAGTCCTTCGCGTCCGACTCGGGTGCGGCTGGTTCACCTCTCATCCGCGCAACGCTAGCGGCGTCAATCGGTTGCGATCCGAGCGCGGGGCGGCGCCTTGACCGACACCGGGGCGTCGAACTGGCGCAAGCGCACCTCGGTGTCGATCGTCACACCGTGCACCGCGATCTGGTCGGTGATCAAGCGCGGACGACCCCGCCCATCGACCCACACCTCCGCGGGCATCGACGACACCCCTGCCGCGATCAACGCGTCGCGATCCGGATAGGCCCGGGGCAGCCGCCGGAGGGCCACCGCCAGCGCGTAGTGACTGGTCGCTGTTGCGTCCAGGCGCTGGTGGCCCAAGAAGCGCAGCCGCGTCGTCGCACGGGCGAACAGCACGCCGAGCGACAGCGCGGCGGTGCGCACGGATTTGTGCAGCGGCGCGTAGATGCTGCGCACCACACTGCTGGAGGAGTCCGGGCGTACCAGTACCCAGTCCTTCTCGGACGTGCGCTGCGTCAGCGGCAGCCGCGCGTAGTAAACACCGTCCTTGATCACCAGGCTCAGCGCGCCGAAGTCCGGGATGGTCTCGGTGAGCGCGACGTCGGTGACCACGCCGTTGCGCACGACCTCCTGCCCGAATGCGGTCAGGCTGCGCCGCGACGTCGTCACGCTCAGCGACACCTCGAGCGAGCGCAACGACCGGATGCCCCGCGCAATGAAGGCGCTGAGTTGGGCGGACGTCGAAGGTAGCCCGCCGCCCGCCCGCGGCGTGCCGGACTGGGTGTGCGAACACCCAGCCATGACCACCACGCAAAGCGCGGCGGCGACGGCGGCCCGGGTGGTTTTCATGCGCTAAAGCGGTCGCAACAGATCGTCGGCGTCGACGATGGTGTACGAGTAACCCTGCTCGGCGAGGAAGCGCTGGCGGTGCGCTGCGTACTCCGCGTCCAGCGTGTCGCGTGCGACCACGGTGTAGAAGTGCGCCTGCCGACCGTCATGCTTGGGGCGCAGCACCCGCCCGAGCCGCTGCGCCTCCTCCTGCCGTGATCCGAAAGTCCCGCTGATCTGCACCGCGACCGCGGCCTCGGGCAGGTCGATGGAGAAGTTGGCGACCTTGCTGACGACCAGCACGCGCTGCTCGCCGCGGCGGAATTCGTCGTAGAGCCGCTCGCGTTCCTTGTTGGACGTGGAGCCCTGGATGATCGGTGCGCCGTCGAGCTCGGCTGAGACGTCGTCGAGCTGGTCGAGGTAGGCGCCGATCACGAGGACCTGATCGTTGGGGTGGTTCTCGACGATCTGCCGGATGACCGGCAACTTGGTGCGCGCAGTCGCTGCGAGCTTGTAGCGATCCTCGGGCTCGGCGGTGGCGTAGTTCATCCGCTCGGCGTCGGTCAGCTGCACGCGGACCTCGGTGCAGTCGGCCGGCGCGATCCAGCCCTGGTTCTCGATGTCCTTCCAGGGGGCGTCGTAGCGTTTGGGCCCGATCAGGCTGAACACGTCGCCCTCACGGCCGTCCTCACGGATCAGGGTGGCCGTCAGGCCGAGCCGACGGCGGGACTGCAGGTCAGCGGTGAGCCGGAAGATCGGAGCGGGCAGCAGGTGGACCTCGTCGTACACGATCAGGCCCCAGTCGCGGCTGTCGAACAGCTCCAGGTGGCGGTACTCGCCCTTGCGTCGCGTGGTCATCACCTGATACGTCGCGATCGTGACCGGACGGATCTCCTTCTTCTCACCGCTGTACTCGCCGATCTCTTCCTCGGTGAGCGTGGTGCGCGCGATCAGCTCGCGCTTCCACTGCCGCCCCGCGACGGTGTTGGTCACCAGGATCAACGTGGTCGCCTTCGCCTCGGCCATCGCCGCTGCGCCCACCAGGGTCTTACCCGCACCGCACGGCAGCACCACGACGCCCGAACCGCCCGCCCAGAACATCTCGACGGCCTGGCGCTGGTAGCTGCGCAGCTCCCAGTCGTCCAGGCGCAATTCGATCGGGTGCGCTTCGCCGTTGACGTAACCGGCGAGGTCCTCGGCGGGCCAGCCGACCTTGAGCAGGGCCTGCTTGAGCCGGCCCCGCTCGGACGGGTGGACCTGCACCGTGTCCTGATCCAACCGCGCGCCCAGCATCGGGTTGATCTTCTTCTGCCGGATGACTTCTTCGAGCACGGCGCGATCGAGGCTGACCAATACCAGCCCGTGCACCGGATGCTTGACCAACTGCAGGCGGCCGTAGCGGTCCATCGTGTCGGCGACGTCGACGAGCAGGGCATGCGGGACGGCGTAGCGGCTGTAGCGCACCAGCGCGTCGACGACCTGTTCCGCGTCGTGGCCGGCGGCGCGCGCGTTCCACAGCCCGAGTGGCGTCAGCCGGTAGGTGTGCACGTGTTCCGGGGAGCGTTCCAGCTCAGCGAACGGGGCGATCGCGGCCCTGGCCTCGGCGGACTGCGGATGATCCACTTCGAGCAGCAGGGTCTTGTCGGACTGGACGATCAGCGGTCCGTCGGTCACGGTTCTCCAGAGCGGTTGGGGGCCAGTTGGCGGGCGACCCCTCATTATCGCAAACCCCGGCGGGTTCGGCGCACCGTCAGACTGTGTCGTCGGCGCCCTCACCGAACACGCTGACCGCTGTGATCCGGTGCAGCGGAAAGGACCGCAGCGACCTGTCGCCGGGCTCGTGCCCGCGAACGACCCCGCCGGCCATCGAGATCGGCAACAATTGGTGACGGGTCTGTTGACCGTCTGTTCCCGCGACCTCGAGCAGAATCTGGCGGCCCTGCCGGATCGCGTCGCGCAACTCACCCATCATCGCCGCCGACGTCACGCCCGGCACCTGCTGCGCCAGGGCTGGCGCGCGCCGCGACATCTCGGTCAGCGCCTCGCCGGAGCGGACCCGCCGCACCAGCTCCGCGAGGTTGATCGCCGGATCGGCGGCCCTCGCGCTGCGCACGGCTCGTAGCGGCTGGCGCGACGGTGCCCGCGGCGCCTCGCCGTCCAGCGCGATCAGCTCGCCGTCGGGGGATTCTGCCGCCGGAGCGTAACCGGCGCCACGCAGCAGATCGAGTACCCGGTGGACGGGCGCCGAGGACACCGCGACGGTCGCGGCGATGCGCCGCAGCTGCAACCCGGCAACCCCCCGGTCAGCGAGCACCCGGGCCAGCAGCGCTTCGTCGTCGCAGCGCAAGTAGGCCGTCGCCGTACCCGAACGCAGCGCCCCGTGCCGGCGTGACAGGTCGTCGATGAGGTATTGCAGCGCCTGGGGCACCGGCGTCCGCGACCGCTCGCTGATCATCGCAGCGATGTCGGAACCAGCACGTCCGGCATCCAGGGCACGGCGCAGCGAGGATTCAGTGACGCGATAGACGCTGGCGCCGCCGCTGGATTCGAGGTCAGCGGTGAGGGCCAGCTCGGCGGCGAGCTCGGCGCTCGGCGGGCCGGGGACGACGATCGTCAGGTCCGGCTGCACGAGGAAATACTCGACTGGCACGGGCATGGCGCCGGTGAGCACCTGATCGGCGACCTCGCGCGAGCCGGCGAGCAGGGTGCGGGAGTAGCCGGTGAGCCCGCCAGCCGCCGTGATCCCGAGCACGTCCGCTTCGGCGAGCACGGCATCGGCGAGCGGCCGCTGCCCGGCGGCCCGGCGCGGCGCCTGCCAGCTCAGCCGGTCCAGCACGGCCGCCCGCGACACCGGCGCGGCACCGGGTGCCAGCGCCGCCACGGTCGTCAGCACCAGCCGGCGCAGCGCCGGGATCGTGCCCCGCTCGGCGTCGGGGCCGAGCGCCGTGATCAGCCGGTCGCGTTCGCCGCGCTGGCCGACCAGGCTGGGCTGGCGGGTCATGGCGAGCCAGGCCAGCGCGAGCTCGCTCCAGCGGCGGGCCGACTTGTGCCTGCGCCAGATGTCGTACCCGGCCGTCGGCAGGTACACCGGCTGGATGCCGTGCGTGGCGTTGATCAGCCCGGCGGCCATCGCCACCTCGGCGATGAGAGCGGCGATTGGCTCGTCGAGCGCAAGCTCCTTCGCGGTGCGCCGCAATTCGCGCACCCCGATGCCACCGGCGCGTAGCTGCGCCGGCGGATGCGCCGCCCACGACTCGGCCAGCGCTTCGACCAGGCGCACAGTGTCCAGCACGGCCGTGGTCCCGCCGCGGTCGAGCTCGTCGGGCCTGCGTTCGCGGACCTCGATCGTTGGGGGCTCGGCGCCGACCGCACCGAACGGGGTCGCGCGAAGGGCCACGCCGACCTCGCGCGGCAGTTCCACGTTCTGGGCGTCGATCGGGACAAGCAGCGCCTTGGCGATCAGCCGGTGCGGCGGCGCGAGTTCGGTGAGCGCTGTGCTGCGCTGCGCGTCGCGCACCCGGCCGACCGGCGGCCCGGCCGCGAGGCGGTCGAGCACGGCCCGCTCGGCCGGATCGGCCGACGCGAGCAGCCCCTCGAGCCGGTCCGGATCGGTAAGCACCTCGGCGATCGATGCGCTTGCCCGCGGTTGGGTGGCGGGCGGCAGGCCGAGCGCGCGCAGCACCGGCGCCAGTTGCACGTCGGGCACGTGCCGAAACAGCACTACCGCCGGCCGGCCGAGGCCCGCGGGGTAAGTGCCCAGCGCATCGCGGACGGCCGGGACGATGTGTAGGTCATCGGCCTCGCCCCACACCAGGCCCAGGGCGGTGAGGTCGGCGGCCGCCGCGGTAATGCCCGCGCCGCCGACGAGCTGAATGACATCGGCGAGACGCACCGGATCGTCGGCGAGCGTGAGCAGCTCGAGGACCCGCAGCGTGAAGGCATTCAGGCCGTCGACCGCGCGCTGCACCGAGCTCCGCACGCCCAGCCGGCTGGCCAGTGCTGACAGGTCCGCGGGCGTCGGAAGCGCCAGTTCCGGACGGCGGCGCAACAGCTCGGCGAGTTCGGCGTCGGTGCGACCGCGCAGCCACCCGCTCAGCGACGTCGCGCGTGCCGCGGCACCCGTTTCGGTCGGTGCAGCCACGTCAGTCCGAACCTGCGTTGGTCAGGATCAGCGCCCGTCGGCCAGGTGCGGACGGTCCTCGGGGCGCGGGTGGACGTAACGAATCTTGTCCACCGGCAGCGGGAACTCGACGTCCGGGCCGAACGGCGACAGTGACCCCGCCTGATCTGCCGCGAGCTCGTTCACCGCGAAGTCCTGCGCGTTGAGTTCGCGCGCGACGTACTGCTCGGGAAGACGGGGCGTGACGTTCGCCATCAGGTGCCTTTCCATTCGTCAGTGCCGGACTGTCCAGTGTGCCATCTGCAGGGCCTGGCGACCCACTCGGCGCCGGTATCGCCGGGAATCGAGATCGCTGGGAATTCGGTGAGCGGGCGCAGTAGCCTGTTGGTGAAGGCACCGCAGCGTGCGGTGCCTTCAACCGTGTTCGAGACTGATATGCGTGCATTTTTCCAAACTTTTGCGCCTGTCCAAAACGAAGGAGCGCCCGGTGCCCACCGGCAAGGTCAAATTCTTCAGCCCGGAAAAGGGCTTCGGGTTCCTCTCAAACGACGAGGGTGAGGACGTCTACGTCCACAAGGACGCCTTGCCCGAAGGCGTGGCCGAGCTGAAGAAGGGTCAGCGTGTCGAGTTCGGTGTCGTCTCCGGCCGGCGGGGTAACCAGGCGATGCAGGTGCGCTTGCTCGACCCGGTGCCCTCGGTCGTGCGGGCCACGCGTAAGCCGGCCGACGAACTGGCCCCGCTCGTCGAGGACCTGATCAAGCTGCTCGACAGCACCTCCAACTCGCTGCGCCGCGGGCGCTATCCCGATCGCGCGGAGGCCCGCAAGGTCGCCGGGCTGCTGCGCGTGTTCGCCGACAATCTCGAGCCCGATGCCGGCTAGCGCAGTTCGGGGACGCGCGGCGTGAGCCCCGCAGCGTAGGCCCGGGCGAGCAGCGCCTCGGCGGCGGCGTAGCCCTCCTCGCCGAGTTCGCGGGTGAACTCGTTCACGTACAGCGAAATGTGGCGCTGCTGCACGTCGGCCGCCATCTCCGCCGCGTGCTCGGCGACGTAGCCGGCCGAGGCCTGGGGGTGTGCCCAGGCGTGTTCGACCGAAGCGCGCAGGACCGCGGTGAGCTGCTCGCCGTCGAGAGATCGGCGCGCCACGATGGCGCCGAGCGGGATCGGCAGCCCGGTGTCCTGCTCCCACCAGGCGCCGAGGTCGGCGAGCGCGTGCAGGCCGAAGCCGGGGTAGGTGAAGCGCGCCTCGTGGATCACCAGCCCGGCGTCGTAGCGCCCGTCGCGCACCGCCGGCATGATCTCGGCGAACGGGACTACGTCGATGCGCGCTGGCCGCTGGGCCGCCGACCACAGCCGAAAGAGCAGGTAGGCGGTGGAGCGCTCGCTCGGCACCGCGACGGTGCGACCGCCGAGATCCGCGATGTCGCCGCGAGAGAGCACTAGCGGGCCGCAGCTGCGGCCGACCGCTCCGCCGGCGGGCAGTAGGCGGTAGCCCGCCAACAGCCAGGGCAGCGCTGCGAACGACACCTTGGCGACGTCGTACTCGCCGCGTTCGGTGGCGCTGTTAGTCACGTCGATGTCGGCGAAGCTCACCTGGACCGGCGGCGCGCCGGCGATCAGTTCGTGCGTCCAGGCGTGGAACACGAAGGTGTCGTTGGGGCAGGGTGAGAAGGCGAGTCGCAGCGGTTGTGTTGTGCGACTCATCGTGTTGGCACGCCTTGCGCGATCGACGCGACAGCGGCTGCGAGGGCGTCGAGGGCTCGCGGAATCTGCCAGGCGTCGCGGTCGCGTGGGCCTACCGGATTGCTGATCGCGCGGATCTCGGCGTACGCGACGGCGTGGGCGCTCGCCGCTGCGGCGACACCCGCGCCCTCCATGCCTTCGGCGATCGCGTCCGGGTGGCGGTCCTGGCGTGCCGCCGCAGTGGCGGACGTTCCGGTCACGGTGGCAACGGTGAGGATGGTGCCGAGGTGCCCGCCGGTGCAGTCGGCGAGTTCCACGGCCAGCCGCGGCGGCACTTCGTAACAGGACTGGCCCAGCGGCAAGAACCCGTCCAGGGTCTCGGCGCCGAGATCTGCGAACACGATGGCTGCGGCCACCGCGATCGCCCCGATCGGCAACGGACCGATCCCGCCGCCGATGCCGGCACAGAGCGCCAGGTCGTAGTTCCCGGCCGCCAGCGCGGCGGCGGTCGCGGCGCCGGAAGCGGCCGGACCTATCCCGCCGACGATGATGTCGGCCGCGCCGCCGGTTCGGTCCAGCGCGTCGGCGATCGCATCGCGCTCCGCCGTCACGGCGTTGACCACGAGCAGCTTAACCGTGGCCGTCACCGAAGCGGCGCCGTGCGGTGGCGCTTGCTGCGCACGCCTCGATCGGGGGCGTCCGGGGAAGCGACGTGGTTCAGCACGCGCTGCCGCAGCAGGATCACGACCGCAACCGCTCCGGTAGCGAAAGCGGCGACCCAGAACGCGATCGCGCCGCTGGCGCCGCCGGCGCTGGGCAGCAGCACGCCGATCGCGGCGCCGACCACCCAGGCAAGTTGGAGGAACGTCTCCGATCGTCCGAACGCGCTCGAGCGCAGCGTCTCGACCACATCGCGCTGGATGAGCGAATCCAGCGCAACCTTGGACACCGCGTTGCACACCGCGCTGACGTACATGCCGAGCACCGCGAACACGATGCTGAAGGCGATTGCGGACACCACGCACATCACCGCGGCAATCGTCACCGCGCTGACGATGACGAATTCCGGGCGCGCCATCTTCACCTTCGCGCCGATCGCGGTGCCGCTGAAATTGCCGACACCGGCACCGGCGATCACTAGCCCCAGTTGTACGGCCGCCGCGACGCCGTGCCGGGTCGATTCGATGTAGAACGCGAGGTAGATCGTCAACAACCCGGAGAGCAACCGCAGCACCGACTCGCCCTGCAGCGCGATGACGAGCTGGTCGCTGAAGCCGCGCTTGGCCCAGCCGCGAATGCGGGTGATGTGCGCGACCCGGTACTGCTTCATCGCTGGCGCCGGTCCCTGGGGATGTCGCGGCGCGGACGTAGCCGAGTCGACTTGCTTGGGTAATCGGAACGAGGCGAACGCGCACACTGCGAAGCCGACGGCGGTGATCCAGAGCCCCAGGCTGTACGAACCGGACAACTTGATGACCACGCCGACGAATCCGCCGAGGACAAGCGTCGAACCGAGGCCGAAGATGGTCAGCCGGGAATTTGCCTCGATCAAGGTCATCCCCTCGGGCACGAGCCGGGGCGCCGCAGCCGCGCGGATGACCGCGTAGGCCTTGGACAGCACCAGCGAGCCGAGGGCGCAGGGGTAGAGCACGAGCAGCTCAGTGGGATGCGCCGCCATGATCAGCGCAAGCACCCCCCGCCCGATCGCGGTGCCTGCCATCGTCCAGCGTCGGCCGTGCTGGATGCGGTCCAGTGCCGGGCCGATGATCGGCGCAATCACCGCGAACGGCGCCATCGTGATCAGCAGGTACATCAGCACGTTGCCGCGCTGAGCGTGCGCCGAAGCGCCGAAGAACACGGTTCCGGCGAGGGCGACGGTGATCATTGCGTCGGTGCCGTAGCTGAGCACCTGGTTCCAGATCAACGCGGTCAACCCGGACTCGTGCGCGCCGTCGGCCTTGCTGGCCCCAATCACCTTTCTGGTCACGTGCCGCGCCGCCCGGTTGGTGCCCGACACCGCCGCCTTGGTGAGTTTCACCGCTGGGCGCGGTGGTGGACGAACCCCGGATCCTGACTGCCCGTCGCCCGGATGGAGTCCGGCGGTGTTGTAGGTCGGCTGCGAAAACGTGCCCCCGTTGTGCTCGGGACCGTTGTGCTCGGGACCGTTGTGCTCGGGACGGTAGGGGTCGGGACCGTAGGGCCGTGGACCGTAGGGCGGTGGCCGGTCGGGCTCGCGGCCGTACTGCGTTGGGCCGTCCTGCGGCGGCCCGTAGTGCTCGCGAAGGGGCGGCTCGGGACCGGAGCGCGGTGGCGGGTAGTGCGGTGGCGCGTCCTGCGGCGGTCCGTATTGCGGCGGTCCGTAGTGCGGCGGTCCGTATTGCGGCGGCCCGTATCGCGGTGGCGCGTCCTGCGGTGATTCGTATTGTCCGCTCGGCGCAGGGCCGGGGTGTTGCGCCGGATCGGAGTGGCTCTCCCGCGGCTGATGGCTGGTGTGACCAGACCTCGAGAACCGCCCGCGCGGTGCTCGATCCGATCGCTTCGCCACGGGGTCAATACTGCCTCAACCCACTGTCAAAACCACCACGCCCCGGCCTGTCGCACGATGCCGCTGTCGGTCGGGGACAATGGCCAGTGTGACCAACCGCAGTGCCACCCCGGCCGTCGATACGGCACGCGCCCGCCCGGCCGACCGGGTGCTGGCCGAGGCCGTCGAACTCGCCCGCGCCGCCGCGCTCGAGGTTGGTGGCGACAATGTCGGGCAGTACCTCGGCGTCCACCCCGACGGCGAGCGGGTCGCGACGCACGCTTTCGACGCATCTGTGCCCGGGTACACCGGCTGGTTCTGGGCGGTCACGCTCGCGCGGGCGCCGCGCGCGAAGGTGGCCACGGTCGACGAGGTCGTGCTGCTGCCCGGAGGGGAAGCCCTGCTCGCCCCGGCCTGGGTGCCGTGGCACGAGCGGCTGCGGCCCGGCGATCTGAGCCCCGGCGACCTGGTGCCCAACGATCCGGGCGATCCCAGACTCGTCCCCGCATATGTATTTTCCGAGGATCCTGCTGTCGAGGCCGTCGCCTTCGAACTCGGCCTCGGCCGTGAGCGGGTGATGTCTCGTGAGGGACGCCTGGATGCCGCGGACCGGTGGATCGAGGGCGTTGCCGGCCCGGAGGCGCCGATGGCCAAGCAGGCTCCGGGCCACTGCGGCACCTGCGGGTTCTATCTGCTGCTCGCCGGGTCGCTGCAGGCTGCGTTCGGGGTGTGTGGCAACGAGATCTCCGCGACTGACGGACGCGTGGTCAGCGTCGAATTCGGCTGCGGGGCGCACTCCGAGGCATTGGTTGTGGTCGCGTCGCTCGCCGAACCGTCCGGCGTCGTCTTCGACGACGGTGAGGATTTCAGCACCGACTAGCGGCGGCGGGCGCCGGGTGCCGGGGCGGGCGGAGGTGCGGTAGGGCGATCTTCATTCGCGTGGTGGCCTGGGGCCGCTCAGGTGGATGACGGTCGCCGCGCGGGCGCCGTCCAAGGGCGCCGCAGCTAGATCGTGCGCCCTTCCCGCTTGTGCTTGACCATGATCGACCAGCCGAAGAGGCCGAGCACCGCGCCGGCCAGGCACGTCCACAACCAGATGCGGTGCCCGTGCTCGCCAAGCCAGCTGTAAAACGGCAGCAGCACCAGGAACGCGACGAAGAAGACGGCGGTGCCAGCAGCAACGATCCGGCGGGTGTTGATCTGCACGGCGGGCGGCTGCACCAATTCGCGCTTGGCTGTGCGCCCGCTCGGCATTGGCCCAGCCTATGCCGACCGCTCGCGGACGCCAGCATAGTTAGCTAGACTAAGTAATCATGACGACAGGGGCACGCAACAGCAGCGCTGAGCTCGCTGCCGTGTTGCGCCCGTCATTGCTGCGCGCCACCCGGTTGATCCGGAACCAACGCGCGGACATGAGCGTGACGCTCACCCAGATCTCGGCCATGGCCACGCTGGTCAACCACGGTCCGATGAGCGCGGGGGAGTTGGCTGCCTGCGAGCGCGTCCAGCCGCCGTCGATGACCAAGGTGCTCGCCCATCTCGAAGAGCGCGGCCTGGTGGCCCGCGGGCCGCACCCGAGCGACCGCCGGCAGGCCATCATCGCGATCACCGACGCCGGCGAGGCGCTGCTCGACTCCGAGCGTCGCTCGCGCAATGCCTGGCTGGTCTTGCGTCTTGCGCGGCTCACCGCTGACGAGCGCGCCCTTCTGCACAAGGTCGTGCCCGTCCTCGACAAGCTGGCCGAGCAGTGACGGCCCTCGCCGACCCGCCCGTCAACACGCCGATTGCCAAGCCCGCCCGCGCAGGCATGTTGCGCTCGCTGCGAGTGCGAAATTACCGGCTCTACGCGGCAGGGCAGCTTGTCTCGCTGACCGGCACCTGGATGCAACGCGTGGCGCAGGACTGGCTGGTGCTCGAACTGACCAACTCGGGCACCGCGCTCGGGATCGTCACCGCGTTGCAGTTCGGCCCGGCACTGCTGCTCGGCCCATGGGGCGGCGTGCTGGCCGACCGCGGCAATAAGCGCCACATCCTGCTCGCGACCCAGTCCGGCATCGCGGTCGCCGCCCTCGTGCTGGGCCTGCTCGACGTCACCGGGGTGGTGGCCTACTGGCATGTCCTGGCGCTCGCGCTCGTGCTCGGCCTCATCACCGCGATCGACGTGCCGGTGCGCCAATCGTTCGTGGTGGAAATGGTCGGCAAGGACGACCTGCCCAACGCCGTCGGCATCAATTCGACAATCTTCAACAGTGGACGGATCCTCGGCCCGGCGATCGCCGGTGTGGTGATCGCCGCGGTCGGCACCGGATGGGCGTTTCTCGCCAATGCGCTCTCCAGCGTGGCGGTACTGGCCGCACTGCGCTTGATGCGCACGTCCGAGCTGCATCCGGCGCCGCCCGTGCAACGGGCGAGCGGCCAACTGCGCGAAGGTATCGAGTACGTGCGGCGGCGTCCCGACCTGTTGCTGTCGATGGTGCTGATCTTCGTCGTCGGGACGTTCGGACTGAACTTCCAGATCACCACGGCGCTGATGGCCAAGCAGGTCTTCCATCGCAGCGCGTCCGGTTACGGTTTGCTGTCGACGATGCTCGCAGTAGGCGCGTTCGCCGGCGCGGTGTTCGCGACGCGGCGCACCACACGCCCTTCGCAGCTGTTCCTGCTGGGCGCGGCGAGCGTGTTCGGGGTGCTCGAGGTCGTGTGCGGGCTGATGCCGAACTTCTGGGCCACGGCGGCGATGCTTGTCCCCACCGGACTGGCGATGCTGACCCTGACGACGGCGGCTAACTCATCGGTGCAGTTAGGAGTCGCTCCGACGATGCGCGGACGTGTCATGGCGCTGTACCTGGTCTGCTTCATGGGCGGGACGCCGCTGGGGGCCCCGATCGTCGGCTGGCTGTCGGGTTTCGCCGGGCCACGCTGGGGACTGATCGGCGGCGGGTTGATCTGCCTGGTGGCGATCGCCATCGTCGCCGTGGTCTCGGCCTGGCACCGTGGCCTGTCGCGCGCGGATGTCGCGCTCCGGCTGAGCGTCGCGGCGCACCGCTAGCCGTACGGATTGGGGTGTCGTTGCCCCTCCTGCAGCGGCAGCGCGCTGCGCAACGGCCAATGATCAAGGGGCGGGGGACACGCACCGGCTAGTTTTCGAGGATGCACGTCGTCGAGGTGAGCGATCCCGCCGATCCGCGCCTGGACGACTTCCGGGACCTCGCCGACGCCGACGTACGAGCAGACCGCCGCGGACTGGTCATCGCCGAAGGCGTGAACGTGGTCGAGCGGCTGGCCGGGTCGCGATATCCGATCCGCGCAGTCTTCGGAGTGCCAACACGCCTGGAGGCACTTCGCGGCGCACTGTCCAACGACGACATCCCCGGCTACGCCGCCGACAAGTGGAAGCTGTCGGCGGTCGTGGGCTTCCGCGTGACCCGCGGCGTGCTGGCCTCGGCCACCCGCCCGCCGGCGCCGGACGTGGGCGCGTTGCTGGACGGTGCCAGGCGCGTGGCGGTCCTCGAGTCGCTCAACGACTTCGAGAACCTCGGGGCGCTGTTCCGCAACGCTGCCGCGTTCGGTGTGGACGCGGTGTTGCTCGATCCGCGCTGCGCCGACCCGCTCTACCGACGCAGCGTGCGGGTGTCGATGGGGCACGTGCTTCGAGTGCCGTTCGCCGTGCTGCCCGGGCCTTGGCCGGGTTCGCTGGAGCCGTTGCGCGAGCGCGGCTTCACGTTGTTGGCCCTCACCCCGTCCGGTGCCGACGAGCTGCGCCGGATCGTCGTGCCCGAGCGGTGGGCGGTGCTGCTCGGCGCCGAAGGTCCAGGACTGACCGAGGCGGCGTTGGCCGCCGCCGACCAGCGGGTGCGAATCCCGATGACCGCAGCCGTCGACTCGCTGAACGTGGCCACCGCTGCCGCGGTCGCCTTCGCCCACCTCGCCTGAGCCCGGTCGCTCAGACCAGCGAGTCCACCCACGAATCGTGCAGGGCGGCGAAGCTGCCGGTGCCTTCGCCAATCAGATCCGCTGGGGTGCCGTCCTCGACCACCAGGCCGTCGGAGAGCACGAGCACTCGATCGGCGATCTCGACCGTGGACAGCCGGTGCGCGATGATCAGCGCGGTGCGCTTGGCCAACACCGTGCCGAGCGCGCGCTGCACGGCCCGCTCGCTCGGCACGTCCAGCGACGAGGTCGCTTCGTCCAGGATGAGTACGGCAGGGTCGGCGAGGAACGCGCGTGCGAACGCCACGAGCTGGCGCTGCCCGGCGGAGAGCCGTCCGCCGCGCTTTCGCACGTCGGTGTCGTAACCCTGCGGCAGGGCGGTGATGAATTCGTGCGCCCCGACCGCCGTCGCCGCGGCAACAATCTCGGCCCGCGGCGCTCCGAGGCGCCCGAAGCCGATGTTGTCGGCGACCGATCCGGAGAACAGGAAGCCGTCCTGGGTGACCATCACAACCGCGTCGCGAAGCGCCGGCTCGGCGAGTTCGCGCAGGTCCACGCCGTCGAGGCGGATCGCGCCGGAGGTCGGATCGTAGAAGCGCGAGATGAGTTTCGCGATCGTGGTTTTGCCGGCGCCTGTCGCGCCGACCAGCGCAACGGTCTGGCCCGCCGGGATCTCGAGTGTGAGCGAGCGCAACACCGGCCGGTCGTCGGCGTAGCCGAACTCGACGGCGTCGAGCTGCACGGTGCCGCGAACCGGCACCGGCAGCGCCCTCGGGTGCCACGGTTCCGCAACGCTCGGCCGGCGAGCAAGCATCGCCGAGATCTTTTCCAGCGCCGCGGTGGCCGACTGCAGCGAGTTGTAGAACATCGCGACGTCTTCCATCGGGTCGTAGAACTGGCGCAGATATAGCAGAAACGCCGTCAGCACACCGATGTCCAGTCCCCCGTGCGCGACCCGATACCCACCGATGAGCAGCACGAGGACGGTCGAGACATTGCCGATCGACACGGTGCCCGGAATGAAGAGCGCATGCAGTTTGGACGCGTCGCGGTTGGCCTCGGTGAAGTCTTCGTTGAGCTCGGCGAAGATGGCGTCGTTGCGCCTCTCGCGGCGGAACGCCTGCACTGCTCGGATGCCGTTGAGCGTCTCGACGATGTTCACGATCATCGTTGCGGACGTGGTCCGGGTACGCCGGAACGCCTCCGTCGCGCGGGCAGAGAACCAGCGGAACAGCAGGACCAGCGGGACGATGGACGCGAGGGTGAGTGCCGCCAGCGGCACGTCCAGGAAGAACAGCAACACCGAGATGGCGGCGATGTTGAGCACCGCGGTGAGCAGCCCGTCCAGGCCGGTGTCGAGCAGCTCGGTGAGGGTGTCCACATCAGAGGTGAGCCGTGAGATCACCCGTCCCGAAGTGAACTTCTCGTGGAACGCGACCGACAGCGACTGGGCATGGTCGAACCCGCGGCGGCGGAGGTCAAACAGGATCGACTGCCCGATCGCGCCGCTGCGGATCACGAACACCGACCGCAACAGCCCGGACAGCAACGCACAAACGATCAGCGTCGTCGTCACCGCGCCGAGGGAGAAGTAGTCGCCGCGCATGGCGTCGGGCAGCGAGGTGTCGATTGCGACGCCGATCAGCCACGGACCTGCCATGGTTGCCGCGACCTGTACGAGCACAATCAGCAAGACCCGCACGATCGGCCCGCGGTGCGGGCGCACCAGCGAGGCGAGCAGCCGGCGGGCATCGCTGCGTAACCGGGGTCGTCCGGTGATCAGGATCTCGTCCTGCTCCTGGGCCAGTTTCGCGGCGTCGGCGGTCAGATGACCCTGCCACGTCGTGGGATCAGATGGACGCTCGACCAACTCAGGCTCGCTCATCGCTCCCCTCCGGTGGTCGAAAGCTCGCGCTGCGCGGTCTGCGCGAGCAGATTTCGGTAGGACGGCACGGTCGCGAGCAGGTCGCTGTGCGTGCCGACAGCGCTCACCCGCCCACCCTCGAGCAGCGCGACCCGGTCGGCCAGCAGCACGGTGGACGGCCGGTGCGCGACGACGAGCGCGGTGGTCGCCGACAGCACGCGGCGCAACCCCCGCTCGACCTCTTCCTCGGTGTGGACGTCCAGCGCCGAAAGCGGGTCGTCGAGAACGAGCACGCGCGGCCGCCCGAGCACCGCTCGCGCCAGCGCCAGCCGCTGGCGCTGGCCACCGGACAACGACAATCCCTGCTCGCCGATGCGCGTGTCCAGGCCGAAGGGCAGTCCGTATACGAAGCCCGCCTGCGCAACCTCGATCGCCTCGACGACGTCGCTCTCGGTGACCCCGGCACGACCCAGGGTCAGGTTCTCGCGCACGCTCGCCGAGAACAACGTCGCATCCTCGAAGGCGTAGGTCACCGCGTGCCGAAGCTGATCCAGCCGCAGGTCGCGGACGTCGGTGTTGCCGATCAGCACCCGACCACCGGTGACGTCGTAGAGGCGCGACACGAGCGCGGTCAGGGTGGTCTTGCCGCTGCCCACGGCGCCGACGAGCGCCATCGTCTCGCCCGCACGGATCTCCAGCGAGACGCCGCGCAGCACGTCTGCGCCGTCGTCGGAATACCGGAACCAGACATCGTCGAACACCAGCGCGGTGCCTTGCTCGGCGGCGGCGGGAACGGCGGGGTCGACGACGGTCGGCTCGGTGTCGAGCACCTCGATCAGGCGGCGCATCGCGCTGGCGGCCTCCTGGGTGATGGCCAGCAGCCAACCCAGTGCGACGATCGGCCAGATGAGGCGCAGGTAGAGCGTCAGGAACGCCACGAGCTCGCCGATCGACATTGATCCGTGCGAGACCGCAACCACGCCGCCCCAGACCACCCCCGCGAGGACCAGCTGCGGGACGCCTTCCAGCACCGCCCAGAACCAGCCCAGTGTGTTCAGCTTGCTGATCTCGGCGCCGCGCAACCGCTGCGCGTCGTGGGAGAAACCAGTCAGCATGTGTGGCCGACGCCCGTAGGACTTGATCACGCGGATGCCGAGGACCGATTCCTCGACGGAGGTAGCGAGGTCACCGGTGAGATCTTGGGCGTAACGGGCCTGGCGGCTGTAGCGCAGCTCGAAGCGTCGGGTGAAGAACAACAGCGGGGTGATCGAGACGAGCACGAACAGGCCCAGCCAAAAGTGGATGTGCATCAGCAGCGCGAGCACGACGATCGCCGTGCCGGTGTTCGCGATCAGGAAGACGAAGCCGAAGCCGATGAAACGGCGCAGTGTGGACAGGTCACTCGTCATCCGCGACAGCAGCTGGCCGGACGGCCAGCGGTCGTGGAAGGCGACCGGAAGTCGCTGCAGGTGCGCGAACAGGTCGCGGCGCAGATCGCGCTCGACACCGATCGAGGCGTGCGTCATCGCGATCCGCCGGGCCCAGATGAGCAGCGCCTCGGCCGCGCCCATCGCGAGCGCGAGCCCGCACAGCTGCCAGATACCGCGCGTGTCGTGGTGGCGGATCGGGCCGTCGACGACCCGCCCGATCACCAGCGGGACAAGCGATTGCGCCAGCATTGCCCCGGTTGCGAAGAAGATCATTGCGAGGGACGCGGCTCGATGCGGACGGACCCACGGCCAGAGCCGCAGCAGGGACGCGACTGCGCTTGCCTCGCCCTGCTGGACGGCGTTGTCGGGGGAACCGGTCACGGTGACCCACGCTACGTCGCGGGTGTGACAACGGTCGAGCGAGTTACCCGCCTCGTGAGCAACAGCCATGCCGTCAGGCCCAGCTAGTTTGTCGGCAGACGAGGCAAGCGGCGGCGCTCCCCGAGGATCGTTACGTCGAGCGCCGGTGTGCTGGTCGCGAAGATAGTCGCGGACGACTTCGGTGTCGCGATCGCCGCATTGAGCCGGGATCCACGCCGGCGTGCCCGGTTGGGGGCGGCCGGCCCGGCGTCAGTGTCGTGGATGCGATGGGACGATCTCGCGCGGCAACAGTCCCAGGTGTATCACCGCGTCATCGAGCTCACGAGGTCCCGCACCCGAGCCGGTGCCGATGCGGGTGCACGCCATCACTGAGGGCGGCTCAGCTGATGTCGTAGGTTATCTGGACATCCACGCTCATCTCGAGCTGTCCGGCCTGGATGGGGACCGACGCCCGAAGCGCGGATGCGGCTGCGGCGAACGTTGGCTGGTTCAGCTGTTGCGGTGATTCGACGATGGTGCGTATGCGGCCGAGCTTGGCACCGGACGCGGCGGCGATTTGGCGGGCCTGGTCTTGGGCTTGTTTGACTGCGTTGGCGCGCGCGTGCGCAATCGCCGTCGCGTCGTCGGAGATCGAGAACGCGATTGCTTGAATTCTGATTGCGTTGCCCACACTGGATGCTGCAGCGTCGATGATTTTGCCAGCGTTTTTCAGGTCGCGGAAGGTCACCTGCACGGTGTTGCTGACACTGTAGCCAGTGATCTGCGCACCGTCTTTCGCATACGTGGGGTCGACGGACAATCCGGCGGTTTGCACGTCTTTCGGCGCGACCCCGCTCCGCTTCAACGTGCTCAGCAGCGCGGCGGCCTTCGAATTGTTCGCACTCAGCGCGGCCCGAGCAGAGGCACTGGAGGTTTGCACACCCACGGTGACGCTGACCTCGTCCGGCGTCGCCGTCGTGTGTCCCGTTGCCTGGGTTGTGATCGTGTACGCCGTCGGGTCGGAGCGGGGCGTCGAAGACGTGGCAGGCGCCGATGCATGGCCGCTCGCACAGCCTGCCAGCGCGACCGCGAACAGCGGGACTGCGACGACGGCGATAGAAAAGCGATTCATCACGGCACTCCTCTTCGGCGCCTGCAGCGATTGTCGCTGCCGCAACGCTTACCGTGTTAGACGCGTCGCCATAGCCGATGGGTTGCGCGGCTAGTCGAGGCAAAACTCGTTGCCCTCTGGATCGTGCATCGTGATGAAACCGATCTCCATCGTTGCCTTGTCGGGCTCGACCCGGTAAGCGCGTGTCGCACCGAGCGCCTCCAGACGGGTGGCCTCGGTCTCGAGGGCGCTCATCCGCTCCTCACCCGTGCGGCCCGGCGCCGCACGTACATCGAGGTGCAGTCGGTTCTTGGCAGTCTTTCCCTCCGGCACGCGCTGGAAGAAGATGCGGGGATGCGCGCCCTCGACAGGCAGGATCGCCGAGCGTGAGTTCCATTCCTCGCGCGGCACGCCGAATGCTTCGAGAGCGGCATCCCATGAGTCGAATCCGTCGGGTGGCGGTTGCATCTGATAGCCGAGCACCTCGGCCCAGAAGCCAGCTAGCCGGGCGGGGTCGGCGCAGTCGAAGGTGATCTGCACGTCTCTGATCACCGGTCCACTCTCGCAGGGATCACCGAGAGACGGCCCGCCGGGTGATCGCCTTGGGTCGATGTGCCGCTTGGTCGATGTGTTACCTCGAGCGCGGAGTCTGCTCGCAGGAATTCACTGCCGGTTCGTCCGCTGATCAGCCAGGGGTCCGGGACTGGCTGATCGGTGCCCGGCGCGAGCAGAGATTCAGTCCTGCTTGCGGCGCACTCCGAGCAGGATGTCGTCCCACGAGGGAACTTGCGGCCGCTCGCCCGCGACGCCGAGGGCGGACGATCGTGGCGAGCGTCGTGTCGCGCGGCGCGGCTTCTCGGTGATCTGCATCGGCAGGGCAGGCGCGTCCGGATCGTCCACCAACTCGGCGGCCGGCGCCGCAACTGCGTCCTGGTCGAACAGGTCGTCGGCGGCAACAGCGGGCAGCGGAGTGGTCGGTGCGTCCAGGTTCGGGAACGCGACGACGCCGCGGACGAGGCGGGGCGCCGCGGCGAGGCTGAGCGAATTCGGCTCGGGCGCCTGGACGGGCGTGAGCGAGGGAATCGGACGGTCGCTGAGCAGGTCCGCAGCGGCGTCGTCGAGCGGGGCGACGGTGCGGGCGGCGAGCTGGAAGGCCCACTCGGCGCTGCGTTCGACGGCCCCGGTCGGCCAGTGCGCGCTGACGACCCACTGCCCGTCCGCGCGGCGGTAGGCGTCCCAGCGGACGTCGGCGAGGTCGAGCCCGTGCGCAGCGAATCGCTCGTCGACGGCCTCGCCGAACACGACCGCCTGGCCGTCGGTGGTGCTGCGCCGCGCTCGCGCCCGGCGTGCCTCGTCGGCGATGCGCACCCGCTCGGCGAGCACTGGAGTGGCGAAGCGCATGACCCACTCCAGGCGCGCCCCGCAGGTCTCGGCGAGTTCCTGCGGCGATTCGCCGGAGCGCACCCGCATCTGGATCTCGCGCGGCCCGATCGTGGCGGCAGGCGGCACCTTCCCGTTGCCACGCAGCGGATCGGACCGGACGGCGTCGCGCAGGGCGATGTCGATTTCGAGCAGGAACTGTTCGCCGCCGTCGGTGGTCTGCAGGACCAACTGCCCCGCACGCTTACCCTCGGCCGCCTGCTTGACGTAACGCAGTTCTCGCATGAGCAGACGATATGGCGAGACCGGCGGTTTGCGGCGCAGCACACGCCGAGCCTCAGCCGTGTCGTCACTGCAGTTGCGTGCTCACAGCCTTTCGACCACGAAGTCGATGCAGTCGGTCAGCGCGGACACATCCTGCGGCTCGATCTCGGGATACATGCCGATCCGCAGCTGATTGCGGGCGAGCCCCCGGTACGGCTCGGTGTCGACGATGCCGTTGGCCCGAAGTGTCGCCGACACCCGAGCCGCGTCGACCGATTCGGCCAGATCAATAGTGCCGACGACAGGGCTGCGGAGATCCGGATCGAGCACGAACGGCGTCGCATAGGACGAGTCGCTCGCCCAGTCGTACAGCCGCCCGGACGAGTCGGCGCAGCGCTTGACGGCCCAGCTCAGCCCACCCAGATCGAGCAACCGCTCGACCTCGCGCGCCAGCAGCCACAAGGAGGCGATGGCCGGGGTGTTGTAGGTCTGGTCCTTCGCTGCGTTCTCGCGGGCCAGCGCGAGGTCGAGCGAGGCAGGCACCCAGCGCGTGGCATGTAACTGCGCAACCCGCTCCAGCGCCGCTGGCGAGAGCAGCGCGAGCCAAAGACCGCCGTCACCCGCGAACACCTTCTGCGGCGCGAAGTAGTAGGCGTCGGCCCGCGCCACGTCCACCGCGACGGCGCCTGCCGCGGAGGTTGCGTCGACGAGCATCAGCGCGTCGCCGGCGACCCGCTCGACGGGCAGCACAACACCGGTGGACGTTTCGTTGTGCGGCCAGGCGTAGCTGTCCACGCCGTCCTCGAACTCGGGGAGGATGGCGCCGCCGTAGGCGGCCGTGCGCACGGACGGTTCGGCCAGGAACGGCGCACCCCGCAGGACGGCCGCGAACTTCGCCGAGAACTCACCGCAGACGACCAGCTGCGCACGTTCGCGCACCAGCCCGAATGCCGCCGCGTCCCAGAACGCGGTGGATCCCCCGTTGCCCAGCAGCACCTCGTAGCCGTCGGGCAGCAGGAAAAGCTCGCGCAGCCCCGCCCGAACCCGGCCGACGAGAGAGCGCACCGGCGCCTGCCGGTGGCTGGTGCCGAGAAGATCCGCGCCGGTAGCGGCCAGCTCGGCGAGGGCCTGCACGGGCACCTTGGACGGCCCGCTGCCGAACCGTCCGTCGGTGGGCTTGAGCCCGTGCGGGATCGAGATCACTGGTGCGCGATGTCGCTCCAGCCCTCGACATCCTCGGGCTTGCGGGGGTCCGGGCCGATGTAGCGGGCGGACGGGCGCACCAGCCGGCCGGTGCGCTTCTGCTCCATGATGTGCGCCGACCAGCCGCCGGTGCGGGCGCTGCTGAACATCGCCGGCATCATGTGCGGCGGCACCTCGGCGTAGTCGAGAATCACCGCGGCCCAGAATTCCACGTTCGTCTCGATCGGACGGTCCGGGCGTCGCTCGCGCAGCTCCGCGAGCGCAGCCTGCTCCAGCGCCTCAGCGGCTTCGAAGCGGGGGGCCTTCAGCTCCCGGCAGGTGCGGCGCAGCACCCGGGCGCGCGGGTCCTCGGCTCGGTACACGCGGTGCCCGAAGCCCATCAGCCGCTCCTGGCGGTCCAGGATGCCGCCGACGACCTTGCGGGCGTTTCCCTTGTCCTCGACCTCGTGGATCATCGGCAGGACGCGCGCGGGCGCACCGCCGTGCAGCGGCCCGCTCATCGCCCCGATCGCGCCGGACATCGCGGCGGCGACGTCGGCGCCGGTCGAGGCGATCACCCGGGCGGTGAACGTCGAGGCGTTCATGCCGTGCTCAGCCGCGGACACGAAGTAGGCGTCCACCGCTCGGATGTGATCCGGGTCGGGCTCGCCGCGCCAGCGCGTCATGAACCGCTCGACGATCGTGTTGCATTGATCTATTCGCGATTGCGGAACGGCGGGGGTCGACATGCCGCGCGCGGACTGCGCGACGTAGGACAGCGCCATCACTGCCGAGCGCGCGAGCTGCTCGCGGGCCTCTTCGTCGCTCACGTCGAGCAGCGGCCGGTAGCCCCAGATCGGGGAGAGCATGGCCAGCGCCGCCTGGACGTCGACGCGCACGTCGCCGGTATGGACCGGAATCGGAAACGGCTCGGCCGGGGGCAACCCAGGTCCGAACTTTCCGTCCACGAGCAACGCCCAAACGTTGCCGAAGGTGACGTGTCCGACGAGATCCTCGATGTCGACGCCGCGGTAGCGCAGCGCGCCGCCGTCCTTGTCAGGCTCGGCGATCTCGGTCTCGAAGGCGATCACGCCCTCAAGGCCCGGGCTGTAGTCGTCTGCCATAGACGTGCTCCGATCAATGTGTCAGCCGAGTCGCGCTGGCGCTGGTCGCGCCTGTGCGGCCCATTGTGCTCATGCTCGCCGACATTTGCGCAGGCCAGGTCCAATGCACGTCGACCGGCAGTGCGATTATGGACCAATCATGAGGGATCCTGCGGGGCTGCGCCGTACCTATCTGCGCGGGACGCTTCTGGAGCACACGATCGCCGCCGGGTGGTTGCCGCAGTTGCAGGCCTGGTTCGACGAGGCCGTCGGCGCCGTCGGCTGGGGCGAGGCAAACGCGATGCAACTCGCCACCGTCGATGAGGCCGGGTTGCCGGAGCTGCGCACCGTCCTCGCCAAAGGCATCGACGAGCGCGGCGTCACCTTCTTCACCAACTACGAATCGGCCAAGGGACGTGAACTGGCTGCGCACCCGTATGCGGCGGCGCAGTTCCTGTGGCAGTCATACGAGCGCGCAGTGCGACTGAGCGGGTCGGTGACCCGGGTGCCCCGCGCGGAAACTGAGGAATACTTCGCCACCCGGCCGCGGGGTTCCCAGCTGGGCGCCTGGGCCTCGCCGCAGTCGCAGGTGATCGCGTCCAGGGCCGTCCTCGACGAGGCGCTGGCAGCGGCGCAAGCACGCTTCGGCGACGGCGACATACCGCCACCGCCGTCCTGGGGTGGATTCCTGCTCGCACCGGAGTCGGTCGAGTTCTGGCAGGGCCGATCGAATCGGCTGCATGACCGGCTGCGGTTCCGCCGCGACGGCGGCGTGTGGACGCTGGAGAGGCTTGCGCCATGAGCGAGGGTTTCGATGTGGTGGCAATCCGGCGCGACCTGCACGCCAACCCGGAACTTGCCTACGCCGAGAAGCGCACGACCGGCCTGATCGTCGACTGCTTGCGCGGCTTCGGTCTCGATCCGCAGGTCTTGCCGTCCGGGACGGGCGTGATCTGCGACATCGGCTCCGGCGCCCTCGCGCCCGTCGCGCTGCGGGCCGACATCGACGCGCTGCCGATCCAGGACGAGAAGGACGTCCCCTACCGCTCGAGCGTCGATGGGGTGTGTCACGGCTGCGGGCACGACGCGCACACCGCGATCCTGCTGGGGGCGGCCGCAGCGCTCGTCCGGACGGACCTGCCAGGGCGCATCCGGCTGGTGTTCCAGCCCGCTGAAGAGACCGTGCCCGGCGGCGCGGTGACGGTCGTGGAGTCCGGCGCGATCGAAGGTGTGTCGCAGATCTTCGCGCTGCACTGCGATCCGCGCCTGGACACCGGGCAGGTGGGCCTGCGGGTCGGCGCGATCACGGCAGCCTGCGACCAGGTCGACGTGGACCTCTCGGGACCGGGCGGGCACACGTCGCGTCCGCAGGTGACAGCCGATCTGGTGTACGCGCTCGGCCGCTTGATCACCGATCTGCCCGGATTGCTGTCACGCAAGGTCGACCCCCGCGCCTCGATGTCGCTCGTGTGGGGCTCGGCCGACGCGGGACGGGCGGCGAACGCGATCCCGACGCACGGCCGGCTGCGGGGCACCCTGCGCGTGCTGGACCGCGCCGCCAGCGAGGCCGCCGAGCCGCTCGTCCGCGAACTCATCGCGCAAATCCTCGCCCCGACCGGCGTCAGCTCCGCCGTCGAGTACCAGCGCGGGGTGCCGCCGGTCGTCAATCACGCGGGGGCGGTGGCCGTGCAGCAGGCCGCCGTGCTGGCCGCGCTCGGTGCAGCAGCGCTGGCCGATACCGAACAGAGCATGGGCGGTGAGGATTTCGCTTGGTATCTCGAGGCGACGCCCGGCGCGCTCGCGCGGCTAGGCGTGCGTCGTCCGGGCGCCGCGTCCTTCGATCTGCACCAGGGCACGTTCGACATCGACGAGGCGGCGCTTGCGGTCGGCGTCGAGTACACGGTGGCGCTGGCGCGGCAGGCGCTGCACGGATAGCGAGGCTGCGCGCTACTCGCCCAGCGAACGGCACGGTCGGGCGAGCAACTCGGCGACGTACTCATCGGGCGCACCGGCTGCTTGCGCCGCTTCGGCCATCAGCCCGATCGTGCGCGCGGACGGCAGCCCACCCTCGTAGCCTTCCATCGCGTACACCCAGGCCAGCACGTCGCCGTCGAGCGTCGAGACGCGCACCTTGAGCTTCTCGTAGAGGCCGGTGTCGGCACCTTCCCAGTAGTCGAGCATCGCGGCGTCGTGTGGCGACACCTCGAACAGCGCGACGAACACCTGGCTCGCCGCGTCCGGCACGAGCATCGGCAAAGCGCCGTCCCAACCGAGATCCTCAGCGCCGAAGGTGAGCCGCCACCCGTTGAGCCAGCCGGTGCCGGCCGCGGGGGAGTGCGGGCAGCGTTCCAGCATCTGCTCCGGATCCATGTTGGAGCCGTACGCCGCGTAGAGGCCGCTTGAGGTGGACATCGCAGGCAGAGTACCGAGGTGGGCGCTCGCGCCGCACGCTTGCTCCCCGCAGTGACCGGTTTGAGCCGCGAACCCGCGCGGTACGGGGCGGAAGCTGCGGCGCGCGACAATGGTCCGGTGACCAAGATCGTGATCGTCGGCGGTGGCCCGGCCGGATATGAAGCGGCTCTCGTCGCCGCGCAGCACGGGGCCGAGGTCACCGTCATCGACCGCGACGGCATCGGCGGTTCCTGCGTGCTGACCGACTGCGTGCCGTCCAAAACATTGATCGCGACCAGCGATCGGGTCACCGCGTTCCGGGACGCCCCGCGGGTCGGTGTCGGGGTGGCGTCTGATGACGTCGCCGTCGACTTGAAGGCGGTCAATGCCCGCATCAAGGCGCTGGCCCAGCAGCAATCCGACGACATTCGCACCCGGCTGCTGAATGAGGGCGTCACCGTAGTAGCGGGCGCGGGTCGCTTCGCGGCCGAGCAGCCGGGTCGCCGGCACCGGGTGGACGTGCTCGACGCCGAAGGCGGCCAGCTCGATGCCGTGGAGTCCGACGTCGTGCTGCTCGCGACCGGCGCGACACCGCGCGTGCTGGACACCGCCGTGCCCGACGGTGAGCGCATCCTGTCCTGGCGCCAGGTGTATGAGTTGAGCGAGCTACCCGAACACCTTGTCGTCATCGGTTCCGGCGTGACTGGCGCCGAGTTCGCCAGCGGTTACAGCGAATTGGGCGTCGCGGTCACCCTGGTCTCCAGCCGCGACCGGGTGCTTCCCGGCGAGGATCCCGATGCTGCGGCGGTCATCGAGGACGTCTTCACCTCACGCGGTGGCACCCTCGCCCGCAATGCCCGCGCCACCAGCGTCACGCGTTCGGCCGACGGTGTCGTCGTCGCGTTGGCGGACGGGCGGACGGTCGAGGGGTCGCACGCGCTGATGTGCGTCGGGTCGGTGCCGAACACGTCCGGACTCGGGCTTGAGCACGTGGGCGTGGCTCTCAACGACAACGGCTACCTGCGCGTCGACCGGGTGTCGCGCACGTCCGTCGGGACGATCTATGCGGCCGGCGACTGCACCGGCGTGCTGCTGCTCGCCTCGGTCGCCGGCATGCAGGGTCGGATCGCGATGTGGCACGCGCTCGGTGAGGCGGTGGCCCCGCTTCGGACCAAGACCGTCGCGGCCAATATCTTCACCCACCCTGAGATCGCGACCGTCGGCATCGGCTACGAGGCGATCACGGCGGGTCACGTTCCCTCGCGCACGGTCACGCTGCCGCTGGCGACCAATGCGCGGGCGAAGATGCAGGGTTTCCGCGACGGATTCGTGAAGGTGTACTGCCGTCCGGCGACCGGTGTGGTGATCGGCGGCGTCGTCGTCGCACCCGGAGCGTCCGAACTGATCTTCCCGCTCGCCCTGGCGGTGCAGCGCAGCCTGACCGTCGGCGATCTGGCGGGAACAATCGGGGTCTACCCGGCGCTGTCAGGTTCGGTGGCCGAGGCGGCCCGCCGGCTCATGCTGCACGACGATCTGGATTGAGCCGTCATGAGCGAGCTCGCGAGCGGCCGGAGCGAAGCGGAGGACGGATGACGACCCACGGAGACTTCTCACCCGAGGCACGTGAGCGGGCCGGACGCACCGCGCAGGTCGCGCTCGTCTTCGCCGAGCAGGCAGAGGTGATCGTCGCGGAGCTGCCGCAGGTGCCTGCGGGGCACGTGCTCATTGCGGTCGTCGACGCCAACCACTACTTCGTCGGCACGCACCACGTCGAGCAGTCCGAGCTCGCTCAGCGGGTGCCCGAACTGGAGCATCCGGACGGCTGGGCGATGGTGTTCTCGCCCGGCACCTCGGTCGCCGACGTGCGCCGGCGCAGCGAGCAGATGGCCTCGATCGCTGGGCAACGCGCTGCCGCGATCGACCGCATCCTGGCGCGGCGCCAGGGCTGAGGGTTGCGCGCGTCGGCGGTGCGCGACGTGGCGCGCAGCTTGATCATTGGCCGTTGTGCAGCGCTCAGCCGCTGCAGGAGGGTCAACGACGAGCACGGACCGACGGCTTTCCCGGCGCCCGCCGCCCTCAGTCGGTGATGTCGCAGATCACCGAACCGGAGGTGACGACCGCGCCGACCTCGGCGGTGAGCTTGCTGACCGTCCCCGCCTTGTGCGCGTTGAGCGGTTGCTCCATCTTCATCGCTTCGAGCACCACGATCGTCTGGCCGACTTCGACCGCGTCGCCGTCGGACACCGCGACCTTCACGATCGTGCCCTGCATCGGCGCGGTCAGCGAGTCGCCCGACGCTGCGGCGCCGGACTTGCGCCCCCCGGAGCGTTTGGGGGCGGACCTCGTCGCGCTACCGCCGCTGGCGCCGAAGCCTGCGGGCAGCGACACCTCCAACCGCTTGCCGCCGACCTCGACAACAATCGTTTCCCGCGCGGGTGCGGCGCCGTCGGCGTCCCCAACAGCCACGAATGGCGGGATCCGGTTGTCGAACTCGGTCTCGATCCATTGCGTGAAAACGGTGAACGGCTGGTACGGGTCCTGCGGCGCGAACGCGGTGTCACGCACGACCGCACGGTGGAATGGCAGCGCGGTGGCCATGCCTTCGACGACGTATTCGTCCAGCGCTCGGCGGGCCCGCTCGAGCGCCTCGACCCGCGACTCGCCGTACACGATCAGCTTGGCCAGCAGCGAGTCGAACGCTCCGCCGATGACGGACTTCCCCTCGATGCCGGAGTCGACGCGCACGCCGGGCCCGCCCGGTTCGCGGTAATCGGTGACCGTTCCCGGCGCGGGAAGGAAGTGCCGTCCCGGATCTTCGCCGTTGATGCGGAACTCGAACGCGTGCCCGCGCGGCACCGGATCCTCGCTGAAGCGCAGTTTCTCGCCTTCGGCAATGCGAAATTGCTCGCGGACGAGGTCGATTCCGCTGGTCTCCTCGGTGACCGGGTGCTCGACCTGCAAGCGGGTGTTCACCTCCAGGAAGCTGATGATGCCGTCGGCACTGACCAGGTATTCGACCGTGCCCGCGCCGTAATAGTTCGCCTCGCGACAGATCGCTTTCGCCGATTCGTGAATCGTCGCCCGCTGCTCGTCGGACAAGAACGGCGCGGGTGCCTCCTCGACGAGTTTCTGGTTGCGCCGCTGCAGCGAACAGTCGCGTGTGCCGACGACGATCACGTTGCCGTGCTGGTCGGCGAGCACCTGCGCCTCGACGTGGCGCGAGCGGTCGAGGTAGCGCTCCACGAAGCATTCGCCACGTCCGAACGCAGACACCGCCTCGCGGACGGCGCTGTCGAACAGGTCCGCAATCTCCTCCCGCTTGCGCGCGATCTTCAGCCCGCGACCGCCGCCGCCGAACGCTGCCTTGATCGCGATCGGCAGGCCGTGCTCGTCGGCGAACGCGGTTACCTCCTCCGCTCCGGCGACCGGCTCCTGGGTGCCCGGGACGAGCGGCGCACCCGCCGCCAGTGCGATGTGCCGCGCGGTCACCTTGTCGCCGAGATCGCGAATCGCCTGCGGGGACGGGCCGATCCAGGTCAATCCGGCGTCGAGCACCGCCTGCGCGAAGTCGGCGTTCTCGGACAGGAAGCCATAGCCGGGGTGTATGGCGTCGGCGCCGGAGCGCCGCGCGGCGTCGATGATCTTGTCAATGACCAGGTACGAATCGCCCGGCGTGCTGCCACCGAGCGCGAACGCTTCGTCAGCCACCCGCACGTGCAGGGCATCGCGGTCGGGATCGGCGTAGACCGCCACCGAGGCGTATCCGGCGTCCTTGCATGCGCGCACGACGCGCACCGCGATCTCGCCACGGTTCGCGATGAGCACCTTCTGCACGGCGAACTCCTCTTCGATACGACGGTTTGGCCGCAGATTACTCGCCGGACGGTTCAGCTGAGTTCGGCAAGGCGCTCGCGGCACCGGCCCGCGACCTCGGAGACCTCGCCTAGCGTGCGGCGAAGGTCCGCCTGGCGGGCCCGCAGGTCGATGCTGATCTCGTCCAGTCGGGCGAGCAGTGTCTCCAGTTGCCGCCGTTCGGATGACGCTGCGCCGTCGTACATGTCGACGATCTCTCGGCATTCGCCGAGTGTCATGCCGAAGCGGCGCCCGCGCAGGATCAGCCGTAGCCGTGCATGATCGCGCTGCCCGTAGACACGCTGCCCATGGCCGCGACCCTGCGTGCGCTTGCTTTCCAACCGCTGCTCTTGGCCGCCGCTGCTGCCGAGCCGCTCCGGGCTGAGCAGGCCCTCGGCCTCGTAGAAGCGCAGCGTGCGGGTGGTGACGCCGAGCTCGTCCGCGAGCTCGCGCACCGTCCAGGTACGCCCCTCTTCCGCCGTCCGCGTCATCCCGCTATCCTTGCTTGACGTTAACGTAAACGTCAAGAGGAGCCAGGAGGCCGCGCATGAGTTTCGAGCTGTCCGCCGAGCATGAGTCCTTCCGCAAGGTCGTGCGCGACTTCGCCGAGCACGAGGTCGGCCCGCACGTGGCGCAGTGGGATCGCGACCATCACCTGCCGCTCGACGTCGTGCACGCGATGGGTGACTTGGGCCTGTTCGGGCTGGTGGTACCCGAGGAGTTCGGCGGCTCTGCGTTCTCGACCGGCTCCAACGAGGGCGGCGGTGATTTCACCTCGCTGTGCGTCGCGATCGAAGAGCTCGGCCGCGTCGACCAGTCGATCGGCATCACCCTGGAAGCGGGTGTGGGGCTAGGCATCAACCCGATCCTGAGCTTCGGCACCCAGGAGCAGAAGGAAAAGTGGCTGCCTGACCTCGTCGCCGGGCGAACGCTCGCGGCATTCGGCCTGACCGAGCCCGAAGCAGGCTCCGACGCCGGCGCAACCAAGACCCGCGCCGTCCTTGACGGCGGCGAGTGGACGCTCAACGGCGCGAAGTCGTTCATCACCAACTCAGGCACCGACATCACGTCCGTCGTGACCGTCACCGCCCGCACCGGCGAGGGCGAGATCTCGACGATCATGGTGCCGGCCGGCACGCCCGGATTCGTCGTGGCGCCCGCTTACGACAAGCTCGGCTGGCACATCTCCGACACGCACGGGCTGAGCTTCGACGACTGCCACGTGCCCGAGGACCACCTGCTCGGCGAGCGCGGCCAGGGGTTCCGGCAGTTCCTCGCCGTGCTTGATGACGGACGCATTGCGATCTCGGCGCTGGCGGTCGGACTCGCGCAGGGCTGCCTGGATCTCTCGGTCCGCTACGCCAAGGATCGGCACACTTTTGGCTCGCCCATCGGATCGAGGCAGGCCGTCGCATTCTCGCTCAGCGACCTCGCGGTATCGGTCGAGGCGGCGCGACTGCTCACCTACAAGGCTGCCGCATTGAAGGACGCCGGCCGTCCGGCCAAAGAGGTCAAGCAGGCCGCCGCGATCGCCAAGCTCTATTCCACCGAGGCAGCCGTCACCGCGACCCGCACCGCCACGCAGGTTTTCGGCGGCAACGGTTTCATGGAAGAGTTTCCAGTGGCGCGCTTCTACCGGGATGCGAAAATCCTCGAGATCGGCGAAGGGACGTCCGAAGTGCAGCGCATGGTCATCGCCCGCGGTCTCGGGCTGCCCGTCACATGAGCGAGGCTCAAGAGTGACAGACGACAAGCACTTCCGGGCGGCACGCGAGGCCACCTTGGCGCCGCCGGCGAAGGCGGCCGCGAAGTTGGCGTCGCAGCACAAGCTCTACGTGCGCGACCGCATCGCATTGCTTGTCGACGCGGGCAGTTTCGTCGAAGACGGTCAGCTCGCGAACGCGCTGGCCGTGGGCCTGCCCGCTGATGGTGTCGTCACCGGTCAGGGCCATGTCGACGGCCGTCCGGTGCTGGTGGTAGCCAATGACCCTACGGTGAAAGCAGGTTCGTGGGGAGCGCGGACGGTCGAGAAGATCATTCGGGTCACTGAGCGCGCGCTGACAGAGGAACTGCCGATATTCTGGCTGATCGACTCCGCGGGCGGCCGGATCACCGACCAGGTGGCACTGTTCCCCGGTCGTCGCGGTGCCGGACGGATCTTTCACAACCAGGTTGCACTGTCAGGCAAGGTGCCGCAGATTTGTTGCCTGTTCGGGCCGTCCGCTGCCGGTGGCGCCTACATTCCTTCGTTCTGTGACTTTGTGGTGATGGTCGAGGGCAATGCCTCGATGTATCTCGGCTCGCCGCGGATGGCTGAAATGGTGGTCGGCGAAAAGGTGTCGCTGGAGGAAATGGGCGGCGCGCGGATGCACGCGACTATCAGCGGCTGCGGCGACAACCTCGCCGTCGATGACGAGGATGCACTCGAACAGGCCCGGCTGTTCTTCTCCTACCTGCCGACGTGCTGGCGCGAGCAACCACCCGACGTGAGCGCCGAAGCTCCTGCGCGAGAGCTTGCCGACAATGCCGTGCCTGCCGACGAATCCGTCCCGTTCGACGTGCACGAGATCATCGACGGCCTGGTCGACAGCGATTCGTTCTTCGAGATCAAACCGCTCTTCGCAGCGGAGGTCGTCGTCGGTTTCGGCCGCATCGACGGGCGTCCGGTTGGCGTAGTAGCGAACAATTCCGCGGTCCGTGGCGGGGTATTGTTCGTCGATTCCGCCGACAAGAGCGCACATTTCATCTGGCTGTGCGACGCGTTCAATGTTCCGCTGCTCTATCTTGCCGACGTTCCCGGGTTCATGATCGGCTCCGAGGTCGAGCGGCAGGGCATCATCCGGCACGGCGCAAAGATGATCACCGCCGTGTCCGAGGCGACTGTCGCGCAGTTGTCGGTGATTTTGCGCAAAGCCTATGGCGCCGGGCTTTACGCGATGGACGGTCCGGGCTTCATGCCAGACGCCTGCATCGCGCTGCCGACCGCGAAGATCGCGATCATGGGGCCGCAGGCGGCGGTCAACGCCGTCTACGCAAACAAGATCGCCGAAATCGATGATCCCGGCGAACGCGATGCCTTCGTCGCCGACAAGCGCGCTGAGTACGAGCAGGACGTCGATCTGATGCGCCTTGCCGCCGAGATGGTGCTTGACGCCGTCATCGAACCCAGCGAGTTGCGCGGCGAACTGGCGCGGCGTTTTGCCGCCCTCGTCGGCAAAGAGCGCCACGTGCCGGACAAGCGCCACGGCGTTCCGCCGGTATGACAACGGACCCGGTCCGGGTGCGCGGGCAGGCCACCCGCGAGGAGGTCGCTGCCGTGCTGGCCGCCCTGGCGCGCCCAGCGGACGCGCCCAGTGCCTACGAGCGCTGGCGCCGGCAACGCCTCGCGGCGATCCGCCGCACCACTCACCGCGCGGGATAACCCAGGTCGGCGAGACCGTAGCCGAGCTCGGCGAGCATCCGCCGCAGCAGCGGCAGCGACAATCCGACCACGTTGTGGTGGTCGCCCTCGACCGCGTCGATGAACCATCCGCCGAGGCCGTCGATGGTGAATCCGCCGGCGACACTCGTCGGTTCGCCGGTGGCGCAGTACGCCGCGATCTCGGCGTCGCTCGCGTCCGAGAAGAGCACGGCGGTTTCGGCAACCGCGTGCGCCGTGCGTCGGGCAGCCACGTCAATCAGGCAGTGACCGGTGGCAAGCGTGGCTTGCGTGCCACGCATCAGCCGCCACCGCGCTACCGCCTCGTCCACCGAGCCGGGCTTGCCCAAGGCCGTACCGTCCAGGTCGAGCATCGAATCGCAGCCCAGCACGAGCCCGTCGGTGAGCGCGGCGGCGACGGTTTCCGCTTTGAGACTGGCGAGTTCGCCGACCAGAGCCGACGTGCTGGGCGCGCGTATCGAAGCTTCGTCGACGCCGCTGACGATCACCTGCGGATCGACCCCGGCAGCACGCAGCGTCGCCAGCCGAGCAGGTGAGGCCGACGCGAGTACGAAGCGGATCACAGGCCGATCGACTTGGAGATCACGCTCTTCATGATCTCCGTCGAGCCGCCGTAGATCCTCGTCACGCGGGCGTCGGCGTAACGGCGCGACACGGTGTACTCGGTCATGTAGCCGTACCCGCCGTGCAGTTGCAGGCAACGGTCGATCACGCGCCCCTGTAGTTCCGTGCACCACCACTTGGCCTTCGCCGCGTCGGCAGCATCGAGCTCGCCCGCGTTGAGCCGGTCGACGCACCGGTCGACGTACGCCTGCGCGACGTCGATCTCGGTGATGATCTCGGCGAGGACGAACTTGGTGTTCTGGAACGAGCCGATGCTCTTGCCGAATGCGGTGCGCTCCTGCACATAGCGCAGCGTCTCGTCGTAGGCTCCGCGCGCCTCGCCGACGCCGTTGACCGCGATGGACGTGCGTTCCTGCGGCAGCTTCTGGGTCAGCTGAGCGAAGCCCGAGCCTTCGTCACCGAGCAGGTTGTCCACCGGCACGCGGACGTCGCTGAACGAGAGCTCGGCGGTGTCCTGCGAATGCAGGCCGAGCTTGTCCAGGTTGCGACCACGCTCGAAGCCGGGCATGCCCCGCTCGAGGATGAGCAGCGACATGCCGTGGCGACGATCGTCGGGTGAATCACCGGTCTTCACGGCGGTGATGACGAGGTCGGCGTTGATGCCGTTGGTGATGAAGGTCTTGCTGCCGTTGACGACGTAGTCGCTGCCGTCGCGTTTCGCGCTCGTGCGCATGCCCGCGAGGTCCGAACCGGCACCCGGCTCGGTCATCGCTACTGCCGTGATCAGCTCACCGGACGCGATACCCGGAAGCCAGCGCTCGCGCTGCTCGTCGTTGCAGAAGCTGAGGAAGTAGGGCAGGCACGTGTCGTTGTGCAGGCTGATGCCCAGGCCTGATCCGGCGATGCCCGCGGCCGCGATCTGCTCGTCCAAAATCTGGTTGAACCGGAAATCGGTGACGCCGCCGCCGCCGAGTTCCTCGGGAATCGCCATGCCGAGGAAGCCGCTCTTGCCGGCCTCGGTGAATACCTCGCGCGGGGTGATGCCCGCGCGCTCCCATTCCATGTAGTCCGGGGCGACGTGCTTGTCGACGAAGGCGCGAAACGCGTCGCCGAAGGCCAGGTGCTCTGCGTCGTAGTGCTTGCGGTCCATAGCTTGTTTCTACCAGCGGTTAGCTTTGAGCGCATGACGTCCGAGCTGGTGGGGATCATCGGCGGATCCGGTTTCTACTCGCTGCTCGAGGATGCCGACGAGCACATCGCGCAGACGCCCTACGGCGCGCCCAGCGGCCCGGTGACGGTGGGCACGCTCGCCGACCGGCACGTCGCGTTCGTGGCCCGGCACGGCACGGGGCACCGGTTCGCCCCACACGTCGTGCCGTACCGGGAAAATCTCTGGGCGCTGCGCTCGCTCGGAGTGCGGCAGGTGGTGTCGCTGTCGGCAGTCGGGTCGCTGCGTCTGGACGTCCCTACTGGCACGCTCGTCGTGCCTGACCAGATCGCCGATCGCACCCACGGGCGGGCGCACACATTTTTCGACGCCGGCGAGGGGGTCGGCCATGTGTCCTTTGCCGATCCGTATTGCCCGCGCGGGCGGGCTGCTGCGCTGGGTATGTCGGTCGACGGCGCGCTCGGCGTGCCGGTTGCGCCGGTTGCGCCGGTTGCTCCGGGGGCGGGGGTTGCTCGGGTTGCTCCGGGGGCGGTGGTTGCGGGGGCGGCGGTCGAGGCGGTCGACGGCGGCACGCTCGTCGTGATCAACGGGCCACGCTTCTCCTCTCGTGCCGAGTCGCTGGAGTTCCAGTCGCTCGGCTGGTCGATCATCGGGATGACGGCGATGCCGGAGGCGGGCCTGGCGCGCGAGCTGGGCCTCTGCTACACCACTCTCGCGCTGGTCACCGATCTCGACGCTGGGGTCGAGGCCGGGGAGGGCGTCACCCACGCCGCGGTGCTCGCGCAGTTCGCCGAAAATCTGCCGCGGTTGCGCGCGCTGCTCGTCTCGACGCTGACTGCCCTGCCTGCGACCCAGGGTGACTGCATCTGCGGGGATCGGTCCGGGTTGCCCGCGTCATTCGTACCGCCGTAATGCGGGGTTGCCCGGCGCGACTTGGCTCCGTCTCGAGCGGCCCGGTGGCAGGCCCATGCGGCCGGACCGTCATGCAAGCGGTGACGCGGGGCCGTCCGAATGAATGAAGATCGCTGGCGGGGCGGGTCCGGCTCGCCCAGGGGCAGGCCTCCGCGGCAATCCTCATGCTATCGGCGCTCTGAGCGGCGCGATACCGACGCTTGCAGATGCAAACGGTGGCCGCTTCGATACACCGGCACGCGGAAGCCGCACCGACTCGCGACACAGCTCCGAAGATCAGCCGCCGATCGTATCGAGCTCGGCGATCGCATCCTCTGGCAGCGACAGCCCAGCCCCGTCGACGTTCTCGCGCAGATGCGCCACCGACGACGTGCCCGGGATCAGCAGAACGTTCGGTGAGCGGTGCAGCAGCCAGGCGAGCGCGACGGCCATCGGGGTCGCGTCCAACCGCTTCGCGACCGCACTCAGCGCATCCGATTGCAGCGGCGAGAAGCCGCCAAGAGGGAAGTACGGCACGAAGGCAATGCCCTGCCCCGCAAGGGAATCGATCAACTCGTCATCGACGCGATGCGCGATATTGTAGAAGTTTTGCACGCACGCGACGGGAGCGATTGTCTGCGCCTCGGCGACCTGCTCGGCGGTAACGGTGCTGAGGCCAAGATGCCGGATCAGCCCCTGTTGCTGCAGTTCGGCGAGCGCCCCAAACGGCTCGGCGAGCGAACCCGGCTCGGGTGCATCCATTCCGCCGAGGCGCAGGTTCACGACATCGAGCACGTCGAGCCCGAGGCGCTGCAGGTTGTCGTGGACCGCCGTACGGAGCTCTGCAGGCGTGCGGGCGTGCGGCCAGCCGCCCTGCTCGTCGCGGCGGGCGCCGACCTTAGTCACGATGTGCAGATCGCTTGGGTACGGCGCGAGCGCCTCGCGGATGATCTCGTTCGTGATGTGCGGACCGTAGTAGTCGGAAGTGTCGATGTGCGTGATGCCAAGATCGACGGCTGCGCGCAGCACGGCGATCGCGGCGTCGCGGTCCTTCGGCGGCCCGAACACACCCGGGCCGGCAAGCTGCATCGCGCCGTAGCCGAGGCGGGTCAGTTCGAGATCGGCGACGCGGTAGCTTCCGCCGGGTAGGTCGTGGGATGGCATTGCTTTCCTTCCTGCGCGCGGCCGTACGCCGCGGGCACCCCTCCACAATGCCTCGCGCGCAATAAGCGGCGACCAGCGGCCCAGCGGACGAGGCTCAAGCCTGGCTCAAGATCGCGAGGCGGCTCGGCGGCGATCACCGCGTTGCTTCTCGCCGCGTTGGCTTTCTTCCTCTTCCGTTCGGCTCGGGGACGCCGGATCGCCGAGTTGCTCGCGGCGGACAATCGTCGGCTGGCCGCGACCAACCGGCCACCCCGCGGGCGATGCGTTGCTGCAACGGCTCGGCGCGCGGCTGAGCGCCGCGGTTGACGGATCGGGTACTGCCTACCGGATGGGTGGCGACGAGTTCTGCATCCTGACTCCGGTGCCTGACAATGCCGATCAGCTGCGCGCCTGGGCGCCGCGGCACTGTCCGACTCGGGGCTCGGCTTCCTGGTGGGCTGGTCCTACGGCGCAGCCGTCGTCCCCACCGAAGCAAAGCGATTGCAGTAACGCGCTCACGCTGGTCGATCACCGTCTCTACGCGAACAAGGTCTCCGGACGTGTCCCTGCCAGCCGCCAGAGCGCCGACGTGCTGCTCACGCTGCTGAACGAGCGCAATACCGATCTGGGACGGCACTGCGGCAACGTTGCCGCCCGTGCCGAGGCCACGGCCATCGGGTTGGGGCTGCCCGAGCACGAGGTCGAGCGGATCAGACTGGCCGCCCAGTTGCCCGACATCGGCAAGGCCGCCGATCGTCGACAAACCAGGCCCGCTCGACGACGGGGAGTGGGACTTCGTCCACCACCACACCGTCATCGGCGAACGCATCGTGCACGCGGCCCCGTCGCTGGCGCACACTGCTGACCTCATCCGGGCCCACCACGAGCGCTTCGACGGGCACGGCTACCCCGACGGCCTGAGCGGCGAGCAGATCCCGCTTGGCGCCCGCATCATCGCTGTCAGCGATGCCTACGACTCGATGACCTCGCCGCAGTCACACCGGCCCGCCTCTCCCGCGTCGAGGCGTTGGCCGAGCTACGCCGCAGGGCCTCAACCGACTTTGATCCCAACGTCGTCGATGCCTTCATCGACACCTTCGCCGTGCAACCCGACAAACCTGCGCCACCCGTGCCGGTGGGCTCGCGGGTGGTTGACCACTCAGCAGCGCAGTAGCGCTGCGGAAGGGGCAATGATCACCGGGGCCGCGACCGGGCGCCGTGACCGTCCACAGGGCGGGCCGCCGTCCACAGCCTGGCCCGAGCGGGCCCGGCGGCTGCGGATAGCGGCCAGCATGGCCAGCGTGAGCTGGGAACCGCCGCCTGATCCTGACGCGTTGCCGCGGGTGCTGAGCCGGGCCGACGCGCTCGGGCGTGGATTGTCGCGCCACGCGGTCGACAGAAACCTCGCGACCAGACGATGGCGGCGAGTGTTGCCGCACACCTACTTCACCGCCGACAGCTTCGGGTTCCTGGACCGCTGTCGGGCCGCGCTGGCGTTCTGCGGCGCCGGCTCGCTGATCACGGGCGCGGCCGCGCTGCGCTTGGCCGGCGTACGCACCGCGCCGCAGCCCGACACTGTGCACGTGCTCGTCGCGCCGACTAACCGGGCCCGCTCGATTGACTGGGTGCGCGTGCAACGCACGCAGCGTCCGGCGGATCGCTACCCGGCCAACGGTCCGCGGTGCGCTGACGTGGCGCGCGCGTCCGCCGATTTCGCGTTGAGCGCGCGGCACATCGACGATGTCCGCGCCGTTGTCTCGGAAATTGTGCGCCGCGGAATGTGCACGATTGCGGAGTTGAACGCGGAATTGCGTGGCGGTCCGACACGCGGCAGCGCGGCGCTGCGGCAGGTCATCGGCGAGGTCGGCGACGGCGCGTGGTCGGCACCGGAGGCGCGTGCGGCGAAAGAACTGCGGTGCGCCGGCGTGTCCGGCTTCGTCCAGAATGCGCGCATCGAACTGCCGGGCGAGCGCTACTGCTTCGCCGATTTCCTGTGGCCGCAACTGTGGGCGGTCCTGGAAATCGACAGCGTCGAATACCACATCGACCCGAAGCGGTGGCGCGCAACAATGGACAAGCACCTCGCACTGGAGACGCTCGGATACTCCGTGGTGCACCGCCCGCCGTCGCTGGTATTTCGCGAACCATTCCGCTTTCGGACGGAGATGCTGGCGTGGTTGGCCACGGTGCAGCGCCAGCGCGCTGCGGAAAGGGCAACCACCCGCACGGGATGAAGATCACACGGCGATACCCCCATAAAAATCGTCGATGCGAACATGTGGGCATACTGTGAATTAGTACTACTGATCACTGGGAGGGATCACCAATGTCTATCCGCGCGCGCATATTCAGCGTCATCGCAGCCATGCTCGGCTCGCTCGTGATGGTCGTCTTACCGAGCCAGTCGGCGCACGCCGCCGGAGAATGCATCGCCTACGCCACGCTGCCCGCTCGGATCTCGATCAACGTCGACGACACGATCGTCCGATCGACCCTGGCCAGTGTGAGTGGCTGTCGGGGCTGGGATTTCTATGGGGCTGACGCAAACTTCGACGGCCCTGACGGCCAGGCGGACTGGCTGTTCTGGGACGCCTTCGGGACATCGACCCGCATGGACCTATGGTCGTGGGCCAACTCGCCCGGAACCTATGTCATCGAGGACGCCACGGTCGATATCGAAGACTCCAACTTCAACCAGATCCCGGTCGTATGGCAGAACCGCTACACGAGCATTCGCTTCAGCGGTCACCTCTGGAGCTTCACAGCAGGGCACGCAAACGGCGTGACGAACTTGCGTGCACAAGCCGCTCACTATTCCGCGTGGGACAACAACGTCGGCTACAACCACGTTTGGGTCATGATGCAGCGCCGTCCACTGAACTCAAGCACGTGGAGCACCTTCGGCGGGCGCTACACAAGCTCAACCGGATGGGTCTCGTACTCCTATCGCACGTCGCAGCACTACGTGTACCGCCTCGCCTTCCGCGATCACCCGTGGGTCTGGGGTGCGACGTCGGTGGCGCTCTACCGGTAACTGGCGCGCCACGCACCGGGGCCCATCCGCCAAGGGCCCCGATGCGCTGCTGCCGGATCGTTCCACCGTCCACGCACCACGAGAGCCACAGCAAAGCCGCGCGAAGCAGCGTGAACGACGGCGCTCACCACGGCGAGTTCCTCCGCAGTCGGCTCACCGCTGACGACGCGGACTATCGGGCCGGTCACAGCGGAATGTTCCCGTGCTTCTTGGGTGGCAGGGTTTGCCGTTTGTTGCGCAGCATCCGCAGCGACTTGATCACGTACGAGCGTGTCTCGGACGGCAGGATCACCGAGTCGATGTAGCCGCGCTCGGCGGCGATGTAGGGGTTGACGAGGGTGTCCTCGTATTCCTGCACCACCTGCGCGCGCATCTCCTCCGGATCGGCGGCGTCGGCGATTCTGCGGCGGTGCAGGATGTTCGCGGCACCCTGCGCACCCATCACCGCGATCTGCGCCGTCGGCCAGGCGACGTTGATGTCCGCGCCGAGATGCTTGGAGCCCATCACGTCATAGGCGCCGCCGAACGCCTTGCGCGTGATCACGGTGATCTTCGGGACGGTCGCCTCGGCGTAGGCGTAGATGAGCTTGGCGCCGCGCCGGATGATGCCGGCGTGCTCCTGGTCGACGCCGGGCAGGAAGCCGGGGACGTCCACCAGAGTGAGGATCGCGATGTTGAACGCGTCGCAGGTGCGCACGAAACGTGCCGCCTTTTCCGAGGCGTCGATGTCGAGGCACCCGGCGAACTGTGTCGGCTGGTTGGCGACGACGCCGATGGGCTGGCCTTCGATGCGTCCAAAACCGACGACGATGTTTTGCGCGAACAAGGCGTGCACTTCGAGGAATTCCCCGTCGTCGAGCAAGTGCTCGATGACCCGGTGCATGTCATAGGGCTGATTGGCCGAGTCGGGGACGACGGAGTCCAGGAACAGATCGTCGTCGCCGACCTCGGTCGAGACCTGGGTGTCGTAGACGGGCAACGGGTCGAGGTTGTTCGAGGGCAGGTAGGACAGCAATGCCTTGACGTAGTCGATCGCGTCGTCCTCGTCGCTGCCGAGATAGTGCGCGTTCCCGCTCTTGGTGTTATGCACGCGGGCGCCGCCGAGTTCTTCGAGCGTGACGTCTTCACCGGTTACGGTGCGCACGACGTCCGGGCCGGTGATGAACATCTGCGAAGTCTTGTCGACCATGACGACGAAGTCGGTCAGCGCGGGGGAGTAGACGTGCCCGCCCGCGGCGGCGCCCATGATCAGCGAGATCTGCGGGATAACCCCTGACGCGTGCACGGTCCGGTAGAAGATGTCGCCGTAGAGTCCGAGGCTGACCACGCCCTCCTGGATGCGCGCGCCGCCGCCCTCGTTGATGCCGACGACGGGGCAGCCCATCTTGATGGCGAAGTCGAGCACCTTCACGATCTTCTCGCCGTACACCTCGCCGAGCGCGCCACCGAAGACGGTGACGTCCTGGCTGAATACGCACACCGGACGATCGTGAACCGTGCCGTATCCGGTGATCACGCCGTCGCCCGGGGGCCGGTTGGCGTCCATGTCGAAGTTCGTGGAGCGGTGGCGGGCGAGCTCGTCCAATTCGACGAAGGAGCCCTCGTCGAGCAGCGCCGCGATGCGTTCACGCGCGGTTTTCTTGCCCTTGGCGTGCTGCGCCTCGACCGCGCGCCGCGAGCCGGCGTGCACCGCCTCGTCGTAGCGCCGTTCGAGATCGCGCAGCTTGGCGGCCGTGGTGTGCGGGGCACTTTCCGGGATTTCGGGCGCTGCTGCCATGATGCCTCAGCGTAATCCGGTCGGCTGGCGCTCCGGTGGATGACGTGACTGACGTCGCCGCTTACCGTGGACATCATGGACCGCGCCGCGCTGGACGTAGCCGCACTGCGCAAGCGCTGCCGGGGGTGGTCGCGGATCACGGTCGTCGACGAAGCTGGCTCGACCAACGAGGAATTGCTCGCCGACGTCGACGCTCCCGATCGCTCCGTACTGGTGGCCGAATACCAAGCTGTGGGACGCGGCCGGCTGGCGCGGTCGTGGGTGTCGCCACCGCGCGCCGGCCTGACCTTCTCGGTGCTGCTGCGCCCGGCCCCGCCGATCGACACCTGGGGTTGGTTGTCGCTGCTTGCCGGCGTTGCGGTGATGGATGCGTCCCGCCACGTCGCGGGCGCTGACGTGACACTGAAGTGGCCCAACGACCTGCTCTGCCGGCGGTCCGGCAAGAAGCTCGCCGGCATCCTGGCGCAGTCCAGCGGCGCGGCCGTGGTGATCGGGGTGGGTCTGAACGTCTCGACGACTGCGGACGAGCTCGGGCTCGACACCGCCACTTCGCTTGAGCGCTGCGGGGCGGGTCCGGTCGAGCGCACTGTGTTGCTGGCGGCGGTTCTCGGGCGCCTCGGTGCTCGCGTCACCGAGTGGAGCGACGCGGCAGGCGACGCTGAGGTGTGCGGACTCGCCGAGGCTTACCGCGACGCCTGCTCGACGCTCGGACGCGAAGTCGCGGTAACGACGACCCGGGGTGAGCGCCTGGTCGGGACCGCCGTTGATCTGGATTCGGGCGGACGGCTGCGATTGGCTGTCGGCGGCGGCGTCCGGGTGATCGGCGCCGGCGACGTCGAGCATCTGCGCCCGGCGGGATAGCAGGCAAACTTCGGCTGCGCTCGATACGGTATAGCCAGCCTGAGGAGGTTGCCGTGGCTTACCCCGAGAAGGTGCTCGCGAACGACGAGCAGGTCGTCGAGCATCTACACCCGCACTGGATCACGCTCGTGCCGGCGACGCTGTGGTTCATCGTGATCTGCGCCGGGGCGGGCGTGGGGATCGCCTACGCCCCTGACCACGGCACCGCCCGGTTGATCGTGCTGATCGCGATCGTCGTGGTCGCGCTCGCGTTGCTGAGCTGGCTGTCGTTCAGGCCGTGGATCGCCTGCCGCACCACGCACTACGTGATCACCACGCACCGGGTGCTGATCCGGCGGGGCATCCTGAGCCACAGCGGCCGCGACATCTCGCTGCAGCGCATCAGCGACGTCGCGTTCACCCAATCGCTGTGGGACCGCATCGTCGGCGCCGGGACGCTGACCATCGAGTCCGCGGGGGAGCAGGGGCAAGAGTCGCTCACGAACCTCCCGAAGTCCAATCAGCAGCAACAATTGCTGAACCGGCTCATCGAGGAGGACGCTGACCGGCGTGCGCGCGCTGCCTACAGTGGCCCGCGCCAGGATTACCCGCCGCAGCAGGGCTATCCGCCGCCCGGCTACCCGCCGCCCGGCTACCCAGCTCAGCCCCCGCCACCGCAGGGTTACCCGCCGGTGCGGTATCCGCCGCAGTAGCGCGACGTACTACGACCCTTCGCCTGTATTTTGCAGGGTGACCGTCGAAAGGTTCGGGTTGGCGTTCCATTTCTGGGACGCCGCGCCACTACATGCTGTTACAACGACCGACTTGTATGTTGTGTCGGGTGCAACCGGTGTTCCCAGGTCTAGGCAACGCGAATTGCTATCCTTTATCGTGTAGCGGTCCGATGCCGACAGCGATTTGTCGCCGCCGTAGATCGTCCAGCGTTGTGCCGATTGGGCTACACCGCACGGGGTGCCAGCGCCGTTGCTGGCGACAGAGACGGATCCGGCGGTAACCGGACTCGTCAGGCAATAATATGGGCTTACTCCGTTGGGAGTCATGTATATCGGGCTAACGACGCTCGTCGAACCCGTAGGTATCGCCGTTGCGCTGAACTTCAGATTCCACGCGGTGGTGCCCGCCCAGGGACTCTGCGTGCACGGGTAGTCGATCAAGTGAGTGCTGGCTACGCCAAGCGGTGGCACCGCTAGGCAGCGGCTGAATTCGCTGTAGTTGGCCCATTGTGGGGCCACCGCGGCGCCCACGCCGACCGACTGGTCGGGCACCCACATCTGCTTCGGATCCGCGGTGGAGCCAGGAGGGGGGGAACAAGCAGCGAGTACCACCGCGATGTTCTCTGAGGCGCTAGCCACCGTCATACAGAGGCTGGAAAGGACGCCGTCGGTCTGCGACGAGGGTAGCGAGGCTTCGAACTCGCCATTCTTGTTCAGGCTCCATTGCTGCGAAAATTCGGGCGTAATCCCAGTCGGGCTGCACGCGCTCAAGACCACAGCATTGCCGGAAATGACCGGGTGTACTGCGGGGTCGGGAGGCGTCGTTGCGTTGAGGCACAGCCCAGGGTCGGCCGTCGACGTCAGCGGCGACTTGAGCTGAAGGGTCAGATCATTGCGGTAGGCGAACACTTGTGAAGCTAGCGGAGTCGTTGGGCTGCACGGTATAACCGCGGTAATTTTGCCGACTCCCGCGTCCAAGCAGAGCGACTTAGGACTGAGCGCCAACGGGCTGAGCTTGATGACGCCCCCTCCAGGGACGTTTGTATTGCTAGTCACGAACGCGTAAGTGGTGGATAGCTTTCGCCCGGCGGTGGCACTGTTGCCTGCGGTCGATCCATCCGCAGCCTTCACCACCCCCATCGAGGTCACCCGAGCGTAGTTGGGTGCGGCTGTCAGCGAACAGGGCAACGTATTCAGCGACGGCACCGGCTCGCGGACGGGGTTGAAGCTGAAATATTCGATGGTCACGGTGTACGTCGCGACGTCGGGTTGAGGACCGGTTAGGACGGGCGGCGTGCCACCCAATATGGGTGTGTCGACGTTTCCTGTGATCGGCACCGTGTCGGTGCACGGGAGACCTACGGTAATTCCGGCGCGAATCCTGCCTGCGGCCACGTCGATTCCGGCCTCAGCGGCGCCGAGCGCCTCCACGCGAGTCGAGGTGAATCTCGTCGTGCGGTCCTGCGTGATCAGAATTGGGAGCAGAACGGCACTGAGCATCAGTCCGATGATGGTGATGAGCATGACGATTGCCATCGAACCGGACTCGTCCGACGCAGCACCGACTGGCCGCGTCATGGTCGTCCGGCTTCCTGGCAGATGGCCGCCGGCGCCGGCACAATGCTGTTGACCGCACTGAACGTGAAGGATGAGCGCGAAATAGTTTTCGTAGGCCCCGGTGGTGACTCAAGGTTGATGGTGAGTTGTTGGAATACAGTGCCTGTTGTGAGCACGAAAGAGGCAAGCGGCGCGATTGTGGGGCTAACGATGCGTGATGCCACCTGCGTGAATGTGGGCGTTCCTGGGCTTGATTCCGGCGGGTTGAGATTGGACACCCCGGAACTGGTCACGCTCCAGCTGCGCTTCTGCAGCTGCTGAGTGCCAGTATCGACGCGAAATTGAGTGCAGACCTCGCTGCCGGTATTCGTTGTGCGGAGTTCGACATACCAGTCTCCAAGAGTAGGTCCGGTCGCGGTCACTGCAGCGGGCGTGCTGATCGCGGCCGCGTACCGGACGGTCTTGTCCAGCGCAAGGAATGCCTGGTCGATTTGCGCGGACGTCGCATTCACCGCTTCAGCCTTGCTCTCCGACTTGTTCATCATGACGACGACCGTTGTGAACATTCCGCCGAAGATACTCATGATCGTCATTCCGACGACGAGTTCCATCAGCGTGGTGCCGTTGTCTCGAGAGAGCGCGCGGCCGAGGATCAACCGTACCTGGCGTTGCCTAGCTCTCCTGATCATGACGGCGTCACCGCCGCAGACTGGTCGCTGTCCGACGAGTTGCCTTTGACGTTTACGGCGATCACCGTGAACGAGTATGAACCGCCGGAGGTGAGACCGGTCAGGGTTTGGCTCGTCGCGGTGGTGTTGTAGTTGCGTGGCGTCTGCGCGATCCCGCTCAGGTACGGAGTCACCACGTAGCCGGTGACCGGGCTGCCGCTAATGTTAGCGGCGGCGGTCCAGTTGACCGTCGCCGCGGCACTGCCGGCGGACGCGGTGGGTGCGGTGATGGCGGGCGGCGTCAAATTGACGCGAGCGTCGACGCCTGCCTGGTCAACCGGGAACTGGAAAGCCTGCACGCTGTCGACCGTGCCATTGAAATAGTCTGTGGGTTTGTTGGTTGACTCGCCACGGCCGATCACGAATTGGCCGGTGGCTTTCCAGCCGGTCGTATACGCGACTGGAGTACCTTGTCGGATGCCGTTGACATAGAGGGTAATGGTGCGGCCGACACTGTCATAAACCCCCACCAGGTGGTACCACTGGTTGGCGGCAACGGCCGCTACGGATTGAACGGAGGTCTGCGATGCCCCGGGGCTGTCGCTGGCAGAGCGAACGAAGGCCCATTTGCTGCCGTTGAGTTGGAGCCAGAATCCGCTGACGTGAGTGCCGTCGACGCTGGCGACGGTTCCGTTGCCAGCGATAGTGGCGGTGTTGGCCCATGCGGACACCGAAAAACTCTGGCTGGTGTCGATCACGGGAGAGGTAGCGGTGGTAACCACGCCGCTGACACCGTCGAGTAGGAGTGCGGCCCCGGAGATCCCGGTGGTCCAGGTCGTTCCCCCGGCGATCGTGCCGTTGAGATTGTTGAGGGAGGAATCGTTCGCCGTCGCTCCTGAGTTCTCATCGAGGTTCCAGGCACCGGCCTGTGCGAGCCGAGCGGCGGCATCCGCCGACAGTGCCCCCCCGTAGGCGCGGACATCGTCGATGGCACCGTTAACCCAAGTGGCAAGGCCGGGCAACAGACCGCGGCCGACAACGAACTGCCCGGTCGCGTTCCACCCCGTCGGGGCAGGGACAGACTGCTGCGCTATGCCGTTGACGTATAGCGTCAAGGTGCTCGCGGCTGCGTCGTAGACCCCCGTGAGTTGGTACCACTGATGGGCCACAGGCGGGTCGATTGCGGAAGCCGTCGCAGCCGTACCGGCCGTCGAGTCGCCCGGGTACCGCACAAAAGCGAACTTGCCGGTGTCCCCGCGTAATCCCAGGTAGAATCCGCTGACCTGATTGCCGTCCTGACTGAGAGCAATCTGGAAGCCGCTCGTGTTGTTCAATTTCACCCACGCTGAGACCGTGAAACTGTTGCTCGTGTCGACTACACCTGGTCCAGCCGTCGCGAGTGCATTAGTGCCATCCGTGGTGAGCGCGTTCGCGCCTTGAACCGACGTGCCCGTCTTCCCATACGATCCGGCGAGCGTTGCGGGATGGGCGCCGCCGGTGTCAGCGGCGGAAGTGCCGCTCGCCTCGTCGAACGTCCAACGGCCGGCCAGCGGAGTGGTGACCGTCCAGGTGAAGCCGTTACTGATCGCTGCCGCACCGGCATTGTCGGTGACGGTGACCCGGATGCCTCTGGTGTTGCCGTCGGTGGTCGGAGTGCCGCTGATGAGGCCGGCGGTGGTGATGGTCAGTCCGGTGGGAAGTGGGCTGCTGGTGTAGGTGCAGGTCGTGTTGGGGCAGACGGAGTTGATCTGCAGCGCGGTGATGGCCACGCCGAGGGTGCTGGTTTGCGTGCCGGGGGTGCTGATCGTGGGGGCGGCGACGACGTTCCAGGCGAAGGTGACGGTGGGGGTGGCGGTGCCGGCGTTGTCGGTGGCGCTGACTCGGATGCCAGTGGTGTTGGCGACGGCGCTGGGGGTGCCGGTGATGAGGCCGGTAGTGGCGTTGATGCTCAGCCCAGCGGGTAGGACGGGTGGGCTGGTGATGGTGTAGTTCTTGCACGGCCCGTTGGGGCAGTTCGCGGTGATCTGCAGCGCGACGATGGCCTTGTTCACGGTGGAGACTTGGTTGGCAGGGGCGGTGATGGTGGGGGCCGCGGCCACCACGTTCCAGGTGAAGCTGCCGGTGGTGGCGCGGACGCCGGCGCTGTCGGTCACAGTGACGGTGACTGCCGTGGCGCCCGGCGCTGTGGGGATGCCGCTGACGAGGCCGGCGGTGGTGATGGTCAGTCCGGTGGGAAGTGGGCTGCTGGTGTAGGTGCAGGTCGTGTTGGGGCAGACGGAGTTGATCTGCAGCGCGGTGATGGCCACGCCGAGGGTGCTGGTTTGCGTGCCAGGGGTGCTGATCGTGGGGGCGGCGACCACGTTCCACGCGAAGGTGCCGGTGGTCGCGAGGACACCGGAGGTGTCGGCCACGGTGACCCGCACTGCCGCCGAAGCGCCGACTGCGGTGGGTGTGCCGGTGATGAGGCCGCTGTTGGCGTCGATACTCAGGCCGGCCGGCTTTCCGATCAGGGTGTAGTTCTTACAAGGTGCGTTGGGGCAGAGGGCGTTGATCTGAAAGCTGACCACGGCGCCCACCGTGGTGGTTTGCGTCCCCGGCGTCGTGATCGTGGGTTCGGGCACCACCGTCCAGGTGACCGACAGGGTCTGTTCGAAGAGCGTGTCCACGTCCTTGAGAGTGAGCGATACCGGATAGGTGCCGAGTGCTGTGGGTGTTCCAGTAATCACGCCGCTGCTGGAAATGGAAAGGCCAGGGGGGAGTGTGGGGGTGGCGCTGTCGGCCCATTGGTAGTTGCCGGAGCCGCGGGTGGCTATCAGGGCGAGGGGCGGGATGAGATTGTTGATGGTGCTTGTCTGCGGCAATACCGGTGTCGTGAGGCACGCAGCGTTATTGCTCAAGGATAGATCATCGATGAAGTTGCCGATGGTCTTGTCACCGGACGCGGTGCTGACGGCGCCGAATTGGAAGCGGGTGATCAACTGACCGACGGGGACCTTGTAGACGCCCGTGTAAAGAACCCAGGCGTCAGGCCCGTCGCTGATCAGAGGCGTCGCCTGCTGAGCGGGAGTTTGCAGCACGGGGCTGCCCACCGGGCCGATCCTTACCTCCATCACGTCTTTGCCGGGCGGTGTTCTCGCGGGGCCGCGACCTCGGTGCCACACTGACCACTGCAAGACCTGACCCGATAACGTTGGTGAATCCTGGTACAGCGCGCTGACGTCGTTGGCGTTCAGTTCGGCCCACTGGGTGCCTGAGTGAGCGGCGATCGGGATGCCGCCGTTGTTGCCTTGAACGTTACCGCCGTTGCCCCACAGTTCGATGATGTGGTCGCTCTCGGTGGTCTTCCATGAGATTGAATTCGTGACGGTGCGGTCGTCAATCCAGTTTGGTGACCCGGCCGGCACGGTCGGTGTCTCGAACCCACCGTTCGGGAGCGGACTCGGTGGCACACACTGGCTGGGCGGAACGATCGGGACCATCACCGCCCAGTGAAAGACCGTGCTGGTCACGGTTATCCCGCCGTTGTCTGTGATCGAAACCGTGACCCCCACGGTCCCTGCGACCGTCGGGGTCCCGCTGATGACTCCCGAGTTGCTGATGGTCAGGCCGACCGGGCCGTTCGTCCACGTGAAAGTGCACGGCGTGTTCGGGCAGGTACTGCACGGTACGTTCACTGCGTTCACGCAGGCAGTCAGGACGCTCAGATCGGGAATCTGCGTGTCGATGACGGTTTGCTGGTCGCGCGGCGGTGTGATTGTGGGAGGCAACACGACGGACCAGTTGAGGACGTCCGTCGCAGTCTGCGAACAGGCGTCGGTGAAGGTGAACGTGGCCGTCCCGATGGCTGGCGACGGCAGGGCCGCCGGTAAACGCCCGGATATCAGTCCGGACGGCGTCAAGTACAGTCCTGGCGGAAGCTGGCCTGCGGCTAATGCGAAGCTGCCGCCGACAACGGCCGGTTGCACAGCCAATTGAAGTGCTCTATTGCTGCCGACAGTCCACTTTCGTCCTGGCGGGATCAGCGGAAGGTTCAGCGGGGTCGGGCTCGCAGTCGGGTCTGCTGAATCAGTGACGACCAACTGAGAGCCTGTGATGGCGGGATTCAGGCAGGGATTGGCGTCTTGGTTCAGCAGTGTCGCGGTGAGGTAGGTGCAGGTAGCGCCCGGGCAGGTTGCGTCCTGCCAGTTGACCGCCACGACCGCCCGCATGTAAGAAATGCCGGCGCCGGGTGAGAGTGTCCCGGTTGGAACTGTGCAGTTCGATCCACCGGTAAGTATGACGCAAGAACGCAGGTAGATGTTGATTCTGTACACGATGTTGTTGACGGTCGGATCATCCACTGCTTGCGATAGTGCCGCCGTAAGAGCTCCTGGAAGTGTCAAGGTCGGTGGCACCAGCCACGGATTGATAACGGCAGCGGGAGGGGCAGGGATAGCGGGCACCGGCGGAATGAGGTCGACATAGTCACCGGCCGCGAGGTCAGTTACCGGCAAGGCGCGGATGGTCTCGACCTGCGAGTCGGCGATTTGAATCGCAGCCTGGCGGGCGCGTTCGTGGTTCGTCGAAATGATCGCCTTGACAAAGAACGTGGTGAACGCGGCCATGATGATGCTGATGATCGCGATCGCGACGATGGATTCGAGCAGAATGAATCCGCCGTCGTGCGCACGGTTCACGCGACGGACCAGCCACCGGCGGGCACGCACCGCGGTTCGAAAACCGGGGACTCGGGTCATCGCGGCAGCTCAGGGTCCGAGCTTGCCGCGTAGCAGCTTCTTCAATTGTGCGATCTGCCCGGGCGTTTGAGGGGCCGAGAAGACTGTCAGCTGGGTCGTGAAGCCTGCGCGCGAATCGATTGAGGCCCCAGCACCCGTTCCCGGTGAGATCTGGGTCGACGTCAGCAGCACACGCCGCGGTCCCGCCGTCCGAATATCGCTCAGGAAATCGATCTGACGAGCCAGTGTGCCGTCCGAGACAATGGTGACCTGCACCGAATAGAGGCTGCCCGCGGGATTGACCGCAACGGGCGCAGCCGTGGCGCCGTCGGTCGACGTCGTCGTTGGAGTGGGCGCCACGCTACCGGTGTCGGTGGAAGTAGTCGGCGTGGTGGCCGCTGTCACTGCGGTGACGCTTCCGACGGTGATGCTGCTCAGACTCACGCTGTTGGCTTTGGCTCGCGCGGACAGTTGCCGGGTGAAGGCGGGCAGGCCGCTGTCGTACGGCAGCGCCAACAGCGCTGCCCTCAGCGAAGCGGTAAACGCGCGGATTTTGAGGCTCTTGGCCTGCAGCGTGCGCAACTTTGCCTGCAGCACGGTGTTCTGCTGCTCGGTAGCAGCCGCCTGCTTGTTGATGTCGGTTGCGGAGGCCAGTTTGGGGCTGATCAACATGTACCACGCCGCTGCGCCGATCAGCAGCGCTACGGCGGCGCCGCCGGCGATCCAGGTTCGCTTGTCCTCCAGGCGTGACATCACTTGCCTCCCGCGTGGCCGACGTCATAGCGGTGGCTGTAGAGCTGGTCGGTGAGCGCAAACGTGACGCTATAGGTCGCTACTCCGGAGCTGAGCAGATTCGAACTGGGCAGGACGTTGATGAATCCGCGAGTCGCGACCAACCTATCGACAAAGGCCGGCAGGTCGTCGAGGCTGCGGCCGGATCCGCTGATGGTGACGGTGCCGATCTGGGAGCGTCCGGAGGTATCCAGACCACCGGTAGTGCCTGTTCCTCCGGCAGCAGTCGGTGTGAGCGTAAGCGTAAGGCTTCCGATGGACATGGACGCCGGCAGTGCCGTGCGGATCGCCGTGATCTGATGCGCGAGATCGACGTCGTTCACCATGACACTTGCGATCTGGCCTCGCGTGGCGGCCAGGGTGGTCTCGATCTGCGTCACGCCGGCGTACTTCGCGCTGGCGCGAGTAAGCGCACTCGTCTGGAGAGCGGCGGTTGCAGCGCTGTCGGACTCGGTGCCGGTCTGCAGCACGGCGTAGGCATATCCGGCGCCGCACAGGAGCACGACGAGCGCGAGCAGCACCGCGATCCAGCGGCGAAGTACACCGAGCGCCCGGCTGTTGACGAGTTCGCGTGGTGTCAGGTCGGCGACGATGCTCCAGCCGGGCATGGTGCCGAGCTGACCAGATGTGTCCTTGCGGACGATGACTGCGGTCATGCTGCCAATCCCATCGCGAGACCGATCGACACCGCGCCGTGCCTGTCGATTGCATCGTCAGGAAGCGAATGCTTGGACGCATACCCGTTACGCACGTGCCGCATCGGATCGACGGCGTGCGCGGTAAGGCCGATCTGGTTCTCGAACGCGACGCTGATGCCAAGGAGGGCTGAGCCGCCGCCGGTGAGGCACATCCGGTCGATGACGGCACCACTGTTTGTCGAGCGGAAGTACTGCACGGAGGTCCGGATCTCGGCGACGAGTGGCCGCATCGCGTCGGTCAGCATCCGCGTCATGTCCTTGTCGTCACCAATGAGGCCGACGTCGCACTTCGCCCGTTCGGCCTCGACCATCGACGTCCCCATGCGATCGGAAAGCTGCCTGGTGAGTTCTTCGCCGCCGCGAGCCAGCGTGCGGACGAGCTTGGGCACGCCGTGATCGTGAATGACAATCGTCGTCAAATGCGCGCCGAGATCGACGATCGCCTCCACGGCAGCGTGATCGTCACCGACGGACCGCAACAAGCCGAAGGCGGCCAGGTCGACCCGCGCAACCTTGAGCCCCGCTTTCTCGACAGCGGTGACGGCGGCGAGCAAAGGTTCACGCGGCGTCGCAAGAAGCAGCCCTCGCACGAGGTTCGAGTCGGGGTCGACGGCACTGAGCTGGCAGTAGTCCAGCACGACCTGGTCGATGGGCAGTGCGACGATCTCGCGCGCCTGGAAGGGAAGCGCCTTCGCGCGAAGCTGGGGGCTGAGGTCAGGAACCTCCATGTCGCGCACCAACACCTGCTGGTTGGCGATACCCAGAATGACGCGCCGGCAGGCGAACTTGTTCTCCGCCCAGAGTTGCTTGAGTGCAGCAGTCAACGCGGCTGGCTCGAGGATGACACCATTCACAACCACACCGGGGGGGAGTGCGATGTGGCCAATGCCGTGCATCGTCACCGAGGGGCGCCCGTCGGTGATCTTAGGAGCGAGGACCGCGGCGCGGATCGCGGTCGCGCCGATGTCGAGCCCGATCGTGTGCCCGTCGCGATTGAGGGCGCTGGCTCCCTTGGAGCCCCCCTTGTGCCGCGGCATCACTAGTTTCACGGTCTGCTTCTCATGCTCGCTGGATCAGGTGGGAGTAGGCGTCGGCCACGGGTGCACTGGCAAAGATCGCGAGCAGCGCCCCGGCGACCATTGCCGGTCCGAACGGAATCGCGGTCTTGCGACCCGCGTGCCGCGCGAGCACGAGTGCGACTGCAACAAGTGCGCCGATGAGGAAAGCAGCAAAGCTGCCAATGACGAGCGCGGGGTACGAGAGGAAGCCGAGCGCTCCGCCGATGACGCCGGCCAACTTCACGTCGCCCAGACCCATTCCGGCCGGGTGAATGACGACGAGAGCGAGGTAGAACGCGAAGAGCGCAGCCGCGCCGATCGCCGCGCGCAGCAACAGTTCGAGACTGCCGTCGAGGACTGACGCGAGGGCCAGCAGGATCGCCAAGACTGCGTAGGACGGGTAGACGATCGCGTTCGGCAGCCGGTACACGTCGAGGTCTATCGCGGTGAGCGCGATGCCGACGGCGGCGAAGAAGAGATAGGCGGGCAGCGCTTGCAGCAGGCCTAGGTGCGCGAGCTGAACGGAGATCGCCACGAATAGCAGCGCCGTCCCAAGTTCGACGAGCGGGTACCGCACGCCGATCGGTGTCCGGCAATCGGCACACCGACCACGCAGCATTAACCAGCCGAGCAAGGGAACGTTGTGCCGCGCCCGGATCGGCGCGGCGCATTCTGGGCAGTGCGATCCGGGCCGGACAAGCGATTCACCGCGCGGCACGCGGTAGATCACGACGTTGAGAAAGGAGCCGACAGCCAGACCAAGGATAGCGACAGGAACCAGCAATATTGGCATGTGCTACCTCCTCAAAATGCCAATCAGGATTTCGACTCTATTTATCAAGACTACAATTACAGCGTCTCTGCTCGTTGGAGCGAGTGCTGCCCGGCAACTACATGACGCCTAGTGGCAATTACGCGCAGGTCGTCGTGACGACGGTCGGAAGTGTCGCCTCGGTTTTTACGGCCCCACCCGTTCCACTCGCGTAGCAGTAGTACTTGTTCGTGGTACCTGATGAGCTGATTGAGTACAGGACATACGATGTGGCCTTCGTCGCTGCGACCGGGAAGTAAGTGAGCGTTGTATCAGCACCCTTGGTGGCGATCTGGGTAGTACATCCGGGCAGCGTGGCAGGAGAGGTGGGCAATGCGCCCCCGGTTGTAGTTCCATCTGGGTAGGTGCCGAGGTCTGTAGAACATTGCTCGAGGGTGCTGATGGCGTTGCGCAGGTCGGACTGCGCGGACTTGTCGTTTGCACCCTTGCGGTAGTTCAGGTATAGCGGGATGGCGATTGCGATCAGGATGCCGATGATGACGACGACCACGAGCAGTTCGATCAGGGTGAAGCCCTTCTCACCGTTGTCGCGCTTCTCGCGAAGTTTCGCCAGGTTCAACATGGGAGCCTCCAAGGCTCTAGCGGGACTCGGCGCTGAGGTGCCGATCATTTCCCTCAACTGGCAACATCGGCATCGATGACGCCTGCTTGATTCTTTCGGAGCGATTCCTCGGTCACGATTGGGTAACGGCATCGGCCTCGGACAGCAAGAACCGCCCACGTCACGCCGAAAGGCGCGCTACGTGGGTGGCGCTAGTTGGGATAGTGCAGCGGTCGGCGGAAATGATCTTCGCAGAAGCGCCAATTGGGCACGCCGCGCACACATATAGAGCGCGACCACCTAGCAACTGGTGTTATTTGCCGCGACAGTCTTGACGGGCCCACCCCTGGCGCTGTTGTAGCAGTAGAACTTCGGCGCACCGCTTGAATTCGAAGTCTGGAGTATGTAGGAAATCACGAGGCCCGTAGCTGGCGGTGTGAAGAGGTCGACCGTGGTTGTTTGTTCTTAGCTTGAGAACAGCGGTGGCGGAAGTCCCGCAGCCGGTCAACGTGCCGCTCGTGCCAAGCGTGACCGCCGGATACACGGACGGAGAAGAATCAGCGAAGCACTGTTCCATCGTGCTGATGGCGTTGCGGAGGTCGGACTGCGCGGACTTGTTGTTTGCACCCTTGCGGTAGTTCAGGTATAGCGGGATGGCGATTGCGATCAGGATGCCGATGATGACGACGACCACGAGCAGCTCGATCAGGGCGAAACCGTTCTCGCGAAGCTTTGCCAAGTTCAACATAGGAGCCTCCAAAGGCTCTAGCGCGACGCGGCGGGCGCGGTGCCGACCGTTCCTCTCACCGGTCCAGACACCGCGACTACGTGTAGTTCGATGCCGCGCGGGCTAGCAGCCGGTGGTCTTCGTTGCAACGGTCTGGACGGGTCCACCCTTGGCGCTGTTGTAACAGTAATACTTCGGCGAGCCGCTTAGGTTGGATGTCTGGAGTATGTAGGAAGGCGGCGAAGCTGTCGGCGTGAAGAGGTCGACCGTGGTGTCTCCGCTCAGGGTGAGTTTGGTGGTGCCGGTTCCGCATGTGGCGGCCATCCCCCCGCCCGGCGATGCCGCCGTGGTGCCTGTTGCTACTGTGGGATACACGCTCGGAGAAGAATCGTTAAAGCACTGTTCCATCGTGCTGATCGCGTTGCGCAGGTCCGACTGGGCGGACTTGTCGTTCGCGCCCTTCCGGTAGTTCAGGTAGAGCGGGATGGCGATGGCGATCAGGATGCCGATGATCACGACGACCACCAGCAGTTCGATCAGGGTGAAGCCCTTCTCACCGTTTTCGCGCTTCGCGCGAAGGTTTGCCAGGTTCAACATGGGAGCCTCCAGAGGCTCTAGCGGGACTCGGCGGGGACGTGCCGATCGTTTCCCTCACCAACCCGAATCGGCATCCACGTCGTGCGCTTAAGGCGTCTGCCCGGTAACGTGGTCACGATTGAGTAACGACGACCCTGCCCGGCGTGCGGATCAGCTCTGGATGTGACCGTAGATGGAGAACATCGGCAGGTACAGGGCTACAACCATCGCGCCGATGACCACGCCCATGAGCACGACGAGCAGCGGCTCCATGGCCGAGGTAAGCGATTCGGTCGAGGTCTCGACCTCGGCGTCGTAGTAGTCGGCGAGCTTGTCGAGCATGTCGGTGATCTGCCCGGTCTCCTCACCGACCTGCATCATCTGGGTGACCATGGACGGGAAGAGCGGATGCTTCTCCAACGCGGTGGACATCTGGCCACCCATCCGCACGGTGTCGCGTACGTCGTCCATGGCTTCGGTGATAACTGAATTTCCCGAGGTGCCACCGACAATTTCGAGCGCCTGAAGGATCGGCACGCCCACACCGAGCAGCGTGCCGAGGTTACGTGACCAGCGGCTGATCGCGAGCTTGGTGAAGAGGCTGCCGAACACGGGCAGTTTCAGTTTGCGCCGATCCACCCGCAGGCGGAATGAGTGATTCTGCTGCACGGCGCGCCGGAAGGCCTTGCGCCCTATGAAGGTGCCGCCGACGATCAGCGGCAGCACCCAGTACATGTTGTGCGAGAGCGTCACGAGCACTTGCGTCGGCGCGGGAAGGGCGCCGCCTAGCTGCTTGAACATGGTCTCGAAGATCGGCACGATGAAGATGATCACTCCCGTACCCAGAATGAACGAGAAAATAAGCACGATCACCGGGTAGGTCATCGCGGACTTGATTTTCGCGCGCAGGTTGGCGTCAGCCTCATACATCTTGGCGATGCGGGCCAGCGCGTCGTCGAGGAAGCCGCCGGTCTCGCCGGCCCTGATCATATTGATCATCAGCGGCGGGAACTCGTCCGGATAATTCATCATGGCCTTGGAGAGTGTGGAGCCTTCTTCTACGTCTTCGCGAACCTTGCCGACCGCAGCTTTTAGTTTCGCATTGCTGGTCTGCTCCTCGAGAATGCCGAGCGAGCGGAGCAGGGCGAGGCCCGACGATGTCATCGAGGCGAATTGCTTGGCGAAGATGGCGAGATCGCGTAGCGACGTCCGCTTGCTGAAGCCGGGAAGCTTCAATTCCATGTTCATCCCGGAGCCCTCGCCAGACACGTCCAGCGGCACGAGCTTCTGGTTAGCCAGCGTCGCTGCTGCTGCCTCTTTCGAGTCCGATTCGAGCTTGCCCTTGACGACGGCGCCGCTCGCGTTGAGTGCCTCGTAGGTGAAAGTCTTTGTCGCCATGATCAGATCCTCGCCAGTCGCTTGAATTCACTTGGATCGTGAGCCAGTTCCATTGCAATGGTCTTGCTGATGAGCCGTTCGTTGTAACGCTGCGCGAGGTGCTGGTCGAAGCTGATCATTCCGAGTTCGCCCGACGACTGGAGGAAAGTCGGGATCTGGTGCACCTTGCCCTCGCGGATGAGGTTGCGGATCGCCGGCGTGACTACCATGACCTCGCACACCGTCGTGCGGCCCGCGCCGTCGCGGGTCGGCACCAGCGCCTGGGTGACGACGCCCATCATGCAGTTCGCGAGCTGGGCACGGATCTGCTGCTGCTGGTGCGAAGGAAAGATGTCGATGAGCCGGTCGATGGTCTGCGCCGCCGACTGGGTGTGCAGCGTGGCGAGCACGAGGTGACCGGTTTCGGCGGCGGTGATCGCGACAGCGGTCGTCTCCAGGTCGCGCAGCTCGCCGACCAGGATGATGTCCGGGTCCTGCCGCAGCGCGTGCCGCAACGCCGTTGCGAAGTCATGGGTGTCCTCACCGACCTCACGCTGGTTCACCACGCAGCGGGCGTGATTGTGCAGGTACTCGATCGGATCCTCGATCGTCATGATGTGCGCCGAGCGGGTCTTATTGGCGACGTCGAGCAGGCTCGCAAGGGTCGTGGACTTGCCCGAGCCGGTAGGCCCGGTGACGAGCACGAGCCCGCGGGGCAGATGCGCGAAGCGGTCGATGTCAGGGGGCAGCCCGAGTTCGGCGAGATTGCGAATGTGGTGCGGGATGGTGCGCAGCACCGCGCCGACGGAGTTGCGCTGCTGGAAGACGTTGACGCGGAACCGGCTGACGTTGCGCAGCGAGTACGAGGTGTCGAGCTCGTGGGTCTGCTCGTAGGTCTCCCAATGCGCCGGGCTGAGGATCGAGCGCACCAGCGCCTTCGTGTCGTCGGGGGTCAGTACAGCGTGGTCCTCGACGTGCAGCAACGATCCGTGCACCCGAATGCAGGGGGGCACCCCGGCGCTGAGGTGCAGATCGGATCCGCCTCGCGCCACGCTCATCTTCAGCAGATCGTCCATCGCGGTTTTTGGATCGTCGTCAATCGCGCGCGCCGCCGGCGGACGTGGATAACTGGGGTCGAGCGGCGATATGACAGTCATGAGTACCTCGGTTTAGACGGTGACACGGAGAATCTCCTCGACGGTGGTAAGGCCGGCAGCGGCCTTGCGCAGCCCGTCCTCGCGAAGCGTGATCATGCCCTCGGCGATGGCGACCCGGCGGATCTCGGTGGTGGAGCCGTTCGACACCGCAAGGCGCTCGATCTCCTCGGACACCTGCATGACCTCGTTGACGGAGAGCCGGCCGCGGTATCCGGTCTGCCCGCACGAGCGGCAGCCGACCGGCTTCCACAACTTCTCGGGTATCTCGACCGCGTCACTGGGCCAGCCGATCGCCGCGATCTCGTCGGCTGTCGGGGCGAAGGCCTCCTTGCACCATTCACACAGCCGGCGCGAGAGCCGCTGCGCGAGCACGCACTCCAGCGAGGAGCCGATCAGGAACGGCTCGATGCCCATCTCGATGAGCCGGGTGATGGCGCTCGGGGCGTCGTTGGTGTGCAGCGTTGACAGCACGAGGTGGCCGGTGAGCGCGGCCTCGACGGCCAGGTGCGCGGTCACCCGGTCGCGGATCTCGCCGATCAGCACAACATCCGGGTCCGACCGCAGGATGGCGGGCAGCACCGCCGCAAACGTCATCCCGGCCTTGTGGTTGACCTGGACCTGATTGACTCCCTCGACCCGGTACTCGACCGGGTCCTCGACCGTAATGATGTTGAACTCCGGCGTGCTGATCTCGGTCAGGGTCGCGTACAACGTGGTCGACTTGCCTGATCCGGTCGGGCCGGTGACCAGCACCATGCCGTGCGGCCGATTGAACGCCTTCGCGTAACGGGCGTAGATGTCCTCGGAGAAACCGAGCTTCTTCAGGTCCAGGTCGATGCCACCGGTGTCCAGGACGCGGAGCACGATCTTCTCGCCCCACACGGTGGGCAGCGTCGCGAGGCGCAGGTCTACCTTGTGCTTATCGAGGCGGACCGTGATCCGCCCGTTCTGCGGGATGCGCTTCTCGGTGATGTCGACGTTCGCCATGATCTTGAGGCGGGAGATCAACGGGGACTGCACGGCCGCCGGGATCCGGTCCACCTCGTGCAGCACCCCGTCGATGCGGAACCGGACGCGTAGGTCGTGCTCGTTGGGTTCGAGATGCAGGTCCGAGGCCCGGCTCTGGATCGCCTGCTCGATCAGCGAGTTGACGTAGCGGACGATCGGCGCGTCGTCCTCCTGCGCCTTGATCGATTCGTTGGCGGTCTCGGTCGTCCCGACGATGTCACCGAGGTCGCTGTCTTCGCGCTTGAGCCGATCGATCAGCTTGCGCAACTCGCTGCGTGCGGCCACGACCGGGACGATGTGCATACCGGACGTGGCCCGCGCGTCATCGAGGGCCACCACGTCTTCCGGGTCGCTGACTGCGACAGTCAGATCGTTGCCGTTGATCGAGATTCCCATGATCCGGTGGCGCATGACCAGCGCTAGCGGAATTTTCGCCATCGCGGCCGGGTCGACCGGGTAGCCCACCAGATCGACGAAATTGAGGCCGTTGGCGTCGGCGGAGGCCTCGATCAGCTCCATCTCGGTGACGATGCGGTCATTGATCAGGATGTCGCGGATCGAGCGGTTGGTGCTCTCCGCCTCTTCGGCCGCCCCCTGCAGGGCGAGCGCGTCCACCCCGCGCGCTTGCAGCGCGTCCAACAGCGGGCGATACGACGCGAACACGACCGACCCCTTTCGAACCCCGTTTGCCTCTGCCGCTGGCGGAGGCCTTCTTGGGGTCTATCGGACGATCGAGGTCGGAACTTGAGCGCTGTAAAGAATTAGCCAGTGATGTACTGCTCGAGGTGGTGGCGGTCCTGCTCGAGTGCGTGCATCCGGCTGACCACCACGTCGCCGATCGACACGATGCCGACCAGCGCAGCGCCGTCCAATACCGGCATGTGCCGGAAGCGCCGCTCGGTCATGGTGGTGGCGACCGAGTCGACCGGATCGTCGGGCCCGCAGCTGATGACCGGGCTGACCATCAGGTCGGCGACGGTCGCCTGCAGAACCTCGGCGCCGCCGCTGTGCAGCCGCCGGACGATGTCGCGTTCGGACACGATTCCGACGACCGCATCATGGTCGACCACCACCAGGGCGCCGATCCTGTGCTCGGCGAGCAGCCCCAGCAGTTCGCTCACCGTCGCGGAGGGCGAGATGGTCACCACGGCGGTCCCCGCAGTCTTGTGTCGCAAGATGTCTGAGATCAGCACCGACTTGCTCCCTGTTGCCTCGCCGACGCCCTACGCCGACGTGTGCTCCTGACGGTAGTCAAGCGGTCAATGGGACGGGAAGGGCTGGCGGGATTTTGTCCGGCGTCAGTCGCGCCCGCAGCCACTCGGTGGCCTCGGCGGCCGGCATTGGCATTCCGACGTGCCAGCCCTGCGCTGCGTCGCAGCCGAGGCTGCGCAGAATGCCCAACTCGTCGGCCGTCTCGACGCCTTCTGCGATCGAGGGGACGTCGAACGTGTGCGCCAAGTCGATCACCGCGCGCACGATGCCGACGGCGCGCGCGCCTTCGGGCAGCCGGCAGACGAACGCGCGGTCGATCTTGATCTCGTCGACCGGCAGGGAGCTCAGCCGCAGCAGACTCGAATACCCGGTGCCGAAGTCGTCGAGGCTGATCGCGACGCCCATCGTCCGCAGGCGCTTGAGCGTGGTGTTTGCGGCCACCAGTTGGTGCGTCTCGATGCGTTCGGTTATCTCGAGCTGCAGCATGCCCGGCGCCACGTTGTATTCGGCCAGGCCCTGCGCGACGAGGTAGGTGAGCGCGTCCCCGATGAGATCGGTGGGCGCGATGTTGACCGCCACCGGAATCTCGATGCCTTCGTCGCGCCAGCGCGCCATCTGATCCAGCGCGATCGAGACCACCCGAGCGGTGAGCAGCGGCATGATGCCGGACCGCTCGGCGAGGGGGATGAAGTCGTCCGGCGGGATGTAACCGCGGGTCGGATGGAACCAGCGCACCAGCGCCTCGACCCCGACCGGTTTGCCGTCGCGGGTGGAGACCTTCGGCTGGTAGTACAGCTCGAGCGCGTCGTCGTCGAGAGCCTGGCGCAGCGCCGCGAGCAGGCCGAGGCGCTCGGTCGAGTTGTGGTCGCTCGCTACGGAATAGACCTCGCTCAGGGTGTGAGTCTCCTTGGCGGTGTACAAAGCGACGTCCGCCCGCTGCAGCAGCATCGTCGCGTCCAAGGCGTGCTGCGGGCACACGGCGATGCCGATGGACACCGCGATCTCCAGCGGGAGGGCCTCGAGTTCTATCGGGTGGACGTTCGCGGCGTGGATCCGTGCGGCGATGTCACAGACGCCCTCCTCGTCAGTGTCGAGGACGAGAACGGCGAACTCGTCGCCGCCGAGGCGCGCCACGAGGTCGGTCGATCGCACGGCCGCCTGCAATCGTTGCGCGAAGTGCACGAGCATCGCGTCACCGACCTGATGGCCGAGCGTGTCGTTCACCTGCCGGAAGTCGTCGAGATCGATCAGGACCAGTCCGAAGGGTTGCTGATCGTGGCCGTAGCGCTCGTAGGCCTCATCGAGTGCGAACCGAAGCGTGCTGCGGTTGGGCAACCCGGTCAGCGTGTCGCGACCTTCGGCCTGCTGACGCTGCAGCGCGAGCTGCGAGGCGTAATAGAGAAGTAGCACAGGAACCAGCAGCAACGGCAGCAGTTGCCATTGCACGCGCGCGACGACGACGATCAACGGCGATAGCGCGAGCACGGCGAACGTCATGGTGGTGTAGCTGGCGAAATCGGTGACGACTTCGCTGCGGAACGTCCCGGCCCAGGCCAGTACCCCGGCCACCAGCACCAGGTTGACCACGAAGTAGGCGATCCACAGGCCGACGATCCAGCCCAGGTCCTTGGGCGTGAGGGCAACCAGCGGGTGCGCCAGCGAGGATGGATGGCCGGCGACCAGCATCACCAGGTAAGCCGCAGCCACCGACAGCGTGTACTGCGCGGGGTTGAAGAAGACCTTGAACCAGGCCTTACGCATCCGCAAATCCGACAGCGCGCTCGCTACGGACACCGCGAGGATCGCGGGCCAGATTCCCCAGGCGATCAGCAGGGCGCAGGTGAACGCCGTCGAGGTGACCACGCCGCCCGGGTCGTGGCCCCGGCCCTGCATCAGCGGCAACAATTCGAGCAGGATAACCAGGGTGGCCGTCATGATCAAGGCGCCGCGCAGCTCAACGGTCGGGGTGGTGGAAACCTCGATGACGCCGACGGCGATGAGCGCCCAGCCGGCGACGACGGTCGCGTACCAGACGGCGCTGGACAACGTGAATCGACGCAATGAGAACTCGTTCTTGCGGGTCATCTCAGCGTCCTGTCCGGTGTTACCGTTCCCTATCGGCGGGGGGGCGCGGGTCTTTAGACACGGGTTTTGGCTGCCCTGGTGGCGTGCGTCGGGCGCGATGCTTGGGGGCGGGTGCTTGGGTCCGCGGGTGCTTGGGGGCCTGCGCTTGGTTGCGCCCGATTAGTGCGGCGACTGTCATTCGTTTGTGGGGTCCTGGGTCACCGTTTGCTTGAGCGTTGTGCGGCGGCGTTCGCCACGGAGTGCGTAGCGCATGCGTCCGCCGTGCCGACAACCGAGTCGTTGACGGGGTTCGCATCTGCGGTCGTCCACAGGTCTGCCAGGACTCCAGCGAGCGGGCCCGATCGCCCGCAGAATGGCGGGCATGCAGTCTCGTCGCGATTCGCCGACTGCGCTAGCGCGGCCGGTGCCATCTCGCCCGAATTGGCTGACTGCGTCCGCGCGTAGGGCATGGCGAGTCAGTACCGAGATCGAGGACGGCGTTACCAATCGCCAGGAACTCGCCCGATGGGGCATCGGTGCGGCGGAGGTCCGGGCCCAGGTCGCGGCCGGCCGGTGGCAGTTGGTCGGGCGGGCACTCGTGCTGCACAACGGTGCGCTGACCGATAGGCAGCGGGGGCTCGTGGCCCTGCTCAACTGCGGGCCGCATGCGGTGCTGACTTCGTTCACCGCGGCGGCGGAATGGGGATTGCGCGGCTGGGAACGTCCGGAAATTCACGTCCTCGTCCCGGCGTATGCGCGGCAGCCGAAGGTATCCGGCGTGCGGCTGCATCGCACCAGCGCACGGCCTGGACCTGACATTGTGGCGTCCCGCCGGCTGCATCGTCTGGGGCCGGCGTTGCTGGTGGCGGCCGCCTCGTTCCAGTCGCCGCGACCGGGATGCGGACTGCTCGCGACAGGCTACCAACAGCGCCTCGTGCGGACGAGCGATGTGCATACGGCGCTGGTTGCTGCGCCCCGCACGCGCCATCGCGCGGCGCTGCTGCTCGCCGTCGCGGACATCGCGCAAGGTGCACAGGCGCTGAGCGAGATCGACTTCGAACGGTTGTGCACCCGCAATGGGCTGCCGCGACCGGACCGGCAGGCCGTACGTGTCGAGCCGAGTGGGCGGCGGCGTTACCTGGATGCCGACTGGACGTTGCCGGACGGGCGCCTCGTCGGCGTGGAGGTCGACGGCGCGGTACATCTGGCGGCCGCGCGCTGGTTCGAGGATCAACTGCGGCACAACGAGGTCGTGCTGAGCGGGACAACCCTGCTGCGCTTCCCCAGTGTGGTCGTGCGCCATGAGCCGGCGCTCGTGGTTTCGCAGCTGGCCCGACTGCTCGCGCTGGGGCGTTGAACGGGCGGTAAGCGGGTTGGTTACCCTGCTGCGTCGGCTGGTGGCGTTTCGGCTGGCCGATGTGGTGCTGCTGCGGGGTGCGGGTCGGGGACTGTCATGCGTTGGGGTGGCCCGAGGTCACCGTATGCATGAAGATCGCGCCCGCACCCGCACCGGCCCCCGCGCCGGCTCCCGCGCCGGCCCGCACCCCGGCGCCGACCTGGGCCGGGCCGGGCCGGGGCGAGCCCACGCCGCCACCGCCAAAACCTCAGCGGAAGTCGCGGGAGCGGGTGCGCAGGCCCAGGTTCAGCTTCTCGATGCGCTCGGCGATCACGTTGATGACGCCGTCCTTGGTGTGCTCCAGCATGCCGCGGATCATCAGGCCGCCGGATTCGCGCGCCACCCGCCGGTGCCGTTGCCAGACCACCTCGGCAACGATCACGTTCGTCAGGCCGGTTTCGTCCTCGATATTGAGGAAGGTGACCCCCCGGGCGGTGGCGGGGCGTTGCCGGTGCGTGACCACCCCACCGATCGTGACCCGGGTTTGGTCGGGGACGCCCAGCAACTGCGCGTTGGACAGGATGCCCAATGCGCTCAGGCGAGGGCGGATCAGGGCGGTCGGGTACTTCTCGGTGGTGATGCCGGTGGCCCACATGTCGGCGATCAGCTGCTCTGGCTCGGTCATCGCCGGGATGCCGGCAGGCGCTTGTTCGGAGTAGGCGGCGACGTCGAGCTGCCCGGGACGGGCGGTGGCGGCCGCCCCCGCCGCCCACAGCGCCTCGCGGCGTGGCATCCCGAAACCGTCGAACGCGCCGGCGGTAGCGAATGCCTCGACCTGGTCGGCCGACAGGCCCACCCGGCGCGCCAGATCGGCCATCGAGGTATACGGCCCGTCGGTGTCGCGGCACGCCACGATCTGCTTAGCGAGGTCGTCGCCGATGGAGCGCACCGACGACAGCCCCAGGCGCACCGCCGGTTGCGGCGCATCCAGGCAGCCGCATTGGGACGGGCCATCCGCAGCCTCGAGTGAAGCGCCGGCCAGCGACACGTCCAATGACGGCTTTCGGATCTCGACGCCGTGCCGTTTCGCGTCGTGCACGAGCGACTGGGGTGAGTAGAAACCCATCGGCTGCGCGTTCAGCAGCGCGGCGCAGAACGCTGCGGGGTAATGCCGTTTCAGCCAGGACGATGCGTACACCAGCAACGCGAAGCTGATCGAGTGGCTCTCGGCGAAGCCGAAGGCGGCGAATGCCTGAATCTTGTCGTAGATTTCCTGCGCGACAGTGCCGATGATGCCGTTGGCGGCCATCCCGTCGAAGAGCCGGATGCGCATCGCATCGATCTTGTCGCGGGAGCGCTTGGATCCCATCGCGCGCCGCAGCTGGTCGGCCTCGGCGGGGGAGAAATCCGCAACGGCGACGGCAATCTGCATCAGCTGCTCCTGGAACAGCGGGATGCCCAGCGTGCGGGCGAGCGGCTCCACCAGGCGGGGATGCGGGTAGGTGATCGGCTCGTCGCCGTGCTTGCGCCGGATGTAGGGGTGCACCGAGCCGCCTTGGATCGGTCCGGGACGGATCAGCGCCACCTCGATCGCCAGGTCGTAGAAGCAGCGTGGACGAAGCCGCGGCAGCGTGGCGATCTGCGCGCGCGACTCGACCTGGAAGACGCCGATCGAATCGGCGGCGCAGAGCATGTCGTAGACGCAGGCCTGCTCCTTGGGGATCGCGTCGAGGTCGTAGCTCACGCCGTGCCAGGATTCGACGAGCTCGAAGGTGTACTTGATCGCAGAGAGCATGCCGAGGCCGAGCAGATCGAACTTCACCAGCCCGATCGCGGCGCAGTCATCCTTGTCCCATTGCAGGACGGTGCGGTTTTCCATCCGTCCCCACTCGACAGGGCAAACCTCTATGACCGGACGGTCGCACATGACCATGCCGCCGGAATGTATGCCGAGGTGCCGGGGGGTGTTCTGCAGCTCGCCGGCGAGCTGCACCACTGCCTGCGGGACGGCCGCGACATCGCCCTCGACCTCGGCGCTCCAGTAGTAACCGCGCTCGATCTCCTTGCTCCACGCGTCCTGCTGCCCCTGCGAGTAACCGAGCGCCTTGGCGATGTCGCGCACCGCCGACTTGGGCCGGTAGGTGATCACGTTCGCGACCTGGGCCGCGTGCTCGCGCCCGTGCAACTCGTAGACGTACTGGATGACCTCTTCGCGGCGGTCGGATTCGATGTCGATGTCGATGTCGGGCGGTTCGCCGCGCTCGGGGGCGAGGAAACGCTCGAACATGAGCTTGTAGTAGACGGCGTCGACCGCGGTGATCTCCAGGGCGTAGCAGACTGCGGAGTTTGCCGCGGATCCCCTGCCCTGGCAAAGGATCCGCTGCTCGCGGCAGAAGCGGGCGATGTCGTAGACGACGAGAAAATAGCCGGGGAAGTGCAGCTCTTCGATGATCGCGAGCTCGTGCTCGATCATTTCGTAGGCGCGTTTCTCGTGCTCCTTGCCGGCGAAGCGCTTCGCCGCGCCCCGGTAGGTCAGCTCGCGCAGATAGCTCATCTCGTTGTGCCCGTCCGGGACGGGGAACGGTGGCAGGTCGGGAGCGATGAGATGCAGCGAAAAGGCGATCTCGTTGCCCAGCCGCGCGGCGTTCTCGACAGCGCCGGGCCAGCGGGCGAAGCGCGCCGCCATCTCGTCACCCGAACGCAGATGCTGCCCGCCGGCCGGCAGCCAGCCGTCGATGTCGTCGAGATTGCTGCGCGCCCGGACGGCAGCCAGCGCCGTGGCCAGCGGGCGCCGAGCCGGCGCGTGGTAGTGCGCGGCGGTGGTGGCGACGAGGGGCAGGTCACGCTCGTCAGCCAGCACCGCGAGCGCGTCGTAGCGCTCGTCGGCCTGCGGGTCGAGCTCGTAGGAGAGTTCGACAGCGACGTTCTCGCGCCCGAAGCGGGCGATCAGCTCGTCGCGGGCGCGGCGTGCCACAGCGAGCCCGCCATGTTCGAGTGCCTGGCGCACCGCGCCCTTGCGGCATCCGGTGAGCACCAGCCAGTGCCCGGCGGCCGCCTCGGTGAGTTCGTCGATGTCGTGGACGGGACGGCCCTTGGCGCCACCGCGCAGCTGTGCCTTGCTGATCACCCGGCACAGCGCCGCGTAACCGTCCGGGTCGCGGGCAAGCGCAAGCAAGTGCTGCCCGGGCGGATCGGGGACGCCGACGCGGGCGGCGACGGTCCGTTCGGACCCGGTGCGGGGCACCGGTACGTGTGTCGACAACTCGGCGCCGAAGCCCGTCCCCAGGCCGATGGCCTCGGCCGCCTCGGCGAAACGCACCACACCGTACATGCCGTCGTGGTCGGTCAGGGTCAGTGATGACAGGCCGAGCCGGGCAGCTTCCTCGGCCAGTTCCTCCGGGGCGGATGCGCCGTCGAGGAAGCTGAAGGAGGAGTGTGTGTGCAGCTCGGCGTAGGCGGTGGCGCTGGGTGCGGACGGTAGGCCGAGCGGCTCGTAGGCGTCGCGCTTGCGCGACCAAGCCGGGGAGTCACCGCCGTCGCCGCTACCCGGCGTGGCGCCAGCCGGTCGGCCGGACAGCCGGCGTTCCAGCTCACGCCAGGGGATCGGTGGATTCTGCCAGCCCATCCTGCCAGGATAGAACAGGCGTTCTAATGCGTCCAGTCATTCAAGAATCCGCTCAGGTACCGCAACGGCGCGCCGATGGAATCCGTGACACCGATGCACAGGGCGGTGCGCAGCGAACGGCGATGCGAAATGGCGGGCATGATGGGAGCAAAGCACGCCACGCGCGCGCAGGCTGTAGTTCACCGCCTCGGTGCGGTGAGCTGGATCGTTATCGCAGTGAGCGCCCTAACGCACATCGCAGTCGCGGGGCGTACCGACGACAGCGCACAGTCGGTTCTTGTCTGGAGCATGACACTGTTCTTCCTGGTGATCCTGGTGCGCGCCGCGGTCGCGGTCTACGCCTTCCCCAAGCGCCGCGCGGTGCTGCTGTTGCTGCTCGGATCGATCTCGCTCTGGGCGCTCGCCGCGATGATTGTCAGCGCGTCCAAGCTCACCGATACGACCCATTTCCCGGCGCCCGGTGAGCTGTTCTTCATGGCGTCCTACGTCGGTATGGCCGGCTACCTCACCGTCGACGCGAAGTGGCAATCCAAGCGGGGGGTGAACACCTGGCTCGATCTGATCGTCATCTGTGGCGGTACCGCGTGCCTGGCGGGCAGCCTCTTGCTCATTCCGGCGATCGCCTCGTCCTTCGGCAAGTCCGGACTCTCACTGCTGCTCGCGCTGCTCTACCCGCTCATCGATCTGGCACTTGCCCTCGTGGTCGTGGGCCAGGTCGTGCTGCGCGCCCGCACCGACATCCGGCAGGCAGCGATGCTCTGCATGGGCTTTCTCTGCCTCGCCAGCGCCGACGCCTCGTTTGTGATCACCAACGCATCCGGTACCTATCATTTCTCGCCCTATGCAGATGTCGCTTGGGGCGCGGCCTTCGCACTGATCGTGGGGGGCGCCTGCCAGGGTCGCGCGAAGGTGCTGCGCGCCGTCCCACGTGAACAGGGATCGGGGGTACTGCTCGCCGCGGCCTGCGTCGCCATCATCGTGCTGGTCTTTCGTCCCAACGACGGGTTAGGCACCTACCTCTTGGTCCCGGGGGTGGTGACGCTCGTCGCCGCAGGCGGTCGGCTGTTGTTTGCCGTGCGCCAAGCCAACCATGCCGCCGAGTCCTTCGCGCTCTCGCGCACCGACGATCTGACCCTGCTGCCGAACAGGCGGGCGGTCCGCGCTCGCCTGGACGAAGTCGTGTCCGCAGGGACTCCGCTCGCGCTGATGGTGCTCGACCTGGACGGATTCAAGGAGATCAACGACACGCTAGGCCATGCGGCGGGCGACACGGTGCTGCAGATGATCGCCCTGCAGATTCGCGAAGTGTTGGCCCCCGACATCATGCTCGCGCGACTGGGCGGCGACGAGTTCGCGATCGTCGTGGAGAGCAACGACGAGCTGCGCCTCGCAGAGACCGCCAACACCATCACCGCGGGGTTGGCGCGACCACTGCTCGTCGACGGGATCGAGATCGGGGCGAGCGCATCGATCGGCATTGCCACGCATGCCGACCCTGACAGTGGCAGCACCGAACTGCTGCGGCGCGCGGACGTTGCGATGTACCGGGCCAAGCTCACCGGCCAGTCCGCGGTGGTGTACGACGCCCACAACGACGAATTCTCCCGGATGCGCCTGCAACTGGCCGAGGAATTGCGCAAGGGAATCACTGAGGGCCAGTTGCGGATGCGCTACCAACCACAAATCGCCGCCGCCACCCAAGAGGTCTGCGGCGCCGAGGCGCTGCTGCGGTGGGAACATCCGACTCAGGGGCTGCTTTCACCGCTGAGCTTTCTGCCCGCCGCGCGTCGCGCAGGCTTGATGCTCATGCTCTCCGACGAGGTCGCGCGGATGACCGCGTTGGACATGAGCAGGTGGAACGCCAACGGGCTCAATCTGCGGGTGGCGATCAACTGCGCACCGCCGGAACTGCTGTCGGGCCTCTTCGTGCCGCTGCTGTACGACGTGCTCGCGGCGCAGGGCGTCCCCACTAACCAGGTCATTGTCGAACTGACCGAGGATTCCTTCGTCACCGAGCCGGAGCGCGCCCGCGAGATCATCAGCGGAATGCGTGAGCGCGGGCTGCAGATCAGCATCGACGACTACGGCACCGGGTACTCGTCACTGGCGTACCTGCGTGATCTACCCGTCCACGAGCTCAAGGTGGATCGCACGTTCGTCGCCTCGATGACGTCCGACCCGCGCAGTCGCATGATCGTCGCCTCGACGCTGCAGATGGCGCAGGCGCTGGGCCTGCGCACGGTTGCCGAGGGTGTCGAGGACGCCGCTACCGCGGCCGACCTGGTGGCACTCGGGGTCGACGTCCTGCAGGGGTATCAGGTGGCTCAGCCGATGCCTGCCAACGAGCTGGAAACCTGGGTGCGCGCTTGGCGGCCGTTCAGCGATGTCATTCCTACGCCGCCCGCTCAGAAGGTAGCCGTGCCCGCCGTGCGCCAGGTGATGCGCGCACTGCGATCGCGACCGGAACCGTGAGCGCGCCTATCGCGTCAGCCGGCGCGCAGGGCTGGTGTGCGCTCGAGCTGGAATTGCGCGAACGTGGGGACATCGATGCCGTCGAGGCCGATACCGCGCGCGATCAGGCGGTAAGCCTCGGCGTTGATCCGCCGTTGGGCGTCAGCCATCTTTGCCAGGTGCCCGTACAGCGGGGTGCTGGTCGCGCAGCCGAGGTAGTTGCCCGGTCCTGTTCCGGGCAGTGGCTCGGTCAGAATGGTCGCGGCGCTGAGTAAGCGGCGGGCTCGCTCGTCCATGATCATCACGATGGAAAGGACGCCGTTCGCGCGGGCCGCCGTCCATAGCCCGTGGTACATCGCCGCAGCGGCGAGTGGCCGGATCGGTCCGGCGTCCTTACGCACGGCGATGGTGGCGATGTCCCAGGTGCGGGTCAGGTCGATTCCGACGGCGCGCGCCACACGGTGACCGTCGATGCTCCACGGCGGGCGGGCCAGGTCGTTGATCGACTTCAGCCCGGCGGGCCCCGGCATGATCATGCGGCACGCCGCCAGGGCGACATCGTGTGTGTCCAGCAGTGCGACGAAGACCGATTGACTGTCGTACGGGCCGTACTCCGCCCGCAACTGCGCGGCGGTGTTGCCGTAGGTCGTCAGGAACACATCGGATTCGCAGTCGAGAGCGCCGGCCAATTCGCTGCCCTGTGGATCGAAGATCAATCGATAGAGCAGGCCGTTGGCCATGGGCGCTCCTTGCCCGCACGCGCGGTGGGCGCGACGGGGGCGGGGTTCTCGTCGTGCCGTAAGAGATGACGCCTCGCGGTTCCCGACCGAGAGTTTTCACAGGTTTCTATCGGCCACTTCGGGTTGGACGTGAGTGGTGCGGGCTTGTTGGTTTGCATGGCTAAGTGCTGCTATCCGGGCTGATCGTGGCGCGTTAGCGACCGCTGCGGGTGCAACCGAGCCGGTAGTTTCGGTTCATGACTGACCGCTCGACGCTGCTCGTCGTGCACCACACCGCGTCGCCCGCGTTACAGGAACTACTGGACGCGGTGCTGGCAGGCACCCGGGCCGAAGGGCTCGAGTCGGTCGACGTGCTGGTGCGCCCGGCGCTGTCGGCGGGCGCGCCGGATGTTCTGGCCGCCGATGGTTTCGTGCTCGGCACGCCTGCCAACATCGGCTATCTTTCCGGCGCGATGAAATATTTCTTCGACAACGTCTACTACCCGTGCCTTATCGCGAAACCGGGCGCACCGTACGGGCTCTACGTCCATGGCAACAACGACGTGACCGGGGCGGTGCGCGCCGCCGAGTCGATCACCAAGGCGATGGGTTGGCGTCAGGCGCACGAGACGGTGACGATCACCGGCGCGATCACCAAGGACGTGCGGCAAGCTTGCTGGGATCTCGGCGCGACCGTCGCTGCGAACCTCGCTGGCCTTGTCTGAACCAGGCTGAATCGGTCTGATCAGGCTGAGTCAGTCGTAAACGGCGTCGACCTGCCAGTCCCCGGCAGGCATGGTGAGACTCACGAGGTAGGCCCGCCCGCGCACGTCCACGATCTGGCAGCGCACCACATGCCGTGCAGCGTCGGGATTCCACCACCGCTCGTCCACCGGCCACGGGCCGGCCCACGACGTCACGGCGACCGGTTTCTCGCTGCCCATCGCGAACAGCGCCGGGGGAGCGGGCATCGCGCCGCGGTCGGTGACGGTCACCGCGCGTCCGCCGGCGTCGAGCACCTGCGCCGCGCGAGGCGGATCGAGCAGCACGCTCGGGGCCGGTGCGGGCAGGTGTCCCGGCCACGGTTGCTGGGGTGAGCGCAGCGCCGCCGGCTCGTCACCCCACGGGACGAGCCGGGTGCGCTGCGTGGGATCGCGGCCGCCGTCGAGCAGCGGCGCCAGCACCGATCCGTGCCCCAGCAACGTCTGGACGCGCGCCAGTGCCCGGTGTGCCCGCTCGTCCTCGGCACCCGAACCGCCCCACAGCGCCTGCTGGTGCGCGCCGGTCGGCACGGTCTCGATCGGGACGAGCCGCAGCCGCGCCACGCCGCCAGTCGGCCGGTGCGCCGCAGCCAGCCAGCCCTCGAGTTGCCAGCGCACCCGGTCCAGGACGTCGGCCGCACCGAGCACGCCGGCATGTCGCCACCGGCGCACCGTCTCCTCGCCGTTCTCGCTCAGCGCCTGCAGTTCCAGGCAGGTGCAGGCCAGCCCGTGCGCGCCGAGCTCGGCGACGAACTCCTCGGCCAGCCCGCGCGCGCTGAAGGCCACGGTGTCGACGCGGTCGACGGCGGGTTCCAGATCGAGGGTCGCCGTGAATTCGACGGGGGGACGGCGGGCGGCGACCGGACGGTCGTCACGCCCGCTCGACTGCCGGTGCGCCCACGCACCCATCGGCCCGAAGCGGGCGAGGACGTCGCGGGCCGCCAGCGCCGCGAAGCTACCCAGTGTGTGCAGGCCGAGACGGCGCAGCAGGTCGATCAGCGGCGATGCGCCGGACGGGTCGAGTGTCTCGACGGGCAGCGCGGCGAGGAACTCCGGCGAGCCGCCGGGGTCGACGATCGTGGCGCGCCGGGCGGCCTGCTCGGCGGCGAACGCGCCGTCGGCGATGCCGATCAGCACGTCTGCGCCGTTGAGCGCGGGCAACCCCATCACCGCCCGCGAGAGCGCGTGCAGCACCCCGGTCTCGCCGCCGAAGTAACGCGTCGGCCCCCGCACGCCGATCGCGGCGAGCCCGGGACGGGTGATCTCGACGCCCGGCGCGATCGACTCGAGGGCCGCCACGACCGGCTCGAAGGTCCGCGCCTCGGCGGCCTCGTTGCGCGCCAGGACTGCGAGCTCGGGGCAGCGGGCCTGCGCCTCGCGGCGGCGCAGACCCCGCGCGACCCCGTGCGCTCGGGCCGAGTGCGAGCAGGCGACGATGTGGTTGCCGGTGACGACGGCGACCGGAACCTCCGCGGGCAGCCCGGCGTCGAGGCGGGCAGTGGTGACCGGCCAGTCCGGACACCACACCGCGATCATCCGGGGCGGGGCGTCGGGCACCCGTCCAGTATCGAACGAACGTTCTACCGCGTCAACTGTAGAGCGCGCGGTATGCGGCCTCCGTCGCGGCGACTTGCGTGCGTCCCTGCCCGACGGCGTTGACCCGGGTGGCGCGGTCGACGGCGAGGCAGGTCCAGCTGGCGCCGTCCTCATCGCTGAGATGGATCAGCAGCGTGTTCCGGTCGTGCTCGACGCGCACCCGGTGCCGGTCGTTGCCGTCCTCGTGCAACCCGCGAACCTTCTTTCCTGGACGCGGTTCGTCGGCAACGAAGGACGTCCAGCGTCCGCGGGCCGGTCGCGGTAGCGGCGCAATGGGCATGACGTCAGTGTAGGTATGCTTGCCTTACCTCGAGTAAGGAGACCGCGTATGGCGTCCGCCACTGTCACCAGCAAGGGCCAAATCACCATCCCTGTCGAGGTACGTACCAAGCTCGGCATCCGGCCGGGATCCCGAATCGCCTTCGTTCCCACCGGCGACGAAAGATACGAGATTCACCTGCAGGCAGCGTCGATCCAGGATCTCAAAGGTGCGGTGCCGCGACCTTCCGCGCCCGTCACCCTCGAGGACATGAACGACGCCATCGCCGCCGGCGCTACTACCTCTGCCACGTGATCGGACTCGACACCAATGTCGTCGTCCGCTACCTGGTTCAAGACGAGCCGGATCAGTCGGCAACGGCGTCCACGATGATCGACGCTCTGACCGAGACCGACCGCGGCTTCCTCAGTCTGATTACCGTCGTGGAGTTGCACTGGGTGCTGCGCCGCGCCTACAAGATCGACGCCGCTCGATGCGCCGAGCTGGTCGACGGCCTGCTGGATGCCCGTGAACTACGAGTTGATCAGGAGTCGATCGTCCGAGCCGCGCTCACCGCGAGCCATGGCGGCCTCGATTTCGCCGATGCCGTCATCGCCGAGCTCGGCCGAGTCGCCGGCTGCGAATATACGGTGACCTTCGACCAGCGGGCCGAGCTGTCGAAGGAGATGCGGCTGCTTAACTACACCGGCGGATCCGGGTCGTATTGAATGTAGCGTCGCACCTCGCGCGCACGCTCCGCGCTCACGAGCCGGCGCACGAGATGCAACGCCATGTCGATCCCGGCACTGACCCCGGCACTTGTGATCACTTCGGTGTCATCGACGAAACGGTCGTCGGCGCGCAGCTGTAGCGACGGTTCAAGGTCCTGCAGCAGATCGAGGCTCGCCCAATGCGTCGTCGCCGGCCGGCCCGCCAGCAGCCCGGCCGCCGCGTACACGAGCGAGCCGGTACACACGCTCGTCATCAGCGTGCCTGACTCGCGCTGGAGACGCACCCACTCCAGTTGCGCGTCGTCACGCAGGTGCGGCCGGGTGCCCTGCCCGCCGGGATAGATCAGCACGTCCAGCGTGCCGATGCTGTCGTAGGAGTGATCCGGCGTGATCAGCAGCCCCTTCGCGGCGCGGACCTGCTTGCCGTCGCGAGAGAACGTGCTGACCGACCAGCCATCGCTTGGGTGCTGCTGCGTCCACGAGGCGAGCACTTCCCACGGTCCGACGGCGTCGAGTTCCTCGACTCCGTCGAAGAGCAGAATGCCGATAGTGGACGTCATCGGTCGAGCTTCGCAGATCCGGCCGCGTCGTCCGGCACCGGTCGTGGGAACAGCCTGAGCAACCGTGCGGCATCTCGCCGCGATCCGCTGATCGTTATCTGACCGGCAGCAATTGCCTCAGCAAGTGAGGCGCGGCCGAACACCAGTGCGCGCAGCGTTGCGGTGCTGGTTGCCAGGCGCGCCAACGGATTGCTGACGACTGCGCGGGTGATCTGGATGGTGCCAGCGCGAACGCGAACCCGGTAGCTGTCGCCGTCCAGGGTCAGCTGCCACTCGGCATTCAGGTCACGCGCGGCACGTACCGAGAACGTTGTCTTGAGGGCAACCAGCAGGGCGGCCGGGCTCAATTCGGCATCGGAGGTCATCAAAGCCTTGCTGCCCCAGCGACCCAATTCCAGCAGCACCGCCTCGAGCGCCCGACCGCGCGCGGTGAGCTCGTACACCGACACACTCGCAGGCGCCTCCAGTTCGTGTCGGCGCACGATGCCAGCGGCGTCGAGTTCGCGCAGCCGCTGCGACAGCACGTTCGGGCTGGGCCCGGGAAGGCCCTGGCGCAACGCATTGAAGCGCTTCGGCCCGTGCAGCAGTTCACGCACGACGAGTAGCGCCCAGCGTTCGCCCACCACGTCCAGCGCACGAGCGATGCCGCACGGGTCGTCGTAGGTGCGCGTTGTCGTCGCCATGACACTCAATCTAGCTCCAGGGGTTGCCCAAAAGTAGCTATGGTCCTAACTTAGGAGCAAATACCGAGAGGAGCTGACAATGAGCACGTTCATCCTTATCCCCGGCGCAGGGGGCGAGGCGTGGTACTGGAGCAAGGTCGTTCCCGAGTTGCAGCGGCTAGGGCACGCAGCTGTGGCAGTCGACATCGAGGAGGATGACCCCTCACTCGGCCTGCCCGAGTACGCGCAGATCGTGCTCGATGCAATGGGCGACCAGCGCGACGTGGTGCTGGTCGGCCAGTCGCTCGGTGGCTTCACGGCCGCGATGGTCGCAGCGCGGCGCAAGCCTCTGCGGATCGTGTTGGTGAACGCGATGATTCCGCTGCCCGGCGAGACGCCGGGTGAATGGTGGGACAACACCGGTTCGACGCAGGCGCGCGCTGCGGCTGACGAGCGGGCTGGGCGTGACGGCACTTTCGACATGGAGACCTATTTCCTACACGACCTGGGTGCGGACACGAAGGCCGAGGCGGCGAGCGGCGGGCGGGTGCCTGCGGACACACCGTTCGGCCAAACCTGCACGTTCACGACGTGGCCGGACGTCGCGATCCGGGTTGTCGTCGGCGCCGACGATCGGTTCTTCCCAGCCGATTTTCAATGTCGTGTCGCGAAAGAGCGCCTTGGTGTGGAAGCGATTGTCATCCCCGGCGGGCACCTGGTCGCGCTGAGCAATCCGAGCGGCCTGGTCGAGCGCCTCCTCTAGAGTCAATCGCCTCTAGAGTCAATCGGCTCTAGAATCGATGCAGTGTCCGCACCGTCAGCCGCAGAGCTACGCGCTCGCCTCGCGGGGCTGACGCTGCAGGACGAGATTCGGATCGGTAAGCGCCTGCAACGGCCGCGCAATCTGGCGGCGATCGCCGAGCAGATAGCCAAGGCCGAACGTGTCGTCGAATTACGCCGTGCGGCCGTCCCGACGATCACTTATCCTGATCTTCCGGTAAGCGCCCGGCACACGGAGATCGCGAGCGCGATCCAAGCGCATCAGGTGGTCGTGGTAGCGGGTGAGACAGGCTCCGGCAAGACCACTCAGCTGCCCAAGATTTGTCTCGAGCTCGGGCGCGGAATCCGGGGCACCATCGGCCACACGCAACCGCGCCGGCTTGCCGCGCGCACCGTCGCGCAGCGCATCGCGGACGAGCTGAGAACGTCGCTCGGCGACGTCGTCGGGTATACCGTGCGCTTCACCGATCAGGTCAGCGACCGGACGCTCGTCCGGCTGATGACCGACGGCATCCTGCTCGCCGAAATCCAGCGCGATCGGATGCTGCGCCGATACGACACGTTGATCCTGGACGAGGCGCACGAGCGCAGCCTGAACGTCGACTTCCTGCTCGGATATCTCACCGAACTGCTGCCCCGCCGTCCCGAACTGAAGCTGATCGTCACGTCGGCGACGATCGACCCGCACCGCTTCGCCGCGCACTTCGGCGGTGCGCCCGTGGTCGAGGTGTCCGGACGCACGTATCCCGTCGAGATCCGCTACCGCCCGCTTGAGCCGGACCTACCTGCCGACGACTCCGACGACGACGACGATCCCGATGACGCAGATCACGACGTGATCCACCGGGTCGATACGCGCGACCAGACCGAGGCGATCATCGACGCCGTCCGCGAACTCGAATTCGCCGGACCAGGCGACATTCTGGTGTTCCTGTCGGGCGAGCGCGAGATTCACGACACCGCCGAGGCGCTGCGCGCAGAGCGGCTCCGAAACACCGAAGTGCTGCCACTGTTCGCGCGATTGCCGACCGCCGAACAGCACCGGGTGTTCGGGCCACACGCCGGACGGCGGATCGTCCTCGCCACGAATGTCGCGGAAACGTCGCTCACCGTTCCGGGCATCCACTACGTCATCGACCCCGGCACTGCACGAATCTCGCGGTACAGCAGGCGGACGAAGGTGCAGCGGCTGCCCATCGAAGCCATCTCGCAGGCCTCGGCCGGGCAGCGCGCCGGCCGGTGCGGGCGGGTCGCCGACGGCATCTGCATCCGGCTGTATTCCGAGACGGATTTCCGCGCGCGGCCGCCATTTACCGAGCCAGAAATCCTGCGTACGAATCTCGCCGCAGTATTGCTGCAGATGGCGGCGCTGCGGATCGGTGACGTCGAGAACTTTCCCTTCCTCGACCCGCCGGATCGCCGGAGCGTCCGCGACGGTGTGGCGCTGCTGCAGGAACTCAATGCCTTCGATGCCAACGCAACGATCACCGATCTCGGACGCCGGCTCGCGCAGCTGCCACTGGACCCGCGCATCGGCCGGATGCTTCTGCAGGCGGGCGAGGAAGGCTGCGTGCGCGAGGTTCTCGTCATCGCTGCGGCGCTGTCGATCCCGGATCCGCGAGAACGTCCATCAGATCACGAGGAAGGTGCAAAGCAGAAGCACGCGCGTTTCGCCGACGAACATTCGGATTTTGTCGGTTATCTCAAGCTCTGGAGCTACCTTCGCGAGCAGCGGCGTGAGCGTTCGGGCAATCAGTTCCGGCGCATGTGCCGCGAGGAGTTCCTGCATTACCTGCGGATCCGTGAATGGCAGGACCTCGTCGGGCAACTGCGCTCGATTGCGCGCGGGCTTGACCTCGTCGAGGCCGACGCGGACGCAGACCCGGCGCGCGTGCACGCCGCGTTGCTGGCCGGATTGCTCAGCCATATCGGCATGCGCGCTGCCGAGACCCGAGAATTCGTCGGCGCGCGCAACACCCGCTTCGTGCTCGCTCCGGGATCGGTGCTGAGCAGGCGTCCGCCGCGATGGGTCGTCGTAGGCGAACTCGTCGAGACCAGCAGGCTGTTCGGACGGATCGGTGCGCGTGTCGAGCCAGAATCCGTCGAGCGGCTCGCCGGTCATCTGGTCGCCCGCACGTACAGCGAGCCGCACTGGGATCCGCGGCGCGGCGCAGCGATGGCATTCGAGCGGGTGACTCTATACGGCTTGCCGCTGGTCGCGCGTCGCCGCGTCAGCTTCGCTGCAGTCGATCCGCCGCAGGCGCGCGAGTTGTTCATCCAGCATGCGCTCGTCGAGGGCGACTGGCAGACGAGGCACCACTTCTTCGCAGCTAATCAAGCATTGCTCGACGAGCTGGGCGAGCTCGAGGACCGCTCCCGTCGCCGGGACCTGCTCGTCTCCGACGAGGAGCTCTTCGCCCTGTACGACCTGCGGATCCCCAAGGACGTCGTGTCCGCGCGCCATTTCGACGCGTGGTGGAAGGATGCCCGGCGCACGACTCCGGACCTGCTGACGCTCACCCGCGAGGACCTGCTGCGCGCCGCGGACGACGCCGGCGATCATCCCGACACCTGGCAGGCTGGTGATCTTGCGCTGCCAGTGTCCTACCGTTTCGAGCCCGGCGCTGAGGACGACGGTGTGACGGTGCATGTTCCGGTGGACGTGCTCGCGAGGTTGGGCGGGCACGACTTCGGCTGGCAGGTGCCGGCCCTGCGCGAAGAACTCGTCGTGGCGCTGATCCGGTCACTGCCGAAAGCGCTGCGGCGCAACTTCGTCCCGGTGCCGGATACGGCGCGCGCCGTCCTGGCCGCAGTGACGCTGACATCGGTCGCACCTGGACAGGAACCATTGCTCGAGACGGTCCAGCGCGAGCTGCAACGGCGTACCGGGGTGCTGGTGCCGATCGACGCTTTTGACCTCGACAAGTTGCCGGCACACCTGCGCGTGACGTTCGCCGTCGAGAACGAGCAGGGCGCCGTGGTGGCTCGCGGGAAGGATCTGGTGGCACTGCAGCGCGAGCTCGCGCAGCCTGTTCGCGACGCCGTTGCGGCTGCGGTCGGCGCGGAGCTCGAACGGGTTGGACTGCGTGAATGGCCGGCGGACCTTCCGGCGCTGCCGCAAGTTCTGGAGCACCGCGTTGCCGAGCATGTCGTGCGCGGCTACCCGGCCATTGTCGACGCCGGCGACCACGTCGACGTGCGCGTGTTCGCCTCGGCCGTCGAGCAGCGCTCCGCGATGCGCGCAGGCCTGCGCCGGCTGTTGCGTCTGGGGGTCTCGTCGCCGGTCAAGGCAGCCGAGCGGAGCCTGTCGACCCGGGGCCGCCTAGTGCTCAGCGCGAACCCGGACGGCTCGCTGGCGGCCCTGCTCGACGACTGCGCCGACGCCGCGGTCGACACGCTGGTCGGTGCTGAATTGATCTGGGAGCGCGAAGGCTTCGTGGCCCTGCGCAGCCGGATGGCCGCCGAACTCGTCCCGTGCACCATCGAGATCCTGACGAGGGTCGAGCGGGTGCTCTCTGCCGCACATGAGGTGCGTGGCGCGCTTCCCGACAAACCGCTGCCCGCGCAAGTCGACGCGATCGACGATATCCGTGCGCAGTTTCGTCGGTTGCTGCCGGTTGGCTTCGTGGCTGCGGCCGGACACGACCGGCTGTTGGACGTTGCGCGCTACGTCACGGCGATCGCGCGCCGCCTGGACCGGCTGCCCCGTGACGTGGACATCGACCGCGCCCGCATGTTGCGCGTGCATGCCGTGCAGCAGGCGTACGACGACGTCGTCACTGCGCTGCCGAAGACCCGCGCTGCCGCCGCTGATGTCCGCGACATCGGCTGGTTGATCGAAGAGCTGCGGGTCTCGTTGTGGGCGCAGCAGCTAGGCACGGCCCGTCCGGTCAGCGAGCAGCGAATCTACCGCGCGATCGACGCGATCCGGCTCTGAGCAGCTCGCGATCAGCGTGCGGTGAAGGTTACGGCGAAGTCGAACTCCCGGGCGTGCAGCACGTGCTCGGGGAGCACGCCAGGACCGCAGGACGCCGTGCCGAGGCCGTTCTGCGCGACGTCGATGTTGAGGTACAGCGCGTCGCGCGGCACGAGATCGCATGTGTGGCGGGCCGAGTCGAGGTCCGCGCTCGTCCACCGCCTGACGCTGAACGCGAAGCTAGGCTCGCCGCTGATGCAGATGCCGTGCCCGTCCGCCCCAGCCAGCCGTAGCCACCGCACGTCGAGCCGATTTCCGTTCTCCTGCGGGAAAACGTAAGGCGTCTGCAATTGCGCCACGGTCGCCTCGAACCGGCCGATCCGGGCGGCGATTCGCGAATCGCGGTACGCCTCGCCAGGCCCGCGGCCGAACCATTCCACCTGATCGAGATCGGCCGGCAGCCGCATGAACAAGCCCAGTCGCGGCAGCGGGAACGTCCACTCGCCTTCAGGTACGACCTTCAGCGAGAGCCGCAGGTCCGCGCCGTCGGCACTCCAACGGTAGGTCGTGAGCAGCGCGCGGTCAGTAGCGGCGGCCGCGACCCGAGTTCGCAGCACGAATTCATGCTCGGTCCAGTTCGAATCGACCGTGCGGTGGGTCATCCGGTCGAGCCCGGCGGCGCGCCACGCCGGTTCGAGCGGTTTCACCATCCCGCGGTCGTTGTCGGTCGGCGCCCGCCAGATGTCCAACCGCGGCCCGACGACGGCGAGGTCACCGATGCGCACAAGGCTGCCGTCAGCTGCGAACGCGCTGCGATCCGGCGGCCGGCGCGAAGACACACGCTGCGGGGAGGAGACAGGCTGCGCCGCCGCGCGCACAAGCCCCTCGCCCCACGCGAGTTCGAACCCCGCCGGCGCCCAGGCGGCCTCCTGCGCCAGGACTGCGCGCACGGTCAACCACGTTTCGCCGAGCGTTGCCGGCAACGCGGGAATCGCCACGTGGACAGCCTCACCCGCGCTGACCGGAGCGACCTCGAGGATGCCGGCGGCCCGGTGCGACCCTTCCTCGGCCAGGGACCATTCGAAGCTCAGATCGGAGGTGTCGGCGAAGTCGCGGTTATTGCGCACGACGATCTCGCTGTTGTTCGTGGTGATCCGCACGGGTTCGATCACCTTCTTGAACTCCACCAACCCCGGCGACGGTGTGCGGTCGGGGAACACCAACCCGTCGGCGATGAAATTCCCGTCGTGCAATACCTCGCCGAAGTCACCGCCGTAGGCGAAGAATTCCCGCCCGTCCGGCGTATGTTGCCGGACACCATGATCGATCCACTCCCACACGAATCCGCCGGCAATGCGGGGATAGCGCTCGAACAACTCTTGATATTCGGCGAGGCCGCCCGGTCCGTTGCCCATCGCGTGCGCGTACTCACATTGCAGGAACGGGATCGAGCGCCGGTGCCCGTCGAGCCCTGCCTCTGACGTCGGAGTTTCTGCGAGCCTGCCGATCGCGTCGACCTCGTCGTGCGCGGCGTACATCCGGCTGTACACGTCGACGTAGCCCGAATCCCAGTCACCCTCGTAATGCACCGGACGGCTCGGATCGCGCTCGTGCACCCATGCCGCCATTGCCGCCAGATTGGCGCCGACACCGGATTCGTTGCCCAGCGACCACATCACCACCGACGCGTGATTCTTGTCCCGCTCGACCGTGCGCGTCATCCGGTCCAGGTATGCCTCGCGCCACCGCGGGTCGTTGCTGGGGTTGTGCCGCCAACCGACCGGAAAGAAGCCGTGTGTCTCCAGATCGTTCTCCAGGACCACCCACAGCCCGTGCTCGTCGCACAGGTCGAGGAAATCCGGGTGCGGCGGGTAGTGGCTGGTGCGCACGGCGTTCACGTTGTGCTGCTTCATCAGCCGGATGTCGGCGAGCATCGTGTCGGCGTCCATGACGCGACCGTGGTCGGGATGCCATTCGTGCCGGTTGACGCCGCGGAAGAGGATCGGCCGGCCGTTTACGGTGAACCGGCCGTCGACGATCGCGACAGTACGAAAGCCCACGCGCAGTGTCACGGTTTCCGTCGGCGTCGACACGGTGACCTCGTACAGCCGCGGGGTTTCAGCCGTCCACGGCTGCACCGGGCCGACGTGTTCGGAACCAGAAGGCATGTCGATGGCGAGCTCGGCGCACCGGACGGTCGCCGCGACAGCCGAGTCCACCCGCAACCGGCCGGCGCCGTCGCCGAAATCGGCGTGCACGAAGACGTCGTCGATGCCCCCGTCGGGACGCGCAAGCAGCGTGACATCGCGGAAGATCCCCGAGAGCCACCACATGTCCTGGTCCTCGAGATAACTGGCCGGCGACCATTGATGCACGCGCACGGCAACCACGTTGCGCTCCGGGCGAAGCGCGGCTGACACGTCGAACTCGGCCGTCAATCGGCTACCGGTCGACCAGCCCAGCTCAATCCCGTTGCACCACACGGTGAACGCTGAATCCACGCCGTCGAAGCGAAGCACCGCGCCGCCCGCGGGCCACGCGTCGTCGAGATCGAAGGCCCGCCGATATTCGCCGGTGGGATTCTCGTCCGGGGCATGCGGCGGGTCGACCGGGAAGGGGTAGTTGACGTTCGTGTACGCGGGGGCGCCGTATCCGTGCAGCTGCCAATGCCCAGGTACGACGATCTCGTCCCAGGCCGAGTCGTCGAAATCCATTGCCTCGAAACCGGTCGCGGGCGTCGATGCCGTCGGTGACCAGCGAAACCGCCACTGGCCGCCGATGTCCAGCGACGGCGCATCCGAGCGCAACCGCGCACGCGACACCTGCCGACCGGCACCGGGCGCACAGGTCGAAAGTGTCGAGGGCGTGGTCAACCCTTGCTACCGCCGAGCGTGAGCCCGGCGACGAACTGCCGCTGCAGGGCAAGGTAGACGATCAGTGTCGGGATGATCGTGATGGTCGCCCCGGCGGCGATCAGGTTGTAGTCGCTGAGGAATTCGCCCTTGAGGTTGTTGATCGCGGTGGTTACCGGCAACCGGTCACCGCTCGTGATCAGCAGCAACGGCCAGAAGAACTCGTTATAGACCCAGATGACCTCGAGGGTGCCGAGGGCGGCGAGCGCCGGGCGGCACAACGGCATGATGATCTGGCGATACATCCGCCACACGCCGCATCCGTCGACCATGGCGGCCTCGGTCAAATCTATCGGCAGCGCCTTCATGTAGTTGCTCAGCACGAAGGTGCAGAAGCCGAGTTGGAAGGCAACGATGATGGCGATCACGCCGTAGTAGGTGTTGAGGAACGAGCCCGAGTCGCTGACGCTGTTGGGCAATGGGGTCAGACGATACATCTCGAAGATCGGCGTGGCGAGCACCTGCGGCGGCAGCATATTGCCCGCCGTGAAGATGATGAGCAGCGTGATGTTGAACTTCCAACTGAACCGTGACACCGCAAATGCCATCAGGGATGCGAGGAACAGCGTTAGCAACACCGTCGGAATCACGATGATCGCCGAATTCGTGAACGCGGTGGTGAACTGCCCCTGCGTCCACGCGTCGGAGTAGTTGCTGAACGTCAGGCTCTTGGGGACGCTGAAGTACCCGTTCGCGTCGGTGTCGGTCTTGGTGCGCAGCGATGTAAATAACGTCCACAGCAGCGGGATCAGCCACAGCACCGACATAGCGATGAGAAACAGATGCGTGCCGTAGCGTTTCGGGCGGGGCCCGGCCCGCACTGGTGAGTGTTCCGGCTGCGACAGCGGCGACAGCTCGGCCGCGGAAGGAATCTCTGTCGTTGTCATTGTTGCTTTTCTTTCCCGAAGGTCCGCGACAGGTAGGTGACGATCGGGATCAGCGCGCAGACCAGCAGAATGACCGCCAGCGCTGAACCGATACCGATGACCTGACCCTCGCCGACGAGGTTCTGGTAGACCAGAGCGCTGATGAGTTCCAGCCCGTTCCTGCCCCCGTTGAACACGAAGACGATGTCGAATGCGCGCAGCGACTCGATGATTGTGATGACGACGACGACGATGTTGATCGGCCGCATAGCGGGGAACACGACGCGGAAGAAGATCTGCCGTTCGTTCGCGCCGTCGATCGCGGCGGCTTCCTTGATCGCCGGATCGACCCCTTTGAGACCGGCCAGGTACAGGATCATGATGTAGCCGACGTGTTTCCAGGTCGCGGCGATGAGAGCGGACCAGATGTTGATGCTGGAGTCGCCGACCCAGTCGATCGCGTTCGGCTTTCCGGCGGTGCCCATGATGCTGTCGATGAGCCCGGACTCGGGCGAGTACATCAGCTGCCAGATGATGCCCACCAGCGCGAGGGACAGCATCACCGGCACGAAGAACACCGTCTGGTAAATCTTGCTGCCACGCAGTCGTTGATCGAGCAGTACGGCGATCAGCAGGCCAAGCGGCGTGGCGATGAGTGCGAGGAATACGAGCCACAGCACGTTGTGCCGCACCGCCGGCCAGAAAGCAGGGTAGTCGTTGACGACGAAGTGATAGTTCTGCACGCCGTTCGAGCGGATATTGGAGAGATCCAAGCCGTTCCACTTCGTGAACGACAGGATCACCGACAGCACTGTCGGCACCCAGATCAAGGCTGCTTCGATAATGGTCGGGATCGCCACCATCGTGGCGAGCACGATCTTGTCACGCTTGGTCAACCGGCGCACTCGGCGCCCGCGCGGGCGCAACTGGTGCTCGGTTGTCGCCGTGGTGTCCGCTGGCAGGCCGACGGTGGGCAGATCGGTCACTGGGGTGCCCCCACTCCGAGGTCGGTGGACCGGATATTACTGGGAAGCGTAGATGCCCTTGGCTTGCTTCTCGATGTTCGCGGTGTCGACCTGGCCCGTCTTGAGGAAGGTCTGCAGCGCCGGAACTATTACGTTGTTCGCAAAGGCAGGTAGCGCATCGCGGTCAAGGAACTGCGAGATCTGCTTCGCGTTCTTGATCGTTTCCTGGGACTTCTTCTGCAGCACCGTCAGTACGGACACATCGGCCTTCAGGTTCGTCACGACCTGGGCCGGGTCCACCTTGGCGTACGCGTTCTGCCCCTCCGGGCTGCCGAAGAACGCGAGCATGTCGCGCGCTGCCTGGTTGTCGCCGCCCTTCTTAGACAGCATGAAGCCGTCGATCGGAGCCTCGAGCGCGTCCTGGCCATTCGCCTCAGTCAGGATCGGGAATTCGAAGAAGTCGATGTCGGCCAGCACGGCCTTATCGGTGAACTGCTGCGTGATGAACGCGCCGAGCAGGTACATGCCCGCCTTCTTCGTGGCGAGCTTCTGCGCCGAATCCTGCCAGAGCAGACCGAGGGCGGTGGGATCCTGGAACGGCACGAGCGCCTTCCAGTTGTCGAAGACCGCCTTGACCTTCGGTGAGTCCCAGCTCTCCTTGTGCGCCATCAGATCGACGTGGAATTGGTAACCGTTCAAACGCATGTTCAGGTAGTCGAAGGTGCCCATCGCGGGCCAGCCATCCTTGTCCCCGAAAGAAATCGGGATCAGGCCGTCCTTCTTCATCTGAGCGCAGAGTGTCTTCAGCTCATCGAAGGTCTTGGGAATGGCGTAGCCCTTCGACTGCCACACGCTCTTGCGGTACCAGATCGCCCACGGGTAGTTGTAGTTGGGCACGAAGTACTTCTTGCCGTCGGCCGCTGTCGATGCGTCCTGGATGCCCTTGCCGAAGTTGTCGGCACCGAGCTTGGTCCACACGTCGTCAAGCGGTGCGACGAGGTTCTTGGCCGCGTAGTAGCGCATCCGGTAGCCGGCGAACCAGGTGAAGCCATCCTCGGGCGAGGCCTGCAGGTAGGTGCTGATCGCTTCCTGGAAGGCATTGTGCGGCTTGGTGTTGACGCTCACCTTGTCGCCGGACTGCTTCTCGAACCCGGCCACCATCGCGGCGAGGCCCTTCTTCGGGGCGGGGTCCGATGAGCCGGAACCCAGGCTCGTGGACTTCGAGTTCTTGCCGCCGCTCCCGCTGCTGCCGCCGGTGCACGCAGCCAGCAGGGGGAAGGCCGTGACCCCGGCCGCTCCTGCAGCCATGCCCTTGAGCACCGTGCGCCGGCTGAGGGGTGAGCTGACGGGTAGTTGTGCGGACGATTCACGAGCGGGCATTGCTTGCCTCCTCGGGCGGGCGGGCGGGCGGAACGGATTAGGGGCGAGCGGGCGGGTGTGACGTAGATCGCGTAATTACAGAACTCCTCGTAATCCAGCAGAATCAAACGCTCACGTCAAGGGTTGGTCCACATTTCGTAATGCGCTGGTTACCGGATTGCCATCGCGAACCACCTGTTTGCTAATATTTGCGGCAAGTCAGGCATGGCTCGATGTGGTTTCTTGTTGAGCCGGTTTGGACGGGCAGGCCAGACATTCCATGACAATCCAACGGACGAGCTGAGCGTTGGGCGGCCTTGTCCGGCCCAGCGGATCTCGATACTGTCACCACCTGGCACAAATGCGAACGCAGTCGAACATCGACCTCGTCCCGCACGCACGACCTCGTCCCGCACGACCCGCAGCTGATTCGGAGCGCCGCCTTGCCGCACGATCCGGTCGCACCGTTGCTGATCCGCAGCGCCGGAGCGGCGCCCGCAACCGCGCTCGTGCTGCTGCCTGTGGCCGGCCCGCTGCCGCGGATCGCCTGGCTCGGCCCGGCCGTCTCCGGCCTGGATCCGGCTGACATTGCAACGGTCATCGGCACGTCCGGCGCCCCCACGACGGTGCACCTGCCGGCTGGGCGGTCGGTCGCCGTCCTGCCAGAGGCCTCGCAGGCGTGGCTCGCGCGACCCGGCCTCGCCGGGCACCGGTTGGGCGGGGTCACGGGCCATGCCGCTGCCGGGCGGGATTGGGCGACTGCGTTCATCGCCACGACGATCGAGGCCGGTGCCGAAGCAATCCGCATCGACTCGTGCGACGATCTCGCCGGGCTGTCGTTGTGCACGGAGTTCGAGGCGGTGGCCGGTGGCCCCGTGCGGGGCCGCCACACGGTGACGAACCTGCGAGCCGAGCCCTACGTGGTCGATGCGCTCGATGTCGTCGTGCCCGTCGCGGACCGGGTCGTCGATGTCCTGGACCTGACCGGTCGCTGGGGCCGGGAACGCACCCCGCAGCGCCAGCAGGTGCGCGACGGGGTATGGCTGCGGGAGAGCCGCGGCGGCCGTCCGGGCCACGATGCGGTCACCGAATTGCTCGTGGGCACCGCGGGGTTCGGATTTCGCAGCGGTGAGGTCTGGGCGCTGCACGTGGCGTGGAGCGGGAACACGCGCAGCTACCTCGAGCGGCAGCCATCCGGGCTGGTGACGCTGGGCGGCGGCGAGATGCTGCTGCCCGGCGAGATCGTGCTCGGCGCAAACGAGTCCTACATCACGCCCTGGGTGTTCTTCGTCGCATCGGCCGATGGCGCCGACGGCGTCGCGGCACAGCTGCACGGCTACGTCCGCTCCCTCGCAGCGCATCCGCGCCTGCCCAGGCCGGTCACGTCCAACGTGTGGGAGGCCGTGTACTTCAACCACAACCTCGATCATCTGACCGAGTTGGCCGAGCTCGCCGCGTCGCTGGGCATCGAGCGATTCGTGCTCGATGACGGCTGGTTCGGCGCGCGCCGCGACGAGCACGCCGGACTCGGTGACTGGGTCGTGTCTGCCGAGGCGTGGCCGGGCGGCCTGAACCCGTTGATCGAGCACGTGCGCGGGCTCGGCATGCAGTTCGGGCTGTGGTTCGAGCCGGAGATGGTGAACCCCGACTCGGAGCTGTACCGGGCGCATCCGGACTGGATTCTTGGCGTCGCGGGCCGGACTCCGATACAGTTTCGCAACCAGCTCGTGCTCGATCTTGGCCGAGCCGAGGTGCGCGATCACCTTTACGAGGCGATACATGCGGTACTCGCGGCGCATTCGATCGGCTACGTGAAATGGGATCAGAACCGCGCGCTGCCAGAGGCCGCAGCCGGCGATCGAGACGGTGCGCCCGGTGCGCATGCGCAGACCGCCGGGTTCTACGCCTTGCTCGATCGACTGCGAGCCGCCCATCCCGACGTCGAATGGGAATCGTGCGCGTCCGGCGGCGGTCGCATCGATCTTGCCGTGCTCGAGCGCACCCAGCGGGTGTGGACGTCGGACATGACCGATGCCTTGTCCCGTCAAGGGATTCAGCGTTGGACGGGTCAGCTCGTGCCGCCGGAGTACCTTGGCGCGCACGTCAGCGCTCCGGTGAACCACCAGACCGGACGCGCGCTGAGCCTCGACTTCCGTGCAGCCACAGCGTTCTTCGGCGACTTCGGCATCGAGTGGGACGTCGCAGCGGCCACGCCCGCCGACCGCGAGCGGTTGGCCGGATGGATTCGCTTGTATAAAAGGCATCGCGAACTGCTGCACTCAGGACAGACGATGCGGGTCGACTCGTCCGACGATGCGATCTGGATGTACGGCGTCCTCGCAGCCGACCGCCGCGAGGCAGTGCTGGCCTACGTCCAACTGGACGAGATCGTCCGTGATCCGCTGCCGTTTCTTGTCCCCGGTCTCGATCCACAGCTGCGTTACCGGGCGCGCGAAATTTCCCCTACCGACCGGTCGGGCTTGGGCCGGGTCTGGCGTGGTGTAAAGGGATCTCTTTCCGGATCGACATTGGCGACGGTGGGGTTGCCGCCGCCCGCACGTCTCCCGCAGTCCGCACTTCTCGTCCACCTGAGCGCCGAGTAACCGCTATCCGGACCCGGCCTCACGCAGCCGTTGCGCGGCGCTTTCCGGCGTGATGTCGTTGATCCAGACTGCGACGCCGGACTCGGAGCCGGCGAGAAACTTCATCTTGCTCTCGGTACGCCTGATTGTGAACACCGACGCGGTGAGGTGCCAGCCTTCGCGTCCATCGGCGACGGGTGCCTGCTGAAATCCCGCGATGTAAGGCGCGGGGGTCGAGAACAGCCGGTCGAAACGACTGAGCACGTCCAGGTAGATGCCTGCGAGATCGTTGTGCTCGGCCTCGGTGAGCGCCGGCAGATCCGGGACGTGCCGCCGCGACACGACTGACACCTCGTAGGGCCAGCGCGCTGCGAACGGCACGTGCGCGACGAAGTGTTCGGACTCGACGACAATGCGGCGGCCGTCAGCGAGTTCCTGCTTGAGCAAGCTCGACTGCAGTGACTCGCCGTGCTCGGCAAAATAAGCCGACGCGGTGCGGACCGCTGACGCCGTGCGTGGCGGGACGAACGGGTAGGCATAGATCTGGCCGTGCGGGTGCGACAGCGTCACCCCGATCTCTTCGCCGCGATTCTCGAAGCAGTAGACGTACTCGACCTCGGCAATTGCGGAGAGGGCGCGCGTGCGGTCGACCCAGGCGTCGATGACGGTGCGCACCCGGCTTTGCGGCAGCTGACCGAACGAGGTGAAGTGATCGCTGGTGAAGCAGACGACCTCGCAGCGCCCGGTGCCTGGGCGCGAGATCAGCGGACCGTTCTCGGCGGCTGCCACATTGCTGGCGGCGTCCTCGGACAGGGACGGGAAGCGGTTCTCGAACACTGCGACGTCGTAGTCGGCTGCCGGTATCTCGCTCGGATGTCCCGGACGTGACGGGCAGAGCGGGCACTCGTCCTGCGGCGGTTTGTACGTGCGCGACTGCCGGTGCCCCGCGATCACCGCCCACTCCGAGTAGAGCGCGTCCCATCGGATCTCCGACGTTGTGGCGGTGGGGCTCAGGTCGCGGGTGTCGGCGGCGCTGCGGTCGGCGCCCGGCTGTTCGTCGAAGTAGAACAGCTCGCGACCGTCTGCCAGTTTGTATGCGGATCGAGTGGTCATCGTGTGTGCCTATGCCTATGCCTGTGCCTCGTTGGAGCCGAGCGTCCGGTCGACGCCGACGATGCGCACCGAGCCGACTGCCTCTGCCAGCGTGCTTTGCGCGTCGGCTGGAAGGTCGCTGTCGGTGATCAGGATGTGTGCACTCGATAGTGGCGCGAAAGAGGCCAGCCCGACCGCGCCCCATTTGGTCGAGTCGGCGCAGACCACGACCTGGCTCGCGCCGGCGATCAACGCCCGGTTGGTCTCTGCCTCGGCCAGGTTCGGTGTCGTGAACCCGGCGCGCGGATGCATGCCGTGCACACCGAGGAAAAGTTGGTCGACATGCAGGCTGCGCAACGCCTGATCCGCGACCGGGCCGACGAGCGCCGCGCTCGGGGTGCGCACGCCGCCGGTCAGGATGACCACCTGGTCGTTGGCGGTGCTCGAGTCGGCGATCAGGTCGGCGACGGTGGTCGAGTTGGTCACGATCGTGAGCCCGGGGATGCGGCTGACCAGGCGGGCGAGCGCCCAGGTTGTCGTCCCGGCCGACAGTGCGATGGCCGAGCCGGGCTGGATGAGGGTGACGGCCAGTTCGGCGATCGCCTTCTTCGCGGCCTGCTCAAGCCCGGACTTGGCCGCGAAGCCGGGTTCCTCGGACGCTGCGGTGCTCAGAACAGCGCCGCCGTGCACCTTGTGTACGGATCCGGCCGTGGCGAGCAGGTCGAGATCGCGGCGCACCGTCATGTCCGAAACACCGAGTAACGTCGTCAAGTCGGTCACCCGGGCGCCGCCGTTGCGCCGGATTTCGTCCATGATGAGGGCCTGGCGCTGCTTGGCGAGCATGTCTCCCCTCTCGAAACGGCAACATCGAGATAGGGCAACCTTCGTGGATGCTCAAACACAAGTCAACACGTCCGCGCAATTGCTACCAAATTGAGCTCGCTGTGCGCCGGTTCCCGGCTCGATCCCGCCCCGGGCCGGGGCGATCGGTTACGCGCGCGTCGGCCCCTGGCCACCCAGATGAATGAAGATCGCCGCAGGCTGGCCGGTTTCGCCGCTATCCGGCTACGGTGATCCGGTGACAGAGGCGAACCAGCTCGGCCCGAGCTACGAGGGCAGCGTCGTGCTTGACATCGGCGGCGACATCGGCGCCTTGATCATCATGGCGCCCCAGTCGATGCACCACGCGGAAATTGAGCTGAGCCGAGTGGGCGACGAGCACGCGCACCGTACTCATGTCGCGGTACGCGAGCGGCGGGGACCGTCCGGCTCGCTGTATGCGGCGATCTATCCGCAGCTGCATGAGGGCGTGTACACCGTCTACGACCTGGACGGCGAACCGCACGACACTGTCAGCATCACCGGTGGTGAGGTTACCCAGATCGACTGGCCCTGATCTGCGGCAGGGTCATCGCCGCACGGCGTCAGCCGGCCAGCTCGATGACCGGCGCAAGCGGCTGCTCGGCGGGCGAGGAAAGCTGCACGCCACCACCCAGCGCGGGCAGCCACAGCGTCGCCGAACGGGGCCGGGCAGCCTGGCCGCGACCCTCAGCGCGCACGTCGAGGCGTCGGGCACGCAGCCGGCCGCTGCCTTCGCCGATACCCGACCACTGCCCACCGGATGCCCGCAGCCGGACATCGGCGCCCGGCCACTCGCCGTAGGGCATCAGCACCGCCTCGCGGGTGCGGGCGCGTGCGGCGAGGCGGCGCACGTCTGCCGGCACCAGCCGGGGTGGACGCGCGGCCACGACATCGACCGCGTCGAGCAGGGCACCGACGGCGGTCGTCCAACTCGACCCGGGAGCGGGGACGATCGCCAGCCGGGTGAGGTCGATGCCGTACTCGCAAGCGGCCTCGGCGCTGATCCGCGGAAAACCCACCAACGCGCACCAGGCGCCGTCGCTGCTCGCGGCGCCGAGCACTGCGAGCAGCAGCGAGAGCGAGCCGGAGACGGCGACGGTGCTGCCGCGGCGCAACCCGCCCGGCAGTACACCGATCAGGGCAGGATGAACGGGCAGCGGGGGAGCCGCGCGGTGACCGAGATCGACGGATGTGCTGCCGTCGGCCTTGCGGATCGCCACATCGAGCATCCGTCCATCATCGAACAGACGTTCGAAGTAGTCAACCTCGCGGGGTCACCGGATCACGCAGCACGGGGCAGGTCATGCACCGGGCGCCGCCGCGCCCGCGACCCAGTTCACCGCCGGACACCGCCAAGACCTCGATGCCGTTCGTCTCCAGCAGCGCGTTGGTGACCACATTGCGGTCGTACCCGACGACCACGCCCGGCTCCAGCGCCAGGTAATTGTTCCCGTCGCTCCATTGTTCGCGCTCCGCGGCGCGCGCGTCGTCGCCGGCGCGCAAGATGCGCACCTCGGCGACCTCCAGCGCCTTCGCCAGCGCAACCGGTAGGGTGCCCGCCGGCTCGACATGCAGCGGCTCGCGCTCGTTGTCTCCGGGTGTGAGCCGCCACGCGCGTAGCCCGTCGAGGTTGAGGTTCGGGTACGCGACAAAGGTCGCTACGTCGACCATGGTCAGGACCGTGTCGAGGTGCATCATTGCGCGCGCCTGCGGGATGTCGACAGCGATCACCACATGGGCGCTGGACGTTGCGAACAGCCGCCGCGAGAGCAGTTCGACAGCTGTGGGCGTCGTCCGCTCGCCCATCCCGATGAGCACCACTCCGGGCGCGAGCACGAGCAGATCGCCACCCTCCAGCGTCGCCGGGCGGTGATCGAGGTCGTCGTCGCCGTAATAGAAGTCGAACGGCGCGTCTCGAAACAGCGGGTGGTACCGGTACACCGCGCGGGTGTGCAGCGATTCGCGCACACGCGCCAGCTTCGCCATCGGGTTCACCGTCACCCCCCGACCGATCCACGCGGAGTTGTCACGCTGGAAAAGTGTGTTCGGCAATGGTGGCAGGACGAGGTCGTCGTCGCCGAGCGCTTGCCAGCGCAAGCTAGCCGACGCTGGTGGCTCGAGATCGGATTTGAGCACCCCGCCGATAAGCAACCCGGCCAGCGTGGTGGCATCGACGTCCTCGAGCAACCGCCGCACCGAATGGGCCATCTGCTCACCGAAGCGCTCGGGGGTGCACGTCCGGTCGACGACGAAGTGGCGCCCGTCCGGAGTGTCGAGGGCACCCGCGAGCAGCTCGGCGAATCGATGCACGACGGCGCCGCGGCTGCCCAGTACCTCCACGAAATGGTCGTGCTCGTCCCGGGCCCGCGACGCCCACGGCACGTCATCGAACAGAAGCGGGTGAATGTTGCTCGGGGTCAACCGGTCGAGCTCGCGGCCCGGCCGGTGCGTGACCACGTGGCGCAACCGTCCGATCTCGGAGTCGATACCGGGCTGCAATACGGCGCTGTCAACCATGATCAGCTCTCTTCTCGGTGGTGTCAGTGCAGGATCGCATCCGCGGCCGCGGCCGCGAACTGTTGCACCAGACTGATGCCGGCGTCGAAATCAGCGTCGTGCTGGGTCATGACCACGACGAGCAATCGGTGCCCCTCGACAGTGACGATTCCGGCGCTGTTGACGGCCCAGGCCCCTTCGGACTCGTCGTAGTCGTCGTCGTCCACTGCGAGCCAGCCATTCTTGACTGCTGCGACGCTGCTGTCGTCAGCGATCGCCGGGACACCCCAACGCTGATCGTCCTCGACATTGCGCATCAGCGTGAGCGCCAGCTTGCGGCTCGCTACTGACAGCGGTGAAGTCGGTCGGACGAGGTTCTTCAGCAGCTGCAACTGCTGCGGCGCGCTGGTGCGGGTGAGTCCCCAGTAGTAGCCGGGACCCGGCACGGTTCTCGACGGTGACAGTCCGAGCGCCGGCTCCAACTCCATCACTCGCTCGCGCCCGCCGATGTCGGCGAAGACGTCGTCCGCTGCGTTGTTGTCGCTGTTCTCGATCATCCGGGTGACGGTCGCGGTCTGCGAGTCGTCAAGTTGTGTGCCCGCGCGGTCGCGCTGAAGCAGCAGGGTCTCCAGCAGTTGCAGCTTCGCGAGGCTCGCTGTCCGCATCCCGGCGCGCGCTCCCGCCGATATCATCGCGCCCGTCGTGTCGTCATAGGCAGCAACTGATACGCGATCCGGCCCGTGCCTCAAGACCATGGCGGCGAGGTGACGGTGCGCCGTCGGTGTCGGAGTGCTTTTCGTGGACGGTGAAGGGGTGAACGTCGGCGCAGTGTGCACTTTGGTCCCGGGCGCCGCGGTGTGCGCGCGCTTCCTGCCGTCGCTTGAGATCCATACCGCGATGGCGATCACGAGCGCGACGCTCAACACGACGACAGCCGGCATCTCCAGCCGGTTGCGCAGAGAGGCACGACGTTGGACGCGCATCGGGACAGCGTGCCGCATCTCGGCGCCGCCAGGTCGTCGCCCCGCCAGCTTCGGGAAAAGTTTCTTGCGCGCTGACCTTCGCAATACAGCTCATTCGGCCATGAGCGGGGCCGCGCCGGGCCCTCCCCGCGCCCTGCGCCGCGGCCGCGCCGCGTCACGGCCCGCCGGCCCGCGCGGGGCCGCGCCGGGCCGCGCAACGGCCCGCGATCTTCATCCATCGCCGCAGGCATAGGTCGCCGTGTGCTTGAGCATTGGCATCGGCGTGAGCCCGGAACGCAGAGGCTGGCTGAGCTGGGGCCCATCGATGAAGCGGCTGCCCGAAATCGGCTACTACGTCCGTCGCAGTCGCGTTGGTTTGCATGTGCAACAGCCGCTATCGGCGTAGAGCGGACCGCGATAGCGGCACTTGTGGGTGCAAACCGTTGCCCGGTCACCCGTGCACGCGGCTGGTCGCCGAATGCCCAACAGCCTCCAGATCCGCTCAGCTGAATGAAGATCGCCGCACCGCGCGCCGCTCAACGGCCGAGGCGACGTTGGCCGATCCCCCTAGCCGCGACGCAGGATTCGAGCTTCCCACGCCCGCAGCGTGAGTACCGGCTGCGCATCGGGCGCACTGTCGGGATAGTTGCCGAGGACGGTTTCGGCGTCGCTCCAGCCGGGGAGGTCGACGCGCTGCTCGGTGACGCCGAAATTTGCGATGACAAGCAGTTCGGTGCCCTCGAAGCGACGCGTGAAGGCATACACCTGCTCGTCATCAGCAAGCAGCATGGTGAAGTCGCCGAGCGCAACGACCGGTGACTCATGGCGCAGCGAAACGAGTCGGCGGTAATGGGTGAACACCGAGTCGGGGTCGTCCACCTGAGCGGCTGCGTTGATCTCGGCATGGTTCGGGTTGACGGCGATCCAGGGCGTACCGGTCGTGAAGCCGGCCTGCTCGCTCGCATCCCACTGCACCGGAGTGCGCCCGTTGTCGCGACCCTGCGCGCGCAGCGCCGCGAGCACCTCGGCGGGGTCGTGGCCTGCGGCGCTCGCCGCGGCAAAGTAATTCAGCGATTCGAGATCACGGAAATCGTCGATCCCGCAGAACGGGTGATTCGTCATGCCCAGTTCTTCGCCCTGGTAGACGTAGGGCGTGCCGCGGTGCAGGTGCAGCACGGTGCCGAGCAGCTTCGCCGAGCGGACGCGGTACTCAGGGTCGTCGGTGCCGTAGCGCGACACCGCCCGCGGCTGGTCGTGGTTGTTCCAGTACAGGCTGTTCCAGCCCGCCGTCGCCAGACCCTCCTGCCAGCGTCCAAACGAACGCTTCAAGTCGGTCAACCGCAACGGCGCGAGGTCGTACCGCCCGCCCGGACCGTGGTCGAGACCGACATGTTCGAATTGAAACACCATGTCGACCTCGCCGCGTGCCGGATCGGTGAAGCGCTGCGCATCTTTGATCGTCACGCCCGGCATCTCACCGACGGTGATCAGCCGCCGGTGGTCGGGGGCGATCACCTCGGTGTGCAACTCGTGCAGGAACTCGTGGATGCGCGGACCGCACCAGTAGAACGCCGAACCGTCGCCGTACGGGCTGTTCAGGATCGGCGGGCCGTCCGCCAACGGCAGCACTTTCGAGATGTAGTTGATGACGTCCATGCGGAAGCCGTCGACACCGCGCTCGAGCCACCACCGCAACATCTGGTAGATCGCCTCGCGCACATCGGGGTTCTCCCAGTTGAGATCAGGTTGCTTGCGCGAGAACAGGTGCAGGTAGTACTCGTCGGTCGCCGCGTCGAGTTCCCACACCGATCCCTGGAATGCCGCGATCCAGTTCGTCGGCTCCTTCGTCACGCCCTCGCGGGCGGGCGCCCACCAGTACCAGTCTCGCTTCGGATTGTCTTTGCTCGCACGCGATTGCACAAACCACGGATGCTCGTCGGACGTGTGGTTCACGACCACGTCGATCATCAGCTTCATGTCGCGCGCGTGCAACCCGGTGATCAACTCGTCGATGTCGGCGAGCGTCCCGAACATCGGGTCGACGTCCTGGTAGTCGCTGATGTCGTAGCCGTTGTCGTCCATCGGAGATCGGTAGAACGGCGATACCCACACGACATCGACGCCGAGCCGATGCAGGTAGTCCAGCTTCGAGATCAGACCCGGAATGTCACCGATACCGTCGCCGTCGGAATCGGCGAAGCTGCGGGGATAAACCTGATAGACGACGGCGGACGTCCACCACGGGGCGCCGGGCATTTCGTGCTCCTCAGCGAGCAAGTTCAGGCGAGCGAGTCGTCGTAGGCGGCGGTCAGCGGGCCGCCGGCGCCGCCGGTGTTCACGACTCCGGCGGGTTCGATCAGCATCGCGTGCACCTCGCCGTTTGCGATCGGGCAGTGCGGCACGCCGCGCGGCACCACGTAGAGCTGACCGGCGCGCAACGTTACGTCGCCCTCTTGTTGTTGGATGGTGAGCTCGCCTTCGATTACGAGGAACAGCTCGTCGGTGTCGTGGTGGGTGTGCCAGACGAATTCACCGTCCAGCTTCACCAGCTTGATCTCGTAGTCGTTGAGCCGTGCCACGACCCGCGGTACCCAGTGCTCGGAGAACTCCGACAGCTTGTCGTCGATGTCAACAGCAAGATTGTGTTCGCTCACGGACGTGAGTTTAGCCAGATCGGTATGGCCGTCACGGTTGCATCGTCAAGCACCACACCAAGCGTTCGGCGATGGCCTACCGTGACAGCATCGAGCCAACGGAGGCCACCCATGGCAGTGTCGCTCGAAAAGCGGACCGCGGACGCTGAGGCGTCGATCGTCAGCCTGCTCAAGACCCAGCAGGCGAAGGGGATCGATCTCGGCGAGTTGGTCGCGCAGGTCGAGATCGCCATTGACTTCTCGGCCAGCATGGCGTCGCGGTACAAGGGCCGGGCCGGCGAGCCCGGTGAGGTGCAGACCGTCGTCGAGCGTGCGCTCGCACTGAGCCTGTCCGGCCTGGACGACGACGGAGTCGTGCCCGTGCACTTCTTCCATCACTCCGACTTCCCGGTCGAGCTGGTCGATCGCAGCAACTATCTAGGATTCGTGGACCGCTGGGCAGCCGAGCACAGGATGGGGGCCACCGCTTATGGGCCGACCATCGAGAACATCCTGGGTGGCACCGCGCGCAAGAAGCGTTTCGGGCGCAGATCGCACGGCGTCGACGCCGCGGGTCTCGATGCCGAGAAGGACGAGCCACCCAAGTTCGTTATCTTCGTGACCGACGGTGCGCCCTCGGATCGCGATCACGTCACAAGACTGCTGGTGGACGCTGCACCGCGCCCCATCTTCTGGCATTTCATCGGCCTCGGCTTCGCGCCGAGGTTTCTCGAACGGCTCGACACGATGGGCAACCGCGTGATCGACAACGTCGGCCTGACCGAGTACGACGACACACTTGGCATGACCGACGAGCAGTTCTTCGACGACGTCATTGGCGAGTTTTTCACCTCGTGGCTCCCCGCAGCGCGCCGGCTCGGCATTACCCGCAAGTAGCAGCCCGTGGCGTGTCAGGTAGCTGGCGCCTTCGTCACCGATGCCTCGAAGATTTGCGCGATCGACGAATCCAATTTCGCGTCGAATTGCTCGTCGGTCTGCTCGTCGGACAGTCCTTCGAGTAACGCGCGGGAGAAACTCGCGATCATGGTGGAATCCCGGGCAAGCAGCTCACACGCCTTGTCGCGGCTGTAGCCGCCGGACAGGGCGAGCACCTGGAGCACGCGCGGGTCGGCGGCGAGCTCGGCGTACCAGCCCGGCTGGGTCGGGATCGTCAGCTTGAACATGATCGTCGCGTCGTCGGGTAACTCGTCGACGTGCGCGTGCAACGCCTCGCGCAGCAGGGCCTCGGCTTCGTCCTTGTGCGGGCTCTTGATGCTGACTTCCGGCTCGAGGACGGGGACCAGCCCGGCAGCCGAGATGCCCGCGGCCAACTCGAACTGTTGATCGACGATGGCTGCCACCCCGTGCTCGTCCGCGTCGTGTATGACCGAGCGCATCTTCGTGCCGAACATCGCATGCCGATTCGCCCGCTCGAGCAACTCCTCGAGTCCGTCGATCGATTTCATGAGTTGGACGCCGTGCTGCTCGTCAGCGAGCCCCTTGTCCACTTTCAGGAACGACACGACGCGCTTCTCGTCCCAGAGGTACCTCGTCGTCGGGACGCCACGCACTTCGCGTTCCATTGTCTGCTCGAACAGGATTGCCGCCAGGACGCGCGAGCCGTCGAAAGCCGGGCTGGTGACCACCCGCGTACGCATCTCGTGGACGAGATCAAACATCTCGGCCTCGGAGCTGTAGCGGTCCTCGGCGATTCCGTAGCCGCGCAATGCCTTGGGTGTGCTGCCGCCGCTCTGATCGAGAGCTGCAAAAAAGCCCCGGCCGGAACGGATGACTTCGAGTTGTTTCGGGTCCATGACTGCCATTCTCTCAACTCTGGCAAGAGGCCTCTCAAGCCCGGACAACAGGAGCACGGCCGTCAGGCCAGTTGCACCTCGGTGCGGTCAGCGTCGGCGGCGAGCAGGCGAAGCAGGCCGGCGCCCTCGGCCCGCACCGCGTCGGTCTCACCCGTCGGCAGCGCCTCGAAGCAACGGATGTTCAGGCACGCGAATCGCTTGTCACGCTTCAGATTCCAGACCGCAGCCACCGAGCCGTCGACAAGCAGCGCGCCGGGCAGCACCCCGTTACTGGACTGAATCGCCATGCGGTGCGCATCGGCGAAAATGAAATTGCGGTCGGAGTGTGCGAGCAGCACGTTGTCGAAGTCGGGCAGGAAGCGCGGCGGGGCCGGCGTGTCGGCGGGTGGACGCGGCGCGCGCGGCAGGTCGAACAGCTCCCGTCCCCTATCGTCGTGCAACACCCGCAGCCTGGGACGCAGTCGCGCCAGCACCTCGGCCATTCCGGTGATCCGACTCCAGGTGACGAGATCGGCAGCCGTTGCCGGACCGAACGCGGCGAGATAGCGCAGCGCGACGCCGTCCCAGGACGGTTCGGGATCGAGCTCGCGACCGAGCCACTGTTGCGCGGTCGCCAGTGTCGTCGCACCGGAACTGTTCCACAGCCCCCGCGGCGGCAGTTGCACCAGCGGCAGCACCGAGCGTGCCGCGTGCGCGAGATCGCGTGGCACCCGATCCGGCCAGGTCTCGGCAAGAGCGATGCCCAGTTGCGCGGGTGTGCGTGGACGTTCCTGCAGAATTCGCACCGCCGCCCCAGCGAGCTCGTCGAGATCCAGGCCGTCGAGCGAGCGACGCATCGCCGGCGTGGTCACTTCACGCAGCACCGCCGGCTGCGTCAGCGGCCGCAGCCGCAGCGCGTCCCTGGCCGAGACGAGATGGATGGTGCTGCGCATCAGCGCGATCCGCACCGCACGGCGCGTTTCGAGCAGCGTCGACAGCGACATCGGATCGAAGTCGCGAATCCGCGACCACAGCGCGGTATACGGACTGCGCGGTGTCTGCGCTTGCAGACCGACGAGATGTTCGACGACAGCGAGCGGCTTGGTTGCCCGGCGCTCGATCAGCAGTTGCCGAGCGAGCAAGGCGCGGTTGCGGGCGCGGGCATTCATCGGACTCTGATCAGACGACGTGCTTGTCGGTCACCTCGAGCGCGTCGTCGAGAATCGCGAGGCCCTCGCGCAATTCTGCTTCGGTGATCGTGCACGGCGGGACGACGTGGGTGCGGTTGAAATGCGTGAACGGCCACAATCCGCGTTGCTTGCAGGCGCCGGCGAATTCGGCCATCGGCGCGGCCGCTGCACCCGAGGCGTTGTAGGGGACGAGCGGCTCACGGGTCTGCGGATTTCGGACGAGCTCGATTGCCCAGAACACGCCCAGCCCGCGTACCTCGCCGACGCACGGATGGCGATCGGCGATCTTGGCCAGTTCCGGGGCGAGCACGTCCGTGCCGAGGGCTCGGGCGTGCTCGACAATGCCCTCTTCCTTGAAGATGTTGATCGATGCGACAGCGGATGCGCAGGCGAGCGGGTGGCCGGAATAGGTAAGGCCGCCGGGGTACGGCCGCTCGTCGAAGGTGGCGGCGATCGCGTCGTTGATCAGCACCCCGCCGAGGGGAATGTAGCCGGAGTTCACGCCCTTCGCGAAGGCGATCAGATCCGGGACGACGCCCCAGTGATCGAGGGCGAACCATTCGCCGCAGCGGCCGAATCCGGCCATCACCTCGTCCGCGATCATGACGATCCCGAACTCGTCGCAGATCTCGCGTACGCCTGCTAGGTATCCCGGCGGCGGGACGAGAATTCCGTTGGTGCCGACCACGGTTTCCAGAATGATCGCGGCGATTGTGACTGCACCTTCCACCATCACCATGTCGCGCAGGTGCGCGAGGGCCCGCGCGCATTCCTCCGATTCGGAGGTGGAATGAAATGGTGAGCGATAAGGATAGGGCCCCCAGTAGTGCACGACCCCCGGCATTCCGGGTTCCGCGCCCCAACGCCGCGGGTCGCCCGTCATGGAGATCGCGCCGGCCGTGGCGCCATGGTAGGAGCGATAGGCGGCGAGGATCTTGTGCTTGCCTGTGTGCAGGCGCGCCATGCGCATCGCGTTCTCGGTCGCTTCGGCGCCACCGTTGGTGAAGAACACCCGGTTGAGGTCACCCGGCGCGAGTTCAGCGATCAGGCGTGCTGCCTCGGAGCGGGCGTCATTGGCGAACGAGGGCTGGATGGTCGTCATCCGCCCGGCATAGTCCTGAATCGCCGCGACGAGCTTCGGGTGCTGGTAACCGATGTTGACGTTGACCAGCTGTGATGAGAAATCCAGGTACGTCTTGCCCTCGTAGTCGGTGAAGTGCGACCCGAGCGCGGACGCGATCGGCAGCGGGTCGATCAACTTCTGCGCCGACCACGAGTGAAACACGTGGGCCTTGTCCAGCGCGGCAACGCTCGCGCCGTCGGTCGGGATGCCGTCCAACACGTTGCTCATCGGGTGCGCGGAAAGCCGAGGTCGACCTGGGACGTGGCTGGGTCCGGCCAGCGCGAGGTCACGACCTTGCCGCGGGTGTAGAAGTTCACGCCCTCCGGGCCGTACATGTGGGTGTCGCCGAACAGCGAGTTCTTCCAGCCACCGAAGGAGTAATACGCGACCGGGACGGGGATCGGGACGTTGATGCCGACCATGCCGACTTCGACGTCGAACTGGAATTGCCGCGCGGCGCCGCCGTCGCGGGTGAAAATCGCCGTGCCATTGGCGTACTGGTTGGCGTTGATCAGCGAGACAGCATCGTCGTAGGTGTCCGCACGGACGACGCACAGCACCGGGCCGAAGATCTCGTCGGTGTAGACGTCCATGTCCGGGTTCACCCGGTCGAGCAAGGTGGTGCCGAGAAAGAAGCCGTCGGACGGGACGTCGGCCTCGCGACCGTCGATGACCACCTGCGCACCGGACGCCGCACCCGAGGCGATGTAACCGGCAACTCGGTCGCGGTGCTCACGGGTGATCAGCGGGCCCATCTCCGAATCCGGGTCCGCCCCGTCGCCGATGCGCAGCTTCGGCAAGCGAGCGGCGATCGCGTCGACCAACGCGTCACCGGCATCACCCACCGCGACCGCGACCGAGATCGACATGCACCGTTCGCCGGCCGCCCCGTAGGCCGCCGACACTGCCGCGTCGGCAGCCAGATCAAGGTCGGCGTCGGGCAGCACGACCATGTGGTTCTTCGCCCCGCCGAGCGCCTGCACGCGCTTACCGTGAGCTGTCGCGGTCTGGTAGATGTGGCGTGCGATCGGAGTCGAGCCCACGAAGCTGACCGCAGCGATGTCGGGGTGGGTGAGCAGCGCGTCCACGACCTCTTTGTCGCCCTGTACGACGCTGAACACGCCGTCGGGCAGCCCGGCGTCCTGCCAGAGCCGGGCGAGGAACAGCGAGGCGGAGGGGTCTTTCTCTGACGGCTTGAGGACGAAAGCATTTCCGCACGCGATCGCGTTTGCGCACATCCACAACGGCACCATCACCGGGAAATTGAACGGCGTGATGCCGGCGACGACTCCGAGTGGCTGGCGGATCGAGTACACGTCCACGCCGGTGCCGGCCTGCTCGCTGTAGCCGCCCTTCATCAACTGCGGGGCGCCGCAGGCGAATTCGACGTTCTCGAGCCCGCGCGCGATCTCGCCGTGTGCGTCCGAGAGCACCTTGCCGTGCTCGGACGTCACGATTTTTGCGAGGTCGTCGGCCCGGTCGTGCAGCAACTGCCGGAACGCGAACAGCACACCCGATCGGCGTGACAACGACGCTGAACGCCACTCGTGCGCTGCGTCCCTCGCGCTGGTGACCACCCGGTCCAGCTCGGCGGCCGACGCCAGTTCGACCTCGCCGGTTTGCAGGCCGGTGGCCGGGTTGTACACGGCAGAGGTGCGCCCAGACGTGCCTGCGACAACTGCCCCGTCGATCCAGTGTGAAATTCGTTCGCTCATGAGTGCAGAGCCTAGTTTCGCCGTCTGTATCAGACAATACCTTCATTGTGCTGTTACAAAATGCCGAGCTCAGACGTCAGCTGGACGGTGAGGGTCGAAGCGACGTCAGCGCGCCGGTAGGGCTGGACGGCGGGGCGGGCTCGGGTGACGATGGGGGCTCTCGCCACACATGGGAGCTGCAATGGACACGATTCCGGCACGCCAGAATGAAGCGTCTGCCGAGCTCGATGCCGTGCGGCGGCGTCGGGTGGAGCTGCGAGAATCGCTCAACCTCGTCGAGCACAGCCTGGCCGGGGCGGCCGGCGGCCGGGCAGTCGTGTGGGGCGAGCGGGTGCACCGTGCGCTCGTCCAACTCGCGGCCGACTTCAGCGAGCACATCGACGTGACGGAGGGTCCGGACGGGCTGCACCAGAGCATCCTGGCCGGCGACCTGCGGCTGGCCAACGCGGTGCAGGCGCTGACGACCCAGCACGTCGAGATCACCGCAGACATCACTGCGGCGCTCGAGGCGACCCAGGCTCCGGTGACACCGGCAGACGTAGCAGAGGTGCGTGAGCAGGCCACCCGGCTGCTGGGACGCATCATCCGGCACCGGCAGAAGGGCGCCGACTTGGTCTATGAGGCGTTTGCGACCGACATCGGCGGCGACGGCTGACCGACGGGTCGCTTACTCTGCGAGCTCGGGTTCCCGATCGATGTCGGTGGTGCCGATGTGGTGCGCCTGAACGCGATCCGGGTGCAAGAAAACGAAGCGCTTGTAGGACCAGAACCGGAAGATCGTGCTCAGCCCGATCGTGACCAGGTTGACGACGAAGATGCCCACCCCGCCGTGCTTGAAATGCAGCGGGTACACGAAGATCGCGATGATCACCTCGGAAAATGCGAGTGTGATCAGGTTGATGCCGAAGAAGTAAGACGTCTCACGTCCGAGGCTGGTGCGCGCCCGGTGCGAGAAGGACACGTGCCGGTTGCCGACGTAGGCGAACGTCGTTGCCACGATCGTCGAGATGGCTTTGGCCTTAAGCGCGCCGTGCGGCGAGAGCCAGGCGAAGACGCCGAGATCGATGCCGAGCGCAAAGATGCCGACGGTCCCGAAAGCGGTGACCTCTTTCAGCAGGATGCGCCACGAGGTGCGCACGTAGTCGAGCAACGACACGCGCGAAGGACTTGTCGTCATTGTGGTCAGCCTACCCGCCGCGACGGCGGAAGATGCGCAAGCTTGGGGTGCTCTCAACCTCACGCTGGGACGCGCGTCCCAGCCGTCTACGCTCGACCCTCGTGGACGCGCGCACCGGACTACCGGTCGTCGGGATGGTCGGCGCCGGTCAGTTGGCCCGGATGACGCACCAGGCAGCCATCGCGCTCGGGCAGTCGCTGCGCATCCTCGCCGACTCGCCCGGTGACGGCGCTGCCCTCGTCGCCGCTGACGTTGTCGTGGGCGACTACCGCTCGTTGGCGGATCTGCGGGCCTTCGCGGGCGGCTGCGACGTGGTCACCTGGGACCACGAGCACGTGCCCAACGAGCACATCGCCGCCTTGGCGGCGGCTGGGGTCGCGGTGCGTCCCGCCGCCTCAGCACTGCGCTACGCCCAGGACAAGGCGGTGATGCGCGCCCGACTGAGCGAGCTGGGCATCCCGAGCCCGCGCTGGCGCCTGCTCGACGACGATGATCCGCTCGGCCAGCTCACCGCGTTCGGTGCCGAGGTCGGCTGGCCGCTCGTGCTCAAGGCCACCCGTGGCGGTTACGACGGCAAGGGGGTGTGGGTGGTCGACTCCGCAGCGGACGCCGCCGACGTGCTCGCTTCGGGCACGCAACTTCTCGTCGAGGAGAATGTAGCGATCGCCCGCGAACTCGCGGCCGTCGTCGCGTGCTCACCATGGGGGCAGGGCGCGGCGTGGCCGGTGGTCGAGACCGTGCAGCGCGACGGCATCTGCGTCCAGGTGATCGCGCCCGCACCGGGCCTCGACGACGAGCGCGCCGACGAGGCGCAGCGGCTCGCACTGCGGATCGCCGCCGAACTCGGCGTGACCGGTGTGCTCGCGGTCGAGCTGTTCGAGACCACCGACGGCCTGCTGTTGATCAACGAGCTGGCGATGCGTCCGCACAACTCGGGACACTGGACGATCGAGGGAGCGCGGACGTCGCAGTTCGAGCAGCATCTGCGGGCGGTGCTGGACTATCCGCTCGGCAGCACCGCACAGACAGCGCCCGTCGTGGTCATGGCCAACCTGCTCGGCGGGCCCGACGACGTCACGCCCAAAGGCATCGACGAGCGGGTGCACCACTGCATGGCGAAGTGGCCGGATGTGAAGATTCACTTGTACGGCAAGGGATTTCGGCCCGGTCGCAAGGTCGGTCACGTGACCGCTCTGGGTAACGATCTCGGCGAGGTGCGTGCTCGCGCCAGCGCTGCGGCGGATTATCTGAGCAACGGCGACCACCCGAGCGGCGACCAGCATGGCTGACCCGATTGTCGGCGTGATCATGGGCAGCGACTCGGACTGGCCGGTGATGTCCGCCGCCGCCGAGGCGCTTGAGGAATTCGGTGTCGCGCACGAGGTGCGCGTCGTCTCGGCGCACCGCACGCCACTGGACATGGCGGCCTACGCACAGCAGGCCGCCGCGCGCGGTCTCAAAGTGATCATCGCCGGAGCCGGCGGAGCAGCGCACCTGCCGGGAATGGTCGCCTCGCTCACCGCGCTGCCGGTGATCGGTGTGCCGGTGCCGCTGAAATACCTCGACGGCATGGACTCGCTGCTGTCGATCGTGCAGATGCCCGCTGGTATTCCCGTCGCCACCGTGTCGGTCGGTGGCGCGCGAAATGCCGGCTTGCTGGCCGTTCGCATCCTCGCCGTGTCGGACGCAACGTTGACGCGGCGGGTGGCGCAGTTCCAGCAGCAGCTGGCCGAGGCCGCCCGCGAGAAAGACGCGGCGCTGCAACGCATGATCAATCCCTGAGCGGTCAGGCTCGGGCGTGAGCGACGCTTGCGAGCGAACCAGTGTGGTCGGCCGCGCCGGATCGATCCGTACGCTGGCGTAATGACACGGGGTGCGTTGCTGAAAAAATTCCGATCCCCGTGGGCGATCGCTGCTGTTGTGCTGGTGCTGGGCATCGCTGTGGCGTTGGCGTTCAGCTCGTCCGGCTCCAGCACGTCGGTAAAGAAGAGCTCGCGTTTCATTGCCGGCACGCCCGAGGGCAACGCCGCGGTCAAGCTCGACACCACCCTCTACGTCCCGAATTCGACGCCCGCGCCGGCCGTCCTGCTGGCGCACGGGTTCGGCGGTGACAAGGATTCGGTGTCCAGCGAGGCAACCACCCTCGCCCAGCACGGTTACGTTGTGCTCGCCTACACCGCCCGCGGTTTCGGGAACTCCGGTGGCAACATTCATCTGGACGCCCCGGCGTACGAGGTCAAGGACGCCCGCCTGCTGGTGAGCTATCTCGCGTCGCGCAGCGAGGTGCAGAAGAAGAACGGGAAGCCGCAGATCGCCGTCGCGGGCGGGTCGTACGGCGGCGGGCTGGCCCTGCTGCTCGCCGGCACCGATAGCCGGATCACTGCGGTCGCTGCCGATATCACCTGGAACGACCTGTCGCAGGCTCTTTTCCCGAACGCGGCGAGCAATCAGCCCGGGGTGTTCAAGAAATTGTGGGTCGGGACGCTGTTCGGGTCCGCGTTCGGCAACGGCGGGACGAAGGCGTGCGGCCGCTTCGCTGCGGACGCGTGCGCCGCCTACCAGGAGGCCGCATCGTCCGGGCAGGCGACGCCGGCGCTGCAAACGCTGTTACGGCAGGCCAGCCCGTCCACCGTGTTGAGCCAGATCAAGGCCCCGACCCTGCTGACTCAGGGCGAGGAGGACTCGCTGTTCACGCTGAGCCAGGCCGACGCGAACGCACGCGGCATCGCCGCCAACGGCACGCCGGTGCGGGTGGTCTGGCGAGCGGGCGGGCACGACAACTCGGCCAATGGTGGCGCCACGCTCACCGCCGCGGTCCTGGACTGGTTCGGCAAGGCTTTCGGCGCCGGGATCACCGGCGCGCAACCGTTCCAGCTGGCGCAGCTCAACGGCTCGGTGTCGGCGGCAAGCGGCGAAATCACCCAGCAGAATCTGCAGGCCTCGGGCTACCCGGGCATCGGCGGCACGGCCCGCAAGACTCGCACGGTCGCGCTCCTCGGCCCACCCCAGCAGGTCGGCGCGCCCGCCGGTGGCACGCCTGCGGCGATCTCCTCGATCCCCGGCTTGTCCGGTGCCCTCTCACAGTTCGGCAGGGTCTCCAGCATTCTGAGCTCGCTGTCGGTGGTCCCGGAGCAGACGGCGGGATTTATTTCCGCTCCGGTGCACGGCAGCTCGGTCATCGCCGGGTCCTCGACGGTGCGGATCACCGTCACGTCCAGCACGAGCGGCGCGGTGACGCTGTTCGCCGCGCTGCGGGATCTGCCCTCGTCGGGCGCGCCGTCCGGCGCGCAGGCCGGCTCCGACTTCCTCGGCCAAGCTGTGGCGGAGTTCGCGAAGAGCAAGCTGCCCGCGCAGCTCGTCGCACCTTTGCGCCTGAGTGGCATGCGGGCCGGCGTGCCGCGGACCGTGACGGTGCAGCTGCCGGGCATCGTGCAGACCGTGCCGAACGGCGACCGGCTGGTGCTCACCGTCGCGACAACCGACTTCGCCTACCAGATGCCCTCGGACCCGAGTACCTACACGATCGCGCTGGCCGACGCTTCGAACCAGCTCAGGGTCCCGGTCACCCTGGGCGCCAAGGCGCTGAAGTCCGGCCAACAGCCTGCCGCGTGGCTGATCACCGGCGCGCTGATCTGCCTGCTCGCGCTTGCAGTGGTCGCGCTGGAGATCAAGCGACGGCGCCGGGTACTTCGTCCGGCGCCGGAACTTGCCGAGGTCCCGGTTGCGATCGCGGGCCTGGTCAAGGAGTATGCAGGCGGCTACCGCGCGGTCGACGACGTCACGTTCCGCGTCGAAGCGGGCCAGGTCGTCGGTCTGCTCGGGCCGAACGGTGCGGGAAAGACCACCCTGCTGCGCGTGCTCGTCGGGCTGATCACGCCGACGGCGGGCACGGTGCATGTGTTCGGCGATCCGGTCTACCCCGGCGCGCCGGTGCTGGCCCGCCTCGGCGCCTTCATCGAGGGACCCGGCTTCCTGCCGCACCTGACCGGACGCGAGAACCTGCGCCTGTTCTGGGCGGCGACCGGGCGGCCCGAGGAGGAGGCGGACTTCCAGACCGCGCTGGACATCGCCGGACTCGGCTCGTCGATCGAGCGCCGGGTGCGCACGTACAGCCACGGGATGAGCCAGCGGCTCGGTATCGCCCAGGCGATGCTGGGGCTGCCGGAACTGCTCGTCCTCGACGAGCCGACCAACGGCCTCGACCCGCCGCAGATCGCCGAGATGCGCGAGGTGCTGCGGCGCTATGCAGAAACCGGGCGCACGGTGGTGGTGTCCAGCCACCTGTTGGCGGAGGTGGAGCAGACCTGCACGCACGTCGTCGTCATGCACAAGGGCAAGCTCGTCGCCGCGGGATCGGTCAACGAGATCGCCGGCACCGGCGGGTTCCAGCTCGCGGTCGCCGATCCGTCGCGAGCCGCAGAGGTGCTTGCGGCGGCGGGCATCAGTACCGAGATGGTGCCGGCCCGGCGGGCCCTCGAAGACGTGTTCCTCGGACTGGTCGGAGCAGACGAATGAGCCAACCGCAACGTCCCCCTAGCGCGGCAGCAACCCGGCGCGGCGTGCATGAACGGCTGGCCTCGCTCGGCCCGGCTCACCCGCCGAACTTCAACCCGCGGCGGACGTTACGCCTGCGCGTCGAGTTCGAGCGCCAGCTCAGGCGGCGGCGCACGCAGATCGCGTTCGGGTTCCTGCTCGTCCTGCCGATCATCATCGCGCTTGCCTTCCAACTCGGCGGCACCGACCCGGGAAACGGCGCGCCGGAACTCGTCGGGCTGGCCACCGCCGGGGCGGCGAACTTCACCTTGTTCACCGAGTTCGCCTCGGTCGGCTTCCTGCTCGTGGTGATCGTGACGCTGTTCTTCGGTGACACGGTGGCCAGCGAGGCGAACTGGGCGTCGCTGCGTTACCTGCTCGCGCAGCCCGTCCCGCGCTCGCGGCTGCTGCGTCAGAAGATGATCGTCGCAGCCGCTCTGAGCGTGGCTGCGAACATCGTGCTGCCTGCCTGGGCCTACCTGGTCGGGGGGGTGTTCTTCGGCTGGGCGCCGGCCCGTTCGCCGCTCGGTGACACCTTCGACACCGCCGCTTCACTCGGCCGGTTGGTCGTGATCGTGTGCTACGTATGCATCGCGCTGATGACGGTGTCGTCACTGGCGTTCCTGCTGAGTGTCTCGGTCGACAACCCGCTCGGGGCGGTGGGCGGTGCGGTGCTGTTCTCGGTCGTCTCCAGCATCATCGACCAGATCACCGCCCTCGGCACGGCTCGGCACTACTTGCCTACGCACTGGAACTACTCCTGGGTCGACACGCTGAGCACACCCATCAGATGGGACGACATGGTGCGGGGCAGCGGGCTGGCGCTGTGCTACACGGCGGTGTTCCTGACGCTGGCGTGGTTGCGCTTCGACCGTAAGGACGTCACCAGCTGAGCGGGGTGCGCACCGTCTCGGTCGGCGCTGCCCGGCTGCGGCGCTGGCTGGACGGGTTCGTCGAGCGGCACGGCTCAGCAGTCGTCGGCGGCGACGCCGCTGTCCTCACGCTGGTCGGGGCGGACGGTGCGCAGGCCTGGGTCCACGTGCCGTTCCCGCCGCTTGCCGGACCGCCCGAGATCGCGGCGCTCGTGGCGCACGCCGAACGCTCGCGCCGGATCGGGGTACTGCTCGTGCGTCGGGGCGGGTACGCAGCCGGAATCTTCGCCGGGACCGTCCTGGAGGCGTCGAAGGTCGGCTCGTCCTACGTGCAGGGGACGACGAAGGCGGGCGGCTGGTCGCAGCAGCGCTACGCACGCCGCCGGGCCAACCAGGCGTCGGCCGCGTTCGCGGACGCCGCGGACACGGCGGTGCGGGTGTTCGGCACCCGCAAGCTGGACGCGCTCGTGCTGGGCGGGGACAAGGCGGGCGTGCAGGAGGTGCTGGCCGACCGGCGGTTGAGCCACCTCAGCGACCGCGTCAGCGGGCCCTGGCTGGCGGTGAAGGACCCACGGCTGCGAGTGCTGCAAGCAACGCCCGAGCAGTTCCTGATCGTGCGCATCGACCTCGACCCCTGACTCCAGCGCCGGTCGCGCCGGACTCAGCTCAGGGACGGCCGAGCGCCCGGTACTGCCAGCCCGCGGCGCGCCACTGCACCGGATCGAGGACGTTTCGGCCGTCGACCAGCTTGCGCTGCGCTACCAGCTTGCCCACCTCGTCCGGAAGCATGGTCTTGAACTCGTCCCACTCGGTCAGCAGGAACACGATGTCCGCGCCGCGCAGCGCGTCGTCCATCGAATCGGCGTAGTGCAGTTGCGGATGCACGCGCCGGGCATTCTCCAGCGCCTGCGGGTCATAGACGACTACCTTGGCAGCCCGGCGGCCCATCGCCGCGGCGACGTCGAGGGCCGGCGATTCGCGGATGTCGTCAGAATTCGGCTTGAACGCCGCGCCGAGCACCGCAACGTGCGAACCCAGCCACGACCCGTCGAGCAGTTCGGTGCCGAGATCGACGGTGCGTGCTCTGCGTCGCAGGTTGATCTGATCCACCTCGTGCAGGAACGACACCGCCTGGTCGACGCCGAGTTCACCCGCGCGTGCGATGAACCCGCGGATGTCCTTGGGCAGGCAGCCACCACCGAAGCCGAGCCCGGCGTTGAGGAACTTGCGGCCGATCCGCTCGTCGTGCCCGATAGCCTCGGCCAGCTTGGTGACGTCGGCGCCCGTCGTCTCGCACACCTCGGCCATCGCATTGATGAAGGAAATCTTGGTCGCGAGGAAGGAGTTCGCCGCGACCTTGACCAGTTCTGCGGTCGCGAAGTCGGTGATGACGACAGGGCTGCCGGCCTGGATGGTCGACTCGTACACGGCACGCAGCTGCTGCTCGGCCCACTGTGACGCGACTCCGAACACCAGCCGGTCCGGGCGCAGGGTGTCCTTCACGGCATGACCCTCGCGCAGGAACTCCGGGTTCCACGCGAGTTCGACATCCGGGCATGGGGCGAGCGAGTCGAGCAGGTGCTGCATGCGGGCGGCGGTGCCGGCGGGCACCGTCGACTTGCCGACCACCAGCACCTTGCGGGTGAGATGCGGTGCGAGCGAGGTGAAAGCAGCGTCGACGAAGCGCATGTCCGCAGCCAGCTCGCCGGCGCGCTGCGGCGTCCCGACACACACGAAGTGCACGTCGGCGAACTCAGCCACTTCGGCATAGGACGTGGTGAAGCGCAGGTGCTCGCCGCGGACGTGCTTGCGGAGCAGTTCCGGCAGTTCTGGTTCGAAGAATGGCACCTCACCGGCGCGTAGTTTGTCGATCTTGGCCTGGTCGACGTCCAGCCCAATGACGTCGAAGCCGAGCTCCACCATGCACACCGCGTGGGTTGCGCCGAGGTAGCCGGTCCCGATCACGGACAGACGAGGTCGATCGCTCATCGAGAACTTCCGTTCACGGCGGGGGGACGGGGTGCTGTGAGGGTATCGGGGACGGTCCCCTCCTGCGCACCGGCCGGGTCTGGTACGCATTGTCAATGGCAACACGTGTCCCCGGACTTTTCCGATGACCCGCGGCGGGCTCGCCCCGCTACGGCAGCGCCCGGCGTTTGCAGCGTTGAGCGCCCACTACGACGAGATTCGCGGGCAGCACCTGCGTGAGCTGTTCGGCACCGACCCCGGGCGTGGGGAGCGGCTGAGCGTCGAGGCGGCGGGAATCTATCTGGACTACTCGAAGAATCGCATCACCGACGAGACGATCAGGCTGCTGATCGAGCTCGCCGAGCAGTCCGGACTGCGCAATCACATCGATGCCATGTTCGACGGCGAGAAAATCAACATCACCGAAGACCGGGCGGTGCTGCATGTCGCGCTGCGGGCGCCTCGTACCGCGCGAATTCAGCTCGACGGTGTCGACGTTGCCCCCGCCGTGCACGAGGTGCTCGCCCGGATGGGTGAATTCGCCGACAAGATTCGCAGCGGACGATGGCGCGGGCACACTAACCTGCCCATCACCAACATCGTCAACATCGGCATCGGCGGTTCGGATCTCGGCCCAGTGATGGCTTACGAAGCGCTACGTCACTACAGCGCGCGGCAGCTCACGTTCCGCTTCGTCTCCAACGTCGACGGCACGGATTTCGCCGAAGCCACTCGTGACCTCGATCCCGCCGAGACCCTGTTCATCGTCTCGTCCAAGACCTTTACCACGCTCGAGACGATGACCAACGCAGACAGCGCCCGCGCGTGGATTCTGGACGCGTTGAAAGAGAAGTCAGCAATCGCGAAGCACTTCGTCGCGGTATCGACGAACAGCGAGGCGGTCGCTGACTTCGGCATCGACGTGATGAATATGTTCGGCTTCTGGGACTGGGTCGGCGGGCGCTATTCGATGGATTCAGCCATCGGACTGTCCACGATGATTGCGATCGGTCCGCGGCAGTTCCGCGAGATGCTCGACGGTTTCCATGCGATGGACGAGCACTTTCGCACGGCACCGTTCGAGGCGAACCTGCCTGTGCTGCTCGGCCTTTTGACCGTCTGGTACGCCGACTTCTTCGACGCCCAGACTCAAGCGGTGCTGCCGTACGACCAGTACCTGAAGCGTTTTCCCGCCTATCTGCAACAACTGACGATGGAATCCAATGGCAAGCACGTCACGCTTGACGGCACGAGCGTCGACTACGCGACCGGACCGGTGTACTGGGGTGAGCCGGGAACCAACGGGCAGCACAGTTTCTATCAGCTGATCCATCAAGGCACCGCACTGATTCCAGCGGACTTCATCGGCTTCACCCATTCGCTGAACCCGCTCGGCGAGCACCACGACATATTGAGTGCGAACGTCTTCGCACAGAGCGAAGCTCTCGCCTTTGGTAAGACCGCGGAACAGGTGCAGGCCGAGGGGACCGCGGACTGGCTCGTGCCGCATCGAGTGTTCGAGGGTAACCGTCCGTCCAACACGCTGCTGCTCGACCGGCTCACGCCGTACGCCCTCGGCACGCTCGTGGCGCTCTACGAGCACAGCGTCTTCGTCCAGGGGACGATCTGGACCATCAACTCCTTCGACCAGTGGGGTGTCGAATTGGGCAAGGTGTTGGCAAAGAAGGTCGCCGCTGAGCTGTCGGCCGAGCGCGATCCCGATCTCAAGCACGACAGCTCGACAAACGCACTCATCCGTCGTTACCGCACTGCGCGTAAGGAGTCATGACAATGCAGCTGGGAATGATCGGCCTTGGTCGCATGGGCGCCAACATCCTGCGTCGGGTTATGCGCGATGGGCATGCGGGCGTCGCATTCGACACCAATGCCGACAGCGTCGCGGTGCTGGAGAAGGACGGCGCGACCGGCACCACCAAGCTCGAGGATTTCGTCGCCGCGCTCGACAAGCCGCGTGTCGCGTGGGTGATGATCCCCGCGGGCATCACCGGCAAGGTCGTCGAGCAGCTCGCCGAGCTGTTGGACGAGGGCGACATCATCATCGACGGTGGTAACTCCAACTACCGCGAGGACATCGACCGGGCCGCCGCGTTGAAGACGAAAGGCATCCACTATGTGGACGTCGGAACCAGCGGCGGCGTATGGGGACTCGAGCGCGGGTACTGCCTGATGATCGGCGGCGAGGACGACACCGTTGCGCATCTGGATCCGCTCTTCGCCTCGATCGCGCCCGGTGCGGGCGAGATCGACCGCACCGCGGGGCGTTCCGGCGATCCGGCGCCCGAGGAGCAGGGGTACTACCACTGCGGTCCCAACGGATCAGGGCACTTCGTCAAGATGGTCCACAACGGCATCGAATACGGCATCATGGCCGCCTACGCCGAAGGTCTGAACGTGCTGCACCACGCAGACGCGGGCAAGTCCGGTGTCGAACATTCCGCGGAGACGACGCCGCTGGAACAGCCGCAGTACTACCAGTACACGATCGACATCTCGAAGGTGACCGAGGTGTGGCGCCGCGGCTCGGTGATCGCCTCCTGGCTGCTGGATCTCACCGCGGGGGCGTTAATCGGTGACCCCGATCTGGAATCCGTCGCCGGGCGGGTCTCCGACTCGGGTGAGGGCCGCTGGACGATCAAGGCTGCGATCGACGAGGGCGTGCCGGTGCCGGTGCTGTCGGCCGCGCTGTTCGCCCGGTTCAGCAGCCGAGGCGAGGCCGTGTACGCGGACAAGCTGCTTTCTGCGATGCGCAAGGCGTTCGGCGGGCACACGGAGCTCCCTTCCGGCGAGTAGGTGTCTGGCGTTGTCCGGTAGTTATCCACAGGCCGGATTCGAGGCTGGCTGAGTTCGCCTAGCCTTTCGCGTGTGACCGGATTCGATGTCTCGCCGGGAGAGTTCGAGTCGGCGTCGGCCGTGCTCGGCGAGGTTGGTACGGGCTTGCGCGCGGAGTTGACGTCGTTGGCCGCACGGGTCGACGCACTGCAGTCGTCGTGGCAGGGCGCTGCGGCGTCGGCGTTCGAGGGCGGCTGGCTCGAGTGGGAGTCGGGCGCGCGTGCGGTGATCGGCGCCCTCGCGACAATGTCGGCGTTGTTGCGGGCCAGCGGCGCCGGATACGCCTCCGGCGAGCGCGGTTCGGTTGGCGCCGTTCTGGCGTCCGCGCGGCGGCTCTGATGAGCGCGTTCGCGGTTGACCTGCAGGCGCTGCAGGATGCGATCGGGCGGATGGCTGGGTTCGAGTCGCTGTTGGAGGGCGGCTTGGACGAGGTCGATGCCCGGGCACGTTCGTTGCAGTCGAGCTGGTCGGGTGCCGCTGCGGGGGAGTACGCGGTGGCGCATCGGCAATGGCTCGGCGGCGCGCGCGACATGCATGCGGCGCTGGGGCAGATGCGGCGGATTGCTGCGATCGCGCAGGAGAACTACGCCGCGGCGATCGAGGCCAATACCGCGATGTGGCCGTGACCCCTGTCGTCTTCGGTCGGGTTCGAGGCCGCGCGGGCGATAGCGCTTGTTCAGCCGCTATCCCATCCCAGCTTCGTGATGATCACCCAGGACGGTCCTGGCGCCGGCATGGAAATCGGTGGTGGCGAACCCGGCGGCATGCCAGCATTCGCCCATGATCACGCTGATGGGCGGCGGGGCTGTCCGCAGTCACACAGTGACGGATGCCGCCGGCCAGCGGACGCCGTCAGCCGGAAGGCGTGCCTCGCAGCAATCGTGATCAGCGCCCTCGTCGCTGGGATCGTTGCCGGGTATGGCGTAGCTCTGCCCGTCGGCGCTGTCGCGACGTACCTCGTTGCGCTGGGCGTTCGCGAACGGTTCGGCGTAGCTGCAGCCGCAGCACTTGGCGCGGCCACCACCGACGGATTCTTCGCAGCCATCGCTGTGTTCGGTGGTGTCGGGCTGCAGCGAGCCCTGCGTCCGGTGTCGACACCGTTGACCTACGCGTCCGCCGCGATTCTGGTTGCGTTGGCGATGCGTACCGTCCTCGGCGCAGTACGTCGGCATCGAGACATTGGGGTGACCGCGACGACCGACCTCGCGAGCCCCGATCCGTTGCGCACGTACCTGAGCCTCGTTGGGATAACCGCAGCGAACCCGTCGACCCTCGTCTACTTCGCGGCACTCGTGATCGGCGCTGAGCCGCAGCGCGGTTCCGCAACATGGTCCGGCTGCGTATTCGCCCTCGGCGCTCTTGTGGCGTCGGCGAGCTGGCAGTTGCTCCTAGCTGGAAGCGGAGCCATTCTGGGCCGCGTGCTGACAAGCAGTCGCGGACAGCTCAGCGTGGCACTCCTGTGCGCGTCCATCATGGTTGCCCTCGCCGCTCGTCTCCTCCTGTAATGATGTAATCCGATCGAGTTCATGGCACCCGAATACAGCCATGAGCCATTGCCCATAGTTCGTTCGATTGCGGAGAGCTCTCAGAACTCCTGAAGAGCGATTGACCAGTTGCGCTTAGGGCGAGCTGGCTTGCGTTCGCGTACCGCGGCGGCGGCCTATCGATGTCGGGTGTTCAGCCGTGGGGTGCGTGACGGGTCGATCCATGCTGGTGGCACCCAGTGGGGTCGGCCGTTGGTCATGATGCAGTGCCAGTCGTTTTGTTGAAAGTGGCGGTGGTGGTGTGCGCAGAGCAGGGTGCCGTTATCGACGCTGGTGCGCCCGCTGTGGCGGTGCTCGGTGAGGTGGTGGGTTTGGCACCAGGCTGGTGGGGCGTCGCAGCCGGGAAAGCTGCAGCCGAGGTCTCGGGCGATGAGCGCGAGACGCTGTTGTTCGGTGAAGATGCGTTGGGTGCTGGAGTAGGCGGTGATCCCTTTCGTTGTGGAGAGCAGCACGGCGATGATGCGGGTGTCGCCGCCGGCCCAGCGTTTCGCGAGGTGGGCGGGTACGAGGTAGCCGTGTCCGGTGCGCGCCATTCCGGGTCGGATCGCTGTGCCGGTGGTGGGGGACGGGTCGTACGGGCGCGGGAACAGAGCGGTGTCGCGGGTGACGCCGCTGCTGCCGAACCCGGCGCTGCTGGTGCTGCTGGTGCTGCTGGCGCTGCTGGTGCTGCTGGCGCTGCTGGTGGTGGTGTAGGTGTCGGCGTCCATGGTGAGCAGGATCGTGGTGCTGATGCCGCCGGCGTTGGGGAGTTGTTCGGCGCGTTCCACCATTGTCAGGATGTCGAGCAGCGCGTCATGGCGACGCTGCCCCGCGGTGCGGGCATCGCGCCCGCTCGCGTCACGGTCGGTGTCGGTATCGCCGGGGTCGGCGCGACCGGCCCGGCCGCCCCCCCCCCCGCCGCCGCCCGGGGGGGCGGGTCGGGGGGGCCGGCGCCCCGCCAGGCCGTCGAGGTGGGTGTGCAGGTGTTCGGCGCATTCGGGGGTGAGATCACCGGACAGGTGCGCGGATCCGTCGGGGCGGCGGGTGCGGCGTAGGTCGCGGTGCTTGTCGCGGTAGGCGTGCTCACGGTCCAGTGTGTCGGGGTCGAGGTAGGCGCCCAGTTCGGTGGCGTGCTGCTCGAGGAAGCGGGGGTGCTGTTCGCGGGCGACGTCGAGCAGGATCTGCTCCACGGTGGCGTGCAGGTCGTGACGGATGGTGGCGGGCAGCTTCT
>JBBQUT010000002.1:0-283038 GCA_038212215.1 Mycobacteriales bacterium
TGCCGCCGCCCGCACCCGGACATGCGCCTCACCGGGACTGATCCGTAACAGCTGGCTGGCGAACACCGCCGCCGAGCGGGCACCGTGCCGATACGGCAGCGACCGGCACTCGACCTGGGTGATGATCGCGTGCTCACCCGCCGCCGACCGGCGCCGCAGCCGCTCCCGTTCACGCCAGTCGCTCAGCACCTCCTCATCGCTGCACGGATCCATCGCTAAACCGTCCAGGTCATCCAGCACGGCGTGCAACCGGGCATACGCGGCGGCCCGCGCCGCCCCGACAGTCGAGGAGAACACGGAAGGAGCCAGCGAGTCCACCACCGTCCCGACCATGTATTCGATTCTACCGCACCGACATCGTCGCTACAAGAGTAATCCGAAGCAATATTAGCGATCTTGTGTCTACCCGCCCAAGATCAAGAGCGTTCAGACCCGCGGCCTGGCAGCGGCGCTCGAGGGCAACGAAACCGACCGCTTTGATCTACCGGTGGGCTCAGCATCCGGCGGACACCGCGAGTTGGGCTGGTACGAATTCGCCGACGAGCTGTGGCAGTAGTCGTCGGAGCTCAATTCACACCGCGTCGACCACCCGCTCTGCGGGTGGAGCAAGGTCGAGGCTGCGAACGCGCGACGCGACATCGTGTCAAAACGCCCTGTTGATAATGCGCTGGCTCGGTCGGGCGCCAGAGGAATTTCTAGCTGGCCCAGTGGTCGACACCGAGTTGCCCGAGCCGGGACCGGACGCGCCGGCTCCGGTGGGACCTGAACCAGCTCCATGCCGCGGACAACGGCCAGCGCCAGGAGCACGGTCTCAGCTGGCCGCCTAGGTGCGGGTCGCGGTTGGCACCGGGTTCTCGATGGTCGTCTTGGGCCCGCGGAACCACTTCTTCACCGACGCGTGCCAGTAGATCCACAGCAGAAGCAGCGCGCCGGGCACGACGAGCGCCGTGTAGTTGACATATTTCCACGCGAACCCTGGCGACCAAGGTGCGCCGTTGACCGAGGTCGGCAGCAGTGCGATGACCGACGTCACGACGATCTCCGCGATCGCGACCAGGCACATCCACTTGTAGCGGGCCCCGAGCGTCCAGCCGCCAGGAACGAACGTGCTACCTGCGCGCCACCGATAATAGATCGGTATCGCGAATGCGACGTAGAGGCCGACGACACCGATCGAGACGACCGCGAAGAACGCTACTGGCACTGGCGCGCCACCGATGTCTACTTTGACCAAGGCAGGCAGGGTGAGCACGACCGCGACCACGGCGGTCGCGATGGTTCCCAGGACCGGCACCCGGTTGTGGTTGAGCTTCGACCAGAGCCGGCCACCGGGGACAGCGCCGTCACGGCTGAATGCGAACAGCATGCGTGTCGTGCTGGTCATGCAGGCGACCGTGCAGAAGAACTGACCGGCGGTCGAGATCAACAGCACGATGGAACCCCAGCCGCTGGTGAGCGCTTGGGAGAAGATGAGGGCGACGCCTCCGCCGCCGGCGGTGACGGCCTTCTCGTCCTGAACCGCGAACAGGAAGCTGAGCAGCAGAATGTAGCCACCGATCGCCGAGTAGAAGATTGAGCGCCAAATGCCTTTCGCGGCAGAATTCGCCGCGCTGCGGGTTTCTTCGGACAGGTGTGCCGACGCGTCGTATCCGGTAATCGTGTACTGCGTCAGGATGGCGGAGAGCGGCAGGACGTACAGGATGAAGCCTGCGCCGTTGGTGTGTGAACTGAAGAAGCCGGTGTTGTTCACCGTGTGCGTGAACACGGCACTGAGGCTCGCGTGATGGCTCGGTACGAACGCCAGGATGAGAATCACCGCGGCTGCGCCTACGACGTGCCACCACACCGAGATGTTGTTCAGGATCGCTAGCAGGTGGCTGGAGAAGATATTCACCATCGCGGCCAGAATCAGGATGACGAGAAAGATGAGGAACACCCGATTCAAGCTGTAGCCGTCCGCCCATGATGTGCTGTACGTGCTCAGGGTCAGGTCGAAGAACGTTGCACAGCCGTACGCGACGGACGCATCGATCGCGAGCAGTCCGATCAAGTTGAGCCAGCCGGTGTAATAACCCGCCTTCGGACCGCCGAGCTTGGATGCCCACCAGTAGATGCCGCCCGACGTCGGGAATGCCGACACCAGTTCTGACATGCACAGCCCGATGACAAGGATGAATGCCGAGATGATCGGCCAGCCCCAGGCGATGCCCGCCGGGCCGCCATTGTTCCAACCGATACCGAAGCTGGTGAAGCAGCCAGCGAGGATCGAGATGATCGAGAACGAGATCGCGAAGTTCGAGAACCCGGACCAGGATCGATTCAGCTCCTGTTTATAGCCGAGCTCGGCGAGTCGCTTTTCGTCGTCGCTGACGTTGGCGGTGTCGACCACGATAGGGCTCCCTTGTTTCGGATGGGTCATTGTGTGTGACGATCGTCGATCGCCGCGTGCGGACGGTTTGACGAGTGCGGCAATTCAGCTGCGGTCACGAGTCGCTCGAACTCCGTGCCACGGAATTCTGCGACAGCTCGCGCATATTTCTCCATCCCCCATGACCAGAAGCCGAAGTCGACGTCGCTGACGGCGTGCTGGATGGATGCCCAGAGCGTCCAGCCGTACTTTGCGATCAGACCGAACAGCCGCGCACGCGCGACCAGGTGCGTTGATTCACTGCCGTGGTAAGCGGCGACGAGGTGGGCGACGTGGTCGGTGCTGAGGGCAGCCTCGCTCCAGATATTGCCGAGTTCGAAACACGGGTCGTTGTTGCCGGAGTACTCGAAGTCGACGAAACGGATCTGCGAATCAGCATCCATGATGTTGGCGGCCAGTAGGTCGTTGTGACACGGCACGGCTGGTCCGGCTGAAGCGCGCAGAACCTGCTGTAGTCGGCGCACCTGCGGTTCGAAGCTCAAGTAATCCTCGGGGAGTTTGAAGCCGAATTCGCGGACAATGTCCAGATATTTGCGCTGGACGGCAAATATGTCGAACTGCTCGCCGGCGACGAAGTCCAACCGTTCGAGCGCGTCGTGCGGTGCCACGGGACGGGCCGCGTCAACGCGCTCGCTGATCATGGCAACACCCCTCTTCCCGCTCGGTGCGGTGCCGGGATCGTAAGGCGGGCGAGCCGTAACGGTCTAGTACCCAGACCTTTATTTCGCCTTGGCCTTGTCCCCGTGCGTCGAAGTTGTCATGATCTGCGGCGTGATCGCGCAACAGTTGCCGACGCTCCCCGCGGGCCCATCGGCCGTACCCTTCAGCTGTGCTGGCGATCAGTGTTCGCAAGCCGCCGCGGATCGGGCTGACGACTTACCGCGAGCGCGCAACATGGGGTGTGTGGCACGAGGTTGCCGATCTGCTGCCGGCCAGCTACGCCGCCTCGGTGCGCGCCGCAGGCGGGTTGGCGTTGTTGTTGCCACCCGACGGCCCGATTGTCGCCGACGCCGCGCTCGAGGGACTGCACGGTCTGCTCGTCGCTGGTGGCGCGGATGTCGATCCGGCTCGCTACGCGGCGGAGCGCGCTCCTGCGACGGGCCCACCGCGTACGGATCGCGACGACTGGGAAATCGCCCTAGTGCACGCGGCGCTCGCTCGAGATTTGCCCGTGCTAGCGGTATGCCGGGGAATGCAGGTGCTCAATGTCGCGCTGGGCGGAGATCTGGTGCAGCATTTGCCGGACTCGGTCGGTACGGATCTGCACTGCCCCGCCGTCGGCGCGCACGGGCGGCACGCGGTCGCGTTCGCCGCAGGCACCCCGCTGTCCGACGTGTTCGGGCCACGCGCCGAGGTGGCGACCTACCACCACCAGGGGCTGGGTCGACTGGGCTCCGGCGTCATCGCGACGGCCTGGGCCGACGACGGCGTGGTCGAGGCAGTCGAAGTGCCCGATCGCGCTTGGGTATTCGGCGTGCAATGGCATCCCGAGGCGTTCGCGGGCGAGGATCTCTTCCGAGCGTTCGTCGCTGCCTGCGCGGTGCACGCGTTGAGTTGACGGAAGCGCTGTGCTGAACGAACGCGGCAACGTCGAGGCGCTGTGGGCGCAGACCATGTTCGCGCCCGTTCCGGTCCGCAATGCGTTCGAAGTAACGGTCGAACGGCTCGCCCAGAGCGTACGGCTCGGCGTCCTCGTCGAAGGGGACCGGCTACCCCCTGAACGCGAGCTGGCGGACACCTTCGGCGTGAGCCGCGTGACGCTGCGCGAAGCCATCCGCGCGTTGCGCGACGCGGGGCTGGTCGAATCGCGTCGCGGTCGCGGTGGTGGCACCTTCGTTGTGGCGCCGACGCGCACCCGCACGCGTTCTCGGCAGAAAATCGAGAACTCCATCGCGCATAGTCTCGACGACGCGCTCGCACTGCGGCGGGTGGTAGAGCCCGGCGCGGCTGCTCTCGCGGCTAGTCGAACGCTCACGGCAGCTGACCGGGCCAGCCTCATGCGCTATCTCGACGCCGCGACCAGGTGTGGACCTAGTGTGCGCCGACAGGCGGACTCCCGGCTGCACCTGGCGATTGCGGCGCTCGGAGGTAGCGCCTCGGTGACGGCCGTTGTGGCTGACGTGCAGATGCGCTTGGACGAGCTACTGCGGGCAATCCCGGTGATCTCAGCAAACATTGCGCACTCGGACAAGCAACATGCGCGCATCGTAGAGGCGATACTGGGTGGTCAGGTCGGCGTTGCGCGCACCGAGATGGAGGAGCACGTCGACGGGACGGCGGCCCTCTTGCGCGGATTCCTCAGCTGATGAGGACTTTGGGGATTCCGCCATGTCCCCAATGAAGGTATGGTCGCCAGACCTTCGTACGAGAGGTGGTTGGGTATGCCGGCTAGTCCGATGACCGAGAACGACTTGCGTGCGGGCGTCGCAGACGGCGCCATCGACACCGTCATCGTCGCAATCACGGATTTGCAGGGCCGGTTGCAGGGTAAGCGTCTGGACGCCGAGTTCTTCCTCGCCGACGTGCTGGGCCACGGCACGGAAGGCTGCAACTACCTGCTTGCTGTCGATATCGAGATGAATACGGTGCCCGGCTACGAGATCTCATCGTGGGAGCGCGGTTACGGCGATTTCGTCATGGCGCCTGATCTGCAGACCCTGCGCCGGGTGCCCTGGCAGCCCGGCACCGCACTGCTGCTGGCGGACGCGCAATGGCTCGACGGCACACCAGTGACGCAGTCTCCGCGACAGGTGCTGCAAGGCCAACTGGCACGCCTCGCCGAACGCGGCTGGACGGCGCACGTCGGCACCGAGTTGGAGTTCATCGTCTTCGACGACACCTACGAATCGGCCTGGTCGAAGCGGTATGCCGACCTGACGCCGTCCAACCAGTACAACGTCGACTACTCGGTGCTCGGCACCGCGCGAGTCGAACCGCTGCTGCGCGCCATCCGGCTCGGCATGCGAGATGCCGGTATGCAGGTCGAATCGGCGAAGGGTGAGTGCAATCTCGGTCAGCACGAGATCGCGTTCAAGTACACCGATGCATTGCGCACCTGCGACAGCCACGTTATCTACAAAACGGGTGCGAAGGAGATCGCGGCGCAACATGGAAAGTCGCTGACCTTCATGGCGAAATACAACGAACGCGAAGGCAATTCCTGCCATATCCATCTGTCCCTGCGCGGTGACGACGGTGCGCCGGTCTTTGCCGGTACCGGCCCGGGCGGCACATCACCGCTGTTCGAGCACTTCCTCGCCGGACAGCTCGCGGCCATGCGCGAGCTGAGTTACTTCTTCGCTCCAAACGTGAACTCCTACAAGCGCTATCAGCCGGGAACCTTCGCGCCGACCGCCGTGGCGTGGGGTTTCGACAACCGAACCTGCTCGTTACGGACGGTCGGGCACGGCTCGAGCTTGCGCTTCGAGAACCGGTTGCCCGGCGGTGATGTCAATCCGTATCTGGCGGTCGCCGCCATGATCGCTGCCGGCTTGTACGGGGTGGACAACGACTTGCCGCTCGCCGAGCCGTTCGCCGGCAACGCCTACGCGAGCGACGCGCCGCACGTGCCCACAACGCTGTTGGAAGCGGCACAGCTTCTGGAGCACAGCGAGATCGCGCGCGCTGCGCTGGGTGACGACGTCGTAACCCACTACACCAACACAGCCCGGGTGGAGCTTTCCGCATTCGACGCCGCGGTCACCGATTGGGAACTTATCCGCGGTTTCGAGCGGATGTGACCGCGGTGCCCACGCGCCACGCCGTCATCAATCCGGCGACCGAGCAGGTCGTCACCTCGATCGAGCTCGCCGACGTCGAGGACACCGACGCCGCCATCGCCCGGGCACGCAAAGCGTTCGCCGCGTGGCGCACAGTCGCGCCTGGTGACCGGGCTCGACTGTTGCGCCGCTTCGCCGACGCGATCGACGCCGATCGCGAGAATCTCGCGCACCTCGAGGTCGTCAATTCCGGGCACACCATCAGCAACGCCCGCTGGGAGGCGGGCAATGCTCGCGATGTCGTCGGCTATTACGCGGGCTCGCCGGAACGCCTGATCGGGCAGCAAATCCCGGTGGCCGATGGCGTCGATGTGACTTTCCACGAACCGCTCGGCGTCATCGGGGTGATCGTCCCGTGGAATTTTCCGATGCCTATCGCGTCTTGGGGGTTCGCACCGGCACTCGCCGCGGGCAACACCGTCGTGCTCAAGCCCGCAGAACTGACGCCGATGACCGCACTGCGCCTGGCCGAGCTTGCGCTCGACGCCGGCCTGCCCGAGGGGGTCCTCCAGGTAGTTCCTGGAAAGGGCAGCGTCGTAGGCCAGCGTTTCGTCGACCATGCCGACGTCGCGAAGATCGTCTTCACCGGTTCTACCGAGGTCGGCCGGCAGGTGATGGCGGGGTGCGCCGCGCGGGTCAAGCCGGTAACTCTCGAACTCGGTGGCAAAAGCGCGAATGTCGTGTTCGCCGACGCCGATCTCGAAGCCGCCGCTGGCGCGGCCCCTTATGCGGTCTTCGACAATGCCGGGCAGGACTGTTGCGCCCGATCGCGCATCCTCGTCGAGCGAAGCGCATACGACCGGTTCCTGCAATTGTTGGAACCCGCTGTTCGGGCCTTCGTCGTCACCGACCCCAGTGCCGAGGAAGCCGAGATGGGTCCGCTTATCAGCGCCGCGCAGCGCGATCGGGTGGCCACCTACGTTCCGCGCGACGCCGAGATCGCCTTTCGTGGCAGCGCGCCGGACGGCCCTGGGTTCTGGTTCCCGCCGACTGTCCTGACACCGAGTGACCCGACCGATCGGGTGCTGCACGAAGAGATTTTCGGACCGGTCGTCGCGGTCGTCGCGTTCGACGACGAGAGCGACGCGGTGCGAATCGCGAATGACAGCGAGTTCGGCCTATCCGGATCGATCTGGACCAGCGATGTCGGAAGGGCGTTGCGCGTCAGTCGCGGCATCGAGGCGGGGAACCTGTCCGTGAACTCGAATTCCTCAGTGCGCTACTGGACGCCGTTCGGCGGCTTCAAGTCCTCCGGCCTCGGCCGCGAACTGGGCCCTGACGCACCGTTCGCCTTCACCGAGACCAAGAACGTGTTCCTTTCGACGAAGGACGGCACATGAGGCTCGATGGAAAGGTCGCGGTCATAACAGGCGCCGCGAGCGGGATTGGCTTGGCGACGGCGCGCCGCTTCGCGGCAGAAGGTGCCCGCGTCGTGTGCGCCGACGTCGACGCGGCGGCGGGGGAGAAAGCAGCGGCCGAGGTGGACGGATTGTTCGTCGCTGTCGATGTCACCGACGAGGAGCAGGTGGCTGCGCTGTTTCGCCGAACAGTTGAGGAGTTCGGTGGTCTGCACGTCGCATTCAACAACGCGGGCATCTCGCCTCCTGACGACGACTCGATCCTGACGACCGGAGTGGACGCGTGGGATCGAGTGCAGCGGGTCAACCTCACGTCGGTCTATCTGTGCTGCAAGTACGCGATCGAGCACATGCGCGCGGGCGGCGGGGGGTCGATCATCAATACCGCGTCTTTCGTCGCGGTCATGGGCTCGGCAACGTCCCAGATTTCCTACACGGCAAGCAAAGGCGGCGTGCTGGCGATGAGCCGCGAGCTCGGCGTGCAGTTTGCACGTGATCGGGTTCGGGTCAACGCGCTGTGTCCCGGGCCGGTGAACACACCGCTATTGCGCGAGCTGTTCGCCAAGGACCCGGAACGCGCCGCGCGCCGGCTTGTGCACATTCCAATGGGACGTTTCGCCGAGGCGGACGAGATCGCCGCCGCGGTGGCCTTTCTGGCCAGCGACGACGCCTCGTTCATCACCGCTTCGACGTTCCTCGTCGACGGTGGTATCAGCGGGGCTTATGTCACTCCGCTGTGACGAGCGTGATCAAGCGCTCCCGGTGGGCCGCATCTCGCCGATCAGGAGAAGTGCGTACTCGGCCGGGGCAGCGCGGCGCCGTCGATGAACGTGTCCACCTTCTCGTTGTAGAAGCAGATCAAGCCGGCGATCGGCAGCAGTTGCCGAGTCGGGAAGTCGTATGTCCACGCGAGATCGGTGTGTAGCTCGGCACCGCTCCGCACTGACCAGTAGCCCGACGTCGTTCCCTTGTACGGGCACCGCGTCACGGTGTCGGATGCGACGAGATTGGTGAAGTCGACCTCGGTTCGGTTCAGGTAGTACCGCGTCGGCAGGCCGGTCTCGAACACCATCACCGGGCTCGCCGACTCGGCCAGCACAACACCCCCGGACTCGACGCGTACCCGCCGCGTCGAACGGATGGCGTCGACGCGCGAGTACGGGTCGCGCGGGTGCACGAACACCTGCTCGTCCTCCTCGTACCATGCGTCCAGTGCGCCCCACTCGAAACGGACAGAGTTTTCCAGCCCGGCCATTGCATCTGCGCCGTAGACGCGGGCCGCGGCTGGGCGCGTCGCATCGCCAACGTGCAGTGCATGCCGTCGCGCTGTACCGCGCTTGAGTCGCTGCGGATGGTCCTCGTCGACGAGCACGCCAGGCGTCACGTCGGCAAGCGGGATGTAGTACTGCGGGTAATGCGGCCATTCCCATACGTAGCAGGCGTTCACGGTGTCGAACACGACTTGCCCAGCGAGGGTGGCACGCACGCGTCGCGGTGCCGGTTCGATGTGGTCGACGTCGGGCAGCGATACGGGATAGTCGGGCATGTCATCCTCCGTTGTTCACCGGCGTTCGGTTCAGCGCCGTTCAGGATTAGGAACGAGGATGCCGCGAGCCCGGTGGACGGTGATCGTCGGGCTTGCAGCTATGTGACGCCGAGCGCTCGCTCGAAACCATCCGGAACAAGGATATCGTTACGGTCGAGTTCCTTCACCGAACTGCGCCCGAGCCCGAGCAGCACCGAGTCGATCCCCGACCGCAGGACGTCGAGCACGTTCTCGACAGCGGCCTGGCCATTCGCGCCGAGACCCCACAGATAAGCCCGGCCGATCATGACCGCCCGCGCACCCAGCGCCAATGACTTGACCACGTCACTGCCGCGGCGCACGCCCCCGTCGAGCAGCACCTCGAGCTGATTGCCTACTGCCTCAGCGATCGCCGGGAGCACGCGGATTGTCGCCGGGGTGCCGTCGAGATTGTTGCCGCCGTGGTTGGACACCGAGATCGCGCTGACCCCGGCGTCGACGGCGCGTTTGGCGTCGTCGACCCTGGTAACGCCCTTGAGCATGAACGGGCCGCCCCACGCTTCGCGAAGCCAGCGCACGTCGGCCCAGGACGGTGGCGGGGTCTGCATCCACTGCCCGTACACACCGAAGAAGGTCGGCGGTGCGGAACCGGGATCGGTCATGTTCGGCACGGTGAGGTCAGGGATGCGTCCGGTCTTGACGAAGCTCGTCAGCCAGCGCGGGTGAGAGATCGCCTCAGGCGCGAAGCGGATCGCCTCGCGCAACGTGAGCTTTTCCGGGATGTGCGGGCTGCCCCAGTCGCGTCCCATCGAGAAAGACCAGTCGAGCGTGGCGATCAATCCGACGGCACCGGCCGCTTTCGCGCGGTCGACCCGTTGCAGAATCTGCTCCCGGGTTCCGGCCCAGTAGATTTGGAAGAACGTCTGCGGATTGGCCGCGACGACCTCCTCGACAGGCTTGCTCGCAAACGAACTCAGGCCCATCGCCGTGCCGCGCGCAGCCGCGGCACGCGCGACCGCTACCTCGCCTTCGGGGTGCACCGCCTGCACCCCGGTGGGCGAGATCAGCACCGGCATCGAGATGGGTTGGCCCATGACGGTGGTCGACAAATCGCGCTCGCTCGACTGACCGGCGGCGTGCGGCGCGAAGCCCAACTCGTCGAACGCTCTGAGATTGTCCTGGATGGTGAGACCCCGCTCGGAGCCCGCGACCAGCGCGCTATAGACCGATCTCGGCAGCCGCTTCTTTGCGCGTCGCTGCGCCTCGGCGACGGTCTCGAACCATTCACTAGCCATGCCCGATCATTCTCCTGTCGGTGTCCGTAAATCGATGCGCAGTGGTTTGCGGGCCATGAGCGGGCGCAGCGCAAGGGTGGTTCGGTGCGCGACGCAGCCGGACCATACCCCGAGCCCGTAGGCCATCTGGTCGGCAAGCCAACCGACCGTGAAGCGGAGCGGATCAAGGCTTCTGCCGCTACGCCGCCAGGTTGCGATCGGTGGGGCGAGCAGCAGCGACGCGGCGGCGCAGCGCCGTCCGCGCGGGCCGGTGAGCGCAGCCGCCGCGATGACGGGCGCGGCGAATTGCGCCGCGTAGCGGCCGGTGCCCAGCCAGGTCTGCACAGCGGCATTCGCCATCGCGCGGTATACGCCCCGCGTCGGAACGTCCGCCCGGCGCAACGACCGGAGCATGGTGAGCACCGAAACAGCAAACGCCGCCGCTGCGAAGTAGGGACGGCGGCCGAGCAGAGCGGCGACGGTCAGGGCCGGCCAGGTGTGCAGCGCCATCGGGGCGACTGCCGTGCCGTGTCGCAGCGACAGCGGCGCCGCGGACGTCCCGTAGCGAAACCGTCGAGCAAGCAGCGCCGCCCACGAGACTGGCTCTTCGTGTGGCATCTCGACGGCGGGATCATAGCGAATCCGCCAGCCTGCAGAATGTAATCGCCAGATCAGGTCGACGTCCTCACCGACCCGCAGCGTCGGATCGAACACGCACCCGTCGCGTGCGACGCTCAGCAGTGCTGCCCGACGCGCAACGAGCGCGGCCGTCGGGACATAGGAAACCCGCGCGCCCGGGCGGACTCGGGCCGGTGTCGTGCCGAGGTCGAGGCAGCCGTGCTCGATGCTGTAGCGCCCGACCCAGGTGCCAGGGGCCGAGGCGGTGATCCGGGGTGCGGCAGCCGCGACCAGGGGATCGTCGAGGTGTGCGACAAGCTGTGCGATCCAGCCCGGAGTCGGGGTGCAGTCGCTGTCGAGAAAGGCCACGATCGCGCTGTGGACGTGCTCGAGTCCCGTGTCGCGCGCGGCACCCGGGCCGCCGTTCACCTCGCGGCGAACGAGTGTCGCTCGGTGCCGGCGCACCACCGCGGCGACGGATTGCCGCTGAGTCGAGGCGTCGTCGACGACAACCACCCGGTGGGCGCGACCGAGAGCACTCAGGCATCGCTCGAGCGCGTCGGGCCGTTCGTACACCGGGATCACGACCGTGACGTCGGCGGTCTCGGTTCGGGGTGGACGCGGGTGAGCGAGGCCCGCGTCGGTGAACCGCCGGGCCAATGTGCCGGCGATCTTCGAAGTGACCGGACCGCTACGCAGATCCTCCAGTGCGCGACGTCCTGACGGCGTGAGCCGCATGACACGCGATGGTGACCCGCCGAACCAGACGTCGGGTTCCAGTTCGACGGTGCTCGGGTCCAGTTCGATGCGAAATCCCTCTGGCACCGGCACGGTCGGCGTCACTGATGTCGTCACAGCGCCAAGCCACCGTCGACCGGTACGACGGCACCAGTCATCCCACTGTTGCCCGCGCTGGCCATGAAGGTGAGTACACCGGCCACTTCGGCCGGGTCCAGGAGCCGGCGAAAGGGCTGCTGCGCAGCGAAGTCAGCGGGGCTGGCGAGCCCGTACAGACGTGCGGACTCCTCCAGGATGGCAGTTTCCGTCGAGCCCGGGCTGACCGCGTTGGCGGTGATCCCGCTGTCTCCGAGTTCAACAGCCAGGGCGCGTACGAGACCGGCAACGCCCGCCTTGGCGGCGCAGTACGCGGCCAGCATCGGCAACCCGCGCGTGGCTGCAGCGGACGCCACCGCGAGAAAACGCCCCGAACGTGGCGCCGGGCGCCGCAACATCGCTGGCACGGCCGCTCGAGCAAGGGTGAGCACACCACCGAGGTTGATCTCCAGCACGGCACGCTCCTGGTCCAGCGGCAGTTCCCAGAGCGGAACCCCGCCGGCGATCACCCCCGCGGCCGCGATAGCCGCATCGACGCCGCCCCAGCGCGCTTCGGCTTCGGCAACGGCGGCCCGCATCGCGTCGAGATCGCGGACGTCTGCTGCGTGCGCCACGACGTGCTCGGCCGACCCGGCCGCAGCGTCCAGATCGGCCCGGCTCGACATCGGGTAGGGCAGCGCCGGGTCGTCGCGCGCGACGTCGACGGCCAACACTGCCCAGCCTTGTGCTGCGAGCGCGCGCACTGTCGCTGCGCCGATACCGCGGCCGGCTCCCGTCACGATCGCTACCCTGCGCGTCACGTCGCGCGCCATTCGTCGACGGCGCTCAGCAGTTGCGCGGCCAGCTTGTCCAGCAGCGCCTCGCCTTCGTCGGCGTTCGCTCCGCTCGGGTCGCCGAGCACGCCGGTGTCGGTCACGCCGCGCAGGCCGACTGTGCGCAGCAGCGGCAGCAACTCGCTGATCGGGCGTGGGTCACCCGCCGCGATCAGCGCCGGCCTGACGGCCTGCGGTCGCCGCGCGAGAATGATCGAGGTCTCGGCGCGACCGGCGTGCGGGTGGCCGTCCCACTGCGGCATGAACACCAGCACGTCTCTCGATTCCGCGCGCAGCTGCGCCACCGCACGGCGCACGGGCTCGGCGTTCCCGCCGTGCGCCGAGACGAACAGCACCTGCGCGAAGGTGTCGAAGGCCGATCGGCCGAGTTCGAGCACGAGCAGCGCAGTCGCGTCCTGCCCGATCGACAACGTTCCCGCGAATCCGGCGTGCTCGCCGCTGGAGCCGTAGCTGACGACGGGCGCGACCAGCACATTCGCGCGAGCGGCGTCCAATCGCTCGCAGAGGGCGACTGCGATGTCGCTATCGGTCGACAGCGGTAGGTGTGGTCCGTGTTGCTCGGTCGAACCGATGGGCACCGCCAGAAGCGCGCCGGCTCGGGCGTGTTCACCTATGCGCGGCCAGGTGAGGTCAGCGAGCAAGGGCATCCGCAATAGCCAGTCCGGCTAGGGGATTCTCGTCGCAGGCACGATCCGGCGGTCGGCGAGACAGGGTAAGCGGCACCGGCTTGCCTCGGTGCGAGTGATCAAGCGATGGTTTCGGCGCGGTGCCGGCCACGACAGCGGCGAGGGCACGTTCGCCGTGCCCCTTCACGCATTCGGGGTCCGGACCGTCGAGCGGTAACCCGGTGAAGAATTTGGCAGCCATGCACCCGCCGCGGCACGCGTCGTATGCCGAGCACGACGTGCACGCGCCACCACTCTGCGGTTGGCGAAGTTCGGTGAACAGGCTCGACTGCCGCCACACCGAGGTGAAACCGCCTGCGTCGCGAACGTTGCCGGCCAGGAAGTTCTCGTGAATCGCGAATGGGCAGGCGTACACGTCACCGACGGGGTCGATCAGACAAACGACCCGTCCCGCCCCGCAAAGATTCAGCCCCGGTAGCGATTCGCCGTATCCGGCGAGGTGGAAAAACGAATCGCCGGTGAGGACGTTGTCACCACTCGCAACAAGCCAGTCATAGAGCTCGCGCTGTTGGTCCGGGCTCATATGCAGCTCGTCCCACACGTCAGCGCCGCGACCGGACGGGCGAAGCCGGGTGATCCGCAGCTGCGCGTCGAAACGATCCGCTATAGCGGCAAAATCGTCGAGCTGGCCCACGTTGTGCCGAGTCATGACGACCGAAATCTTGAAGCCGCGGAAACCGGCGTCGGCGAGGTGCTGCATCGCCTGCAGCGCCGTGTCGTAAGAACCTGAGCCACGCACTGGGTCGTTCACCGCCGCCGTGGCGCCGTCAAGTGAGATCTGGACGTCGACGTAGTCGCTTTCCGCGAGCCGGTGTGCGATCTCGGGGGTGATCTTGACGCCGTTCGTGGAGAACTTCACCCCGACGTGGTGTTCAGTGGCGTAGTCGACCAGCTCCCAGAAATCCGGCCGCACGGTGGGTTCGCCGCCGCCAATGTTGACGTAGAACACCTGCATACGCTCGAGCTCGTCGATCACCGCTTTGCACTCCGCGGTGCTCAGTTCGCGTGGGTCGCGTCGCCCGGACGAGGACAGGCAATGCACACAGGAGAGGTTGCAGGCGTAGGTCAGCTCCCAGGTCAGGCAGATGGGCGCATCCAGTCCGAACTGGAATTGCTCGACCAGGGGCAGTGGAGCTGCCGTCATGAAGAGGTCCTCTCACAGATCATCTGGGAAGCGGCGAGCGTTGACAGCGCGGCGCGGTACTGCGGCAGGTCGGCGGCCGCGACACCTGCATCGGTGCAGGCGACACGCGCGCTCGGGCGCTCGGCCAGCGCGCGCACGACTGCCAGCAGCGTCGGGCTCTTCAGAAAGGACAGGCGGCGCGTGCCGAAGTGGTACAACAAAGCGCCGAAGCGCTCCGGCCGGATCGCGACCTGCCGATGCAGCTGCCAGGCCGCGTCGAGGTCGAATGCGGCGCCGCGCTCGGCGGCTACCACTCGTTCAGTAGACACCGCACATGCCGTCGATCGACACCTCCTCGACCAGTACGTCGTCGACCACGCGATCTTCGGATTCATCAACGGGCTGCGCGACGACGGTCTGGGTGGGCTCGTCCATAACCTTCTCCATTCAGGTAAGCCGGTTCTTCGACTCACAGAGCCGAATACCGGGGTACGTTAACGGCAAAGTTGTCGGCATACAAGATCTGGGCACGCAAGATCGCGGGTGAGCTTCGAGGAACAGCGCGAAGCGGGACGGCGTGGTCGTCCACCCGGAACGAATGCCCGCGCGCTGGAGATAATAGCTCTGTGCCCGTTCGCTGAGCAATGATTCGATGACACGACCGTCCAATCAAATCGGCAAACTGCAAGTGGTTGAGCCGGGGCGACTATGACGCCTGGAACGGGGCGATCGTCGATCTTGTGGCCAGCGATCGACCGGGTGACGATCGCGTGCCATGCCGAGCCAACCCTGCCGGAGCCGGCGTCCGAACGCGACGGCGGGCTGGTCGTTCCTCACCATTCGGGTAGGACGCTGCCCGGCGAACGGTCAGGTCGGTCGCCGGCATCGGCAGGTTTACGCGGCGTTCCCTCCCCTCTGACGCAGCGACGGAATAGGGTGCAGAGGTGAGGCGCTGAGCGCGTCCGCCGCCACCCGTCCTTCGGAGGTCCGCATGCAGGTCGATGAACTGCTCAAACCGTTCCCCATCAAGGAGTTCCACCCGTTCCCGCGTGCCATGCTTGGCCCCGGCGCCCACGAATTGATCGGCCCGGAGGCGCTGAAGCTGGGGTTCAAGAAATCACTCGTCATGACTTCGGGGCTCCGCGGCACGGACATCGTGCACAAGATCGTCGAATCGATGAAGTACCACGGCCTGGAGGTCGTGGTGTACGACAAGGTGGAGTCGAATCCCAAGGACTACAACGTCATGGACGCTGTGTCGCTGTTCCAGGAGAACAGCTGCGATTCGTTCGTCTCGATCGGCGGTGGCTCGTCACACGACGCGTGCAAGGGTGCGCGCGTATCGGTCGCCCACGACGGCCGGAACGTGAACGAGTTCGAGGGTTTCAACATGAGTGAGAACCCAAAGAACCCACCGCACATCGCGGTGTCGACGACGGCTGGTACCGGCTCGGAGACATCCTGGGCCTACGTCATCACCGATACCACGACCGACCCCGACAACCCGCACAAGTACGTCGCGTTCGACGACGCGTGCATTGCGACGCTCGCGATCGACGACCCGGTGCTCTATTTCGACTGCCCAACCGACTACACGGCGCAGTGCGGCTTCGACGTGCTTGCCCACGCAAGCGAGCCGTACGTATCCCGACTGAACTTCGAGCCGTCGCTCGGCAACGCCCTGCATGCCATCCGGCTCACCGCGCAGCACCTGCGTGCCGCGGTTTGGAACGGTCAGGATCTCGAAGGTCGGGAAGGCATGATGTACGCCCAGTACATCGCCGCGCAGGCATTCAACTCCGGCGGTCTCGGCATCATTCATTCGATCTCCCATGCGATCAGCGCGTTCTACGACACGCACCACGGCCTGAACAACGCGATTGCGCTGCCTCGTGTGTGGGCGTTCAACATGCCCGCCGTGTACCACCGCTTTGCCGACATTGCCGAAGTGATGGGCATTGACACTCATGGCATGACCAAGCCCCAGGCCGCAGACGCCGCGCTGGCGGCGGCGATCCGACTGCTGCGCGATGTCGGTATCCCCGAGCGGTTCTGCGACGTCACGCAGGACAGCTACTCGAAGAACCGGCTGGGCACCGGCCCGACGAAGTTCTACGAGCGGGCGAGCGTTATCACCGGCGATGACGCGGACGTCGACCGGATCACGAAGCACGTTTTGGGTGACGCGTGCACCCCCGGTAACGCGAAGGAGTGCACGTTCGAGACCGTCCGACCCGTCGTCGAACACAGCATGACTGGTGACTTGGACGATTTGCTCACGTGATCGGGCGCAGTGAGCGAACGAGTGTGATTGGGCTTGGCCGGCCGACTGAGCGGCGCGAGGGTCGGACGTGAGGGAGCCCAGCACGGATGCGGGGGACGACGTCTTCGCCTCGGTCGATGACGTCGTCACCCGCTTTGCCGAACACGGTTACCTCGCTGACCAGCGGTTGGCGACTACGGTCTTCCTGCAGTCACGGCTAAGTAAGCCGATTTTGCTCGAAGGACCGGCAGGTGTCGGCAAGACCCAGCTCGCGAAGTCCCTTGCCGAGGTGACCGGTCGTCCGTTGCTTCGCCTGCAGTGCTACGAGGGGCAGGACGAGACAACGGCGCTGTATGAGTGGGATTACGGCAAGCAACTGCTCTACACCCAGATGCTGCGCGAAAAGATCGGTCAGATCGTCGGCGACGCCGACACCATTGCCGAAGCGGTGCACCGGATTGCCGCCGAGGACAGCGTGTTCTTTTCCGAGCAGTTCCTGTCCTCGCGTCCGCTGCTGGAAGCCGTACGTTCCGACGTTCCCGTCGTGCTGCTCATCGACGAGGTCGATCGTGCGGACGAGGCGCTGGAGGCCGTTCTTCTCGAATTGCTGGCTGAATATCAGGTGTCGGTTCCAGAGCTCGGCACGTTCACCGCGCTGCATGAGCCCTACGTCGTGCTGACCTCCAACAACACGCGAGATCTGTCAGCCGCCCTTAAGCGGCGCTGCCTGCATCTGACGCTGGAATATCCCGATGCCGAGCGCGAACTGAACATCATTCGTTCGAAGAACACCGGCCTGCCGGAGGCGCTGGCTCGCACGCTCGTCGAGGTCGTGCGCGGGCTTCGCGAGCTAGATCTTCGCAAGGCGCCGAGCATCTCCGAGACCATCGATTGGGCGCGCACGCTCGCCGTCCTCGGGGCGACCGAACTCACTGCGGAGTTGCTGTCGCAGACCGCAAACGTCGTGGTGAAGTACGACCGCGACCTGAAGCGAACGCTCGAAGTGCTGCCGAAGCTCGTCGATCCCAACGCACTCGTCCCTGAGCGGATCGAGCGCCATGCTCACGTGCATGGGCACGGCGACACAAGGCCCAACCACGACGGGAACGATCACGAGCACGATCCGGATGCCGATGCCCCGGCCGATCCAGCGGGCGTCGACCTTCGTTCCGCGAAAGACGCACCTGGGCGGCATGGTCAGGATTATTACGGTGCCCGTGGACAGGACCGCGTACCGCCGACGGTCGGGAAGTCCCAAGGTGAACGATCCTTCAACTCTCGCGGTGCACGCCGCAGACCTGTGTGACCGGTCACTGTGGAGGCGTCGGTTCACCGGTTCGTCCGACTGCTGCGGTTGTCCGGCGTCCGCATCGGCGTATCCGAAGCCGTCGACGCGATGCAAGCGCTCGCGGTCGGCGACATCGCTGGTGATCGCGAGCTGACCCGTAGTGCTCTGCGCGTATGCCTGATCAAAGATCGGCGCGACGAGCGGACCTTCGACCGGATCTTCAACTTGTTCTTTCGGCTGCAACGCGTTCTGGACCGGCCCGAGGCCGAATACACGCATGAGCATGACGATCTGTCCGATGAAGGGGAGCTCGACAAGTTCAGCCTGTCCGAGGAACCGGGTGACAAGCCTGAAGACGGTCATTCGCACGGCAAGCCGGAAGACATCCGCAAGTACTTCGACGAAGCGGACATGGCACAGCAATACAATCTCCACCAAGAAGCGAACCGCCTCGACATGGCCTCGATGACCAACGAGATCGTGCTGTCCGACGAGAGTTCCGGCGATGTCGCGGACGCAGCGCGGGTTCAGCTCACCACGTCGCGGTTGCACAATCCCGGCCGTCCTGGGGAACTCGTCACCAAGGACGGCCTACGGCTGGAAACGGAACTGTCCGTGGCGCAGGAGATGGCACTGCTGTCGTGGTTGCAGGACACCGAGAGCGCCGACGACGGCGACGAGCCGGACGTCGACCCCGGCGAACTCGCGGCGCTGCGCAATGAGCTCGCTGGCTTGCTGGAACGGCTGCCGGGTGCGCTCCGCAAGCATCTCGAAGCGTTACTCGCCGGCGGTGTTGAGGTCGAGTCTCCGGAGGTGGGGACGGCCGGCACAGAACGCATCGACGAGCGCGAGCGCGCCGAGCTGGAAGAGGCCGTTCACCGGCTGCTGCGGAGCCTGCACGGCGCGCCGCGGCCGCGCCGCAAGATCGCTGCACGTGGAGACGTTGACGGGGCACGCACGATGCGTCACAACATGCGCTTCGACGGCGTGCCCTTCGCGCCGGTGACAGTCGCAAAGGTAGCCGACCGACCCCGGCTACTGCTGCTCGCAGACGTCTCGCTGTCGGTGCGCACGGCAGCCAGGTTCACCCTGCAACTCGTGCACGGGTTGCAGAGCATGGCGTCGAAGGTTCGCTCATTCGCGTTCGTGTCCGATCTTGTCGAGATCACCGATCTGTTCGACGAGCATCCGCTGGAGGATGCGCTCGGAATTGTCATGGCCGGCCTGCCCGCAGGCGGCGTGCTCGACGTCGATGCCGATTCCGATTACGGCAATGCGCTGGGCACGTTCCTGGAGGATCATGGTGGCGCAATCACCCGCCGCACGACGGTGATCGTCATGGGGGACGGGCGCGGAAACGGCAAGGACCCGAACTTCGGCGCCATCAGCGAGATCTCGCGGCGGGCGCGCGAACTGGTCTGGCTCACCCCGGAGCCGCGCTACTCGTGGCGCCTCGGGTCGTGTGATCTCCCTGGCTACGCAGGCTACTGCGACCGCGTGCATGTTGTGCGCGATCTCGCCGGCCTCGACCGGGTCACGGGCCTGCAAACAGCGCGAATGGCGCGATGAGCGAATCTTGCGCCATAGACCCGATGGTGGCCTGTGGCGGGCGGTACGTCGATCGCCTTGTCGTGGTGGAGTGGGGCGGGCGAGGGGGGATCACCGCACGATCGCAGCGCGACGGTGGTGTTCTTGTGCGTCACCGTCTCGACGGAGCAGAAATCGACGATGATCTGGCGGAACGGCTCGCGGTCGCTTTGTCACCGCTGACCGACGACGCAGAAGTATTCGCCCGCGCCTTCACCGGCATCGTCCTCACCTCTGACGCCGATCCGCTCGCGGCATGGGAGCGGTTCTACCGCAACAGCCTGGCACGCATTCGGTGGCGGCAAGGTTACAGTGAGATCTACCGGCACGCGCTTGAGATTCTGCCCGCCACATCGGTTCTTGATATCGGCTGCAGCTTCGGATTTCTTGCGTTGTCTCTGGCTGAGCGCGGCGCCAATGTGACCGCGTGCGACATCGACCCCGGTACGACCCGACTCTTGCGAACGATCGCCGATCGCCTGGCGCAGCCCATCGACGTCATCTGTTGTGGCGGTGCAGCCGTGCCGCGACTGTCCGGTTGCGTGGATGCTGTGGCGTTGCTGCACGTGTTCGAGCATCTCGACCCTCGCGCCGCTGAAGCGATTCTGGTTGAGGCGCTGCGTCTGGCGCGGCGTCGCGTGGTCGTCGCCGTCCCGTACGAGGCAGTACCGAATCCGCTGTTCGGTCATGTGCGCAGAGTGACTGCCGACGACCTCGTTGATCTCGGTGTTCGCTCCGGTTGGAACGCAGGGGTGTATGACCACCACGGAGGGTGGCTCGTGCTGGATCGGCCGATCGGCTCAGTCGCTTGAGACAAACGGCGCCACTCACGGCCCGAATTTCGCCGGCTTCGTCCGAGGGGATGCCCGCGACCGAGCAGCCGGCCGCCGCCGCCAACGTCGCGAATCGATCGGATGCGGACCGGGCGTTGAAACGGATGACATGCATGCGTGGCGCCGAGGATCGCGTTGCTGTAAGCCAGGCCTGCCTCCAGGCTCGCCTGGGTCATGTGGTCGCGGCGCCCAACGATTCGTTGCGCCCCACCATCTGCGGCAGGTTGGCGACGACAAGGCGAACCGTATTGAGGGCGTGCCCGTCGGTGAGCGGGTTGTACGCACGACACGAACGCCTCGATGCCGTGCGTCAGCGCGTCCAAGCCGGTCGCGGCAGCGAGGTCATCTGGCATGGTGCTGAGCAAGCACGGATCGGTGAGTGAGATGTCGGGGACGAGCGCGCGACCCATGATCGTGACCTGCACCGACTTCGTGGTGTCGGTGATGATGCAGACGTGCGAAACGTCCGCGCCCGTCCCCGCGGTAGTAGGAATCATCAACTGGGCGGGATGGCCCGAGTGACCCGGTCGACGCCCGCGTAATCGAGGATGGCGCCCCCGTTTCTGCTCAGGATCGCGATGCCTTTCGCTGCGTCGATGCACGATCCACCGCCGATCGCGATGAGCACATCGCAACCGGATTCCTGATACAGCTCGAACCCGTTGGCAATCTCGTGATCTTTCGGATTCGGCGTGAGGTCTGCCCACACGGTTGCCCGCAACTGCGTGTCGTCCAGATAGCGGAGTAGTTCGGCAACCCACCCGGCAGCGAGCACGCCGACGTCGGTAACCACTAACGGCCGCTGCGCGCCGAGACATCGAGCGGCAAAACCCGCCTCGGCCAGCGAAGCCGCGCCGAACACGACTTCCGGAGCCTGAAACTTGATGACCCTGGACGGGGGCAGTGATGCCGTCGGCGCCGCCCATGTCGAGCCGACGCACATGGTTCGAAGTGATCGTCGGCGTCAAGCAGGGCCTTCACGACGTGATTTCCAGCAGATTTCCCAGCCTGGCTGATTGGTGGAGGCGGGTCAACTTCCGTACTGGTTGCGCGTGCCGTGGCAGAGTAACGGGCGTGGCGGACGTGCTGCACGAGCAGGAGACCCGCGCGCGGTCCGCGCTCCCAGCCGAGGTCGTGGACTACTTCGCCGGCGGCGCCGGAGATGAGCTCGCGCTCGTCGAGGCCGAGGCAGCATGGCGGCAGTACCGGTTGCGACCGCGCGTGCTGCGCGATGTGTCGGCAGTGTCGGCGTCGATGTCGCTGTTGGGGCAGCGCCTGCCGCATCCCGTGCTGCTGGCCCCGACGGCGTGGCACGGTTTCGCGCATCCGGACGGCGAGGTCGCCACTGCCCGGGGCGCAGGAACAGCCACCATTGTCGTGTCCTCACGCGCCAGCCGGCTCGTCGAGGACATCGCGGTGGTCGGCGCGCCGTGGTGGCTACAGGTCTACGTGACACGCGATCGACGCGTTACCGAGGGATTGGTGTTGCGCGCCGTGGCTGCGGGAGCGAGCGCGCTCGTACTCACCGGGGATACGCCGTTCGTCGGACGGCAGTCGCGGCAGGGCCGGCTCCTCTCGCTCGCCGATCCCGCGGCACTGGTCAACCAGGCGCAGCATCTGCAGCCCGGAGCCGACCCCAGCGACGCCGCGCAGCAGGACCAAAGCATCGATCTCGGCTCGATCGGCTGGCTGGCGTCGATGTCCGGTCTGCCGGTGCTAGTGAAGGGTGTCCTGCGGGCGGACGACGCGCGGGCGTGCCTCGACGCCGGCGCGGTCGGGCTGATCGTCAGTAACCACGGGGGGCGCCAGGTCGGACGCGCCGTGTCCAGTGCCAGTGCCCTGCCCGAGGTGGTCGCGGTCGCCGGCGGCGCGCCGGTGCTGGTGGACGGCGGAATCCGCAGTGGTGCGGACATCGCCGTTGCGCTCGCGCTGGGTGCGAGCGCGGTGCTGCTCGGCCGACCGGTGCTCTGGGCCCTTGCGTGCGGGGGCGCCGACGGCGTCCGGTCGATGCTCGACCACATCGTGGACGACCTCCTGTTCACGATGGCCCTTCTCGGCGTGCGCGCGCCGGACGAGCTCGACGCGTCCTACGTAGCGATGTCCTGAGCGTCGAAGTCCTGAGCGTCGATGTCCTGGGCGTCGATGTCCGGGCGTCGAAGCGCTGAGCGCGGCCTGCGCGAAACTGTCGGAGGTCCGCCCCATACTGCGAAGACCATGAGATTCCTGCATACCTCCGACTGGCACCTGGGCCGCACGCTGCACGGCGTGTCGCTCCTGGAGCCGCAGCGCACCTTCCTTCGCTGGCTTGTCGCGCTGGCCGTGGAGCGGCGGGTGGACGCTGTTCTCGTCGCGGGTGACGTGTACGACCGCGCCGTCCCGCCGCCGGACGCGGTCCGGCTACTGGACGACGTGCTCGCTGAGCTGTCCCGTGCCGGGATCACGGTGGTGCTGACCAGCGGGAACCACGACTCAGCGGTGCGGCTCGGCTTCGGCAGCGTACTGGCGGCCACTGCCGGCGTACACCTGCGCACCCGGCTCGCCGATCTCACCGAGCCCGTCGTCGTTGGCGGTGTCGGCGTGTACGGCATCCCGTACCTGCTGCCCGATGCCGTGATGGAAGAGCTGCAAGCGCAGCGTTCGCACGAGTCGGTGCTCGCGGCTGCGATCAGCCGGATCAGGGCGGACGCGCAACGGCGCGGGCTGGGCGCCACGGTGGTGATCGCGCACGCGTTCGTCACCGGCGGGGCCGCGTCGGAGTCCGAGCGCGACATCCGGGTGGGTGGCATCGGGGAAGTGCCGGCGGCCGTCTTCGCCGGGGCCGACTATGTCGCGCTCGGGCACTTGCACGGGGCGCAGCAGGTCGCGCCCAATGCGCGCTACTCGGGCTCCCCCCTGCCGTTCTCTTTCTCCGAACGCCACCACGCCAAGTCCGTTGCACTCGTCGACGTCGAGGTAGGTAGCTCGTCAAGATGCGAGGTGGTCGCGACGCCTGTCGCGCATCCGATGGTCGAGCTACGAGGACGGCTCGCGGAGCTACTCGCGGCGCCGGACCCGGGTGCAGATGCATGGGTAAAGGCCATCCTCACTGACACGCAACGCCCCCCCGCGGCCATGGAGCGGTTGCGCGAGCGATGGCCGCACACGCTGCTGCTCGAGTTCCGGCCCGACGCCGAGCCCGTGGAGGCGGCTGACGATCTCGCGCGCCTGGGGCGTACGACCGACCCGATAGAGGTGTGCTCGCTGTTCGTTGAATGGGTCGACTCGACGTATCCCGATCGCGATCAGGTGGACGCGTTGCACAGCGCGCTCGAAGCCGTCCGGCGCACCGAGTTGCTCGCATGAGCGAACGTAGTGAGCGAGTCAATGTGGTCGGGCTTGGCTGGCCGAACGACCGTAGCGAGGCTCGGACACGCGAACGTAGTGAGCGTGGGATATGAGGTTGCACGTGCTCCGGCTGCGGGCCTTCGGACCGTTCGCGGGTGAGCAGTCGATCGACTTCGATCCGCTCGGCGTCGGCGGGCTGTTCCTGCTCGACGGCCCCACGGGCGCCGGCAAGTCGACCGTCCTGGACGCGATCATCTTCGCGCTTTACGGTCCGGGCGAGCGTGGCGGTGACGGACGGCTGCACTCACACTTCGCCGCCGTCGGCGTCGAGCCGAGGGTGCAGCTGGAGTTCGCCGTGCGCGGGGTGCGCCAGCGGGTCACTCGCACGCCCGAGTTCCAACGGCCCAAGCGCCGCGGCGGCGGGACAACTGTGCAGCATGCGACCGTGCACCTGCAGCGCCTCGAGCGCGGGCACTGGGTCAGCCGCTCGTCGAACAAGGCGGAGGTCGGTGACATCCTCGGCGAGGAGATCGGGCTCAGTCGCGACCAGTTCACGCAAGTGGTGCTGCTGCCGCAGGGAGAGTTCATGCGATTCCTCCGTGCGGGCGACGACGAGCGCAGAGTGCTGCTGTCGCGCCTATTCGGCACACAGCTCTACGACCGGATCACCGAAGAGCTGGACCGGCGTCGGCAGGTAGCCGGTAGGGACCTGGAGGGCGCCCGTCGTGATGTCGGCGCCTGCGTGGCAGCCGCAGCGGAGGCCGCCGGACTTGATCGGATCGAGCGCCAAGAATTGGCCGAGATGGATGTGCCAACAGGTGATCAGCAGCTGCACGCACTGGCCGCCCAGCTCGGCACCGCCGCGCACGCCGCTGCCCACGTAGCAGCAACGGCCGTCCTCGCGCGCGATGAGTGTCGCGGCGCCGCCGAAGCAGCGACAGCACGGGCCGCGGCGATGCAACGGCTGGTGACGGCGCACCAGGCGGTGCACGCCCACGAGGCGCAGGCGCGCGAGCAGGTGAAACTGGCCGAGATGCTGGCGGCGGCCGAGCAGGCTGAGCCGGTCCGAGCGCTGCTCGAATCGGCCAGTGAGGCAGCCGACGCAGTCAGAGCGGGCCAGGCTTCGCTGCTGGCGATCGACGCCGCCGCGACGGCGCAATGGCTGCGCGGTGAAGGCGCCGCAGCGCTCGCAGAGTTGTCCGACGATTCAGTGCGGCGGGCGGCTGAACTCACCCACCTCGTCCAGCGCGAGCGCGAGGTGACGACGCGCGTTGCGCAACTGAGCGTGCTTGGCGCTGCCGCTGCGTCGGCGCGCGCCGAGCTGGGCGCGGCCCGGCGGCGGCAGGAGGAAGTGCCCGCCGAAGTCGAAGCAGCAGATGCCGCGCTCGTAGCGGCGCGTGAGCTTGTCGCCTCACGTCAGTCACTGCGCGAGCGGCACGAGACGGTAGCGCACCAGCTGCGAGCACTCCGGGCACTTGCCGCGCTGGAACAGCAGCACACCGAGATTCGGGCGCGCTTCCTGGAAGCCTTCCACGCCTACGCCCGAGCCGTCGATGAGCATCACCGCCGCCAAGAGGCGAGGCTCGCCAACATTGCCGCCGAGCTAGCAGCGCAACTGCGCGACGGCGAAGCATGCGCTGTCTGCGGCTCGGTGCGGCATCCCCGCCCGGCCGCGTCGGCGCCCGACGCGGTCACTGCAGCCGACGTCGCCGCCGCCGCCGCCGTGCGCACAGCCGCCGAACGCGAGCGGGACCGCCTCGGTGCCGAACAGGCCGAACTCGAGCGCCAACGCGAGGCGCTGCTTGGCGCCGCGCGCGGCGGAACTGACGCGCCGCTGCGAAAGCAAGCTGCCGAGCTCGTCGAACGGAGGCGGGCGGCCGATCGTGCTGCCGACGCGCTGGCGGGGCTCGTCGACGTGAAACACCGTCTTGAGGCCGAGAGCCGACACAGCATCGACGTGCGGTCGCAGGCCGAAACGAGCGCCGCCAGAGCCACCGCTGAGCAGTCCGCCGCGGCCGCTGCGCTCGCCGACCTGACGCGTGAACTCGATGACGCCGCAGGCGGGTACGGGTCAGTGGCAGCGCACCAGCAGCATCTTCGCCGCACCGCGGAGGTGGCCGGCGCACTCGCCGCCGCGGTCGACGCCGTGTCGTCCGCTCTCGCTACGCACGCCAGGGCCGATGCGCGCGCTGCCCGTGAAGCCCGCAGTCGCGGCTTCGCCGATGTGAACGCGGCTCGCGCAGCAGTCCTTTCGGCAAGCGTGTTCGATGACGTTCGCATGCAGCTGGACAAATGGCAGCGGGATGGCATTCGGTTCCGTGGCGCACTGAGCGACGCCGCAGAAGGTGGACTCGACATCGCCCCCGCCGGGGACGTATTCGCTCGGGCGGACCGAAGTCGCCGCGAGCTGGCCGAAGCGGAGTCGGTATCGGAATTGGCGGCGATGCAAGCAGACCGAGCCCACCGCGCAGGCGCACGGTTCGCCCAGGCGCTGGCCGATGTCGCCGACGCGCGGCTTCGTCACGACGACGTGGCGTCGGCGTCGGCGCCAGTCGTCTACCTCGCGCGGCTGGCGAAGGGGGTCAGCGGGCAGCGCCGCATGGCGCTCACCACCTATGTGCTGCGTCAGTGGTTCGAGCAGGTCGTCGCCGCGGCGAACATTCGGCTGGCGGGCATGTCGAGCGGACGATACGAGCTGGTCCGCGTCGACGATGGTGCATCGCCTGCTGAGCGTGCCGGGCTTACGTTGCAGGTGCTCGACCAGCACACCGGCGAGCAGCGCGCCACTCGGTCGCTCTCCGGCGGCGAGACGTTCTACACCTCGCTGGCGCTCGCGCTCGGCCTGGCCGATGTCGTGCGCGCCGAAGCGGGCGGCATCGACCTGGACACGCTTTTCATCGACGAGGGCTTCGGTTCGCTGGACGCCGACACCCTCGATCAGGTGATGACGGTGATCGACGACCTACGCGAGCGTGGTCGGACCGTCGGCATCGTCAGCCATGTCAGCGAGCTGAAGGACCGGATCGCCGAGCGCATCGAGGTCCGGCGGCTGCCGGACGGATCGTCGACCCTACGGGTTGTTGCGTGATGGCCGGGCTGACGCCCACGCCCCGAGCCGGCGTCACTGCTCGGCAGCGATCGCAGCGAGCAGCGGCTGCGCCAGGTCGGCTCGGCAGATCAGCAGATCGGGCAGGTAGGGATGCTCTTCGTTGTACCGCAGCGGGCTGCCGTCGATCCGCGAGGCGTGCAGGCCGGCGGCGACGACCACCCCGACCGGGGCAGCGGAGTCCCACTCCCACTGCCCGCCCGCGTGCAGGTAGGCATCGGCGTCCCCGCGCAGCACAGCCATCGCCTTCGCACCGGCCGAACCCATCGGCTGCAGTTCGGCGCCCAAGCGCGCGGCCACCGGCGCGGCAAAAGCGGGCGGACGTGAGTCGCTCACCAGAAACACCAGCCCGTCGTGCGGCAGGGGCAGTGGCGGGCGGTGCGTGGCATACACGACGTCCAGCGCAGGCTGAGCGACCGCGGCCGCCGAGATCGACGGAGACGTAGCGTTTCGCTCCCACAGCGCGACGTGCACGGCCCAGTCGGGGCGGCCCGGCATGCCGTACTCGCGGGTGCCGTCGAGCGGGTCGATGATCCACACCCGATCGGCCGTGAGCCGGGCGGGCGAGTCGGCCGACTCCTCGGAGAGCACCGCGTCGTCGGGGCGTGCCGCGGCAAGCTCGCGCAGCAGCAGCGTGTTCGCGTCGGCGTCGCCGCGCTTGCCGAGTTCCTTACCGGTTAGGCCCGAGGACGCCTGTAGCTCGAGCAGCAATGCGCCGGCCTGCGCGGCTAGAGTCGCGGCGAGTTCGGCGTCGGTCACTGCTCGATGCGATCGATGACGAGCGCGGCGAGCGCGTCGACGTCGCCGTCGGATGGCCGCAGCAGCAAATCCGGGCGCAACGGGGTCTCGTACGGCGCGCTGACCCCGGTGAAGTCCGCAATCTCACCGGCCCGCGCCTTCGCATAGAGGCCCTTGGTGTCGCGCGTCTCGGCGATCTCGATCGGCGTGTCGACGAACACCTCTAGGAACGGCAGACCGGCCTCGCCATGCGCCGCACGGGCCGCATCGCGGTCCGCCCGGTATGGGCTGACGAGCGAGACGAGCGCGACCACCCCGGCGTCGGCGAGAAGTTTGGCCACCTCCGCCACGCGGCGCACATTCTCCTTGCGATCCTCGGGGCTGAAGCCGAGGTTGCTGTTCAGCCCGTGCCGGAGGTTGTCGCCGTCCAGCACGTAGGCAGGCCGTCCCGAGGCAACCAGGCGACGCTCCACCTCGACCGCGATGCTCGACTTCCCGGATCCAGACAGGCCCGTGAACCACAGCGTCATGCCCTGCCCCCCGCGTTGCTCGCGGGTCACCGCCCCGTCATGCCAGGCGATGTTCGTCTCGTGTTGGGTCGGGCCGATGATCATTCCCGCGGCGACGGTGAAGTTCGTCGTCTCGTCGATCAGGATGAACGAGCCGGTGTCGCGGTTACGCCGGTAGGCGTCGAACAGCAGCGGCTTCTGAGTGCGCAGCCGCACGCGTCCGATCTCGTTGAGCGCGAGACCCTTCGCTGATTCGTCGCGGTGCAGCGTGTTGATGTCCAGGCGGTACTCGATGTCCTTAACAGTGGCCCGGGTCGAGCGGGTCGTGTGCTGAATCGTGTAGGTCGAGCCCTCGGCGAGGGACGAATCCGAGGTCATCCAGCACAGCATCACGTCGAGGTCCTGACCGACGTGCGGCCGGTTGTGCGGGCGGGCGATCATGTCCCCGCGCGCGATGTCGATCTCGTCCTCGAGCAGCATGGTCACGGCTTGGCCGTTGAACGCTTCCTGCAACACAGTTCCGCCCGGCCCGAAGACCGACCGCACGCGCGTCGAGAACCCGGAGGGCAGCACGGTGACCTCGTCGTTGGGCTTGAACGTCCCGCCGGAGACCGTCCCTGCGTAACCGCGGAAATCCATTGCCTGCGGACGGATCACATACTGCACCGGCAGCCGCGCGTCGATCAGGTTCCGGTCGGACGCGACGTGGATGTCTTCCAGTGCGCGCAACAGCGACGGCCCGTCGTACCAGGGCATCGCCGCGCTGCGTGTGACGACGTTGTCGCCCGCGAGCGCGGACATCGGAATGAAGCTCAGGTCGGAGACCTCGAGCTTGATCGCGAAGGTGCGGAAGTCCTCCAGGATCTCCTGGTAGCGCTGCTGCGAGTACCCGACCAGATCCATCTTGTTGATGCAGATGATCAGGTGGGGGATACCGAGCAGCGTCGCGAGGAAGGCGTGTCGGCGCGACTGCTCGAGGACGCCGTTACGCGCGTCGATCAGGATCATCGCGACGTCGGCGGTCGAGGCGCCGGTGACCATGTTGCGCGTGTACTGGATGTGCCCGGGCGTGTCGGCGATGATGAACTTGCGCTGCGGCGTGGCGAAATAGCGGTACGCGACGTCGATGGTGATGCCCTGCTCGCGCTCGGCACGCAAGCCGTCGGTAAGCAGGGCCAGATCCGGGCCGTCGTGCCCGCGGGCTTCGCTGGAGAGCTCGAGGGCGCTCATCTGGTCTTCGAAGATGGACTTGCTGTCGAACAGCAGCCGGCCGATGAGAGTGGACTTGCCGTCGTCGACCGAGCCTGCCGTCGCGATGCGAAGAAGCTGCGACATGTTAGAAATAGCCTTCCTTCTTGCGATCTTCCATGCCGGCCTCGGAGATCCGGTCGTCGGCACGGGTGGCGCCGCGTTCGGTGATCCGCGCGGCGGCGACCTCGGCCACCACCAGTTCGGCGGTGTCGGCGTTGGACTCCACCGCCCCGGTGCAGGTTGCGTCACCGATGGTGCGGAAGCGCACCTTGGCCGCGAAGGGTTCCTCGCCGTTCTGCCGGGTGACGAAACGCGGGTCGTTGGCGAGCAGCATGCCGTCGCGCTCGATCACTTCGCGTTGGTGGGCGTAGTAGAGCGACGGCAGCGCGATGTTCTCGCGCAGGATGTAGCTCCAGATGTCGAGCTCGGTCCAGTTCGACAGCGGGAAGACGCGGATATTCTCGTTCTTCTTGTGCCGGCCGTTGTAGAGGTTCCAGAGTTCTGGGCGCTGGTTACGAGGGTCCCAGGCGCCGAACTCGTCGCGGAAGCTGAACACGCGCTCCTTCGCGCGCGCCTTCTCCTCATCACGGCGTGCCCCGCCAAAGACCGCACCGAATTTCTGCTCGCGGATGCCGCGCAGCAGCGATACGGTCTGCAGTCGGTTGCGGCTAGCGCTCGGCCCAGTCTCCTCTGTCGCGCGTCCGGCATCGATGTCGTCCTGGACGCTCGCGACGATCAGGCGCAGACCGAGCCGCGCCACGGTCTCATCGCGAAACGCGATGACCTCGTCGAAGTTGTGGCCGGTATCCACGTGCATGACGGGGAACGGGACGGGCGAGGGCCAGAACGCCTTCACAGCGACGTGCAACATGACCACCGAGTCCTTGCCGCCCGAGAAGAGCAGTGCCGGCTTCTCGATCGTGGCGGCGACCTCGCGGAAGATGTAAACGGCCTCGGCCTCCAGGTTGTCCAGGTCAGTGAGTTCATACGTCGTCGTCATAAGCAGCCTTTCGGGCCTTGCGCAAACGGGGGCATTGCAGCCCCAGTCTGCCAGTCTCGGCGGGATCCGCCCGCCAGAGGCACTATGTACGGGTGAGCGTCACACTTTGCGCCGACGAGTTGCGTTCGCTCGTGGACGCAGGGGCGGTCACCGTGCTCAGCGGAGCGGGCCTATCGACCGAGTCCGGCATTCCGGACTACCGCGGCCCGACCGGCGGGGCGCGGCGGCACCCCCCGATGACTTACCAGGCCTTCGTCGGCGATCCGCAAGCGCGCCACCGCTACTGGGAGCGCAGTTTTCTGGGTTGGCGCCAGATCGCGGCCGCCCGCCCCAATGCCGGCCATCGGGCGGTCGCCGCGCTGCAACGGCTGGGCCGCGTCGACGGCGTGATCACTCAGAATGTCGACGGCTTGCACCAAGCCGCCGGCGCAGCGCGGGTTGTCGAACTGCACGGCGGCCTGGACCGAGTCGTCTGTCTGACGTGCGGCGCCCGCGAGTCGCGGGCCGCGATCGACGCCCGGTTGCGTGCCGCGAACCCGGACTTCATCGCCGAAGTCGCGCGCATCAACCCCGACGGCGATGCCGAACTGACGCCGGAGCACGTCACGCGATTCCGAATGGTGGGCTGCTTTGTGTGCGGCTGCGACCTGGTGAAACCCGATGTTGTGTTCTTTGGCGAGAACGTGCCGCGCCCGAGGGTCGACGGCTGCCTGGCGATGGTGGACCAGGCGCGGGCGCTGCTCGTCCTCGGCTCGTCGCTGACGGTGATGTCCGGGTTCCGCTTCGTCCGGCGGGCAGCCGCACGGGGCACGCCGGTCGCCATCGTCAACCAGGGGCCCACCCGCGGGGACGGGCTGGCCACGGTGCGGATCGACGCCCCGCTCGGCAGGGTGTTGCCTGCGCTCGTCCGCGACCTTTAGGACTTCTCGGCGCGAACCGCGGTGTAACCCACCGACTCGTCCGCCAGCCGTTGCGGATCCACGACCACGCGCTCGAGGATCAGCGGCTTGATCTCGTCCACGACGTCCCAAACGTTGACGTTCATCGCGGCCCGGACGTGGCGCTCGTCGTCGAGCCAGAACGCCACGAACTTGCGGCGCTCGACGCTGCCGCGCACCACCACCTGCGCGAACGTCCCCTCCGGCGCGTGCCCGACATACTCCATGCCGAGGTCGTACTGGTCGCTGAAGAAGTACGGCAAGTCGTCGTAGACCACGACGTCCCCGAGCATCGCCGCGGCGGCGACGGCGGGCTGCTTGAGCGCATTCGCCCAGTGCTCGACCCTGATCCGTCCGAGCAGGGGGTGATCGTGCAGGGCGATGTCGCCGACCGCGTAGACGTCCGGGTCACTGGTGCGCAGCGAGGCGTCCACGAGCACTCCGTTGCCAACCGCCAAGTGGGCGCCCAACATCAGCTCGAGATTCGGCAGAACGCCGATCCCGCCGACCACTGCGGACGCCTTCACCTCGCTGCCGTCAGAGAGCCGCACCGCGGCGACTGCGCCGTTGTCGGAGACGATCTCGTCTACCTCCAAGCCCATCCGCAAATCCACATCGTGCTCGCGGTGCAGGTCGTGAAAAACCTTGCCCATGTCGTGCCCGAGCACGCCCATCAGCGGCATCGGGGCGCGCTCGACGATCGTCACCCCGGTGTCGGCCTGCCTGGCGGCGGCCGCGACCTCCAGGCCGATCCACCCGGCGCCGATGATCACCAGATGCTTGCCCTTCCCGAACTGGGCACGCAGCGTGTCGGCGTCCTGGCGGGTGCGCAGGTAGAACACGTTCTCCGCCACCGCGCCCTGCATACCGAGCAGCCGCGGTGACGCGCCGGTCGCCAGCAACAGTTTCGTGTAGGAAAGCCTCGACTCGTCGCTGAGCGCGACCTCGTGCGCCTCGGTGTCCAGCGCCGTCGCCCGCACACCAAGGCGAACCTCGACGTCGTGCTCGCGATACCACTCTGCCGAATGCACCACGGCGTCGTCGAAGTCTGCCGCTCCCTGCAAATACCCCTTGGAGAGCGGCGGCCGCTCGTAGGGCAGTTCCTCCTCTTCGGCGACGATGGTCAGCGTTCCCTCGAACCCTTCGGCACGCAGTGCCTCGACCGCCTTGGCGGCGGCCAGACCGCCGCCGACGACGACGATGCTCTCCGGGTGCTCGGTCATGTTCGTCCTCCGCGTGTCCGCTGCTCTGTGCACAGACGTATACCCTGTTCGGTCCTTCGGGGACACCCCTGCCGGGTGTTGCGGCCCGACCGGCATGATTTGCCGCATGACACAACAGGTGCGTGGCGTCGTCAGCCTCGCCAAGGGTGAACCCGTCCAACTCGTCACCGTGCTCGTCCCCGATCCGGGACCGGGTGAGGCGCTGGTCAAGGTGCTGGCCTGCGGGGTCTGCCACACCGATCTGCACTACCGCGAGGGCGGCATCAACGACGGCTTCCCGTTCCTGCTGGGGCACGAGGCGGCCGGCGTGGTCGAGGCAGTCGGCAGTGGCGTCACTGATGTCGCGCCGGGAGACTTCGTGGTGCTGAACTGGCGCGCGGTGTGCGGTGACTGTCGCGCCTGCCGCCGCGGGCGGCCGTGGTACTGCTTCAACACCCACAACGCGACCCGGAAGATGACCTTGGCGGACGGCACGGAGTTGTCCCCGGCGCTCGGCATCGGTGCGTTCGTGGAGAAGACGCTCGTCCACGCCGGGCAATGCACCAAGGTCGACCCCGCTGTGCGCCCCGAGGTCGCCGGACTGCTCGGCTGCGGTGTGATGGCCGGCCTCGGCGCGGCGATCAATACCGGCGGCGCGCGGCGGGGCGACTCGGTCGCCGTCATCGGGTGCGGCGGGGTCGGTTGTGCGGCGATCGCGGGCGCGGCACTCGCCGGCGCCGCGAAAATCATTGCGGTGGACGTGGACGACCGCAAGCTCGACACGGCGCGTTCGCTCGGCGCGACGCACAGCATCAACTCGCGCGCCACCGACGCCGTAGCAGGCATCCAGGCGCTCACCGACGGGTTCGGCGCGGACCTGGTCATCGAGGCGGTCGGGCGTCCGGAGACCTACACGCAGGCCTTCTACGCGCGTGACCTGGCCGGCACCGTCGTCCTGGTCGGCGTCCCCACCCCGGATATGAAGCTCGAATTGCCGCTGCTGGATTTCTTCGGACGCGGCGGCGCGCTGAAGTCGTCGTGGTACGGCGATTGCCTGCCCTCGCGTGATTTCCCGATGCTGATCGACCTGCACCTGCAGGGCCGGCTGCCGCTGGAGAAGTTCGTCAGCGAGACGATCTCATTGGACGGTGTCGAGGGCGCGTTCGCTGCCATGCAGCGCGGCGACGTGCTGCGCTCGGTGGTCGTCCTGTGACGCTGCGCCTGGATCACGCGGTGACCTCCGGAACATTCAGCCTCGACGGCGGCAGCTGGGACGTCGACAACAATGTGTGGGTGCTCGGCGACGACTCGGAGTGCCTGATCATCGACGCCCCGCACGTGGTCGGGCCGATCGCTGATCTTGTCGGCAGTCGGCGAGTGGTGGCCATCGTGTGCACGCACGCGCACGACGATCACGTCACCGTCGCGCCCGCTCTGGCGGACACTTTCGGCGCGCCGATCCGGCTGCACCCGGACGAGGACGTGTTGTGGCGCCAGTCGCACCCGAACCTGTTCTACGAGCCACTCGCCGACGGTGCCGAGATGTCCGTCGCGGGCTCGTCGGTGACGGTGCTGCACACCCCGGGCCACTCACCGGGTTCGGTGTGCCTGCTCGTGCCGGACCTCGGCGCCGTCTTTACCGGCGACACCCTCTTCCACGGCGGACCCGGCGCAACCGGCCGCTCGTACTCCGACCATCCGACCATCCTCGCCTCGATCCGGGAACGGCTGCTGAGTCTGCCGCCCGAGACGGTCGTGCACACCGGACACGGCGAGGACACCACTATCGGGGCGGAGCGGGCACTGCTCGAGGAGCACAGTTGAATTCTGGCTGGTCACGGGTCCCGGTGGCGTAACACAGGTCCCATAGGTCACAATGGACCCAGACACACCTTCGGTTGTCGGAACGCTGGGGAAGGCGTCACCGTCGAGTAACGGAGGTGTGCGATGACGAACGCCCGAACGGGTTCCACCGCTGGTCGCGCAACGCCGACCGCAAGTGGAGTCGTGTTCATGCACTGCTGCCCGTCCGCGCTCGCGCCGCACGTCGAATGGGCGCTGGCCGGTGTCTTGGGCCGCCCGGTGCGCCTGGAGTGGTCCGCGCAGCCCGCCGCACCGACGCACCTGCGTGCCGAGGCCAGTTGGTTCGGCGTCGTCGGCACCGCGGCGCGCCTCGCCGCAGCGTTGCGGGCCTGGCCGATGCTCGTCTTTGAGATCACGCAGGACGCGACCTCGGTCAGCGACGGCGAGCGCCTCGCCTACGTGCCCGGCCGCGGTTTCCACCGGCGGACGATGTCGGTGAACGGCGACGTGGTCGTGGGCGAGGAGCGGCTGCGTGGGCTGCTGGAACGGGCCCGAACCGCTGAGGACTACGAGCACGGCCTGGCCGAACTGCTCGGCACGTCGTGGGACGAGGAACTGGAGCCGTACCGCCTCGGCGGTGACGGCGCACCGGTGACCCTGCTGCACCAAGTGGTCTAAGGATCGAGTCGGGAACGCGCTGAATCTAGCCGGAGCGCAGGCCGGCGAGAAGGTCGTCCTCTGGCAGCGCGGCACCGGTGCGGTCCGCGACGCGAAGGAAGGTCTCGGTGCTCATCAGTTCGGACAGCCTCTGCGCGCCCAGCCTCAGGAAGAATGCACTGTCGTCCTGACTCGCGTGCGCCGCGATGGCGTCGAATTTCTGCTGGCCGAAGGCGCTGGTGTCCACCCAGGTCGTGACCTCATCGTCTGGCACGCCCATCGGCGCCTGTTCGCCGTCGCTGGGATCTGGCTGATCGAGGTCCTCGCCCAGCTCGCGCACGGTCGCCTCGAACCGGTCCATCGCCGAGCGCGGCATGGTCGTCCAATACAGCTTGGCGGGGATGGCGGTCGCCGCTACGGCAGCCATCGTGATCCGATGGGCCTGGATGTGATCGGGATGGCCGTAGAAACCATTGGCGTCGTAGGTCACCACGACGTCGGGGCGGTAATGGCGCATCAGCGCTGCCAAGCGTTCGGCGGCGTCGTCGACCGGAGTGGTCCAGAACGAGCCGGCCGCGTCGTTCTGTGGCCAACCCTGCATCCCGGAGTCCGCGTAACCGAGCAGCTCGAGGTGGCTGACGTTGAGGATGGCGCAGCTGGCCTCGAGTTCGGCACGCCGCAAGGCGACGACCTGCGTCGGGTCGTGACCGGGCTCGCCCGGCTTCACGCCGCCCGGGCCATCGCCGCAACTGCCGTCCGTGCAGGTGACGACAACCGTCCGGACGCCCTCGGCGGCATAGCGGGCCAGGATGCCGCCCGTGCCGAGGACTTCGTCGTCTGGGTGTGCGTGCACAGCCATCAATGTCAGCGGGGGGTTGACCACCCGACCCAGGGTAGGCGAGCGGTGTTCAACAAGTGGTGGCCGCCAGCCGGGTTTGCGCGACCGCGGCCCGCGCGGTCGCGGCGAGCAGCGCGCTCACCTCGAGAGCGGTGCGCTGCGGGCAGTCATTCCACCGGGTCAATTCGCGCAGGTGCACGGCGCGGGCGGCGGGCGCTGGGCACCAGCGCACCGGGCGGTTCGCGCCGTCGTACAGGGTGTGCCAGGTGAGATCCAGCGCCCGTTGGACGGGTTGGGTACGGGCGAGCACCAGTCCGCCGCCGGCCTGGACGATCGCGCCGGCCAGGCACACACCGACGACTGGGCGGCCCGCGAGAGCAGCGACATTGAGCGGCCCGACCAAGCGCTCGCGGCCGTCCTCGTCGCGGACGGCGAACCACGCGTGCTGCACCCATCCCGCGCTGACTAGCGTCGCGGCCTCGGTCGCGATCGCGCTGATCTGGTGCAGTTGCGCCAGGTGCGCGCCGCGCCGATCGAGTTCGGCCAACCGGCGACGCTCGCTACGTGCATCGCGTCGCTCTGAGCGCGGCCACACGGGTGGTGCTAGTCCGATGCGCGTCATGGTTCCTCGTCATTCTTCCCTGCGGCGATCACCGTCCACGATCCACGATCCGTGCTCCGAGCGCTACCCGTGCACGGGCGCAGTATGCGAGGCTGCGCAACGCAGTCGCGCAACGATGGAGGTACCTATGCCGGCATGGATCTGCGTCACCTGCGGTGTCCAGCAGGCCGACACCGACACGGTGCCGCGCCAGTGTCCGATCTGCGAGGACGAACGGCAGTACGTCGGCTGGGACGGGCAGCAGTGGGCGACGAGCGAGGATCTGGCCCGCGACCACCGCACCGTTGTGCGTGCGGAGGAACCAGACTTGCTCGGCATTGGGTGCGAACCTGCGCTCGCCATCGGGCAGCGGGCGCTGCTGGTCCGTACGCCGCACGGCAATGTGTTGTGGGACTGCATCTCGTTGCTCGACGCCGAGGCCCGCGACCGGATCCGCGACCTGGGCGGGATAGCTGCGATTTGCATGTCCCATCCGCACTTCTACGGCGCACATGTCGACGTAGCCGAGATGTTCGATGCCCGGATCTTCATTCCGCGCGCTGACGAGGCGTGGATTCAGCGTCCGTCGCAGCGCATCGAGCTCTTCGACGACGAGGTGACACCCGTTCCCGGGCTCACGGTGGCCCGCATCGGTGGCCATTTCGACGGGGCCGCAGTGTTGCACTGGCCGGCGGGCTCGGCCGGTCGGGGAGCGCTACTCACCGGCGACACGATCACCGTCGTGCAGGACCGGGACTGGGTGAGCTTCATGTGGAGCTATCCCAACCTGATCCCGCTCGACGAAGCCACTGTGCGCCACATCGACGCCCAGGTGTCGCGGTTCAGCTTCGAACGTATCTACGGCGGCTGGTGGGGACGGGTCGTCCTGCAGGACGGCGCCGCCGCGGTGCACCGCTCGGCGCAGCGCTACATCGCCCGCCTTCATGGTGTGACCCCATGATCAACGACACGGTGCGCGGCCTGGTGCTACTCGGCGCCACGCTCACGACGGGGCTGGTCGCCGGGACCTTCGCGCTGTATGCCCACACGATCATGCCGGCTCTGAAGAGCACCGACGACCGGACCTTTGTCGGCGCGTTCCAGGCACTGGATCGAGCGATCATCAACCGGTGGTTCATGGCCGGCGGGTTCGGCGGCGCGTTGGTGCTGACCGTGGTGGCGGGCGTCGTCAACCTGCACCGTGCGGCGTTGCCCTGGATTCTGGTTGCGCTGGCGCTGTATGTGCTCGCGTTCATCGTCACCGTCGCCGTCAACGTGCCGCTCAACGACGCCATCAAAGCGGCCGGCGCTCCCGATCACATTCGCGACCTCGCGCAGGTCCGGGCGCAGTTTCACGAGGCGCGTTGGGCGGCCTGGAATCTCGTCCGAACGATCGCATCCGTTGTCGCCTTCGGCTGCCTAGGTTGGTCGCTGATATTGCACGGTCGCCCCACCGCCTGACTGCGGACGATGTCGCCGCGCCCGCCCGGCCGGCCCGACGGATCGAGGCTAAGACCGGGCCGGTGCCGTGCGATCCCTAGCTCGCCCCCGCCAGGGCCAGCGCCACCTGCTCGGCGCGAGGTGAGCCGAGTCCGGTGGTCGGGTCCCAGCCTGGCGAGGCTGTGTAACCGGGGATGCTGCCGAACCTGTTGGTGCCGTGCGTGACGTCGTGGAACACGCCGGCGGGCAGCTTGTACAACGCCGGGTTGATGTCGCCGAGCCGCCCACGATTGAGCTGGGCGGTGATCGCCGCTAGTGCCGCCCACTGCGGCGAGCCCGCGCTCGTCCCGCCAAAGATGAAGAACGCTCCGGGCGGAGCCACGACGCTCCAGGCGACGAGAACACCGTGATTGATCGCGGCGTTGTACGAGATGTCCGGCACCCCGCGTCCCGGGAAGTCACCGAGACCACGCTGGAACGCAGGCTGCTCGAAGACGCTGCTGAAGCCACCGCCCGTCGCCGCGCCGAAGGGGTGGAACTCGTTCCAGACGATCTCGTGGTCGTAAGCGCCAGTGCGTGGGTTCGCGAAGAGCTGAGTGCCGCCGACGCCGGTGACGAGGGGGTCGCTTGCTGGGGTCGACACCGCAAGCATGAGACCGTTGCCGTCACAAGTGGGTTGAGCGGATCCGTCGTCTCCGGCCGATGCGAAGGCGGTGATGCCTTCGCTGACCATCTTCGCGTAGATCCGGTGGGCGGCGAAGAGGGTAGCGCCCGGCTGCCGGGTGCCATCAGCGTTCACGCCGTAACACGACTCGGCCTCCCCGAAACTCTGCGAGACGACGTCCCCGAGATCGTTGTCGGCGACGTATTTCAGCGCATTCTGGATGTCGATGTCGCTATTCGTCTTCGCTTCGACGAGGACGATCTTCGCGCCCGGCGCCATGGCATGCGCATACTCAACGTCTAACGCGATCTCGCCCGACCAGCCAACCTGGTTCGGATCGTTGACGTCAAAGGGTGTCTCACCGTCGGGGGCGACGACCTGCAGCTTCGCGCGCGGGAGCCCGAACACGCCATCGAAGATTCTCAGGTCCCGGCGCAGAGCGGGGTCGGAGAACGCATCAACGATCACGATCGTGCGACCTTGACCGGTGTAACCAGCCTTGATCAAGTTGTCGAACCCGTAGGCCGCGCGCAATTCATCAGGCCCGTAGCAGACCAAGGGCGCCGTGGGCTTTTGGCATCTGAACACGCGCGGGAACTGCGGCTGACCTGCCGAAGAGCCGACGATGCTTGTCCGGTGTACGGAGGTCAGCCGCACGCTGGGCGTCATGCCCGAGCTGTTGACCTGCGCGGCCCGCAACCCGTGGGCCGCCACCTCGGTGGCCGGTGCGGCAGCGACGCCTACGCCAACCGCGAGCGTGCCGGTCGCCACCACGCTCGCCGCTCTGCGCCATTGCCGAATTCTTGCCATGCCCGCTCCTTCTGGTCGCGCAGGAATGCGCGATAGAACCTCCGCACGGCCGGTGTCGTGCGCTCGGCGCTGACGTGGATCAGCGTCCGCGGGTGGAGGGTACCCCCGCAGCGATCAACTCGGAAGTGGTCGCGACGAATCACCTCCGGCCTTGATCGGCGTGCCGGCCAGGCGACCAGGAGGTCAGCTCGCTTAGCCTGAATCCCTGTCGCAGTGACGGGTTCGGGGCGTGGTGATCAACTCTGCGCGGGAATCCGCCGCAGACCCAGTGCCAGCTCGACGGCTCCGTTGACGTGCAGCGCGGTCGTGTCATAAAGCGCCACGTCCGGGATGTCGCGTGGTTGAACGAGCAGGCTGATCTCGGTGCAACCCAGCACGATGCCCGTCGCACCGTCGGCCGAAAGTTCACGCATGATCCGCACATACTCCTGTCGGGACGCGTCATTCAGTCGCCCCCGGGTCAACTCCTCGAAAATGACGTGATCTACGAGCGCCTGATCGGCGGGGTTTGGCACGAGGATGTCGATCCCGTGCGCTGCGAAGCGGGACCGGTAGAAGTCGGCCTGCATCACGGGCGCGGTTCCCAGCAGGCCCAGCCGATTCGCGCCCGCTTGCCGGGCAGCCTCAGCGGTGATGTCCACAATGTGGAGGAACGGGATGCTCACTGCCGCCTCGACTTCTGCGGCGACCCGATGCAGGGTGTTCGTTGCCAGGAGCAAGAACTCAGCGCCGCCACGCTCCAGACGTCGGGCTCGCTCGGCGAGGTACTCGGCGGCCCGATCCCACTGCTCCGCTCGGATGCATCCTTCGATCACCGCGAAGTCGACGTTGTACAGCAACAACTCCGCAGACGCATGCCCCCCGAGGTGTGCGTTCACGCCTTCGTTGAGCCGCCGATAATACTCGGCGCTGGCAACGCTGCTCATGCCACCCAGCACCCCAATGATCTTCACCGCTGGATCATCCACCACTGCCCGGGCGGCGGAAGGCGGCACACTTGACCCATGACGAGCGGGCGGACGGACGGATGACATCGCGTCCGCCGCGCAATGCCCGTCCCCGTGATGGGCTCGGTCGGCCGCTTCCGTACGGATCTCGCGGTGTCGCCCGCCAGCCCGAACGGGCAGACCGGATGCCGGTCGAAACACTCGCCGAAGCGTCGCGGTTGCTGGCGCAGGGTCTGCCGTTTCATGCCCACGAGGTGCTCGAGGAGGCCTGGAAACAAGCCGACTCGGGTCAACGCGACTTCTGGCAGGGTCTGGCCCAGCTCGCGGTCGGCATAACTCATGCCGCCCGTGGTAACCGGCAAGGTGCGCTCGCGTTGTTGCGGCGGGGCGCGCTGCGGATCGCGCCGTACGCGCCGGATCCGCCCCACGGGATGGATGTCGAGGCCGTGCTGCGCTGGGTGGAAGCGGCGTCGACGAGCGTCAGCGAGAGCGTGCCCGTGGCGCTGCCGCCGCCGCCGTTCGGCCGGTCTGGATGAGTTGCCACGCAACCGAGGCGAGCTTCATACTGACCGCGTCGTGAACGGCGTCGGAACTGCCTGCTTCGCCAATTTCTAGGAGGATTGAGATGGCTGAGAACGCCACGCTGCGCCAGCTCGAGGGCTTGCCGGACACTCCCGCGCCGCTGGCCGAGTCGACGCTGATCATGATCGACTGTCAGAACACCTACACCCGCGGGGTCATGGAACTCGAAGGTGTGCAGGGCGCGTTGGACCAGGCCGAGGCACTGCTGGAGCGAGCCCGAACCGCCGGAATCCCGATCGTGCACGTCATGCATGACGGCGGCGCGGGTTCGCCGTACGACATCAACGATGAGATAGGCCGCATCGTCGCACGCGTCGCGCCGCGCGACGGGGAAGTTGTCGTCGTCAAGTCATACCCGAATTCGTTCGTCGGCACCGATCTTGGCGAGCGGCTGTCCGCACGTCCCGGAAAGGATCTGATCCTTGCTGGATTCATGACGCACATGTGTGTGAGCTCCACTGCCCGTGGCGCCTTCAATCTCGGCTATCGCCCGACGGTGGTGGCGAGTGCGACCGCAACCCGATCCCTTCCGGGCCTGGACGGCACGTCGGTACCCGCGGGTACGTTGCAGGCCGCGAGCTTGGCCGGCCTGGCCGACATGTTCGCCGTCGTCGTTCCCGCGGCCGACGGCATTCCGGCCTGAGCAGCATCACTCCAGGAACTGCGTCAACAATCCTGGGCGCACTGCATCGGCGTAGCGTACGGCGTCGGCGCTCGCGAGGTCGGCGATCCGGTAGCTCTGCCGACCGGCGGCAGTGGTGGCGACCAGGGTGGCGAGTCCCACGCGGCGCTGGAACAAGCTGCTGCGGATGTTCCAGCCGATCACGCCGTCGGCGGCCAGGACGCACCGCCGCCGAACGAGCGAGCCGTACGAGGTGACCACGAATCCGTCGATCGTCGCGTGCCCGAGGCTGCGATAGCGGTCCAGGCCGAGGGGGACCGCGGCAGCGACTGGTAGCACGGCCAGGGACCACAGCCAGGTGGGCCAGCCGGCGAGCCAGACGAGAGCGCCGATGCCCGCGGCGATCACCAACGCGCCGGCCAGGGCACGCCCGATGCGCCGGCGTCGCGCGGCTGGTGGATGCGGAGCCAGGACCGCTGCGAACGGCGCACCGGTGCCGCCCGTCGCGGTACCGAGGACTGCAGCGGCGACCCGCACGGCGACCTCGCGCGGCGCGGGCGGCAGCAGGACCTCGCCGCCCCGCTCGCTGCCACGGCCCACCCGCAATCCGGTGGCGATAGCTTGACACCCAGCCCCACCCACAGCGCGGAGCAGCAGCGGCTCGGTCAACTCGGCGCCGAGCAGTCGGCGCCGTTCGATGCTCGTCGCCCGGGTGGTGATCAGGCCGCGGGACACGTGCAGGGTGCCTCCGCTGTGTCGGGTGAGCCGGAAGTTCCAGAACGACAGCACGTACCCGACTGTGGACGCGAGCGCGAGGAACGCAAGCACGAAGGCGACGGACGTGACGACGTCGAGCCCGAGCGGCCACCGGGCGAGCTGGTCGGCGACGACGCGGTAGAGCGTGAGGGTGCGCAGATCGACATGACTCTCGTTCACCAGCCGCCAGCCGAAGCCGAGCAGCGCGAGACCGGCGGCAGCGCCGGTCAGGCTGTACGGCGCATATCGCAGCCACCGCGTCTGGACGCGCGCGAGCTCCTGCTCGGTCGGTGCCACGGCGGTTGGGGTGGGAGTGGCGTCGCCGCGGTGCAGCAATTCGCTGCGCAGCGCGGCGGCAGCGGCTGCGGTCAGGCCGTCCAGGACGATCCGGTCGCGGCCCTTGCGGTCTGACGTACCGGTGCCGACGATGACGCGGGCCAGACCAAGCACGCGGTGCAGCAGGTGCGCGGTGACGTCGACGGTCCGCACCCGATCGGTCGACGCGGCCAGGGTGCGCCGACGCAGCAGACCCTTGCGCAGCTGAATCTGCTCGTCGGTGATCCGGTAACGCGTGGTGAACCAGCGCAGCAGCGAGAATCCGATGACGATCCCGGCGATCAGTAGGCTCCACCGCGATCCACTCGAACCGTCGCCGCCGGAGCGTCCGGCCAGGAACACCCCGACGATCGCGGGCAGTGCCTTGCCGACCTCGATGACCGGGTGCACCAGTAACATCCGGGGGCTGAGCCGACGCCATTGCGCAGTCGGAACGAGCACATCGCTCACGTCCCGTCGCCGTCCGAGAGCTTCGTCCGGACGGTGAGGTCGTCGACCAGGGCGTCCGCGGTGGCGCGGTCCAGCGCATGAATCTTCAACGGGCCACCCGCGGACGCGGTGGTGACCGTGACATTGGACAGGCCGAACATTTGCTCGAACGGGCCGCGCTGGGTGTCGACCGTCTGGATGCGCGCGATCGGTGCGATCCGGCGCTCTTGGTTGAGCCACCCCGACTGGGTGTACACGGCCGTGTCGGTCGCCTCCCAGCGGTGGACGTGGAAACGCCAGCGCGGCATGACGAAAAGGTGCATGGCGGCGAGCGCGACGGTGACCGTCACCACGAGCACGCGATGCGGCGACCAGACGAGGACGAAGATTGCCTCGACGAGGCCGACGATCAGCCACCCGAGCAGTGCCCGAACGGTCCAGTAGGTCATCGCGCGCCGGCTGACTCGATACGCGGGCGCGCGCAGACCTAGATCGGAGGCGGTCACCGGCTCATCCTCCCTGATCTCAGCCCGATTCGACGCCTCGGTCGATCTGGTACAGGTAGTGCTCGCGCGGATCGATCGGGTTGTCGGGCTCCAGGTCGCATTCGGCGATCCGGCGCAGGCCCGCCCGCTCCAACGCCCGCCACGAACCGACATTGCCCGCAGCCACCGGGACAAGAACGGCTGGTGCCTCGGGAAACTCAACCCAGCTCGCCGCGATCAACTCAGCGATCATCGTCGTGCCGAGTCCGATGCCACGCATTGCCGGCACGCCGATCAGATAGTCGATGCTCAGCGTCGCCGGCGGCACGTGCTCGACTGCCCCGAGCTCTTGCTGGTAGCTCGGGTAGGAGTCGATCCGGTAGCGCTGGATCAGGCCGAACGGTTGGTCCGCCGAGACGACGAACATGTCGGTCGGCTCTGCCCGGTCGACGGCCGGGCCGAAGTCGCGTTCGATCGCGCCGGGCGAGCTCTCATGGTTCCACCACCGGGCCACGAGCGGTTCCTCGAGCCATGTTGCGAGCAAGCCGAAGTGTTCCCGGCCCAGCCGCGCGAAGGTAAGGTCGCCCATCGCTCAGACGCTAGCGAGATCGGGCCGGTGTCACCCGCGAATTTTCCTCGGACAGGATCACGAGCTGAGCAGCTCGCGGAGCATGTGCATGGCGATCGTCACGGATCGGCTGCGGACATCCGCACGCGAGCCGGGCATGTCAATGCGGCGCGCGAGAGTTGCATCGGGTCCGACGACGCAGAGGTGCACCAGGCCGACGGGCTTGGCCTGGGTGCCGCCGCCGGGCCCGGCGACACCGGTGATCCCCACCCCGAGGTCTGCGCCCAGGCGTTGGCGGACGCCGGCTGCCATCGCCTCTGCCACCTCGGCGCTCACGGCGCCGACGCGCTCGATCAGCTCGGCGGGCACGTCCAGTAAGGACTGCTTGACGGCATCGGCGTAACTGACCAGGCCGCCGAGGACGTAGCCGGACGATCCCGGCCGGGCGGTCAGCCGTGCCGCCAGCAAGCCGCCGGTGCACGATTCCGCGGTGGCGATCGTGGCCGCCCGTGCCGTCAGCGCCTCGGCCACCAGATCATCGACCGTCGCCGCGTCGAAGGAGAACACAGTGTCCGCGAACGCTGCGCCGACTACCGCCTCGAGGTCGTCGTAAGCCGGCTGCGCAGCCTTGCTGTAGCGGACCACGATCTCCAATTCCCCGCCTGCCAGGCATGTTGTGATCTCCAGGCCGTCCAGGCGATGCGCGTTGTCGCGCAGCGTGGCCGCGAGTTCGGATTCCGGCGTGTCCCAGAGCCGGATCGTGCGCTGGCGCAACTCTGCGCGCCCGGACAACGCCGCCTGGACGACGGGGTCGTCAAGCACTGCGGGCCACATCCCCTGCAACTCCCGAGGTGGCCCGGGCAGTACGACGACAGGCGGAGCGCCGCGTTCAGCGACGGCGGGAACGACCAGGCCGGGAGCGGTGCCGACCGGTGCGAGCACGTTTGCGCCGTCCGGAACGAATGCCTGCTTGCGAATCGCGGCGTCAGTCGCCGCGGGATTCATCCGCCAGCTACGGTGCTTGCTCAGCCGCGCGACGATTGCGGCGATGTGCTTCTCCAACTCGACATCGAGTGATACGCCGCGGCCCTGGAACGAGGCGACGACCTCGGCGGTGAGATCGTCGGCCGTCGGACCCAGGCCGCCGGTCGTCACCACCAGATCGACGCCGGTCCCGGCTAGGAATGCCAGCGCTGCCCGCAGATCGTCGCGACGGTCGCCGACCACTACGACGTGCGCGATGTCGACGCCCAGAATGCGAAGCTGCTCGGCCAGCCAGGAACCGTTACGGTCCGCCACCCGTCCGGTCAGCACTTCGGTGCCGGTGACCACGATGCCCGCGCGACTGCTCACACCTGCCAATCGTAGGCAGCATGGAAAACCGACACGGTTGCGTCATGATGTACCCGTGCCTGCCCATCCTTGCCGAAATCGCCTGGTCCGCCTCGCGGCCGTGCTACTCGCGGGATCAGCCGTTGTCGCCGGGTGCACATCAGCGCCCACGCGCCCGGTTGCCCGGCGCAACCAGACCCCGTCGACGGCAACGCCGACACCTTTGCAGGCTGCCGCGTCGGCCGCGCCGGTCGCGGTCGCCGCGCTGCGTCCGGGCCAACGATGGATCGATCTGCCCATGCCGGGGGGGACTTACCGCCCGCACGCGGAGGCGGGCGGCACCGATGACTATCGCTGCATCCTGCTGAACCCCAAGATCACGACGGACGCGTTCCTCTCCGGTGCCGTGCTGCAACCGGGCAATCCACGGCTGGTGCATCACGCGATCCTCTATCGAGTCGACCGCGATCAGGTGGCGGCGGCCGAGGCGAAGGATGCAAGCGACCCGCGGCTCGGCTGGTCCTGTTTCGGCGGCCCCGGGCTACCTGGAAGAGCGGACGCGATCAGTCAATTGGACGCGGCGCCGTGGCTCGCGGCCTGGGCGACGTCCGGCGGCGAGCAACGCTTCGCAGCGGGTACCGGTCAGAAGTTCAGCGCCGGCAGCCGGGTCATCCTGCAGATGCACTACAACCTGCTCAATGGCGGCGGCACCGACGCCACCGACGTGAGGCTGCGCGTCGCGCCGTTGGGCGCGCACCTGAAACCGCTGCACACCCTGCTGCTGCCGGCGCCGGTCGAATTGCCGTGTCCGGCGAACAAGGTCGGACCGCTGTGCGACCGGACCGCCTCGGTCCTCGACGTCACGCGACGCTTCGGTGGGTTCGCAGGCGCGACGGTAGCTGGGCTACAGGTGCTGTGCGGCGGGTCGTTGCTGAACCCGAAGGCTTCAGTCACGCAGACATGCACACGGCAGGTCGACAACACGATCACGATCCGTTCCGTGGCCGGGCATATGCACCTGCTCGGCAAATCGATCACCGTCGACCTGCAGCGCGCGGACGGCACCAGCAAGCGTCTGCTGGACGTCAAGGTGTGGAACTTCGACGACCAGCGCGCGCGGGTGCTCGCCAAGCCGGTGACCGTGCATGCCGGGGACAAGCTGCGGGTCACCTGTACACACGACGCGACGCTGCGCGACAAGCTCCCTGAGCTTGCCAAGCTGCCGCCGCGCTACGTCGTCTGGGGTGAGGGCTCCTCGGACGAGATGTGCCTCGGCGTCGTCAGCTACACCGACTCGCCCTAGCGGTGTTCGTTCACCGACCGATCGCTTGATCGTTGACCGTTGTGCAGCGCCCAGCCGCTGCAGACAGGGCAACGATTGCCGGTGCGGTGCGAAGACGCGATTGGCTAGCTGTTGCTCGCCGCCCCGGGGTCAACCAACCTTGCGGAACAACAGCGACGCATTATGACCGCCGAAGCCGAAGCTGTCGTTGACCGCCACGGTCACCGACATCTCGCGCGGCTCGCGGGGAACGTCCACGCGCAACTCGTCATCGGGTTCTTCGAGGTTGATCGTCGGCGGGACGACGTCGTTCTGGATCGACAGGACGGTCGCGACCGACTCGATCGCCCCGGCCGCGCCGAGCAGGTGCCCGGTCATCGACTTGGTCGCGGTGACCACGGTGTCCTCGCCGAAAAGTTCGGCGATCGCGCCCGCCTCGCCCATGTCCCCGACCGGGGTCGACGTGGCGTGCGCGTTCACGTGGACGACGTCGTCGAAGCTCAGCCCGGACCGCTCGATCAGCAGCTTGAGGGCTCGCACCTGCCCGGACTTGTCCGGCTGGACGATGTCATAGGCGTCGGAAGTGATCGCAGCGGACGCGAGCACGGCGTAGGGCGTGCGCCCACGAGCCTTGGCTGACGTCGCGCGCTCGAGTACGAGCACGCCGGCGCCCTCGCCTAGGACGAAGCCGTCGCGTCCCTTGTCCCACGGACGTGACGCGCGCTGCGGTTCGTCGTTGCGCCGCGACATGGCCCGCATCTGCGCGAAGCCGGCGATGTTCAGCGGGTGGATGCACGCCTCGGTGCCCCCGACCACGACGACATCCGCGCGGTCGAGGAGCAGCAGGTCGAGACCGTAGGAGATCGCTTCAGCGCCGGACGCGCAGGCGCTCACCGTCGTGTGGACGCCGGCCTGCGCACCGATGTCCAGCCCGACGTACGCGGCCGGCCCATTGGGCATGTTCATCGGAATGAGCAGCGGCGAGACCCGGCCGGGGCCGCTTGCCTTCATCAGGTCGTACTGCGCGAGCAGGCTGGTGACGCCGCCGATCCCGGTGCCGATGACCGTCGCGACGCGTGTCGGTTCCAGACCGGCGTCGGCAGCCTTGCCCTCGAAACCGGCGTCCGCCCACGCTTCGCGCGCGGCAACCAGCGCGGCCTGCTCGCTGCGGTCCAGCCGGCGAGCCCGGGATTTGGGCATCATGGCGGCCGGATCGCTCGCCATCGGCGCCGCGATCCTGACCGTCAGGTCGTGCGCCCAGTCCTGGGTGAGCGCGACGACGCCGGACTGGCCCTTGAGCAGGCCTGCCCAGAACGTCGCCACGTCGCCACCGAGCGGCGTGGTGGCTCCCAAACCTGTCACGACGATCTCGTCGCTACGCAGCGTGGTCATGATTGGCCTCCTCGCTCGATGGGCTCGCCTGAATCAGGAGTTGGACACGATGTATTTCACCGCGTCGCCAACGGTCTTCATCTTCGGCAGCTCGTCGTCGGGAATCTTCACGCCGAACTTCTCTTCAGCGGCCATGGCAACCTCAACCATGGACAGCGAATCGACGTCGAGGTCATCGACGAAACTCTTGTCATCACTGACGTCCGCGGGTGCGACGTCGGCTACCTCTTCGAGGATGCTGGCGAGTCCTGTACGGATCTCCTCGGCACTAGCCACGGGGATCTGTCCTTTCGGTTGGATGATGCGCTCACCCGGACGGGCAGCGCGAGGGCGAAAATCGGGAACTCTGTCACGTCCACTGTTTCACGGGGACAGCACAACCTGAGCGGCGTAGGCGAGGCCGGAGCCGAAGCCGAGCAGCAGCACGGGCGCGCCAGAGGGAATCTCGCCGCGCTCGACCATGCGCGAGAGCGCGAGCGGGATCGTTGCTGCCGAAGTGTTGCCCGACGTGACGATGTCGCGCGCGACGATCGCGTTCGGCGCGTGCAGCTTGCGGGCGAGCGAGTCGATGATGCGCAGGTTCGCCTGATGCGGGACGAACGCCGCGAGCTCGGACGGCTCGATGCCGGCGCGCTTGCACGCCTCCAACGCCACCGGCGCCATCCTGGACGTGGCCCAGCGGTACACGGCCTGACCCTCTTGTCGGAAGAAACGCGAATCCGCGTCGATCGCGACGGTATCGTGCGCCGCGCCGTCGCTGCCCCAGACCAGCGGGCCGACGGCGGGCTCGTCCGACGGACCGACCACAGCCGCGCCGGCACCGTCGGCGAGGATGATGCAGGTACTGCGGTCGGTCATGTCCAGCCAGCCGGAGAACCGTTCGGACGCCACCACCAAGACGTTGTGTGCCTGCCCGGCGCGGATCGCGGCGTCGGCCGCGCCGACGGCGTACACGAACCCGGAGCACCCGGAGCTGATGTCATAAGCGCCCGGGGCGTTTATCCCTAGCCGAGCGGCGAGTTGCGGTGCGGCGGCGGGGATCGGCTCGGGCATTGTGCAGGTCGCCACCAGAACAAAGTCGATGGCGGACGCGTCCACTCCGCTGTTCGCGAGCGCCTTGCTGGCCGCTGCCTCGGCCATGTCGACCACCGTCTCGTGCGGATCGGCGAAGCGCCGTTCCGCGATGCCGACGCGCGACTTGATCCACTCGTCGTCGGTGTCGACGCCGAGGGCAATCAGGTCGTGGTTGGTGACGACATTGCCCGGACGATAGTGGCCCAGGCCGAGAATGCGGCTGCCGGGCGCACCGTTCACCGAAGCAATCATGATCACTCCTTGCCGTCGTGGGTGGGGCCGTCGTGGGTGGGGCCGTCGTGGGCCCCTGTCCGGTCCTCGTGCGGTCGGGCGCTGCCGAACATCGCGCGGGCCTTCTCGAGGTCCTGCGGGGTCTTGATCGCCAGCAGTTCGATGCCGGGCAGCTCCCGCTTCGCGATCCCGCTGAGCACACCAGCCGGTGCCAGCTCGATCGCCATCGAGACGCCGAGGTCGGCGCAGGTGCGCAGGCATAGGTCCCAGCGGACCGGCAGGGTGACCTGGCGCACGAGACGGGCGATGACCTCGGCGCCGGTGGACAGCGGTGCTCCGTCCGCATTCGACAGCAGGGTGGGCCGCGGATCGCTTGGTTTCAACGTCGCGACGAAGTCGGTGAGTGCCGCTTCGGCAGGGGCCATGTACTTGGTGTGGAACGCGCCCGCGACCGGCAGCGCACGCACCGTGCGCGCACCCGCGGGCGGCTCGGCAGCGAGTCGATCGAGAGCCTCGCGGTCTCCGGCGGCGACGATCTGGCCGGCACCGTTGCGGTTCGCCGGGGTGAGGCCTGCGGCTTCGATAGCGGCAGCGACCTCGTCCGGGTCGCCGCCGAGCACCGCCGACATGCCCGTAGGTGTGACGGCGCAGGCCGCCGCCATCTCGGCACCACGGCGGGCGGCGAAAGTGACGGCGTCCACGGGCGTGAGCGCGCCCGCGACCGATACCGCGGTGAGCTCACCGACGCTGTGCCCCGCGACGACGCGCTCGGTGTCGGACTCGAGCCCGAGCCGAGCCGCGACCAGCAGGCCGAGCGCGACGATCAGGGGCTGGGTGACCGAGGTGTCCTTGATCTCGTCCGCGTCGGCGGTCGTTCCCAGCCGCACGAGGTCGAGCCCGGCGACCTCGCAGAACTCGGCGAGCTGCTCCTCAACACCCGGCAGCTCGAGCCACGGCGACAGCATCCCGGGAGTCTGTGCGCCCTGTCCGGGCGCGAATACGGCGATCACGTGCACACCCTCTCGTTCGACCCGCTCATTCGCCTCGGCGGCCGGCGAGGTCGGCGTTCTCGACTCGCCACCGGCTACTCGTTGAAACCTACCGTCCGACCCGCCCGACGGTCGGTGTTGCCCCACGTAGGCGACGAGAGTCACGCCGCTAGCGTGAGGTGATGGAGCCGCGAGACCCGGTCGCCGATCTGCGCAGCATCGCCTTCCTGCTCGAGCGCGCACGCGAACCGACGTATCGGGTGAAGGCCTTCCGGACCGCCGCCGGTGTCGCCGAAGAGCTGACGAGTGAGGAGCTCTCGATCCGGGCGGTCGACGCCACGCTCACCAAGCTGAGCGGGATCGGTGACACGACCGCCCGATGCATCACCGAATCGCTGGGCGGCGAGCAGCCGGCGTACTTGCGGCGGTTGCTCGCGCAGGAACCCGAGCCGGTCGACCTGGCGACCGCCGCGCTTCGGCAGCGACTGCGCGGGGATTGCCATGCCCATTCGAACTGGTCCGACGGCGGCTCGCCGATCCGCGAGATGGCGGTGACCGCCCGCGAACTGGGCCACGACTACCTCGTGCTGACCGACCACTCACCCCGCCTGACGGTCGCCAACGGCCTTTCTGCCGACCGGCTGGAGCGCCAGCTGGACGTGGTCGCCGAACTCAACGACGCCTTCGCAGCCGAAGCTGTCGCCAGTGGCATGCCCCCGTTTCGTATCCTGACCGGCATCGAGGTCGACATCCTCGACGCAGGCACGCTCGACCAGCAGCCGGCACTGCTGGCCCGCCTCGATCTCGTCGTCGCGAGCGTGCACTCCAAGTTGCGCATGCCAGCGCAGGAGATGACACCCCGGATGGTTGCCGCAATTTCCAACCCGCACACCGACGTATTGGGCCATTGCACCGGTCGGCTGATCACCGGCGGTCGCGGTACGCGTCCCGAGTCGCAGTTCGAGGCCGACATCGTCTTCGCCGCCTGCGAGCGCTTCGGGGTCGCCGTCGAGATCAACAGCCGTCCGGAGCGGTTGGATCCGCCCCGTACGCTGCTGCGCATGGCGATCGAGGCAGGGTGCCTGTTTTCGATCGACACCGACGCGCACGCCCCTGGCCAGCTCGACTGGCAGGTCAACGGATGCGCGCGCGCTGTCGAGTGCGAGCTCGAGGCGCGCCGCATCGTGAACACCTGGGCGATGGACGATCTGCTGGCCTGGACGGGTGATCACGCGGTGCGTCCGTGATCGTGCCCGCGAAGGTCGTCCGGAGCAATGAGCGGTTCATGACGGCTCAGCCCGGCATCGACAGCCACCACTGTTTCTCGGCCGGCGCGCACTACGATCCGTCCCGGCTCGGTGTGGGCGCGCTGATCGCCGTGGACGAGCACGTCCTCGCGCCCGGCACCGGATTCGCCGAGCATGCGCATCGTGGCGTGGCAATCGTGAGCTGGGTCGTCGCAGGGGTGTTGCGTCACGGCGCGGACCTGCTCGTGCGGCCGGGCGACGTCTTGCTGCAGTCGACCGGTTCAGGGGTCCGGCACACCGAGGTCAACGGTTCGGACTCGCCACTTCGCTTCATTCAGACGACATTGCTGCAGACGACGCCGCGGGCGCCGGTGACGCGATTCGTCGAGCTGCCACTTGTGCTCGACTCGGGCCGCTTTGACGTGCACCGCTCGGGTGCGCGCACGGTCGATGCGCCGGCGCATCTGTTGATCGTTCATGGTGAGTTCGCGTTGACCTGCACAACGACCTGCACAACGATGTCCACCACGCTCGGCGCCGGCGACAGCGTGACATTGCTTGCTGGCGCAGGGATCGAGGGCACCGGGGAACTTCTGGTGTGCGAACTGTACAGCTGACGTCCTAGTGTCAATAACGCACCAGCATCCGACAACCGAGGGAAATTCACAGTGCATCAGATCAACCTTGGCGGCCTGACCGTCTCGGCCCAGGGACTGGGCTGCATGGGCATGAGCCAGAGCTATGGCGCGGCCCACTGGGACGAGTCGATCGAGACGATTCATCGCGCGCTCGAGATCGGCGTGACATTCTTGGACACTGCCAACGTCTACGGCGCCGGCCATAACGAGGTACTCGTCGGACGTGCTCTGCACGATCGGCGTGGGCATGTGCAGCTCGCCACGAAGATGGGCATCGACAACAGCGCCGGTTGGGATGAACGCAAGATCCGCGGCAAGGCCGGCTACGTCAAGCAGGCGTGCGAGGATTCGCTGCTACGCATGGGCGTCGATGTTATCGACCTGTATTACCTGCACCGTCCGCCGCAGGACACCGAGATCGAGGAGACCGTCGGTGCGATGGCCGAACTCGTCACCGAGGGCAAGGTGCGTTACCTCGGGTTGTCCGAGGTCGATGACGGATTGCTACGGCGCGCTTGCGCCATCCACCCGATCGCAGCGGTGCAGAGCGAATACTCGTTGTGGACACGCGACCCGGAAACCACGGTTCTGGACGCGTTACGCGAATTCGGGGTCGCGCTCGTGCCGTTCTCGCCACTCGGCCGCGGCTTCTTGACCGGGACCGTGGACCCTTCGGCGTTCGGCGCGAAGGACTTTCGCGCGAGCAACCCGCGCTTCGTCGGCGAGGCGGGGCAGGCCAACCGCCGCATTGCCGACGCAGTGGGTGCTGTCGCGGCCCGTCACGAGGTACCTGCGTCGCAGATCGCGCTGGCCTGGGTGCAGGGTCAGTCCGAGCGCCTCGGGATCCCGGTGGTGCCGATCCCCGGCACCAAGCGGGTGCGGTGGCTCGAGCAGAACGTCGGCGCGTTGCACGTCGAACTCACCGCGCAGGACCTCGCGGAACTCGATCCGCTCGGGGCGCAGGTGTCCGGCGCTCGTTACTGAGCGAGCCGCGAAGGGGCGCTCTACGCGTCGCCCCCCACGGTGCCGGCGCCGGCAGCAGCGACGCTGTCGAGCTGGTAGCGGTCGAACGCCTCACGTGGTGCCTCGGCCTTGACCTCGCCGCGGCGGGCGAGCTGCTGGAGGACGGCGACAACGATGGATTGCGCGTCGACGTGGAAGAAGCGCCGCGCCGCGCCGCGCGTGTCGGCGAAGCCGAACCCGTCCGTGCCCAGCGAGGTGTAATCGCCTGGCACCCAGCGGCTGATCTGGTCGGGGACGGCCCGCATAAAGTCCGACACCGCGATCGCCGGACCGGGGGAGTCGGTGAGGGCGGTGGTGACGAACGGCGTTCGCGCCGGTGCCTCCGGTTCGAGGAACGCGTTCTCCTCGCAGGCGACAGCGTCGCGGCGCAGCTCATTCCACGAGGTCACCGACCACACGTCCGCGTCGACGTGCCATTCCTCGGCAAGCTGCCGCTGCGCAGCCAGCGCCCACGTCACTGCTATCCCGGAGGCGAGGATCTGGGCCTGCGGGCGGCCTTCCTCGTGCCGCGCCGCCGGGGCGTACTTGTAGATACCCTTGAGGAGCGCCTCGATGTCGAGGTTGTCGGGCTCCTTGGGCTGCGCGATCGGCTCGTTGTAGATCGTCAGGTAGTAGAAGACGTCGTGGTCGCTGACGCCGCCTTCATACGTTCCGACGCCGTACATGCGGGCCAGCCCGGCCTGGACGATATGCGCGACCTCGAACGAGTACGCCGGGTCGTAGGACACGCAGGCCGGGTTCGTCGACGCCAGCAGCAGCGAGTGCCCGTCCGCGTGCTGCAGACCCTCACCGGTCAGCGTGGTGCGTCCCGCCGTCGCTCCGAGTACAAAGCCACGCCCCAACTGGTCGGCGAGTGCCCAGAACTGGTCGCCCGTCCGCTGGAAACCGAACATCGAATAGAAGATGTAGAACGGGATCATCGGCGTGCCGTGCGTGGCGTAGGACGTCGACGCAGCGATCAGTGAGGCCATCGACCCTGCCTCGGAAATGCCTTCGTGCAGTATCTGGCCGGTCGTCGACTCCTTGTAGGACAGCAACAAATCGCGGTCGACGGCCTCGTACTGTTGGCCGTGCGGCGAGTAGATCTTCGCCGTCGGGAAGATTGAGTCGAGGCCGAACGTGCGCGCTTCGTCCGGGATGATCGGCACGAAGCGATTGCCGATCTCCTTGTCCTTGATGAGGTCCTTGAAAAGGCGCACAGTCGCCATGGTCGTGGCGACCTGCTGTTTGCCCGAGCCCTGGCGCAGCTCCGCATATGCCTTCTCACCGGGCAGGGTCAGCGGTTTGGCGCGCACGACCCGCTTGGGCGATGCACCGCCGAGGGCTGCCCGGCGTTCCCTCATGTATTGGATCTCGTCGGACTTCTCGCCCGGGTGGTAATACGGCGGCAGGTCGGCGGCGAGTTGTTCGTCGGTGATCGGTAGGTGCAGGCGGTCGCGGAAGGCCTTGAGGTCTGCCGGGGTCAGCTTCTTCATCTGGTGCGTGGCATTGCGCCCCTCGAAGGACTCCAGCGTCCAGCCCTTGATGGTCTTGGCGAGGATGACGGTCGGCTGTCCGACGTGCGCCCGCGCTGCAGCGAAGGCCGCGTACACCTTGCGGTAATCGTGACCGCCGCGCGAGAGATGGCGCAGGTCGTCGTCGGAAAGATCCTCGACCATCTTGCGCAGCCGGGAATCGCGGCCGAAGAAGTGCTCGCGGATGTAGTCGCCGCCCTCGGTCGTGTAGGTCTGGTATTGCCCGTCCGGCGTCTGGTTCATCTGATTGACCAGGACGCCGTCGCCGTCGCGGGCGAGCAGCCGGTCCCAGTCACGTCCCCAGACCACCTTGATGACATTCCAGCCTGCACCGCGGAAGTACGACTCGAGCTCTTGGATGATCTTGCCGTTGCCGCGCACCGGGCCGTCCAGGCGCTGCAGGTTGCAGTTGATGACGAAGGTGAGGTTGTCCAGCTCCTCGCGGGCAGCCACTCCGATCGCGCCGAGAGATTCGACCTCGTCCATCTCACCGTCGCCGAGGAAAGCCCAGACGTGGGAATTGGACGTGTCCGCGAGCCCGCGGGCATGCAGGTAGCGGTTGAACCGGGCCTGGTAGATCGAAGCGATCGGGCCGAGGCCCATCGACACGGTCGGGAACTCCCAGAAGTCCGGCATCAGCCGCGGGTGCGGGTAGGAGGACAGGCCGAACGGCGCGCGCGACTTTTCCTGCCGGAAACCGTCGAGGTGCTCCTCGGTCAAGCGGCCTTCGAGGTAGGCGCGGGCGTAGATGCCAGGCGCGGCGTGTCCTTGGAAGTAGACCTGGTCGCCCATGCCGGTCGCGAGGTCCTTGCCGCGGAAGAAGTGGTTGTAGCCGACCTCGTACAGCGACGCGGCGCTGGCGTAGGTGGCAATGTGCCCTCCGACACCGACCTTCTTGTTCGCTCGCGAGACCGCGATGGCCGCGTTCCAGCGAATGTAGGCGCGGATCCGGCGCTCGATGTCTTCGTCGCCCGGGAACCAGGGTTCACGTTCGGGCGGGATGGTGTTGATGTAGTCGGTGCTGCGCAGCGCAGGCACGCCGACCTGGCGCTCCCTGGCCCGTTCGAGCAGTTTGAGCATGAGGAACCGGGCGCGTTGGCGACCGTCGGAATCGACCGCCTGGTCGAAGGACTCGATCCACTCCCGGGTCTCGTCCGGATCGATGTCGGGGAGCTGGTTGGGCAGCCCGTCGGTGATGATGTTGAAACGGTCTCTCGTCACCCCAACAGTCAACACCCTGCGCAGCCGCTAGGGTCAGGTCATGAGCTACCACCGGGTAACGCAGCTTGCCGGTGCAGGCTGATCGCAGGGAGGATGACAGTCGTGAGTACGAGCCGGACGTCCGGCACTGCACCAGGCGTGGCCGAGCGGATGGGCCTGAAACCGTCCATGCTCGTGATGGAGATCGGTTTCGACGACGACGTCGATGATGACTTGCGTTCCGAGATCGAGTCGCATACCGGCGAACGATTGTTGAACGAGGAAACCGACGAGGTCGTCGATTGCGTCCTGCTCTGGTACCGAGCTGACGACGGCGACCTGGTCGACCTTCTGGTCGACGCCGTGAGTCCGCTCGCCGACGACGGAGTGATCTGGCTGCTCTCGCCCAAGCGGGGGCGCGAGAGCTACGTCGAACCGTCCGATATCAGCGAGGCAGCCTCCGTGGCCGGGCTGTCCCAGACCTCGATCACCACGGTCAGCGCGGAGTGGTCCGGAGCCCGTCTGGTCGGTCGCAAATCACCCGGAGGAAAGCGATGATCACAGTCGGCGACGAAGCCCCCGACTTCACCCTCAAGGACCAGAACAACGAAGAGGTCACGCTATCGGCGTTCCGCGGCGAGCAGGCGGTGCTGATCATCTTCTATCCGCTCGCCTTTACCGGCATCTGTACCGGCGAATTGTGCGATGTGCGCGACGACATGCAGTCCTTCCAGAACGACGGCGTGCAGACGGTCACGATCAGTGTCGACTCCCCCTATTCGCACAAGGTCTTCAGCGAGCGCGAGGGCTATGAGTTCCCGCTGCTGTCGGACTTCTGGCCGCACGGCGCGGTGGCCCAGGCGTACGGCGTGTTCAACGACGTCACCGGCTTCGCCAATCGTGGGACGTTCCTGGTGGACAAGCAGGGCATCGTCCGCTTCGCCGAGATGAACGGGCCCGGCCAGGGGCGCGACGCCAACGACTGGCGACGCGCGATCAGCTCACTCTGAGTTCGCCGACCCCGGCCGGCGGGCGCGCACTAGGCAGTCGATCGCCGGGCGGTCCGCACCCGCGACCGGGCGCAGCACCTCTTCGGCGCGCTCGATGCTGACGTCGATACCGTCGAGATCCGCTGCGACGTCCGCGGCTGTATAGAGGACCCCCGGGTTCTGCGGGCCACCCGTGCCGTCGTCGATGTTGCGCGAGTCGTGGGCGATCACCAGCAGCGTCGCGCCTTCTGCCAGCGCGTGTGCGGCGTTGCGTATCGCGCTTCGGCGCTCGTGGGCGGGCAGTTGCAGGTAGCAGAGCAACGCGAGATCAAACCGGACGTCGCTGCGATAGGCGGTCGCGTCGGCCAGCAGCCAGTTCACGGCGCGCTTGCCAGGCAGGGCGGATTCGAGGGTGCGCGCCTTGTCCAACGCAACGGCGGAGAAATCCAGGGCTGTCACCTGCCAACCGAGCCCGGCCAGCCATAGCGCGTTGCGACCCTCCCCGCAGGCCAGGTCCAGCGCGCGTCCCGGCGCCAGATCGCCCGCCTCGGACGCCACCCAGCGATTGGGCGCCACGCCCCAGACCAGCTCACCGGCGCCGTAGCGCTCGTCCCATTCGCTCGCCGTCATCGCAGGCTGCGTCCGTAGCGATCGGCGAGCTTGGCAGCGACCTCGCTTTGCGGGTCGTCGCCGTCGAGCTCTGCCGCCGCGTGCTCGCGACGCTCGGCGCGCGCCATCGCAAACGGCGCCGCCAGCGCGAGCAAGGCGAACAGATACCACTGCAGGATGTAGGCGAAGTGCTGCGGTTCTACCGCGCCGCCCGCCGGGTTGGACAGGTCCGGTCCCGGGATCGCGGTGAGCCCGCTCACGCCCGGCTGGCCGGCGAGCAGCTCCACGTAGCCGTCGTACACCGGACTCCCCAGCCGGCGCTGCTGGTCGTCGGGGTTGATCGATTCGACCTGGCCGCCAGGCAGTTGTGCCGCGCCGTCGTGGCGCGACTCGGCGAGTTGCACGCGGGCCCGGACGCTCACCGGGCCGCCTGGCGGCCGCGGGGGAGTGAGGCTGGCTGAGGTGACGAAGCCACGCACCACGAGCAGGTCGCCGTGCTTTGTGTGCAGGGGCGTCAGCACGAGCAGGCCGTTGCGATCATCGACACTGCGGTTGCGTACCAGCGACTGGTTCGCGGTGTCGTACGTGCCGCTGGCTGTGACTGTGCGGTACCGGACGCGGCTCTCGGCGACCGACGCCTTCGCATCGATCAGTGGCAGCAATCGCGACACTGGGACGGGGCGCTGGTGCGCGTTGGCACGCAGCGCGTCGTTCGCGGCAACCTTGCCGTCCAGGCGGGCGATCTGCCAGGTGCCGGCCGCGATGCAGATGAGGGCGACGACCACCATCAGCACCGACAAGGCTGCATAGCGAGGCTGGCGCACGACGCGCAGCGCGGACGTCAGCCTCGATTCCAGCACGTCAATACGGTACGGCTTTCGTCAGCACGGCGTTCGGTCGCACGGTTGCCCGGTAGCCTGATCGACGCCCGGCTTGCCGCGCCGGCGGGCGCTTAGCTCAGCGGAAGAGCACTCGGTTTACACCCGAGCGGTCACTGGTTCGATCCCAGTAGCGCCCACCCTCTACGGGTCATGTTTTTTTGACCTGTAGATACCTCGGCCGATCTCGGCAGGCTGGCAATCTTGCCCTCAGTCCGCGACGAGTCTGCGAAAAGTCGGCGAGCGGCGCAGATGACGGCGTCCAGACGGCACTTGAACCGGACTCGGCAGGTCGGCAACGCGATGTGAGATGCTCATCGCCGCCGATTTGCTGCACCGGGTCGAGGACGGCCGCATCCTGCCCCTGCTCGAGCGCCTCGAGCTTTAGGCCAACGGCCGCATCGAGCTTTGGGCCAACGGCACTCTTCGGCATGGTCGCGCACCGAGAGCGGCATGAGCATGCCCGCGACGCGGCCGGTCCGATCGTTTGCGGATGCAGGGAGAGCGGCGGCGTCTACCTATGGCCGCGATCCCATAAGCAGTTCCGGGAGTGGGCCCGACGATCTTGGTGGACGGGCGCTTCGGCAGCACGGCCCGCGGCGTTTCACAGATCGTGGTGGGGCCAGCGAAAGCCGCCCAACGAGGGTTTAGCCGGCCGTCGTGAACCTCACCGTCTCAGATCCGTACTTGTGCCACTGGGTTACCGGCCGGGTCGATGATGCTGATCATGGATATGTCACCGGCGCGAAAGCTGGTTGGCGTGCGCACGACGGCGGTCTGACCGGGGATGGCGGGCCAGCTGCCGACGACCTCCCGACGGCCGGTGCGGTCAATGGCAACCGCGGTGTAGTTGCCGTGGCGGAAGATCTGCGACGTGTAGGTGCAGGCGAGGTTGACCTGGTCCCAGGAGTCGTGCCGCGTCACACTCACGTGAGCGGCCAGGACGGGCGTCGACACCGTTGTCGTGTACACCGGCCCGCTCGCCGACGTGACCGACGAGTGTGGCCGCCCGAGCACCAGTACGGCGACCAGTGCGGCGATGCAGGCCGCCGCCACGACGACTAGAGCGCGACCGATGAGCCGGCGGCGACCCCGCTCGCGACGCACCGCGCGGAGCAGGCTCGGCAGGAGCGCATCCGGAAGCTCGGCCACCGACGGTGCCGATCGTGCTGCGACGCCTCCACCGTCGGTATTGAGTGGCGAAGCGGCGTCCCGGGACGGGAGGACGGTGAACTCGCTGAGGTCAGCGGCGAAGGTGTGAGGCGGCGCGAGCCGAAGGAGATCGGGAGTCGGCCACAGCGCGGCCACGCGGCGGATGCAGTCATCACAGGACTCGAGGTGGGCCTCGAACGCGTCGCGGTCGGCTGTCGACAACGACCCCAGGACGTACGCCGCATCGTCGTGTTCGAATGGATCGCCGGTCACTTCACGCCTCCTACCTCGTCGATGGCATGTCTGAACGCCTGCAGTGCATAGTGCGTCCGCGACTTGACTGTGCCGGTGGGCACGCCGAGCTTCAACGCCGCCTCGGCCACTGTCGACCCACGCAAGTAGGTCTCGGACAGGACCTCCCGATGGACCGCGGACAGCCGGCCAAGCGCCGCTACGACCAGCCGACGATTGTCGAGCTGGTCCATCTCGTCGGACACGACCACCTCCGGCGGCGTGTCTCTCAGCACTTCGTGACGCGCGCGACTGGAGCGCCATTCGTCGATCAAGATGCGCCGCGCGACCGTGAACAACCATGGGCGCGCCGAGCCGCGGGACTGGTCGAGCACGGACGGGTTCCGCCAGGCGCGCAGTAACGTTTCTTGGACGATGTCCTGGGCCCGTGCGCGGTCGCCGTTGGTGAGCCCGACAAGGTAGCTCCACAGCGCTCGCGCGTGTTGGTCGTGCAGGACACGCATGAGGTCTTCGTCGCTCATCGGTGACCGTTGCTCACCCAGGATCTCGCGCAGCGTCTGCGGTGCATCGTTCTCGCGGTCGTCCGGCGCGTGACGAGCTACTGCGCTCGGCGGGAACGATTGGCCCCGTCGGGCGTCGTTGATCGCGCTCAATGCCGCTGTCCGGAATGGCGACGCTTGCCGTCGGCGAACGCGAGGTGAGCAGTCATGCCCCCTACACGAAGTGCCGCCGGCGTCGGTTCACCTTGAGACCGGCGCCCTGTCCGGCCTCGACGGCTGAGTCGAGCGGGGATCGTTGACCACGCGCCGCCGTGGGTCGGCGATGCTGATCACCCCGGCGTCCTACGCCTTCGGTTTTAGCAGCCTGATTCATCGGTGCTGTCGTCACCCCGAATTTTCGTGCGGGTCTTTCCTACGGCTGGTCGACTCGAGCCCGTTGTGCGGTTCTACGAGGCGCTTACCCGAGCCGAGTTCGACATGGACATGGACATCCCTGAGGCAGGCCTGCATGTTGTTGCGGTGGGCGGCTTCCTGATTCTCGAGATGGATCCCGCGGTTCTTGATCGAGCGGACAGGCGATGCAGACGCGGTTTACTGTGCTGGCCCCGGACCTGGACGAGGCGGTGCGTGCCAGCATCGACCATGGTGCAGTGGTCGCTCAGAATCGGTGGGAGTCGCCACCCGGGCCCAGGTACTGGCTGCGCCATCCGGACGGGATGTTGGTCGAATACTTAGAACATCGTCCCAGCCCGGACGACGTGGACGCTCCCAGCGATCTGCTCACGTAGCGGCGTCGGCGATGATTCAGCGTCTGGAGTCATTTCATCGACCAGAGCCGCGTGCACCCGCGAGCCGCGAGCGGTCAGCCCATCGCGTGCAAGGATTCGGCGGCGATCGTCAGTAGCAGACGGGTCTGGTCGCGTCCCCCGTACCAGGGGTAGGGATCCCCGAGGTAGCGCTGAGCGAGGGTTTCGATGTGCTCTGCTGCGCCGTCGGTTGTGGCCGTGACGACTCGGCCTCGGAGGGCGTAGTACTTGGAGGGGTTCTCCGGCGACGACACCGATGTGGCGCCAGCAAGGCCACCATCTATCGACGGTGGTCGGGAAAGACCGCGCTCGTCATCGCCGCGGCCGCGGCCTTATTCCAGGCGCCTGAGCTGCCCGACACCGGCGACCTGCGCGAGGACCTGCTGGCGTGCGGGCATGCCTACGTGCAAACCGGCGGCCGCACCGCCGAGGTGCTGGCGAGTGTGATCAACGCGTCCCGGCACGACGCCGGACTGCGCGCGGCCTCCCGGGACACTATCGCCGCGCCGTACGGCCAGCTATTCGAACGCGTCCTATCCCGAGCGGTCGAGCGGGAGCTCCTCCGCAGCGACCTGGACGTAGAGACCCTGGCCCAAGTGTTCCCCGCGTTCGCGTATCACAGGGTCGCTGCCGAGGGGCTGCTCGTCGGCGAGGACGACGTCGTGCGCGTCATCGACAAAGTTCTGCTACCCGCCCTCGGCCGCTGAGGCGCCGCCCGAGCCATAACGTGCATCTCGGCGACGGCCGCCGGCGGTGCCCCATTGGCGGTAGTCGAGCACGCGGGTGCCGTCCAGGCTGCGTTGAACGGTGGCCGAAATTGATCCGAGGAACCGCTTCCCGCCCGCTCGACAATCTCGACGTTCAGCTGCACGCTCTATTTCTCACGCCGGCTCGGGTTCATCGCGTGCCCATGTCCAGCGCGGTACGTCGCGTAACGGGTGCAGTTCGGCCTCGGATGTTGCGAGGGAGTTCTGCATGGCGACGCGCGAGCCGAACTCAACATGTTCGAGCACAGCCGCCCGGAAGTCAGGATCGGTCGGCAGGGCGGAGTCGTCCATCGCCGCGACGTACAGCTCGACAAACCGAAGCCGCTGAGCCTCAGTGATCTTCAGGCCACGGTGTACGTCGATGAGGTGCGCGAATCCAAGCTCTCGGGTGAACCTATCCGGCCCGCCGAAGGACTCGGCGGTGAACGCCGTCAGGTGTTCGACATGCTGGCGTTGTCCGGCTCCGAACAGCGGCTGAAGCACCGGGTCGCGCAGCACGCTGCCGTAGAAGGTGTCCTCGAGGCGGTGGATGGCCTCGATTCCGCCAGCGAACTCCAACAGGGTAGGCACCGAAGGTCTCCTTCGTAATGATGTAATCATCGTATGCTGCGCGCCCGGGATTTCGCTCCCGACGGACGCATCTGGGTGCTGCGCGACGACACAGACGACCCGCAGGCAACCGGAATGCTCTCCGCCATCGTGGCGCCGCTGGCTGCCCGCGAGCTCCCCAACCCGCGACTTCTGGGGGGTGCTCAAGCGGGCGGTGTACGCGAGGTGCTGGCGCTCGCCGAAGCCTGATGTCCTCGCACGTAGGATTCCGGGGTGACTCTGAGCGAAGCCTCGGTCGACCTGGACCTGGAAGCCCATCGTCGTGAGCTGACCGGATATTGCTACCGGATGCTCGGGTCGGCGTTCGACGCCGAGGACGCCGTCCAGGACACCATGATCCATGCGATGCGGGCGGCCGAGGGCTTCCAGCGGCGCTCGACCGTACGGTCGTGGCTGTATCGCATCGCGACGAACGTGTGTCTGGACATGCTTCGCGGACGATCACGCCGTGCGATTCCGGTGGAGCTTGGCCCAGCGCGTCGGCCCGTCGCGGCCTCCCTAGTCGGCGTCCTAAGTGACGAATCATGGGTGTCGCCGATCGCGGACGTACGCGTACTGCCCGTCGAGGCCGATCCCGCAGAATTCACCGTGCTGCGCGAGAGTGTGCGGCTGGCCTTCGTCGCCGCCCTGCAGCATCTACCGCCCAAGCAGCGAGCCGCGCTCATCCTGTGCGAAGTGCTTCGGTGGAAGGTGGCCGAAGTCGCCGACCTGCTCGACGCCAGCGTCGCGGCAATCAACAGTGCTCTTCAACGCGCGCGGACGACGCTCGCCGGCACAGGCCCGCCGCAACCGGAACTTGACGTCGACCAGACGAAGCTGCTCGCTCGATATGTCGACGCCTTCGAGCGGTACGACATCGCGCAGTTCGTCAGCCTGCTTCGCGAGGATGCGCTGCAGACCATGCCTCCCTTCCAGATGTGGCTGCGTGGCGCTGCCGACATCGGCGCATGGATGCTCGGTGTCGGTTCGGAGTGCCGTGGATCGCGGCTTTTACCTACCGCGGCGAACGGGTGCCCGGCTTTCGGTCAGTACCGTCCTGATCCCGTTGGCGGGCGTGCGCCTTGGGCGCTGCACGTGCTCGAGATCATGGACGGCCGGATTGCCCAGATTCACTCGTTCCTCGACACCGAGCGGGTGTTTCCTGCTTTCGGGCTGCCGGCGCACCTCGCGGATTGACGCCGCACGCGAGACGTTGCCGAGAGTGTCAGCCGCCGGCCATCGCGCCGATGACCAGGAATGGTTCGGTCCCGTCCGCCACGGCGGCCGGGAGCGCATCGTCCGGTGAGTCGTGCGACAGGTCCTGCTCGCAGGCGTAGAAGCGCACGAAGGAGCGACGCCGGGCGGTCGCCGGATCGCGCAAGGTGCCGCGCAGTGCAGGGTATCGGTGTTCGAGCGCGTCGATCACGCCGCGTTGGGTCGGCTCGGCCTCGAGCGTGACCTCGCGCTCGCAACGAGCCAACTGACGCAGATGCGCTGGCAGCAGGACCCGAATCGTGGCTGCGCAGCGAGCAGGCTCGCTCATAGGGTCTGCACCTCGACGGACAGCACAGGTGGCAGATCACGCACGATTGGCGCCCAGGTGTCGCCCGCGTCGGGCGATGCGTAGACCTGCCCACCGGTCGTGCCGAAGTAGACGCCGCATTCGTCGAGTGTGTCGACGGCCATGGCGTCGCGCAATATGTCGACGTAGCAGTTCTCCTGCGGCAGCCCCTCGGTAAGGGCCTCCCAGTCGTCTCCGCCGGTGCGACTGCGGTAGACCCGCAGCTTGCCATCGGGCGGGAAATGCTCCGAGTCGCTGGTGATCGGCACGACGTACACCGTCTTGGGTTCGTGGGCGTGGACGGTGATCGGAAAGCCGAAATCGCTCGGAAGGTTGCCGCTCACCTCATGCCAATGCTCGCCGGCGTCGTCGCTGCGCATGACGTCCCAGTGCTTCTGCATGTACAACGTGTCCGGGTGATCTGGATGCATCGCGAGGTTGTGCACGCAGTGTCCGACCTCCGCTGCAGGGGAGGGAATGCCGTTGGAGAGCAGGCCCTGGTTGATCGGACGCCACGACGCGCCGCCGTCGTCGGTTCGGAACACCCCGGCCGCCGAGATCGCCACCGTCATGCGGTTCTGGTCGTTCGGGTCGAGGACGATCGTGTGCAGGCACATGCCGCCGGCGCCTGGCTGCCATTGCGGTCCTGAACTGTGCTCTCGCAATCCGCGCAGCTCCTCCCAGCTGTCGCCGCCATCGGCGCTGCGGAACAACGCAGCGTCCTGAATTCCGGCGAAGATGACGTCGCGATCGGTCGGCGACGGTTCGAGGTGCCAGACGCGGGCGAACTCCCACGGGCGCAGCGTGCCGTCGTACCACTGATGCTCGCCGGCCGGGCTGGCGTAGCTGAAGTCGTTGCCGACGGCGTCCCACGTGCGGCCGCCGTCGTCGGAACGCTGGATCACCTGGCCGAACCAGCCGCCTGAGGGTGCGGCCCAGATCCGGTCGTGATCGATCGGCGACCCAGCCACGTGGTAGACCTCCCAGCCCGCGAAGAGCGGGCCGTCGACCTGCCAATCGCGACGCTGCTCGTCCGACGTCAGAACGAATGCGCCCTTGCGCGTGCCTACCAGAACCCGTACCCCGCCCATGCCGCCTCCAGGATCGCGTGCGAATACAAGTAGGACGTTCCGGCAACCAGGAACTCATCGGTACCGCGGTGAAGTCTGTCCCGGCGCGTGTCGGGACGCAATCGTGCTCCGCAGCCGCGACGGCGAGGAGCCCTCCGCTGCGGCCGCACCCCTGCCCGCCTCGGGCGCGCCTCAACGAGCACCACTCGCTTGGATATGGCGCGGACCGGATCCGATGCAGATCGCGGGGACGAGCTGTGTGTGTTGAGGTGGCCAGGCAAACTAGTCGGGCGCCGGGATCGCGGTGAGGACGATGTCGAAACGCGTTCGGGTCCAGTTGCCCGCCACGGCGCGTCCGTCCGGCGTGGGGCTGCCCGCAGGTTGGCGGTCGAAGGGCTTGACGAGCGAGTCGCGAACGCCGAAGACGCTGTCTGTCGTGATTGTGTTCCCGGCGACGAAGATGTGGGTGATCAGGGTTTGGCAGCCGCTCGCGGCGACCATGAAGTGCAGGTGGGGGGCGCGCATCGGTGATCGTTCGGTGGCCGCGAGCAGTCGGCCGACCGGCCCGTCGTCGGGGATGGGGTAGGGGGTGGGGGTGAGCGCCCAGAACCGGTAGCTGCCGTCGGGCTCGGTGAACAGGTGCGCGCGGGCGGCGACGCGGTGGTCGTCGTACTGGACGTCGTAGAAGCCGTCGTCGTCGGCCTCCCATACCTCGAGTCGCGCACCTGCGAGCGGGGTGCCGTGTTCGTCGTGGACGGTGCCCTCGACCCAGCACGGTTCGCCGACGGCGTCGAAGGCGAGGTCGCCGCCGTTGTCGATCTCTGGTGCGCCGGAGATGAAGAACGGGCCGAGCACGGTGGACTCGGTGATCGTGTCGTCGACCGGGTGGTTGATGGCGATCGTCTGCATGGACAGGCCGAGGACGTCGGAGAGCAGGATGAATTCTTGCCGATTGTCATCGGTGATGTGTCCGGCAGCGGTGAGGAAGTGGATAGCGGCCGACCATTCGGCTTCGGTCAGCCGGACCTCACGGGCGAACAGATGCAGGTGCCGGACAAGCGCGGTGATCAATTCGTGCATGCGGGGGTCCGGCGTCTGGTCGAAGCTGGCCAGGACGGTCTCGGTCAGCGCGGTCTCGCGCGCCGTCTGGGCGGCGTCGGGTTCGGTCACGCGGACGGCTCCTCGGTCAGGCTGGTGGCCGGGTCGCCGGCCCAGGCGGCGTGCAGCAGGCGAGTCAGGGCGTGCTCGTCGACAGGTCGCGGGTTCGTCGCGGGGATCACGGCGAGCGCGGCGGTCACGGCGGTCGCGATGTCTTGTTCCCGCAGCCCGATGTCGCGCAGCGCCCGGGGGGCGTTCAGGCGGGTGCGCAGGCGTTCCAGGCCGTCGTTCGGGTCGGCGGCGTCGAGGGCGGCCGCGATGCGGCGGCTCGCCTGCGGTGCGGCGGCGGCGTTCCAGGCGAGGACGTAGGGCAGGACGATCGCGTGTGTGGGCGCGTGTGGCAGGTTGAAGGTGCCGCCAAGGACGTGGCAGATCTTGTGGTGCATCGCCGATCCGGCGGAGGCGAAGGCGACGGCGGCGAGGTAGCAGCCGTACTGGGTGCGTCCGCCCGCATCGAGATCCTGCGGTGTGTCGAGGAGCCGGAGTAGTCCGGCGCGCAGTGCGATCAGTCCTTCGGTGGCGAGCGCGGCGTTGATCGGGTCGGCACGGGGTGCCCAGAGAGCGTCCACGCAGTGGGCGACGGCATTCAGGCCCGAGGCGGCCGCGAGGTCGGCGGGCATGGAAACGACGAGCCGCGGGTCGTAGACGACGGTGGTCGGCAGCACGCGATCGTCGACCCCGGTCGTCTTGCCGCTGCTGTCGGACAGTCCCCACACGTTGGTCGCCTCAGAGCCTGCGTAGGTCGTCGGGACTGCGATGATCCGTGCCGGTTGGGCCAGGGCGACTGCTTTCGCCAGGCCGATGGCTGACCCGCCGCCGATGGCGACGATCGCGTCGATGCCAGCCGTCGCCGCGGCGGCTCGGGCGCGCTGCGCCAATTCGACGGGGACGTGCTGAACCACCTCCGTCCAGCGCAACCGAGTACTGGCGGCGAGGTCGTCGAGCAGCCCACGTGAGCGTTCCGCTCCGATGACCATCACCGTGGGGGTGCCGAGGCGGTCGAGTTCGGCCCGTACCTGGACGGCTGCCGCACCTGATTCCAGGACAACGCGCTGGGCGAGGGTGTCATGAGCGAACCGCATCGTCACGGCTCGAGCCGGTGCAGGATCGTCGCGAGGGCAGTGCGCAGCGCGGCCCGTGGGTCGTCGGGCAACGAGGCGGCGCGCCAGCCGACGTGTTTGTCGGGGCGAACGAGGATCACGCCGTCCTCGTCGATCTCGCGTTGCGCGGCCCAGTCGTAGTAAAGATCGGTGACCTCGGCGCCGGGGCCGATCACCACGGCTTTCACCATGACGCCAAGGTCATTCCCGACGCACTCAGCCGCTTCGACCCACGCCTGTCCCGCGGTGCCGGTCAGCAGGGTGAACTGCTCGTAGGGGGCGAGGTCGTGCGTGGACAGCTTGTGGAATGAGTCGCCGACCCAGACATGCGGCAGCCGTCCGCCCGGGACGGTGGACGGCTGGTAGTACAGCTCGGGGTCACGGGTCGGCTCGGGGCGGGCAGAGCCGTCGGAGACGATCGCGGCGGAGGTGTAGAACTGGCCGAGCTCGACCCCGTGGGCGTTGAACTCGTAGTCCTTGAGCCGCATCGCGTCCAGCAGGGCGGCGCGTTTGTGGGCGCCGGCGGCGGAGTTGAGCTTGCGCTCGTCGATCGCGGCGACCATCTGCTGCTCGCTCATGCCCGGGCCGAGTCCGAGGGCGTCGAAGAAGCCGACGAACTCGCGGCTGGACTGGTTCGCGCGGGTCACGATCTGCTTGGCGACCGGCGCACGCTCGGTCGTGTAGGTGTCGAGCAGCGCCGCCTCGGCTCGGCCGGCAAGCACCGCAGCAAGCTTCCATGCCAGGTTGTAGCTGTCCTGGATTGAGGTGTTGGAGCCGAGCCCGTTCGACGGCGGGTGTTTGTGGACGGCGTCCCCGGCGCAGAAGACGCGTCCGCGGTGCAGCGTCGTGGCGTACTGCTCGTTGTTGCCCCACAATGACGTGCCGGTGATCTCGACAGCCAGATCCGGGTCGCCGACGAGCTTTCGGACGATGTCGCGCGCCGCCGCGTCGTCCACCTGCGGCGGCGGCTGGCTGATGTCGTAGCCCCAGACGATCAGCCACTCGTTCCACGGCCGGACCATGCGCACCAGACCGGCACCGATGCCGCCGACATTCGCGCCCGGCTGGATGACCCAGTAGAGGACCGACGGACGGTGCCCGACGAGGCGTTCCAGATCCGCGGTGAAGGTGATGTTCATCGAGCCGGCGATGTCCATCCGCCCTTCCATCGGCAGGTGGAGATCGGCCGCGACCATCGACCGCGCGCCGTCCGCACCGATGAGGTACTTGGCGCGGATCTCGTACTGCACGCCCAATAGCCGGTCTCGCACCTGAACGGAGACGCCGTCTGCGTCCTGCACATGTGAGAGGTACTCGGTGGAGAAGCGGGTCTGCGTGCCGCGCATCGTCGCGTTGCGTACCAGGATCGGCTCGAGATAGGTCTGCGGAATGTCGCAGTTCAGCGAGGGCGAGGCGAGGCGGTAGTCCCCATGACGTCCGGGATGCGTGCCCCACGTCAGGATGCGCCCGATCTCCTCGCCGGCGATCGACGTGCAGAACACCGTGTCACCCATGAACTCGTGCGGCGTCGCCTCCGCGAGCACCTGCTCCTCGATGCCGAGATCGCGGAAGATCTCCATCGTGCGCTGATTGGTGATGTGCGCGCGTGGCGTGTTTGCCGTCCACCGGTACTTCGTGATCATGATGTTGTCGACACCGAGACTCGACAGGAACAGCGCCGCCGACGACCCGGCCGGGCCTGACCCGACGGTCAGGACATCGGTCGTCACGACGCCAGCAGACGGCAGCCGCGTGTCGGTGATGCCGTCATCGAACTGAACCACGTTGTCCTCCAGCGTTAGCTCCCCTGGACGCGACTGTGCACTGTCGCTTGGCGCACATCCATGGGATGGCCGAAAAGTGCAAGTCGGAGACACCCGCCGACGAGCAGTGGTTGGCTCAGCTCGGCTGGAACCGGCCGGGCGGGAACCCATGCTGATCGCGGAACACACGGCTGAAGTAGGACGGCGAGGAAAACCCGCACAGCGCCGCGACCTGGCCGACGGATGCCCCGGCGGCCTGGCTGAGCAGCGCCGTCGCGCGCTGCAGGCGACGGTCGGTCACATACTCGGGAAAGGAGGTTCGGGCGTCTGCGAAAAGGCGGGACAGCTGTCGATTGCTGATCTGAAGTGTCGTCGCGAGCCTCGACGCCGACAACGAGGGGTCGCCGAGGTTCTGTTCGATGAGCAGGCGTCCCAGAGCGAGGCGGTCCCCGGGACCGTCGCTGGTCGTCAGATCGGTCATGAGATCGAGCGCGACCCGGCTGATCGTCTCGGCGTCGACCGGTGCGACCGAGGACGGCGAGTCGACGAGGTGACGCCCCAGGGCGTGCACACGCAGGGCCGTCAGCCCGGACGGGTGGAGGAAGCCGGAATCGGTCGATCGCGGCCCAGCGCTGGATCCGCTGAAGACCTGTCGTGGGAACTTCACGGCAAGTTCAGCGAATGCGGTCGGAAACGTGCGCTCGAACGGCCGGTCAGCATCAATGATCGCGAGATCTCCGGCGGCCAGGTGCTGAGAGCTGTTGCCCCGCGAGAACGTGGAACGTCCGTTCAGAATCGCGTAGACGATCACCGAGTCCGCAGGACTGGTGTCGAGCGTGTGACCGGCGCGTGAGACCCGGTGCGGTTCGGCCCGGACGTGTCCGACCGTGACGTGGGGAAGCTCGAGCGTTATCTCCTCACCGCGCAGTCCACGACCGTGCGGCGTGTGACAACTCAAGCCGATCAGCGCCGAACGGTTCCACTCCTCCCAGCGTCGGGATCGCTGGCCGTCATTCAGTTCATGCGTCGAGAACCGCACGGCCTGAGCGAGCACAGCGCACCCCGCTTCCTGCAACGGCCACGCCGTCGAACGCCTCCATCAGTCGATGTCGGTACTACCCTCGCACCACCGCCTGGCAGGCGGGCGAGCGGGTCGCGGGCCGGCTGCGGAGCCAGGTGAGGAGGTCAGCGGGCTGCAGCCGTCCACAGCCGGCACGTCGCTGATTGTCAGGCGTGGATGGCGCTTCGCAGCTGCGACGGTGTCTGTCCGAACACTTGCTTGCAGGTCGCGGTGAGGTGGCTGTGGCTTGCAAACCCGAGTTCGGCGGCGATTGTTGATAGATCACGGCGCGGATTGTCGAGCAGGACGTGGACCGCTGCCCGGGCACGCAACTCGCGCCGGTAGCGGTACATCGACGTCCCGGTCAGCGTGCGGAACTGGCGGGCGAGGTGATACGGCGATACCTCAAGACGTCTGGCGATGTCGGTGACCGCTACCTGCTCGGTCAGCGCATCGCCCAGCAGCCGTCGAGTGTCTTCGACACGCTCGCGAACGCGGCGACCCGTGTCCGGCCGGGCCGTTCGTCGCTGGGGCAACGCTTCGACGACCGTGCCAAGAGCGTCCAGGGTGAGTTCCTCCAGACGCATCGCGTCGTGACAGGCGTGGCCTGCTGAGAGCGCACGCTTCATACGCAGCCAGCCGTGCGCAGCCAGAGGGAGGTGATCGACAGGAAATTGCCCATGGCGTCGGCGCGTGAACCGGCCGGTGAGCCGCTCAAGCAACTGCGGATGCAGCGCGATGAACACCGAGCGATCACCGACCGGTGACACCGGCCGACGTCGGTACTCCGCGCCGGCGTCGTAAAGCAACACGCCGTTGCTGTCAGCGCAAACCCGGCCGGCCCTGTGCCGGATGATCTCGACCGTGGTGAATGGCCACACGACGTGCGGTAGGTCGCCGATCGTGTTCGCGCTCATCCATAGCGGGTCGTCAGGCTCGCAGGAGAACTCACCAAGTACCAGTTCATTGGTCGCGAGAAGGACGCGCACGTGCCCGGGGCGGTCAGCGCCAGAGCCGCGCAGACCGAGCCGGCTTGGGCCACCACCGGACGCTGTCACGTGCACAGCATCATCACGGCGCACGCTGCGTGCAAGCGTGTCGCCCGTTCCTGTGCTGGATGAGCACGAACGTGACAGCGCGCGAAGCCCCCGCAGACCTAGCATCGCCACGACACAAGGGAGCGATCATGAAATCACGTCATCGAGGCGCAGCACATCGATTCGGTCAGATGGTCGCCTGCTCGGCGGTGACCATGCTGGCGTTACTGGGCACTCCGGTCGACGGGCATGCCTCCGCGGCGCAGCTAACCACGCCATCACCAATACATGTATGGAACGGTGACCAGCCTGGCGAGGGGTATGGGTGGGCCGTCAGCGAGCTTCACGACGTCAATCACGACGGTGCGACGGACGCCATCATCGGCGCTCCGTTTCACGCTACCGCGGCTGGTTCGAACTCGGGGCACGTCGACGTGCGCTCCGGCCGTTCGGGTGCCATCTTGCACTCCTACTTCGGCGTTGCGGGCGAGTCGCTCGGCTACGCGATCGCCGACGCCGGTGACGTTGACGGCGACGGCGTGCACGACGTCCTGATCGGGGCACCGCAGGGCGGCCTTTCCTGCACCGGCAGCGAGGTAGGCGCAGGACACGCCTACGTCCGGTCGGGGGCAACAGGCACCCTGCTACTGACTCTCGGTGGCGCACCAGCCCGCGCGCACCTCGGCGCTGCCGTCAGCTCGGCGGGTGACATCAACAGCGACGGTCATGCTGACCTACTTGTGGGCGCGCCGTGCGCGGGACGCAACGGGGCCGAGCGCGGCGCGGCTTACGTGTATTCCGGCGCGAACGGGACTGTGCTTCGTAGGTTCGCAGGTGCCGCGGCGGGTGATCATTTCGGCATCGGGACTGCGCCGGTGGGCGACATCGACCGCGACCGCGTCACCGACGTTGCCATCGCGGCGACCGATGCAGGCCCTGGGCGACGCGGAGTGGTATCGGTGTATTCCGGCCGGACGGGCAAGCGGCGACTCCAGCTGTCCGGTGGTCCGGACACCATGGATCTCGGCTGGTTCTTCGTTGCCGGGGTGGGCGACCTCAACCGAGACGGCACGCCCGACATCTACGCGGGCGACTTCGACGCCGGGGCGAACAACGGCAACCTCCGAGGCGTGGCCTTGGTTTTCTCTGGAGCGACCGGCAGGAAGCTGGACGTCTTCCGCGGCGCAACACCGAACGCCGGCGCCGGACCCGGCCGCGGCGCAGGCGATGTGAACTACGACGGCGTTCCCGACATCGTCGTGGGCTCGTACACCTCCAGCGACGGAGCACCCCTCGCTGGCCGGGTGGACGTGTACAGCGGGCGCACGGGCCGGCCGATCCGGACCTACATCTCGTCGATCGCAGGGGAGAACCTCGGCTTCGACGCCGTCGGGATCGGGGACGTCAATCGCGACGGCCACCCCGACCTCCTGGTCTCCGCGGCCAACGGTGACACGGTCTACGTGCTGTCCACAGCGTGAGTCCGCGCGACACTCAGCTGATAGGCCGGAGCTCAGGCGCCCGGGTCCCGGCGCATACGCCAGGCGCCGAGGCCGAGGAAGGCGACCAGGTATAGGACGAGGTCGAGGTAGGCCAGGCCGAGGGAAGGTACCCGCGCGGCGTGGGGGCGGGTCACTGGGTGGGTGGCGGTGAGCACGAGCGCCTTGGCCAGGAAGACCCGGCCGCGACGTGGCATCGCGACGAAGGTGGCGCGAATCATCCCGCTGCCGCACTCGGGACTGACAGCGAGGACGCCGAGGGCGCCGAGGGCCAGCTCGGCGACCTGGAGCCCGCTGAAGGACTCGCTCACCGGATCGACCGCGGCCCGGTCGGCGGGGCTCATGCTCACCCAGTTGTGACCGAGTGACGTCAGCTCCAGCAGCCCGACACCGACGCCGAGCGCCACCACCAGGAGCAGCAGGACGTAGGTGGAACGCACGGTGGCGAGTTTGCGGGCCTCGGCGCGCAGTGCCGATGCCAGCCCGGGTGGGGACCCGGCCGCCGTGGTCGGCAGGCCGGTCATCGGGCTGGCCGTTCGAGGGCGACCGGCGCGGTACCGGACTGCATCCTCGGCCAACGCGAGGTAGGCCTGTTCCAGGGACGGTTGGCGGCGGTCAGCGCGTGCAGCGGGATCGCTCGGGCCCGGCCGGCGCGACGCTGGCGCCGTGCGCGCGTCGCAGCAGCGCGGCGAGGTGGTCTGGCCGCGGCGTGCCCGCCAGCACATCGCCGAGCCCGCGGGCGGTGATGAACTCGGTGGCGGTCGCCGCCGTCAACCAGCACCGTCCGGACCTGGTGTTGATGGACATCCGGATGATCATCGCCCACCAAAGCGGGCTGGCCAACGCCGGTCAAACCTGACGCGAATCCGGCGAGTGACCGAGCCCGCTCACCCATCCCAAAAACAATCCTCGAGACGTAGGCCGGTCCGAAACGAGCACACCGGTGGCGATACAACTCGCGAACCATCTGGGCACGTCCTGCGTCAGACGAGGATCGGCCACCGAACATCCACAATCCAGACAGCATGTGCGGTCGCGATCAGCGTCGGGTCTTGCCTTCATGCAGCATCTGCAGTGTCTGCTCGACCCTCGACCTCGTTGTGTCCTCGCGCTTGGCCTCGTCGATCCAGCGCGCGAATTCTTTGCGGTGCGAAGGGGCTAGGGCCTTGAACGCCGCCTCGGCGGCCGCGTCGGCAGCAAACGCTGCGGCCAGCGCCGGCGGCACTGCGACTTCCGACGGCGCGGCGTCGAGGGTGATGATCACGTCGATGACATCGCCGATCTCAACCCCGAGCTCGGCGCGCAGCTTCTTACTGAAGCCCACCAGATTTTCCCCGCCCATGCGTCCCACCCGGGCCGAGCCGGTGGTGCCGTTGACCGTCACCCGTACCGCCGGCGTCCTGCTCGCGCCGAGCGCCCCGACCTGCTCATCGCTCAGAACGATCGCGGCCGCTGGGCCCCGTGGTTCGAGCATCGCGTGGAGTCGAAGAGCGCGATCATCTGTTGGCACCTATCAACCCTAGGACAGCGGTCCGGTGTAACGCGGGGGCCACCTCCTAGCACTGCACAGCAGTTGCGCGCGGCGAAGGAGGAATCGATGATCGGTCCGAGCACCCGATGGCATCGGGTGGATGACGGTGAGCTGCCCGACGACGGCCGAGTACGAAGCGTCGAGGTCGGCGGCCTCTCGATCGCGCTCGCACGTTGCGGGGATCGCCTCGGCGCGCTGGCGAACCACTGCCCGCACCAGGGCGGTCCGCTGGGTGAGGGGTCGATCGAGAAGGGTCTGCTGCGCTGCCCGTGGCACGGATACGACTACGACCCGGTTACGGGTCTGCCGCCTGGCGGGTTCAGTGACGCCGTGCCGAGTTTCCCGGTGGACGAGCGTCCAGACGGCGTTTACATCGAACTGCCCGATCCAGGCCCGCGCGTGCGCACCGTCGGCGACACGCTGGTCGAAACGCTCGTCGCGTTCGGCATCACCCATGTCTTCGGGATGGTCGGGCACTCGAACCTGGGCTTCGCCGATGCCCTGCGCAGGGCTGAGGAACGTGGCGAGATCACCTATATCGGGATCCGGCACGAGGGCGCCGCGGCGTTCGCGGCAAGCGCATACGGCAAGCTCACCGGCCGTCCGGCGATGTGTTTCGCGATCGCCGGGCCTGGTTCGACGAACCTGTTGACCGGGCTCTACGACGCCAAGCTGGACGGCGCTCCAGTCGTCGCGGTTTCGGGTCAGGTGCCATCAGCAGTGCGCGGGCGCGGCGCGTTCCAGGACCTCGACCTCTCGAGCGTATTCGCGGACGTCGCGGTGTCGACCCAGGTGGTGCTGGCCGGCAGCGACCACGCCGAGCTTGCCGCGCTTGCCGTCAAGCGGGCGGTGGATGGTCGCGGGGTGTCCCACCTGGTGCTGCCCGATGAGGTGCAGGTGCTGCCCAGCCAACAGCCGGCGGCCGATCCGGCAGGTCGGTTTACCTCCCGCCGAATCCTGCCTGACGCCGACTCGCTCAATCGCTCAGCCGCCCTCGTCCGCGATGCCCGGCGTCCGGTGTTCATCGTCGGGCATGGAGCCCGCGCGGCCCGTGACGAGGTTCGTGCGATGGCTGAACGCCTCGGTGCCCCGGTGCTGACGACGTTCAAGGCCAAGGGACTGATCGCTGACACGCACCCGCTCGGCGCGGGTGTCCTCGGCCGAAGTGGCACGCCGGTGGCGAGCTGGCTGATGAACGAGTCGGACCTGCTCGTGGTCGTCGGCGCCTCGTTCTCCAACCACACCGGCATTGCGGCCTATAAAGCCATCGTGCAGATCGACGACGCGCACACCGCGATCGGGCGCTTTGACGCCGTCACCGAGCACCTGCTCGGCGATGCGGCGCTCACGGTGGCCGCACTCGACGCCACGGTGGGTGCGGCGAAGGCGGTGGATCAGCGCGGCGACGTCGCCGAGCGGTGGGCAATCTGGCGAGCGGAGAAGACCCGTCGGGTGGCGGACGACAGGGGCGAGGGGGTGTCGGCCGCCGCAGTTTTCGATGCGCTGGCGCGGCACCTGCCGGGCGATGCGGTTGTGACCGTGGACGTCGGCAACCACGCCTACTCGCTCGGCCGCTATCTGGAGTCGGCCGGTCAGCCGGTGCTGATGTCGGGTTACCTCGGCTCGATCGGGTTCGGCTACCCGGCCGCTCTCGGCGCCTGGGCCGCGGCGCCAGGTCGCCCGGTCCTGGCCGTGACGGGTGACGGCGGGTTCGGCCAGTACAGCGCCGAGCTGCTGACCGCCGTAAAGTACGGCATCCCGATCAAGCATCTGCTGCTCGACAACCACTCGCTCGGCAAGATCAGCAAGGAGCAGTTGGCGGCCGACTTCCCGGTGTGGCACACCTCATTGCACAACCCCGACTGGGCTGCCTACGCGCAATTGTGCGGCGCCACGGGCATCCGGGTCGACCGCCGCGAGCAACTCGACGGTGCCCTCGCCGACCTCTTCGCCGCCGACGGTCCCGCCCTGCTGTGTGTGCAGCAGGATGCCCAGCTCATCTAGCCGTCCACCGACGAAAGGCCGACCATGACTGTCGCACTGCCTGACTACACCGACCTCAAGGCACTGTTCATCAACTGCACCCTCAAACGATCCCCCGAGCCCAGCAACACCCAGGGCCTCGTCGACGCGAGCGCGAACATCATGCGCGACCACGGCATCGGCGTGGACGTCGTCCGGGCGATCGATCACGACATCGCTACCGGCGTCTGGCCGGACATGCGCGAACACGGCGCGGCCACCGACGACTGGCCGGAAATTTTCGACAAGGTCCTCGCCGCGGACATCCTGGTGCTCGCCGGGCCGATCTGGCTCGGTGACAACAGCTCGATCATGAAGCAGGTGCATGAACGGCTGTACGGCGGATCGCACCTGCTCAACGAGTCCGGGCAGTACCTGTACTACGGCAGGGTCGCCGGTTGCTTCATCACCGGCAACGAGGACGGCATCAAGCACTGCGCGATGAACGTTCTCTACACGCTCCAGCACATCGGTTACACCATCCCTCCGCAAGCCGACGCAGGATGGATCGGCGAGGCCGGCCCGGGGCCGTCCTACCTCGATCCGGGATCAGGTGGTCCGCAGAACGACTTCACCAACCGCAACACCACCTTCATGACATGGAACCTCATCCACCTGGCGAGGATCCTGAAGGACGCAGGAGGCATCCCGGCGCACGGGAACCAACGCTCCGAATGGGACGCCGGGTGCCGATTCGACTACGAGAATCCCGAGTACCGCTGACCCGCGCCTTACGCCTTTGCGACGGCGCGGGTGCAGGACTTCTCCCATGCCGCGCGCCGCCGATACGGTGTGCCGCGGAGGTGCAGGTGACCAGTCCCGACGACGAACTCGTCGACCGGCTCCGGCTCGGCGACGAACGGGCCTTCGCCGAACTCGTCGACCACTACAGCCCGTCGATGCTCGCCGTTGCCCGCACCCACGTCGCGTCCCGCGAGGTCGCCGAGGATGTCGTCCAGGACACGTGGCTCGCACTGCTCAAAGGCATCGACGGTTTCGAAGGGCGATCGAGTCTGCGCACCTGGCTCTTTCGCGTGCTGGTCAATATCGCCAAGACCCGCGGCGTGCGGGAGAAGCGCGGCACGGCTGTCGACACGAACGGCGCAGCTGACCAACCGAGCGTGAGTCCCGACCGGTTCCAGTCCGACGATTCCCGGTGGCCCGGTCACTGGGTGCGATTCCCGACGCCGTGGCGTGAATCGCCCGAGCACCGCCTACTGGCTGGCGAGGCGCTCGACCTTGTGCGACACGAGCTTGCCCGGCTGCCCCACCAGCAGCGCATCGTGGTCTCCCTGCGAGACGTCGACGGCTACGACTCCGACGAGGTCTGCGCCCTACTCGACCTCACGGCGGCCAACCAGCGGGTCCTGCTGCACCGCGGCCGGGCTCGAATCCGCCAGGCGCTGGCCGGGTACTTCGTGGGTTGCTCATGAGTGGCTGGGACGACGTGGACTTCGGCGGCTTCACCTGCCGCGAGTTCGTCGAGCTCGTGACCGAGTATCTCGAGGACCGCCTCGACGTGGGTGCGCGCGCGCGCTTCGACCAGCACGTGGCCGCGTGCCCCGGCTGCGCGCGCTACCTCGAGCAGATCCGTGCCTCGAACCGGCTACTCGGCCGCGTCACGCTCGACACGATCTCGCCCGAGGCTCGCGATCAACTCTTGGACGCGTTCCGCTCCTGGCGTTCCGGACGCTCCGATGCATCCGGCTGAGCGCTCGTCAGCAGAGCGAGAGCGGCCGGGGGGAACAGGAGCACCGACAGCAGTCCGGCACACACCACCGCCGCCGCGGTCACCGGCGAGATCTTGGCGAGCACGAGCCCGATCTGTGTAGCGGTGACGAGGAACGGCAGCGACGTGGCCTGCAGCAATGCCACTGCGGCAGTGGCCCGGCCCCCGAGAGCGCGCAGGGTCAGTAGCGCTGGTGCCCCGCGGACAAGGAGCAAGGCGAGGAGGAACACCGGCACGCGAGCAAGGGCGCCCGGGCTGTGCACGAGGCCGGTGAGGTCGAGCCGGATGCCGGAGCTGACGAAGAACACCGGCACGACGAAGCCGTAGCCGATCGCCTCGAGCTTGGTCCGCAAGTGTGGGTGCGACGACGAGTCGCGGTCGACCAGGCTGACGACCGCGCCGGCGAGAAACGCGCCGAGAATGCTCTCCAGCCCGAAGCGTGTCGCGAGGGCCACGAATGCGACGAGCAGCACGACGGCGAGCCGCACGCGGATCTCAGCCGTGGTGTCCTGCAGCCGGACCAGCAGACCGCCCAGCCGCATCGAGCGCCCGGCCCGCAGCACGACGAACGCGGTGATGCCGATCAACACAGCGAAGGCGATCAGCAGCACTACCTTCGCGCCGGCGCTACCACCGGATGCTGAGAAGAAGAACGAGAGCGTCACGATCGCGGCGAAATCGGCCACCGTGGCCGCGGCGATCGCGGTCTGCCCGACCGTGCTCGCGCTTTGCCCGGCATCCTTCAGAACCGGCACCACCAACCCGAGCGAGGTCGCCGACAGCGCCACCGCGATGAGCAGGGGTTGCTGTACCCACCCCAGCGCGTGCAGACTGCCGCCGACGGCGAGCCCGAGGGCGAGGGTGACGACGTACCCGCCCGCAGCAACTGCGAGCGGCCGCCCGCGCAGACGCATCAGATCGATCTCGAGTCCTGCCAGAAAGAGCAGGAACGCCAGACCGAACAGCGCGAGGATCTGCACCGGCAGGTCAACCCGCGCCCACCCGAAGCCGGTCGGGCCTACCGCGATGCCTGCGACGATCTCGAGAACGACTGCAGGGACACGCAGGCGCGGCATCGCGCCCGCGATGATCGGCGCCAGCACCGCGATGATCGAGATGAGCAGCAGATTGTCGAACGACACGGCCGGCATAATCTGTTCAGTCATCGCCGGCCCGCAAACGTTTCACCTGCAATCGCGGCGAATCTCAGCCTGGGTCGGGGCGCTCGTCATCGCGTGCGCGCCTGCGCTGCTCCTCGGCGCGCTTCCGCAGCCCCGCGAGGAACTCCTCGTCGTCGTCGGGGGCTGAAACCGTCCGACGTGCCGCCGCCGGTCGCGATCCCACCCGTGCGTCGGGCCAGCGGGACGTGCTTCGCAACGACGCGGGTTCGGACGTGCGGTTCCAGGTGCGCCCGGCAACCAACCAGGCGATCCACCCGAGGGTCGGGACCAATAGGACGATGAATACCCAGGCCAGCTTCGGCAGGTTGCGGCAGAGACTGTCCGGCGTGAGAAGCACGTCGATAAAGCAGAAGATCCATGCCCCGACGACCACCAGGCCGAAGAACCCGTCTAGAAACAGCATGTCGCCTCCCGCTTCCTGCGTGAGTTAAACGCTACCGCGCCACGATAGGTTCCCGACATGCCGAGGCTCGCCGAGTTGATCTCCGTGTTGGACGGTTGGTTCGACCCGCGGTGGGCTGAGTCGTGGGACGCCGTCGGGCTGGTCTGCGGCGACCCTGACGAATCAGTCGAAAAGGTACTTCTCGCCGTCGATCCGGTGTCGGCGACCATCGACGAAGCGCTCGCCGATTCCGCAGACTTGCTGCTGACCCACCATCCGTTGCTGCTTACCGGGGTGCACGGCGTGCCTGCGTCCGATCCGAAGGGCGCGCTGGTGCATCGCATGATCCGGGGCGGTATCGCGCACTTCGTGGCACACACCAACGCCGACGTCGCTGCACCCGGGGTGTCGGACGCATTGGCGCAACGGCTCGGGCTAGGCGATCTGCGCCCGCTGCAGGCCCAGGACCATGCTGCGTTGGACAAGCTCGTCGTATTCGTCCCGGTCGCGGACACCGAACGGCTCGTCGACGCCCTCGCCGCGGCGGGTGCCGGTGCGATCGGTGACTACGACCGGTGCGCATGGAGCAGCGAGGGGACCGGCACGTTCCGCCCCCTAGCAGGGGCGCATCCGGCGATCGGCAACCGCGGCGAGATCGAGACCGTCCACGAGGCCAGGGTCGAGATGGTGGTGCCGCGCCGGCGGCGCGACGCCGTCGTCGCAGCACTTCGCTCCGTCCACCCGTACGAGGAGCCTGCGTTCGATCTGCTCGTGCAGGCGCCGCTGCCGACCCGACGCGGTACCGGCCGCATCGGTGAGTTGGCCGTTTCGATGACGCTGCGCGAGTTCACCGCGCACGCTGCTGCCGTGCTGCCGCCGACGGTCTGGGGGGTGCGGGCATCGGGTGACCCGGAGCGGCACGTGCGTACCGCCGCGGTCTGCGGCGGCTCGGGCGCCTCGCTCGCCGAAACCGCGCGGGCCGCCGGCGCGGACGTTTTGCTCACGGCGGACCTGAAGCATCACCCTACGAACGAGGCAGTGGCTGAGCGCGCTGTCGCCGGGATGGCGCTCGTCGATGCGGCACACTGGGCCACCGAGGAGCCGTGGTTGCATGCGGTGGCCGATCGCCTGCGCGCTCACTTCGGCACTACGGTGGAGGTCCGCGTGTCCGAACGGATCACCGATCCGTGGACGGTGCATGCACCCTCTTCGCACGTCCGGTCACAGCACAGCGACGATCAGAAAGCGAGTCCGTGAACGCCGAGCATTCCGCGCAACTACGACTGCTCAACCTGCAGGCCGACGACACCGCGCTCGCGCAACTCGAGCACCGGCGTCGCTCGCTGCCCGAACTTGTGGAAATGGCGAAGAAGGACGAGCGTGCCGGCGTGCTCAGCACCGAGTCGATCGATGTCGAGACCGCGCTCGCCGACATCGCGCAGAGTCAGCGCCGCTTGGAGAATGAGATCGACGCCGTCCGTGCCCGCGCGGCACGCGACGAGCAGCGCATGCGATCGGGGGCGGCCAGCAAGGAACTCGAAGGGTTGCAGCACGAGATCACCACGCTGGCGCGTCGGCAGTCCAATCTGGAGGACGACCTGCTGGACGTGATGGAGCAGCGCGAGGAGTCCGAGCGACTGCTGGCACAGCTTGCCAGCGAGCGTGAGGTGCTCGCCGGTGAGCGAGCCGAGCTAGGCGCTGCGCGCGACAAGGCATTCGCCGAGATCGATGCTGCCGCCGCTGAACGCTCGGGTTCGCGCGCGTCCATCGCCACCGAGATGCCAGCGGATCTGATGGCGCTCTACGAGCGCGCCCGCGAGCACGGCGGCGGTGTCGGCGCCGCGATGATTCGCCAGCGCCGATGCGAAGGGTGTCGCATCGAGCTCTCCGGCAGTGAACTGTCTGCGGTGCGCTCCGCCGCTGACGACGCGGTGATGCGGTGCGAAAATTGCCGGCGAATCCTGATCCGTACCGACGAATCTGGTCTGTAACGGTGCGGGTGATCGTCGAAGCCGACGGTGGGTCACGAGGCAACCCCGGGCCGGCAGGGTTCGGCGCGGTAGTGCTCGACGCCGACACCGGTGCCGTGCTCAGCGAGGCGAACGACTACATCGGGGTCGCGACGAACAACGTGGCTGAATACCGCGGCCTCGTGGCCGGGCTCGCCGCGGCGCGCGACCTGGGTGCCAGTGACGTCGCCGTTCGGATGGACTCCAATCTCGTCGTCCAGCAGATGAAGGGGATTTGGCAGGTCAAGCATCCGGGCATGCGAGCGCTCGCGCGCGAGGCGAACACGTTGCGCACCTGCTTCGAATCAGTCACCTTCGAGTGGATTCCACGCGAACGCAACAAGCGCGCCGACCGGCTGGCAAACGCGGCAATGGACCGCGCCACGAGCCCGGCACCCAACAGGCCGAGCGCCAACACGCCGGGCGGCGAGACACCGGCGCCGGCGTGGACGCCGCCCGCGGGTCGGCCGACCAGGTTCGTCCTGGTCCGGCACGGCTCGACGATCCACTCGGCGGCCAAGCGGTTCTCCGGCCGCAACGACCTGCCGTTGAACGACGTGGGCCAAGTGCAGGCGGCTGCGCTCGCGGCCCGGGAGTTCGCCGACGCATCGGCTGTCGTCAGCTCGCCACTACCCCGCGCCCGCGCGACTGCCGACGCAATCAGTGCCCGGCTCGGGTTGCCGGTGCGGATCGACGCTGATTTGGCCGAACTCGATTTCGGCGAGTGGGAGGGGCTCACCGCCGCGCAGGTCCGGCACCGCTACCCCACGCAGTGGGCACGGTGGGACGGTTCACCCGACGTCCCCCCTCCCGGCGGCGAGTCGTTCACGAACCTCACGCGCAGGGTGCACCGCGCGCGCGACGCCATGATCGCGGCGCATCCGGACCGCACGGTCGTCGTGGTCACCCATGTTTGCCCCATCAAGACGCTGATCTGCAGTGCACTCGAGGCGCCCTTCGCGGCGATCTTCCGAATGCACCTGGATACCGCCTCAGTGTCAATCCTCGACTACTTCGTCGATCGCCCGCCGTCCCTTCGCCTGTTCAACGACACGTCGCACCTGCAGCGGATCGGCAGCCTGCTCAGCTGATGACGGCGTCGACGACCTTCTTGAGTGCACCCGGTTGCGCGGGGGAGCGCGGCGCGGTGGCGCGGGCCTGTTCGAGTTTCGCTCCTATCTCCTGAAGCTGCTTGCGCCCGAGCCCGGCTCGCACCTTGGGGAACCACACCTCCTCCTCTTCCTCGATGTGGTGCGTCACGTTCTCGATCAGGACGGTCGTCTTGGCATCGAAGCGCTCGGCGCCCGCGGACATCGCGAACAGTTCCATGCAAAGCACGTCCGCCACGTGGTGTTCCTCGTAGGACTCGAGCACCTCCTCCTCCAGGTCTGGCAGCAGACGGCGGACCTCGGGATACATGACCTCGTTCTCGATATAGGTGTGCACGGTGAGCAGTTCGATCATCTTGGCCACGAGATCCGCCTTCTTCGTCGTGGCGTTCGGACCCGCCGACGTGAAGTCCCGAAAGACCCGCCGGATCTCTTTGTGATCCGCTTTGAGCACGACGATGGCGTCTGACGACATGACAAGTCTCCCTAAAGTGATGGCGTGTAGAGGGGTCGGTCCTCGACTCACATACCCAGAATTGCTGCCGTGCACCACAGCGCGCCGCTGGTCATAACGAGCAGCAACGGCACCGTCAGCACGCCGAGCAGATGGAAGTCCCGCGCCCGCGGCTTCTCGGCGTTCGGCAGCAACCGGCGCCACAGCAGGGTCGCCAGCGACCCGCCATAGGTCAGGTTCGGGCCGACGTTCACGCCGAGCAGGACCGCGAGCACCAGCACGGGCCTGCCGGCGACCAGCGGCACCAGGGCCAGCGTTGCCGGCAGGTTGTTGAGCAGGTTCGCCATGGCCGCAGCGACGAACGCCGTGCCCAGCAGGGCAAGAAACTCCGCGCCGGACGGCACGACATGAGCCAGCGCGGTGCCGAGGCCATGCTGGGTGACTGCGTCGACGATGATCGCCAGTGCCAGCACGAACAGACAGAAACCCGGGCTTGCCTCCCGGACGAGCGCCCGCACGGACACGTCGCCGCGGCGCGCCCGGACGACGAGAAGCAGCAGGCAACCCGTCAGCGCCGCCCACGCCGGAGCGACGTCGAGCGAGGACGTGAGGACGAACCCGGCCACGGTGAGCGCGAGCACACAGAGTGCGTAGACCGGCACGGGCAGCGCAGTGGTCGGCTGGGGCTCGGAGCCGGCCGGGACGTCACGGCGGAAGAACAACCGCAGTCCCACCCATTCGAGCACGCACGCCACGATCCACGGCAGCGTCATCAGTGCTGCGAACCGGCCGAAAGACAGCCCGGAAGCGGCGAACGCGAGCAGATTGGTCAGATTCGAGACCGGCAGCAGCAGCGAAGCGCTGTTGGCCAGCCGCGTGCACGCATAAAGGTGTGGCCTGGCCGGGACACCGAGCCGACGCGCGGTCGCCACGATGACCGGGGTCAGCAGCACCACGGTGGCGTCAAGGGTCAGCACAGCGGTGACGGCGGACGCGAGCCCGACGACGATCATCAGCAGGCGGCGCGGGCGGCCCGCGCTGAGTTGCGCGGCGAGGGACCCCAGGTACTCGAAGACGCGCGCTTCGGCGCACAGGTGGCCGAACACCAGGATGGCGGCAAGGAAGGCGACCGTGGGCCCGATCTCGGCCAACCGGTGGCGTGCATCGCCGACGGCGAGGATCCCGCTGGCGACCACGAGGAGGGCCCCGGGCACCGCGACGACCGCCTCGCTCAGCCCGAACGGACGAATTACCGCGGCGAGCAGGCTCGCCACGAGGACGGCGATCGCAACCGTCTCCGCGAGCGCGCCGTGCACGCCGAGAGGCTACCGGTAAATTTCGAGGCCCGGGCGCGTATGGTTCGGTGTGCGGCGGACGAGCCGACCGGGCGGCCGCGTCGGGACCGAGAGGTCTCGCCGAGGAAAGTCCGGGCTCCACAGGGCAGGGTGGTTGCCAACAGCAACCCGGGGTGACCCGCGGGACAGTGCCACAGAAAACAGACCGCCGGTGCGTCCGCGCGCCGGTAAGGGTGAAACGGTGGTGTAAGAGACCACCAGCGCCGCGAGCGATCGAGGCGGCTCGGTAAACCCCACCCGGAGCAAGGTCAAGCAGGTCGGTCAGCTCGTCTGACCGGCCGCGCAGGCGTTCGAGGGCGGCCCGCCCGATGCCTGCGGGTAGACCGCTAGAGCCTGCTGGCAACGGCAGGCCGAGATGGATGGTCGCCCCCGGCGTCAGCGCCGGGACAGGACCCGGCTTACAGGTCGACTCGTCCGCTGCCTGCGCCGACGTGAACCAACCCGCACCATGTGTCAAGGTGAGTGGTCATGGCCGAGGCGACTGCTACGTCAGCGGGCCGCGGATTCCGCGAGGTGCTGCGCAACAGGGAATTCCGCTGGCTCTGGTTCGCCGACCTGCAATCTCTGCTGGGAGATCAGTTCGCGCGCGTAGCGCTGTCAATACTCGTCTTCGATGCAACCGGATCTGGGCTCTTCACCGCCTCGGTCTACGCCTTGACTTACCTGCCGGCGGTACTGGGTGGTGTCCTGCTAGGGTCGCTCGCCGACCGGTTGCCGAGGCGGGCGTTACTCGTCGGGGCGGATCTGATCAGGGCTGTGCTGCTCGCGGCGATGAGTATTCCCTCGGTTCCGGTCGGCGGTGTCGCTGCGCTGCTGGCGCTCGCTGTGATTGTCGGGGCGCCGTGGAAGGCGGCCGAGGCGGCGCTCGTGGCTGACATTCTCCAAGGCGAGCGCTTCGCATTGGGAACGGGCCTGCGCGTTGCCACGGTGCAAGGCGCCCAGTTGCTGGGTTTTGCTGCCGGGGGTGTGGTTGTCGGGGTGATCGGTTCCCGTCCGGCACTCGCTGTTGACGCCCTGAGCTTCGCCATCTCGGCGGCGATGATCGGGCTTCGGGTCCGCCCCCGACCCCCGGCGACGCGTGGTCCGGCCGGCGGCTGGACGGCGGGTCTCCGTGTCATCAGCGGCAGCCGGCAGTTGCGCATCCTGATCGGGTTCTCTTGGTTGACCGGCATCTTGGTGATCCCGGAGGGGTTGGCCCCGCCGTACGCCCAGCATGTCGGCGGGGGCCCGGCTGCCACCGGGATGCTGCTTGCTGCGGGACCGGCGGGGGTGATGGTGGGCTCGCTTGCGCTGTTGCGGCTGATCCCCGCTGCCCGGCGCGAGCGCCTCGTCGCGCCGGCTGCGATCGCCGCCGGTGTGCCGCTCGTCGGGTGCTGGCTGGATCCGGGCCTCGCCGGGGCCGGCTTGCTGTGGGCGCTGTCCGGGGCGTGCGCGGCTTTTCAGGCTCAGGTCATCATCGAATTCGTGCAGGCCGTGCCGGTGCAACGGCGGGGCCAGGCGATCGGCGTCGCCTCGGCCGGGCTGCTTGCGGTGCAGGGCGTGGGACTACTGCTGGGCGGGCTGGCGAGTGAGCTCTGGGCACTCCCCACAACGGTGGCTGCGGCGGGCCTCGCCGCGACCGCATGCGCTCTGGCACTCGCGCTGCTGAGATGCCGGGGTGCGCCGGGCGGCAGCGACCGAAGCGGTGCACGCCAGGTCCTTCGCTCCCACTAGACCGGCGGGACCCCCACCTGTCCCGGCCGGCCGACGTGCCGCTGATTCGCGCCGCTGATTGCCGCTGCTTGTGTCTGGTTTAGGTCCATTCGTGACCGTTGAGCGTCCATTCGTGGCCTCTGAGCATGGGTGTCACCTCCTTGCGGGCTTGCGGGTCGGGGTATCAAGCTGCTAGATCGCAAAGCTCACCGCACATTTACCCTGTGCGAAAGACCTTCAAGTAGGGCGCACCTCCTGTACCGTGCGAATTAGGCGTGACAACCTGGTGGTCGGTGCAGCGGGTGCACCGGCGCGAGTGCTGAGTGGTGGATGAGGGGGGGCCGAGGCGGTGCGACCAGCGTTCGATACAAGTAATTCCTTCCCGGCCAATATTCGTGGCCGTATCCGTCATGCGGCATTTTGGACCATGAATCGGCGCGCGAGAACCTTCGTGGCCGGCACAGACTTGGCGGCACTGATCCTCACTGGCGGCGCTGTCAGCGTGGAACATCTTGACAATACGGATATCGCCCGATTTGGGCTACTTGTAGCGATGGCTATCGGATACGCGGAAGTCGCGGGACGCGTCGAATTGATCCGTCGCTACCTGGGCATCGATTCGTCCAAGGCATGGACGAGTTACACGTCGGTGTGGGCTTTCGCGGGCGTGATGACGCTGCCGGCGGGCGCTGCGGCCGTGCTGACGGCGACGGTATACGCCCATGTTCTGATACTGGGCTGCCGATCTCATAACGTGCGGCCTCACCGGCTCGTATTCTCGGCGGCCACCATGGTGCTGGCCACCATCGCCGCAGACATGGTATCTCGCGCCATCCGACCCGGGCCGTCGGGCAGCAGCGCGCTGGCGGCCCTCGCGGTCGGTCTGGCGCTGGCGGTGTTCTGGCTGGTCAACCTCGGTGGCGTGGTCAGCGCGATGGTCCTCGCGACCCGACCGGCCCGCTTCGCCTCCGTGCTGCCCGACCGCGAGGGAGTCCTGCTCGAGTACGTCACCCTCGCCCTCGGTGTCGTGACCGGCGTGTTCGTCGTGCACACCGTCGTGCTTACTCCTCTCGTGTTTGTCCTGATCGCGACGACACACCGCAGTTCGCTGGTTTCCGAGCTGCGGGTCGCGGCGTCTACCGACCCCAAGACCGGGCTGCTCAACGCGGCGGCGTGGCGCGAGCGGTCCCGCCAGGCCGTCAGCTATGCGGCCCGCAACGATCGGCCGGTCTGCGTCCTGGTGCTCGATCTCGACTTGTTCAAGGCGGTCAACGACAGATTCGGTCATCTGGCGGGTGATCAGGTGTTGGTGCGGGTGGCCGATACGCTGCGCACCGAAGTGCGCGACCACGACCTCGTCGGACGATTCGGTGGCGAGGAGTTCGTCATCTTCCTGGATGCCACCTCGCTGAAGTCGGCGACCGCAACCGCGGAACGGTTGCGCGAGCGCGTCGCGCGCGGCCGGTCCGGAGAAACGGCCAGCGTGACTGTCTCGATCGGCGTGGCATACGCGGTGACGCCGGGGGCGAGCACGCTCGATGATCTGATCGGGGCAGCCGACGGTGCCCTCTACGCGGCCAAGGACGCAGGTCGCAATCGGGTTCATACGGTGCAGGTGGGTGCACCGATCGGATTGTCGCGCGCCGGCTGACCAGCGAGATCGCATGGATTTGCCGGGCTGCCCCTACACTCCTAAGTGCACGGCGCCAAGCAGTGGCTGTTGTTGCCCTTGTCGGCGAGTGCCGTGGATGCAAGTCTCGGGGGCGATGTGCGCAAAGCGTTCCGGCGCGGCGAGGTCGTCACCGCTCTCGTGATGGTGGCTGCGTACGCAGGCGGCCTAGCGGGCTATCTCGCCGGTATACCTGCGCTCGTGGTCGGAGCCGCGCTGTTGGTGGCGGCGGCGATGCTGTATCTCATCTGGGCAATGGCGGGGCTGCGTACCCAAGCAGGGGTCCTCGACGATCAGGCGCAGCGTCTGCAGGAGGCCGTCGGCGTTGTGCGGCTCCTCGAGAACGAGCTGCGCCATCAAGGCATGCACGACCGGCTGACCGGCCTGCCCAACCGAGTTCTGCTCGATGATCGCCTCGAGCACGCGTTGCGTGGCGCCGCCCGCGCGGACGGCGCGGTCGCCGTGCTGATCTGTGACCTGGACGGGTTCAAACACATCAACGAGAGCCTCGGTCACCGGGCGGGGGACAAGCTGCTTGCCGTTGTCGCCAAACGCCTCGCTTCGGTCGTGCGCACCGGTGACACCGTCGCGCGGATGGGTGGTGACGAGTTCGCGATCGTGATGGCCGACATCGACGAACCGGGCGTGGCGCTCAACGTCGCCGAACGTATCGTCTCCGCGGTGCGCCGCCCGATCTACGTCAGCGAAGCGCCGATCACCGCGACGGTCAGTGTGGGTCTGGCGCTGGCCGGCGTCGGCACGAGCGCCGAGGTGCTGCTCAGCGAATCCGACGCCGCGATGTATGCGGCCAAGAGTCGCGGCAAGGATCGGGTCGTGTGCTTCGAGGAGCCGATGCGCACCTCGATCGTGCGCCGGATGGCGCTGCGCAACGGTTTTGCCGACGCGCTGCACGGGGGCGAATTCTATCTGCAATACCAGCCGCACATGTCCTTGCCGGACCGACGGCTGCTGGGGTTCGAGGCGCTTGCGCGCTGGCGCCATCCCAACTACGGCGAGATCGAACCCGACGAGTTCATCCCGCTGGCGGAGGAGACCGGCTTCATCATCCCGCTTGGCCGTTGGATCCTGGAGACCGCGTGCCTGGCCGGCGCGTCATGGCAGCACAGTGCTGTGGGCACCCTAACGATGTCGGTAAATGTCTCGACGCGACAGCTTGCGAACAATCACTTCTTCGACGACATGCAGGCAGCATTGTCCTACACCGCGCTCGAGCCGACGGCGCTGATCCTGGAGGCGACCGAGAGCATCCTGATGGTCGATCCCGAGGGCAGCGCGCGGGTGCTGCACCGGGCGAAGGAACTCGGTGTTCGGATCGCCATCGACGACTTCGGCACGGGCTACTCTTCGCTCGGTTACCTCAGCCAGCTACCGGTCGACGTCATCAAGATCGACAAGAGCTTTGTCGATCCGCTCGGCGAGCCGAGCGGTCGCGGCCATGCGCTGGTCAGCGCGATCCTGCGCCTGGCCGAGCAGTTGCAGTTGGCGACCATCGTCGAGGGCATCGAGACCGAGGCCCAGCTGCAGACTCTGGTACGTCTCGGTTACACCATCGGGCAGGGCGAGCTGCTCTCGCCACCCCTGGATCGCGATGCGGCGGCGGCGCTCGTCCGGGCGCAGGCCAACGGCGTCGATCGGGCAAGCGGGCTGCGCTAGCGTTTCGCCCATGGGCGCCGACAGCACGTCCCCGTACTTCCCCGAGCCGGTCGACTCCCCGACCTTCGCCGAGAACACCGAGTGGCACCCGTTGTTGGACGGGGAACGCTACCTGCGTGACCTCGGCGAGCATCTCGATCGAGCGGTCGCCGGCGACACGGTGCTCATCGCTGGACTGGAGGTCGATCCGGCGCTGGACCTTGCCGGCACCCGCCCCGGTGCGCCCGGGTACCGCCCCCTCGGAGAGCGACTCGCGCGCCTTGCCGCCGACGGCGTGGACGTGCGTGTTCTCATCGCCGGTCGGGTGTTCGCCGCGTCGGTTCCGTGGGGTGGTCTCGGTCCGTTCCGTGGCAACACCCGCCATGCCGAGCACCTGCGCAACCTGCGTCCGCCCGGATTCGATCCCGGACAGCTCCCGCCGCTCCGCGAGCGAGTCCTGCTCGACTTCTCCGGCGCCGTCCTCGGCTCGAATCACCAGAAGACGGTGGTCGTCCACCTCGGCGGAGTGCTGACCTCGTTCGTCGCCGGGATCGATCTGGTCGACGACCGATTCGACGCGACGCCGCACAACCGGTTGCGGCACAACGGCGAGCGGTGGGGCTGGCACGACATCGCGGTGCGACTGCGCGGTCCGGCAGCTTCCCGGGTGTGGGACATCTTCCGGGAACGGTGGCAGGAGACGACGACACTCCCGCGCGAGCACTATCTGCGCACGCCCGCGGATCGGCGTCCGCTCAATCCGGGGGTGGCGTTACCGCCGCCGGGGTCGGCGCCGCACACCGACCCCGTCCACTCGCCAGGCACGTCGGTGCGCGTGCTGCGTTCCCGGCACAGCCGCAAGCTCGACTCGTGGCTGCCGTTTCGGCGCAGGCACTGGGACAACCGCCCGGGAAGCGAGTTGCACGAGGTCTTCACCACGGTTGTGACCGCACTGAGCGCCGCCCGGCGCTACATCTATATCGAGGACCAGTACCTCGGCGAAGCGTCCGGAGGCGACGAGGACTTCGAGCTCTACCCATACTTGCGCGCTGCGGCCGCACGCGGGGTGAAGGTCATTCTGGTCGGCTCCGGCACGCGCGATCCCGAGGATCCGGGCTTTCATCCGAAGCCGATCAACCAGGCATTGAACTCGGATCTGCGCCAGAAGCTCGTCGCGCGACTCGATCGTTCCCACCAGCGCAACGTCGGTGTGTTCCGAATCGACGAGTGCACCGTTCACGCCAAGCTGCTGCTCGTCGACGACGTGTTCGCCAACATCGGCTCGGCGAACATGTTCAGCCGTTCGATGGTCGGCGCTGATAGCGAGATGAGCGCTGCGGTGACGACCACGACCAACCTCGTGCGGGATCTGCGGGTCGCTGTCTGGGCCGATCACTTGCGCACACCGGTCACCGACGGCGTCCGTAGCGCGCTCGAGGACATCGACATGGCGCTGGGCATTTTCCGGGCGCGATGGCTGCCGGACGGCGTGTCGGGATCGACCTGGCAGGCCCCGGGCACGCCCGACGGATTCGCTCCCCGCGAGCGCGCGCTCGCCCTTGTCGGACCTGAGTAGCTTGTCGACTTGGGTACTCCTCGAGATTGGACGCAACAAGTGGAGGTCACATCGTGGCGCTGAGCGACCGGTTGCGCGACGACGCGCACGAACTGGGCGGCGAACTGAGCGAGCTACGCCATGCCCTGCACCGCTTTCCTGAGATCGGGCTCGAGTTGCCCCGCACGCAGCAGAGCGTGCTCGACGCCCTGCACGGCCTCGACCTGGAGATCGGCACCGGCACGTCGCTCTCGTCGGTTACCGCGGTCCTGCGCGGCACGCCGGGCGGGCCGACTGTGCTGCTGCGTGGGGACATGGATGCGCTGCCGGTCACCGAAGCCACCGGGCTCGACTTCGCTAGCCAGATCGACGGTGCCATGCACGCGTGCGGGCACGACCTGCATACCGCCATGTTGGTCGGGGCGGCGCGCGTGCTGTGTGCACACCGCGATGAGCTACCTGGCGACGTGGTGTTCATGTTCCAGCCGGGGGAGGAGGGGTGGGATGGCGCGGGCGCGATGCTCAACGAAGGCGTCCTCGACGCGTCCGGCAGGCGAGCTGATAGCGCGTACGGCATGCACGTGATGTCCTCGCTCGTCCCGCGCGGTTCGTTCACGACCAAGCCAGGAATCCTGATGGCAGCGAGCGACGGTCTGAAGGTGACCGTGCGCGGGTCGGGGGGTCACGGATCGGCGCCGCACCTCGCAAAGGATCCGGTTACTGTCGCCGCGCAGCTCGTCGGCGACCTGCAGACCCTCGTCACCCGCCGCTTCGACATCTTCGATCCAGCAGTCGTCACCGTGGGCACATTCCACGCCGGGACGAAGCGCAACATCATTCCCGACGAGGCGTGGTTCGACGCGACGATCCGGACCTTCTCCGAAACGGCTCGCGACCGCATGCGGGTCGAGGCCGTCCGGTTGTGCCGGCAGGTAGTCGCCGCCTACGGCCTCGAGGCAGATGTCGTCTACACCGATGAATACCCGCCGACGATTAACGATGCAGCGCACGCCGAGTTCGCCACCGACGTAGTGCGCGAGGTGTTCGGCGAGCAACGCTTTCAAGAGATGACTGCACCGGAGGCAGGCGCCGAGGACTTTTCCCGCGTCCTCGCCGAGGTTCCGGGATGCTATTTGTTCCTCGGCGCCTGCCCGTCGGACAACTACGCCGACGCGGAAACCAATCACAGCCCGCGCGCAACCTTCGACGACAGCGTGCTGCCCGACGGGGTGCACTTGCACGCCGAACTGGCGGTACGCGCACTGCAGCGCGACGCCGCGCGGGCACGCAACTGAGCCCAGCGTTGGGGGTGCAAACGAGCGCTCTCGGCGTACGCTGACACATGGCGGTCTCTGTACCGGGAGCGCGCCAGGTGACTGTCGCAGTTGAACAACGAGCATGCGACGGCGGATGCCGTTTGGCAGGTCGCCCGGGCCGAGACCCCGCCCAGTCGCCACTTTCAAAGCCTCCTGTGACCCAAAGGTCAAACGGAAAGCCGGTGGACGGCGTGTCCTATCCCCGGCCCGGCGGTTCGCATCAATCACTGGACGAACTGGAACGCATCTGCACGCGCGGACGGCGGCAGATGCGGGTCGCTGCCGTCGGCCTCAGTGTCACCGGCCCAGGCGGCCATCGAGGCCTTGCGTACGCCAGCAGCGAGCGCGTGCGACGAGTGGAGGACGCCGCCCACCTACTGGGGGAGGGCCCGGCCACCGACTCGCTGGATAGTGGCATCCCGGTGCTCGTGCCAGACTTCGGCGACCCCGCCGGCCGCGCGCGGCAACGCTGGCCGGGCTTTGTCGGCGCTGCCGAGTGCAGCGGCTTTCGTGCAGCACTGTGCTTTCCGGTGCGGGTGAGTACCAGGACGGTTGGCACTGCGACGCTGTACCACGATCAGCCGCGCTGGCTCGATCTGAATTCGGTCGCTGCCGGCGAGCAGCTCGCCGACACGCTGTCGCTCGTACTGCTGCCATTCGTGCTGGACGCCGCCTTAGCGATGGACGACGATGGCGGCGTATCCATCTTTCGAGCGCGCCTCTACCAGGCAGCGGGAATGGTGAGCGAGCAGGTGCACATCTCGATCGACGAGGCTGTGCTGCGACTGCGCGCGAGCGCCTACGCCGCCGAGCGGGAGGTGTACGAATTGGCTGACGATGTGGTCTGTCGCCGGGTCCGCTTCGTCCGCGACGATGATGGAGACATCCACCCGAGAGGAGGAAACAGTGCCGGCTGAGGAGTTGTTGACTCGACAGCGGGAGCTAAACCGCGCATTCGTGACACTGGCCGATGGTCTGGTGCAGGACTTCGACCTATTCGAATTGCTCGACCGCCTGGCGCGCATCTGCGTCGATGTCCTTGGCAGCGATTCGGCCGGCTTGCTGGTCACTGGGGCGAACGGACGCCTACGGGTCGTCGCATCGAGCAGTGAAACGATGCGCTCGCTGGAGCTCTACGAGCTGCAGAATCAGGAAGGCCCGTGCCTGGACAGTTACCGCACTGGCACGCCGGTCGAGGTTGCCTCGCTGGACGCCTCACGGCAGCGCTGGCCGCGCTTCGCCGCTGAAGCGCTGGCCGCCGGATTCGTGTCCGTGCAGGCGCTCCCGATGCGATTGCGCGATGAAACCATCGGTGCGCTCAACCTCTTCTACCGCAGCGCCGAGGTGCTCTCGCACGACGACGTCAGCATCGCGCAGGCGCTTGCCGACGTCGCCACGATCGGCATCCTGCAGCACCGTGCGATCCGCCAGCGAGAAACGGTGACCGACCAGTTGCAGACTGCGTTGAACGGCAGGCTGATCATCGAGCAGGCTAAGGGCAAGCTCGCCGAGCGGGGACACCTCGACATGGACGAGGCATTCTCGGTGTTGCGTGAGTACTGCAGGTCGCGGCGGCTATCGCTGTCAGATACCGCAGGCGAGCTGGTGACCGGCGCACTGGGCCTCGAGACTGTTCTCGCCACGCGGCGCTAGAGGCGTGGCACGCTCGATCCGATCCTTCGGGGCACGTAGGTGTCGAGCTCAGGCACAAGGCCAGGTGTGATCAGAGCGTGAGTTCTGCGGCGCCCGTAGCGTTGACGGCGTGCTGAAACAGACGCTCGCATGGTTCGACCGGGCAACCACCCGCTGGACCGAATGGGACGTTGCCGCGCTGTGCGCGGCCAAAGGCTCGCAGCGCATCAGTGTGGTAATCCCCGCGCGTGACGAGCAAGCCACCATCGCGGGGATCGTCGCGGGCCTTCGCGCCGAGCTGGTCGAGCGGTATCCGCTCGTCGACGAACTGGTGGTGATGGACTCTGACTCGCGCGACGCGACGGCCGGGCTGGCCCGCGAGCACGGCGCGAGCGTTCACGCAGTCCGATCAATCCGTCGCGACCTCGGCGAGTACGGCGGTAAGGGCGAGGCAATGTGGAAGTCGCTATTTGTGACGTCCGGTGATCTCGTCGTGTTCATCGATGCGGATCTCACCGACTGGGGTCCGCACTTCGTGTCGGGTCTGCTCGGCCCGCTACTCGCATACCCGGGTGTTGATCTGGTGAAAGGCTTTTACGACCGGCTCGTCAAGGACGGCTCCCGCGCGCACGCCCCGCAGGGTGGTCGGGTCACCGAACTGGTCGCGCGCCCGCTGATCAACCTGCGTTGGCCCGAGCTGGCCGCAGTCGTGCAACCTCTCGCGGGCGAGTGGGCGGTGCGTCGACGTGTCATCGAGCAACTGTCCGTGCCGGTGGGCTACGGCGTCGAATTAGCAGTACTGCTGGATGTGTGGGCCCGCGGCGGCCTGGACGCGATCGCACAGGTCGATCTTGGTGAGCGAGCGCACGCGCATCAGTCTGTGCACGACTTGGGCGTGATGGCCGCTGAGATCCTGCACACGGCGGAGCGGCGCGCCGGGTTTCCGGGGCCAGTCGATGCAGAGCTGTGGCAGTTCGACCGCGATCGCGTGCCACCGTGGCATGCGCGCCCGGTACCGCTGGCCGAGCGTCCGCCGGCGATCTCGGTCGCCGGGTATCCGAGGCTGCAGGAGCCGGCATGCTGAGACTTGGCCGCCACCGCTTCGAAGACGACGCGTTGCTGGTCATGGCGATCGTGAACCGCACCCCGGACTCCTTCTACGACAAAGGTGCGACATTCGACTTCGATGTGGCGCTGCAGCGCGTCCGCGACGTGGTGCATGACGGGGCCGAGATCGTGGACGTGGGCGGGGTCAAGGCGGCACCCGGCGCCCGGGTCGGTGTCGAGGAGGAGATCGAGCGCACGACCCCGTTCGTCGCGGCGATTCGGGCCGAGTTTCCGGACCTCGTCATCAGCGTGGACACCTGGCGGCACGAGGTGGGCGCGGCGGCGTGCGAGGCGGGCGCGGACGTGCTCAACGACGCCTGGGGTGGCTGGGATCCCGAACTGGCCGAGGTCGCCGCACAGTACGGCACCGGGCTGGTCTGCACGCATGCCGGCGGGGCCGAACCGCGCACCCGGCCGCACCGGGTCGCCTATGCCGACGTGGTGGCCGACATCCTGACGCGCACGGTAGGCGAGGCCGAACGCGCGGTGTCGCTGGGTGTGGCGCCCGAAAGCGTGCTCGTCGATCCCGGGCATGACTTCGGCAAGAACACCCGGCATTCGCTGGAGGTCACCCGTCGACTCGCCGAGCTGGTTGGGTCGGGATGGCCGGTGCTGGTATCGCTGTCGAACAAGGACTTTGTGGGCGAGACGCTGGGCCGAGCGGTGGGGGAACGGTTGCTCGGCACGCTTGCCGCAACGTCGATCAGTGCCTGGCTCGGCGCGCGGGTCTTTCGCGCGCACAACGTCGTCGAGACCCGCCAGACGCTGGACATGGTCTCCTCGATCCGAGGTACCCGCGCGCCCAGCCGGACGGTCCGCGCTCTCGCGTAGCGACGGGTTGCTAGTGGAGCGGGTTGGCCGCACGTGGCGGCCCCGACGTGGCGCGCATCTGCAGCACGGTCTGCAGCGTGTGCCGGCGTGGCGCGCGACTGGGGCCTTGGCTGAAAAGCAGTTGCCCGGCAATGCGTCCCTTCTCGATGTGCGGTTGCGCGACAGTGGTCAAGCCGGCGCGCGCCGCCTCAGGGACGTCGTCGAATCCGGTGACCGTGAGATCGTGCGGTATGCGCAGGCCGCGTTGGCGTGCCGCGGTCAGCGCGCCGAACGCGAGGACGTCGGACAGCGCACAGACTGCGGTGAGGTCGGGTCGACGGGTCAGCAACGCGTGCAAGGCATCGGCACCCGCCGCAGCGCTGTTCTCCGGACGCTCCTCGACGGGCAGCTCGCCGACGCCCCCCGCGGAGAGGGCAGCCCGGATACCGCCGATGCGTTGCAAGGCGGCCGATCCGGGCACCCGGTCGACGCGTCCGGACTCTGCCGCGCCCGAGTAGGGCGACCCGCCGAGCGAGTAGCTGATGACGCCGATCCGCCGATGCCCTGACGCGATCAGCGTCTCGGCGAGCACCCTGCTTGCGGCGCCGTCGTCCGGGCCGACCCAGTCGGCACCGGCCATTTCGAGCGGGGCGTCGACGACCACGCACGGCCCGGCACGCTCGGCCACCCGGCGCACGCGCGGGTCGTCGGCGGCGACGCCGTAGATGACGAACCCGTCCACTACAGCGTGAGCCACCTGCGTCCCGTCGTCGTCGCCTGCGGGTGAGCAGACGAGCAGCAGATTCTGGCTGGCCTGTGCACATGCTCCCGCTAGTCCTTCGAGGAACGCTGCCGTGGCCGGATCCCGGAAGGCGTAGCCGATCTCGGCGGGTAGCAGGAGGCCCACCGTGTCGGTGCGGCCGCGCCGCAACTGCCGCGCTGCCGGATCGGGGCCGGCATAACCCTGCTTGGCGGCCGCAGCCAGCACCTTGCCGCGCACATCCGCCGACACCCGTTCGGGACGGTTGTAGGTGTTGGACACCGTCGCAGTGGACACGCCGAGTTCGGCGGCGATGCTCGCGAGCGACGGGCGGCGTCGTAGCTCGGTCACCTCGGCGCTCCTCTCCAGGTTGGTCGATAGCTGAATCGATTTACATCGCACGCTACCGCCAGACGGTACGAAAGATGCCTGAGCGGTTACACTGGTAACGGTAGCAAAATATCGATTTATCTAACCGGAGTGTTCATGCCGACCCGACCGGGCGATCCAGCGGCTCCCGAGCGAGCAGTCCCCGACCGACCAGCAGAGGCCGACGAAGCGGAGCTGCGGCGCGCCGTTCGCAGCGTGTACGTCGTCTTCATCATGGCCGGGCTCGGCTTGTCCAGTTGGGCCGCGCGCATCCCGCAGATTCGCGATCAGCTACAGGTGAACCCGGCCACTCTCGGCATCATCTTGCTGTGCGCGGCGCTCGGCTCGGTCGTCGCGTTGCCGCTCTCCAGCGTCGTGATCATGCACGTAGGGGAACCGCGCGCGGTCACCGTGTTTTCGCTGCTGTTTGCCCTCGGGACGCTGACTATCGCCGTGGGCGTGCTGAGCGGCATCGCCCTCACTGCGCTCGGGTTGTTGCTTCTCGGCTTCGGCAACGGCATCTGGGACGTCGCAATGAACGTCCAGGGCGCCGCCGTCGAACAGCGCCTCGGCCGGGTGATCCTGTCGCGCTTCCACGCCGGCTTCAGTGTCGGTACGGTGCTCGGTGCCGGCATCAGTGCGGCGATGGTGGCACTGCAGGTACCGGTGACCGCGCACCTGATCGGGCTCGCGCTCGTGATCGCCGCCGTAGTCCCGGCCGCGACGCGGGGATTCATCGCGGACCCCGCGCCCGCCGGACCTGCGCAACGGAGTTCGAGCAGCCGTGCCTTGGCTGCCTGGCGCGAGCCACGGACCCTGCTGATCGGTGTGTTCGTGTTGTGCATGGCCTTCACCGAGGGCAGCGGTAACGATTGGCTAAGCCTGGCGACCATCGACGGTTACCACACAGCACCCGCCGTCGCCACCTTCACTTTCGCCCTGTTCCTCGCCGCGATGACCACGGGGCGCTGGTTCGGCCCTTCGCTCATCGAACAACACGGCCGCGTGCGGGTCCTGCGCGTGTCCGTCGTCGCCGCGATCGCTGGGCTGCTTCTGGTCGTGTTCGGTGCGGTGCTGCCGCTCGCGATGCTCGGCGCGATTCTCTGGGGTCTGGGCGCGTCGCTCGGGTTCCCGACCGGGATCAGTGCGGCGTCCGACGATTCTGCCAATGCTGCCGCCCGCGTCAGCGTCGTCGCGTCCGTCGGCTACGTCGCATTTCTCGCGGGACCGCCGCTGATCGGATTCGTTGGCAACCATGTCGGCGTACTGCGCGGACTCACCGTGACTGCCGGCGTGCTCCTGATCGCTTTCCTTGTCTCCGGCGCGATCGCTCCGCTCGCCACGGACGACATGAAGAAAGAGTCGGTGCAGCCTGATTCGCTGCCTGCTGCGTAGGCATGAGCATCCTTATTCGTTAAGGGTTTTCTCCCAAGACAGCAGCGCGACACGGTGAAGCGTGTCAGTGGTCGCGCCGATATGTCGCAAGATCGCGCGGCGTGTTGTGTTGACGTATAGCGGTAAAGCATCGTCCACTTGTTCGCAACGGACGGGTTCGTCGTTCACCGCTGCCGAGGAGGCATCGCACATGACCGCACCGACAAAGGCCACCGCGCGTAAGAACGTGGCAAAGAAAGTGCCCGCCAAAGAGGCGACAGCAACGAAGTCGGCGGTGCGGTCGGCGGCCGGAAAGAAAGCAGCGACGACGGTGGTGAAGAAGGCCGCGGTGCGCAAGGTGGCGGCGAAGAAGGCAGCCGTCACTGTCGCGGAGAAAGCCGCGGTGCGCAAGGTTGCGGCGAAGAAGGCAGCCGTCACTGTCGCGGAGAAAGCCGCGGTGCGCAAAGTTGCCGCGAAGAAGGCAGCCGCCACCGTCGCGCAGAAATCCGCGGTGCGCAAAGTTGCCGCGAAGAAGGCGGCGACGACGAAAGCTACGGAACCGGCAGTGCGAAAGACCACCGCAACGAAGGCGGCCACCAAGAAAGCGGCCGCGAAGCGGACCGTCGCTAAGAAGGCGTCCGGCCCGCGTTCGCGGTAACGATCAGCTGTACTCGTGTTCGGCGGCGGGATACGTGCCCGTGCGCACCTCGTCGGCGTAGCGGGTCGCCGCATCGTGCAGAACGGCGCCTACCGCGGCGAACTCTTTCACGAATTTCGCGGGCTTGCGCTCGCCGCGCAGCCCTGCCATGTCTTGCCATACCAGCACCTGCGCGTCGCACGACGGCCCCGCACCTATGCCGATCGTCGGGATATGTAGCGCCTTCGTGATCTGCGCCGCGAGGTGAGAAGGTACGACCTCCAGCACGACGGCGAACGCGCCTGCCTGCTGCATCGCCTTGGCGTCTTGCAGCAGCCGGTGCGCGCCTTCCTCACCTCGACCTTGCACCCGGTATCCGCCGAAGGCATTCACCGATTGCGGCGTGAGGCCGATGTGGGCCATCACCGGGATACCTGCTGAGACAAGCATTTCGACCTGCGGGGCCACCCGTATTCCGCCTTCGAGCTTGACTGCCTGCGCGCCGCCCTCCTTCATGAACCGGGTCGCGCTGTCCAATGCGTGTCGGGGTCCGGCCTGGTAGCTGCCGAAGGGCAGGTCAGCGACGACCATGGCGCGAGCGGTTCCGCGCACCACGCCGCGCACCAGCGGGAGCAGTTCATCGATCGTCACCGGCACGGTGGTGTCGTATCCGTAGATGACATTGGCCGCCGAGTCGCCGACGAGCAGTACCGGGATGCCGGCCGAATCGAAGACCCGCGCCGTCGAGTAGTCGTAGGCGGTGAGCATCGGCCAACGCTCGCCGCGGTCCTTCGCCGCTTGCAGGTCACGGATCGTCACGCGTCGTGTGGATACGCCGCCGTACAGGGTCATCTCACCCATGTCTTGCCTCATCAATCTCTCCTCGGGGCCGCTTTGACGGTCCCCGGGCACGTCATGTGGACCTACCAATCGTGCGCCTCGATGGCGGATTTGTCTGCCGCGAGGAGACGTGCATCACTATCACGTCACGGATGGGACTCGCGCCATTGATTCGTGATCGGCAGCCGACGATCACGTCCGAACGCTTTCAAGGTGATTTTCGGGCCGGGCGGATACTGGCGCCGTTTCCACTCGGCGCGGTCCACCATCCGGGCGATGCCGGTAACCAGTTCTACATCCAAGCCGACCGCTGCGATGTCCTGCACGCTCTGGTCGCCGTCGACGTAGCGGGCGAGCACGGCGTCGAGTAGCTCGTAGTCGGGCAGCGAATCGGTGTCCAGCTGTCCCGGACGAAGCTCCGCCGAAGGCTCCTTACTGATGGAGTTCGGCGGGATCGGCAGCACCTCACCTGCCGCTTCTGCAGTCGCATTTCGCCAGCGGGCGAGCTTCCACACCAGCGACTTCGGGACGTCCTTGATCGGGGCGAAGCCACCGACCGCGTCGCCGTAGATCGTCGAGTAACCCACGGCAAGTTCACTCTTGTTGCCGGTGGCGAGCACGAGGTGCCCCTCAGCGTTCGACAGTGCCATGAGCGTGGTGCCACGCACCCGGGCCTGCACGTTCTCCTCCGCCAGCCCGGTCAGTGCCAGCGCTGTGACGAAACTGTCGACCATCGGCGCGACCGGAACGGTGCGGTACTGCGCGCCGATGCGCTCGGCCAGATCAGCGGCGTCGGACTTGGAGTGTTCGGAGGAGTACGAACTGGGTAGCGAGACGCCGTGGACGTTTTCCCCGCCGATGGCGTCGGCGGCCAGCGCGGCCACGACCGCTGAGTCGATGCCGCCGGACAGGCCCAGCACCACCGAGGTGAAGCCGTTCTTTCGCACGTAGTCGCGTAGCCCCGTCACCAGCGCGCCCCACACGTCGGCCTCGGCCGGCAGCGGATCGAAACGCACCTGCGCGCAGGACGTCAACTGCTCACGCGCCCGGAGAACACCGGTGGCGTGGCGCTCGAGGGTCATCTCCTGGCCGGCCAGTTGACCGTGGTCGCGCCCGGACGCTGCCGCGACGGGCACATCGCAGAAGAACACTCCCTGGACGTACTGCGGCGCGCGTAGCAGCACCGCACCGTCCGGGGCCACGATCATCGAATCGCCGTCGAAGACCAGCTCGTCCTGCCCGCCGACGGCGTTGACGTAGGCGACCGGTGCGCCGGACTCGGGGGCCCGTCGGCGCAGCAGTTCAAGGCGCACGTCGTCCTTGTCCCGCTCGTAGGGCGAGCCGTTGATATTGAGCACGAGACCGACACCCACCTGGCCGGCCATCGCAAACGGGCCGCCGTCCTGCCACACGTCCTCGCATATTGTGAGCGCGATGTCCACGCCACAATGCTGGACGACGACGAAGCGGGAACCCGGCACGAAGTAGCGCCGCTCATCGAACACCCCGTAGTTGGGCAGATGGTGTTTGAAGTAGCGAGCGAGCACTTCGCCGCGGTGCACGAACGCCAGCGCGTTGCGCGGGCCGCTGTCGTCGTCCCCGCTGTCGTCGTCCCCGCTGTCGTCGTCCAGGTATCCGACGACGACCGCTGTTTCACCGAGCCCAGCCGCGCCGAGATCGAGCGCTAGTTTCGTCAGCGCTGCGCGCGAGGCCGAACGGAACCCCGGCCGAAGGACCAGATCTTCGGGTGGGTAGCCGGTAATCGCCATCTCGGGGAAAGCGATCAGGTCAGCGCCGCCCTCGGCTGCTTCGCGGGTGCGTTCCAACACCATCGCAGCATTGCCGTCAAGGTCACCGACGCGCACGTCCACCTGAGCCAGTGCCACCCGTATCGAGGCCACGACACATTGTCCATCGCCACCGTTCCCACCGATCGGGCCGGGCCGCGTGCAACGGCTCGGCGCAGCGTGGGTCATCGACGGGCGAAGCAGTGTGTTCGCTGAGTGAGCAGCGTCGGATTCGGCTCAGCGAGGCCGGGTAAGGCAGAATAGGGGGTGAGCCGGAACCCAAGCAGTGATTTCGGTCATTTTCGCAGTGCGACACGCCGTCGCCGCGAACGCGCGGCGGTCGTCGCGCGTCCTATCAGGGGTGGTAGGCGTTTCGTGACCTGTTGCTGACGCATTTTGTCGGCCGGCTGCGCGACAATCACCGATAGCGACGTCCAGATCAGAACGACATGAGAATCAACTGTGGTTGCCGGTGCGCGCGCCGGCCGGCGGCCCGAGGGAGTGGCGGTAATCGTGGTGAACGGGTCCAGTAGGGCAACCCAGCGTCGCAGGCTCGCGGCGCCGGTGTTGCTTGTGACGCTCATTGCGCTGGCGCTATCGGCGTGCAGTTCGGGTTCGGGAAGTAAGCCGGCTCCGACGCGCTCGCTCACCCGCGCGACCTCCCCCACGCCGACCGCGAGCACGCCGACCTCATCGGCGGTGGCCGAGCCTCCCGCCACGATCGCGTCAAATGTCGCGTCAGGCACCAGCTCGCTCAACCCGATCGATCCGATCAAGCTGATCGCGAGCAGGGGAAAGCTGACCGCAGTCACCTTTCGCAATGCACAGGGCAAGGCGGTAGCGGGTCGACTTGCTGGTGACGGATCGAGTTGGCAGTCGACCCAGTCGTTGGGCTACAGCAAGGGCTACACGCTCTCCGCCGTCGCAATGAACGCCGACGGCGTCAAGACCACCAAGCGAGTGCACTTCACCACGCTGACCCCGCCCCGCATGACGATGCCGTACCTCGACACGGTGTACGGCTCGTCCATCGTCAACGGCGCCACCTACGGCGTCGGCATGATCCCGGTGGTGCACTTCGACGAAGCGATCACCGACAAGGCGGCTGCGGTGAAGGCGCTGTCGGTCACGACCAGCCCGCACGTCGAGGGTGCCTGGTACTGGCAGAACGCGAGCGACGTGCACTGGCGGCCGCGCAGCTTCTACGCGCCCGGAACGCTGGTCACGGTGACTGCGAAGGTTTACGGAAAGCAGGTCAGCAGCGGTCTGTACGGCCAGGCGGACCAGAGCATCTCCTACCGGATCGGCGACAAGCGGGTCACGGTTGCCAACGCCGCTACGCACCACGTGAAGGTCTACTTCAGCGACAAGCTGGTGCGCACGATGCCCACGTCGATGGGCCGGGGTGGTACGACCACCGGCAAGAACGGGCAGACGATCTACCTGTGGACGATGCCCGGCACCTACACCGTCATCGGTCACGAGAACCCGGCCATCATGTCCTCGGACAGCTACGGACTGCCGGCGAATTCACCGCTCGGTTACGGCAAGGAGAAGGTGTACTGGTCGACCAAGATCAGCACCGACGGCATCTACCTGCACGAGCTCGACACCACCGTCTGGGCGCAGGGCAACACGAATGTCTCGCACGGCTGCCTGAACATGAACCACGACAATGCGCAGTGGTTCTTCACCCACTCTCGAGTGGGTGACGTGGTACGGGTCGTGCACTCCGGCGGCCCGGCGCTGCAACAGTGGCAGGGCGGCGACTGGTCCGTGCCGTGGGCACAGTGGGTGCGCGGCGGGTCACTGTCCTGACCCGCTGGCGTCGATAGACGTAATGTGCCGTTAACCGGAGCCCGACAGAGTGGGAGCTGTGGACCGTCAACAGGAGTTCGTGCTCCGTACGCTCGAAGAGCGTCAGATCCGCTTCGTACGGCTGTGGTTCACCGACGTGCTCGGCACGCTCAAATCGGTCGCCATCGCGCCTGCTGAGCTCGACGGTGCGTTCGAGGAGGGCATCGGCTTCGACGGCTCGGCGATCGAGGGGTTCGCCCGCGCCAGCGAGAGCGACATGCTCGCTCGTCCCGATCCATCGACGTTCCAGGTGCTTCCGGGTGCGCCGGGCGCCACCTCGGACTCCGCACGGATGTTCTGCGACATCCAGATGCCCGACGGTTCGCCATCGTGGGCCGACCCGCGTTATGTGCTGCGCCGAGTCTTGTCCAAGGCCGCCGAGAGCGGGTTCACTTTTTACACCCATCCCGAGATCGAGTTCTTCCTGCTGAAGAACCTCCCGACCGACGGCAGCGAACCGGAGCCGATCGACACCGGCGGTTACTTCGACATGACCAGCCACGACGTCGCCCACGACTTCCGGCAGGCCGCCGTCGGGGCGTTGGAGGCTCTGGGCATCTCGGTGGAGTTCAGCCACCACGAGGTCGCGCCGGGCCAGCAGGAGATCGACCTGCACTATGCCGACGCGTTGTCCATGGCCGACAACATCATGACCTTCCGGCACGTGATCAAGGAGGTGGCGATCGGGGAGGGTGCACATGCCACGTTCATGCCCAAGCCGTTTCGGCATCGACCTGGCAGCGGCATGCACACCCACCTGTCGCTGTTCGAGGGCGACCGCAACGCCTTCCACGACCCGTCCGACGAGCTGTTCCTTTCCAAGACGGCCCGGGCGTTCATCGCTGGGCTGCTGACGCACGCCCGTGAGATCACGGCCGTCACCAACCAATGGGTGAACTCCTACAAACGGCTCTACGGGTACGCGGCGCGCGGCGAACTGGTTGAGGCCCCGACCTACGTATGCTGGGGCCACGCCAACCGCTCGGCGCTTGTGCGCGTGCCGATGCACAAGCCCGGCAAGGCGAACTCCACTCGCGTCGAGTTGCGTTCGCCGGACTCGGCCTGCAATCCCTACCTTGCCTTCGCGGTCATGCTGGCGGCCGGGTTGAAGGGCATCGAGCAGAACTACGAGCTGCCGCCGGGCGCCGAGGACGACGTCTGGTCGATGTCGGACACCGAGCGGCGCGCCCTCGGATTCGACGAACTTCCGCACAACCTCGTCGATGCCCTGCGCGTGATGGAGACCAGCGAGCTCGTCGCCGAAACTCTAGGCGAGCACGTTTTCGACTTCTTCCTGCGCAACAAGCGCGAAGAGTGGGTGGAGTACCGCGCCGAGGTCAGCCCGTTCGAACTCAGGCGCTACCTACCCTCGCTGTAGCGGGCGCTCGTTTCATGATCGACTCAAGGTGGCGAGAGGTTGCCCAGGCGAGGTGTCGCGATCGGTAACCTTGCACCCGTGCCGACATCGCCCGTGCTCGTCGTCCAACTCGATTCGTCGGACCAGGTGGGACGCCTCGGCGACTGGCTGACCAGCGCCGGTCTCGCACTCGATATCTGCGACACCTCGCAAGCTCACCCACTTCCGGGTGACCTGCACGCGCACGCCGGCCTCGTCGTGCTGGGCGGCAGCATGGGCGCCTGGGACGACCACGTAGCCCCCGTGCTCGCCGACGTGCGGGCGCTGTTGCGGGCTGCGGTCCTAGCGGAGGTACCGACGCTGGGCATCTGCCTAGGTCATCAGTTGCTCGCCGTCGCCAACGGCGGCCGGTGCGAGCCCAACCCGGACGGTCCGGAATTGGGGGCGCAGTTGATCGCAAAGCGCTCCGCCGCCTGGACCGATCCGCTGTTCGGCCCGCTGCCCATCACTCCCGATGTCCTGCAGTGGCACTACGACGCCGTCACCACACTGCCGGCGGGCGCGATCCAACTGGCCAGCTCACCGATCTGCGACCAGCAGGCGTTTCGGCTCGGACGCCTGGCGTGGGGCGTCCAGTTCCACATCGAAACCACCCCGGAGATGGTGCGACTGTGGGGCGAGGAGCACCGCGCCATGCAACCCGATGCCGACGATGCCAACATTGATGCGCTCATCGACCGTGCCGTCGCGATCCATGACGATCTGGCGGAGGTCTGGGCGCCCTTCGCGGCAGCGTTCGCGGCCATCGTCCTCGATCCCTCGTCTGTCGCGCCGTCGCGCGCGGTGCCGACATCGAGCGCTGCCCCTGTCACTGATCCGGCCGCGATCCGCGCCGCGCTGGCCGCGGAAGCTGTCGCGGCGCGCACCATGCTGCCGATGCCGGAAATCCGCCCGCCGTGGCATGAGTGAGGCTCGCCGAGCGAACAAATGTCATCGCGTCTCCGCATGCCCGAACGAGCGCAGCGAGGCTCGGGCATGAGTGAGGCTCGCCGAGCGAACGGGCTCGGGCATGAGTGAGGCAGGCCACGCGACGCGGGGCTCAGGCATGAGTGAAGGGGTGGCGCCGCGCCGCGGCGCCACCTTGCTCGCCCGGCTAGCCTTCGTCGACCCAACCCGGGCCGCGGAGATATTGCAGGCCGCGCCGCTGAGCTGGTGGGACCTAGCTGCCGGCGGCCCCGTCGACGACACCTGCGCCGCCGTGATCTCGGCCCTCGGCCGCACCGCCGACCCGGACGCGGCGCTGGGGGCGCTGGCTGCGCTGGTCGCGGCCCCGGGCGGCGCCGAATTGCGCGAGGCAGTCGCCACGAGCAGCGAGCTGCGGGGGCGGCTGCTCCCGCTGCTTGCAGTGTCGGCGGCGCTCGCCGAGCACCTGCTCGCGCACCCTTACGACTGGCGGGTGCTGGTCGGTCCACGCGACGGCGCCAGTGTCGCGGCGCGCCTCGCGTCCGCGGTCGGGGCAGACGCTGCGCATCCGGTGACCGGAACCGACGGCGCGCGGGCCACCATCGCGCGGGCCGAAGGGGTCGCGGCGCTTCGTGTGGCCTACCGTCGCGAGCTCGTCGCGATCGCCGGACGCGACCTGGCCGGCGAACTCGACCTGCGCGCGGTGACCGAGGCACTTGCCGACGTCGCCGGGCACACGCTGCAGGCGGGCCTTGCGCTCGCCGCAGCAGGGCTGCCCTCGTCGGCGACGCCGTGTCGGCTTGCGATCATTGCTATGGGCAAGGCCGGAGCCCGCGAACTCAACTACGTTTCCGACGTAGACGTGGTCTTTGTCGCCGAACCGGCCGCGTCAGCGGCGCAGGCCATCGAAGCGGCCCTGGCCACTGCGAGCAAGCTCGCCGGTGAGACGATGCGAATCTGCCGCGACGTGGCATGGGAGGTCGATGCGGCGCTGCGGCCGGAGGGCAAGAACGGTCCGCTGGTGCGCACGCTCGCCAGCCACGCTGCTTACTACCGGCGCTGGGCAAGTACATGGGAGTTCCAGGCACTGCTCAAGGCCCGTCCGGTAGCCGGTGACCTCGATCTGGGCGCGGGTTACCTCGACACCGTTGCCCCGTTCGTCTGGGCGGCAGCCGAGCGGCCGGACTTCGTCGCGGACGTGCGGGCGATGCGGCGGCGGGTCGTCGAGCACATTCCGGTGGCCGTGGCCGATCGTGAGATCAAGCTGGGCCGCGGCGGCATCCGCGACGTCGAGTTTGCCGTGCAACTGCTGCAACTTGTGCACGGCCGCGGCGACGAGTCGCTACGTGTCGCGGCGACGCTGCCCGCCCTCGACGCACTGCGCGACGGCGGGTACGTGGGCCGCGACGACGCGGTGAGCCTGGCCGACGCGTACACCTTCCTGCGCGCCACCGAGCACCGGCTGCAACTGCGCAAGCTGCGGCGCACCCACGTCGTTCCCGACGACCCGGGGCTGCAGTCCTGGCTGGCGCTCGCACTCGGTTTCCGCCCGGATGCCCGCGGTGACGCGCGCGCGGTGTGGCAGTCGGAGTGGGCACTGCACGCGCGCGAGGTGCGCCGCCTGCACGAGAAGTTGTTCTACCGTCCGCTGCTGGAGGCCGTGGCCCGGGTGCCGTCCGCGGCGTTGCGGCTGACCACCGACGAGGCCGGCCGGCGCCTAGCCGCCCTCGGCTTCCTCGACCCGCAGCGCGCCCTGCAACACATCAAGTCGCTGACCGCGGGCCTGTCCCGTCGCGCGGTGCTGCAGCGGGCGCTGTTGCCGGTGTTGCTGTCGGACTTCGCGGACGCTGCCGACCCGGACGGCGGGTTACTTGCCTACCGCCAGGTGTCCGACCAGCTGGGTGCGACGTCGTGGTACCTGCGCTTGCTGCGCGACGACGGCGCGGTGGCGCAGCGACTGGCTTACCTGTTGGGAACGAGCCGATACGTCGGGCGAATGCTGGGTCGTGCACCGGAGGCACTGCGGATGCTCGCCGACGACACCGAGCTCGTCGCGCGTGAAGGGTCCGACGTCGCGGCCACGATGCGCGAGTCGGCCGCTCGCCAGCCGGACCCGACCGCGGCGGTCGCCGTCGTGCGGGGAATCCGCCGCCACGAACTGCTGCGCATCGCGTTCGCGGACCTGCTCGGGTTCACCGATGTCGAGCAAGTATGCGAGGCGATCAGCGCGACCACCGAGGCGACTCTCGAGGTCGCGTTGCAGGTCGCCGTGCGGGCCGTGAGCAGCGAACGCGGTTTCGACGTGCTGCCCCTACGCTTCGCCCTGATCGCGATGGGACGCCTCGGCGGGGCGGAGACCGGGTACGGGTCCGACGCCGACGTCATGTTCGTCTTCGAGCCTTTGGGTGGCGTCGCCGGACCGGACGGTGCGGCTGACCTGGATCTCAGCAAGATCGCGCAGCTGATCGCGGTACGGGTGCGCGCGCTGCTGTCCGCCCCGTCCTCGACCGACCCGCCGCTGGGAGTGGATGCGGATCTTCGCCCAGAGGGCCGCAACGGCCCGTTGGTGCGGTCGCTTGCCTCGTACGCGCACTACTACCAGCGCTGGTCCTCGTCTTGGGAGGCGCAGGCCCTGCTCCGCGCTCGTTTCGCCGCGGGCGACGCCGGGCTAGGGGCGCGATTCGTCGAGCTCATCGACCCGATCCGTTATCCGGCCGCGGGCCTGCGCGCTGCCGACGTTCTGGAGATCCGGCGGTTGAAGGGACGTGTGGACGCCGAGCGCCTCCCGCGCGGCGCCGATCCGACGACACATACCAAGCTCGGACGCGGCGGCCTGGCCGACATCGAATGGACGATCCAGCTCTTGCAGTTGCGCCACGGCGCCCGGGTCGCCGCCCTGCGAACGACGCGCACGCTGGACGCATTGCGCGCGGCCGTCGAGGACGGACTGCTCCAGCAGGCGCAGGCCGACATCCTGATCGCGGCCTGGCGGCACGCCACCCGGCTCCGCAACGCGATCATGCTGGCCCGTGACAAGGCCGAGGACCAGATCCCGGTCTCCGGCACATCGCTGGTCGCCGTCGGACGGGCGCTCGGCTACCCGGCGGGCTTCGATCCCGGGCGGGTCGTCGACGACTACCGGCGCGCGGCCAGGCGCGCTCGCCGCGTCGTCGAGGACGTGTTCTACGGCCCGGCCGGGTGAACAGTCACCGAGGGACGAAAGTACGCCGGGACGGGCGGTGCGGGTGGTCCGGCAGCCCGAAATCCGACGCGTCGACAGGCGGGGTGTACGCGCCATGGCCGGACAACATTGCCTGGACAGCGAACGCCAGTGCGACGACGACTGCACCGCCGACGGCGTCCAGGATGTAGTGATTCGCCGTGGCGACAATCACGAGCAGGGTGACGAGCGGGTAGAGCAGGCCGAGCAAGCGCGCCCAGCGGGCGCGCGCACACATGACGACCGAGATGCCGGCCCACAGTGCCCAGCCGATGTGCAGGCTGGGCATCGCCGCGTACTGGTTCGAGTGTGCGGCGATTTCCGGGTCGGCCAGCGAACCCCAGGTGTGGAAGTGGATCACAGTGTCGAAATAGCTCGTGCCGGGCAGCAGCCGGGGTGGGGCGGCCGGGTAGAACGCGAAACCGCTGAGTGCGATGAGGGTTGTGGCGAACAGCACCGTCCGCGCGCCTCGGTACACGTGCGGACGCTTGACGAAAAGCCAGAGCAGTACGCCCATCGTTACTACGAAATGCAATGTGGCGTAGTAATAGTCGAGGATCTGCGCAATCCACTCGTGGGCGGCGACCCACCGGTTGATCGACAGCTCGAAGTTCAGGTGCAGGAATTCCTGGACGTGTTGAATGCTGAAACCGTGCCGGATCGCTATCGACTTCTGTTCCGGGATGGCATTGCGGCCAAGGCTGTAGAGCCAGTATCCGAACGCGATGAGCGCCAATTCCTGCCACCACAGTGGGCGGCGCCAGCGCAGCACCCGCGAGGGCAACAGGCCGCCGAACCCGCGCGGACCCGCGTGGGCGTCCTTCGGCGCCCGCTGCTCGGTGCAGATGGCGGCCATCGGATCATAATGCCAGTTCGCGGCCCGTCGGTGTGACTTCGCCACGTCCCTACTCAGCCTCGAAAGTCAGCGCTGGGCGGCCACCAGCACCGGGCGAGGCTCGCGCAGCGGCTTCCCGACCCGGTTGAGGTGCCGAAGCACAGCGCCGTAGGACCCGACCAGGCTGGCCTCGGTGTAACAGATACCCAGTTGCGCGCAGTAAGCCCGCACCAGCGGCTGCGCCTTGCTGAGGTTGGCGCGGGGCATATTCGGGAACAGGTGGTGCTCGACCTGATAGTTGAGCCCGCCGAGCAGGAAGTCGGTGACGGTGCCACCGCGGACGTTGCGACTGGTCAGCACCTGGCGTCGCAGAAAATCGATCGTCTGGCCCGGCGGCAGGGTGGGCATTCCCTTGTGGTTCGGTGCGAACGAACAGCCCATGTACACGCCCCACACCGCCTGCTGGATCGCGACGAACGCGAGCGCCTTGACCGGGGACAGCACTAACAGCACCGCGCCGAGGTAACCGACGACGTGCAGGGTGAGCATGGTGAGCTCGGTACGGCGGTAGCGGCGCACGCGGGTGATGTGCAGCCATTCCACGGCCTGCGCGTGAAGGTTGAGTCCCTCCAGCGTGAGCAGCGGGAAGAACAACCAGGCTTGGTGTGCCGCGATGAATCGCTCGACCCGACCGCTGCGAGCTCGGGCCTGCGCGTCAGTGAAGGTGATGACGCTGTCGCCGATGTCGGGATCGCGATCCTCATGGTTGGGGTGCGAGTGGTGGCGGTTGTGTTCGTCCACCCACCAGCCGAAACTGAGCCCGATGAGCAGATCCCCGGTGATCAGACCCAAGATGTCATTGACCCGGCGGGTGCGCGCCACCTGCTGGTGGCCTCCGTCGTGGCCGAGGAACGCGACCTGGGTGAACATCAGGCCCAGGACCACCGCGACGATCGTCGAATACCAACTGTCGCCGACGAGCACCAGCGCGTACCACGTTGCGGCGTAGCCAGCGAGGGTCAGCACGACCCGGGCGGCGTAGTTGATCCGGCGCCGGTCGAGCAGGCCCGAGGCCCTGACCTGACGCGCCAGGGCCGAAAATTCGCTGCTGGCTGGCGCCACGAGCGCCGCGGATTGGGGCTGCAAGGCAGACATCCCGTCTGATACGACCGGCTGTCGAGCAGCGGAAGCACCGTGATACATGCTCGTCGGGACCGGCAGGCGGTGGTTTCGCATGCGAGAGCAACCCCGATATGCCCAGTCTGCCCCGTTCGCTGCGTCGAATCATCCCTGCGGACGAATCCGGCACGGCACCGCCGACCGGTCCGGCCGCGGGACGGGCATCAACTCACCGGCACGCTGACAGAGAACGCAGTGGCGTCGAAGCTCGAGGTCTGGATCGTGACGTCGAGAGTCCAGTGGCCGGGACGCGGGAATGTGATGCCGACGTCTTCCACTCCGTCGCGAGCCGAACCGGCAGCGTTCGGCAGGCGCAGTGGGAACGGTCCCAGCTGGTCGCTCGGCAGGCTCACTGCCGCCTGCAAGCGCTGGACGGGCACCGCTTTGCCTCCGGGCGAGCGCACGGACAGATGCAGGACGCTGTCACCGGCCCGCGGGGCGTCGATGCGAACCGAGAGCTGGACGCCGTTCGCACTCAGCGTGCGGGTGAACGCCGGGAAGTAGGACCCGCGCGCCGGTACGGCGACCACCAGCGCCGCAGTCGCGCTCAACACGCCGAACGCGATCAGCACTTCAGCCAGCAGGCCCCGCTGGAGCCCGGCGGTCGGCAGCGGGTCGCCGCGCACCGGCGTTCGGGCCGGCGTCGCAGCGCTGCGCTTGCCGGCAGCCGAGTCGCGGGTCGCTCGCTCGCCGGGGCGCCGACGTCCGGACGCGGGGGACGGACGGGGTCCCGCCACGGCCTGCTCGAGCGTTGGGTCGGCGGGCAGGGGCGCTGCCGTCGCGCTGAGGTGGCGACGCACCCAGCGCCGAGCGAGAGCGCCCAGTGCGATCGCCGCGACCACCAAGCCCAGCTTGATCAGCAGCAGGCGCCCGAACGACGTGGCGAACAAGGCCGGAAAGGTTCCCGCCTCGCGCCAGCTCTGATAGGTGCCCGTGCCGACGAGAACGAGCACGCAGCCGAACGCGACCCGCGAGAACTGCGGCAGCACGGCGGCGAGGTCCGCCGAGCGCGCGGCCGGGCGGAGGCTGAACACCACCACCGCGAGCCCGCCGAGCCACACTGCCATCGCCGACAGGTGCAGCAGATCGGCGGTGATCGCGAGTGGGGTCTGCAACCCGGTCGAGGGATGCCCGGACAACGTCCAGGTCGTCATGAGCGTCAGAGCGGCCGCACCGGCAATGAGCGTTGTCACGCGCTCCGTCCGCGCGACGGGTCGTGCGCCGGGCCGTGCGCCGGGTCGTGCGCCGCGGGTCGCACCGGACGCTGCTGCACGGCTGGCGCGCGACACCGTCCACACCACGAAGGCCCCGAAACCGAGGAGCAGGTACACCCGATAGGTGTAAAGCAGATCGAACCGGCGCGAGTGGGTGTCCAGCGTGCCGGGCGACAGCCACATCGCACTCAGTGGGTCACCGCTCGCCCACACGCCGTCCAAGAACATCGAGACGATCGTGCTGGTACCCAGCAACGCGAGGCCGAGGTAGAGCGTGCGCCGCGGCCGGGGAAGGGCCAGCCCGGCAGGCCATAGCGTCAGCAGGATGAGCAACGCGCCGGGCGCGAGGATCAGCCCGGCATAACCGAGGCCGCGCGCGACCCCGAGTAGCACGCCTGCCGAGTCGTTGCGGCGGAATGTGGCCACGGCGCCGGTGACCCGGCTGGGCGCGCCTACGGAGAACCGGAAGGCGCCAGACACCGGGTGGGTATCCGCGGAACTCACATGCCAGGTGACGGTGTATGTACCGATGTGCAGATCGGGCCGCACCAGGACCCGGATCCGGTCCTCGTGCCCTGCAACGCGTGTGACCCGCGCCTCGTCCACCCTCGTCAGGTGGTCGTCGAAGACCTCGATCGCGTTGTCAGCGACCTCGACCCGTTCACCGAAACTCAGCGTCACCTGCGTCGGAGCATGCGCGAGCACGTCACCGGCGTGCGGATCGCTCCCGACGAGCTGGGCGTGCGCGTCAGCCGTCCCGGTCAGCGCGAGCGAGGTCAGGGCGAAGGCGGACAGCAACAGGGCCAGCCGCAGTGCCCGCCGATGCGTATCCATGCTCAGATTGGTGTCAGCTCAACCGGACGGCCGTACGGACGGTCACGGAGCCGCCGAGCCGGTCGAATTGCGCGCTGAGGGTGTAGCGACCGGCGGCGAGCGAGAACGCCTTTGACGTCCATCGCCCAGCACCCACGACCGTCAGCGCGACGTCGCGACGGATGCCGTCCGAGCCGGTCAGCTGCGCGTGCGCGTTCGGCGCGCTGGCGGGCGTGGCCTCGGTCGACAGCCGCACGTCCAGCAGAGTCAGCGTCCGGGCGCCGAGGCGGGTCCGGGTGATGTGAAAGGTCGCGTCGTAGCCGGCGCTGCTGGCGTGGACGACGGTCAAGCGCGCCCGGTCGACACCGGTCGAGGCCGCCGGGGCGGGGGTTCGCGTCGGCGCCAGCGGCGAGCGCGATCGCGGGGTCGAGGACCAGATCGCCACTCCAAGGGCGATGACCACGGCCACGCCGAACGCCGGCAGCAGAAGCCGGACCGTTCTGCGAAGCGTGGTCATCTGCCCTCGATATCACGAAATGGCGCTCACCGGGTCAGGCACTGCCGCCAGTCTCCGCTCAGCCGTGTACATCGTGATCACATCGGTTCGCTCGCAAGCTTCGCTCACGGGGTCAGGCAGTGCCGCCAGTCTCCGCTCAGCCGTGTACATCGTGATCACATCGGTTCGCTCGCAAGCTTCGCTCACGGGTTCAGGCACTGCAGCCCTGCCCCCGTACCCGGGCACGTCGACGGCGTCGGCAGCACCCGTTGCAGGCCCCACATCCCGGCGGTCGTGAACACCCGGCGCAGGTCACCATAGTAGTAGTCACCTGGTTGCTGCGTCGATCCGCCGGCACCGCCGCTGATGTTCGCGGTCAACATCTCCCACGGCCCGACGCCGCGCGTCTCTGCGGAGTCCGCGTCAGGGATGTTCGGGTCCAGCGAGAACGACAGGCCGCCGAAGTTGACGCTGTGCATCTGCTCGCTGCCCGGCGCCACCAGGACGTGCACGACCATCGGATCGCCCGCGTACGCCGACAGGATCGGTGTGCTCGGGTCGCCGAACGCGGCGGTGCTGAACGCGTCCGCGCGGCTCGTGTCGCGGGGCGCTTGCCGGTAGTTGACCCGTACCGAGGCCGGCTTCTGCACCGCGACCGGGTACGGCATGAAGCTCGCCCCGATCTGCGGGTCATCGTCGGCGAGGATCAGCGAGAAGTCGCGGTAGGCGGGGTCGCTCGGCGGGTGCACGTCCACCGAGGCGCCGACGTCGGTGACGTCGCCGGTGACCGGATCGGTGACCAAGGATTCAGCGGGGACGACGGTGTAGGCGCCGTAGAGTCCCAGCTTGCTCAGCGCACCACCGAAGTCGGCGATGCTGCCGCTGGTCACCTTCGGGTTGTCCACGTAGTAGGTGTACGTGCGGCTGGCCTTGCTCAGGATCGTCGTTTCCGGGTTCCACCCGACGTCGACCCCGCTGGACGGGGTGTCGCTGGCGAGGCCGGACAGGTGGAAGGACACGCGATTCACGCCGGTCTGGTTCGTGACCGTGACGTTGACGCATTCCCCCTGTGCGAAGTGAAGCACGAGCGGATCGGGCTGCACCCTTCCGGCAAGCACCGCACCGGCCTGCGCGGCCGGGACGTACGCGTAGCGCACCGGGTTGGATGCTCCCGGAACCCGCAGCGCGGTCACCGCGAAGTCGTGCGACTGCGCGCCGCTCGGGCAGGGGCTCGTCACACCGGACGGTTCGGGTGGAGCGCCGCCGGTCTGGGTCGGCAGCGGCGCCGCGTTCGGTGGCGACGTGCCGGGGAGTGGCTGCAGGAAGTTCGGATCGCTCGGGTCGTTGGTCACCTGGCCCTTGAGTACCCGGATGATGCCCCACGCCCCGTCGTTGATGCGGCGGTTGATCCCGTTGAAGTACAGGTAGTCGCCCGGCAGGTGGTTCGAGCCGCCTGCGCCGCCAGCCAGAATCAGGGTGTACTTCTCGGAGATGCCGTAGTGCACGGTGTCCACGCTGCTGCCGAGCAGTGTCCCGCCGCCGTCGGTATACCTGTTCTCGGTGCCGAAGGTGTGCCCGTCGACGTGCAGGGTGTCCACCGTTGGACCGACGTTGACCGTGCGGATCACGAATGGATCTCCCGCGTAGGCCCTTGGCAGCGGCGTAAGCGGATCACCCCATTTGTACGAGCTGAATTTCAGCGATGGATCGCCTATTCGGTCAGCGAGCGGATTAGCTCGCAGATTCAGGGTCGAATCCGCGGTGGCGCCGAAGCCCTTGTCGATCGTCCACAAAGCCATCTCGCGGAAGCTCCCGGAGACGCCGGCGCCTTGCGCCAGCGGGTTGTTCGTGTGGATGTCGACGATCGTCCCGGAGTCGACGGGCGCGCCGGTGCGCGGGTCGTTGTAGGTCGAGCCCTTCGGCTCGGTGATCAGCTGCCCGACGAGGCCGTGCGCCCAGGTGTGGATGCCATCGACGTGGTCGTGGAAGAAGATATTGTCCAGGTTCACATCGGGATACCAGCGGTACTGGACGAACTCGGTGCCGGCGTACTCCCCGGCGGGGTGCGCGATCTGCAGCGGATCGGAAAGCGTTACCGTGCCGGCCGTCGCGTCCAGCGCGGTGATGGTGCGGATCTCCGGGCCGGTCCCGGACTGGCCGGCGTTGGCGGTGCCCGTAGCAGCCGGGCCGTCGGTCCCCAATCCCACCCCGATGCTTTCTCCGACCTGGAACTTCGCCACGCTCGCCAGCTGCAGCACTGTCGCACCGGCATCGGCCGTTGCGGTGAGCTGCGGGTCCTCGAGCTTGTACGGGCGCACCGCCTGCTCGTACGACATGCCGGTGATCACGCCGTCCGAGGCCTGCGTGTCGAACTGCACGTGATGGATGTGCACGTTGACCTGGCTGAAGTGATTGGCCGCGTTCGTGTCGGTGAGCTCGCTGGTCAGCGTCACCGCGTCGCATTCACCGACATTCGTGCGCAGCGCCAATGGCTGCACCGGCTTGGTGCCGTTCAGAACCGCCTGCTTGTCGTGCGCCAGTACGAACACCATTCCGGTGGGATCGGTGTCCACCGGCGTGACCTGCACAGGGTGCTCGACCGCGACGATGTTGAAGCGGCGCAACTCGGTCGGCTGGCCGTCGGCCTGGCGAGCGGCACAGATCCCGTCCGGACGATTGGCCCACGGGTCCAGGTGAGTCGCAGTGACGTCCTTGGCCGGCTGGTCGCCCTGCTCGCCGAGGTAGGGCGCACCAGAGTGCCCGTTCGGTGAGAACGGCGGCCGGATGCCGAGATGCGGACGCATCATCGGGTAGGCCGGACGGCCGTTGTTCGGGTTGAACAGCAGCACGGGACGGTTCCCGACGAACGTGTCGTCCTGCAACGCGGTGGGGTGACCGGGGTGGGCCGGATCGTTGTAGTAGTCCGGATAGACCTTGGTGTCCTCCGGCTCACCCAGGTACTGAGTGCGGTTCGCGGAGTTGGTGGTCCAGTTCCACACGGCTGCGTCGTTCGCGTTGCGCCGGACACCACGGGCCGGCAATTGCGGTGCGACCCAGCTGTTGAGGTTCGCCGCCGTGATGGTCTGACCGTCGTAGGTTCGCCCGACGAGATCGGTCGAATCGATCGGCCACGGCGGGATGTTGCCGGCGTCGACCCGGTCCTGCAGCGGGGCGAAGTTCGACTGCCGGGTGTCATAGACCCGCCAGAAGCTCCACATGCCCGCGACGTAGTGCTCCGCGATGTGACAGTGGAACAGGAAGTCGCCTGCGCCCTGCTGCACCCCACCGGCGCCGCCCTCGATCTCGAGGTTGTAGGACTCGCCAGGCCCGAAGGCCTGCGAGTCGAGCCGCTCGGAATCCGACATCTCGACCGGGTGCTTGTTCAGGCCGGTGTCGTCGTACTGGTAGGAGGGATCGGCGACCGGGTTGAAGCGCCAGCGGATGCCACCGCCGTGCATGTGGAAGACGTGGAACATCTCGGTGCCGGCGTGCAGGATCCGGAACTTCGTCGGATCGGCCTGGTAACCGCGTGGCATCGGTGTTGCCGGGTCCCCGAACGTGTAGGACCCGTACGCGTGCGCCTCTTGCAGCGGCGCGAAGTTCAACCGGTCGAAGAAGGGCTCGGACCGGTAGTTCATGGCGCGCGTCGCGGGGCGGTAGGCGTCGGTGCGCGGGTCGATGAACGGCACCGCTGTGCCGTTCTTGCGCAGGACGGCAGTCTTCTCGTTTTCGTTGCCCACCTCGTGGTAAAGCTGCACGTTCTCGCGGAATTCGGCGGCACCGGCCGGGCGAATGATTGCTTCCCAGCCCGAGGTAAGCGCCGTGGCGTGTGCCTCGTCGACCGCGTTCGGGTCGAGGTAGGTCGATCCGGGCGGCTCGACGACGACGCTGCCGAAAAGACCGTGGTTGACCAGTGCCCGCAAGCCCGGCCCGGGGTGCAGGTAGTGCGCACCCTCAAGGGTCGGATCGTCGGCGGCGAAGTAGGTGTAGGTCGTCGACTGGCCCGGTGCGACGTCCGAGCCGGCGTTGCGCCCGACCGGGTCTCCCGAGGAAGCGGTGTCGAAGGCGAGCCCGTCGATGTGCATGCCGGTGTTCCCGCTCAGCCCGTTGGTGTAGTTGATCTTAAGACATTCGCCTTCGTTGATGCGGATGACCAGCGGCTGGATCGCGTCGTTGCGCAGGCCAATGGACACATGCTGGCTCGCCTCTTCGGCGCGCACCGCGGGGATCTGGCTCGACAGCACATACATCTTGCCGTTCGGGTCATGATCACCGAAGCGGTTCATCGGGATGTTGACGTTGATCGACTGGACGTCGTAGGACTGAGTCGGCACGCCGGCCGGGCACGCGCCCGTGGTGGCGGCCGCAGCGGCTGTCGCTGGGGCTGCCGGGCTGACCGCGGACGCCGCCGCGACGAGCGCGGCGACCGCCGCGAGCGGCGCGAGGCGCAATCGCGAGCGTCGTCCCCCCGCCGCCCACACCCGGGCCAGCAGACACGCCCCAATAACGGTCAGGAGCGTGAACGGAACGGTCTGTGCGGCGCCGGTGAGCACCGGCGCGAGCTGCAACGGGGTACCCCGGCCGAAGAGCACCGGGCTGAGTGCGGCGGAAAGCGCGGCCGCGAAGGAGGCCGCGCCGGCGACCAGCGCGATGCGTGAGATCACGCTCAGCCGGCTGGCCCCGTCGGCGCGGCATACCCGCTCGGCGATACCGAGCGCCGCCCACACCGCGACCAGAACAAGGGGCAGTGCAGCAGCGCTGTCGCGCAACCACCCGCTGACACCGCCGGTAGTGGTGCTTGTGCCCAGGTCGCTCGTTCCGGTACGCAGGTAGCTAAGCCAGAGGCACGCGGCGGCGCACGAGGCGACACTCAATGCAAGGACGTCGGGGACCGAGCGGCCGCTCTCGCGGTGGCTGGCGGTGCGGTACGCCGCGATCGCGGACCTAGCCATGGTGGTGCTCCGTCCCGGTTACGGCAGACTTGACGGTGCCGAGGTTGATGGTGATGGGTGTGGCCCGTCCGGGATCGTCGAAGGTCAGCGACATGGCCGCGGTCACCGCCGGAACGGTGAAATCGAGGTGTCCTTCGATGCCGGCGGCGGGCAGAACACGGCCATCGGGCAGGTCCCCTGATGTGGCGTGCAGGACAGTGGTCTTCTTCCGGGCCGTAATCCTTAGACGGAACTGGCGCACCGTGTATGCCAGCGGCACTTTGCCGGTGTTCGTGAGTGCCACGGCAACCTGAATCTGCTGCTGCCCAGCGTGCACATACCCAGACACTCCGTGGCTCGCGCCGGCAAGGGCGCGGTGACTGACGCCGTCGACCCCGCGGACGAATTCCACTGCGACGATGCCGAAGCTCGTCGGCACGTCGTCACTGATCCGGTAGGTCCGCGATTGCTGATGCGCTGACGCCGGCGCCACCGCGCGCAGATCGAGCAGCAGACCGAGCACGGCCAGCGTGGCGACCGTGGCGACCACCAGCCAGCCCCAGCGGGTCGCCCCGTTCTCGGGTCGCGTCGAATTCCGAGTCACTTTCCGGCCATCGGTCCCTTGACGGGTCGGTGCGGTAACGGCCATGGTCAGCGGCCCGGCTTGTCGGTGGCGTGCATGGCACCTCACAGCGCTCGCAATGGGAAAGCCGGACCGTATGACTGTGCGATCAAAGAAATGTCAAACGTCCGCGCGCGAGTGGTTCGACCGGTGATTTAGAGCGAAAAGGGTGGATACGCGATTGTCGCCGCGCGGGAAGTGGATACTCGGCGTCATGCTGGGCAGCCGCCTTGCGCTCGCCGTGGCGTTCGCCCTGGCCGGAGCATTGGCCTTTGCCGTGGCGACTGTCGCACAGCAGCGCGCGGCGGCCCGTTCGTCGGACGAGGAGGCCCGTGGCCCCAAATTCTTCACGCAACTGATCCGCAGGCCGCAGTGGTGGGCCGGGACGTTCGGCAACGTCGCGGGTTACGCCCTGCAGGCGGTAGCCCTTGGGTTCGGGTCCTTACTGGTCGTGCAGCCGATCATGGTCACGTCGCTGGTGTTTGCGCTGCCCCTCGGCGCGCGGCTTGCCCACCGCCGGCTGTCGAAAGCCGCATGGGGGTGGGGACTTGTCCTCATTGCCGCCTTGGCGTTGTTCTTGACGCTCGGCCATCCCAACAGGGGGGCCAGCCAAGCGACGCGCGCCGGCTGGCTGGTCGTCGCTGGCGTCGGGTTACCGGTCGTGGCGGCGTGTCTGGTCGCGGCGCATCGACGCTCCGGCGCCACCCGCGCCAGCCTGCTGGCCGTTGCTGTAGGCGTGCTGGGTGGCGCGCTGGCGGTACTGACCAAGGCCGTGGTCGCCGTCGTTCCGCTCGGCCTCGTTCACCTCATCACCGCGAGCGCCACGTACGGACTGATCGTCGTGGGGCTCTCCGGGGTGTACGTGCAGCAGTTGGCCTTCCAGGCCGGCGCACTACAGGCATCTCTGCCTGTTATGACGGTGCTCGAGCCTATCGTGGCCAGCGTGCTCGGGCTCAGCCTGCTGCACGAACAGCTGAAGGTCAGCGGATTGCGGACGATGATTCTCGCGTTCGCCACGGTCGCCATGACCGTCGCGACAGTTGCCCTCGCCCGGGGTGAGGCGCGCGTCAGGGACGTGAACGACTGAGGCACACCGCGGCTACGGCGCGCGCCGGTGCGTTATCAGCGGGTAGGGTCGTCGGGGAGAACCCGTCACGACCGCAGTGATCTCGACCTCGACGTAGGCCGACATGCCGGCCCGCACCCAAAGATCACGGCGTCGCCTGAAACAGTGCAGGATCGGTTCCCAAAACCTTGCCAGCATCGCAGGGGCTCTCTGAATCATCACGGCTCGCTGAACTATCAAGGCATGCGACGGCAGAACACAGCCGCCTGCGCGTGCGGCGTCGCACTCTGCGGTGCCGACCTACCGACGCCCAGTTCACGAAAGGCATGCCCTGATGGGTCTTCTCTTTGGTTTCGCAGGGGCGTTCGCGCCGAGTCGCTCGGGGCGAGCGGTCGTCGCCGACGCGCTCTTCGAGGCAATGACGCGAACCGGCGAGCACGCGGGACGGGTCGTCCGCGTTGTGCAGGCGCCGGCACGGCGAGCGCCGAACGTGACCGCAAACTGGATCGTCGGCGACCCGGATTCGCTCACCGCGGCAGCGGACGTGCTTAACGAATGTGACCTGGTGATCTTCCAGCACGACTTCGCGAGTTTCGGCGGCGCCGACGGTGAGGACGCGTTGCACTTGCTGACGCAACTGAGGGTCCCGTGCATCGTGGTGTTGCATGCAGTTCTCCGCGAACCGAGCGCGCACCAACGCCACCTCCTCGAAGCGGCGGCGAACCGCGCGGCCTCAGTCGTGGTCATGACCGAGGCGGCGCGCGTCCTGCTGGCGACGAGCTACGCCATCGATGCTGCCAAAGTCAGTATCATAGCCCACGGTGCGCCGGATGTGCAGGCCGCGTCCAGCATCATGCCGGTGTTTCGTGGCGGCGAACGCACGATCTTGACCTGGGGGCTGCTCGCCCCTGGCAAGGGCATCGAGTGGGCCTTGCAAGCGATGGCACTGCTGCACGACGTCCGACCTGCCCCGCGCTACATCGTCGCAGGGGCGACCCGTCCGAGCGAGCTTCGCAGCGCCGGTGAGGCCTACCGCAACGGGTTGTCCGCGGAAATCCGCCGCCTCGGGCTGGGTGCGGCGGTGCGCATCGACGGCCGCCACCGAACCGAGGCAGAGCTCACCGAGTTGATCGCCACCGCTGACGTCGTGCTCCTGCCCTACGACCGCGCGGAGCACCACACCTCCGGCGTGCTGGTCAGGGCGGTTGCGGCAGGCAAACCGGTTGTCGCTACGACAAGTCCGCACGCCCTCGAACTGCTCTCCGGCGGCGCCGGTATCGTCGTCGCGCCTTGTGATCCGGACGCGATGGCGGCGGCACTGCGCGAGGTTCTGACGCGTGACGACGTCGCGGTGCGGATGTCACGCGCTGCTCGCGCGGCCGCTCCGCAGCTGCGCTGGTCAGCCATCGCCCAGCAGTACCTGCGGCTTGCCGAGCGGCTGACCACGGCGCCTTCGGTTGCCTGACTAGGCTGTCGCGCTCGCGCGGCGAGAATCACCGCGATGCCGGGCCTGCGATGCAATGCCGATCCCGCGACAGACGTCCGCCCGAATCAGCGTGCGGACTGCGGTTCTGGGGTACGTACAACCGTGCGGTAGTCACGGCATCGAAGGACCACGCCTCGCTGAGCCGGAACGGACGGCGTGGCGTGGTCCTTCGAGCGGTTGGTGTCGGGCAGGGGCGACCACCAACGAACGGCGCCTCGGTCGGGAGGGAGGTTGGCGCCGATTACCGACGCTAGCGCAACCTTCTCGCATGTCAAGCAATTGCGTATGCAATCTCATTGCTAGATAAAGTCGTCCAGATGTTGGGCAAGGCCCAGAGGTCGGAAGGGAAGTTGTGACACTACAACGGCCGGTCGAGGACGTCACCGTCGCGTTGCGGCATCTGGACCTGGCGATCGAGCGCTGGCGGGCGGCGTTCGGGCAGCGACACAGCGTGACCGTGAACGACAGCCTGATCCTCAGTAATCTGTTCATGGCTGGTGGACGCATGCTTCCCCGCGACCTTGCCCAGAAGATGCTACTCGGGACGGGTTCGCTCACCGCGATGCTCGATCGTCTGCAGCGCGCGGGTTTCATCGAGCGCGTCCCCAATCCCGACGATCGGCGCAGCACATTCATCGAGATGACCGCTAGTGGCGAACAAGCCATGAGCGAGGCGCGTATCCGGCTTCGCTCCGCGATCGACACTGTAGTTCCGACCGATCTGCAGCCAGCTTTCGCCAACAGCCTGGTCGAGATTTCAGAGGTCTTCAACTCGCTCACCCGCGGACTGCGCAACGGGCGCGACTGAGGCGATCGGTGCGGGACCCGGGCCGGGCCCCAGAACCATCCGCCTCCGTCGCTCCGTCTTGCCTGGTGAGCGCAGGAGGCCCGATGACACTCGTCCAGTGCGGCATTGCCGGAATCGCCTTGATCGGGGTCGCATCGTGCGCGCACTCGGCAGGAACGTCTAGCAGCGACGCGCGCGGCCAGCCCGCGCCTAGCGCGGCCCACGTAGGGAGCGCCCGACCCGCGACACCTCGGCCTCTGGCGGCTCTGCGGAACGAGAAGCAGTTGGCCCCGCGGTCACTGTCGTCGCCGGCGCTCGTCCTGACGGCGGCGATGACGGTCACGGTCAAACGCTCGCAAGACATGCTCCCCTCAGCGCGGCGTGCCGAAGGCTTGGCCCGCTCTGTCGGAGGACGTGTCGACTCCGAGGTTCGCGTCGCCGGGGACACCTCCGGTCGCGGCGGTCATCCGCAGGTATCGCTGACCCTGCGGATTCCGAATCCGCGGCTGGCAACGGTGCTTGACCGGCTCGCCCGCCTCGGCACCGAGTCGTCGCGCCAGCTCAGCACGACCGACATTACCGCCGAACTCGTCGACGTCACCGCGCGCGTCAGCAGCGCTCGCGCAGCCATCGCCCAACTGAACCGGCTGTACAAGCTGGCTGCGAACGTCCGCGACATCATCACCATCGAAACCGCGCTGGCGCAGCGCCAAGCCGACCTGAACTCCTTGCAAGCCCAGCAGAACGAACTGAGTGCCCAAACTGCCTTGGCCACGGTGACGCTGACACTTACCAGCGACCGCGGCACGCCGGCGGCGTCGCGGCATCACCTGGGTGGGTTCGCTGGCGGTTGGCGCAGCGGGTGGCACGCCTTCGCCACGGCAGCTCTTGCCGTGGCAACGGCGCTTGGCGCCGCGCTCCCGTTCGCGGCTGTGCTGCTCGTCGGCGCCGGGACCGTTGTCGCCTTGCGGCGGCGACGCGGTCGGGCGCGTCCGCCGACCGGTAATCCGGAGCCCGGTTCAGCCTGACCCAGGATCTGTCTGGCCAATCTTGCAAGCCAAAAGCATCGCCAAGTTTTGATCGACCAATGTTCGCGGCTCAGGTCTGCGACAGATCAGCTGAGATCTCCGGTTGCGAGCACCTGCTGCGCGAGCTCGCGAAGCTTGCGGTGGCTGCGCTGACTGGCTTGACGGAGCAGATCGAAGGCTTGCTCGCGGGTGACCAGGTGCCGGCTCATCAGGATGCCCAGCGCAACCCCGATGTCGCGACTGGTGTCCAGAGCGCGTTCCAGGTTGCGCGCCTTGTCCTGCTCCTTCGCGTAGGCCAGCGCGAGAGCGGCCTGCGCAGCGAGCTGCTCCCCGACACGGACGGTGTCAGGATCGAACGCGCGCGGTTGTAGCGCGTACAAGTTGAGTGACGCGATGGGGTCGTCCCGGTCGAGGTAGAGGCGGTAGGACAGCATGCTGCTGACCGGGGTATGCGCGGTTGCTGCAGCTGTGAACGCGGGCCACCGCGCCTCGGTGGTCAGGTCGTCGACGTGCAGGACGACTGCTGGTCCGCTCAGAACGCTGACACAAGGCCCGCCGTGCTGATACTGGAACGCATCGACCCGGACAGGCAACTGGCTAGTGGGTGCTTTCGTGGCCAAACGCTCGCTGGCACGCACCGTCAAGCCCGCCTCAGCGACACCGGCCATGCTGGCCACGGAGGCGCGTGTGACGATCTCCATCACCGTCGGTAGGCGAGTATCGGCGTGCAGGCTACGCACGCCATCGGTGAGCAGTGCGCTGAAGACAGTCAGAATGTCTGCCTGCGCGAGTGACATGCGGACTGCTCCCATCTGGCCGTGGAGCAACGCAGAGCCGCTGTCTGGCCGACGTGGTGTCGCTACGGCGGAAGGCGCGCTGGTGCTCCCGGATAGCTCCGGACGGCTGCGACTTCTTCCAACCAAAGGTGAACATATCACCGTCGGCGGAGATGTTTGCGGCCAGCCGCGTCACATCTCTGGGGTGGCCTCGCCGGTCCTGGCGACCAACTCGGCGGCGACCACGCGAAGTGGGATGTTGCGGTGTTGCGAGGCGGCGCGCAGCACGTCGAATGCCGAGTCGGTGCTGCAACGCTGCAGGGCGATGATGATGCCAATCGCCTGGTCGATCACCGAACGGCTCGACAGCGCGCCGCGCAGATGATCGGTCAACGTGGCCTCGTCGTAATGGCGCATTGCAGCGGTGATGGTCGCAGCGGCGAGCGCCGTGAGCTGCGCGATCAATGACCGGGCCTCGCTGTTGAAAGCGTTCGCTCCGTGCCCGTACATGTTCAGCGCGCCGATGGCTTGATCGTTGACCAGCAGCGGGCTGGAGTAGATCGAACCGATGCCGTGCGCGAGCGCGCGCATCGGGTAACCGTCCCACCGCGACTCCCGGCTCAGGTCCGGAGCGGACACCACTTGCCCGGTGGCGAGGGCCTGCAGGCACGGACCCTGCTCGAGCTCGTACTGTTGCTCGTCCAAGAGCCTGGCGAGCGCATCCGCCGACGCGACGGTGATCACATGGCCGTCCTGGGCGAGCGTGATGCCGCACGTCGCGGCAGTCGGCACGGTGCGGGCGGACAGATCCGCGATCCGCTGCATCAGTTCCTCGAACGAGCTCGTCGCCATCAACAGCCCCGCCAGTTCGGACAGCGCGGCGTTGTTCAACGGATTCAGAGATTCGGGCACTACGGCGCCTGCCCGGCGCGCCAGGCAGGCGCACCAACTTGGCTTACGCCAAGAACGGCGGACAGCAACCCTGCACGCGAAAACGCCCTCAGTAACATCGAGTATGACCCCTGCAGCGCGCTGAGAGCGATTCGATGACGCGCTTGCGTTCGTTAGAGTCGGTCATCATGCTGCTGGCAAATCCGATCAGTCCCGACACCCTCCTCTCCGGTTCCGGCGCTTTGGTCGTCCTCGCCATCGTCCTGTTCGCCGAATGCGGTCTGCTGCTCGGCTTCTTCCTTCCGGGGGACACGCTGTTGTTCGCGGCCGGCATCAGCCTTGCGACTGGTGCCATCAAGACTCCGTTCGCCGCGTTCCTCATCGTCGCGCCGCTGGCAGCGATCGCCGGCAATCTGGTCGGGTACGCGATCGGCTACCGCGTCGGACCGGTCGTGTTCGACCGCCCGAATTCGAAGTTCTTCCGCCCCGAATACGTCGCGCGATCGCATGCATTCTTCGAGCGCTTCGGTTCGTGGACCATCATTGTCGGACGCTTCGTAGCGATCGTGCGCACCGTCGCCACCGTGATGGCCGGGGTGGGGCGAATGCGCTTCTCGCTCTATGCGCTGTACAGCACGATTGGCGGCATCCTCTGGGCCGATGGTGTGCTGTTGCTCGGCCACCAGCTCGGCAAGATCAAGTTTGTGCAGGAGAAGAAGGGCTACGTCGACTATGCGGTCATCGCAGTCGTCGTGCTCAGCCTCGTTCCTGCGGCGTTCCACTACTGGCAGACCCGCAAGCGCGGATCAACGCAAAGCTGACCGTGGCCGGCGGCTGCCGGAAGCAACCGGCGCTGCCGGTGGCAGCGGATCGGTGTCGAGCACGGCGACCCCACCCAAACGGGCGAGCTGGTCTTGCTGGTGCAGCAGGTGATGTAGGGGTGCTCCGAAGCCGAAGATGTGCGAGTGGTAAAGGACGAGAGTGTCACCCGAGAGCAGGTAGCGGCGCAGATCGCGCTGCCAGATCAGATCGTTGGTGCGCCCGCCAGGCGCGCCGTGCCAGCTTCGCGCGTCCTCGTAGGACTTGCCGAGGATGTCCACCCAGTTCGCGCAGCCGCGGGAGAGGTCGCTACTGAGCACATTGAGCTCGATGAGCGCCATTGGCGAGTCCGACGCAACGCATCGCGCGCCCAGCAGCGTGGAAGCGAGCGCTTGGCTCGGAAATGGCGCGACGGCCGGTCGGGTCCGCAGGATGTCCGCCGCGCCGACGAGAAGCGTGACAGCCACCGCCGCGACTGTCGCTGTGATGGTGGCAAGCATGGCGACGGAGTGGCGGGTCTCGCTCTTGCGGGCAGCCCGAAGTCGGTATCCGATCGCTGCGGCGATACTCAGCGCGAGGCCAGGCGCGGCGTAGTCGGCGTAGAAGGCGAACCACGGCGGACCGGCGATCAGCACCACCAGTTGTGCGAGGAGCAGCGTCACCACGAGCCGACCGGCCGGCGTACGGGCGGCCAGCACTGCAATGATGAGGAACACCAGCGCAATCGACGCCAACACTGCCAGCGTCGCCGACCGTGACAGGCCCAAAGCGAACGCGTTCAGGCCGCTCATGCTGGACAGGCGCAAACCTAGGGTGCCGGCGCGCGCGCGGCCGAGTTGATCGAGCACGATCATCGACCACATCTGCCGTGGAGCCGCGAGGAAGAAGGGCCCGTCGATGGCCAGCAGTGTGACAGCAGCCCCGACCACCACGGCTGACAGGCGAGCGCGGCGGGTGCTGCAAAGGTGCCACGCGAGCATGACGACCAGCGGCACGACCCACCAGATCTTCACGCAGGCAGCCGCGCCGAAGCCCATCCCGCACAGCATGGCGGCGGTGCGTCCGCCGGTGCGCGAGGCCGTGAAGTAGGCCAACAAGCCAGCAAGCATGAAAAAGTTTCCGAGCGGCTCCAGGCGGATCAGGAACTCTGAGTTCACTGAACCCATCCACAGCGCGTAGCACAGGCCACCCACCACCGAAGCGCGCCGATCGAGGCCCATCCGCTCGGCCACCCGGACCACGAGCACCGCATTCACCGAACCGAGCAGCATCCACGCGACCGTCGCGGTCATGAAACCGGCGTGATCGCCGATGACCTGGCCGAGCGCGGCGAACGGGGTGAGCGCCAGCGCGATGCCCGGCGGATGGACCAGGACGAAATCCCGGTAGGGCAGCCGTCCGTGCGCAATCGCGTCCGCGGCCGTGTAATACACGCCGGCGTCGTAGCCGTACACCCCGCCGAGGCCCCCGCTGTGCAGCACCAGACCCAGCCGCGGAACGAAGGCAGCCAGGAGCACGAACAGCTCTGCTCCACGCAGCGTTCGAAGAAAGGTGCCACGGCGCGACTGTGGCAGGCCCGCGAGGATCACAACTTCACGTTATGAAGGGCCTGCTTAGAAGGCGGCTAGAGTTGAGGGAATCGCTCAGGAACCTCGACTCGACAAGTCGTCTCCCGACAAAGGATGTGCCATGCAGCCGTTCGTTCTCAACCGCCACGACCGGATCGTTTTTCCGTCGAACTTCGTGCCGCAGCTCGATCTATCCGTCATCGACAGCGTCGAGCAACTCGACAGCGTCATCCATCGCGACTTCGACACGAAGTCCCCGACCGGCACCGACATTCTCGAACGGGTCGAGACAGGCGGCTACACCGACCGCTACGAGCTGATGCGCGATATCGCGCTCAACCTGTTCTGGGTCGGCCGCTTTGCGCTCACGATGTATGAGAAGCGGCCCACGCGATGGGGCGACGTCCCGCGCCGGCGCAGCGATGTGTTCCTGCCGATTCACGTTCCGTGGGTCGACGGTGACCGCAAGGTCGCTGCCGTTCGTGACGCCTACGATGCGTTGCCCGAGCGGTGGGACGGCGCGGCAGAGGACCGAATTTTCGCAATTCTTTTCGATGTTTTCGGGCATCGCAAGCATCACGCCACCGAACTGAGCGCCATCAAACCCACCGTGGCCGAGATTCTCGAGGATCCGAGCAATCTCACCTTCCGACTGAACTCCTACGATCCCGACTATCCGACATTCGGATACGACGAAATTATCGACTGCGCCGAGGACGCCCCCGAACTGGAAGCGCTGCACCGGTGGGCGATGGTGCTGCACAACCAGTACCCGTGGGACCGCGCCAACGCGGAACTTGTCAAGGTTAGCGAACTGGCCGACGATGACTACGTGGTCGCCTTCCACCCGCGAGGGCACGAAGTTCGAACCTTCCTGCAGCGACTGCACTCCGGAATCATCCGCCCGCCTGAGCAACCGGCCGCGCAAACGGTCGAGCCTATTCGGCCCTACCCGTCGGTGAACGTGCGCAAGCATTTCGCCGTGATGCCGCGCATCGAGGCACTGGCCGCAGTCCACGGCGACCGGGTGTGCACCAATGAAGACCTGATTCGGAACTCTGCCTACAACTGGTCACCGATGTCGGCGCAAGAAATCGAGGACAAGACGGGGATCGCGCAGCGGCTGTACACATCGAGCAGCCTCGAGGACATGGCGCTCGCTGCGGCGAAGCGCGCGCTGGCCCACGCGGGCCGCGGACCGGCGGAGATCGGGGCCGTGCTGGTCTGCACCTGCACGAGCACGCGGCTCGTTCCCTCGGTCGCCACCTGGCTCTCCGGCCAGCTCGGTATGCAACAGACGCACGCTTCCTGTGACATCGTGGCTGCCTGCGCGGGCATGGCGTACGGCCTGTCGGAGGCGACGCGCATCCTGCAAGAGGTCCATCGGCCCGTTCTCCTGGTGTGCGTGGAGAAGTTCTCCGACAAGATCGGCAACGTGCGTCCGTCCCGGATGATCTTCGGTGACGGCGCCGCTGCGATCGTCGTCGGGATGGCGGACGCCGGCGACGTGCCCGACATCGAGTATCTGCAGACCTATGCCAGCGGCCCGGTTAGCCAAGTGAACTCGATCCTCTGGCCGAACCCTGCCTTCGACAACAACCTCACCGTGTACGGGCCAGAGGTGAAGGCACTGGCTGGGCGCTATCTCATCCAGATGATCGATGAGATCAAGGCGCTGCCCGACCCGGATCAGAAGGCCGATTCGCTGCTGGACAGCATCGGTCTCATCGTGCCGCACCAGGCCAACAAGACCATGGTCACCCAGCTCGCCACCGGAGCCGGACTGTCGATGGACAGTGTCTACTTCAACATCGCCGAGGTCGGGAACGTGTCATCAGCCAGCATTCCGCTGGCGATCCACGACGCGGTCCGCGACGGAGTCATCACGGCGCCGACACGAGTCTTCGCCCCGGGCTTCGGTGCCGGCGCGGTAGCCGGGTACGCGGTGCTCAGGATTGACCCGGCCGTGGTGGCGATCGCCGACCCGCCCAGCGCCCCGGCCGAGACCGCCGAGCCCGCGAGCGCGACCGCCCTTCGCAAGCAGTCCTCGGACGACGTGAGCCTGGCCTTCGGCTGAGTGCGGTCGGAGCGGCTCAGTGGCCGCGCCGACCGCTCTGCCCGCAGCTCAGCCGGCGGCGGCCAATGCCTTGGCGATGATTGAGGTCTCGTCCTCGAGTGAGCTCGGGCGGTGGTCGCCCAAGCCGGCGGACTCCTCGATCGCAACCAGGTGATCGCGGATCGCTTCGGCCGTGACGGCCGGGAACACGACGCCGTCGGTCTCGGCCACATAGATTCGCGCGATCCGGCCACCAGCGACGGAATAGACGCTGCCGCTGACCGTGCAGTCCTCATGAGCGAGATAGGCCACGAGCGGGCTCACGGTTTCCGGCGAGACGCGCGAGGCGAGTTCGCCAAGGATGCCTTCAGTCATCCGAGTCGCGGCGATCGGAGCGATGGCATTGACCCTGATGCCGTGACCGGCACCCTCGAGTGCCAGCACGCGGGTGAGCCCGGCCAGTCCGGCCTTTGCTGCGCCGTAGTTCGCCTGACCGAAATTGCCGAACATGCCGGACGCGGATGTGGTGTTGATGATTCGACCGTAACCCTGTTCCCGCATCAACCGGAAAGCCGGCTGGCTGACGTAGCAGGCACCCTTAAGGTGTACATCGATGACCAGGTCGATCATGGTCGCGTCCATCTTGTGGAATGCCTTGTCCCGCAAGATGCCCGCATTGTTTACCAGCACGTCGACGCGGCCGAAGGCGTCGATGGCGGCCTGCACGATGGCCTGTCCGCCTTCAGGGGTAGCGACGCTGTCGTGGTTGGCCGCCGCCTGCCCGCCCAGGGCCACGATCTCGTCGACGACCTTCTGGGCAGCCGATGCGGATCCGCCACTGCCGTCGAGCGAACCGCCGAGGTCGTTGACGAGGATTCTGGCGCCGCGCCGGGCCAGTTCGAGCGCATGCGAACGTCCCAGGCCACCGCCCGCGCCGGTAATGATGGCTACTCGCTCGTCGAATCTGAGCTCAGACATGATCGACCAATCTGTTCTATATGGTGCTGGCGCCTTCGGCGGTTGCCGAGCGCGCGACTCATCGTGGCCGGATGGGCGTTCCTGTCGGCGGGAGATGAGGCCTAAGCGGCGCTGGCGCCGTTCAGGAAGTGCGTAACCGTGTCCGCCAGCGCCTCGGCCGTGCGGGGACCGGGCAGATCGTGTCCGCCCTCGAGGATGACGAGCTCGGCGCCGGGAATGCGTTGCGCCAGCAGCCGGCTGTTCGCAGGCGGCACCACTCGGTCGTACGCCCCGCTGATCACCAGGGTAGGCATCGTGAGCGCACCGAGGAACGGGATGCTCGACCACCCGGAGATGGCAAGGAAGTGCCATAGCGTGCCGAGCGCATCCGGCCGCGGCCACTGGCTGGTCACTTCAGAGGGACGCAGGCTGCGAAGCACTGTCTGGCTGCCCGGCGTGGCCCCGACCCCGCACGATGTCGACACCAGCATCAGTCGTCGGACGCGTTCTGGGGCGTCGATGGCAAGCTCCTGCGCGACGGCGCCGCCGTGCGAGAACCCGAGCACGTCGACGGGGCCATCTTGACCCGCGTCGTCGAGAACCGCGAGCGCAACGCGGGCCAGCCGCCGGATCGAGAGCGGCAGGATCGGCGTAGGACTGCCGCCGACCCCGGGCGCGTCGAAGGTCACGATCGTGCGACCGGGCAACGCCTGCAGGACCGGCATCCAGCTCTCCAGCGGACGGGTCAGCCCGTTGAGAAACAGCAGTGCAGGCCCTTCGCCCTGCACGTGGGCGCGCACCCTCAGCCCACCGATGTCAAGCATGTGAGAGGCGACAACCTGCGACTCGTCCGCCCGAAGTCGCGAGCTGGTCACGCCCGTGTGCGGACGTAGCTGCCCGGCGCAGCCTCGATCGGTGGATACTCTTTGCTACCAAGGGTTTTGCGAGTCGCCACCATCGGACCACCCTGCCCGGCGATCCATTTGGTCCAGTCCTCCCACCACGTGGTGTCGTGCAACTGCGCGCCCTCTTTCCACTTCTCGGCGTCGGCGGGCAGGGCGTCATTCGTCCAGTGCTTGGCTTTCGGGTTAGGCGGGTTGACGATACCGGCAATGTGCCCGGACGTGCTCAGCACGTATCGCGGCTGCCCGCCGAAGAGCTGGGTCGTCCGGTAGCCCGCTACCCACGGGACGATGTGGTCGTCGACCGCGGACAGGACGTAGGTGTCGATGTCGATCTTGCCTGGTTCGAGCTTCTGACCGTCGATCTCGAACTCGCCCTGCGCGAACCGGTTGTTGAGGTAGCACGAGCGCAGGTATTCCGAATGCATCTTGGCCGGCATCCGGGTGCTGTCCTTGTTCCAGACGAGCAGGTCGAACGCCGGCGGCTTCTTGCCGAGCAGCCAGTTGTTCGCGACGTACTGGAAGATCAGGTCGTTGGCGCGTAGCGCATCGAAGGTGTGGGCCATCTTGTCGGCGTCGAGGAATCCCTTTTTCGCCATCTGCTTTTCCAGGCCCGCGATCGTCGCTTCGTCGGTAAACACGCCGAGCGCACCGGGCGTAGAGAAGTCCGTCAGCGTGTTCAAGAACGTCGCCGACTTGATGGAGCGATCACCGATCGCGGCGTTGTGGGCCAGGCCGATCGCGGTCAACGTGCCGCCCAGACAGACGGAAAGTGTGTTGACCTCTGCGGCGCCGGTGATTTCGCGAACCACACGGACCGCGTCCAATGGGCCTTGCCGCAGATAGTCCTCGAAGCCCATGTCGCGCATCGCTGCATCTGGGTTGCGGTAGCTGATCGCGAAACAGGTGTGCCCGTGCTGGACGGCCCACTCGATGAGACTCTTACCAGGGGCCAGATCCATGATGTAGTACTTGTTGATCCACGGGGGACAGAACAGCAGCGGCACCTTGTGCACCCGCTGGCCCTGTGGCTCGTACTGGATCAGTTCGATCAAATCGCTGCGGTACACGACAGCGCCCGGTGTGGCGGCCATGTTCACGCCAACCTCGAAGTCGGTGCTATCGACCTGCGAGGGCCAGCCGCCGTTGTTGCGCACGTCGTCGAGCATGTTTTTCGCCCCACGCAGCAGGCTCATTCCGCCCGTGTTGAAAGCCTCGCGCAGTGCTGCAGGATTTCCGGGCAGGGTATTGGTGGGCGCCAGTGCGTCGATGATGAACTTCGCTGCGAAACGCGCCTTGCGATCCTGTTCCGGGTCGAGTTCGGCCGCTTCGAGCAGTTCGGTGACCATCTGGCCGGCGAGCAGGTACTGCTGCTCGAGCATGAAGTAAAGCGGGTTCTGTGAGTAGGCGGGATCCGCGAATCGCTTGTCGCCCTTGGCCGGCGCGATCGGGCCGGTGCTGTCCTGACCCATCATCCGCTCGGCTGTCGCGCGCAGTGCTGCTGCCATCCCTAGCATCAGTCGGGTGTTCGCCGCTGCTGCTCCGGTAGGGTTCTTGACCAGTGCCACGCCGGCGGCGGCGAGTGAGCGCAGGAACGAGACGGGGTCGGTGCCGACCGAAGGGTCCTCGGCGATTCCCAGGCGGTCAAGGACCGCGCGGCCGGTCGGTTCCGTGGCTTGTTCTGGCTTCATCGTGCACTGCTCCAATGCGATTGGCGGTTCCACTGCGTCCACTCTCGGGGACGGGACGGGCTCACTGCTGCGCGGTCACGTTGCTTTCAACATAGCTCCGGTAGACGCTGAGCAGAGCGCGGCGTTGCGCGTCGCTGAGCCGTGGGTCGCCGGCGATGGCCGATTCCGTTGCGCGCTGGTCCTGCGCGTCTGCGCTCTGGATCAGGCCGGCTTGTTCGAATAAGGTTTCCGCGGACAGGTTCAAGGCTTCGGCGATCGCTTTGAGCACGCGCACTGATGGCTCGTGCAACCCACGCTCGATCTGGCTGAGGTACGGGTTCGACACCGCGGTGAGCACAGACAGCTGGCGCAACGACAGGTTGGCCATCTGTCGTTGCGCCTTGATGAAAGCCCCGAGCATGCGCCCGGAGCTTTCCTCAGCTGTTGGCATGGCTTGGCTAGCTTCTGGTCAGCGCTTCTCGCTGACGACGACGTCGGCGAGCTTCGCTGCGAAATCGCGCTGGGCATCGAGCAGGTCGGTGGCGACATCGAGGCTGAACTTGCTCACGGCCTGGACACCCGGAACGACCGGGGCACCGGGAACCTTGATCAGATCGGCGTTCGGAATGACCGAAACGGCCTTCATCCACGCCTCGGCAGTGTCGAGGGACAATTGCTGACCCTGCTTGACGATCGAGAGCAGCTGCTCACGAAGGCTCTGGGCGAAGTCAGGAATCTCGGTCGTGGTGCTCGGCTTGGTTGTGGTGGCGGTAGCCATGGGGACTCCTCAGTCGGAAATGCTGCACAAAATTGCAATGACATGCACAGCATACATAGCTTGCGCTTGGTATGTCAAGCAGGCACGTCGCGCGCGGCCGTCCTCACATATCCATGCCGCCGTTCACACCCCACACCTGACCGGTGATGTAGGCGGACGCGTCGGCGGCCAGGAAATGCACCACCCGAGCGATTTCTTCGGGACGGCAGAGGCGATTGAGCGGAATCTGCCCCTTGATCTTGTCCAGCACTTTCTCCGGCACGTTCTCGAGCATTTCGGTAGCGACGTAACCGGGCGTCACAGTGTTCACGGTGATGCCGATGCCGTCATCGGTGAGCTGGCCCGCGCGCCCCAGGATGAACGCTGCCTCCCGAGCGAGGGTCTTCGTGAGCCCGAGCATGCCTGCCTTGGAAGCCGCGTAATTCGCCTGTCCGATGTTGCCCATTTCCCCGATGACCGAGGAGACGAAGATGATGCGCCCCGACCCGCGCTCGACCATGTGCTTGAGCGCGGGCTGAGCCATGTAGAACGAGCCTGAGAGATTCACCGCGATGACCGAATCCCAGTCCGCCACCGACATCTTCATCGCCATCTTGTCGATGGTGATGCCGGCGTTGTTGACGAGGATGTCGAGTCTGCCGTGCTGGTCTAGCACCTCCTGAACCACCCGTACGCAGTCCTCAGGGTGGGACACATTGCCCTGATGAATCGTCGCGTGACCCTCGTCCATGAAGTCCTGCTCGAACTGTTTGCGGAACTGCTCGGCGCGCTCGCGGTTGCCGCTGAAACCCGCCGCGATCGACGCGCCCTGGGTCGCGAGGCTGCGTGAAATCGCAGCGCCGATACCTCGAGTGCCTCCGGTTACGAGTGCTACCTTTCCGGCCAGCTTGTCGCCGGCCAGCAGGCTCTGACCACCTGATGTCGCGTCGCTCATTGGTTCGCCTCCACAACAGAAAAAGATGAGGGCTTGCGATCGGCGCTGGACGGTTGCCGCCGACCGAGACCATCCTTCCAGCTCCGGCCACATTTGGAACCCTGGGAATTGACGATGCACGCAACAACGATCGTCGTCTCGAGCAGGGGTCCTTGGACGGGACCAAAGTCCCGTCCACGGGTACGCATTTGGTCCCTGCCCCCGCGGCCGATGCCTCGACATGCTTGACAAGGCGAACAGCGCCACAGCGGTTGACGTATTGTGCGAGGTGAGTGTGGATCCGACGATGCTGGCCCGCTGGCAATTCGCCAGCTTGACCGTCTACCACTTCCTGATTGTGCCGCTGTCGATCGGGTTGACGTTGCTCGTGGCGCTCATGCAAACGCTGGCCTACCGGCAACGCGCTCAGACCGCCGGTTCGACTGAAGCCGGAACATGGGACCGGGCGTCTCGGTTCTGGGGCCGGATCATGCTGGTGCTGTTCGCATTGGGCATCGTGACCGGCATCGTTCAGGAGTTTCAGTTCGGCATGAATTGGTCGGCGTATTCGCGATTCGTCGGTGATATTTTCGGCGCCCCGCTCGCGATGGAAGCGTTGATTGCCTTCTTCCTCGAGTCGACGTTTCTCGGTCTGTGGATCTTCGGCCGCAACTTGCTCAGCCCCCGAGTGCACCTGGCGACGATTTGGCTCGCCGCCTTCGGCAGCGTGATCAGCGCCTATTTCATCCTGGCCGCCAACAGTTTCATGCAGCATCCGGTGGGTCTCGTCTATGACACCCGGCAGCGCCGGGTTGAGCTGACCTCGATCTGGAAGGTGCTGACCAACTCCACCCAACTGGTCACCTTTCCGCACACCATCTTCGCTGCCCTGCTGACGGCTGGGGCGATCCTGCTGTCGGTGAGCGCATGGCACCTACGCCGTGACGGCACGACGGTCGATCCCGTACACCGCAAGGTCGCTGGCCTGTCGCTGGGCGTCATCATCCTGTCGGTCATGGGGGTGAGCCTGGTTGGTCATCTCCAGGGTCAGATCATGACCGACCAGCAGCCGATGAAGATGGCAGCGGCCGAGGCGCTCTGGGACGGTAAGAGCCACGCATCGTTCAGCTTGTTTGCCTTCGCTGATGTCGAGAAGGGCCACAACAAGATCGACATCGCGATCCCGGACGGGTTGTCGGTGCTCGCGACCAATCACCTCGGCGGCCACGTCGCCGGCATCAACGACGTCCAGAAGCAAGAGGTCGCCAAGTACGGACCGGGCAGCTACGTGCCGGTGGTGTGGCTGGCGTACTGGTGCTTCCGCCTCATGATCGGGTTTGGCGCGCTCGCCGGGCTGCTCGCCGTCCTGGTCGCCGTGCAGTGGCGCCGCGGAAAGCTCGAGACATCGCCTCGCCTGCTGCGTATCGCCACCTGGAGCGTTGCGCTGCCGTTGGCCGCGAACACCACTGGCTGGCTGTTTACCGAGACTGCCCGCCAGCCGTGGCTCGTGTACGGGCTGCTGCGCACGCGCGACGGGGTGAGCACCAACGTCGGCAGCGGATTCGTGCTCACCACGCTGATCGGCTTCACCGCGCTTTATGGCGTGCTCGGCGTGATCTGTTTTCGGCTGGTTCGCAGGCTCGCGATCGCAGGACCTGATCCGGTTGGCGGCCAGAGCGATGACCCACTGAGCGGTGGCCCGGTCGACGAACATCAACTCAGCCTGGCCTGAGTGAGCGGAGCGCGGTTCGGGTGAGACGAGCGACGAGAGGAGCGACGACGTGCAGGGATTTTGGTTCGGGCTGATCGCGATACTGTGGGCCGGCTTCTTCGTCCTGGAGGGATTCGACTTCGGTGTCGGCATGTTGCTGCCGATCGTGGCCAACACCGACCTTGAACGGCGCATCGCGTTGCGCTCGATCGGTCCGGTCTGGGACGGCAACGAGGTCTGGCTCATCACTGCCGGTGGCGCGACGTTCGCGGCTTTCCCGGAGTGGTACGCCTCGATGTTCTCGGGTTTCTACCTTGCCTTCGCGCTGTTGCTGACCGGCCTGATCCTGCGCGCAATCGGCATCGAGTACCGCGAGCGGGCGGCGACGCCGAACGGTCGGCGCTGGTGCGACGGCGCGATCGTCGTTGGCTCGGCGCTGCCGGCGTTGCTGCTGGGTGTGGCGTTCGCTGACTTCCTCCGCGGCGTGCAGATGAATGCCGCACACGATATGACGGGCGGATTCTTCGCCTTGCTCACGCCGTACGCGCTGCTTGGTGGCCTCACCACGCTGAGCCTGTTCGCCTTTCACGGCGCGACATTCCTCGGCCTGCGAACCACCGGTGAGGTCGCCGACGTGGCACGCTCCCTTACCCGAGTACTCGGCCCGGCCGCCGGGGTACTCGCGCTCGCATTCGTCCTTTGGACGGCGCAGGTGCGCGGCGGTGCGTTGAGCGCCGCGCTCGGCGCGGTCATGGTCATCGCGCTGCTCGTCGCGATCGCAGCGAGCCGGGGTGGCCGGCAGGGTGCAGCGTTCGCTGCCACCGCGGCCACGGCGTTGCTGCTGCCGGTGTGGGCCTTCGCCGCGCTCTGGCCGAATGTGTTGCCGGCTCGAAACAATGCCGCCTGGTCCTTGACGGTCCACAATGCGAGTTCCAGCCCGTACACGCTGAAAGTGATGACAATCGTCGCCCTGATCTTCACACCGGTCGTGCTCGCCTACCAGGCGTGGACGTACTGGGTCTTCCGCGCTCGGGTCACCGGCGAACTCGCCGACGAGCACGGGTACGGCGACCGAGGTCGGGTCGCCGCAGTGCTGGACAAGGCGGGGGAGTCCGCGCGAACGACCCTGGGCAAGCCCCGCAAGCAGGCGGTGGCGCCGCCGGACCCCGTGCGGTGAGCCGTCGCGTCGATCACCGGCTGATTCGTGCGGTGCCGGCCGTTCGTACGCTCTTGACCGGCCTGCGCGCCATGCAGGTGGTGGCCGGTGTTCTCACCGTGGCGCAGGCGAGCATTCTGGCCGAACTCGTCGCATCGATCGTGCTGCGCGACGGACGTCGCGTGGTTGAGCCGCTGATTCTGCTCGGTCTCGTCGGGGTCGGGCGCGCCGCGCTGGCGGCCGGGCAGGAATGGACGGTGGCGCGAGCGTCGCTGGATACCCGTGCCGCGCTGCGCCGCGCTGTGTTGGGCAGCGTTACCGCGCTCGGGCCGCTCTGGGTGGCCAGACAACCGTCCGGGCGACTGGTCACCGCTACCGGACCCGGGCTGGAGGCGTTGGACGGCTATCTGACTCGCGCCGTGCCGGCCCAGGTGTCCGCGGGCATCGTGCCGGTGATGGTGCTGGCCCGGATCGGGCTCGCCGACTGGCAGAGCGCCGCAGTGCTGATCGTTACCGTGCCGCTCGTGCCGGTGTTCATGGTGTTGATAGGCGTTACGACCCGCCGCCGGATGGACGCCCAGTACGCGACCCTCTCGAGGCTGGCCGGACACTTCCTCGACCTCGTCCAGGGTCTGACCACGCTGAAGGTCTATGGCCAGGCAAGGCGGCAGGTGGAAACCGTCCGCAGCGCCACCGACGACTACCGTCGCACGACTCTCGCTACTCTCCGCGTTGCGTTCCTGTCCGGATTGGTGCTGGACCTGATCGCGACCCTGTCCGTCGCCGTCGTCGCAGTCGATGTGGGCCTTCGCCTGGACCACGGCAGCCTCGATCTGCAGACGGCGCTGCTGGTGCTGCTGCTGGCACCGGAACTGTTCGCACCGCTACGCGCGGTCGGCGCCCAATACCACGCCGCCGAGGAGGGACGCGTCGCCGCCGCGGCCGCTCTCGACATTCTGGACGAGGCACCGTCACGCGAGGAGATCGCCGTGACCGAGCCGGTGCGCGCGACTGGCGAGCTGAGCATCCGCGGGCTCGTCGTCCGATACCCCGATCGCGACCAAGCGGCGCTGGCCAGGCTTGATCTCGACGTCGCCCCTGGTGAGATCGTCGCCATCGGGGGGACGAGCGGCGGCGGGAAGAGCACCCTGCTCGCGACCTTGCTGCGCTTTGTCGAGCCCGCTGGCGGCAGCATTCATATAGGGATGGCGGCTGGCGCGCTCGACCTCGCGTTGATCGATGCCGACCGCTGGCGCGCGAATGTGGCGTGGGTGCCGCAACGACCGGTCCCGACTCAGCGCACGGTCGGCAGCGACGTCGCGCTCGGCGACCCGTCGGCGACCCCGGCGCAGGTCGCTTCCGCGATCACTGCCTGCCATGCTCCGCACGCCGAGACGCTGCTGGGCCAGGACGGTGCCGACATCTCGGCAGGCCAACGCCGCCGGGTCGCGCTGGCTCGCATGCTGCTGCGGGCACGTGCGGTGCAGGCTGGCGGCAGCGTGCCGCTCGTCCTGCTCGACGAACCGAGTGAGGATCTCGACACCGACACCGAACAGCTCGTCGCTGCGGTGATCAGTTCACTTGCGGGGTGGGCGACGGTCGTGATGGTGACGCACAGCGCGGCGCTGGCGCGAGTCGCGGACCGCTGCGTGCAACTCGTGGCCGGCCGCGTCGTCACTGAGCGTCGACAACCGCGGGTCTCCGTGGGCGTGGTGAGCGCTGCCGCGGCGACGCCACCGGCGCTTGTTCGACCAGCAACCGACGCCGCACCGGTGCGGCTGGGCGAGCTGTTCGACGGGGCGCGCACCATGCGCCGCCGGCTGTTGGGCGCCGCGCTGTTGTCCGGAGCAGCCGGGCTTGCTGGGCTTGCGCTCACCGCCACCTCGATCTGGCTCATCTGCCGGGCCGCGCAGCATCCGAACATCCAGGCGCTGGCGATCGCCGTCGTCGGCGTGCGCACCTTCGCTATGCTGCGCGCGCTGCTGCGCTACGCAGAACGGCTGCTCAGCCACGATGTCGCCCTGCGGATACTGGCCGACGTCCGCGCGCGCGTCTTCGCAGCGCTGGAACCACTTGCGCCGTCGGGGCTCTCGGCGTTTCGCCGCGGCGATCTGCTGCGCCGGTTCGTGTCCGACGTCGATCTTGCGCAGGAGGGTTTAGTGCGCGCCGTGCTGCCGCTCAGCGGGGCCGCGATCACCGCGACGGCAGCGATCGCGCTGGCAAGCGTCCTCGCCCCGGGCGCCGGGCTGGTACTTGCAGTAGGTCTGATCACCGGCGTCTGCGTCGTTCCGGTGCTGACCCACCGCGCAGCCGGGGACGCCACCGCGGTCGCGGACGCTGTCGGGCGGCGTGACCAACGCAGCACGGCATTGTTGGACGGGCTGGCCGAGTTGGCGGCGTACGGCGCCGCAAACCATGCGGTCAGCGAGATCGCCGAAGCCGAACGCCACATCGTGCACGCCTCCCGACGGCCGGCACGTGCAGCCGCTGCCGGGGCCGGACTCGGCGCGTTGACTTCCGCGCTCGTGCTGCCTGCCGTTCTCGCTGCCGCCGCGAGCTCCGTCGCGGCCGGAAGCCTCAGCCCGATCGCGGTCGGCGTGGTGCTGGCCTGCGTACTGGTCGGATTCGACGCCCTCGCGCCGCTACCGTCCGCCTTTGCTGCGTGGTCACGATTTCGAGCGGGCCTTGCGCGAGTGGGTGCACTACTCGCCACTCCGGCACCGATGCCGGACCCTGCGATCGATGTGGCACCTCTCGCCGGGCCGGTCGGGTTGGACGTCCACGCAGCGAGCATCGCCCCAGCGCTGGACGCGCCCCTCGTGTTGCGCGGGGCGAACCTGGTGCTGCGAGCCGGCGAGCGGATCGCGGTGATGGGACCGAGCGGGTGTGGCAAGTCCACCTTGCTGACCGCGGCGCTGCGGTTGTTGCCGACACGCGCCGGCAGCATCGACATCACCTCCGACGAGGGTCGCACCCCGCTGACTCAGCTTGCGGCCGACGCCGTGCCGCCGCTCGTAGCCGGCTCGCTGCAGGGCGATCATGTCTTCAACACAACCCTGCGGGACAACCTGCGGGTCGTTCGTCCCGCAGCCGGTGACGAGGCTCTCGACGATGTCGCCGCCCGCGCCGGGTTGCGTGACTTCGTCGACGACTTGCCGCGGGGCTGGTCCACGCCGGCCGGTCCGAACGGCGCCGCTTTGTCCGGCGGTCAGCGGCAACGATTGTTGCTCGCCCGGGCCCTGCTCGCCGACCCGGCGGTGCTTGTGCTCGACGAGCCCACCGCGCATCTCGACGTGGACACCGAACGAGCCGTGCTGCGTGACCTGCTCACTGGCACGCGCGGGCGAACCGTCCTGCTGAGTACGCATCGGGACCTGCCCGACGGTGAGCTCGACGATATCGTCACGGTGCGTAACGGGTCGCTGACCTCGGCCCGACGCCCCACCGAGGTGCTCACAGGCGCCCTGGTCACCTGACTTTCGGCCGTGCCGCCAGCCGTGCTGTGCCGTTGCCTGGCGCCTTCAGGACAGCTGAACGACGACCTGGGCGCTCACGGCGTCGAACGCGGAGGTCGTCACGACAATTTGGAAGCTCCACCGGCCGGCCACGGGAAGGCTTATTCCGGTGGCCGAGTATGTGGTGTTGTCGCTCAAGCGAAGTGGAACCGGGATAGGTCCGATGTGCCGATCGGGCTGAGTCGCCGCCAAGGTCACCCTCGTCGGGCCGGGTTCGCCTGCTAGGTCAACGTCGATGCCGACGACTCCGTGACTGCCGGGCTTCACGGTCACCGTCACGACGCGTCCGTTGCCGAGCGGTGCGCTGGCGCTCACGGGTCCGCGGCGCTCAGCCGCCAGTGCTTCCCGACCCCGAGGATCCCCAACGAGCACGGACGTTGCCGCGAGGACCACCGCGGCGAGGGCGATTTCTACAAGCACGCTTCGGCGCAGCCGCTCGAGGTCGCGGCTGGGCGCGACGTCCGGGGCCTTGTCGTCCTGCGGTGGGGTCGCGGCAGTGGCGGTGGAATTCATCGCGTACGCGACGACGGGACGGCCGAGGCGACGTCGCACAATGCCGCGCGACACGTTACCCAGCGCAATCAACCCGATGAACAGCACGATCTTGACGACTACGAGCAGGCCGTACTCCGTACGCTCGAGAGCCGCCCAGGAACCGATACCGCGCAACGCGGCATAACTACCCGTCACTGCTAAAACGGCGACGGCGGTGAACGCTGTGCGGGAGAAGACGCCCAAGGCGTCGGTGATCTGGCCAGGTTCCCGGCTGGGCAACAGCGCTGCGACCACGATCACGAGGCCGCCTACCCACGCTGCCATCGCGATCATGTGCGCAGTGTCCATCGGGATCGAGAACCACGCCGGAGACGTCGTGCGGGCATGGCCGATGGCGGCGAAGGTGACTGCGAGGCTAATGCCGAGCGGCCACACGGCGTACGCGTAGGGGGACTTCGCGCGCCGATCTCGCCACGCGAGCATGAGCAGTAGCGCCGTTATGCCAAGCAGGACGAGGCGGGCGATGTGGATCACGCCGTACGTGCTGCGCAGCGTCTCGGCAAGGTACCTTGTCCCGATACCGCGCTGTCCGCCAGCAATGTACGGGCCCTGAATAAGAAATTCCAGGATCGCGCCCATTGTCGCCGCGCTCCACCCGGTCCATACGATCGTCCGCGCGCGACCGTGCGCCCGCCCCTGCGGCCAGGCGATCAGCAGCACCCAAGCGCCGCCGAGCAGCGCTATACCCGCGTAAGAAATCCACCGTGCAATGGCGAAATACGGTCCTATTGAGCTCGTGGCCGGTCCCGAACCGCCAATCGCAGGTGTCAACGGACCGTTGCCCACCACGAAGCGAACGGTTCCTCCGATCGGGCGGCGATCAGCAGTCGTAGTAGAGCTCGAACTATCTCGTGAGCGTCGACTACCAGCGAATAACGTTGGAGGCCAGCAAATTCGGGGGGTACAGCATTGGACGGTGTTGAGCTTCTACGGCAGGAACTCAAATTCTTGGGGACTTTTGCGGACTGAACAAGATCAACTCGGTCTGGCGGTGGCGCTGGTCGCGGCGGCATCGTGACTGGTGGTGGGTGGTGGGAGCTAACTAGACATAGGTTCGAAATGCGCCACAATTATGGCCATGACGACAGCCGAGCCCTCCGCTCCGTTCGCGACCACATTTCGAGGTCGTAGATCGAGTCGAACGCAGCACGAGAGCGTCAGCATCACCCGTAACGGCCACGACGCCGCGGTTGTCATCAGTCCCGAGGACCTCGCTCAGCTCGAGGAGACCATCGCTGTGCTCAGCGATGCCGACGCTCTGCGTGACATTCGGGAGGCTGACGCCGCCTACGCGAACGGAGACGCCTGCGATGACTTGAGCCGCCGCGCCCAACGCTGCAACTGATCCAGCTCCTCACCGGTCAGCTCCAGCACGGTCTTGGGACGTCCGGTACGAGGCATACATCATTCTGCGACATATTTGACGAATTACGGACGCACGACGCTAGCGGCCGGTGTTGCAGTAGTCCCTCGTTGCGGAGCGTTGCCAGGCTTCCGGTCCCGCTCCGGGAGGGGAGAAAATCACGTAGCCGTTAGGTGCGGTTGACGTTCGGGCCCGAAGGCGTAACGGCCACGGCTGGTCAGGGAACTTGGCACAATCCGTGATCTTCAATGCCAGGGTGAAGGGGGTGGTGGCCCCCGGCGCGAGGGTCACTTCGCTGGGGGCTGAGGTAGTAGATGAATCATCGAAGATCAGACCGTCTGGCAGGGAATCTCGGCCACGGTAAGGGCGAAACAGCGCGATAGGAGAGTTCCCGATGGTTATCGTGTACTGAAGTTTCGGCCCGTCAGTCTGCACTTGAAACGCCAGAACACAGAGCAGGATGACAACCGCGATAAGGACAACGGCGACGACGATCATCACTGAGCCGCCATCTCCTAGAACGGCTGGGCCAACCATTAGATGGACCTTCGGCAGAGCTGCGGCGTGCCAGCGGGCACGCTCGGCAAGGCCCATCGGCACACCGTGCAACGATCGTTGCGTGCTTCTTCCTGATCTCTTCCGCGACCCGCACCCCGTGCCCGTGCAGATAGCGGCGTGGGAAATCCTCGCGATCGTGCTCGTGGTCACGCATCACTCGCTGCCCGGCTCACTCGCCCTTCTGACCGCCGCGATCGTCAACTACGTGACCGCCCCGCACTACAGCCACCGATCGCGACGTTGATGGCGAGCGCGCCTCTGTGAGAAGAACACGTGAAACGCACCACTCGGGATGCTCGTCCGGCCCTCCCGAACGCGGGTGATGCCGTTCCAGGCAGGTCCGCGCACTGGGCGCGAATCGGCAAGGTCGCGCTCATCGGCAATGGTCATCTCGTACGCGGGCCGATGAACGCGGTATGAGCGCGGGGCACCGCGTGGGCACACCGAACACGTGTCCGCCATCGCTGTCGTCCGCATCCCGAGCTCGCTGGGAGGTACCGCGCGGCGGTACAAGCTTTTGATCGACGGTAAGGAATGCGGCTCGCTGGCAGGTGCTGACGAAGTGATCGTCGCCGTGGAGCCCGGAGAGCACGAGGTTCAGGCACGCATCGATTGGACTGAGAGCGATGTCCTGCGGATAACGGCAGAGCCGGACGAGACGATCTCGCTTTGTGTCCGCCCGGCGGCACAGACCCGACTTGGCATGTGGAAGGCGATGTTTGGCAGTCGCGGTTTTCTCAAGCTCGAGGTCTTGCGCGATCAGTGGACCGCTATGCCGCGACCATCGGCATGAGCGGTTCGTTCTGCGCCAAGACTGCAGGCGAGTGACTACGATGTAGTTATGGGTAGTAGTTCGCCGCGGTCGATCCGTTTCGATGATCGGGTCAGTTCGCGGTTGTCGGCGTACGTGTCCCGGCATCCGGGCCTGTCGGGGTCATCGGTGGCGAACCGGTTCGTGGACGAAGGTTTGCGGATGGAAGAGCATCCCGGTGTCGTCTTTCGTGACGGGCGGACTGGACGTCGGGCGGTGCTGGTCGGTGGCCCGGATGTGCGGGAGGTGATCTGGGCGGTGCGCTCGGCACGAGCTGCCGAGCACGACCTGGACGCGGCCGGCGTGCTCGCGCTCGTTGAGACGAACACCGGCGTCCCGGCCCGCCTGGTCGAGACCGCGGTGCGGTACTGGTCGGCTTACCCCGACGAGATCGAAGCGTGGATCACCGATGTCGATGCGCTCGAGGTCGACGCGGTGGCGGCGTGGGAGCGTGCGCAGGAACTTCTCGCCTAGTGACGCCTCCCTTAGCTGGGTCCGGGAGCGGAACCGCTCGGGCGGTATTGCTTGATGAGATGTTGTCCGGCACCATCGCCGCGCGTCTGCGCGAACGCGGGCTCGATGTGCGCGCGGTGGTCGAGGACGCGCTGATGGTGTCGGCACCGGATGAGGATCTGCTGGTGATCGCGGCCGCGCAGAACCGCGTCCTGGTCACGGCGAACATCGCTGACTTCGCGGCGATCGCGACCGACTGGCGCTCGGCCGGACGCGTGCATGCCGGCCTGGTCTACCTTGCGCACCGCACCTTTCCGCAGGACCGCTCACTGCTCGGCGCACTGGTCGAGTCGCTGACTGCCCTGTCGAGCGCCGGCGGCCTGCCCGCCCCGGGCGCTGAAACCTTCCTGCACCGAACCTCCTGAGCCCGGCCCGCCCATAAATTAACGCAACGAATTCGCGCCCACTGCTCCAATCACGCCACGGAGCGAAATTCCTGCGGACCCTTGCGGACTAAAGCTTGATCATCAAGTCAGAAAATGACTGGAGGCCCTGGAATCCGGGGCCTCCAGTGCGAACGACGATCAGCAGTCGTAGTAGAGCTCGAACTCGTGGGGGTGGGGGCGCAGCCGAATCGGGTCGACCTCGGCGACGCGCTTGTAACTGATCCAAGCGTCGATGAGATCCTCGGTGAAGACGCCGCCCTCGGTGAGGTACTCGTGATCGGCCTCGAGCGAGTTGAGCACCGCGTCGAGCGAGCCGGGAACCTGCGCGATGGAGGCAAGTTCGTCCGGCGGCAGCTCGTAGAGATCCTTGTCGACGGGAGCGGGCGGCTCGATCTTGTTCTTGATACCGTCGACGCCGGCCATCAGCATCGCCGAAAAGGCGAGATAAGGGTTGCACGCCGGGTCGGGCACCCGGAATTCGATGCGCTTGGCCTTGGCGTTCGTGCCGGTGATCGGCACCCGGATGCACGCCGAGCGGTTGCCGGCGCTGTAGACGAGATTGACCGGCGCCTCGTACCCCGGCACCAGCCGGTGGTAGCTATTCACCGTCGGGTTTGTGAACGCAAGCAGTGACGGCGCGTGGTGCAGCAGGCCGCCGATGTAGAAGCGCGCGATATCCGAGAGCCCCGCGTAGCCGAGCTCGTCATAGAACAGCGGAGTGCCGTCCTTCCACAACGACTGGTGGCAATGCATTCCGGACCCGTTATCGCCGAAGAGCGGCTTGGGCATGAACGTCGCGGTCTTGCCGTTCGCCCACGCGACATTCTTGACGATGTACTTGAACTTCAGCACCTCGTCGGCGGCGAATGTCAGCGTGTTGAACTTGTAGTTGATCTCGGCCTGTCCGGCGGTGCCCACCTCGTGGTGCGCCCGCTCGATTTCCAAGCCCGACGCGATGAGCGCGGTGCTCATCTGGTCGCGCAAGTCCGCGAAGTGGTCGACGGGCGGCAGGGGGAAGTATCCGCCCTTGTAGCGCGTCTTGTACCCGCGGTTGCCGCCCTCCTCGACGCGTCCGGTGTTCCAAGCGCCCTCGACCGAATCGATGTGGTAATAGCCCTCGTTCTGTGACGTTTGAAAGCGGACGTCGTCGAAGACGTAGAACTCCGCCTCCGGGCCGAAGTAGACGGTGTCGGCAATGCCGGTGGAGCTCAGGTAGGCCTCGGCCTTCGCTGCGACCTGGCGTGGATCACGCTCGTAGGGCTCCCCGGTGCGCGGCTCGACGATCGAGAAGGCGACATTGAGCGTCTTCGCGGCACGGAACGGGTCGAGGTAGGCCGTTGCGACGTCGGGGATCAGCTTCATGTCCGACTTGTGGATTGCCGCGAATCCCCGGATCGAGGAACCGTCGAACATCACACCGTCGGTGAAGAAGTCGTCCGGCAGCGTTGCGGCGGGGACGTTGAAGTGCTGCTGCTGGCCGGGAAGATCGGTGAAGCGAACGTCGATGTATTCGACGTTCTCCTTCTTGATGAAGCTCAGAACCTCGTCGGAACTGGTGAACATCTGTCCTCCGTGTCGAAGCGGTGCGGTGGTCATCGGACTTGGTCGAAAACGATGCCGCGATCCTTGCGGCTGCGTGTTTCCGGGATGTTGCGGCCGAAGTCAGCTTGCAGCAGTGGACGTCACGCGTGGACGATCGCGGTGTCGGTGAGCCGGTCGTGCATCCCCCGCCCGTCGCGGTCCCAAATGACCGCGGGGATCAGCAGGAACAACAGGATCGTGCGCAATGCAGCCCGTCCTGGATTGACGGGTGCCGTTCGGTCGACGCGGATCAGCCGTAACCCGAACAGGTACATCCCGAGCGTCCGGCCGGCGACGAGCACCCCAACGACGTAATCGAGTGCCAACGGGACGAGGCTCCACGAGCCGGGCAGCCGGTCAGCGGCGCCGGCGCCGGAGCCGCGGCGCAGAATCGCTACGAACAAGCCCGCCACCAGCGCTGCTGCCAGCGCGTCGACCACGAACGCGCCGAGTCGCTGCCCGGTCGTGGACAGTGCGCCCGGCCCGTGCTCGGGGAGCCCGAGCCGCTCGCCGCGGTAGGCCTGGGCCGCCGGCGAAGTCACGATCGGCGGCGCACCGTGCGCTGCACGTTGCGCATCTTCGCGCCCTGGGGCAACGGCCCCTTCGGCATCGCAGCTCGCGCCCCGCCGAGCGCGCCGAGGCGCTTGTCGAGCATCGAAACTTCCTGCTTGGACAGGTTGTTCGGCAGCTTCAGCAGGTAGCGCTGCAGCTTGCTCAGTCGCAACTCACCGTCGCCCGTCCCGACAATGACGTCGTAAATCGGGGTGTCGCCGGCGATGCGCGAAATCTTCTTCTTCTCCTGCGCGATGAGCCCGCGGACCCGGTGCGCAGCACCTTCGCCAACGAGCACGACGCCGGGACGCCCGACCAGGCGGTGTACCGCGTCGAGTTGGGTGGTCCCAGCGATACCTGCCTGCAGCCGCCAGTCGCCCTTGAGTTGCTGTTGCAGCATCCAGCCTGCCGCACCGGGTTGACCCTCCGCCTGGCTGAACATCGCGCGTTGCGCTCGCCGACTAAAGATCAGCATCGCAACGATGAGGAAGCTGAAGACGGCGAACGGGATCGGCGCGAGCGCGGATCCGGTCACCGCAAAGACGAGCAGGTAGAACGCGGCCGCAGCCAGTACTCCGAACAGGATCGCGTAAGGCAGGAACTTGGGATCCTGTTTGCGGGTCAGCGTGAACGCCTGGGCAAGGTTGCGCCACGTCTGGCGACGCGCCTGCTTCTTCGCGCTGCGGGCAGCTTTCTTCTCGTCGCGAGTGCGTTTCGGCGGCTTTGCCGGGGCGGCGGATTTCGGCATGGGTCCAGGATAGGGCCGCGGCGAGTAAGCGCAGCGCGCGAGCCGACGTTGGGGGCGCAAACGCCAGCCTCACAAGCATCGGACAAAAGCGCCCGTAATAGTGTCGAGATTTGGCAGTTACCGGCCAGAGATTAGGTAGTTACTAGTTCGTTATGAATACTGGCTAAATGCTGGCGCCCCCGCCCCAGCTCTTGCTGACAGATCGGACACACCCCCTATGCGATCCCGCGCCCTAGCAGCTCTGGCCATATTTGCGGCGCTCGTGGGGGCGCTACTCGTCGGTGCAGGATCCGCGCAAGCGACGACGACGCAGTACTCGGCTGGCATTGTCGCGGCCTACCAGCACCGCGACGGAAACACCGTCGTTAGCGGCTGGGTTTATGACCGCACGGATCGTTCGCGATATGTCTGGGCCTGCCTGTGGAGCATGAACCGGTGCCAACGCGTGTTCAAAGCGAGCATGCGCACCCCGGACGGGCGGCCCGGGCACGGATACCGCGTGGTGCTTTCACGCGCACAGTCGGGAAACATCGTGTTGTTGCGTCACGCTCCGACCGAGACGCTCGCGGGCGCGTGGGTATCCACACCTGGTTCGCGGATCGTCACAGTTGCCAGGCGGGAGGTAGGCGATCGCTACGTCTGGGGCGGCGCCTCGCCTAGTGGCTTCGACTGCTCTGGCTTGGCGATGTGGTCCTACCGTCATGCCAACGTCGCCAATCTGCCGCATCAGTCCGAGCAGCAGCGCTGGAGCGCCTATATGCACCCGATCTGGCGCTCGTCCGCGCGTCCCGGCGATCTGGTGTTCTACCTCAGCGGCGGGCGGGCCTACCACGTCGCAATCTATGCCGGCAACAATGCGCAGTACTCGGCGACAAACCCCGCGGCCGGTGTGCGCTATGAGCACATCTGGGCGTCCAACGTCGAATTCCGTACTGACTGGCACTGAGTGGCACTGACTGGCGCTCTGAACTCGCACTCGCCCGTCGTTGAGCCGACGTCGCTCAGTCTCAGCGCGCGGCGACGGCCTGCTGGTACAGCCGCCCGGCCCGATACGACGAGCGCACCAGTGGCCCGCTCATGACGCCGGCGAAGCCGATGTCCTCGGCTTCCTCGCGCATCTGCACGAACTCCTCGGGCTTGACCCAACGCTCGACCGGGTGGTGCTTCGGCGACGGCCGAAGGTATTGCGTGATGGTGATCAGTTCGCAGCCGGCATCGTGAAGATCCTGTAGTGCTTGGCTGATCTCCGCGCGCTCCTCGCCCATGCCGAGGATCAGGTTGGACTTCGTGACAAGCCCGACGGCACGGGCGGCTCGAATCACGTCGAGCGAACGCTCGTAGCGAAAGCCCGGGCGGATCCGCTTGAAGATTCGAGGCACCGTCTCGACATTGTGCGCGAACACCTCGGGGCGGCTGGCGAACACCTCGGCCAGTAGCTCGGGGATCGCGTTGAAGTCCGGCGCGAGTAGTTCGACGCCCGTGCCCGGATTCACCTGGTGAATCTGACGGACCGTTTCGGCGTAGAGCCAGGCGCCACCATCGGCGAGGTCGTCGCGCGCCACCCCGGTGATGGTGGCGTAGCGCAATCCCATCCTCTGGACGCTTTCCGCGACCCGCCGCGGTTCGTCGCGGTCCAATGGCAGCGGGCGGCCGGTGTCGATCTGGCAGAAGTCGCAGCGCCGGGTGCACTGGTCACCCCCGATGAGGAAGGTAGCCTCGCGGTCCTCCCAGCACTCGTAGATGTTGGGACAGCCGGCTGCCTGGCAGACGGTGTGCAACCCCTCGCGCTTCACCAGCGCCTGCAATTGCGTGTACTCGGGACCCATCTTCGCCCGTGTCTTGATCCAGACCGGCTTTCGTTCGATCGGGGTCTCGGTGTTGCGGGCCTCGACACGCAGCATCCGGCGACCTTCGGGGGAAACAGTGGTCATGCCGACACCTTCGCGAGAGCGCCAGCGGCGGTGCCGAGTAGCAGGTCAGGCAGCAACCGCTCGACCCTCGGCAACACTTGGTCGACGGTTACGTCACGATCCAGTTCGTTGGTCAGCGACGTGACGCCTGCGTCCGCGATGCCGCATGGGACGAACTTCTCGAAGTACGACATGTCGGGATTACAGTTGAGTGCGAACCCGTGCAAGGTCACCCCGCGGGCGACCCGGATGCCGATGGCGCCGACCTTGCGATCCGGACCGCGGTCATCGGCTAGTACCCAGGCCCCGCTACGGCCGGCGACCCGTCCAGCAGCGACCCCGAACTCGGCGCACACCGCGATCATGACACCCTCGATGCGCCGGACGTAGGCGACCACGTCGATCGGATCCGGCAACCGCAGGATCGGGTAGCCGACGAGTTGACCGGGCCCGTGCCAGGTAATCTTGCCGCCACGGTCGACATCGATGACGGGCGTGCCGTCGAACGGGCGCTCCCCGGCCTCGGTCCGTTTTCCGGCGGTGTACACCGGCGGGTGCTCGAGCAGCAGGACCGTGTTCGGCGCGCTACCGGCGACGACCGACTCGTGCACCTCGCGCTGACGCGCCCAGGCCTGCTCGTAATCGACGAGCCCGGCCCGGACGATCCGCAGTGCAGTCACGTCGCCCAACGGTACCTGCCGCTCGAAGGTCGCGGAAAGCCAGGCAACCGCACCGCAGATCTCGGGAAACCATTCCGCCGTTGTCGGTGCTTGCAGATACCGTGAAGCCGACTCGTTGAAAGGATCGGTATGAGCACCGACGTGATGAGCCCGAGGACGCCGAAAGACAAGGCGCGACGGCCCAAAACGGTATGGATCATGGCGGCGCTGGCCGCTGTGTTCTTCCTGGTGGGCCTGTCTGGCGGGTCGTTCCAGGGCAAGCTCGCCGACGTCCAGAAGAACGACAACTCCTCCTTCCTGCCGGGATCGGCCGATTCGACCAAGGTCGCCAACGTCTCGGAGAAGTTCAATCCGGTGCAGACGATCCCCGGTTTCGTGATCTACCAGCGCGACTCAGGTTTGACGGCCGCCGACAGGCAGAAGATCGCGGCGGACGCGCAGGCCTTCCGTGCTATCAAGGGGGTAGCTGCCGACCAGGTCGGGGCGCCACAGTTCACCGCAAAGGTGGCGGCCGTCGCCGTCCCACTCGTCGGGAAATCCGGCGGCAAGTCGGTCACCGGCCCGGATCTGGTCAAGGCCGAGAAGAACGTGCTCGACGTGGCGCGTAAGGGTGCTCCCAGCGGACTCAACGTCCACTCCGCGGGTGCTGGCGGCATCCTGGCTGCGTTCATCGACGCCTTCGCGGGTCTGGACGGCTTTCTGCTGTTGGTCGCGGGCATGGTGGTGATCGTCCTGCTGCTGATCGTCTACCGGAGCCCCGTGCTCTGGTTCTATCCGCTGTTCAGCGCCGCCCTGGCTCTCGGTGCCGCCGCGCTGGTCATCTATCCCCTGGCCAAGAGCGGCACGATCACGCTGAACGGACAGAGCCAGGGCATCCTGTCCGTCCTCGTGATCGGCGCCGGAACCGACTATGCCCTGCTCTTGATCAGCCGTTACCGGGAGGAACTGCACGAGTACCAGAGCCGGGTGGAGGCGATGATCGCGGCCTGGAAGGGGGCCGCGCCGCCGATCGCGGCGTCGGCGGTTACCGTGATGCTCGGCCTCATATGCCTGGAACTGGCCGAGTTGAACTCCACCCGCGGGCTCGGCCCGGTGTGCGCGATCGGCATTTTCTGCACCGTCGTGATCATGCTCACCGTGCTGCCCGCGTTCCTGGTGATCAGCGGGCGATGGATCTTCTGGCCGAAGCGCCCGCGAGTGGATCACCACTCTGACATCGCGAGCACGCACGGCATGTGGACCCGCTTCGCCAATGCGCTGGGCGCCCATCCGCGGCGCGCGTGGGCAGTTACTGGCGCCGTTCTGGTGGCGTGCGTCATTGCGATCACCGGCCTCAAGACCGGCGGCCTGTCAGTCGTCGACGGATTCACGTCCAAGCCGGACGCAGTCGTCGGCCAGCACATCTACGACGCCAACTTCAGCCGAGGCGCGGGAGCGCCCGCAGTGGTGCTGGCCAACGCGGACAAGCGCGATCAGGTGATCGCCGCGCTGAAGCAGGTGCCGGGGGTCGACTCATCGAGCGACGCGGTGTGCGTGCAGATCGATTACGCCAAACTGGCGGCGGCTGCCAAGCGCGGCGGCCTGGTCGGGGCTGCCCCCGGAACCTGCCCGCCGGCGTCGTTGCAGGTGCAGCCGAGAGACGGCAAGACGCTGATCAACGCGACGCTGAAGTACGGCTATGACACTCCGCCGGCATACGCCACCATCAAGGCGATCCGCAGCGTGCTCCGTTCGGTGCCGGGCGCCGGCGCACTGGTCGGCGGCCAGTCCGCAATCAACCTCGACATCCAGACCGCGTCGCGCCACGACCGCGCCTTGATCATCCCTACGGTGCTCATCGTGATCATGCTGGTGCTGAGCTTGGTGCTGCGGTCGTTGGTTGCGCCGATCCTGCTGATCGCCACCGTCGTGCTTTCCTTCACCGCCACGCTCGGGGTCAGCGCGCTCGTGTTCAACCATGTGTTCCACTTCAAGAACGCCGACCCTGCGTTGCCGCTGTTCACATTTGTGTTCCTTGTCGCGCTGGGGATCGACTACAACATCTTCCTGATGACGCGTGTGCGCGAGGAGACCCTCGAGTACGGCACCCGTCAGGGGGTGTTGCGTGGGCTAGCTGTGACCGGCGGCGTGATTACCTCCGCGGGCATCGTGTTAGCGGCGACCTTCGTGGTGCTCGGCGTGTTGCCGATCGTGTTCCTTGCCGAACTCGGTTTCGCAGTCGCCTTCGGCGTGCTGCTCGATACGATCCTGGTGCGCTCGATCCTGGTGCCGGCGCTCACTTTGGAGATCGGACGAAAGATCTGGTGGCCCTCGAAGCTGGCGAAGGCCAAACCGTGAGCCGTCGCCTCTACCGACAACGGCGTAGGAACTGAGGCCTGCCCTCGACCCACTGCCGAGACAGCAGCGGGCTCGGATGCAAATCAGCGCTCCCGGCACAGGCGTGTCCGCACTCGGATCGCTCGCGCCTACTGTGCACATCACCCCCCGACTACAGGCGGCGCGGATCCAGTCGAGTCTCGACAGCGGCGAGGTCGCGCGACTCGACGAAGTATGCGCCGGCGCCGTCCTTCTCGCTGAGGGCCTCGACGAAGTCGGTGCCGCGGTAGAGCAACCCGACTCCGTCGTCACTGGCGTAGCCCGACGGTAATGTGGCGTCGGCAATCAGGCGCTGGAAGGTCGGTCGGCGCGCCGTCTCGGTGTCGTAGTGCACGGCGTTGGAGTAGGGCAGCAGACCTAGGCCGTCGGTGACCGGCCGCAGCTCCGGCCCGTACGAGTCGGTCGTTCCGCCGACGTGCCAGCAGATCGAGCCGGCCGAGACGCCGGTGAGCACCACCCGGGCCTGCCATGCCGTCCGCATCGCGGCGTCCACCCCGTGCAGGCGCCACATCGCTAGCAAGCCGGCGACACTGCCGCCCCATACCCAGACGACGTCCTGGGCGAGCAGGTGCTCGGTGATGTCGGCAACGTTCGGCATAGCGAACAGGGCAAGGTGCGAGGCTGCGAGCCCGCGGGCAAGCGCCGCCTCGTAAAAGCAGGTGATCACGAACGGGTTGTCGCCGACAGCCGTGGCGACCAGGCACACCCGTGGCGCCCGGCCGTTCACCCCGGCGAGGTCGAGCGCGTGTTCGGTCAGGGCGTTGAGTTCCCAGCGGGTGCGATGCCCGGGCTTGATCCCCCCTGAGGTCGCCAAGATGGTCGGTGCGTCGGCCGGCATCGGATCAGCGTAGGTGCTTGCGCAGGAAGCCGAGGTCGGCGCCTTGGCCATCGGCTCCGCCCGGCGTCTCGACGATGACGTCGCACCCGGCAGCGCGGCAGACAGCGGCGATCAACGCCGAGTCAATCGTCCCGCTGTCGAAGTTGGCGTGCCGATCGGCGCCGGAATCGAAGGCGTCACGGGAGTTGTTGGCGTGCACCAGATCGATACGCCCGGTGATGGCGAGAACTCTGTCGACGATGTCGACAAGGTCTTCGCCGCCGGCCCAGGCATGACAGGTGTCCAGGACGAAGCCTGGTTCGAACTCACCGACGGCGTCCCACAACATTTCGAGCCGATCGAAGCGACGCGCCATCGCATTGTCGCCGCCTGCAGTGTTCTCGATCAGGATCGGCAGCGGGAAGCCGCCGTCGGCGCGGGCCCGGTCGAGGGTCTTTCGCCAGTTGTCGACACCGACTGCTGGGTCGTCCTTGGCTGTGACATGCCCGCCGTGCACGATCAGGCCTTTGGCGCCGATCGATGCCGCGGCGTCGGCGTGCTGGCTGAGAATCTTGCGGCTGGGAATGCGGATCTTGTTGTTCGTGCTGGCAACGTTCACCAGATACGGCGCATGGATGTAAACCGCAAGATCGGTTGCTCGCAGGGCGGCCGCGTGCTCGTGTTCGACCGGCTTCTTCCAGCCCTGCGGATCGGCGAGAAAGAACTGGATCGCCTCGGCGCCGGTGGCTTCGGCGGCGCTGAGTGGATCGGCGGAGTCGACGTGGGCACCGAGAAGGGGCATGACCGAGAGCCTAGAACGAGACGCCGACAATGACCGACGCGCAGCGTGGTAGCTGGCTTCGGTGGCTTCGGGGAACAAGATCAACACGGCGAAACGAGCGCTGAGCGCGCGTTCGACCCGGTCGATTGCGGTAATCGGGAAACCGTCACTGAGACCTCGCAGGTAGTGCCGATCCGGGCTGTGGACAACCCTGATCAGCTTCGGCTCGCTACTAGCGTTCTTGCTATGGGACGAGCGCCGTGGCGGCTGCCTGGCTACCGCGTCGAGCGGCTCATCGGTGCCGGCGGGTACGGCGAGGTGTGGCAGGCCGAGGTGCGCGCGACCGGCGCCTCGGTCGCGCTGAAGCGGATCCCGCTGAGCGATCCGACGCAGCGCAAGGCGGCGCTGTCCGAGGCGGCAATGCTGTCGGCGCTCGCCCATCCGCACCTGGTGCGGCTGCACCGGTTGGTCCAGGTCGACGGTGCGCTGGTGCTCGTCCTTGATTTGGCCTCAGGCGGGACGCTCGCCCGGCTGCTCGCGTCGCGGGGCCGGTTGACGCCGGGGGAGACCATTACCGCGCTCGCCCCGATCGCCGCGGCGCTCGCGCACGCCCACGCCGCGGGTGTGGTGCATGGCGACGTGACGGCGGGCAACGTGCTGTTCACCGCTGCGGGGTTGCCGTTGCTCGCCGACCTCGGTGTAGCCCGCCTGCTGGGTCAACTCGGGCCGGTGCGTACCACACCTGAGTACGCAGAACCCGGCGTCGCCGCAGGTTATCTACCGGTGCCGGCCAGCGACGTATTCATGCTCGGCGCCGTCGCGTTGCACACGCTGACCGGCGCGTTGCCGTGGCCGGACGCAGCTCCGGCGGAGCCGGCGGCGGCAGCCGGCTGGCGCGCCGACGTCGAACGGCGCCTGAGCGAGGTCGGCGTCGCGCACGAGATGGCTGCTGTGGTGCTGAGATCGCTTGCCTTCGAGCCGGAACGGCGCGGTACCGCGGCCGACTTCGCACTGGACCTGCGGCACTCCGGGCACCCGGTCGCAGTCGAATTGACGGCGGGGCGCACCAGGATGGAGCCCTCATTGGCGCGGCTGGCAGCGATCGCCGCGCAGCGCCCGTTCCCGGAGCCCGGGTCACGGCCGGCGGCTGCCGTCGCGCCACTGCCGGCTAGCGCGCTGCCGTTCACGCACGGGGCGCGGGTGCCGTCGCCGCTCGTCGCCCGCCGGCCGAGGCACAGCGACGGAGCGCGCTCACTAGCCATGTCCACCCCGGTGGCCGCACTGATCATTACGCTCGGCATGGTCGTCGCGGCGCTGGCCTGGTGGATCGGCGTGAGCGGCGATCCACCAAGGGGGCCGAGCGCAGTTGCGCCAATGCGGCCCTCCGCCGCCAATCCGGACCGGTCGATGTCGCCGCCAGCAGACGCGGCACGCGCGCCCGGACATGGCGCGCGAGCCGGCCCGCTGCCCGACACCGGCGCGCAGCGTCGCGTCCAAAGCCCAGCGCCGGCCGGAGCGCGCGGGCATGCGGCGCAAGCCCGCTCGTCGCGCGGCAACCACGCTCGGGCGCCGGTGCGACGAGCGACACCGCGCCAGCCGCCCTGGCCCTTCGACGCGACGCTCGCCGGGCGGGTCCTCGCACACTTGGATCAGCAGCGCGCTGCGGCCTTCTCGGCACGCGATCCTGAGCTGCTCCGGCGGGTCTACTCCTCCCCGGCGCTGCTCGCGCGCGACAGCGCGCTGCTCGCCCACGCCGTTCCGCTGGGCTGCGGCCTGCGCGGAGTGCACACCGTGTTCAGCGACGTGCGGATCCGCGGGCGCACCGCTGAGCTCGTGCGGGTCCTGGTCCGCGCTGCGCTGACCCCGTCCACACTGGTATGCGGTGCGACGCGGACCGCTACCGCGCCGGGCGCCGGGCCGAGCGCGCTGCGCATCGAACTGACGCATGCCGTCGGGGGGTATCGGATCGCGACGCTGCGGGTACTGGGCTGAGTCAGCGCAGCACTGACCGCTGACTCAGCGCCGGGTCAGCGATGCAGCGCCCAGCGCAACGCCGAATCCAGGTCCGTGTGCTGAAAGCTGAAACCGGCCCGGGTGAGCGCAGCAGGCATTGCGCGCTGGCCGGTCAGCACGTCCACGGCGAACTCACCGAGCGCGATCCGCAGCGCGAAGCCCGGCGTCGGCACGATCGTGGGGCGGTGCAGCACCTTGCCCAGCGTCGCTATGAACTCGGCGTTGCGGACAGGCTGGGGGCCGGTGAGGTTCACCGGCCCAAGTACCTCGTGTTCGAGCAAGAACCGGATCGCGGCGACCTCGTCGGCGAGCGAGATCCAGGGCATGAATTGCCGCCCGCTGCCGAGCTTGCCGGCGACGCCGGCCGAAACGATTGGCTTGAGGCGCTTGAGCAGGCCTCCGTCGCCGGACAACACCAGTCCGGTGCGCAGGGTGTTCACCCGGATCCCGGCGTCGCGAGCCGGTTGTGCCGCTGCCTCCCACTGCGTGCAGACCCTCGCGAGGAAGCTATCGCCGGCCGGCACGTCCTCCTCGACCGTACGGTCGCCGGTGTCGCCGTAGAAGCCGACCGCGGACGCGGACAGCAGCGTCTGCGGGCCGCCTGCGTGCGCCATGGCAGTCGCCACCGTCGTGACACTGTCCACGCGGCTGGAGATGATCGTCTGTTTGTAGTTGTCGGTCCAGCGGTGGTCCCCGACACCGGCACCGGACAGGCACACCACCGCATCCGCCCCCGCGAGGACGGCAGGATCGAGGGTGTGATGCGACGGGTCCCACGTGCGCTCGTCCTGCGCATCCGACGCTCGACGCACCAAGGTGGTCACCGAATGCCCGTCGCTGTGCAGTGCGCGCCGCAGCGCGACGCCGATCAACCCGGACGCGCCGGTGAGCACGACATGCATCATGCAGCGCCGGAGGAACGAGCAGACCGTGTCCTCACGAGGACAAACCCAGGGCGCGCTCGAAGGCGCCCGCGTCCAGCCGACTCTTCATCGTGCCCAGGAATCGGGCGGCGTCCGCGCCGTCGACGATGCGGTGGTCGTAAGAGAGCGCGAGATACACCATTGAGCGCACGGCGATCGTCTCGCCGAGGTCGTCGTCGCTGATGACGACTGCCCGCTTGACGACCGCGCCGGTGCCGAGAATCCCGACCTGCGGCTGGTTGATGATCGGGGTGTCGAACAGCGCGCCGCGACTGCCGGTGTTGGTCAGCGTGAACGTTCCGCCGCCGAGCTCGTCGGGGCTGACCTTGTTGGCGCGGGTGCGTTCGGCCAGGTCGGCGATCTTGCGCGCGATGCCACCCAGATTGAGGTCACCGGCATCGTGGATCACCGGCACGAGCAGGCCGCGGTCGGTGTCGACTGCGACGCCCAGGTGTTCGGCGTCGTGGTAGGTCACCGTCTTGGCATCCATATCAACCGAGGCGTTGACGACCGGATGTGCCTTGAGCGCCTCGATGGCCGCGATCGCGAAGAACGGCAGGAAGGTGAGCTTGACGCCCTCGCGGGCCTCGAAGTCGGCCTTGGCCCGGGCCCGCAGCCGGGCGATGCGCGTGACGTCGACCTCGACGACGGTCGTCAGCTGAGCCGACGTCTGCAGCGATTCGACCATGCGCGTGGCGATGACCTGGCGCATGCGCGACATTGGCTCGGTACGCCCACGTTGCGTCGTCGCTGCTGCGGCCGCGGTGGCGGCGGGGGGCACCGTCGAGGCGGGCGGGGTCGGCGCCGAGGTCGGCTTGGCGGTGGTCGCTGCGGGCGCCTGTTGCTCGGCCTCGCGGGATGCCTGGGCAGCGGACAGGACGTCGGACTTGCGAATTCGTCCGCCTACGCCGCTACCGGTGATCGAGCTCAACTCGACGCCATGCTCGCTCGCGAGCTTGCGCACCAGTGGGGTGACGTAGGTGCCGGCGACCTCGTCGTCGTCGGCGGACGCCGCAGCCTGCGGTGCCGCCGCGGGCGCGGGCGCCGCCGCGGACGGAGCGGGCGCGGCGGAGGCAGCGGGCGCCTGTGCCTGAGGCGCGGCCGGCGCAGGCGCGGGGGGCTCTGGTTCCGGAGCCGGTTCCGGCTCGCGCTCCGGTTCGGGCTCTGGCTCCGGCTCTGCTTCCGGTTCCGCGTCGCCGCCCGAGTCCGCAGCTTCGCCGGAATCAGCTTCGTCCGCCTCGCCGATCACCGCGAGCTCGACGCCGATATCGACCGTCTCGTCCTCTTGCACCTTGATCGACAGGAGCGTGCCGGAGGCGGGTGAGGGCACCTCGGTGTCGACCTTGTCCGTCGACACTTCCAGCAGCGCCTCGTCGGCGTCGACGTGCTCGCCTTCGGCCTTGAGCCATCGGGTCACAGTGCCCTCGGTGACACTTTCCCCGAGGCGCGGCATGGTCACGGACGTTGACATGTGGGGTATCGGCTCCTCGTGGGCGAACGGGGGTGGATCGGTCAGTCGTGGACGTGCTCAGTCGTGGACGTGCTCAGTCGTGTACGTGCAGCGGCTTGCCGGCCAGGAGCATGTGCGCCTCGCCGATCGCCTCCGACTGCGTCGGGTGCGGGTGGACCAATTGGGCGACCTCGCCGGCGAGTGCCTCCCAGTTGTAGATCAACTGCGCCTCGGCGATGAGCTCGCCGACCCGGTCGCCGACGATGTGGACGCCGAGCACGGTGCCGTCCTGCAACGCGACCAGCTTCACGGCGCCCTTGGTGTTCAGGATCGCGGAGCGGCCGTTGCCGGACAGGTCGTACGTGACGGTCTTGATGGCATCCGCGCCGTGCTTCTCTATCGCCTGCACCTCGGTCAGACCCACGGAGGCGACCTCGGGGGAGGAGTACGTGATCCGCGGCACGCCGTAGTAGTCGATCGGTACAACCGGCACCCCGGCGATGTGCTCGGCGACGAGGATTCCCTCAGCGAACCCGACGTGAGCGAGCTGCAGGGTCGGGATCAGGTCACCGACGGCGTAGACGCCCTCGACCGAGGTGCGGCAGTACTCGTCCACCGTGACGAATCCGCGCTCCATCGCCACGCCCTGCTCCTCGTATCCGAGCTTTGCCGAGGTCGGACCACGTCCCACCGCGACGAGCAGCAACTCCGCCTCGAGTGTGTCGCCGCCTTCGAGGCTGACCAGCACTCCCTTGTCGGTGTGTTCGACGCTCGCGAAGCGCGCACCGAGTTTGAAACCGATCTTGCGCCGGCGAAAAGCCCGTTCGAGAAGTTTGGAATTGGCCTCGTCCTCGAGGGGTACGAGATGCGGCAACGCCTCGACGATGGTGACCTGGGTGCCGAAGGACGTCCACGCGGACGCGAACTCGCATCCGATCACACCGCCGCCCAGCACGATCGCTGTCTCCGGCACGTGGTCGAGCAGCAAGGCGTGCTCGCTCGCGATCACCCGGGTGCCGTCGAGGTCGAGCCCGGGCAGTGTGCGTGAGTACGAGCCGGTCGCCAGGACGAGGTTGGTTCCGGTGTAGGTGTCCTCGCCGACCTGCACCGTCTTCGGCCCGACGAGGCGCCCTTCGCCCTCGACGGTGACGATGCCACGGCTCTTGATCAGGCCCTGCAGGCCCTTCCAGTTCTTCCCGACCACGCCGTCCTTGTATTTGTGGACGCCGGCCATGTCGATGCCCTCGAACGTTGTGTTCACGCCGAAGAACGCGCTCTCCCGGGCGCCGTCGGCGATCTCGCCGGCGTGCAGCAGGGCCTTCGTCGGGATGCAGCCGCGGTGTAGGCAGGTGCCTCCGACCCGGTCCTTCTCGATCAGGACGACGGACTTACCCAGCTCGGCGGAACGCAACGCCGCGGCGTAGCCACCACTGCCGCCACCGAGGATGACGAGATCGGACTGGTTGTCGGCCACTGCTGCTCCTGCCTTTTCGACGGTGGTGCGCTACTCATCTTGGCACTACCGCGCCATCCTGGCGCCAGCCCCCTTCCCGGCGAACCGGCACATGCATCCCATAGCCGCAGGTGGGACGATCACCGGCATGGGTTGGCTGCGCCGTCATCTTCCCGGGCACCGTGCCCGCCCCGGCGTGCTGCGCACGTCCACCCGGGCGGACCTCGAGCACCTGAGTGAATTCGTCGCGACGCGCCGCGGCGTGGAGGCCTATGTCGAGCCACGCACCGCCGTCACCGACACGACCGTCGTCCTCGTGGCAAGCGACGGGGAGTGGACCCGCCGCCGTGTCGACGGGCCGGACGGTGCGGCGTCCTTCGCCCGCAAACACAAGATCCCGCTCTACGACGGCAGGATCGTCGGCTATCCGAAGCGGATGAGGGAATGGACAGCGCGCCGCGCCGCCGAGCAGTAGCCGTTCTCAGCCTGCGGCGACGTCCTCGATCGCGGCAAGGATGGTCCGTACCGCCGCCCCGGTGGCGCCCTTGGGCGTGTAACCAAACGGGGCGCCTTGATTCCACGCCGGCCCGGCGATATCCAGGTGCACCCACGGCAACCCATCCGGGACGAAGTCACGTAGGAACGCGGCGCCTACGAGCATGCCACCGAACCGGTCGCCGCTCACGTTGTTGAGATCGGCGAGCCGAGAGTCGAGTCCGGCGCGCAGCTCGCCGGGGATCGGCATCGCCCACACCGGCTCGCCCACCGCGTTGCCGGCTGCGGTAACCCGGTCACGCCAATCGTCCGCGCCCATCGCGCCGATGACACGGCTACCCAGCGCGACGAGCTGCGCGCCGGTCAGGGTCGAGGCCTCGATCAAGTAGTCGGGGTCGTCCTCGGCGGCGCGGACGATGGCGTCGGCCAGCACGAGCCGTCCCTCGGCATCGGTGTTGCCGACCTCGACGGTGCGCCCGCCGCGCAGGGTGAGCACGTCGCTGGGCCGGTACGCGGCGCCGGAGGGCATGTTCTCGGCCATCGGCACGGTCGCGGTGACCTCGACCGGCAACGTCAGCTCGCCAGCAGCGATGACCGCGGCGATCACTGCCGCGGCGCCGCCCATGTCTGACTTCATCGACTCCATTCCCGAGGTCTTGATGTTCAGGCCGCCGGAATCGAAGGTGATTCCCTTGCCTATCAAGGCGATTCGCGCCTTGGCTTTCGCCGGGCGGTGCGTGATGCGGACCAGGCGCGGTGGTCGTGCCGAGCCCATGCCGACGCCGAGGATGGCGCCGAACTTGCCCCGCTTGAGCGCGCGCTCGTCGAGCACCTCGACGCTCAGCCCCGCTCGCTCGGCCCGCGCGCGCGACCGCTCGGCGAAGGTTTGCGGATAGAGGTCGTTCGGCGGGGTGTTCACCAGGTCGCGGACGAAAGCGATGGCGTCGGCGACGACAGCGGCGTGCTTCAGCTCGGCCTTCGCGGCCCGGTCGGTGTGGCCGCCGATGGTTACCGTCCGCAACGCTCGTGCCGTGGCACCGGACTTGTAGGTGAGGTAGGCGTACGCACCGAGTTCGATGCCTTCGGCGATCGCCCCGGGCGGTCCGTCGATCGCGACGTGCACCGTGCGCTTGCTCACCAGAGCGCGCGCAGCCGCTCCGCACGCCCTTCTCAGCGCCTCAGACCTCAGCGCCTCGCACCTCAGCGCCTCGGCCGTACCTGCGTCTTCGCCGAGTCCCGTCGCCACGACCAACGGGAACGCGGCGAGCCCGAGAGTCGGGATCTTCACGACCTCGTCCGGCGCCCCGCTCGCGCCGGCAGTGACGAGGGCGTCCAGCAACCGGCCGCCAAGCGCTTCCTCGACTGGGCCGGCGCCGGGTGCGAGCCGCGGGCCGTCGGCACCTTTGAGCAGACCGACCACGACAGCGTCAGCGGTGCGGATGGTGGACGGCGTGACCAAAGAGATGCGGGGCATGGCCGCGATCTTACGAACAACGCCTCGTATCGCGAACGAGTGCTGTCTATGGTTGCCGCCATGAGTCCCGAACTACTGCGTTCACCCCTGCACGAGCGCCACGTCGACCTCGGGGCGAAACTCGCCGACTTCGGCGGCTGGGAGATGCCCATCGAATACGCAGCCAGCGGCGGGGGCGTGCTCAAGGAGCATGCAGCCGTGCGCGAATCGGTCGGCGTGTTCGACGTCTCGCACCTCGGCAAGGCGCTCGTACACGGCCCGGGTGCACGCGAGTTCGTCAACGGCTGCCTGAGCAACGATCTCGCCCGCATCGAGGCGGGCAAAGCGCAATACACCATGTGTTGCGACGAATCCGGCGGCGTGGTCGACGATCTCATCGCCTACCTGGTCGCCGATGACGAGGTGTTCCTCGTGCCCAACGCAGCCAATACCGCTGAGGTTGTTCGTCGGCTCGACGCCGCGGCGCCTGCGGGCATCGAGGTCGAAGATCGGCACCGCGACTATGGGGTGCTCGCGGTGCAAGGTCCGCGCTCGGCCGAGGTGCTGGAGCGCCTGGGACTGCCCGGTCAGCTCGACTACATGGCCTACGTCGACTCGTCCTACGACGGGCGCGCGGTGCGCGTGTGCCGGAGCGGGTACACCGGAGAGCACGGTTATGAATTGCTGCCGCCGTGGGACGCCACCGCCGTGTTGTGGGACGCGCTTGTCGACGTGGCTCGCGAACTCGGTGGCCGTCCGGCCGGGCTCGGCGCACGCGACACGCTGCGCACCGAGGCCGGTTACCCGCTGCATGGCCAGGATCTGTCGCTGTCCATCTCGCCGCTGCAGGCCCGCGCCGGTTGGGCGGTGGGCTGGAAGAAGCACGAATTTTGGGGACGTGACGCGCTGGCGGCCGAGAAGCAGGCCGGCCCGAAGCGGTTGCTGTGGGGCATCGAGTCGCTCGAGCGCGGCATTCCGCGAGCGCACATGAGCGTCCTCGATGCCGCTGGACGGACCGTCGGCGAGGTGACCAGCGGCACCTTCTCGCCGAGCCTGAAAAAGGGGATCGGCCTGGCTCTCATCGCAACGGACTCGGGGGTGGACGCCGGCGACGAGGTGGCTATCGACGTCCGCGGCCGCCGCTCGGCCGTCCGGGTCGTCAAGCCGCCGTTCGTCCCGACGCACGTGCGATAGCGGTGTTCTGGTAGTCCCGCTATCCCTTGTGGTGCTCAGGGGTCGGTTCGGCGGCCTCGATCGATTCGCCGCTGCTCTGATCGCGGTGCACAACAGGGAATCCCGCGTCACCGGCCGGCACCGAGGACGTGTCGCGTAACGCATGGACGGTGGCGTTGAGGAACGCGACCAGCGGCACCGCGAGCAATGCACCGGGGATACCCGCCAAAATGGTGCCGGTTAGCACGGACAGGGCGATGGCCAGCGGATGCACTTCGACGCTGCGGCTCATGATCAGCGGTTGCAGCAGGTGCGCCTCGAGCTGGATCAGGACGATGATCGCGATGGCGACGACGATGCCCGCGGTCAGGCCGTGTTCGAGTGTTGCGACGAGTACGCAGAACGTCCCGGTGACGGTAAGCCCGATGATCGGGATGAAGGACCCCAGGAAGATCAGCACGCCGAGCGCGGCGGCCAGCGGGACCCCGAGCACGAACAACACGATCATGACCGAGATGCCGTGGAACAGCGCGATGAGCACCACGCCACGCATGTAACCGCCCAGCGTGCGCCAGCCGGCCTTGCCGGCGCTGTCGAGCCGGTCGTGCGCCTGGCTCGGAACCAGGCGCAGCGCCCACGCCCAGATCTGCTTGCCGTCGCGCAGCAGGAAGAATGTCGAGAGCAGGATCAACAGCAGTGCGCCCAGGCCCTCGGCTACCGTGCGGACGGTCGCGATCGCGCCGCTGACGACCTGGCCGGTGTTCTTCTTGAGCGTGTCGGTGATGTTGGTAGAAAGCTTGTCGAGCTCGGTCGACTTCAGATGCAGCGGGCCGCTCTGCAGCCAGTCGCGGGCCTTGTCGAAGGAATCCGAGACCTGGTTCGTGAGCTGGCTGGAGTGCGTGGTGATCTGCCACGAGACGAACGTTGCGATGCCGGCCAGCACCAATACGCCGACCAGCAAGGCCAACACAGCGGGCAATGACCGCGGCCCCGGCAGGATGCGCGCCAGTGCGCGTTCGAGCGGGTGCAGCACGGCGGTGAAGAACAGGGCCAGGACAAAGGAGAAGGCGACCAGTTCGATCCGGAGGAAGATTTGCCCGAAAATGTAGAGCGCGAGCATGAGGATGAGCAATCGCCAGGCCCATGCCGCAGCGACGCGCACGGCCCAGGTGACCGCCTCGTTGGCGTCGCGCCGAGAGTCGGAGAGGATCGGCGTCGTCGGTTCGGGGGGCTGCTCGGGGTAGGTCACGGCGCACCCTGAGTCGGCTCATCCATCTCGCCGGTCAGCGTAGCGTCCGGTTCAGCTGACGCTGCCGGGCCCTTGTCCACGGCCGCTGGCACTGTCTCCTGGGCCGCTGCTTCCCGAGCCGCGTTCTGGGCGGCCGCAGCCACCTCCCGCTTCGCCGTGTCTCGGGCTGCTCTCGCCCTAGCCGCATCCTCGCGGGCCGCCGCGTCCTGCGCCGCCGCCTCCTCCCGAGCGGCCACGACCTCTCCCGATGCTGCAGCCGCGTCCCGGCCGAGCCGGGCGGCCGCCTGCAGCACCGGGATCGCCAGCATGGCCGCCAGCCCGTCACCACGCGCCGTCCCCAAGCCGAGAACCGATCGCAGCCCGAGACGAGTGAGCGCGACGTCCTGCACGGGGTCGGGACCGGCGTCGGACGCGCACCACCACCGCACCGCGCGCGGAGCGGCCTGGTAGGCGAGCAACGCCGCGGCGGCCGCTGCCGGCCCGTCCAACAGCACCGGCGTGCGACGGGTAGCAGCCCGCAGGACCAACCCGGCGGCCGCGGCGAGCGGAGCGCTGCCGATCTCTTCCAGCAACCGGTCGGCCTCGTCGCGCATCGGCATGCACCGCCGCCGGGCGTCGCGGACCTCGACCGCGCGCTGCATCCAGGCCTCTGGATCCGTGGCGGCCGCGCCGCGCGCGAGCACCTTGACCGGCTCGGTGTCGGTGAGGACGGACACCGCGATTGCCGCCGTGCTGTCTTGGTCGGGCAGCCCGACGACGAGCAGGTCGGCGCCGGCGTCGATGTCAGCGTCGGCGATCTCGATGCCCCGGGCCAACGCCTGGGTAGGCGACGCCGGCAGGTCGGTCACCACGCGCAGCTGGACACCGACCCGGTCGGCCAGCTCGGCAACCGCCGCTTCGGGCGCGCTGAACAGCACAGCGCGCGCGTGCGCGAATGGGGGCTCGGACGTCGCTGGCAGCACTTCCGCGACCCACTCGGCGAGACCGGCGAGCTTGCCCAGCCCGGGGTCATCGGCGAGCCGGTCGCGGACCGATGCCGCGGCGGTGTGGTCAGGCCACTCGACGTCCGCGCCCAATGTCGCAAGATCGGTCATGCTGCGGACTGTAGGGCGTCGGGAGCGCCGCTCTCGAACTCCGGGGTCGCGTCGAACGCGGCACGGCGCGCCGCGCGGCGCAATGCCAGCAGCACCGGGCGCCCGACCAGCAGCAGCGCCGCGGCCGTCGCGAGCCCGCGCGGGATGTCGAAGCCGAGACTCGATGTCGCGCTGAAAGCCAGCCAGCGCCGCAGATTCTCCACAAGCGATGCGCCCGGGACGAAGCTGACGGCTGCCGCCGCGCCGGTACCCGTTGTCCCGAACGGCCAGAACCAGAGGTTGAGCACGAACCCGTACACAACCCCGGCGATCAGCCCGTACGCCGCGAGCAGCCACAGCTCGGCGCGCCCACGAGCGCCGGGCAGGCACCCGGCGAACATGCCGACCCAACCTGCCGCCAGCATCTGGAAGGGCAGCCAGGGGCCGCCGCCGCCGGTCAGCGCAGCCGAGGCGAACATCGCGACGTTGCCCAGGACGAAGCCGAACCCTGGCCCCAGCACGCGACCGGCCGGCACCAGCAGGAAGAACATCAACTGCACGCCGGTAACACCGCCCGTGATCGGACGCAGCACCGCGCAGATTCCGCCGAGCACGCCGAGCAGCGCGACGGCCTTGGCGTCCATTCCGCCGTCGGCGATCTCGGCGGCGACGACCAGCAGGAGCAGCGGCAGCATCACCAGAAAGATCCACGGCGCGTCACGGGCATGCCCGGCCGCGGAGCTGTCGAAGCCGATCAGCAGCGGCCAGGTGAACGCGCCGATGCCGACGAAGGTGACCGCGACAACGGCCGCCAGGGCTCGCGGTCGAAGGGTGAGGGCGTTCGCGCTCATCCTGGCACCGCCGCGAGGGCGCGGCGCACATCGCGCACCGTGAGATAAGGCAGCGGCGCGAGCACCTTGGCGATCTGCGGCGCGAAGACCGGTGACTGCGTCACGACCTGGCGGCTCGGGCCGTCGGCGACGATCTCGCCACCCGCCAGCACGACCGTGCGCGTGGACACCTCGGCGGCGAGTTCGACGTCATGGGTGGCGAGGACGACGGCGTGCCCGGCGCCGGCCAGCCCGACGAGCGTATGGACGAGCCGCTCCTTCGCCGGGTAGTCCAGGCCGCGCGTCGGCTCGTCAAGCAGCACGAGCGGTGGCGCCGAGGTGAGGACGACCGCAAGGGCGAGGGCGAGCCGCTGGCCCTCCGACAAATCACGCGGGTGCAGATCGAGGTCGAGGGCACCGGCGATGCGGTGCAACAGCCCTCCGGCCGTCCCGCGGGGTGCCCTGGCGTCCCGGTCGGCCGCCGCGCACTCGGCGTGCACCGTCTCGGCGTAGAGCAAGTCACCGGGTTGTTGTGGGACAAGCCCGACGTGACTGGTGAGCTCGCGTCCGCGCAGCTCGCGAGGGTCGCGACCAGCGATGCGCACCTGACCTTCAGCCGGTTTCAGCAGCCCGGTCAGGGCGGCGAGCAAGCTCGACTTGCCGGCCCCGTTGCGTCCCATGACAGCGACGATTTCGCCTTCGCGAGCGACGAACCCTGCGCGGCGAAGCGCTAGGACGCCGCCGTAGCGCACCGTCAGCGCTCGGGTCTCGGCAAGGATCGCACCGGGGATGCGGGGCGGGTCCGTCGGCGGTTCGGGCGGCAGCACCTCGCGCAGTCGCCGGCCCGGGATGCGGGCGTCTCGGACGGTCAACGGCAGCGGCGTCCAGGCCAGTTCGCGTCCGAGCGAGACGATCGGCGGGGTGATCGGGCTGTGCGCCATGATCTGCGCGGGCGTGCCGCGCACCGCAGTGCCGTCGCCGGGCAGCCACACGACGGAGTCGGCGTGTTGCACGACGCGTTCGAGGCGGTGCTCGGCCAGCAGCACGGTCATCCCGAGATCGTGGACGAGGCGCTGCAACGCAGCAAGCACGTCCTCGGCGGCTGCGGGATCGAGGGCCGAGGTCGGCTCGTCGAGCACCAGGATCTGCGGGTGCGCGGTAAGCACGGCCCCGATGGCGACCCGTTGCGCCTCGCCCCCGGAGAGCGTCGCGACGGCCCGGTCGCGAAGGGCCACCAGCCCGAGCAGGTCCAGGGTGTCCTCGACCCGCCGGCGCATCACATCCGCCGCCAGGCCCAAGGATTCCATCGTGTAGGCAAGCTCGTCCTCGACCGTGTCGGCCAGGAACGACGCGCTCGGATTCTGGCCCACGACGCCCACGACGTCGGCAAGTTCGCGCGGCGGGTGGTCGCGGGTGTTTCGTCCGGCAACGGTCACGCTGCCCGACAGTCGACCTCCGGTGAAGTGCGGCACCAGCCCGTTCACGGCGCCCAGCAGGCTCGACTTTCCGCTTCCCGTGGCGCCGATCACCAGGCAGAGTTCGCCTTCGGGCACATGCAGGGTCACCCCGCGCAGCACCGGCGACGATGCGCCGGAGTAGGTGATCGAGACGTTCGTGAAGTCGATCATGCCCGCACCGACTCCTCGAGCGCGGCGATCTGGACGGAGCGGACGGCGGCGTGCCCGCGCGGTGCGAGCCCGGGCGGCTCCGGAGTCGCCACGGCGGGCAGCGCCGCGACCAGGGTGGCCACAAACGGCAGTGGACGCAACGGCGGCCACTCCAGCGCGACACCAGCGGCCAGCGGATCGTGCACGGCCAGCGCGTAGGACAGCGCCACCAGCACGCCGCAACCGAGCACCAGCCATTCCGCGGCACGCCACTGATCCGGACGGTAGCGGGTGCGGCGGGTGCGCCGTCCGGCCACGAATCCGGCCGCGAGCGCGACCAGCGTGCCGCCGGCGAGCAGGCCGACGCCCAGGCGCTGCCCGCCGCCCGAGATCAGCTGATAGGTGCCCACGACCGCTGCGCCGAGGCCCAGCAGCACCCCCCCACCGGCGAAGCGACGCACTGCCGGCGGCTGCTCGGCACGCCGGCCGTAACCACGCGAATCCATCGACGCAGCCAGCGCGATGGCCCGTTCCAGCGCAAGCTCGAGCACCGGCACCAGGATCCCTCGCAACCCGCTCAGGCCGGTGACCCGCCGCCCGCGCAACCGCTGCGCCGCGCGGACGCGCACGACCGACTCGGCCAGTTGCGGGACGATCGTCATGGCAACAACGATCGCCACGCCGACCTCGTAGAGCGCTGCGGGCATGATGCGCACCAGCCGGGCAGGGTGGGCCAGCGCATTCGCCGCGCCGAAGCAGGCGATCAGCACCGCGAGCCGGAGCCCGGACACGAACGCGTTGAGCATCGCCTCTGCGCTCACGTCGCCGCCAATCGAGATGCCACCTGCCCAGTGCGGCAGCGGCGCCGAGGGCAGGTGCACCAGCACGTGGCCGGGCGTGCGCACGCCCAGCAGCAACTGCAGCAGCATGGTCACGACCACGGTCAGGGCGCCCAGCTTGAGCAGCAGCGAGTACGCATTCGCCCATGGTGCGGGTCCGCGCCGGGTACTGACCACGACCCCCGCGACGCAGACGATCGCCAGCAGCAGGATCGCGTTGTTCGTGCGCATCGCTGCGTAGGCGAGCCCGAGCGCCCACAGCCACCAGGCAGCGGGGTGCAGCAAGCGCCCGTTGCGATGCATTGGCCGGCCCGCCGGCGGACGATGCATTTAGCCGGCCCGCCGGCGGACCTGCCAGAACGCGAAGCCACCGAGTGCCACTAGCACCACCAGGGCGGCGGCTGCGCCGATGGTGGGCACGGCCGACGCCGACGAGGGGTGCACCGGCGGCACGTCCGACAGCGCAACGGTCGCCGCCGGGCCGCTCTGCGCCCGCGACGTCGGCGCTGCCGAATTGTGCTTGGCACGCGGGGTACGTGGGGTCACGGCATTTTGGGTCGGGGCGGTGCGTCGGGCCGGGACGGTACTTCGGGCTGCGCTTCGGGCATGGGCCGTGCTTCGGGGTTGGGCCGGGCTTCGGGCCGAGAGAGTATGCCTGGCGGACGTGTGCGGCGCCGGCGGAACGGCCGTCGAGCGGCGTGGCGCAGCGGACGTGCGTGCGTGCGTCGGCGCAGGAGGACGCGTTACTGGCCGCGGATCGGAGCTGGCGCAGATCGTCGCGTAGGAGATCCGCGGCGGCTTCGGGGCGCTCGACGAGCCGTTGACGAACGACCAGCCCTCCACCGTCCCGGCCGACGGACGGTAGGACCCCGCACCGCTCGTGCTGTACGTCCACCCCGAACCGGTGTTGTGCCAGTACGACCAGTAGTGCGTGCTGTCCGGGCGCAGCGTCCCGGTGTCGTTGATGGTGAGGACGAAACCGAGATACGGCGGAGCCTGACCGGTGCGCACGGTGAATCGCGAACTCACCACGGTGAGCCCCGTGCCGCCCGCAGACGCGCATGCGGTGCCGACCCCGGCGACCACGATCGCGACGTGGGTGGGCGCGGCGGCGGCGGGGGAGGCCGGGACGCCGAGCGCCGCGGTGCCGCCGAGAGCAATCGCTGCGACCGCGCGTGCGGAGCGGGCCCCGGTCAGGCGGGCACGGCGCAGGCGGTCGTCGGGCGCACCGGTCATGGCGTGCGTCGCCGCCCGGCGAAGCTCACCAGGCCACCGACGATCAGGCAGCCGAGGCCGAGCGCGATCTGGGCCACGACCGTCCGACCGGCCAGTCCGGTGTTGGCAAGCGACGGCACCAGCCCGCCCGAGCCACCCGGTGGGTTGTTCAGGCCGGACGGGCTGGTGACGCTGAACGCCGCTCGGCTGGTGAGCCCGGACGTCGCGCCGCTCAGCACGACGGTGTGACGGCCCGGGCTCGTGCCCGAAGGGACGGTGAAGCTCAGCGTGACCGTGCCGGACTTTGCCGCTGTGCCGTGCGCAAGCGTGGCCCGCGAGCCGAGCAGACCCGCGCGGACCTGCTCGCCGGCCCGAAAGCCCAGCCCGGTGACGCTCTGCTTCGCGCCGGGGCGCAGCGTCGCGCTGCTGAGCGTGGGCGTGGCGAGTGCGAGGACGGCTGTGTCGGCCGCGGCGCCGGCGGACGTGAGCGTGGCCAGCGATAGCCCGGACAGCCCGAGCAGGCCGTCGGCGGTGCCCTTGATCGACGCGCTCGGATCGAAGTGACCCAGGAACTTCAACGCACCCCGCGAGGCGCCGGGGCCGATCGTCGGGCCGGTCGTCACCTGCTGGCTCGCGAGCCACGTCTTTGAGGTCGTGGAGTGGCGTCCGGCGGCCGTCAGCGCGGCGGCGGCCAACCCGGTCGAATCGACGTTGGGGCCGCCTTGGCTCGTCCAATACCCGGCCGGGTTGCGCTGGGACGTCAGCCAATCCGCGGCACGCTTCGTCTGCGCCGCGTGCCCGTCGAGCGCGACGAGTGCCGCGACGGCGTAGCCAGTGGCGTCGATGTCGGACGTGCAGGTGGTGTCGGCGACGGTCGCCGAGGTGAATCCGCCGTCCGGGCACTGCAGCGACAGGAAGTAGGCGACAGCGTCTGGGTTGGGGGCGCTACCACCGCGCGACTCGGCGATGATCGCGAAGGACTCCGAGATGGAGGAGAAGATGTTGCGGGCCGCGCCGATGGCGGGGCAGGTAGGCACCGTGAAGTCGGTCGCGCTCCCGGACACACTCGTGCACTGGTCCTTCTTGAGAGCCTGCACCAGGTCATGGCCGCCGAAGTCGCGCGGATCGGCGCCGGCGACGATCGCCGCGACAGCGGTCTTGGCAACAGCGCCGTCGAACGGACCCGGCTTGCCGGTCGTGTCGTTGATCGATGTGTAGTCCTGCACGTGCGTCTTGAAGTAACTGATCGTCGAGGCGATCTTCGTCGCGCCAGTCTTCGAAGCGGCGAGAGCGAAGATCGCGTCGGCGGTGGGGCCGCCGTCGAAGAAGCCCGAGGTCTCGAAGTGATCGTCGAACTGTTGGGCGAGCCATCCGGCGGCCGCCTGGCCCGTGTCGGTGGTCGTGCGCGGCGCAGCGGCGGCAGCGGCCGGCGCTGCCCCGCTGACGCAGATGAGCACAGCCGAGGCGGTGAGCGACACTAGCGAGGTCCGGCGGCGCATGGCGAGCCCTTCGTGGCAAATGTCAGGCCATGGCTCGAAGTGTCGGGCGGGGCGCCTTCCGGCGGCGCGGGGCACCCACCGGTCTTGGCGCAACCCACGCGGACTCCGCACCGCAGACCTCGACGGTGATGGTGGAGTGCCGTCCCGGGCGGGCATTCCGACTCGTCCCTCAACGGGACCTACGGCTGCGGGTCAGTGCCGGATTCGGACCGGCTTTCCCCGATCGGGAAGGGTAGTGCTGTTAGCTATGCCACCACAGTTACCGGGGCCGGGTCAAACAGGTGCGGTGACTAGGCTCGAACGGCGGGTCGGAGCGAAGGAGAAGACATGAGTTGGACGTGGCGCCTCGAAGCAGCCGACGGCACGGCTCTCGATGCGGCCGCCGCGCCACCGCACCCCAGCCAGTCCGACGCCGAGTCGTGGCTGGGGGAGCAGTGGCGCGAGCTCGCCGAACAGGGCGTGGCGCAGGTCGTGTTGCTGCACGACAGCTTGGTGATCTACGGGCCGATGTCGCTGTCTGAGACCTGATTCAGCCGACCGCGACCAGTTCTGCGGCCAGGGCCGTACGTGATGCGGGGGCTCGCCCGGGCCACCAGCTTGCGCGTCCGAGCAGCACGAGCAGCGATGGCAGCACGATCACCCGGACCACCAGCGCGTCGACCAGGACGGCGACGGCCAGACCGAGGCCGAGCTCCTTCATCTCGATCATGTGCAACGAGGCGAAGATCGAGAAAAGGGACACCATCACGATCGCGGCGCTGGTGACCGTCCCCGCCGTCGCGCTGATCCCTTCTCTGACCGCGTCCGGCATCGGCAGGCCCTGCCGCGCTGCTTCCCGGACCCGGCTCAGCACGAACACGTGGTAGTCCATCGATAATCCGAACAACACCGCAAACGTAAAAAGCGGGATCCAGCTGATGAGCGCGCCAGTGGACCGGAAGCCGAGCAGCCCTTCCGCCCAGCTGTGCTGGAACACGAGCACTTGTACGCCGAACGCGGCCCCGGCCGAGAGCAGGTTCACCACGGCAGTGAGCAACGCAATCACCAGTGACCGGAAGACCCAGCCCATGATCGCCATGGTGAGCACGACGACGAAGGCGACCACCCACGGCAGCCGGTCGGCCGCGCGCCGATCGGAGTCGAGGTTGAGTGCCGCGTCGCCCCCGACCGCCCACTGCACGCCGACTGTCCCGCGCAGCGCCGAGGGCAGATAGTTCGACCGGAGCGCGCGCACCCCATCGCGGGCCTGTGCAGCCTCGGCGTCGAACGGCGCGTCGACGCTGAGCAGGTGCGTTGCGCCGTCGGCGGACGAGCGCACGCGCGCCGAGTCGGGAACGAACAGCGGGTCCGAACCCAGGCGCGCGGCCAGACCCGACAGCCGCGCAGTCACCTCGGCGGCGGCGGCGGACGGCGCCCGAACTACAACCGAAGCGCTCGCGGACTCGCCCGGGAAGGCAGCCGTCAGCCGCTCCATCGTGTTCTTCTCGGCGATCGAGTCGGGCAGGGAGCTAACGCTGTCGGACGCGAGTCGCATACCCAGAGCGGGCACGGCGAGGGCGGCGAGCAGCAGCACCGAAACGGTCAGGGCGCGTCCGGGTCGCTCGAGCGACGGTCGCAGCAGGGCAGGCCAGAGGCGCGGCTCGCGGTCCTGCATCGTCCAGCGCCACAGCAGCGGCACGCGCGGCCGGTCGATCGAGCGGCCGAGCTTGACCAGGACGGCAGGCAGGACGGTCAGCGAGCCGAGGACGGCCACGGTCACCACCAGAATCGACCCGGTGGCCAGCGATGCGAACGTCGCGTCACCGGACACGTAGAGCCCGAGCATCGAGACGATCACGGCCATGCCGGACACCAGCACCGAATGTCCCGACGTCTCGGCGGCGATCTCGACCGCGTCCAACCCGCTGGCGCCCCGATGGCGTTCGGCACGAGCCCGCTTCACGTAAAACAGCGAGTAATCGACGCCGACGGCCATGCCCATCAGCAGGATCATCGCCGATACGCTGCCAGTCGACGGCAGCAGGTGCGAGGCCAGAGCCGACAGCCCGGTCGCGGACGCGACGGCCGACAGGGCGAGCAGGAGCGGTATGCCAGCTGCGAGGATCGCGCCGAAGGCCACCAGCAGGATCACCAGTGTGACCGGCAGGCTGAAACCGGCGGCCGCCGACAGGTCGTCGGCCACCTGCGTGTTGACGGCGTCGTTGAGTGACCTCGAGCCGACCTGTTCGACGCGCATGTTCGGGAAGTGTCGCTGCGCTGCGGCGCTCGCGCGCAGCAGCGGCGCGATGTCGGCGTTGTCGCGCAGCGTGATCTGGACCGCTACCGCGCTGCCGTCGTGCGCCCGCATCGGCGCGGCTACCGCACTGATCGCGGCGAGCCCGGTCATCCGGTTGCGCACGTCCCGTGCCGCAGCGGTTGCGGCCGCAGCGTCCAGCCGGCCGGTCCGGGAGGTAATGAGCACGTTCTCGGTGTCGTGCCCGGTGAGGTGCGCGTCGTGGATCCAGTGCGCGGCGCGCCCGGACTGCCCGACGACGGTGTCGAGGTCGTTGAGTTGGCGCTGGCCGGCGATATTGCCGGCCGCGATGCAGGCGGCGACGAACACCAGCCACAGCGCGATCGCGCGCCACGGGTGGGTCGCGCTCCAGCGCGCCATCCGGACGGTGGCCGGCCGGTGATTGACATGCCGAACTGAGCTGGTGGACACAGTTGACCCCTCGACGCCGTGAATTGCTGGTGTGTCCAGGTTCTCGTCGTCACCGCTCACGCACAGGGGTGCTGGACCCCGAACCGGAAGGGGAGTTTTCCCCACCCCCCAGGCGCGAATCGTGGGCGAGGATGAACGGGTGCACCGGCAACTCACGCTCCGCGCCCGCCTGTTCGGCTGGGCGCTGGCTGCGGTGGTGCTGACGACGGCGAGCCTCGCGCTGCTCGTATTGGCGCTCACCGGAGCCGCGTTGGTCACGGTCTGGATCGGCGTCCCGATGCTGGCGGGGACAATCGCCTCGACCCGCGTGCTGGCCGATCAGCGGCGCCGGCACGCACGGGCGATGCTCGGCCGCGACATCGAGTCGCCGTACCTGCGCATCGCGCCGGGTGGGCCGCTGGCGCGGCTACGTGCGCTCGCTGCGGATCCGGCCGTCCGCCGCGATCTGCTGTGGCTGCTCGCGGACGCAACAGTGGGCCTGGCCCTTTCGATCGTGGCGGTTGTCGAGGGCGTGCTCGACCTGATCTTCTGGTGGCTGCCTCCCGGTCTTGCCGCGCGGACGCACGCCGCACTCGACTGCACGTTGCTGTCGGTGTCGGAGAAAAGCCGGCTGGCGCTGCGCGTGCAGGAACTCACCGAAGCGCGCACCGAGACGGTCGACGCCCAGGCCGGCGAGTTGCGTCGCATCGAACGCGACCTGCACGACGGGGCGCAGGCCCGACTCGTCGCGCTCGGCATGAGCCTTGCGCTCGCCGAGGAGCAGCTCGCCAGCAATCCGGACGGCGCGCGTGCGCTGCTTGCCGAAGCGCGCGGCTCCGGCACCGCGGCGCTGGCGGAGCTGCGCGATCTGGTGCGTGGCATCCATCCACCGGTCCTTGCCGACCGCGGTCTCGTCGGCGCCGTGCAGGCGCTGGCGCTCTCGGCAGCCGTGCCGGTCGAGGTCCGCGCGGACGTCGCGGGCCGGCTACCCGACCCGGTCGAGTCCGCCGCCTACTTCGCGGTGGCCGAAGCGCTCGCGAACGCGCTCAAACACGCTTCGGCCGCGCACGTCTGGATCGAGCTCGAGCACGTCGCGGGCACGCTGCGCGTGCGGGTGCGCGACGACGGCGTCGGCGGCGCGGACCTCTCGCGCGGCTCGGGACTGCGCGGGATCGCGCGGCGCCTCGCGGCCTTCGACGCGACGCTGCACGTCAGCAGCCCGCCCGGTGGACCCACCGAACTGGCTATGGTGCTGCCGTGCGCGTTGTCCTCGCCGAAGACCTCGCCCTCCTCCGGGACGGCCTGATCCGGCTGCTGGAGGCGCACGACTTCGAGGTGGTCGAGGCTGTCGACAACGGCCCGTCCCTGCTGCGGGCGTTGATGACACACAAGCCTGACATCGCCGTCGTGGACGTGCGGCTGCCGCCGACTTTCACCGACGAGGGCCTGCGCGCAGCGATCGAGGCGCGGGCTCAGCTGCCAGGGCTGCCGGTGCTGGTGCTGTCGCAGTATGTCGAGCAGCTCTATGCGCGTGAGCTGCTGGCCGACCGTTCCGGCGGCGTGGGCTACCTGCTCAAGGACCGGGTCTTCAACGTGGCGCAGTTCATCGACGCGGTGCGCCGGGTTGCCGGCGGCGGCACGGCGATGGATCCAGAAGTCGTGGCTCAGCTGCTGACCCGCCGCGCAGCGGACAAGCCGCTCGCGACGTTGAGCGCGCGTGAGCGGGAGGTGCTGGAGCTAATGGCCCAGGGCCGCTCCAACGCGGCAATCGCAGCCCGAATGGTGATCACCGAGAAAGCGGTCAGCAAGCACACCAACAGCGTCTTCACCCGGCTGGGGCTTGCGCAATCCGAGGACGACAACCGTCGGGTGCTCGCCGTGCTCGCGTACCTCAATGGCTGAATCGGCGGGTCAGCGGCCGATTTTCGAGCTGGTGATCGGTTGGGACGGCGCTGGGGAGCCGCGGCGGGGAGTTAGATCTTCTCGCCCAGCTCGACACGCGGGGCGGGCAGGCGCCACCGGCGCAGCAGATAGGCGCGGCTGCCGGCGTAGAACCCGATCGACATCGCGCCGCCCTGAGCTGATCCGGACCGCTCGATGGCCAACCGGCGAATCCGGCGACCGACCAGGTTCCATTCCACAAGGAAGCCGAGGAATGCGGCTAGTACCAAGAGTTGGAGGATTGCCAGCTTCGGGATCAGCCAGCTGATGATCATGATGGGGAACAGTGCGAGCAGGTAGTTGCTGGCCATCCGGTGCGAGTCAACGTAGTCGCGCGCGAGCTGACGGGTGCTGCCCTGGTCGCGGCGCGGCAGCACGCTCGGGTCGCCGGCCTTCATCGCCGCCCGGCGCTGCGCGACGGTCATCTTCGCGATGGGCGTCCGGCGCGCGGAGCGCGCCGCCTTGGATTGTTGCTTTTGCCGCGCGTAGGCCTCCTTGCGGGTCTTCGGGGCCGTCACCGGGCCACGCACGCCTACGACGTCGCGCCGCTTCGGCGTAGGCCGTCCTTTTCCGGCCGCCACCTGGCCAGCTGCCTGCACCGTGGCGTCGTCAGGCAAGTCAGGGGCTTCGGCGGGCTCTGCTCCGCGACGGGTCAGCTTCACGCAGCCCAGTTTAGGGGCACTTCCGCGTGGCGCCGGCTCTCCTCGTGATCCAGATCGGCAGATGGTGCGCGTCGGGTCGGCAGTGCGTGAGGCCCGCAGGTAGGGTTGGACCGGCAAGTAGGATGGAATAGCCGTCCTGGGACGGGCGTTTCGCCGACCGGCATTGTCGTGAACCTGCATTGCCGTTAGGCATAGCCCTGCAGGTCGGCTACTGCGCCACCTATCTAGGCACTACTACTGCTGGGAGCATGATGACCGCGACCGAGACCACGTCCGTCGAGCTGGGCAGCGCCCCCGCCGAGGCGCCCGCCAGTTCTATCGCGTTGACAGACCACGCTGCCCTGAAGGTGCGCGCGCTGCTCGATCAGGAAGGTCGCGACGACCTTCGCTTGCGCGTTGCCGTGCAGCCGGGCGGCTGCTCGGGCCTGCAGTACCAGCTGTTCTTCGACGAACGCACCCTCGACGGCGATGTCGAACTCGATCTGAGCGGTGTGCCGGTCGTCGTCGACCGGATGAGCGCCCCGTACCTGGGTGGCGCCACCATCGACTTCACCGACACGATCGAGCAGCAGGGGTTCACCATCGACAACCCCAATGCCGGCGGCGGCTGCGCCTGCGGCAATTCCTTCTGCGGCTGATCCTGCTGCGGCTGATCTCCCCGCGGTCGATGTTGCTGCGGAGAAGCCACGACGTGCGGCCGGGCCCGAGGTTCTCGCGGCCCGGCCGTTGTCGTGCAGCCCGCGTCACCGCCATCGCGGCCCGGGACGCGCGACGGTCCGCCGCTGCGCTCCCGCGGCCGACTATCCCGTCACCCGTTGCCCTGCCACCCGTTGCCCTGCCACCCCGTACCGAGAGGTAGCGCCCACATGGCCGTTCTCGTCGCTGGCTCCATCGCGTCCGATCATCTGATGCACTTCCCGGGCAGGTTCTCCGAGCAGTTGCTCGCCGACCAGCTGCACAATGTGTCGCTGTCGTTCCTCGTCGACGACCTGGTCGTGCGGCGTGGTGGCGTGGCGCCGAACATCTGTTACGGCATGGCGCAACTGGGCGGGGTGCCCGTCCTTATCGGCGCGGTCGGCGAGGACTTCGACGACTACCGCGGCTGGCTCGAGCAGCACGGGGTCGACTGCAAGTTCGTGCACGTCTCCAAAACCCAACACACGGCGCGTTTCGTCTGCACCACCGACGAGGACATGTGCCAGATCGGCTCGTTCTACGCGGGGGCCATGAGCGAGGCGACGCACATCGAGCTCGCCCCAGCATGGGAAGCGACTGGCGCCGATCTGGTCGTCATCAGCGCCTACGACCCCGCGGCGATGATCCAGCACAGCGCCGAATGCCGTGAGCGCGGCTACCGCTTCGTCGCGGACCCGTCCCAGCAGACCACCCGCATGGACGGCGCGCAGCTCGACCAACTGATCGACGGCGCGGAGATGCTGTTCACCAACGAGTACGAGAAGAGCCTGCTGGAATCCAAGACCGGCCAGTCCGAACGACACATCCTGGAGCGCGTCGGCGTGCGGATCACCACGCTCGGTTCCGGCGGGGTCGAGATCGTCGGCAAGGACGTCGAACGGGTGCGCGTCCCGGTCGCCGCCGAACGGGCCAAGGCAGATCCGACCGGGGTCGGTGACGGGTTCCGCGCGGGTCTGCTCACCGGCCGCGAGTGGGGGTTGTCCTGGGAGCGCTCTGCACAGGTCGGTAGCCTGCTGGCCACGCTCGTCCTGGAGACCGTCGGCACGCAGGAGTACGAGGTTCAGCCGGCGGCCTTCGCCGAGCGGCTGGCCGAGTCCTACGGCGACGACTGCGCTGCGGAAGTGCTGCCCTACCTCAGCAGCCCGGCCGCGTAGCTGTAGGGCGCGTAGCTGTAGGGGCATAGCTGTAGGGGCATAGCTGTAGGGCGCATAGCTGTAGGGGTCTATAGCCGAACGGGGTACACCGTCGCGGGTATCTCGGGCCGAATCCGTCCTTCGACAAAGATGCCGTGCCAGACGAGGAACACCAGCAACGTCCAGATCTTTCGCGAGTAGTCGTGCGGGCCGTCGCGGTGCGCGTCCAACAGCGCCAATACCGCCTGCCGGTCAATCAACTCGTCGGCCTGCGACTCGGTGACGATCGCTCGCGCCCAGTCGTACATGACGTCCTTGAGCCAATACCGGATCGGCACCGGGAAGCCCAGCTTCGGACGGTTCAGCACGTGCGCGGGCACGATCAGTTCAAGTGCGCGCCGCAGCGCGTACTTCGTCGTCTCTTTGGTGATCTTCAACTCGGTCGGGACGGAGGAGGCGACGGCGAACACCTCGGTGTCCAGAAACGGCACGCGCAGTTCGAGCGAGTTCGCCATCGTCATCTTGTCGGCCTTGACGAGGATGTCGCCGCGCAGCCAGGTGAACAGGTCGACGTACTGCATGCGCGTCGAGCCGTCCAGGTGCGTCGTGTTGTCATAGAGCTTGCGAGTGACGTCCATGTAGGACACCGATTCGTCGAAGCGGCGGTAGAAACCCATCTCTTCCGGACGGAAGATGCGGGCGTTGCCGTAATAGCGCTCCTCGATCCCGATCGCGCCGCGCCGAAGCAGATCCTTGCCGCGGGTGCCCTCCGGGATGAGCGTCGACAGCTTGCCCAGCCCGCGGCGCACCCCGCGCGGGACCTTCTCGAACGCGCGCAGCGAGATCGGCTCGCGGTAGATCGTGTAGCCGCCGAAGAGTTCGTCGGCTCCTTCACCGGAAAGCACGACCTTGACGTGCTTGCGCGCTTCGCGGGCGATGAAGTACAGCGGGACGAGCGCCGGATCGGCGACCGGATCATCGAGATACCACACGATCAGCGGCAGGGTGTCCATCATCTCCTCGGCGGTGACCACCTTGGTGATGTGCTCGACTCCGATCGCCGCGGCCGACTCGGCAGCGACGTCGATCTCGCTGAAACCGGCGCGTTCGAACCCAGTCGTGAACGTGAGCAGTTTCGGGTTGTGCCGCATCGCTAACGCCGCCACCGCGGTCGAGTCGATGCCACCGGAGAGGAACGAGCCGACCGTGACGTCGGCGCGCATGTGCTTTTCTACCGAGTCCTCGAGCGCTTCGGCGATCTGGCGATACAACTTTTCCGGCTCGGGCACCGGCTTGATCGCGAAATCCGGATGGAAGTAGCGCTTGGGACGAACCTGCTCACCCGGGCGCATCGTGAAGTAGGTGCCGGACTCGATGCGTGTGATCGCGGTGTGCATCGATGCGGGCTCAGGCACGTATTGCAACGTCAGGTAGTGCTGCAGTGCCGTGGTGTCTACGTCGGCGGCGGTGCCGGGCATAGCGACGTCGAGCAGGGATTTCTTCTCGCTGGCGAAGAAGGACCCCCGCTCGTCGCTGTAGGTGTAGAGGGGCTTGATGCCGAACCAGTCCCGGGCACCGAACAGCACGCGCTCGTGAGCGTCCCAGATCAAGAACGCGAACATGCCGCGCAATTCACGCACGACCTTCTCGCCGAGCAGGTGATAGCCCGCGACGATTGCCTCGCCGTCGCCATCGGTGTCGAACATGACGCCGAACTCGCGCGCCAATCGTTCGCGCAATTCGAGGTAGTTGTAGATCTCGCCGTTGAAGATGAGGTGGTAACGGCCGTCGAGCCAGGGCAGCGGCTGGTGGGAATGCTCGATGTCGATGATCGACAACCGGCGGAAGCCGATCACCACGTCGTCGTCGGACCAGGTGCCGCCCTCATCGGGGCCGCGGTGACGCATGTCCACTAGGGAGGCATCGACTGCTTGCTCGCTCGCCGCGGCATCGCCGTTGGCTGCCAGGAATCCGATCAGTCCGCACACGTGCACCAGTATCGCGGTGCGCGCCGCACGGGGCGCGACGCGCCTCGCGAAACGCCAGGATCCGGGCGGAGGAGCGGCTAAGGGTTCCACTACGCTGGCTCAAAGGCGGCGCTGACCGACAGTGGCAATTCCGCCGCCAGCGGCGGCGGGCGAAAGGCGGTGCGAGGGTGAATCGGAGACGATGGACCCGAGGCGGCGGGTTCCTGCTGCTGCTCGGGACGCTCGTCCTGATGCTCTCCGGTTGCTCGGTGAGCGGTGTCGAGAAGCACCTTCGCTTCGGCTGGCCGACCGGCGTCACCAAGCAAGCCGAGCGGATGCGGGTCCTCTGGTCATGGTCCGGGGTCGCCGCGCTCGCGCTCGGTGTTGTCGTGTGGGGTCTGATTTTCTGGGCGTGCATCCGCCACCGCAAGCGCAACGATGAGCTGCCGCGCCAGACCAAGTACAACTTCGTGATCGAAATGATCTGCGTGACGGTGCCGTTCATCGTGATCGTCGTGTTGTTCTGGCGCACCGTCGTCGTCGAGGACTATGTCAACCGGCTCTCGGCAAAGCCGGACGTCCTGATCCAGGTCGACGCGTTCAAATGGAACTGGCAGTTCGAGTACGTCTCGTACAAGGACGCGGCAGGGAAGACGACACGAGCCGTCTATCCGAACCAAACGAACGAGATCTCCGGCACCGGCAACGCGCTGAATCTGTCGACGGTCGGTTCCGACGGCGAGATCCCGATCCTCGTTTTGCCGGTCGGGAAGAGCGTGCAGGTGATCGAGCATTCCGATGACGTCGTGCACTCCTTCTGGGTGCCGGAGTTCCTGTTCAAACGCGATGTGATCCCGTACGGCACGGCCGGGCAGCAGAAGCAGAGCGGGTTGCGTGACAACCGGTTCCAGTTCACCGCCACCGCGCAAGGCAGCTACGTCGGGCGCTGCGCGGAACTCTGCGGCACGTACCACTCGCAGATGAACTTCGAGGTCCGCGTGGTGTCGGCGCGCGTGTTCACCAATTACCTGGACGCGCTGCGCAAGGTCGGCCCGGACAACCCGTCGCGGCAGTCCATCGCGCTCACGGCCGCCGGCATGACGCCGCGCGCGACGACGACCTATCCGTTCAGCACCGACCGCACCGCCCGCTCGGCGTCACAGAAGTCGGGGAATTCCTCATGAAGATCGAAGCTCGGATCTTCCTGCTCGTTGCGTTGTTCTGCTGGGTCGCCGCCGCCGTCTACGGCTTCTGGACCAGCCACGTCAACGGCCACATCGAGTGGGCCGGGTTCGCCGCGCTCATCCTGTCCGGCGGTCTGCTGGGCATTTCGGGCTCGTTCTTCTGGTTCGTCTCCCGGCGCATCGACCCACGCCCCGAAGACCGCTCCGACGCCGAGATCGCCGAGGCCGCAGGCGAACTGGGCTTCTTCAGCCCGGGTAGTTACTGGCCGGTCGGCTTGGCTGCAGGCGCTACCGTCACCGGGACCGGGCTCGCGTTCGTGCAGGTCTGGCTCGTCCTCGTCGGTGTGGCGCTGCTCATGTTCATGATCGGCGGGTTGCTGTTCGAGTACTACATCGGTGGGCGCAACCCAGCTCCGCACTGAGCCCGTTCCGCATCTGGGCCTACTCGAATGTCGCCAGCTTGATGCCGGCGCGGTACCCACCGATCGAGCTGGCGAGGATCGCGCATCAGCCGATCAGCTGCCGGACCGTACCCGCAGTTACACGTCACCCACGCACGTTTCTGATCTGTCAGTCGGTGAGCTGCGGCCTGCGATCCTCGGGTGATTCGACCTGTCCGGTGGACCGCTGGTTGGCAACGGCGTCGGCCGCGTCGAGCGCGGCCTGGATCTCCGGTTTCTCGGTGACCGGGTAGAAGAACCCGCGCACGTGCTTGAGGGGCGAGATCGCGCCGATCTGCCCCATCCGCTTGGGCACCGGAGTACCGGCGTAGGGAAGTAGCCCGTGGCCGTGCTCGTCCACCGGGCCGAGCGGTTGGTGCACCTCGATGAACTCGCCGGTCGGCATCACCATGACGATGCCGGTCTCCATGCCGTGTTCGAGCACTTCTCGGTCGTGGCGCTGTAGGCCAAGGCACACCCGATAGGTCAACGCGTACGCGATCGGAGGCAAGGTCAGCAGCAAGATCCGCCCACCCCATGTCATCGCATTCAGCGAGATATCGAAGGCCTTGGCGATGACGTCGTTACCGCCGGACAGGAACAGCACCAGGTAGAACGTGAGCGCCATGGCACCCAACGAGGTGCGCACCGGAACGTCGCGCGGGCGTTGTAACAGGTTGTGATGCGCTGTGTCCCTCGTCAGCTTCGCCTCGAGGAACGGGTACACCGCGGCAACTGTGGTCAGGATGCCAGGCAGCACGACGGTCGGCCAGAATAGCGGTGGCAAGGTGTGATGGAAAAGTCGTAGCTCCCAGGACGGGAACAGGCGCGTCGAACCGTCCAGGAACATCATGTACCAGTCCGGTTGCGAGCCGGAGGACACCTGCGACGGCGTGTACGGGCCGAATAGCCACACCGGGTTGATCTGCGCGAAGCCGCCGAGCGCCGCCAGCGCGGCGAACACGATGAAGAAGAACCCGCCCGCCTTCGCGGCGTAGACGGGGAATACGCGCTCGCCGGTGACCTGGTGCTCGCCGCGGCCGGGACCGGGGAACTGGGTGTGCTTCTGCCGCACCACCAGCGCGAGGTGGGCACCGATCAACGCCAGCAAGATTGCTGGGATCAACAGGACATGCGCGATGTAGAACCTGCCGATGATCAGCTCACCCGGGAACGGGCCGCCGAACACCAGGAAGGCCAGCCAGGTGCCCACCAGCGGGATCGAGAGGATGATCGCATCAGCGATCCGCAGGCCCGTGCCGGACAGCAGGTCGTCCGGCAGGGAGTAGCCGGCGAAGCCTTCGATGATGCCCAGCAAGATCAGCGTGAGGCCGATCAGCCAGTTCAGCTCGCGCGGCTTGCGGAAGGCGCCGGTGAAGAACACCCGGAACATATGGATGAGCATCGCCGCAACGAAGAGCAATGCCGCCCAGTGGTGAATCTGACGGATGATCAGGCCGCCGCGAACGTCGAAGCTGATGTCCAGCGTCGAGGCATAGGCGCGTGACATGGGCACGCCCTGCGCCGGAACGTAGGTCCCGTGGTAGATCGTTTCGGCCATCGACGGGTCGAAGAAGAACGTCAGGTAGGTGCCGGTGAGCAGCAAGATGATGAACGAGTACAGCGCGATCTCGCCCATCATGAAGGACCAGTGGTCCGGGAAGACCTTGTTGAGCTGCTTGCGCATGGGGCCGGCCATGTTCAGTCGATCATCGAAGAACTTGGCCGCCTTGCCCTGCGGCGTTCGCGGCTGCCCAGACCGCCGTGGCGTTGCAGTCGTTGTCATCTACGCTCCCAGAAGCCGGGCCCGATTGCCTCATTGTAATCCGACCGTGCGACGAAATACTGGTTGCCGTCCGGCCCGTCCACTACATCAATAGGTAGTTTAGGCAGGCTTCGTGTAGCAGGTCCGAAGACCGGCTTGGCGTCCTGCAGCACTTCGAACTGCGACTGGTGGCAGGGGCACAGCAGGCGCGAGGTCTGCTGTTCGTAGAGCGAGGCGGGGCAACCGGCGTGCGTGCAGATCTTGGAGAATGCGACGTACTCAGGCGCATTGCGCGGCCAGCCGTAGTCGGCCTGACCCTTGCGAGACTTGATCTGCTGTCCGGGCCGCAACCGGATGATCAGCGCGGGGGACGAGGCGGAAGTGATGCCGTTATAGCCGTCCACCAGCTCGCGGATGCCCGGGAACACAGTCGCGACGCCACCCGGCAGGATGTCGTTCGGCGACACCCGACGGAAGTCGGAGTACACGATCGGCACTCGTCCGCCGCTCTCGGGGAAGCGCTTCTTGTCCGGACGGTAGAGCGTGTGCAGCAGCTGGTCACCCGGCTTCTTGATCATGGCGCCGACCAGCGCGACCAGCGGCGCCGTGGCCAGCGCGCCCCCGGCGAGGCCGAGGGACTTCAGGATCAGCGACCGGCGTGGCAGCCCGGTGTCCTGCAGGCCGACGGTCAGGGTCGCCTGGGTCAGCAGCTTGTCCTCGTCGGTGGATGGCTCGTCGTGGCGGTCCTGGATGACCTCTTCCTCCGGCATCAGCCACTTGGCCCACAGCACGAGACCCAGGCCCATGAACAGCAGCAGCGCGGCGAGCAGGCCGCCGAGTGCAGGAGTGTAGAAACGGAAATTCTGTGGTGTGCCGGGCAGGTGCCATTCGTAGGGCAGTGCGATGAAGGCGACGATGAAACCGACGCCGGCGAGGGCGGCCACGATGAAGCAGAGCGCGACGGCCCGCTCGGCCCGCTTCTCCGCCCTGGTGCCGCGCACCGGGAACCGGTCGCGGCGATGGACGATGTGCACGCCGTCTGCCTCGGTGCCGGCGAGCATCGCCTGTTCCGGGGTCATCGCCCGAAGTTCGGCGAGGGTCGGCGCGTCGTCTGCCGCGGCGTGCCCGCCAGTGGCGCGTTCGGGGTCTCGGGTCGAGGTCACTGCTGCTTGGCTCCGATCCATAGGATCGCGAGCATCAGCACGCCCACGCCCCCGACGAATAGCACGATCGCCTCGGACACCGGACCGATCCGATCGATGCCGGCGCCGCCGGGATCGGCCGAGGCCTTCAAGGTTTGGACGTAGGTGACGATCGCCTTCTTCTCATCGGGAGGAAGCTGATTGTCACTGAACACCGGCATGCTTTCCGGACCGCTCTGCATCGCCGTATAGATCTGCAGGTCGGTCGCGACCTTCAGGCTCGGCGCGGATTTGCCCGCAGACAGAGGCGCGCCCGCGAGCGTGGCGCCGTGGCAGGAGGCGCAGTTGAGCCGGAACAGCACCCCGCCGTCCGCGATCGTGCTGGACGCGCTGCGAACCGATCCGGTCGGGATGTTCGGACCGCCGCCCACCGACTGCACGTACGCGGCAAGCGCACGGGTCTGCGAGTCGTCGTAGCGAGCTGTCTTGCGGTAGGCCTCCGCGCCTTGGCGGGCCAGTGGCATCCGCCCGGTGCCGACCTGGAAGTAGGTGGCCGCGGCGCCGACGCCGATAAGCGCGGGGCCGCGGTTCTGCACACCTTCCAGGTTCGAGCCGTGGCAGGTGATGCAGCTGATCTCGTAGAGCTGCTTACCCATCGCCGTTTGTTGCGCAGCGGTCACCGCGTTGGCGGCGCCGGACGTGCCGGCGAATGCGGCGTATGCGCCGCCCATCGACACCAATGCGCCGAGTAGCACCCCGGTGGCGATCAGCCGACGCCGCAGGCCCGGCCGGATGCGTCGCTTACCCGAGGTTGGGCCGGCGTTGTCGCCGTCGACGCCGGTGGCCGACACCGCCGGCTCGAAACCCAGCTCGGCGTCGAGTTGCGTGCCGAGGTCGTCGTTCACGAACGTCCTTTCACCGGTTCGAGGGTCATCGTCATCGGATGATGTAGATGACAGCGAAAAGGCCGATCCAGACGACGTCGACGAAGTGCCAGTAGTACGACACCACGATCGCCGCTGTTGCCTGCGCGGGAGTGAACTTGCCCAGAGTCGTGCGGGTGAGGAAGAGGATGAACGCGACGAGCCCACCGATCACGTGCAAGCCGTGGAAACCCGTCGTGAGGTAGAACACCGAGCCGTACCCGGTGCGCGAGATGGTGTTGCCGTCCGACACCTGCATGCGGTACTCGTTCGCCTGACCGAGAACGAACAGCAGCCCCATGACAAAGGTCAACGTGAACCAGCGCCGCAGTTTGAAGACATCGCCCTTCTCAGCGGCGAATACGCCCCACTGGCAGGTGAAGCTGGAGGCGACCAGGATGATCGTGAACGGCGTCGCGTAGCCGAGGCTCAGCTTGATGTCCTCGCCGGCGTGGGCGAGCCCGTCGCGAGGAAGCAGCATCGGCCAGTCGCCGGGATGCACCGAGCGCATCGTGAAGTACATCGCGAAGAGGCCGGCGAAGAACATCAGCTCGCTCGAGAGCCACACGATGGTTCCAACGCTGACGATGTTCGGGCGCGTCAGCGAATGCACCCTGCTTGACTCGAAGGTCGGTGCCGCGGCAGTCGAGGTCACTAGGGAATTATGTCCTGCCACACCAGCAGGATCGCGCCGGGGTAGGGGCTCGCGTGTGATCGTGTCGCAGCGCCGGAGTGGCACCGGATCGGACGTCGAGCAGAGCGCGGATACGATCGCTGCCATGAGCGACAGTGCGCCGGGCGTGACGGTGCTCGTTTACAGCAATTCCGCCGAACTGCGGGCTCGCGTGCGCACCGCTGTCGGGCGCCGACCGGCTCCGGACACCGGGCGGATCGAGTGGGTGGAATGCGCGACGAACGCCGAAGTCATCGCCCAGCTCGACGAGGGCGGCCTGGACGTGGTGATCGTCGACGGCGAAGCGCAGCCGACCGGCGGCATGGGCCTGGCTCGCCAGTTCAAGTACGAGATCGACGACTGCCCGCCCATCGTGGTGCTGATCGCGCGTCCGCAGGACGGCTGGCTGGCGAGCTGGTCGCTGGCGGACGCGGTGATCCACATGCCGCTCGATCCGATCGAGGCCGCCCACGTCGTCGCCGCGCAGATCCGGGGGCGCCACAGCGGCGTCCCTGTCGTCAGGTGACGGCACCGGGCGCGCTCAGCTGGCCGGCGGTCCTCAGCACGCTGATGCGCGGTGAGGATCTTCTCGCGTCCGACACGGCGTGGGCGATGGATGAGATCATGTCCGGCGACGCCACTGCGGCTCAGCTGGCCGCGTTCGCCGTCCTGTTGCGAGCGAAGGGTGAGACCGCCGCCGAGTTGGGCGGGCTGGTGCGAAGCATGCTCGAACATGCGACGCCGCTCACAGTCACGGGGCCTGCGGTCGATGTGGTCGGCACCGGCGCCGATCGTGCGCACACGGTCAACATCTCGACGATGGCGGCTCTGGTGGTGGCCGGCTCGGGGCGTCGCGTGGTCAAGCACGGAAACCGGGCCGCTTCCTCGTCCTGCGGTGCTGCCGACGTGCTGGAGCAGCTTGGTGTGGCGATCGACCTGACTGCCGACGGGGTCGCCGCCAGCGTTGCCGAGATCGGGATCGGATTCTGCTTCGCCCCGGTCTTTCATCCGGGGATGCGCTATGCCGGTGTGCCTCGTCGCGAGCTCGGCGTGCCCACCCCGTTCAACTTCCTCGGGCCGTTGACCAACCCGGCTCGGGTGAGCGCCGCGGCGATCGGGTGCGCCGACCGGCGGATGGCGCCGGTCATGGCCCAGGTCCTCGCCGACCGCGGGGACTGCGCATTGGTGTTTCGCGGCGACGACGGGCTGGACGAGCTAACGACGACGACGACGTCCAGTGTGTGGGCCGTCCAGGGCGGGACGGTGCACGAGACGAGCCTCGATCCGCGCGCGTTCGGGATCGACGCGGTGCCACCACAAGCGCTACGCGGTGGCGACCCGGTCTTCAACGCCGGGGTGCTGCGCGACGTGCTCGCCGGCGGCGGCGGGGCGGTGCGTGACGCGGTGCTGCTCAATGCCGCCGCTGCGATAGCAGCCTTCGACGGCTTCGCTGCGATAGCAGCCTTCGACGGGGCCGCTGCGATAGCGGCCTTCGACGGGGCCGCTGCGATAGCGGCCTCCGGCAGAGGCGACGGGCGGGGTGCCCTCACGGAATCGCTGGCTGCGGGACTGCTGGTCGCGGCGGAGTCGATCGACAGCGGAGCGGCCGGATCGGTGCTCGAGCGCTGGATTGCGGCCGGACGGGGGCCGCGCTGAGCGCGCGCGATACTGGGCCGGTGCGCGTCGCTTCGCTAACTCGTCCGCCCGCTCTGGCGGTGGTCGCCTGGACGGTGGCCGCCCTCGTTCTCACCGCGCTGGCGGCGTCGGTATGGCGCTACCTATCGGCTTCCGGGATGTCGGGCATGCACGCGCACGGATCGGCTGAGGCGCTTGCCCGGGCCGGCGGCGATCCGCTCGGGCCGCTGCTCGGCGCGACGCTACTGACGTCCTGGCAACTCGACGCGGTTGCCGTGGCATTGCTCGTACTGAGCGCCGCCGTGTACCTGACCGGCGTCGCCATGGTGCCGCTTCGCTCGCCTGGCACCCGCTGGCCGCTCGCGCGCACCGTGGCCTACCTGAGCGGACTGGCAGTCTGCGCGTACGCGACATGCGGCGCGATCGGTGTTTATGACCAGGTGCTGTTCACTGCGCACATGGCCGGGCACCTGGCGCTGGTGATGCTCGCGCCGGCGCTGCTCGTGGCAGGCCACCCGCTGTCGTTGTTGCTTGCGGCATCGCCCTCGGGGCGGCGCGAACGGATTGCCCGCCTTGCCACCGGACGCGTGTTCGGGCTGCTGACCGCGCCGCCCGTCGCGCTCGCAACCTATGCGGTGGTGATTGTGGGCAGCCATCTCACGGGTCTGATGGACATCGTCATGCGCCACACGTGGGCGGGGCAGGTCGAGCACCTCATCTACCTGTTGGCGGGTGTGCAGTTCTTCTGTCTCGTCGTCGGTGACGAGCCGATCCGGTGGCGGCTGGGTGCGCCGGCGCGCTTCGTGCTGCTCGCTGTCGCGATGGCCGTGGACACGTTCACCGGCGTCGTGCTGCTGCAGGGCACGCACGCGGTGGCGATGCTGCGCGATCCTGACCTGGCCGTCGACCCGCTCTCGGACACCCGCACCGGCGGCGCGATCATGTGGTTCGCCGGCGACGCGATCATGGCGGCGGTGATGATCGTGCTGGTGGTCGGCTGGTTACGCCTGACCGATAGCGGGCGGGCCGAGCGGGCTGGCTGGCTGGAGCAGGCGCGCGTAGCGACGTTCAGCGAGCGCACGTCATCCCCCGACGCTGACGTCCAGGCTTTCGATGAGGACGAGGGCGCCCGCGAATCGTACAACAAGTGGCTGGCCGACCTTGATCGCAAGCGGTATTGACGGTGGGCCCGCTGGTGTGACCTATCCGTCCAAGCCGATGGAGAAGGTCTGTTCGAGGTCGTGGCGCGAGTAGGCGCGAAACGCGATGTGCGTATCGGTATGCACCACGCCACTGACCTTGGAAAGGCGACCGGCGATGACCTCAGCGATCTGGTCGAACTCGCGGACCCGAACGATCGCGATCAGGTCGACGTCACCGGCCACCGAATACACCTCGCTGACGCCATCGACGCCGGCGATCTCGTCCGCCACCTCGGGAATTTTGTCCGACTCGACGGAGACCATGACGATCGCTGTGATCACGCGTCCATCGTAGGGCGGTGTGCCGAAGCGGGAGACGTAGGGTTGACCCGTGCTCGGAAGGAAACGCCCAAATGTAGCGAACGACCTGATGTCCAGCGAACCGCGCTGGGTCAGCGAGCGCATCGAGCAGGCGGGTCAGACCTTGGTCTGCTGGATCCGCACCGACTCAGCGGTTGACGCCGCTCGCGCCTCGCTTCACACGTTGCTATGGGTCACCCTCCCCTTCCTGGACACGGCCCGCTCCGGCCAGCCCACGGCGAGCGAGGTGACCAGCCTCGCCGACGTCGAGCTGCAGTTGCAACGTGTGATCGGCGATCGGGGCATGCTTGTCGCAAGTGTGAGCGGCTCGGATGTGCGCGAGTACCTCGTCTACGCCCAAGACAGCACATGGGTGGACGATCTCAGGCACGGGCTGGCCGAATCCATCGCGCCGCACAGCGTCGATGTGATGGTGCAGGAGGATCCAGACTGGGCCGGGTACCGCAAATACGGCGGCTGACCCGCGCACGGCGACTTGAGCGTCACGCGCTGGCGCGCGCCGGGCGCGACAGCATCGGCAATGAACGGCGCGGCGTGAACGGTGCAGCGGCCCGGCGCGCGGCGTCGGCGGCCAGCCAGGACACCATCCCGCCCGCTCCGTAGGCCGGCATCACCCACGGCGTGCTGGCATGCACCAGCCGGGTGCCGGGTTCTTCCAGCCAGCGCAGGATGCATTCACTTTCCTCAGCAAGGACAGGTTGCTCCGCCTCGACGACATCGGCGGTGGCGAGCAAGGCCTCGATCACCAGGTAGGGCGCGATACCGCGGGGCGCCACGCCGGCGGCGGCAAGCCGGCCGCGGCGGATCACCGAAATCTCCCAGCCGTGCGCACCGTCCGGACGGGCTGCGACGAGGTCCTCGATCGCGGACAGCGACCGCAACCGCTGCATACGTGCGCATGCCCGCACCACGGTCGCGATCCGGTCACGGACGACGGCGGCCTGCTCGAAGCGCTGCGCCTCGGACAGAACGGCGAGCTTTCGGGTGAGCGGGTCGATCAGCGGACGTACGTCGCCCGCCCACGCCGCGGCTACCAACTTGACCAGCGCCTGGTATTGCTGCGGATTCGAACCGCCCTCACACGGCGCCGAGCACCGTCCGATCCCGGCGAGAGCACATGCGGCCCGCACCGCGCGGCGCAGCGACAGCCGATCGCTGCACTGCCGCAGCGGGACCGCGTCGTGGATCGAGTCGCGAACGGCTTCCGCCTGGCGTTGTGAGCGCAGCGGCCCGAGATAGGACGAGCCGTCCGCGGGCACGGCCCGAACGATCGACAGGCGGGGAAAGGCCTCGGTAGTCAGTTTGAGCCACACGGATCGTTCCGGATACTTCGAGCGTCGGTTGTATCGCGGCTTGTGGGCCGCGATCAGTCGTAGCTCGCGCACCTGCGCCTCGAGCGAGTGGGCGCACGGGAGCGGGTCGACGCGATCGGTCAGCGCAACCATCTCGCCCATCCGGGTGCGGGGTTCGCTGGCGACGAAGTACTGGCGCACTCGCGCCCGAAGATTTCGGCTCGTGCCGACGTAGAGCGGGACACCATTTTCGTCGCGGAACACGTACACGCCCGGGCCGGTCGGCAGCCCGTCTGCGAGGTAGCGCTTGCGTCGTACCGCCGGTGCGACCTGGGCGGTGAAGGAGCGCAGCTCGGGTAGCGACTGCACGCCGATATTGCCCAGCCGGGCAATCAAGCCATGCAACACGTCGACGGTGGCTCGCGCGTCATAGAGGGCGCGATGGTTGGGCGTCGTGGTCGTAGCGAAGAAATGAGCCAGCGAGGCCAGCTTGCAGTTGGGCACCTCGTCTCGGGTGAGCACCCGCCGTGCAAGCACCGCGGTGTCGACGACTGCGAACGACGGCCACGGAATCTGCTGCTGCAGGGCCGCCGAGCGCAGAAACCCGACGTCGAAGGGCGCGTTGTGCGCAACAAGCACAGTGCCCCGGGCGAACTCGAGAAACGCGGGCAACGCGGCGGTGATGGACGGTGCCGTCGAAACCATTGCGTCAGTGATCCCAGTGAGGACACTCACGAACGGGGTGATCGGCTGGCCCGGGTGCACCAGTGTCTGGAACTCACCGAGCACTTCACCGCCGCAGACCTGAACCGCACCGATTTCGGTGATCGAATCGGTGCCGGCGGATCCGCCCGTCGTCTCGAGGTCGACGACCGTGAACGTGGTCGACCGCAACGGCTCGTCCAGCTCGTCGAAGCTGGACTGCACGAACGCGGGTGTCGCCATGTCGCTGACGCTAGGTCGGGGGTACGACGAAATCGCGCAGGGCACGCGGACGGGGAGGCGATACGGATGTGGGTAGCCGCTCGTCGCGGTCGAGCGGGTGCGTATGAGCCCCCTGCGTCCCGCGGTGCGACGACCGGCGCGGCACCGGATCGGTCCGGTGACCTGACGAGCCGCTTATCGGTGTCGGGTGTTGAGGCGTGGGGTGCGTGACGGGTCGATCCATGCTGGTGGCACCCAGTGGGGTCGGCCGTTGGTCATGATGCAGTGCCAGTCGTGTTGTTCGAAGTGGCGGTGGTGGTGTCCGCAGAGCAGGGTGCCGTCATCGACGCTGGTGCGGGCGCTGTGGCGGTGCTCGGTGATGTGGTGGGTTTGGCACCAGGCTGGTGGGGCGTCGCAGCCGGGAAAGCTGCAGCCGAGGTCTCGGGCGATGAGGGCGACGCGTTGTTGTTCGGTGAAGATGCGTTGGGTGCTGGAGTAGGCGGTGATCCCTTTCGTTTTCGAGAAGAGCACGGCGATGATGCGGGTGTCGCCGCCGGCCCAGCGTTTCGCGAGGTGGGCGGGGACGAGGTAGCGGTGCCCGGTGCGCGCCACTCCGGGCCGGGTCGCTGTGCCGGTGGTGGGGGACGGGTCGTGCGGGCTCGGGAACGGAGCGGTGTCGCGGGTGACGCCGCTGCTGCCGAACCCGGCGTTGGCGCTGCTGGTGCTGCTGGTGGTGGTGTAGGTGTCGGCGTCCATGGTGAGCAGGATCGTGGTGCTGATGCCGCCGGCGTTGGGTAGCTGCTCGGCGCGTTCCACCATTGTGAGGATGTCGAGCAGCGCGTCGTGGCGACGCTGCCCGGCGGTGCGGGTATCGCGCCCGCTCTCGTCACGGTCGGTGTCGGCGGTGTCGGTGTGACTGGTGCTGACGGCAGCATCACCGCCGCCGCCCGCACCCGGACATGCGCCTCACCGGGACTGATGCGTAACAGCTGGCTCGCGAACGCCGCCGTGGAGCGGGCACCGTGCCGGTACGGCAGCGAGCGGCACTCGACCTGGGTGATGATCGCGTGCTCACCCGAGGCCAACCGGCGCCGCAGCCGCTCCCGTTCACGCCAGTCGGTCAGCACCTCCTCATCACTGCACGGATCCATCGCTAAACCGTCCAGGTCATCCAGCGCGGCGTGCAACCGGGCATACGCGGCGGCCCGCGCCGCCCCGGCAGTCGACTCGAACACACTGGGAGCGAGCGAGTCCACCACCGTCCCGTCCATGTATTCGATTCTACCGCACCGACATCGTCGCTACAAGACCAATCCCGAGCAATATCAGTGCTCTTGTGTAGAACCCGGCTAAGGTCGACACGAAGCAGCGACCCGCCAACGACAATCTTACGAGGACCAACCGACAACTCTGCCGACGCCGGACGCGCAGTCGCGTGCGCCCCCGTGAGCTCGTCAATGGCCAAGACGAGGACGGCGTTCGCGGCGGCGTGGTTGGCCGCGCGCACGACCACACGCGCCTCGACTTCGCCGCCGCGTCGTCGGCTTCGATGATCGATCGAGCCCGACCTAGCAGGCCTCGTGATCATGACGGACCGGAGCGAGAATGCTGCTCACGACGGCTTCGTCAGGTCGTACACGGTCGAGCCGCCGACAGTCACCGCGGTGAAGTAGGACTGCACCCAAGTGCTGATCGCACTATTGCCCCCGCCGCGGCCCCCGCCGCCGCCCCCGCCGAAATCGCCCGCGCCGATGAAGTAGCGAACCTTGCCATCGGCGACATAACGCCGGAACTGCGCGAGTGTCGGAGCAGCGTCGCCGCCGCTGAAGCCGCCAATAGCCATGACCGCCTTGCCGGACTGCAGTTCGAGCGGGGCTGCCGCCTGGGAACCGACGGTCGCGGCCGCCCAGGTACTGCTGGTGTTCTTGAGCAGGTTCACCAGGGCCGTACTGACAATTCCGTTCCCACCAAAACCGCCGCCGCCCGGCGTAAGGCGCGTCGGCAACTTGCCCGGCGTGAACCCAACGGGCGGTTGCCCGCCCACCGCGCCGTCCACCGCGCCGTGCAGCGCAGCACGGGAGGTCGGGCCGAAGATGGCGCCGCGACTACTCACCAGCGGTCCGGCGGACGGAAGGCTGCCGGTGTGCGGTGTGGCGGCCGTGTCCACCGCGTATGCCGCGGATCCTGCGCCGACGGCGACAAGTCCCGCGATCGCTGCGACCAGACCGGCGTGACGCACCCGGCGCGCGGGGACCAGCAGCGCGAGTGCGCCGACCACAGTCGCGACGAGGACGAGCACGCGGACCCATCCGGACCAGTCGCTGGTCCGATCGAGCAAAAGGATATTCCACCAGCCGGTCACGACCACGCCTGCGCCCAGTGCGACACGCGCGCCGATCTCGGCCCGACGCCGCCACAAGACGCTGGCACTGATCGCGACAACAGCTGCGATTGCTGGTACGAGCTCGACGTCGTAGTAACTGTGGATGATGCCGCCGGCGAAGCTCAGCACCGTAGCGGTGACTATGAGCCAGCCGCCGAACAGGATTGCCGCGGCGCGGATGCGGTCGGTGCGCGACGCGCGTCCGGTGATCATGAGCAGCGTCAGGGTGCCGAGCAACGCCGCAGGCAGCAACCACGCGACCTGGCCGCCGTTGATCGCGTTGAACAGCCGGCTGACTCCCGACGACCCGCTGAAGTTCGATCCGCCACCCGCTCCGGATCCCCCGGTGAGGCGGGATAGCCCGTTGTAGCCGAAGGCCAGGCCGAGCGCAGTGTTGTCACCGGAACCGCCGATGTAGGGACGCGACGACGCGGGTGTGAGGGCGACGACGAGCAGCCACCAGCCGGCACCCGCGACGAGCGCGCCGCCCGCAGCGAGCAGTTGCAGCATTCGACGCTTGAGCGACGCCGGTGCTGCGATCAGGTACACCACGGCAAGCGCTGGCAGCAGCGTGAACGGCTGCAATCCCTTGGCCAGGAAGGCAAACCCCATCGCAAACCCGGTGCACAGCAGCCACGTCGTGGACGCGCCGTCCAATGCCCGGATCAGGCAGTACGCAGCGAGCACCATCAGCAGCGTCATCAGCGCGTCAGGATTGTTGAACCGGAACATCAGCACTGCGACCGGGGTGATCGCGAGCAGTGCGCCTGCGAGCAGGCCCGCGCCCGGCCCGGCGCAGCGTTTCACGGTCGCGTACAGCAGCCACACCGCGAGCACGCCCATGATCGCCTGCGGGGCGAGCATCGACCAGGACGAGAAGCCGAACAGTCGTCCGGACAACTCCATCGGCCACAGCGAGGCCGGCGGCTTGTCGACGGTGATGAAATTGGACGAGTCAAATGACCCGAACAGCATCGCCTTCCAGCTTTTCGTACCCGCCTGCACGGCGGCCGCGTAGAAGTCGTTGCCCATCCCGGACGCGCCGAGACCCCACAGATACAGCGCGGCGGTACCGGCCAGCAGCGCCGCCAGCACGCCCCGTTCGCGGCCGCGGGTGAGTGAGAATCGACTGTCGGATGGCGCGTTGTCCGCCGACTGTTGCGATGTGGCGCGCCACTCGTCATTGACCGAGTCGGTCGCAGGATAGGTGGTAGCGGGTGACGTGCTCATGAATTCACCGTCCGGTAGCCGAAGACCCATTGCCGCAGCAGGACGAACCGGAGGGCAGTAGCTGCCAGGTTCGCGGCAACGAGAACGCTCACCTCGAGAGCGCGCGCGGGATGCGCGGACGCGAGGGTCAGTAACGCCAGGGACCCGCTGGTCAGGCCCAGTCCGAGCGCGAAGACGAACAGCCCCTGCGCCTGGTGGCGCAGCACGCCGCCCCCCCGCACGCCGAAGGTGAAGCGGCGGTTGACTGCGGTGTTCGCGACCGCGGTCACGAGCAGCGCAGCGAAATTGGCGGCTTGCGCGCCGAGCGGCGCGTGTAGGCCGAGAAACAGCAACAGGTAGGCGAGCGTGCTGAACACGCCGACGAATCCGAAGCGGATCGCTTGCCGCAGCAAGCTTTCGGGTGCACCGCCGCAGCCGAGTTGAGTGCCGAGTTCGCGCACCGGAACGTCGCCACGTACGAGCGCGCGTGCCAGCCGCACCACTCCTCGCAGGTCGGCGATCGCGGTCTGCACGATGTCTACCCGGCTGTCAGCGTCGTCGACCCAGTCCACGGGCACCTCCGCGATCCGCAGTCCGCTGCGTTCGGCGAGCACAAGCAGTTCCGTGTCGAAGAACCACCCCTTGTCGCGGACGTGTGGCAGCAGGGCGACCGCGCACTCGGTACGCACCGCCTTGAATCCGCATTGCGCGTCGGAGAAGTGGGCGCGCAGGGTGGTGCGTAGCAGCAGGTTGTACGAGCGGGAAATGATCTCACGCTTCGGCCCGCGCACGACGCGCGACGAGCGTGAGAGCCGGCTGCCGATGCAGATGTCGCTGTGCCCGGACAACACCGGCGCGACGAGGGGGAGCAGCGCGTTCAGATCGGTGGAGAGATCGACATCCATGTACGCGACGACGCGAGCGGTGGACGCAGTCCAGACCTGCGTGAGCGCGCGGCCGCGACCCTTCGCGTCAAGGTGCACGGCGCGGACCCGGGTCAACTCGCTGGCGAGCAGGGTTGCGGCGCGCCAGGTGGTGTCGGTCGAGGCATTGTCGGCGATGGTGATGACGAATGAGAACGGGAAGAAGTACTGATCGAGATAGCTGTCGAGGCGACGGATGCTTGGTTCGAGATCGGCCTCTTCGTTGAAGACAGGCACGACGATTTCGACGTCCACCGGCCTGGGCTCGGTGTCTGGCGGATCAGCTACCTCGGCGGGTGCGGCCATCAAGATTGTCCTTTGCGGTCGGGCGATCGCTTATGCGGCCGCGGGGGTAAGGCGCAGGGCGAGGGCCGGGCAGAGCGCGACGACGCGGCGGATCGCCACCGTGTCGGCAGGGTGGACGGTGGTGCGGTGGATCACCGGGTAGCCCCACTCGTCGCGAGTGATCCGCTCGGGCGCGAGCTCGGCGCACAGGCCGTGGCCCGCACAGCGCGTCCAATCGATGTGCAGTGTCGCTGACATGTCAGATGGCTCCGATCGGTAGTTGGCCGACGACGGGGCGCCCGCATCCGCCGCTGCGGTGCTGGCCGAGCTCGTCGGCGAGCACCGCCAGCCCGGTACGGACGAAACGCGACGCACCGTCGGGATGGCTGCACGCGCCGCGCCCCTGGACGAGCGTGGCGTGCCGTTTCGCGTTTGCGGCGGCTGCGGGGTTGCCGACGGCCAGCGCCGCGACATCGGCGGCCAGCGCAGGCAGACCGAAGCGGCACGGCCCGCACTGCCCCGCGGACTGCGCTGCGAGCCACCGGCTGACCCTCGTCAGCTCGCCCAGCGCGCAGGTGCGGGCATCGATGGTCAGCAGCACACCTGCGCCCAACGTGGCGCCGACGCCGGCAAGACCGGCACGCGACACCGGTGCCTCTGGCAGCGGCGCCAGCCAGGTGCCGTGGTAGCCCCCGGTGATCAAATACCGGGCGTTCTCGGCCCGCGCCGAGCGCAGCACTATGCCGAGCGGGGTGCCGAGCGGCACCTCGACCACCCCGGGACGCCCCGCAGCGCCGCCGATCGTGAGCAGCGTCGTGCCAGGTTCGCGGCGGGTGCCGGTCTGGCCGTAACCCCAGCTGCCAAGACGCAGCAGCACCGCGGTCTGCGCGAAAGTTTCGGCGTTCGCGACGAGCACCCCGCGGCTGGTCAGGTGGTCGTGCCGCCCAGGTGGCAGGGCGGGGCCGCCGTTGAGAGCGCGGACCAGCGCCCGCGCCTCGCCGGCGACGAAACTGCCGCTCGTGATCTGGACGCGCACCCGCTTGCCGTCCGGCCGCGACCGGGAGGCACTACGCACGGCTGCGGCCACCGCCGGGTCGTGCACCGCGACCTTGACGAGTCGGGCACCGACCGCGGTCGCGACGGCGAGCGCGCCGTCGAGCACCAGATGCGGGGTGCGCTGCAGCAGAGTGCGGTCCTTGTGACTGGCCGGCTCGCTCTCGCTGCCGTTGACGACGACGGTCGGCCGATTCCCTTGCAAGGCAAGGATCTTCGTGGCGAGCGGGAACCCGGCACCGCCGCGTCCGGAGAGCCCCGCAGTTTCCAGCAGGCCGAGCAGCTTGGCGAGATCCGCGCCCGGAAGCGGCCCGTGCACTGCGAGGTGGGTACGCGCGTCCAGCGTCGGGTAGCGGTCCAGGCCGGCCAGCAGGCGGGGCGTGCCGATCGTCCAAGTGTCGATGTAGCTCGTATTGATGTCGGCGGTTTCAGCGACAGAACGGGGCGCGTGCAGTGCGTTGGTCATCGGGCCGCCACCTGCAACTGTCGGGTCGGCGTGGCCGTCGAGATTTTCGCATGCGAGGGTCGCCAGATACGCGCTATGCGCACCCCGATCGAAGCGAATACGCCTGCGCCGCAGGCGATGTAGAGCAGTTGAACCCAGCCGAGCGCGGTGTCCGTGCCCGATTTCACGCCGTGCAGCATCGCCATGCCCCAGCCGACGTAGGCGAGTGCGTGCAGCCAGCGCCACGCCGTCGCGCCGAGCTGCGAGCTCGCGAACCGGCCGCGGGCGAAGCCGACCGCGGCGACGAGCAGGAAGGTGTAGATCGCCAGCGTGCCGAGCCCGACCCAGGTCGGCCGGTAGCTCGAAGTGAACGGCACGATGCTCGCCTGCCAGCCGACGTGCGCGTAGGAATCGGCGAGGATCGCGAACAGGTGCAGCAGCAGAACTCCCAGACCTAGAGAGGCGCTGACGCGGTGCACGTAGCTCACGACAACGCGGCTGGCCGGACGGTTGCCGGACCGGGTGCTCATCAGGGCGCCGATACACGTCGAGATGCTGAGCAGGACGAGCGCGGCCAGACCGGCGCCGCGGGCGATGTACCAGAAGTTCATGGCGCGCTCACGCTTGCGGTGCCGGCGATCGCGGCCATCGAGCTGGCGCGCATCGTCGGCCACCCGGCAGTGCGCTGGATCGATCCGTCCTTGGCGACGAGGCGAGCGGGCAGGCCCAGCGTGTCGAGCCAGTCCACTGCTGCGTCACCGAGGACGATCGCCGCGGTACTCGCGGTGTTGGCGCGTAACGCGCTCGACGCGAACACCGACGCGGTGCGCCACGGGCCGTCCGCGGGCAGGCCGGTGCGCGGATCGACAATGTGGTGGACGGGCCGGTTGCCGCGCAGCCACCGCCGCACCGTGGTCGTCGAGGTGGTCAAACCGCCATGGCGCAGCAGCACGAGCTGGCCGTCGGCGCCTTCGCGTTCGGCGACCCTGATCAGCCAGCCGTCCAGCCGGTGACCGGCGACGGCCAGGTCGCCGCCCAGCTCGACCAGCACGGGCGTGTCGTAGCGGCGAGCGAGTTCGGCTGCCGCGAGGTCGGCCGTGTACGCCTTCGCGGTGGCTCCCAGGTCGAGAGCGGCTCCGGCCGGGACGCTCAGCACGCCCGCCTCGCGGTCGAGCCGGACGGACTGCCACGACGGCGGGCGGACCTTGGCGACGCTCAGTGCCGGACCGTCGGCGGTGATCTCGCTGATATCGCAGTCGTAACCAAGGCGCGACAACGCGATGCCGACGCTGGGGTCGACGGCTCCGTCGGTCAGCGCGGCGGAATCCAGCGCCGCTGCGACCAGGTCGACCAGCAGTCGCGGCACCGCGGTGGGGCGGCCGGCGTTCGCATTGGCCCGCGACAGGTCGGAATCGGTGCGGAACCGGTTCGCGGCGGCGTCGACCCGAGCGAGCAATGAGGTCAGATCGGCGCTCGCCCGGGCCAGCACGGCGTCGTCCTCGACGACAAGGCGGACCGTGCAGCTCCACGCCCGTCCGGTGTAGGTGGCCGTCATGAGCCGTTGCTCCCGCCCTGCGGCTGGCCGCCCTGATTGGCCGAGCCCAGCCCGTTGTTCGCGTCTGGGGCGGACGCTTTCGGCTTCGCCGCGACGGTCGGTGTGCTCTGCGTCGGTGCGCTCTGCGTCGGTGTGTTTTGCGTGGGGGTGCCGTTGGTCGACGTTGCCGCCTGGGAAGCGGTGTGCGTGATGCCGGCGATGAGTCCCAGGGTGGCCAAGGTGCCGCCGACTGCTGCCGCCCAGCCGGCGATCCGCGCGCGGCGAAGAAGGTGATGTGCGGGGGGTCTGGTGTTCATGTGCCCAACAATGCGGTCGGGCGGGTCAGGCTCTCATCACGCCACCGTCAAGCTCGTCCTAACAACCGATGGGAACACGCCCAGCGTGCGGTTACGGGGAGTTGAGCCGCAGGGTGACCAGAGCCCCACCGGACGGCGCTTTCGTGATGCTCATCGACCCGCCGGCGGCCTCTGCGCAGCGGCGGGCGATGTCGAGCCCCAACCCGCTCGAGCCCCGGTCGCTGCGGCCCCGAATCTCCGATTCGTTCGGTATCCCAGGCCCGCTGTCGGCGATCTCCAGGCAGGCGCCGTGCTCGGTCGGGACCAGCCGGACGCTGAACGCGGTTCCCTCCGGGGTGTGTGCGACGACGTTCTCCAGCAGCGCGTCCACGGCAGCGGCGAGGTCCTCGCCGGCCGCGCGCACCGGCAATGGCCCGGCGGGAAGGTCCACGCTGCTGAAGCGGCCCTGTTCGTCAGTGAGCGCCGACCAGAACAGGACGCGGTCACGGACTATCTGCGTCGCGTCGCTAGCCGGCATCCGTCCCTCCCGCTGCGGGCGGCGGGCGGCGCGGATCACCGCGGTGAGCGTGCGCTCAAGTTCGTTGACGTGCGCAGCGACACGTTCGGACTCGCCGCGATCGCGCAGGGCCTCAGCGTCCAGCCGGAGGGTCGTCAACGGCGTCCGCAGCCGGTGCGAAAGGTCGGCGACGGTCTCGCGCTCCTCGGCGATCAGCTCGTCGATGCGATCGGCCAGCAGATTCAGGGCCTTGCCGACGTCAGCGACCTCGCGCGGGCCGTCGGTGGGTGCCCGGGCCGCCGTGTCACCGACGCTGAGCTGCTTGGCGGTCTCGGCGGTACGCACGAGCGGGCGGGTGATCCGACGGGTCAACAGTTCCCCAGCTGCGGTGCCGACGAGCAGCAGGCCGGCGCTGCCGACCAGCAGCAGCAGATACCAGCCGTTCGCGCCGTCGTAGCGGGTGGCGTCGGCCACGTAGACGCGGACGAAATAGGTGCCGGACGGAGTTGGTGCGACCGCGGTCGCAAGCTGACCGCTGCCGACGTCGTGCAGCTCCGCAGGGGTGTCACCCGGCCCTGGGCCGTCCTGATGGGGCAGCTCGCCCTCGCCGGAGCCGTTCGGGGGCGGTTGGCGCCGAAAGGCGTCGCTGGGCGTGTATCCGACGGTCCTACCGTCCGGCAGCGTGATCGAGACCGGGCGTCCCGAGGTGCTGGCCTGCGAGCTCACGTAGGCCGCGATGTTGGCCCCGGTGTAGGAGCTGTTACGCAGCGACAGGGCGATGTCGTGGGCCTGGCTCATGGCCGCCTGGGTTGCGTGCTGACCGACGACGCTATGGATGAGGAACGCGATCGGGACGGCGAAGGCGAGCACCACGAGGGTGGTGAGCCCGACAGCAAGCAGCTGGATCCGGCGCCGCATCAGCTGTCCTCAGGCGCGACGAGGCGCACGCCGACGCCGCGGACGCTGTGCAGGTATCGGGGGGCAGCAGCAGTCTCGCCGAGCTTGCGCCGCAACCACGACAGGTGCACGTCGACGGTTCGATCCGAACCGCCCCAGGGCAGCTGCCAGACCTCGCTGAGCAGGTCGCGCTTGGTCACGACATCGCCGGCGCGGCGGGCGAGCGCGAGCAGCAATTCGAATTCCTTGCGAGCGAGTTCGACCCCGCGGCCGTCGACAGTGACCTCGTAGCTGCGGGTATCGATCACCAGGCCGCCCACGGTGAGCACCGGATCCTCGTCCGTGCGGCCCATCCGGCGCAGCACTGCACGGATGCGGGCGTTGAGCTGCTGCGCGGTGAACGGCTTGATCACGTAGTCGTCGGCGCCGATGTCGAGCACGCGGACCATCTCGGTCTCGTCGTCGCGCGCCGTCGCCACGATCACCGCGACGTCGCTGACCGCTCGCAGCATCGACAACACGTCCGCGCCGTCGATATCGGGCAGGCCGAGATCGAGCAGCACAACGTCGGGCTTGCTTTCGACCGCCGCGCTCAGTGCCGGCAGACCGGACCCGATGGCCTGCACACTGTGACCGTAGTCGCGCAGCGCGCGGGTGAGGGCGGTGCGGATGGACGCGTCGTCCTCGACGAGTAGCACCTGCACCATGGCCGCGACGGTACCGCTGCCGACTGGGCGCGATACTTGATCTCGTGGCATTCAGTGATCTTCAGGCGTTCCTGGCGGCGTTGGAACGCGACGGTGATCTCGCCAGCGTGCGCGCGCCGGTCGACCCGCACCTGGAGGTCACCGCGATCGTGCAGCGAGTCGTGCGTGCTGGTGGCCCGGCGCTGCTGTTCGAGCAACCGTCGAGGGGGCAGATGCCGTTGGCGATCAACGTATTCGGCACCCAGCGGCGGATGGCTCGTGCCCTCGGTGTCGGCGCGCTCGACGAGATCGGGGCGCGCATCGGCGAGTTGCTCAAGCCCGAACTGCCCCGCGGCGTCGGTGGTCTGCGTGACGCGCTGGGCAAGGTGGCGCAGTTACGCGCCGCCCCGCCGCGGCGCGTCAAGGCGGCGCCGTGCCAGGAGGTCGTGCTGCGCGGGCGCGAGGTCGATCTGGATATGTTGCCCGGCATCAAGGCCTGGCCGTCCGACGGCGGGGTGTTCTTGAACCTGGGCCTCACCCACACCAAGCACCCGAGCACCGGCGCGCGGAACCTGGGCATGTACCGGCTGCAGCAGCAGGATCCGCGCACCGTCAGCCTGCACTGGCAGATCCACAAGGATTCGACCTCGCACGCGGCGGTTGCTGAGCGCAGCGGCGCCCGGCTGCCAGTGGCGATCGCGTTCGGCTGCCCGCCTGCGGTCACCTACGCGGCGTCCGCACCGCTGCCGGCCGACATCGACGAGTACCTGTTCGCAGGATTCCTGCAACGCGAGCGTGTCGACATGGTCGACTGCGTATCCGTCCCGCTGCAGGTGCCGGCTGCTGCGCAGGTCGTGCTCGAAGGCTGGGTCTCCCCGGGGGCACGGCTGCCAGAAGGGCCGTTCGGCGATCACACTGGCTTCTACACGCCGGTCGAGGCGTTCCCGTTCGTGCGCGTCGAGACGATGACAATGCGTGCGCAACCGATCTACCAGTCGATCATCGTCGGGCGTCCGCCGCAGGAAGACGGCCCGATCGGCAAGGCGACCGAGCGGATCTTCCTGCCGCTGATCAAGCTGACCGTGCCGGAGATCGTGGACTATGACCTGCCTGAGGCCGGTATCTTCCACAACTGCGTGATCGTCTCGATCGAGAAACGGTTTCCGAAGCATGCGCAGAAGGTGATGAACGCCGTCTGGGGCGCGGGACTGCTGTCGCTGTCGAAGCTGATCGTGGTTGTCGACGCCGATTGTGATGTCCACGACTATGCCGAGGTGGCATGGCGCGCGTTCGGCAACGTCGATTACGCCCACGACGCGCTGCACACGGTCGGTCCGGTCGATCACCTCGATCACGCATCCTACGAGCAGTTCTTCGGCGGGAAGCTCGGCGTGGACGCGACCCGAAAGCTGCCCAGCGAGGGTTATCGACGCGCGGGCGGCTGGCCGCAGGAGTGCGCGCTCGACGAGGGCACCCGAGCGCTGGTTGAACGCCGTTGGAGTGAGTACGGCCTGCGCTGACGCCGTCGCTGAACCGCCGGCTGGCAGAATCGACGCGGTGAACCCCGCGGCTGTCCTGCCCGAGCGTTCCGCGGCGCGCGCGTTCCTGTCGCTGGTAATGATCGAGCACTCGGTGTTCGCGCTGCCGTTCGCCTACATCGCCGCATGCACTGCGATGTGGCAGCAGAACCGGTCGGTGCACTGGATTCAGTTGCTGCTGATCACGGCGGCAATGGTGTCAGCGCGCACGGTTGCTATGTCGGCCAATCGCATTCTCGATCGGCATTTCGACGCGCTCAACCCACGCACCGCCCGCCGCGAACTGGTGACCGGTGAGCTGAGCGTCCGCTCGGCGTGGCTCGGGACCGCGGTTGCGTTGGTGGTGTTCCTCGCGAGCGCCGCTGCGCTGTCGTGGCTGTGTCTGGTGCTGGCGCCGGTAGCCGTCGCGTTGCTCGTGCTGTACAGCTACGGCAAGCGATTCACCGACTTTCCCCAGCTGTTGCTGGCGCTGGCGCAGTTCGTCGCCCCGGTCGGCGCGTGGCTCGCGGTCACCGGCGGCGTCGGCTGGGCACCCACCGCGCTCGGTATCGCCGTCGGCAGCTGGATCGGCGGATTCGATCTGATCTACTCCTGCCAGGACGTCGACGTCGACCGGCGCACCGGATCTCGCTCGTTCCCAGCGCGCTTCGGTATCTCGGCGGCCCTGGCGACGTCCTCGGCAGTGCACGCGGGCACGCTGGCTGCCTTCGCGTGGTTCGGTGCCGCGGCCGGGCTCGGTTGGTTGTGGTGGACGGGTGTCGCGCTGACCGGAGCCGTCCTGGTGTACGAGCACGCGATCGTCCGCGCCGACGATCTCTCGCGCGTTAACCGCGCATTTTTCACTGCCAACGGGGTGATCGGCATCGGCCTTTTCGCCTTTGCGTTCGCCGACCTCATCGCGCACGGGCTCGGTTCGTGAGGGTGCCCTGGGTGGTGGGGGTGTCCGGCGCGTCCGGCACGCCCTACGCGCGCACGGTGATCAATGCACTGCTCGACGCAGGCGAGCCTGTCGACCTGGTGGTGTCCCGGGCTGCGCGGCTCACCCTGCTCGACGAGACCGCAATCTCCTTCCGGGACAGCCATTGGTGCGCGGACCTCGCGACCTGGCTGGGACGCGAGCCGGAGTCGGTCGACTATTGGAGTGCCGGGGACCTCGCCGCAGGCCCCGCCAGCGGCTCGTACCCCACCCGCGGCACGATCGTGGTTCCGGCTTCGACCGCTGCTGTTGCCGGGATCGCGCTGGGCCTGTCGAAGGATCTGCTGCAACGGTGCGCGGACGTGACGCTCAAGGAGCGCCGTCCGCTTGTGCTGGTGCCCCGCGAGACGCCTTACACGCGGGCAACCCTGCAGCACCTGCTCGCACTGCACGACGCCGGAGCGACCATCCTGCCGGCAAGTCCGGGTTTCTATTCCGCGCCGACCTCGGTGCAGCAACTTGTCGACTTCGTCGCGGCCAAAGTCCTCGATATTCTCGGCGTCCCGCACGATTTGATCACTCGATGGACCGGCGAACTGGGCAAGGCGCGCCGGTGATGGACGCCGTCGATCGCATCCTGCTCGCGACCCTGCGGCTGAACGCGCGCACGTCCTTCGCCGAGCTCGCGCGCGCCGTCGGGTTGAGCGCGCCGGCGGTGCACGAGCGCGTCGGCAAGCTCGAGGCGCAGGGCGTGATTACCGGCTACCACGCCGTCGTGGCGCAAGAGGCGCTCGGCTACTCGACCAATGCACTCGTCGGCGTATTCATCAACGACAGCGCCGATAGCGACGACATCGCCGCCAGCCTCGGGGCGATGCCGCAGGTCGAGGACTGCTGGTTCGTGGCCGGCGAGGAGACGTTCGTCGTCAAGGTCTGCGTGCCCGCAGTCGCCGATCTTGAGGCGGTCATCCGTGAACTGAACGCGGTACGTGGCATTGCCCGCACCCGCACCACCGTCGTCCTGTCGACGAAGTTCGAGGGACGCGTCCAACCTGCTGGCTGAGTCTCGTTTCACCCGGTCAGAGCCGCCGCCCTGATCTCGACATCCCGCAGAATCGAATCGGCGAGGAACACGGTCGGTGCGTGCAACCAATCCACCGCGGCGAAGCGTCCATCAAGTAACAGCGATGAGCCGGGCGATGGGTGGAATGCGGATACGGATCGTTCTTGCCCTAGGCGTGGCCGCCACCAGCGTTGTCGCCGGCTGCGCGAACCCCGGGCGCCCGAAGTCGGCGACGAGCCGAGCCCACTCTCATGTGGCTACGACCGCTCATGCGGCTAGCACGCAACACCGCTCGGCCCGCCCGCGCGCGCCCCGGGCGTCAGGCTTTGCTGATTGCCGCGGCGGCGGGGCGCTGGCCGAATCGATCGCGCCTGGGTCCGCGGGCGCCGACAGCCCCGTCCACGCTGCCCAACGCTTCGTCACCGTGCCGGGACACGGCACTGCCACGACGAGGTGGTCAGTCAGCGGCCGGGATACGCGGGGTGGAGTCACACTGCGGGCCGGGCTGTACTGGCTGCACGCCACCGAGCGGCAAGACCACACTTGGGTGATCGACAGCGGCGGCCGTTGCACGTAAGCGAGACTCGCTGAGGCGGCGCTGTGGCTGATTTGTGACTCGCCGACATCTTGTCCCCCCGTGTGGCGAGGAGTTGACTCGCCGGTGCACTCACAACTGCGACCTGGGGGGTCAATGTGAAGCGAATCCTAGCCGCTGCCTGCGCGGCATTGATGGCGATTCTGGCGCTGGTGGCGGTGAGTCACCTCGCCGGTGCGGCGTCGGCTGCATCGACGACGCCGCCGAGCCCGACGGAGAAGCTCGCCGGAGCACAACACTGGTGCAGCACGAACGGCGTTACCTGCGCCGATCCGACCCTGAACTGGAATGAGTATCCCGGCTACCAGAAGCTGATCAAGCAGGGCATCAGGTTGGCGCCCTACATCGGCCATGACGAACCTCAGGTGCAGTTCTACTCGGACCGGCCCGGCTCCGCGAACGACGTCACTTACCGGCTTCGGCTGCCCAAGGATCCGCCGACGCGCCCTCGGCAGGATGGCAGCGGCGGCAACTGGAACTTCCAGCAGCGAATCACTTTCTGGTTCAGCATGCAGCTCTGTGACAACGAGGGCGCGCCGAACCCGCTGGGACAGCAACTGATCGGGCACCCGACTGTGCCCTGCAAACCGAACAGCGACTCAAATCTCTTTGCAAGCACGGACCCGAAGAGCCCGCACTACTTCGGCCTCGGCCCCGGACAGGGCTTTATGGAGATGCAGTTCTACCCGCCGGGGTGGGTTGCCTGGCCGGCCGGTGTCGGATGCAATGCCAAGCAGTGGTGCTCCGCCCTCAACATCGACACGTTCCAGGACAACGAAAACACCGGCACGTTGAACAACAACGCCTGCTTGAACACGGTCGGTCCGGAGCCGGTCAACTTCGCCTTCCTCACCAACAACGGCAAGGCGACGTCACCCGGAAACCCTCAGCACCCCGAGCACTTCGTGCCAGACCTCGGACACGATTTCCTGATGAATCCCGGTGACGTCCTGAGCCTGCACATGTCGGACTCCGAGCACGGATTCCGGGTGAGCATCCACGACCTCACTACGAATAAGAACGGCAGCATGACCGCCAGTGAGGCGAACGGGTTCGGGTCGGTCGTATTCGCGCCGAACGCGACCAAGTGCACCGTGGACTTGCACGACTACCACCCGATGTACAGCACGGCGACTCCGGCCACGCGGAACTTCAACGCCGCGCACACCGGCAACATCTCCTTCGCCGACGAGATCGGGCACTTCGAGTATTGCGCCGCCGTGCGAAACGACGCCCTCGGGACGTGCGCCAAGCCGTTGGGTGACGACACGAACAATCCCGACAACGGCGGCCCGGATCCGGCAGGCGACGATGTCTTTTGTCTGCCCGGGTCGGCGTCGACACTGATCAAGATCGGCGGCTGCCTCAACACCGACGGTGACTTCGACGGGGTCAGCTACAAGTTCTCGTGGCCCGGCTCGATCAGCAACCCGGTGGCCGACCAGCTGCTCAATGCCCAGCCCGTTCGGTTCACCAGCCCGGTCAGCGGCGGGCAGCGATTCGGCACCATGGCGTTCGAATCCAACATCAGCCGCAGCGAGTCCAACGACACCGAGTTCGGCAAAACGACGCCCTGCCAACGGCACATCACCAACCCGGCCGATCCGAACCCGGGGGTGGGGTGCGTCAACCCGCCACCCGGAGCGGATTTCTACCCGTTCTACAGCACCACTCGCTCCGCCGGGACGTGCTGGTGGCAGCAGGGTGGACCGTATATCCCGGGCACGACAAACAAGTTCGGTGGCAGCGCCCATGCCGAGTTCGGCCCGCTACGGGTTATTTCCTACCCGGCTGCCCCATTCGGAACCGTGACGACGCGATTCAACGACTTCCGCAGCGATCGCCGAAGCAATCCGTGCTAGTAAACATCGCAAGCTAGCTACGGCTAAGAGGACGCCGACCGCTACCTGCTCCGTTGGCTTGCTACGCGACGGTGAGATGGGATCCCGACGGATCCCATCTCACCGATCGCATCATTGGCGCTGGAGCGGCAATATCCGCTAGCCGATCGAGCGGGCGTGATCGGCGAAGTCCGGCGAGTCCGGCGGGACAACGCATAACAGCAGGCCGACCGGATCGCGCAGCACGACCCACTCGCGGTGTCGCCGCTCGACGGCGGCGCCCAGCGCCACGAGCCGGTCCACTTCCGCCTCGACGTCGTCGGACTCGATGTCGATGTGCAAGCGGGCTGCTGCATCGCCGATGTCCTGCAGGCCGACAACGCAGCGTGCCGCGGGATTGTGCAGTGCGATGAACTCGGTGTAGTCCTTGAGCTGACGGGCGTCGGCGTCCAGCGCAGCGGCCCAGAACTGCTTTGCGGCCTCGACTTGATGGGAGGGGACGTCGATGACGACCTCGCGCAACAGGATGCGGTGCGTCACGTCAGCTTCGCTGATAGTACGTAGAGCGACGGTTCGCAGCGGCGCCCATCGGTCGACCAACGCGCTGCCAGATCGTCGCCGGCAGCGAGGTCGGTAACGACGAACCCGCAGCGCTCGAGAAACGCACCGACCAGCGACGGGACTAGGCCGAAGGTGACCGGCTCCCCGACGAGCGCGAGAGCGCGGGCGCCGAGTCGGCGCAGCGAGGCTGCCACGCCGGGCCCGCCGGCGCCGTCCCACATGTCCATCGCGATGATCGATCCGGCGCCGCACACCTCGTGTAGCGCGGTCAGGGTCGCGCCGGCCGCGTCGCGCGAAAGGTAGGGCGCGACGCCTTCCCACACGACGAAGGTGGGGGCTGCGACGGCGAATCTGGCCGCTTCGAGGCGGCCGCGAAGCTCCTGCGTGCGGAAGTCGATCTCAACCCGCCGCACCTGGGACGCGCCGAAGACCTCCGGATGTTTTGCGACGATAGCGGCCTTGCGACGCGAGAGCGGTGCCAGATCGACTTCGTACACCGCTCGTCCGGCCAGTTGCGCAGCGAAACGGTAGGCCCGCGAGTCGTATCCGGCGCCGAGCACGACCACTTGCTCGATGTCCCCTTCCAGCGCAGCGAGCAGTTGCTCGTCGATGAATCGGTGCCGGCAGAGCACATACGCACCCACTCCGAAAATGCCGTGCCGGGGGGTGAACTGGAGCATCGGCGCGGCGCCGAAGCGCGCGCCCACCAGCGCGGCTCGTCCCTGCGGCGTCAGGAACATCGGCGCGAATTCGTCGGAGACGATGCGTAGTCGCGGTGGTCGGTCTAGTTCCAGGGCGCGCCATATGGTGACCGCTTCCGCGGTCGTGCTCGGCCGGCCCGACAGGTGCAGGACGGGCGGCACGAGCCTGGTCATCCACGTCCCGACCGCGCGAGCGCGGCTCACCGGGCCTGCGGCTGCGAGGCAAGCCAGGCGACGATGCTCTCCGGAGTGGGCGTCTGTGCGAACATCCCGCGTGCGGCGTGCCCGAGCGCAGCCGCGAACAGCACTCGGTCAGCGAACTCCTCGACCGTCCCGAACGGCAGGTATGGCTTGGCGATCAACAGGCCGGCGACGCCGTGCGCGGCGGACCAGAGATCGAAGGTGATCTCGAGCGCATGACCACCGGCGAAGATTCCGGCCTCGATGCAGTCGACAACGGTGGCGCGGAAGTGTTCAAATGCCGACGACTGCAACACGCTGTCGACTTCGGTGTCGGGCTCCGCGCAGGGCTCCAGCAATGCGAGCCGGTAGTGCTCAGGGTGGTCGACCGCGAATCGGATGTAAGCCATCCCGAATGCGTGCAGCCGACCGAGGGGGGTGCTCTGCTGCGCCCCGGCTGCGACCATTGCCTCGTCGAGTTCACCGAACACGTCGACGGTGACTGCCGACATCAGCGCGTCCTTGTCGGCGAAGTGTAGATAGAGCGAGGGTGAGGTGACGCCTACCGCGTCCGCGACCGCCCGCATCGACACCGCATCGGCATGGCGGGCCTCTGCGAGCAGCTTCTTCGCCGCGGCGACGATTTCCGCACGCAACTGTTCGCCGCTGCCGCGTTGTGCGCGGCGGCGGCGAACGGTCTTGGCAACTGCCATCTACACCGTCACCGGTTGCCGGAAAGCTTCGACGTCCGACGACCCCGGTGCCTCGGACAAGCCGATGCGTTGGTGCAGGCGGGCCAACGGCCGGGGCGCCCACCAGTTCCACCGTCCGGCCAGGCGCATGAACGCGGGGACCAGAATGCCGCGTACCACCGTCGCGTCCATCACCACCGCCAGTGTCAACCCAGTCCCGAACAACATCATGAACGACACCTGCGATGTCGCCATGGCAGCGAACACAATGGCCATCAGCAGCGCCGCTGCAGTGACGATACGCCCGGTACGCCCGAGACCCAGCGCGACGGCGCGGGTGTTGTCTGCAGCGGTGCGGCCCGACTCGAGCCACGCCTCACGAATTCGCGAGAGCAGGAACACCTCGTAGTCCATGGACAGCCCGAATGCGAGGCAGAACATCAACGGCGGCATGGTGGGAACGAGATAGCCGGTCGTGGTCAGATCGCGGAAGATCGAGCCGAAGTGCCCTTCCTGGAATACCCACACCATCGCGCCGAACGTCGCCGACAACGACAGCGTGTTCAGCACCAGCGCCTTGATCGGCAGCACCACGCTGCCGGTGAACAGGAAGAGCACCAAGAAGGTGGCGAGCGCGATCAGGATCAGTGCGTACGGCAATGCGCTGCCCAATGCTGCGAGGCTGTCGCGGTTGACCGCACTCGCGCCGCCGAAAAGCACCCGCCATGGCGTGTCGACGTGTTTTGCCTGGGAAAGCAGGGCAAGCGCCCGATCGGATTCGGGGTCGAGTGAGTTCCGCACTAGCAGATAAGTCGAATCCCCTTTGCGCATGGTGGAATCCATCGCGAGCGCGACCTGGCGTCCGTTCGCGAACGTGCCCGCCGCCGACGCGACCGACGTGACGCCGTCGAGCGCGGACAGGCTCCGTGCATAGCTGCCGATCGAGCCCGGTGCGGCGGAGATGTCCGGTGCCACGACGCTGATCGTCGATGCTGCGTTGGAGTCGAACTTGGTGCGCAGGTCATCGCCGACCTGGTGTGCCTGAGCTGAATGTGGCAGCACGCGGTCGTCGCCGAGGCCGAACTTGACATGCAGGAACGGCACACCCAGCGCGACGAGAACGGCGGTCACGATCAACCCGACCGGCACTGCCCGACGCATGACCCCAATCGCGATGCGGTACCAGAAACCCTGCTCGGCCGTCTTCGGTGCCGGGGCAGGTCGGCGCAGGACCTGCCGCACTCCCACCCGCAGATCCCAGGCATCCACCCGTGATCCGAGCAGTGTCAGTAGCGCGGGCAACAGAACAACTGCGGCCACGGTGGCGAGCGCGACTACCGCGATGCCTGCGTAGGCAAACGATCGCAGGAAGAACAGCGGAAACACCATCAGTGCTGCGAGCGCGAGACCGACCGTGAGCGCCGAGAACAGGACAGTGCGTCCGGCCGTCTGCATGGTGCGCCGCACGGCGGCATCTGACGTCGCACCTCGGCGGATCTCCTCGCGATAGCGGCTGACGACGAACAGGCTGTAGTCGATTGCCAGCGCGAGGCCCATAGCAGTCGTCATGTTCAGCGAATAGACCGAGACATCGGTGAGCGCAGCTAGGCCGCGCAGAATCGCCATCGTGCCGATGATCGACGTGAGTCCGACGACGAGTGGCAGCAGCGCCGCGACGAAACTGCCGAAAACCCAGATCAGCGCGAGCACGGTCAGCGGGATTGAGACCGCCTCGGCGATCGCAAGATCCTTCTGCGTCTGGTCATTGATCTGATTGAACGCGTTGCCGGCTCCGCCGCCCGTCACGCGGACCCCGTCGAAGACCCCGGTCAGCGGCGTGGTGATTTCGCCCGCACGCACCGGGGCGTCGGTGTCGTTGCCCGCGATGCGTGCGGCGACAATCGCAGCCTTTCCGTCGGCCCGGCGAAGCGCGGCGGCTTGGCCGCTCGGTGCGGTCCAGTAGGACTGCACGTCGCTGGCGTACGGCGAATTTTGGACGGCCGCGGCGACGGCCAGGCCGCGGCTTTGCGCTGCGGCGGAGTCGACTCCGGCGGGCGAACTCACCTCGATGATCAGGTTGGCGGTGCCCGCATCGAAGTTCTTGGCCAGGATGTCGGCGGCCCGACTCGATGCCGAGTGCGGGTCGTTGAACCCGCCCGAACTCAGGTGTGACGCAGCGGAGACGCCGAACACTGCGGCGAGGATGAACAACAGCCCCGCGGCCGCGAGCACGCGGCGGGGGGCGCGAATGCCGAGATCGGCAAGGCAGGTGAGCATGGGCGCGTCTCCTGTCGATTGGGTGATCACCGCTAACTTAGCGACGATAAGTTAGCGACGTCAAGAGAATTCCGCTGCGATGTCGGGAAGCCGTGTGTCGAGGACGGCCGGGCGCCGCTAGCGCGCGGCGGGCAGGAGGCTGTGCTCGACCGGACCGCCCGCCCATTCGGGGCTTACTCGGCGCAAGTGTTCAGTCGTGAGAAACGCGCGGCGCAGCTCCCCGGGCAAACCCTCGTAGGGCGATCGCTGCGACGCGTGCACGCGCATCGCGTGCTCGCGTTCGGCGAGGTAAGGGGAGGTGTCGAGCATCGTCGTGACCAGGCCTTCCGGAGTGCCGGGCACGTCGCCGCGCAGGTGCTCCCAACTGGGGTCGGTGGCAGCCATGTGCTCCACCCAGCGGCGCATCAACAACTGGGGAAGGCAGTGCAGGTAGACCCGCTCCACCTGCCACATCGCGGTGTCGACGGCCGCGAGTGTGGCGTCCCTGATGCGAGCGTGGTCGCGGTGCCCGTCGGACGCGTCGAGGGTGACGACGACCCGTGGTCGCAACGTCTCGACGTGTTCGCGGACCCGCGCACGCACGTCATCGAAAGCCGCGCCGACGAGGGTGGCTGCGTCCGGTGTTCCAGACATGCCGGAATCGCCGAAGTTCATGAAGTCGACGTGGGCGACCCCGAGCATCGCGGCCGCTGCACGGGTCTCGGCCTCGCGCACTGCCGCGAGCTGCTCGGGTGGGGTGCCGTCGGCTGCCTCACCTGCCTCGCCTCGGGTGGCACACAAAACTGCTGTGGTGAACCCGTTCGCGGCGCCATCCAGAAGTAGTGAGCCGCAACCGAAAGTCTCGTCGTCGGGATGTGCGACGACGACCAGCAGGCCGGGCTTCTCGTCATTCTCTCGACTGGACGTGGTAGTCATCCTTGCCTCCAAAATGCTGTCCTATGCAGTAAACGAAATCGAGTAGACACTGCCCAGGACACTATGTCAAGGTTCTTGCATGTCACGCGAGCGAACAACCACGTCGTACGCCATCCTCGGACTGTTGACCGTGCAGGACTGGACGACCTACGAGCTCGCCAAGCAGGTGCGGCGCAGCCTGAACTGGTTCTGGCCGCGGGCTGAACGCAAGCTCTACGACGAACCGAAACGGCTGGCGGATGAGGGATTGGTGACCGCGAGCCGAGAGCACACCGGGCAGCGGGGCCGCACTGTGTACCGGGTGACCGCTGCCGGCCGCGATGCCCTCGGCGCGTGGCTCGGCGAACCTCCTGCGCCGCGCAGCCTCGAGTTCGAGGGCATGCTGAAGGTGTTCTTCGCCGATGCGGGAACCAAGCAACAACTTCTCACGACGCTCGGGCGGATCGAGGACGATGCTGCTCAGCGACTGTCCACGCTCACGGGCTACGCCCTCAGCGAGATGCCCTTCCCGCGACGGATGCACCTGCGCGCGCTTGGTTTGAGCTTGCAGTACGAACAGGAAGCCGCCGTACATCGCTGGGCGACCTGGGCCAAGGACCAGGTGTCGGAGTGGACGGCCAGCGACAACCCCGATCCGTGGGACGCCACAGCAGTGCTCGAACGCCTCTCGCACGGGACGGGCATTGTGACTGCGCCGCCTGCGCAGGCGTCCGATGCGGGCGACTGAGTGAGGCCGTGTCGAGCGCGCGGGATTTCGCCCCACGTACCCTGGATCGCATGGCGCTGAGCGAAATCCGGATGGCTGAACTGAGCGAGAAGATCGAAGCGGGGCAGCGCCTGACCCGCCAGGATGGCGAGGATCTCTACGACTCCGACGATCTGGCATGGCTCGGCGGCCTGGCCCACGGCGTGCGGACCCGCAAGAACGCCGACACGGTGTTTTTCAATGTGAACAGGCACCTGAACCTGACCAACGTGTGCACGGCGTCGTGCGCGTACTGCAGCTTCCAGCGCAAACCCGGCCAGCAGGACGCGTACACGATGCGTGTCGAGGAGGCCGTGCAGAAGGCGCTCGCGATGAAGGACGACGGCCTGACCGAACTGCACATCGTCAACGGCCTGCACCCGACCTTGCCGTGGAAGTACTACCCGCGCGTACTGCGCGAACTCAAAGCTGCGCTGCCCCAGGTCGCGCTCAAGGCCTTCACCGCGACCGAGGTGCACTTCTTCGAGTCGATCAGCGGGCTCTCCGCCGATGCAATCCTCGACGAATTGATCGACGCGGGGCTTGAGTCGCTCACGGGCGGCGGCGCGGAAATTTTCGATTGGGACGTGCGCAAACAGATCGTCGACCACAACACGCATTGGGAGGATTGGTCACGCATTCATCGACTGGCCCACCAGAAGGGCCTTCGGACGCCCGCCACCATGCTGTACGGGCACATCGAGGACCCGCGTCATCGGGTCGATCACGTGCTGCGGCTGCGCGAGCTGCAGGACGAGACTGGTGGGTTTCAGGTCTTCATCCCGCTCCGGTTCCACAACGACAACAACCGCTTGTCGCACTTGCCGATGGCGCAGCCCGCGGACGTCCTCAAGACATTTGCGGTGAGCCGGCTCATGCTCGACAACTTCGCGCACGTCAAGGTGTTCTGGGTTATGCACGGGCTTTCGACGTCGCAACTGGCGCTCAACTATGGCGCCGACGACATGGATGGCTCGGTAGTCGAGTACAAGATCACCCACGACGCGGACGGGTATGGCACACCGGACAAGCTCACCCGCGATGATCTGCTAGCTCTGATCCGCGATGCAGGGTTCACCCCGAAAGAACGCAATACCCGCTACGAGGTGATCCGCGAGTTCGACGGCCCGGTGCCGCTGGCGCAGCGCAGGGCGGAGCCCCAGGCCATCTGGACATGAGCGGCCCTGCGCAACGGCCGAGCTTCGCGAACTGGATGAGTTCGCTGTGGCTGTTCTCGCTGTTGCGGTTCGGGATGTTCTTCGCGCTCTGGGGATTGCTCGTGCTCGCCGGGCTGAGCGGCCTCTTCGCCGCGCTGCTGGCGCTCGCGCTCTCGGTGCCGCTGTCCTACGTGCTGCTGGCCCGGCCGCGCGCGAAACTGGCAGCGACGATCGAGGCCCGTGTCCAGGCTCAGCGGGCCGAGCGTGCGCACTTGGACAGCCGGCTCGATCCGGAGGAATAGGCCTCGGCTAGGCCCAGTCGATCGCGTCCGCCAAAGCGCGAAGCCGCCGCCCGAAGCCCGGATCGAGGCCGGCCACCCAGGACACCCGCCCGAGCAGGTGATCGCGAAACTCTTCGCGCGATCGGTCGCGCGCCTGGGACGCCCACCCGTGCACGGCGCAGTTGTGCAGCACGGCACGCAGGTTGTCCCGGTCACGCCGCGGCAACGTCGGGTGGTGATTGACCACCGTCCCGAGCACCTGCTGGCGTCCGGACGAGCCGAGCACGACGGTCTTGCGCTCGTTGAGCGTGAAGCCCTCCGCGTGCACGATGCGCTCGACCAGCTGGACGAACCGGCTGCGCGCGTGGCCCAGCGCGTGTCCGCCGCTGAAGATCAGGTCGTCGACATAGCGGGTGTAGCGCACGTCGTAGCGCGCGGCCAGACCGGCCAGGCGGCGATCGAGGCAGAACGCGACCAGATTTGCCGCCGCCGGGGACGTCGGCGCGCCTTGCGGGAGATGGGGCCGGCTCAGGCGGCGACCCAGCCGGGCGTGTGCGGCCGATCCGGGCCGGGCAGGCACGGCCTGCCACACCTCCAGCGGGACGACGGTCGTCAGCAGTCCGGTGATCGTGTGCGCGACCTGCTCGGGCAGTCCCGCTGCGCGCAGCACACCCCACACCCGACCGGCCGCCACGCTGGCGAAGAATGACTCGAGGTCGAGCCGGATCACGACGTGCGAGTCCGCGTGCGAAATGAGCGCGCTACGCACCGAACGACCCGCGACGCTCCCGTGCGCCGCGCCGTGCAAGGGAATCGGATCGAGCACGTGCCGCAGCAGCCGCCGCTGAATCTCCTTGAGCCGGGGCTTGGGCGCCGCGACGAGGCGCACCCCGTCCGGGCGCGGCAGCGAGCGCCAGCGGTAGTGCCGCAGCGGGGCTTCGACGCGTCGCTCCCAGCACCGGACGTCGGCGAACCACGCCAGCTCGCCCTGGTCGACGTCGAGCAGCCGCGCAAGATCGCTCAGGTCGTGCAGCTCAGCGATCGGCCACCGTCGCCGGACCATCCGGGTCGCTACTGGGGCCTGCGCGAGGATGTGCGGACGTGCGCCGTCGTCCCAGCCGAGCTGCCACGACGGCGTTGCCCGCAAGAACGCCGCCAGCTCGCGGGGACGGTCGGCCGGCTTATCTCGATACGCGGCGAGGATGTCGAGGGTGAGCGCGCTGACCCAACCGGGTGAACGAGTCAGGCCGAGGGCGGCGCCCATGCGGCGCGTCATCTGGGTGCGGGTCCACGAGCCCGCCAGCAGCGCAGTCGCGATGCCCGCGGCGACGCTGTCCTGGGCGCTCACATCATGCGGGGGAGTGCGGGCAGCCGTTCCCTGTGGTGCGCGCCGTGGGTTGCGTGGAGCGCGATGGTCGGCGTGCGATGCGATGCCCGGCTTCGGGTGATGACCCCGGGGTAGCCCCGGAGTGATCGGACGGTGCCGATCGTCCTACCCGCACTCCCGCGCATGGCGACAACCTATCGGCAGGTACAGGCCGATAGAAGTCCAGCGGGTTCAGCCGGGGTCGATAATCGCGATGAGCTCCGCGACAACGTGCCGCGAGCCGGCAATGTGCCACCGATGCCCGTATGCCTCGTGCACCTCGGCGCTGCCGCCCGCGGCCCGCACAAGCGCCGCGCCGGGGCACCAGTCCCAGTCGAAGGAGTCCACCTGCACATATGCCCCCAGCCGTCCGGACGCCAGTGACGCCAGCTCGACCGAGCCCGACCCGAGCATCCGCACCGTTGCCGCGCCCTGCATCGCCCGCAACAGCGGCACGCGCAACGTGTCGTCGGGCAAGGTCGTCGGGTGCAGGTAGGTCACCAGCGACACTTGCGAGAGCGCCTGGTCGACCAGCGGCGCGAGCGTAGCGCCGCCACACGTCGTCGCGTACTCGCGCCCGCCCAGCCACAGTTCGTCGGTCACCGGCTGGTAGACGGCGCCGAGTACGAGCCCGTCGGTGTCGGTCAGTGCGAGCGCAGAGCACCAGAACGGCAGCCCGGCCAGGAAGTTGTAGGTCCCGTCGACCGGATCGACGAACCAGGTGCGCTTGCCGCTGTCGGCAGTGCCCTCCTCACCCACCATCCCGTCGTCGGGACGTTCGGCGCGCAGCCGCGACGCGATCAACGCCTCGGCCGCCCGATCGGCCGAGGAGACCACATCCGATACCGAGGTCTTGTGTTCGACCCTCAGCCCGTCCCGCAGCATCCCAGCGGCCAGGGTGCCGGCCTCGCGTACCAGCAAGGCGGCGAGCTCGAGATCATCCACGCGTCCACGCTATCTGCGCGCTACTTGTAGAAGTCGGCGAACTGGGTGCGCACGACATTCTTCTGGATCTTGCCGGTCGACGTCTTGGGCAGCTCGTCCACGACGATCACCGCCTTCGGTGACTTGAAACCCGCGATCTGGCCCCGGATCGCCGCAGCGAGCTCGTCCTCGTCGAGGGTCATACCCGGCTTGGGGACGACGACTGCGGTGATCGCCTCGCTCCAACGCTCGTGCGGCAGTCCGACCACGGCAACCTCCGCGATCCGCGGATCGGCTGCATAGACGGCTTTCTCCACCTCGATGGAGGCGACGTTCTCGCCGCCGGTCTTGATGACGTCCTTGTACCGGTCGTTGAACCAGAGCATGCCGTCCGGATCGAGGCGGGCCGAGTCGCCGGAGTGGAACCAGCCGTGCGCGAATGCTTCCTCGGTCGCTTGCGGATTCTTCAAATACCCACTGAGCGCTTGAGGACCGCGATAAACGACCTCGCCCTCGGCGCCGCGCGGCAGCAGCGTGCCGTCCGGAGCCATGATGGCAATCTGCACATTGACCACCTGCGTGCCCACCGCGCCGGAGTGACTGAGCTGGTGCTCGGGACGGAAGAACGTCGTCACCGGGCTCATCTCGGTCTGCCCGAATGCCAGGTAGAAATCGCACTGGAAGCTGTCGATGCACGATCGCAGCAGGGCGTCGGGCATCGGCGCCATCGCGTAGGCCGCCGCAGTGAGCGAGCTGACATCGCGCGAGCCGATCGACGGATGCTCGACGAGCGCGCGCCACATCACAGGAAGCGCGAACACTCGGGTCAGTTTTTCGGTCTCGATCAGGCCGAGCAGCGCGGCGGGGTCGAAGCCTCGTTGCAGATACATCGTCGCGCCCACCATGATCGCGGGCGTCGCGAAGCCGTTGAGCTGCGCGGTGTGGAACAGCGGCATCAGCGCGCCGATGCGATCATCGCGGTGCAGACCGGTCTCGGCCGAAACCATCAACGATTCCAAGTAGATCGCGGTGTGGCTGCCGATGACCCCTTTCGGGAACGACGTCGTGCCGCTCGTGTAGAGGTAGCTGACGGCGTCCCGGTCGTCGACGAATATCTCCGGCGCGATGCAGTCGTCGGACTCGAGTTCGGCGAATGTGAGGCAATTGCGGTCGACGAGGCCGCATGCCTCGCCGCCGGTACCTGTGGCGACGACGACGTCGAGCACGGACGGGACCTTCTCGACCGCGGGCTCGACGAGCGGCATCAGTTGAGCCTCGACGACGACGCCTCGTGACCCGGAATGATCGAGCACGTAGGCGATCTCGTCTGCGCGCCAGCCGAGATTCATCGGCACGCAGACCACGCCGATCTTCGCGCAGGCGTAGTAGACGGCCAGGAATTCTCCGCTGTTCCCGGACGCGAGCGCGAGCGCGTCGCCGCGGCGATACCCCCGCGCCAGCAGGCCGTTAGCGACCCGATTCGCCCACGCGTCCAGCTCGGCGTAAGTCCAGCGACGCGGGCCGTCCACGAGGGCAAGCTTGTCCGGCAGCCGCCCAGCCGTGCGGGTGAGCGAGTCGCCGACGTTGACGCGGGTGATCAGATTTGTGGCGAGCTGGAGGTCCATGGCCGTCATTGTGGGGGCTGCGCCTACCGTGGCGCTATGGCTTCCGGACGGCCGAGGGTCGGTCACATCCAGTTCCTGAACTGTCTGCCGATCTACTGGGGACTCGTCCACTCCGGTGCGCTGCTCGACGTCGAACTGACCAAGGACACCCCCGATCGCCTTAACGACCTGCTTGTCGCCGGAGATCTGGATATCGGCCCGATCTCGCTCGTTGAGTACCTGCGCCATCATGACCAACTGCTGCTGCTGCCGGACGTGGCGGTCGGCTCGGACGGTCCGGTGCTGTCGGTAAACCTGGTGAGCCAGCGGCCGGTCACCGAACTGGACGGGCGTCGAGTGGCTCTCGGGTCCACTTCGCGCACCTCGGCGCTGCTCTCCCGGATGTGGCTGAGCGAGGTGCACGGCGTGCATCCGGACTATTTCGTCTGCCCGCCAGATTTGACTGCGATGCTGCTCGAGGCCGACGCCGCAGTGCTGATCGGCGATGCGGCGCTGCGCGCGACCTACGAAGCACCTGAGCGCAGCCTGGTCGTGCACGACCTCGGCCAGATATGGCGCGACTGGACGGGCCTGCCGATGGTGTTCGCGGTGTGGGCAGCACGCCGCGACTACGCCGAGGCCAATCCGGGAGTGGTGAAGGACGTCCACGCCGCGTTCGTCCGCAGCCGTGACGAGGCGCTCGGACACGTCGACGAGATCGCCGGACAGGCTGCGCGCTGGGAGGTCTTCGACGCGGCAACTTTGGCGACCTACTTCCGCACGCTGGACTTCTCACTGGGCCCGCGGCAACTCGACGGTCTCGTCGAGTTCGCGCGGCGTGCGGCGGCCGTCGGCGCCGTGCCGAGCGGCATAGTGCCGCGGTTCGCGGACGTGTGAGCCGGGCCACCTGACAGACTTGGCGTCGTGCTGCGCACCGAGGCTGTTATCGACCTGGCGGCGATCCGCCACAATGTCGCAACCCTGCGGGCGGCGTCCTCGGCGCAGGTGATGGCGGTCGTCAAGGCCGATGGCTACGGGCACGGCCTGCTTCCCTGCGCCCGCGCAGCGCTCGACGGCGGCGCGAGTTGGCTGGGCACGGCGATTATCGGCGAGGCGCTCGCCCTGCGCGCTGCGGGGATCACCGCGCGCTTGTTGTGCTGGCTCTGGACGCCGGGCGAGGGCGACGCGGTACGTGCCGCAGTGGCTGCTGACATCGATATTTCGGTGAGTAATCAGTGGCAGTTGGCAGCGGTGTCGGCGGCCGCCGCGGATAGCGATCGTCGAGCGCGCATCCACCTGAAGATTGACACCGGGCTGTCGCGCAATGGCAGCTACCGTCACGACTGGCCCGAGCTTGTCGTTGCGGCAGCGAAGTCCGACCACGTCGAAGCAGTCGGCGTGTGGAGCCATTTCGCGTACGCCGACGAACCGGGACATCCGACGATCGGCAAGCAGATCGACGCCTTCCGTGCTGCGTTGGAAGTCGCTGGCGCGGCAGGCGTGCTCCCCGAAGTACGCCACCTGGCGAACTCCGCGGCCACGCTCACGTTGCCCGACGCGCATTTCGATCTCGTCCGTCCGGGCATTGCGGTGTACGGGCTGTCCCCGGTTGCCGACGATTTCGGACTCGTGGCGGCGATGACCCTGCGCGCCGGAATCGCTTCGGTCAAAAGGGTTGCTGGCGGCGAGGGGGTCTCCTACGGCCACCAGTACACGACCGAGCGCGAGACGACACTCGCGCTCGTCCCGCTGGGGTACGCCGACGGTGTCCCCCGCAGTGCGAGCAACATCGGCCCGGTCGCGATCAACGGTCGACAGTTCACGATCAGTGGACGGGTGTGCATGGACCAGTTCGTCGTCGACGTCGGTGATCTGCCTGTGGCAGCAGGCGATGCGGCGATTCTGTGGGGTCCGGGGCACGATGGCGAACCGACTGTACAGCAGTGGGCGGACGCGCTTGCCACGATTCACTACGAACTGGTGACCCGGGTCGGCCCGCGCGTGGAACGGACCTATGTCGGGTGAGCAGGCGTAACGGAATCATCGGCAGCGCCGTCGGCCTGGTCGCCGCGGCGGCAGGCGCCGTGCTTTTCGCCGACCACAAGGTGAGCGTGCACCGGCGCGAAGGCGTTGCACAGCAGGATGATTTCGCGGCACCCGTCGCGGCACGCGCCGGATTTCTGAACACAGACGACGGCATCGGGCTCTACTACGAGGAGGACGGGCCATTGGACGCACCCGTCACCGTCGTGTTCGTTCACGGTTTCTGCCAGAACCACAACGCTTTCCTGTTTCAGCGGCGCGCGCTGATGGAGACATTCGGCGCCCAAGTGCGCGTAGTGAGCTACGACCAGCGCAGCCACGGCAAGTCGCAGCGCAGCGACGAGCACCACGCAACGATCGACCAACTCGGCGCGGATCTCGGTAAATTGCTGGACATTCGCGCACCGGAGGGTCCGATTGTGCTGGTCGGGCACTCGATGGGCGGCATGACGGTGATGGCGCTGGCCGACGCGAATCCCGAGCTGTTCGGAACGAGCGGCAGGGTGGCGGGCGTCGTGCTGATGTCCACGACCACCGGAAAGCTGGCCATTGTCACGCTCGGAGTCCCCGCAGCTTTGGCGAAGATCGGCGGCCCGGCGCTGCCCCTGCTGCTGCGCGGCGCGCGTCGTGAGGCTGCCCTGATCGAACGTGGCCGCGCCCGCGTCACCGACATCGCGTGGGTGTTCGTGCGACGGTTGGCGTTCGGTGGCGCGGTCGATCCGGCGCTGGTCGAGTACCTGTCGCGGATGATCGGCGAGACACCGGTGGATGTCATCGCCGACTTCTATACGACCTTGAACAATCACGACAAGCTTTCTGCTCTTGGCGTGCTGAAGCAGACGCGGGTCGCCGTGATCTGCGGCGAAAAAGATTTGGTAACGCCGCCTGATCATGCGCGAGAGATAGCGGCCCAACTGCCCAACGCCGAGTTGCTGATCGTTGCCGGCACGGGTCACCAGGTGCTCATGGAACGTCCCGATCTCGTCGAGCGACCCCTGCTGCGAATGGTGCGCGACGTGTTGGCGCTGTCGTGATGATGGCGCTGTCGTGATGCGGCTGCCGCCCGGCGGGTTGGGTGGTCCGCGCGTCCCTTCGGGGCCCGCGCTGCAGGCCGCTGTCCTGGGTGCGCCGGTCGTCACGTTGCCGACCGCTGCGGACACCCATGCGTTCGGGGTGAGGTTGGCGTCGGTGCTGCGCGCTGGTGATCTCATCGTCCTCGTCGGACCGCTCGGCGCCGGCAAGACCGCCCTGGTGCAAGGGATCGGCGCCGGCCTCGGGGTGCGCGGCGCCGTAGTGTCGCCGACGTTCGTGATCGCCCGGGTGCACGCCGGGCCGGTGCCGCTGGTGCACGTCGACGCCTACCGGCTCTCTTCGCTGGACGAGGTCGACGACCTGGATCTCGACGTGTCCGTCGCCGATGCGGTCACCGCAGTGGAGTGGGGCACCGGGCTCGTCGAGCAACTCTCGGACGCGCGGCTGGAGATCATCCTCGATCGTGCCGAGGACTCGGAGCAGCGCACCGCCACGTTGGTCGCGCTCGGCGGCGACTGGGTTGCACGGATCGCCTCGCTCGGCTGAGCGTTCACCGGACGGCGGTGGGCATCAGATTTGTAGGAGGCAACGTGCGTGGTCTCGTCGGCGGCGCCGTTCCTTGATCAGCTGTGGATTGGGGTCGAGAGTCGCCTCCTGTGTCCAGCCATATCTAAGCCGCCACCGGGACGCGGGCGATCACCCGGACCGCTCAGTACCGCCATGACTAGGGACCGTGGTTGACGATCCCCGGCACTGTCCGCGTAGCAACACGATTGTGATCACGCCCCTGCACCAGGCCCACGGCGTTCGCGTCCCCAACCCCGGACTGCACTGGCCCGGCTCTCCGGTCCGGTTGGCAAGCGGCCCCAATTGATGCGGGGCGGACCATCGGCGTCGCAGCCGGACAACACCGCTCCAGCCCCTGACTGCTCGACCGGGCTCGGTCGGTTCGTGGACGACGTCAGCTTTGATGCCGCGTGCAGTGAGGGCGTGCATCCGAGGCGCCTGGCAGCGCGTGCGGTCTCGCGGCCGATAGCTCTCGGGCGTACGCGACGGCGTTTTTGCTCGGCAGAGTTGTCGGTTGGTCCTCGTAAGATTGTCGTTGGCGGGTCGCTGCTTCGTGTCGACCTTAGCCGGGTTCTACACAAGAGCACTGATATTGCTCGGGATTCGTCTTGTAGCGACGACGGCAGTGCGGTAGAATCGAATACATGGTTGGGACGGTGGTGGACTCGCTGACTCCCACCGTGTTCTCCTCGACGGCCGGGGCGGAGCGGGCCGCCGCGTACGCCCGGTTGCACGCCGCGCTGGATGACCTGGACGGTTTAGCGATGGATCCGTGCAGCGATGAGGAGGTGCTGGCTGACTGGCGTGAACGGGAGCGGCTGCGCTGCCGGTTGGCGGCGGGTGAGCACGCGATCATCACCCAGGTCGAGTGCCGCTCACTGCCGTACCGGCACGGTGCCCGCTCGGCGGCGGTGTTCGCGAGCCAGCTGTTACGGATCAGTCCCGGTGAGGCGCATGCCCGGGTGCGGGCGGCGGCAGCGTTGGGTCCGCGGCGCACCGTCACCGGGCTGGTGGTGGCGCCGCTGTTCGCGGCGGTCGCCGCCGCGCACGGCACCCTGCTCTGCGGACACCACCACCGCACCTTCCAACAACACGACTGGCACTGCATCATGACCAACCGCCGACCGTACTGGATCCCGCCAGCGTGGATCGACCCAGGATCGACCCGTCACGCACCCCACGGCTCAACACCCGACACCGATAAACTGCCGATCAATTGGCCGCAGCCGTGCCCATACTCGGGCGTCGACTCATCAAGTATGCGTGAGCACCCACCCTTAGATCAGAAACGCGCTATTCGATCCCGGCGAAGTGAGTCGGGTACCTACCTCCGTGTCGCGCAGCCGTCCGATGCGGTCGCGGATGACGTCGCGCGCTTTTTGTCAGAGGTCGATGGCACGCTATCGGCATGCCTGCCACCGTGCGACCGGTCCGTGACGAGCGCGACGCGCTGACGGCCTTTCTCGCTCAGCAACGCCTTGTGCTCCGAACGGCGGCGCACGGCTTGAGTGAGCAGCAGGCCCGGGACACGCCGACGCCGAGCGCGCTGAGTGTCGGCGGCCTGATCAAGCACATTGCGCTCGTCGAGCGGCAGTGGCAGAGCTACATCTTGCAGCAAGCGCTCGACACCGAGATCGGCTATGCGAGGTACATGGCGTCGTTCTCGCTGACGCCAGCTGAGACGTTGGGTGGACTGCTCGAGGACTACGCGCTCGCGGCGGCCGAAACGGACGAGTTGGTGGTGTCGATCGCCGATCTCGATCAACCCGTGCCGGTTCCCCGAGGCGCGCCGTGGTTCCCGCAGGACGTCGAGGCGTGGTCGGTGCGCTGGGTGCTGTTGCATCTGATCCAAGAGACCGCACGCCATGCCGGGCACGCCGACATCGTTCGCGAGGCGCTGGACGCAGCAACCGGCATCGCGCTCATGGCTGCGGCCGAAGGGTGGCCCGAGACCCCGTGGGTGCAACCTTGGCAGTCCCGGCCGGGTGACTATGCCGCAGGCTAAGCACGCAACGAGTCGACGAAGCCGAGCGCCTCGCGAGCGAGGTCCGCCCAGCTCCGGTCGGACGCCGGATCAAGGCTGAGCCACTCCTTCATCGCGACACCCTTGTTCGCGTCGAAGTGCACACCCTGACCTAGGTCCACAAGGGCGCTCACGCGCTCGCGGGGCAGTTTCAGCACCAGTCGGTCGCGCACCAGCATCGCGAAGATGCTGCCGTGCACCCGCAATGCCGACCTCCCGAACCCGCGGCCGCCGGTGGGCGGGGTAACGCCCTCAATGCCGATCAATGTGTTGACCAGTGCCTCGAATCGGTCCTGCGGGCTATGCATGTGGCGACCGTAGCCACATCGGCTGACAACGGCTGCCTAGGCGATAGCGTCCCGGTCCATGGTGCGACCAGCGGTTCCCCACGATGTCCCGACGATTCTGGAGCTGATTCACGAACTCGCTCGCTACGAAGGCGAACCGGCCGCGGTCGAGGCGAGCGCCGACGACCTGGCCACCGCGCTCTTCAGCGACGCCCCGCAGGTCTTCGCACATGTGGCGACGCTGAACGGCCGGGTGGTCGGCGCTGCCGTGTGGTTCGTGACCTTTTCGACGTGGACGGGGCGGCACGGTATCCATCTGGTCGATCTGATCGTCGATCCGCGTGCGCGCGGCGGCGGGCATGGCCGCGACCTGCTTCGAGAACTGGCCCGGATTTGCGTCGAGCGGGGGTACCGGCGCCTGGACTGGGAGGTCATGGACGCGCTAGAGCACGGCGCCGGCGATCGGGGACCGTTAGAGCTTCTACCGACGGCAGGGTGGCACACCGCGAGACGGGTGGACGCCGTGGCGGCTCGACGGTCTGGCCCTTGTGCGCGCGGCCCGAGACAGCGCGGCCCGAGACAGCGCGGCCGGAGACAGCGCGGCCGGAGATAGCGCGGCCGACCCGGCACATCCGGATGCGTGAGCTGTACCGATTGGGTTGGCGGTCCGATGGCCGGATTCCGGCAATCGGGGTGACCCTGGGACGGGCTGCGAGTGCATTGCGTAGCGGGCGCCACAGCCGGTGCGCCGCAGCGGGCGCGCCGCATCCGGCGCGCCGAGTCACTCCTCGATGGCGTGGCTTGGGGCAGCGTGCTCACGTGGCACCCCAACGCCGCGACGCACTGCCAGCATGGTCAAGCTGGCCTGCACCTGCGCCGGCGTCGTCCGACGGCGAACCTCCAGCGGCAGCCGTCCCCACACGTCGTCGACGATCTCGGCGACGGTAGCCGACTCGATGGTCTCGCCGCGCTCGGTGACGTCACGATCGTGGCGCCTCAGCGCGTCGTCGATCCACCCCCGCAGCTCGCGCCGGTCCACGACCGGCTCACCGTCCGCCGGCGAGCTCACGCCCGCGCTGCTGGGCCCCCATCTCGCCATACGGGTAGTCCGCGGTGCGCAGGTCACTCGCCTCGTTCAAGGCCGTCGTTTCCTCGGGCGAGAGATGCAGATCGGCGGCCCTGAGGTTGCACTCCAGCTGTTCTTCGGTGCGCGCGCCGAGAATCGTGGACGTAACGGACGGCCGGTCGGTGACCCATGCCAGCGCGACCTCAGCCATCGACACGCCACGTGCCGAGGCCACCGACTGCACCGCCTCGATCACGTCCCAGGTGTGCTCGCTACCGCGTCGCTCCCAGGCTTCCATCCCGCGCCCCGGATCCTCGCCGAGACGCGTGGCCCCGCTCGGTCGCTCGCTGCGGCGGTACTTGCCGGAGAGCCAGCCGCCGCCGAGCGGGCTCCAGGGCAGCAGGCCGAGGCCGGCGTCGAGTGCGGCAGGCACGATTTCCCACTCGATCTCGCGCACCAGCAGGCTGTACTGCGGTTGCAGCGTTACCGGCGCGGCGAGTTTGAGCGCGCGCGCCAGGTGCACTGCCTTGGTCAGCTGCCAGCCGGTGAAGTTCGACAAGCCGTAGTAGCGAATCTTGCCGGCCCGCACGAAACCATCGAGGGTGCGCAGCGTCTCGTCCAGCGGCGTCCACGGGTCGAAGGCGTGCACCTGATAAAGGTCGATCGCGTCGCGGCCGAGCCGGCGCAATGACGCGTCGAGCGCGCGGGTGAGGTGACGGGCGGACAAACCTGCACCGTTGGGAAAATCGTCGAGCGGGAAGCCGCCTTTCGTCGCCAGGACGACCGGTTCGGTGACCGAGGCGTCGCGCGCTGCGAACCAGTTGCCGATGATCGTCTCCGACATCCCGTCGGAGTACACGTCGGCCGTGTCGACGAGCGTGCCGCCGGCCTCCACGAAACGGTCGAGCTGGGCATGCGCGACCTGCTCGTTGCTTTCCGACCCGAAGGTCATTGTGCCGAGGCACAGGTTCGAGACGGCGCAACCGGAGCGTCCAAGAGTGCGGTAGTCCATGCCGACGACGCTAGTACGGGAGCAGGTCGCGGACCTCGCCGGGCAGATCGCCACCCGCTGCCGCTACAGACGCGAGCAGTTCGCGTTCGGTGGTCAGGGCGCGAAACAGCAGCGACACGGTGACCTCGTGCAATGGACGGTGCACCACCTCGATGAGCTGGCCGGCCTCGATCGATCCCGGTGTCTCGACCGCGAGGTACGCGCCCGGACGAGCGGCTTGGGTGAATACCTTGAGCCAGCCGCGTTCGTCGACCCACCCGCGAAAGGTCGAGCACGGGATCCGCGGGCTCGTCACGCGCAATTCGAGGGTGTCACCGATGCGCCACCGCTCCCCGATGCGGGCCTCGTCGACATCGATGCCCCTGGTGGTGAGATTCTCACCGAAGAACCCGTTGGGGACGTCGCGGTTCAGCCGCTGCTGCCACTCGTCCAACTGCTCGCGGGCGAAGGCGTAGACGGCCTGGTCGTTGCCGCCGTGGTGGGCGACATCGCCGATGAAGTCGCCGACCACGCCGCTGCCGAGACCGCCGTGCTTCGGGCCGGGATCGCGGATCTCGACCGGCCCGGCGACCGGCTGCTTGCCGATTCCCGTCGATCTCGTGGTCTTGTGCGGATTGGGGACCGGACGGCCGATGTTCACCGAATCGAGGGTTGCCACGCGTGCGACGTTACCGACGCGGGCTACGCGCGTTCCTCGGCGATCGAGTTCCCGCCGTCGACGACGATCGTCTGGCCCGTGACATAGGACGCCGCGGGGGACGCGAGGAACGCGATCACGGCGGCCACCTCGTTCGGAACGGCGCTGCGCCCCATTGGGGTCCGTAGTCCCTGCTCGTATTCGTGCGGCGTCTGCGAGCCGGTCTCGATCCAGCCTGGCGCGACGCTGTTGACGGTGATGCCCCGCGGCGCAACGTCGAGCGCCAGGGCCCGCGCCATACCCGTCATCCCGGCCTTCGCCGTGGCGTAGACGACGTCGTTGCGCATCGCCATCACCGGCCCCGTCACGCTCGCCACCATGATGATCCGTCCGGTGCGGCGGATCACCGGCAGTGCCGCATGGGTGGTGAAGAACGTGGTGTCGAGGTTGCGTCGAATACCCGCGCGCCAGTTTTCCACCGGCAGCTCATGCTCGGACAGCGGCGTGTCGGAGACCGACGTCATCCCGGCATTGTTGACCAGGATGTCGATCTTGCCGATCCACTTGACCACGGCCGCGACGAGTCCGGCGGCTTGACGCGGATCGCTGAGATCCGCGACGACCGGCATGACGGCGTAGGCGTAATCGGACAGTTCCTCTGCCCGTTCCTCGATGCGCAGCGTGGTCGAGGTGATCACGATGGCGGCACCCATCTCGCCGAGCAGTCGCGCGGTGGCGAAGCCGATTCCGGTCGGGCTGCCGGCGCCGGTGATCACGGCGACCCGGCCGCCGAGATCGAATTCCACCTGAGGCGCGGTCACGGTTGCACATCCTGACAGACGGCGGCACGCCGTAGGCTGGCGGATCGTGCTCGTCCTGGCCTTCGATACGTCCTCGCCCGCGACCTGGGCTGCGCTGTGCGAGGTCGGCGCGGCGGTCGAGGTGCGCGCGGCGAAGAATTCGGTGGATGCGCGCGCCCACGGCGAGCGACTCGCACCCAACATTGCGAGCTGTCTACTGGAAGCAGGCGCGACACCCGCTGATCTCGGCGCAATTGTGGTCGGCACCGGACCCGGGCCGTACACAGGGCTTCGGGTCGGCTTGGTGACGGCCGCCGTGCTCGCCGACACGCTTGGCATTCCCGCGTACGGCGTCTGCTCGCTCGACGGGCTGGCCGATCATCGCGGCGCTCTGCTCGTCGCGTCCGACGCCCGGCGCAAGGAAATCTACTGGGCCCGCTACCGCGATGGCGTGCGCATCGACGGGCCCGACGTGTCGCGCCCGGCTGACGTCGCGACCGGCGATTCCCAGGCGATGACGGGCGCCGGCGCGCTCCTTTACGCGGACGTCCTCGGGCTGCCGTTGCTCGACGGTGAGTACCCCTACCCGCCCTCGCTCGTGACGCGCGCACTCGGGCGGATCCGCGCACCGGCGGCGTCCGACGCGCTGACGCCGTTGTATCTGCGTCGTCCGGACGCCGTAGTTCCCGCTGCCCCGAAGGCGGTGGGCAGGTGACTGTGCGCGTCGTGACGATGACCCGTGCGCACATCGATGCACTAATGCTCCACGAGCACGCGATGTTCGGCACCGAGGCGTGGAGCGCGGCAAGCTATCGCGCAGAACTGGCCGACTCCGGGTCGCGGTACTACGTCGTAGCCGAGAACCCCGATGGCGAACTGCTCGGCTGGGCCGGCGTGCTGGTCGCTGCGGACACATCAGAAATCCTGACTGTCGGGGTGATCCCGCAGGCTCGCCGGCGTGGCATCGCTGCCATGCTGGTGCACGCCCTGCTCGACGAGGCTCGCCGCCGTGGCGCCGTCGAGGTATTCCTCGAGGTGCGGGTGGAGAACGAGGCGGCGCGGTCGCTCTACGCGCGCGAGGGTTTCGCCGAAGTGGGCGTGCGCCGTGGTTACTACGATTCCGGCCGGGTGGACGCTGTGGTGATGCGCCGTGAGTGCTGAACCACTGGTGCTCGGCATCGAGACCTCCTGCGACGAAACGGGTGTCGGCATCGTCCGCGGCAGCACACTGCTCGCCGACGCGATCGCCAGTAGCGTCGAGGAGCACGCCCGATACGGCGGGGTGGTGCCCGAGGTCGCCAGCCGGGCGCATCTGGAGGCGATGGTGCCGATGATCCGGCGCGCGCTCGAGACCGCGCACGTCGCCGCGTCGGACGTGGACGCGGTCGCTGTGACGTCCGGACCCGGTCTCGCGGGCGCGCTGCTGGTCGGCGTCGCCGCCGCAAAGGCCCTCGCGCTCGCGCTCGGCAAGCCGTTATACGGGGTGAATCACCTGTCCGCGCACGTCGCGGTCGATCTGCTCGAACACGGACCGCTCGACGAACCCTGCGTCGCGTTGCTCGTGTCGGGCGGCCACTCGTCGCTGCTGCTGGTCCCCCGCATCGGCGCAACGGTGGTGACCGAACTCGGCGCCACCGTCGACGACGCGGCGGGGGAGGCGTACGACAAGGTGGCCCGGCTGCTCGGGTTGCCGTTCCCCGGCGGGCCGCCGATCGACCGGCTGGCGCGCGAGGGGGACCGCGATGCCATCGACTTCCCACGCGGCATGCGCGATGACACATCAAGGTTCTCCTTCGCCGGTTTGAAGACTGCGGTGGCGCGCTGGGTCGAAGCGCGTGAGCGCGCGGGCGAACCGGTGCCGCTCGCCGACGTGGCCGCATCCTTTCAAGAGGCCGTCGTCGATGTGCTGACGGCGAAGGCGGTCCGCGCGGCGCGCGAGCAGGGCGTGGGCCACCTTGTCATCGCCGGTGGGGTGGCAGCGAACTCGCGGTTACGCGCAGTGGCCGAGCAACGCTGCGAAGCGGCCGGGTTGGTGCTGCGGGTACCGCGCCCGGGGCTGTGCACCGACAACGGGGCGATGGTTGCGGCGCTCGGCGCGCAACTGGTCATGAACGGCGCGACCCCATCGGCACTCGACATCCCGGCCGACTCCGCGCTGCCGATCACCAAGGTGCTGATCTGACCCGGCGCCGTTTGGCAGGATGCCGGTGTGACGACACTGATGTGGGAGGCCCGTGCGGCGGACGGCCGGATCGACGACCTCGTCGAGCACCTGCGGGCGCACACCGACCCGGACGCGCAGATCTACCGCTCGGTCGGCCTGGACGAGCGGGTGGTCGTGATCGATTCGGCCGGACGCGGCATTGCCGACGTACCGAGTGGATTGCTTGCCCGGGCGCCCCATACCTGGTCGTTCACCGAGGTTGCTCGATAGTCGGCGCGGGGATCGTCCGATGCTTGACGTTTACCGGTCGAGCCGTTGTGGCATACCTATTGGATGGGTGAAGTTACGGACCGCACGCGGCGTGCGGGAACGGGGACCAGCAACGAGGCGAGCGCTGTCGTCGTGCTTCCCCACGGTGTCGAGGCGGCGGAGGTGGCCCGAAAGTTCGTTGCCGATCAGTCTGACCACTTGCGACCGGAGCTCGTCGAGGATGCGCAGTTGCTGGTATCCGAGATCGTGGCCAACGCTGTTCTGTACGGTCGGCCCGATGTCGTCCTTCGGGTGCGGATCGACCCGCCTGGCATCGGCGTCACCGTCACCGACACCGGGGCTGCGTTGCCCACGCTGTCGCAGCGTCCCGATCCGGCCCAGCCGTGCGGTCGCGGCCTGTTGATCGTCGACGCGCTCGCCTCGGCGTGGGGAGTTGTCCCCGAGGAGCCGCCACCGGGGAAGGCGGTCTGGTTCCAGCTCGGTTCCGGCTGAGGCGCGACGCACCGGGTGGCTGTACATATCGGCACGTCCGGCTGGAGTTATCAGCATTGGGAACCCGAGCTCTACCCGCCGGGCACAGATCCGCGGGAGCGTCTCGCCCTGTACACGCGCCGCTTGCGCACGGTCGAACTCAACGCCAGCTTCTACCGCTGGCCGACGGAGCGCGCGTTCGCGAACTGGGCGCACCGGCTGCCGGCCGGGTTCGTGCTCTCGGTCAAGCTTTCGCGCGGTCTCACCCACGCCAAGCGGCTGTACGCGCCGGAAGCCTGGCTGGACCGCGTTGCAGCATGCTGGCACGCGCTGGGCGATCGGCGCGGGGTCGTGTTGGCGCAGCTCGCGCCCGGCCACGAGCGCGACGACGCCCGGCTGGAGTACTTCCTGGCACGAGTACCTTCCTGGATGCGCCTGGCCGTGGAATTGCGCCATCCGAGCTGGCAGGACGACGCCGTGCTCGCGCTCCTGGAACGCTACGGCGCTGCGTACTGCGTCATGAGCGGGGCGCACCTGCCGTGCGAGCTACGAGCCACGTCGTCCTTCGTCTATATCCGGTTGCACGGGCCGGACCGCAATCACCTCTACGCAGGCTCGTACTCCGACGCGGACCTGCACTGGTGGGCAGCGCGCATCCGCGAGTGGGGCGCGTCCGGCCGCGACGTGTTCGTTTACTTCAACAACGACGGTGCGGCCCACGCGGTCCGCAACGCGGCGACGCTGCGTGCGCTGGTCGGGCAGTGAAAGCCGTTCAGTCGCGTGCGGCCACGACGCGCGGATGGTCTCGCCATGCGGGCAGGCTGGACATGTAGGAAAGGGTGCTCGCCTCGAGCTCGGCGCGGTCGGCTTCGGGCTGGCGACGCGCCTGCCACGCGATCATCCGCTCGAAGCGTTCGTCGAAGGACTGCAGCTCGCCGGTGTCGGTCGTGCAGTAGGCGCAGTAGCGGCCGGTCTCGATCGGCATGCCGCAGCTCTCGCAGGTGTGCGTGGTCGCCGTCATGGAACGTCCTTTCGGGTCGGTTTGGTGTGGGTGGGCATGGCGGGCCGGGTCGCAGCCTGCGGCTCCGCCCGCAGAAGTGCCTGCATGCCTTGGACGAGCGCGGCGCGATCGGCCGCGGTCATGGCCGCAACGGCGGGTCGCAGCAGCGCCTTCGAAAGCACCTCGCGATCACGCTCGAGGTAGCTGGATCCAGCGGGCGAGAGCCACACCAAGCGGCGTCGTCCGTCGTTGGGGTCGTCCTGCCGCTCAACCAGGCCGGTCACCTCGAGATGCGCGACGAGCTCGCTGACCACGGACTGGGCGCGATCGAGGTGACCGCACAGCTCGCCGACGGTGACCGGCCCGGCGAGTGCAAGGTGCTGCAGGGCCGCTCGCGACGCTGCGGGCAGTTGCGAACGCTTGTCGTCGCGGCGGTGAAAGCGCAGGTATGCAGCAGGGAAGTCCCGCGCGAACGCTGCGGCAACGCTGTCCGGATCAGCCGGCTCGCTCATGTATCGAACTCTGACCGGTTGGCATTGCATCGTCAATCCCGATGCATTGCGCTCAGGTGGACCAGTATGAGCCGGATGAGCGGCGTCCGATTCGATTGGCTCGCGCAGGCGCCGCTGTTCACCGCATGGCAGGACGCGGTGGCAGGCGGCACCACCCCGTTCACAATCCCTGGCCACAAGCGCAACGCGGGCTCGCTGAGTCCGGCGCTGGGAGGCCTGCTGGACGCCGACGTGCCACTGTTCGGCGGTCTGGACTCGGTGCCCCGTGCGTCGGCGTTGCTGAGCCGCGCCGAGCAATTGGGCGCCGAGCTCTGGGGTGCGGACTGGTGTCGCTATTCCACCGGCGGATCGACCCACGCCAACCAGGCGATCTGCCTCGCGCTGGGCGAACCCGGCGACACCGTGCTGGTCGCGCGCACCGCGCACCGCAGCACCCTGCTCGGGCTGGTGTTCGCCGGACTGCGTCCGGTGTGGCTGCCCACCGACATCGACCCGCGCCTGGGCATCCCCGCCGGGCTCTCGATCCCCGCTGTGGCGCAGGCGCTCGAGGACAACCCGAACGCCGTCGCGGTGATCTGCGTCGAGCCGAGCTATCTCGGGACGGTTTCGGACCTGCCGCAGGTCATCGAACTGGCCCACGGCCGTGACGTTCCAGTGATTGTCGATCAGGCGTGGGGTGCTCACTTCGGTTTCGCGCCGAACTACCCGCAGCACGCGATGGCCCTCGGTGCGGACGCGGTCGTGATGAGCGCACACAAGACGCTACCCGCCTACAGCCAAGCCGCCGTCCTGTTGGCGAACCTGCACCGTCTGGACACGCACCGGCTGGAGCGGGCGTTCGACGCGGCGAACACGACCAGCCCGGCCGGTTCGATCCTGGCCAGCATCGATGCCTCGCGCGCGCTGCTGGGCAGCGCGGCCGGTGTCGCCCGGCTCGGCGAAATCGCTGGCTGGGTCGCCGACGTCCGTGCGGCGCTTTCTGCTACCGGCACAGGGGGTGGAGCGGGCGTGCTGAGTCCGGCACCCGCAGACTTCGCACCCGGGCGCTTCGATCCGGCGAAGCTGGTTCTGCTCACAGCCCCCGCCGGGCGCTCCGGCCTGGACATCGAAGCGTTCCTGCTCCAGCGCGGCCTACCGGTGGAGATGGCAGATCGCGACACCGTCGTCGCGATGGTTGGTATGGGCGACGACTCGCGAACGCTGGGCAGGCTGCGTGCAGCGTTGCTGGACGCGCTGGCGGACGGCGCGTCCGGAGCCGATCCGCGACCGATCTCGGTGGCCGCGCTGTGGCGGTCCACGGGCGCGCAGATGTGCACGCCCCGCGCGGCGTTCTTCGCCGAGCACGAGACCGTCGCGCTGCGCGACGCGGTGGGCCGAGTCGGCGCGGAAGTCCTTGCGCCGTACCCGCCCGGCGTGCCGATCATGATGCCCGGCGAGCAGATCTCTGCGGACACCCTCGACGCACTCGATGATGCGATCGGTGCCGGCTGCCGGATTGCCTATGCCGCAGACCCCAGCCTGCGGACAGTCCAGGTACTCGCGCGCGGCGGGTGATCATTGCCCGTCTTGCAGCGGCCAGCCGCTGCACAGTGGTCAAAGATCGAGGGCCTACATTGCCTCGCATGACTAGCGCAGCGCATCCTGAGCGGGCGCGCCCCACCATGCCCGATGGCTACGGGCTACCGAGCACGACCGACGGTCTGCTGAGCTGGCAGGAGGTCGAGCAGCGGCTGCGCGCGTCACGGCACTACTGGCTCACCACTGTTCGCCCCGACGGCACGCCGCACTCGGTGCCGCGGTGGGGCGTATGGGTGGACGGTCGTTTCTATTACGACGGCGCGCCGACGACGCGCCACGTCCGCAACCTCGACCACAACCCGGCCTGCACTCTGACGCTCGAGAGCGGCACCGAGGTGGTGATCGTCGAAGGCGTGTCCACGGCGACCAGCGCCGACCCGGCTGACCTCGGCGTGCGGCTGGCGAGCGCGTTCGGGAAATACCACCCGGAATACGCGCCTGGTCCGGACTCCTGGGCCGGGGACGAGGGCGGCGGGCTCCGGGTGATCACTGCCAAGCGGGCGCTCGCCTGGTTCGCGTTCCCGACGGACTGCACCCGGTTCACCTTCTGGAGCCTCGACGCCCGACCCGCGTTACGGAACGTCCTCACCTGACGCGATCCGGTCGGACGTGCGTGGGCCGACCAGGCGCTGGGCGGCACCGGATACGCCGTCCTGCGCTTCCGGCGCCGGATCACCCGAGCCGGACGGCTCACCGTCGATCCGTGGACCATCCGTCCCGGCGACCTCGTGCATCTGTTCGAGGCGGGACTCACCGGACTCGGCCTGACCAGAAGGCGTGTGCACCCCCTCGACCTGCGAGCCGCGCTCGGCGGTCGTGACCGCCTCGTCCACTGTCTCGCCGCTGCGCTCCGGCACTGGTGAGCCGAGCGACGTTGCTTCCTCCGCAGACATCGCGCATCCCTTCGGTCACGGCAGGCCGCACGCTGCGGCACATCCTGCCAGCGGCCTTACCCCGTCCGGGTCACGAGGTACCCGCCGAGCGGCACGCGACGGGGGTGGCTGGCCGCAATGTCGCGCGCGTGCTGGCTCGTCCCCCCACATTAAGGGTGTGCTTAGGTCGCGGTTGACACCGCGGCTGACGAAGCGCCCAATGGATCGTCAGCGCCGACAGTCGAGAAGGGTTCCCGCATGCAGGTTCCGGCACCATTCGATTACGAACGTGCGACGAGCGTCGATCATGCGATCGGGTTGTTGACGAGGTTGGGCGACTCGGCGCGGCTGGTCGCCGGCGGCCACAGCTTGCTGCCGATGATGAAGCTCCGGCTGGCCAACTTCGAGTACCTGATCGACATCAACGACCTGCACGGCGAACTCGGCTGCATCACCGCCGAACCGGGCCGGATCCGCATCGGCGCGATGACCCGCCACCGCGAGCTGCTGGAATCTGACGAACTCGCGAGCGCTTTCCCGATCTTCCGCGACGCGGAGCGGGTGATCGCCGATCCGGTCGTGCGCAATCGTGGCACGATCGGCGGCTCGCTGTGCCAGGCCGACCCGTCCGAGGATCTGTCCGCGGTCTGCACGACGCTCGACGCCAGCTGCGTTATCCGCGGCCAGGACGGTGAGCGCGAGGTCAGCATGGAGGACTTCCACCGCGGCCCCTACGAGACGGCGGTGGGCGACGCCGAGATGCTCGTCGAGATCCGCATCCCGGTGCGCCCGAACGGATCGAGCGCGTACGAGAAGGTCGAGCGCCGCGCCGGCGACTGGGCCGTCACCTCGGCCGGTGCAGCGATCTGGCTGGACGGCGCGAGGATCGCAGACGTCAAGGTCGGGTTGGCTGCGGTCGGCCCGAACACCACCGCGCTTCCGGCGATCGCCGAGGCGCTGCGCGGTCAGGAACCGTCCGAGCAGGCTTACGCCCGCGCCGGGGAGATCGCGGCGCAGAGTTGCAGCCCGACGACCGACTCGCGTGGCACCGAGGAGTACAAACGCCACCTCGCAGGTGAGCTCACCAAACGCGCGCTGCGCCGCGCCGTCGCACGTATCAACGAAAGGTCTTGACATGCAGGTGACCATGACGGTCAACGGCGAAGAGGTGACCCGGGAGATCGAGGGACGGGTGCTGCTGGTGCATTTCCTGCGCGACCACCTCGGCCTCACCGGAACGCACTGGGGTTGCGACACGAGCAACTGCGGAACGTGTGTCGTCTGGATGGACAACGAGCCGGTCAAGGCGTGCACCGTGCTTGCCGCGATGGCGGGCGGCCACGAGGTGCGCACGGTCGAGGGGCTCGAGCAGAACGGCGTGCTCGACCCGGTGCAGCGCGGTTTCATGGAGTGCCACGGCCTGCAGTGCGGGTTCTGCACGCCCGGCATGATGATGACCGCACGCGCCCTGCTCGATCGCAATCCCGACCCGTCGGAGGGCGTCATCCGCGAGGCGATCTCCGGCCAGATCTGTCGCTGTACGGGGTACGCGACGATCGTGCGCTCGGTGCGCTGGGCCGCCGCCGAGGAAGCCGGAACCCGCACGACGGCTGAGACCCGCACCACCGCAGGTATCAGCTCATGACGACGGTCGAGGAACGCCGCCTGACCGAGTTCGAGGACAACGACCAGAAGCCGGTCGGTCACGGGCGGATGCTGCGCAAGGAAGACCCGCGGTTCATCCGCGGCAAGGGCCGCTACTGCGACGACGTGCAGTTGCCGGGCATGCTGCACCTGGCAATCCTGCGCGCGCCGATGGCGCATGCGCGCATCCTCAGCGTCGACACCTCCGCCGCCGAGGCGCACCCGAAGGTCAAGCTCGTGGTGACCGGGGCGATGCTCGCCGAGAAGGGCCTGGCCTGGATGCCGACCCTGTCCAACGACGTGCAGGCGGTGCTCGCCACCGACAAGGTGCGCTTCATGGGCCAAGAGGTCGCGTTCGTCGTCGCCGACGACCGGTACTCCGCGCGCGATGCCCTCGAACTCATCGACGTCGAGTACGAGGTGCTCGAGGCAGTCGCGGACGTCCGCACGGCCCTGGACCCGAGCAAGCCCGTCATCCGCGACGACCTCGAGGGCAAGAAGGACAACCACTGCTTCGACTGGGAGACCGGGGATGCCGCGGCCACCGAGGCAGCGTTCGCGAAGGCGGACGTCGTCGTGACTGAGGACATCGTCTACCCGCGTGTGCACCCTGCGCCGATGGAGACCTGCGGCTCGGTCGCCGACTACGACTCGGTCGACGGCAAGCTCACGCTCTGGTCGACGACGCAGGCGCCGCACGCGCACCGCACGCTCTACGCGATCGTCGCGGGCCTGCCCGAGCACAAGATTCGCGTCATCTCCCCCGACATCGGGGGCGGCTTCGGCAACAAGGTGCCGATCTATCCCGGATACGTGTGCTCGATCGTCGGGTCGCTGCTCACCGGCAAGCCGGTGAAGTGGATGGAGGATCGTTCGGAGAACCTGACAAGCACCGGATTTGCCCGCGACTACGTGATGCGCGGCGAGATCGCGGCGACCGCGGAGGGCAAGATCCTCGCGATCCGCACCCACGTCCTCGCCGACCATGGCGCGTTCAACGGCACCGCCGCTCCTACCAAGTACCCGGCAGGGTTTTTCGGCGTCTTCACCGGCAGTTATGACATCGAGGCCGCGTACTGCTCGATGACGGCCGTGTACACGAACAAGGCGCCCGGCGGCGTCGCCTACGCCTGCTCGTTCCGCATCACCGAGGCGGTCTATCTGGTCGAGCGGCTCGTCGACTGCCTGGCTTACGACATGAAAATGGACCCGGTCGAGTTGCGGATGAAGAACTTCATTCGACCCGAGCAGTTCCCCTATACGAGCAAGACCGGCTGGGTGTACGACTCCGGCGAGTACGAGGCAACCATGCGCGAGGCGCTGCGCATCGCCGACTACGACGCGTTGCGCCGCGAGCAGGCCGAGAAGCGCGCTCGCGGCGAGCTGATGGGCATCGGCGTCGCGTTCTTCACCGAAGCGGTCGGTGCCGGTCCCCGCAAGGACATGGACATCCTCGGCCTCGGCATGGCCGACGGCTGCGAGCTGCGCATCCACCCGACGGGCAAGGCAGTCGTGCGCCTGTCGGTGCAGTCGCAGGGGCAGGGACACGAGACGACATTCGCGCAGATCGTCGGCGAGGAACTCGGCATCTCACCGGCCGACATCGACGTCGTGCACGGCGACACCGACAACACACCGTTCGGGCTCGGCACGTACGGCAGCCGATCGACCCCGGTCTCCGGCGCGGCCGCGGCCCTGGTGGCGCGCAAGATTCGCGACAAGGCGCGCATCATCGCCTCCGGGATGTTGGAAGTGTCGGTGGCCGACCTCGATTGGAACAAGGGGTCCTTCCAGGTCAAGGGGGATCCGGGGAAGTCCGTGACCATCCAGGACGTCGCGATGCGCGCGCACGGCGCAGGCGATCTACCCGAGGGAATCGAGGGCGGCCTGGACGCCGCGGTCTGTTACAACCCAGAAAACCTGACCTATCCGAACGGCGCTTACATCTGCGTCGTGGACGTGGATCCGGGCACCGCCGTCGTGAAGGTGCGGCGGTTCATCGCGGTCGACGACTGCGGCACGCGGATCAACCCGATGATCATCGAGGGACAGATTCACGGCGGGCTGACCGACGGCGTCGGCATGGCGTTGATGGAGATCATCGCCTTCGACGAGGGCGGCAACTGCCTCAGCGGCTCGCTGATGGATTACCTCATCCCGACAGCGCTGGAAGTACCCGACTGGGAGACCGGCTTCACCGTGACGCCGTCGCCACATCACCCGATCGGCGCGAAGGGGGTCGGCGAGTCAGCCACGGTCGGCTCACCTCCGGCGATCGTCAACGCCGTCATTGACGCGCTCAAGCCGTTCGGCGTGCGGCACGCGGACATGCCGCTCACCCCGTCGCGGGTGTGGGACGCGATGCGCGGCCAAGCCACACCGCCGATCTGAGAATCCGGTACTCATGACGAAAATCATCGAAGCTCGGGTGAGCGAACTGACGGCGGGCCGGGTGCCGTTCGTGCGCGCGACCGTCGTCCGGGCGCAGGTGCCGACCTCGGCGCACCCCGGCGACGACGCGATCGTGCTGCAGGACGGGTCGATCGAGGGTTTCGTCGGCGGGCAGTGTGCAGAGACCTCGGTGCGGACGGCGGCGCTCGGGGCATTACGTGACGGCGAAAGCGTGCTGCTGCGGGTAATGCCGGACGGCGAGGTGGCTTTCCCGGACTCGCCCGGCGCGCAGGTAGTGGTGAATCCGTGCCTGTCCGGCGGGGCGCTGGAGATCTTTTTGGAGCCCAAGTTGCCTCCGCCACTGCTCGAAATCGTCGGACAGACCCCGGTCGCCGCGGCGCTGCTCGCGATCTGCGACGTGCTCGGTTACGCGAGCGCTCGGTCGCTGCCCTCGGCGCTCTCGTCGCACGCGGCGGCGGTCGTCGTGGCGAGCTACGGACGCGACGAGGAAGCGTCGTTGCAGGCCGCGATCGACGCCGGAGTCGGCTACATCGCTCTTGTCGCCAGCCCGCGTAGAGGTAAGGGAGTACTCGACGGCATGGGACTTTCGCCGGACGAGCGCGCGCGGATCAGCACGCCCGCCGGGCTCGATCTCGGTGCCCGCACGGCAGGTGAAGTCGCGGTGTCGATCATGGCCGAGGTCATCGCGTCGGTGCGGTCCGGCGCGGCGCCCGGCGCCCTCCCCGAAGCAGCGCCGGTTGTCCCCGCGCAGGCGGTGGATCCCGTGTGCGGGATGCTCGTGACCGTCCTCGCCGACACACCGCACCTCGTCCTCGGCGGCGTCGAGCACTGGTTCTGCAACCCGGGTTGCCGCGACCGTTTCGCCGCGAACAGCGGACGCTGAGCGCCGGTGTCTGCACCGTTCGTCGATGCCGTCGCAGTGCGCAGGCAACTCGATGAGGTCGACTACCTGGTTGACGAGGGCACGGCCACGGCGCTGTTTCTGGCAACGGCGCTGGGACAACCGCTGCTGCTCGAAGGAGAACCCGGGGTCGGCAAGACCGCGGCAGCGAAGGCACTCGCAAGGGCGCTGGACACCCCGCTGATCCGGCTGCAGTGCTATGAGGGGCTGAGCGCGAGCGAAGCGCTCTACGAATGGAATTACCAGCGGCAACTGCTCGCGATCCGGCTCGCCGAGTCGGTGCACAAAACCCTGCATGACGCGGACCTGTTCACTGCGGAATTCCTGCAGGAGCGCGCGATTCTGCGCGCCGTCCGCTACGACGGGCCGTGCGCGCCGGTGCTGCTCATCGACGAGATCGACCGCGCCGACGACGAGTTCGAAGCACTCTTGTTCGAATTTCTCGGCGAGGCCTCGGTCACCGTCCCTGAGCTCGCGACGTTCACGGCAGCGCGCCGGCCGATCGTCATCCTCACCTCCAATCGCAGCCGGGAGTTGCACGACGCGTTGCGTCGGCGCTGCCTGTACCACTGGATCGACTACCCCGAACCTGCCCGCAGCACCGAGATCCTGCGCCGCAGCGTGCCGTCGGCGAACGACGCTCTGATCGAGTCGACATCGCAGTTCGTCGGACGAGTGCGCCGGCTCGACCTGGACAAGGCGCCGGGCATGGCCGAGGCGATCGACTGGGTGGCCGCTCTCGCGGTTCTCGGCGTGAGCGAGCTGATGCGTCCGGACATCGTCGCGACCCTGGGCGCAATCGCAAAAACGCCAGACGACCGAGGCACAATCATCGAATCACTCGACGAACTCGGCTATGCCTCGGCCTGACGCGATGTTGCGCGGGATCGACCGCGCCGCGTTCGGTGTGGCCTTCGCCCAGCGGTTACGCCGGTCCGGGGTGCCCGTCGCGGTCACCTCGCTCGAGTCGTTCGCGCGCGCCCTGCGAGTGTCGCACCTCGCCACTCGCGACGAGTTGTACTGGACGGCGAGGGTGTGTCTCGTGCGGCGGGTCGAGGACGTGGCGCGCTTCGACGCCGTGTTCGCAGCCGTGTTCGCCGATGCCGTGCTGGAAATGGATCCGCATGCGCGGCGGGTGCCGTCGCACAGCCGGCCAGGCGAGGACGACGCGCATGTCGCGCTGCCGGAATCCGCCGGGCTCGAGTCGGCCGGTGCCGGTCTGCCCTGGGTGACATTGCCGCCCATCGTCAGCGACAGCCCCGATTCGGACAGCCCGGTGTGGGTGCCGGAGCGGCTGCCGAGCGAGCTGGCCGGGCTGGTCGACACCGCTTTCGAGTTGCTCAGCCCAGAACAGCTGGAGCTGCTCGGCGCGTGGATGCAGGACGCTGTGCGCGCCTGGCCGATGCGTCCGTCGCGGCGCAGGGCCGTGCATCGCAGCGGGCACCGGATCGCGTTGCGTGCGACGATCGCGCGCTCGAGGCGAACCGGCTGGGAGCCCATCGAACTCGTCCGTGAGCATTTTGTGCAGCGTCCGCGCCGGGTCGTGATGCTGTGCGACGTCAGCCAGTCCATGCAGGCGCAGGCAACGGCCTATCTACATCTGATGCGCGCACTCACCCTCGGCGCCCACGCCGAAGTGTTTGCGTTCGCCACCACCCTCACCAGGCTCACCGCGACGCTGTCGCACCGCTCGGCCGAGATCGCCGTCGAGCAGGCCAGCGCGAAGGTCGTCGACCGCTTCGGCGGCACGCGCATCGCGGGCAACGTGCAAGCGCTCCTCGCCTCGCACCACGGTTCGGCGGTGCGCGGCGCGGTCGTGATCATCGGCTCGGATGGGTGGGACAGCGAGCCGCCTGCCGCGCTCGCGGCGGCGATGGCGCGGCTGCACCGGCGCGCCCATCGGGTGATCTGGATCAATCCGCGTGCCTCGGCGCCGGGATTCGAGCCGCGGGTCGCGACGATGGCCGCCGCGCTGCCGTTCTGCGACCGTTTCCTGCCGGCCGGGACGTTCCGCTCGCTCGCGGACGTCCTCGCTGAACTAGGCGCTGGGACGCGGCGGCGCTGACCGCCACGCCGGTGCGTAAATCGCCGCGATCCGCGCCGGGCGGTGCACGAGCATCTCGCCTCCCTCGCCGTCGCCGAGATCAAATCCTGGCGGGGTCGGGCGCCCAGGGGAGGTAGTCGCGGCCGTCGGTCGCGGCGGCCTGTCGCGCTGAGCGCAGCTGGTAGTCGGTGATCCCGCCGGCCTCCCACGGGCCGACCGAGCCCGCATCGACCGCACTACGGGATTTGGGCAGGACGCCGATCTCGGCGCGGACGACGGTGATCGGTCGGTCGGCAAGGGTGAACCAGTCGAGGTCGAGCAGGTCGTGGCTGCCCGTTGTGGTGGCCCCGCGCCGCATCGCGTCGGCCAGCCGGGTGGCCATGCCTACTGCCGCGAGATGGCCGGGGTTGGCTTCGAACAATCCCGCGCCGGTCGCGAGGTAGCCAGTTTCGAACAGGCTGAGGACCATCGCCAGCAGGCTGAACGCACGCGGGTCGTCGTTGGCGCGGGCCATGAAGGCGAACACTTCGATCTCGTTCTCCAGCGACGTCCCGTAGCCGGCGAGTACGTGCGCCCAGTCGTGCTGGGCCAGCAATGGTGGCGCTGACCCGGGCAGTCCTGGGTAGCCGAAGCCCCGGTCGCGGTAGAAGTCGGCGACGCCGCGGCCGAGGGTGCCGACCGGAAGCTCGCCGAGAGTCGCCCAGCGAGCGGCCAGACCCGCATCGTGGCTCACCTGCCCCCACGACTCGTCGAGGCTGCTGGTGTGCAGGGCAGCCAGCCGCTGCGGCGAGACGGCCCCGAGATAGCCGTTTCGCGCGAAGTCGATGCTGGCCAGATCCAGCGCGCCGTCGGCGAACCGGAGCGCGACGTCGATCATGTCGTCATGGACGTTCAGGGCTTGCGCGAACTCCTGGATGCGGTTCACGGTGACTTCGTCCAACGGGCGGGTACAGAACGCGACCAGCAACATTATCTGCACGATGCGGCCACGGAACATCGAGTTGCGCCGAGCCAGGTGTGCGGCGAAGTCGGGGGCGGTGATCGGCGCGGCTGTGTCGGGGGCGATGTCGTAGCCGGTCATCGACGAGAACAGCGCCTGGATCAGCAGGCGTTGCAGGGTGCTGAGTGCAGCGCGGCCCCCCACGGCCGACACCACCCCGCGGGCCAGCAGCTGCGCCTCGTCGGCGGACGGCGGGGTGAGCAGAACCTCCGTGCCAGGAGCCGGATCGGTGGTCATCCGCCTGAGCTTACGGACGTCGACGATGGAGCGACCTGAGGCATTGAGCCTGCGCAACATGCTCGACGCATCGCGCTCAGTTCCACAGCGTGATGTGAATGGACGGGCGGAACCGGCCAACGGTGACGCCCGCGCCGCGCAGCATCGCCTGGGTCGCGCGCGGCGTCGTCACGAACCGAATCAACTCCGCTGCGGCGGGCGGCGCCGCGCTGCTGTCGAGCGCCAGGATGTGCCAGCTGCCTCTCGCCTGCAGCGCTGGCACGGCAATCCGCTTGAGCTTGCCGTCCGCGACGTCGCGCGCCACGACGAAGGAGACGCCGAGCGCGATCCCGTTTCCGCGCCTGGCCTGCTCCAGCGCGGCACCGTGGCTCTGGAAGATTTGCTGGTGATCTTCCGCGACGCCAATGCGCTGCAGCATGGTGTGGGCCAGCCCGACCCGATCCGTGGCGGACGGTCCCAGCAGCCAGGTCTGCTCACGCAGTTCGCTCAATCCGGCTTGCACGCGAGACATCGGATGGTCCGGTGCGGCGACGACCGCGAGCTCGTAGTTCAGAAACGGCGTCGTCACGATCGAGGCGTCGATGCCCGCCTGGCACGGCCCCAGCGCCACGTCTACGGTTCGGGTCCGCAGCAGCGTGTCGAATGCCTGCGGGCTGTGCACGCTGAGCTCGACGTCAAGATCGGCAGCGCGTCCGGCGAACAATTCGATCAGTCCGGGGGCGCAGTGCTCGGCGAACATGCTGGACGCGGCCACCCGCAACAACCGCCGCCCCGCCCCGGCCTGGCTGACCTCCAGAATCGTGCGATCCTGCAGACCGAGCAGCTCGCCGGCGCGGCTGGCCAGCCGCAGGCCACCCGGGGTGAACGCCAGACCGACGGCGGTCCGGGTGAACAGCCGGTCGCCGAGTTCCTTGCGCAGCTGCCCGACGTGTATCGAGACCGCTGCTTCGGACACGTCGAGATCCGCAGCGGCCCGCTTCACCGAACCCAGCCGCACGACGGCGGCGAAGGCGCGCAGCTGCGTCGGTGTCACCCGGCGACGCTACCCCGCGCCGCTGCCCCGCAGCTCAGCTGATCCCGCGCTCGGACCCGGCCCAGAACGGCTCGCGCAGTTTGAATTTCTGCAACTTCCCGGTCGCCGTACGCGGAAGCGATTCGGTGAACTCGATCCGCTTCGGACACTTGTAGCCGGCCAGGGACTCGCGACAGTGCTTGATCAGCTCCTCCTGCGTGACCTCCGAACCGTCGGTGACCACCAGCCCGGTGACGAGCTCACCCCACTTCTCGTCCGGGATGCCGATGACAGCGACCTCTTTGACCGCCGGGTGTGACATCAACGCGTCCTCGACCTCGATCGACGACACGTTCTCGCCGCCGGTGATGATCACGTCCTTCTTCCGGTCGGAGATGACGAGATAGCCGTCGTCGAGGTAGCCGCCGTCGCCGGTATGGAACCAGTTGTCCCGCTGCGCCTCCGCGGTCTCGTCCGGCAGCTCCCAGTAGCCGTCCAGATTGTGATTGGACTGGGTCAGGATCTCCCCGTCCTGATCGATCTTCACCCGCACGCCCAACGCCGGCGCCCCCGCGCGGCCGAGTCGGCGCGCCCGCTCGTTCGTTGACAGCTCGTCCCACTCGGCGCGCTGCCGGTTGACGGTGACGAGGGGGGACGTCTCGGTGAGGCCGTAGATCTGGATGAACTCCCAGCCCAACACGTCCAGCACACGCTCGATGGTGCTGGTGGGCGGGGGCGCCCCCGCAGCGACGATCCGCAGCCGACCGCTGCCGGGTATCTCGCCGTCCCACTTCTTCGCGGCGTCGAGCGCGGCACCGATCACCGCGGGCGCCGCGCAGATGAGCGTGACGCCGTGGCGATCGATGCGGCGCAGAATTTCGGCGCCGTCGACCTGGCGCAGCATGATGTGGGTGCCACCGACACCGGTCACGGCGTACGGCATGCCCCAGCCGTTCACGTGGAACTGGGGCAGCGTGTGCAGGTACACGTCGCGGTCGGTCAGTGAAATGTGCAGGCCGAACGTCGTGGCATTGAGCCAGCAGTTGCGATGCGTCAACTGCACACCCTTGGGCCGCGCCGTCGTCCCAGAGGTGTAGTTGATCGTTGCCGTCGCGCCTTCGTCGGGGTTGTCCCACGGCTGCGGATCGGTGTCGCGCAAGTAGAGCGCATCGTCGTCGCCGAGGAGGAACTTGTGCTTGACGTCGAGCGAGTCGAGCGTGTCCTTCAGGGCGGGGTCGGCGTAGACCACGTCGGCGCCGGAATGCCCGACGATGAAGCGAATCTCTGCCTTGGAGAGCCGGAAATTGACGGGCACGAGGATTCGTCCCCAGCCAGACACCCCGTAGAACGATGTCATCAATCGCGCCGAGTTCTGCGATATCACCGCGACCCGTCCGCCCACCGGAACCCCGAGCTCGTCGAGACGGGCTGCTTGCGCTCGTGCGTTGGCGGCGAGCTCGCGATAGCTGATCTCGCCGAGGCTGGGGGCGGGTTGGTCGGGCTCGTCGACAATCGCGCACCGGTCTGGGTAGACCTGCTCGGCGCGGTCGAGGAAGTCCCGGATGGTCAGCGGGTAGAACAACGTGCACCTCCGAGATTGGGGGGACACCGTCGATTACACACGTAACGTAGCGGCAGGGCCACTTACGCAGGCGCGCACGTCGCGTCAGACTGGGCGACATGGCGGAATACCGACACATCCTTGTCGCTCGCGCGGGCGACTACACCACGGTCACCATGAACGACCCGGCCAAGCGCAATGCGCTGTCCAGCGAGCACATGCTCGAACTGATCGACGCGTTCACCGACATCGGCGACAGTGACGCGCTGGGCGTCGTGATTGCAGCGAACGGTCCGGTGTTCTCGGCCGGGCACGACTTCGCCGACGTCGTCGACCATGAGCATGCGAGCGTGCGCGTATTGCTGCAGACCTGCACCCGGCTGATGACCTTGATCCAGCAGATTCCGCAACCCGTGGTGGCGCGAGTGCACGCGCTCGCCACTGCGGCCGGGTGTCAGCTCGTCGCGAGCGCAGACCTTGCCGTCGCGGGGGAGTCGGCGGGCTTCTGCCTGCCCGGCGGCAAGGCCGGCTGGTTCTGCCATACCCCGTTGGTCGCTGTGGCCCGCAATGTCGGGCGCAAGCGCGCTCTCGAACTGGCGCTGTCCGGCGACGTGATCGATGCCCACACAGCGGCGGACTGGGGGCTGGTGAACCGGGTCGTCCCGGACGCGCAGCTCGACAGTGCCGTCCAAGATCTGCTGGAACGTGTCACCCGGGGTAGCGCGGAGAGCAAGGGCCTGGGCAAGCAAGCGTTTTACAACCAGGTCGATCTTGACCAGCCCAAGGCCTACGCCTACGCCGTCGAGGTGATGGCCGCCGCTAGCCAACTGCCCGACGCGGTCGAAAACATGCACGCTTTCTTCGACAAGCGCAAGCCGCGTTGGCGCCGCGGCCGGTGAGCCCTTCGTAGTGATCAACACGGTGAAATGCTGATGCTGGCAAGCGTTCAGCCCGGTTGATCCCGGCGACGGGCGGGAACAGCTCAGCCCGGTAGCGCGTCGGCGGCGTGCTTACGCGCGCGTTTGGCGGCGCGAGCGGCGTTCTTGCGCGCCGCCTTCGTCTCGGCCTTGATGCTCGCCCGGGCCTTCGCGCGGGTCTCGACGCCCATTGCGTTGGATTCGGTAAGTGCGCTATCCAGCACGAGGCTCGCGCCGATCCCCAGCATCCAGGCGTCCTTCGCGATGGCGGTGCCCGCCTGGGTCGGACGCGGGCTGCCCTCCGCGTGCATCCCGGGCGTCTGCCACCACATTCCCAGCAGCGACCCGGCGAAGCCGGTCAGCGCCAGCCCGGCGAGGCCGGCGGGCACGATCGGCAGCAGCAGGGCCGCGCCGAGCGCCGTCTCGCTGATCGCCAGGGTCTTGAGGAACGGCTTCGGGGCCATCTTGTTCAACACCGGGTACGCGCCGGTCGCCATCCCGTGCACTGCCTTCGCGGTGTCCTCGTCAGCGTTCAGCTTGCTGATGCCGGTGTTGAGGATGAACGCGCCGGTCACGATGCGCAGCGGGGCACGACGGATTTTCGCGGACACAGTCATGGAGTGGTCATACCCACGACGGCAGCCACATATGCGCGTGCCAGGTTCCGTATGGCAGCAAACCGCCCGTGTAGATCGGCCACATCCAGGCGAAGTCGACGACGACCAGCGCTACGTACACCGATACGCCCGCAACGCCCCACTGGCGGCGTTTCCAGGCGCGCCGGTCGCGCTGCGGATCGCCGGTCCGCCGCAGCGCCGGACCGAGCAGCACGCCCAGCGCCAGGGTGAGCCCGAGCACCAAAAACGGGACGAGAGGGGCCATGTAGAACAGGAACATCGTGCGCTTGAGGTTCTGGAACCACACCGCCCAGCCGGCCAGGAACCCGACCCAGACCGCACCGGCGCGCCAGTCGCGAGTAGTGGCGTAGTGCCAGGCAAGCCATAGCAGCATCGGCACGAAGGCCCACCACAGCAGCGGCGTGCCGATCAGCAGCACCTCCCGGGCGCAACTGGATGCGCCGCACGCCTTGGAATCGCCGTTGTAGTAGAAGTCGACCGGCCTGCCGACGACCAGCCAACTCCACGGATTCGAGGCGTACGCATGGCCGCTGTCCAGGCCCTCGTGGAAGCGGTACGCGTCCAGGGTGTACGCCCCGAGCGAGCGGATCGGATCCGGCACCCAGGCCCAGGTGAAGGGCACCTTGGCGCCGAAAAGATGGAGATGGGCGGACGGGCCGTGCGTGTCGGCCCAGTGCCGTCCCCACGAGTCCTCGCCGGTGAACCAGCCGATCCAGCAGGTCAGGTAGGTGCCGATAGGAACGAGCCCGAGCGAGCCGGTGGCGGGCACTGCGCTGCGCCACGCCGCCCAACGGGTCGGCTTCTCGACGCCCGCAGCGCGGAGCGCGGCGCGGTCCCAGAGCAGGCTCAGGATCACGAAGAACACGAAGAACGACAAGGCCGTCCACTTCACCGCACCAGCCAGGCCGAACATGACCCCCGCCAGCAGCCGCCACGGGCGCGGCCCGAGAGTGGGGACACCTCGCGTCAGATCGGCGCCGTCGGCGATCAGCCTGGCCAGTCGCGCACGCATCCGGTCGCGGTCGAGCAACAGTGCCCCGAACGCGGCCACGACGAAGAACTCCAGGAACACGTCGAGGATCGCGGTTCGGGCCAGCACGAGCGACAGGCCGTCCAAGGCGATGAGCAACCCGGCGATGGCGCCGAACAGGTTCGAGCGCAGCATCCGGCGCGCGATGCGGGCGACGAGCAGCACGGTCAGGCAGCCGAAGAACGCCGGTGCGATCCGCCAGCCGAGCGAATTGTTGCCCCAGATGTCGGAGCTCAACCCGATGAGCCACTTCCCGAGCGGCGGGTGGACGATGAACATGTACCCGCGGTTGTCCTCGTAGCCGTAGCGCAGCATCTCCTGCGCCTCGGTCGGGTAGTAGGCCTCATCGAAGATCTTGTCGGGGGGGAAGCCGAGCGCCCAGAAACGGGTGAAGCCGGCGAGGATCGTCAGGCCCAGCGCGACGGCCCAGCCCACCCAGGGCCGGGGGTCGTGCCACGGAGCCAGCGCGGCGGGCACCGGACGGGCGGGCTGCGGCGGTTCGACGTCATCGAGATCGTCGGACGCCGCTGCCGAGTCGTCCGACGCGCGATCCGCCAGCGTCGCCGTCACGGCTCGATCCTAGGTGCTGCGGGACGGCTCGGTAGCGTGCGCGCATGACGCTTGGGCGCCTCATCCTCGGTGGCACCCCGCTCGGCCGGGCGGCGGACGCGTCCACCCGACTGCGTGACGCACTCGCGTCCGTTCCGGTGATCGCGGCTGAGGACACCCGGCGACTGGCCCGGCTCTGCCGCGACCTCGGCGTCACGCCGTCCGGCCGGGTGGTGTCGTTCTTCGACGGCAACGAGGCGGTGCGCGTCCCCACCTTGATCGAGACGTTGCAGGACGGCCTGGACGTTCTCGTGGTCACGGACGCGGGCATGCCGTCGGTGTCCGATCCGGGCTACCGGCTCGTGATCGCGGCGATCGCGGCCGGCCTCGACGTGACCGCGCTGCCGGGTCCCTCTGCCGTGACGACCGCGCTCGCGCTGTCCGGGTTGCCCGTCGACCGGTTCTGCTTCGAAGGTTTCCTCCCGCGCAGGGGCGGCGAGCGCCGCCGGGCCCTGGCCGCGCTCGCCGCCGAGGCGCGGACGTTGGTGTTCTTCGAGGCCCCGCACCGCCTGGGCGCGGCGCTCGCAGACGTTAGCGTCGCGTTCGGCGCGGATCGCCGTGCGGCCGTGTGCCGGGAGCTCACCAAGACCTACGAGCAGGTGCTGCGGGGCACACTCGCGGAGCTCGCCGAGTGGGCGCGCGACGACGTTCGGGGCGAGATCACCGTCGTAGTCGCCGGCGCACCCGCGAGCACGACTGCGCCCGATGCGACGGCGCTCGCGGACGAGGTCGCGGCCGGCGAAACTGGCGGCGTGCCCCGCAAGGACGCGATCGCGGAGGTAGCCCGGCGCTATGGCGTGCCGAAGCGGCAGGTGTTCGACGCAGTAGTAGCGCGAAAGCGCTTGATGTGATCGGCAGCGCTTGATGTGATCGCAGCGCGGCAGCTAACCGGCGCGCCCGGCTCACTACGCTTGGGCCTGTGAATGAGCGCATCCTGACTGCCGTGGCGTGGCCCTATGCCAACGGGCCGCGACACATCGGGCATGTCGCGGGATTCGGCGTCCCGTCCGACATCTTCTCCCGCTACCAGCGGATGGCGGGAAACAAGGTGCTCATGGTCAGCGGCACCGACGAGCACGGCACGCCGATCCAGGTGCAGGCGGACCGGGAAGGAACGTCGGCACGCGAACTGGCAGACCGCAACGCGCTGATCATCGCCAAGGATCTGCAGCAGCTGGGCCTGTCCTACGACCTGTTCACCCGGACGACGACGAAGAACCACTACGCGATCTCGCAGGAGCTCTTCCTCGGCCTGTACAGGAACGGCTACGTCTTCAGTCAGGAGCAGCTCGGCGCGATCAGCCCGTCGACCGGACGCACGCTGCCCGACCGTTACATCGAGGGCACCTGCCCGATCTGCGGCTACCCGCACGCGCGAGGGGATCAGTGCGACAACTGCGGTAACCAGCTCGATCCGACAGACCTGATCGACCCGGTGTCGCGAATCAACGGCGAGACCCCTAAGTTCGCCGAGACCGAGCAGATGATGCTCGACCTGCCGGCCTTCGCCGACGTCCTGGCGCAATGGCTGCGCAAGCAGTCGCACTGGCGCTCGAATGTGCAGAAGTTTTCGCTGAACCTGCTCGACGACCTCAAACCACGCTCGTACACCCGCGATCTGGAGTGGGGCATTCCGGTGCCGCTGGACGGGTGGCGTGACCGCACGGACAAGCGCATCTACGTCTGGTTCGACGCGGTTGTCGGCTATTTGTCGGCGTCCATCGAGTGGGCTGCCCGCACCGGCGACCCGGAGGCGTGGCGCGCCTGGTGGCAGAACCCGGATGCCCGCAGCTACTACTTCATGGGCAAGGACAACATCGTCTTCCACGCCGAGATCTGGCCGGCCATGCTCTTCGGCTATTCCGGCATCGGTGCGCATGGCGGGTCACCGGGCAGGCTCGGTGCGCTCGATCGCCCGTACGAGGTGGTGTCGAGCGAGTTCTTGACGATGGAGGGCCGCAAGTTCTCGTCATCGCGAAATGTCGTGATCTACGTCGGCGACATGCTTTCGCGCTATGACCCCGACGCGTTGCGCTACTACCTGGCCACAGCCGGCCCGGAGAACCAGGACACCGACTTCACCTGGTCGGAGTTCCTGCGCCGCAACAACGACGAGTTGGTCGCCGGGTGGGGCAACCTCGTCAACCGGACGATCGCGATGACCGCGAAGAACCTGGGCGCGGTCCCAGCACCGGGAGCGCTCACCGACGCCGACCACGCCGTGCTCGAAACGTCGCAGGCGGCGTTCGCGACGGTCGGCGAGTTGCTGTCGCGCTCGCGGCAGAAGGCGGCGATCGGCGAGGTGATGGGCGTCGTCGGCAAGGCGAACAAGTACCTGTCCGACATGGAGCCGTGGAAGCTCAAGACGTCCGATCCAGCGCGGATGGCGTCGGTGCTGCATGTGGCGCTGCAGGTGGTCGACGACGCCAAGACGCTGCTCACCCCGTTCCTGCCGTCGTCGTCGTCGCGGGTGCACGCCGCGCTGGGCGGTAGCGGCACGTGGGCCGCGATGCCCGAACTCATCCAGGTCGACGAAGAGACCGCGCCCGGATCGCCGAATTATCACGTGCTTACCGGCGACTACGACACGGCCGCGGGCTGGCAATCGACCCCGATCGAGGTAGGCCGGCCGATGGCGGCGCCGACGCCGGTGTTCACCAAACTCGACCCGTCCGTCGTGGACGAGGAACTGGCCCGGCTCGCAGCCGAATGAGCGATCAGGCTGCGCACATGCAGGTGCAACCGCTCACCGTGCCGGTGTTCGACGCGCACACCCATCTGGACGCGATGGCGCAGCGCGCGGGCATGGCGGCCGACGCGGCGTTCGTCGCGGACGTGATGGCTGCCGCGGGCGTGGTCGGCGTCGAGCGCGCGGTAACGGTGGGCGACACCGTGGCGTCCTCGCAGTGGTGTGTCGAGGCCGCAGCCGCGCATCCGGACGTGTACGCGGCGGTCGCGGTGCACCCCACCGAGGTCGGCGGCCTCGACGACTCGGGGTACGCCGAACTCGCTCGGCTGGCGAGCCACGAACGGGTCGTGGCAGTGGGCGAGACCGGCCTGGACTACTACTGGCACCGCACCGAGCCGGCCCTGCAGCAGGAGCATTTCCGCCGGCACATCGCGCTGGCGAAGGCCGTCGGAAAGCCGTTGATGATCCACGACCGCGACGCCCACGCCGACGTGCTGCGCATCCTGGCCGAAGAGGGGCCGCCTGAGCAGGTGGTCTTCCACGCCTTCTCCGGTGACGCCGAGATGGCCCGGGCGTGCGTATCGGCGGGCTACGTGCTCTCTTTCCCCGGCGTGATCACGTTCCGCAATGCGGCGGGGCTGCGGGCGGCCGCCGCCGAGGTTCCGCTCGGGCAGCTGCTCGTCGAGACCGACGCGCCGTTCCTCACGCCACACCCCTACCGGGGACGGCCGAACGCGCCGCGGATGCTGCCGTTGACGGTGCGCGGCCTGGCCGGCGCCGTCGGCGCCGATGCCGACCAGCTCGGCGAGGCGCTGCAAGAGACCGGAAGACGTGTTTTCGGGCTGCCATCGTGACGACGCGCAGTCCGATTATGAGTGTTTCGTCCAGCGACGTGTCGACATTCACATAAACGCTTGCAATAGCACGCACGCGCGCGCACAGGTCGGCGTGAAAGCGTTTTCCGGCGCGCCCGATGCGGAATCCGCAACTGCTCGTAGTCCAGCGCTCAGGGGGCTGCAGCATGATCGAGTCAGCGCGCGCGGCGTGTCAGTGACGGATTCCGCTGAGTGCCGGCAGTACCCGTCATGTGCGGACGAGCCGGCGCGGAATGCTTCGATCGGCGAATTCTCGGACGTCCGGAGTTGTCCGGGCAGACCATGTGTCGTTACCGTACCGTGACCGGCAATTGAAATTCGACACGCCTGATTCTGGATTTCGACATCCAATCGACACGATGCGCTCAGCGTGCATCACCAGCGTGCACTCAACGAATGGGGATTCACTTGATGCGTCGCAGCCTGAAATATGGCCTGTTCGCCGCCGTAGCGGCGCTCGCCGTGGCTGGCTCCGTCACCGCGTTCGCGATCCACGCTGGTGCTAAGAGCAAGACGGTCGCCCTGACCGTCGACGGCAGGAGTTCCGACATCACCACCAAGGCCAACACGGTTGCCGAGGTGCTCAAGGGCGCCGGGTACACCGTCGGGGCACATGACATCGTCGCACCCCAGACCTCGGCAAAGATCACCGACCATGGGCGGATCGTGCTCAAGCGCGGTCGGGAACTACATCTGAATGTCGACGGCTCGAGCACGACGCTCTGGACGACGGCACCCACCGTCGCCGCCGCCCTGGCCGAGCTCGGCTACCCGAGCAGCGAGTACGTGTCGGTGTCGCGCTCCAAGCGGCTGCCGCTGGGCAGCACGGCGATCGAACTGCGCTCACCCAAGCGCGTGACGATCGTGCACGATCACCGAACCTCGCAGGTCATGACCACCAAGAGCACTGTCGCCGCTGTGCTCGCCGACCTCCACATCACGGTTGGGAAGCGCGACAAGATGTGGCCGCGCGCGACGAGCGCCCTCACCGGCGGCGCGACGATCGTGATCAAGCGGGTCGTCCACAAGAAGGTCGCTACGACTGCTTCGCTGGCCTACTCGACCGTCCGCAACAATGACTCGTCGATGTATGAGGGCCACAGCAAGATCACCACGTACGGCCGGCAGGGTTCGGCCAAGCTCGTCTGGGACGTCGTGTTCGTCGACGGCAAGCGGGTCGGCCGCCACCAGCTCAGCAGGACGGTCCTCAGCTCGCCGCGCGCCCAGGTCGAATCCGTCGGCACCAAAGCCAAGCCGGCGCCCGTCGTCAGCTCGTCAGGTTCCTCGGGCGGCGGGTCGTCTTCCGGGGGCGGCTCGTCCAGCGGGCTGAACTGGGACGGCGTCGCAAGCTGCGAGTCGGGCGGTAACTGGCACATCAACACCGGCAACGGCTACTACGGCGGCCTGCAGTTCGACTCGAGCACGTGGCTATCCAACGGTGGCGGCGCCTACGCATCGCGCGCCGACCTCGCGTCCCGCGAGCAGCAGATTGCGGTCGCGACGAATCTGTACAACAAGGCCGGCTCCAGCCCGTGGCCCGTCTGCGGAGCAAATCTGTAACGCACACCCCCCCGGGCGATGCCCGGCATCTGTTGATGCCGGGCACCCAGTCCGGCCCCCGCAACTCCGTCGTGGCTTCCCTACGAGAGGGACCGCACCGGAAAGCTCATCTTGAGGAGAACTTTCGCGTGCTACGCACTGTCAAGTACGGCGTCATCGGCGCCGTACTCGCCGGGACCATCGGCGGCACGGCTGCCGCCTGGCCATCGTCGGACAAGACCGTGAACCTGCTCGTGGACGGGCGTGCCTACACGGTGACGACCACCGCGAGCGATGTCGGCGGGGCGCTCACCGGCGCCGGCTACCACCTCGACAGCCATGACCTGGTCGCGCCGAGCCCGTCGTCCGCCATCCACAACGGCAGCACGATCGTCCTCAAGCAGGGCCACGAACTGCGCCTCACGATCGACGGCGTGCACAAGGTCATCTGGACGACCGCACCGACCGTCGCCTCCGCGCTCGCCCAACTCGGGTTCACCACCGAGAATTTCAGTTCGGTGTCGCGTTCCAAGCGGCTGCCGCTCACCGCGACCGACATCACCTTGCGCACGCCGAAGTCGGTCATTGTGCGCCACGACGGCATCACCAAGCGCCTGACGACGACCGACGACACGGTGGGCAGGCTGCTCACCGATCTGAACCTTCGCGTCGGCGTCGACGACCGGCTGTCCCCCGTCCCGAGCACGGCATTGACCAACGGCACGTCCATCACCCTGACCCGGGTCAAACGCGCGACCGTAGTCGCCATCAAGCGCATTCCATTCACCACCAACAAGGTGAACGACCCGAGGCTGCTCGCTGGCAAGACCAGGGTCGCGACGCCGGGGCGGGCCGGCGCGCTGCGAATCCGTTACGCGGTGGTGTACATCGACGGACGGCTGGCCGGCAAGACCAAGATCGACAGTAAGACTCTGCACCGCGCGGTGACCCAGGTCGAGAAGATCGGCACCAAACAGGTGCTCGACTCGAACGGTGCCGTGCCGTCGGGCACTGCCCAGGCGGTTGCCAAGCAGATGCTCGCCCAGCGCGGCTGGAGCAGCCAGTTCGGCTGCTTGGAGCAGATGTGGAACCACGAGAGTGGCTGGCGAACGAATGCCGAGAATCCCGGCAGCGGGGCGTACGGCATCCCGCAGTCCCTCCCGGGGTCAAAGATGGCCAGCGCCGGTGCTGACTGGCGTACCAGCGCGAGCACGCAGATCACCTGGGGGTTGGACTACATTGCCTCGCGCTACGGTGATCCGTGTGGCGCGTGGGCGACCTGGCAGGCGCACGGCGGCTGGTACTGAGCCGCTCTGGGTTGTTCTAGTTCCGGCATGAGTTCGGTGCTGTTGGGGCCGGCCGAGATTCGTGCGCTGGCCGCCGATCTCGGGCTTCGGCCGACGAAGACGCTCGGACAGAACTTCCTGCACGACGCCAACACGATCCGCCGGATCGTCCGGACGGCGCAATTGGCACCGTCGGACATCGTGCTCGAGATCGGGCCTGGACTCGGGTCGCTGACCCTCGGGCTGCTCGAGGCCGGGCACCCGGTGACAGCAGTCGAGATCGACCCGTTGCTCGCTGGGGCGCTCGCGGGCACGGTGTCCGCGCGGCTACCTGGAGCGCCGCTCACGGTCGTCACCGATGACGCGCTGCGGATGAGCTCTGTTGCGGGCACCCCACCGACGGCGCTGGTTGCGAACCTGCCCTACAACGTCGCGGTCCCGGTCCTGCTGCACCTGCTGCAGGCGGTGCCGACGCTGGCTCGGGCACTGGTGCTCGTGCAGGCGGAGGTGGCCGATCGTCTCGCCGCAGGGCCCGGCTCGAAGGTGTACGGGATTCCGTCGGTGAAAGCGGCCTGGTACGCGAGCGCCACGCGGGCCGGCGCCGTCGCGCGGACGGTGTTCTGGCCGGCGCCCAACGTCGACTCCGGGCTCGTCCGGCTGATCCGGCGTCCGCCGCCGCCCACGTCCGCGTCCCGCACGGAGGTGTTCGCGGTGATCGACGCCGCGTTCGCCCAGCGGCGAAAGATGCTGCGCTCGGCGTTGGCCGGCTGGGCCGGTTCGCCCGCGGCGGCAGTTGCGGCGCTGCATGCTGCCGGAATCGAACCGACGGCCCGGGGCGAAACCATCGACGTCGGCGCCTTCGCCCGCCTGGCCGAGCATCGCCGGCCATAACTGCGGCGACACGCAGGCAGCTCAGCTACGCCCGGCGAACAGGCTGGTGACCGAGCCGTCCTCGAAGACCTCCTTGATCGCCATGGCGAGCAGTGGGGCGATGGACAGCACGGTCAGCTTGTCGAATTCGCGATCGGCGCGAATCGGCAGCGTATTGGTGACGATGACCTCGCTGATGCGGCTGTTCTTGAGCCGGTCGACCGCGGGCGGGGAGAAGATGCCGTGGGTGGCCGCGATGATCACTTCGGTGGCGCCGGTGTCGAACAGCAGATCGGCCGCCTTGGTGATCGAGCCGCCGGTGTCGATCATGTCGTCGATCAGCAGGCAGAAGCGACCGGCGATGTCGCCGACCACTCGGTTCGCGACCACCTCGTTCGCCGCGTCGATGTTGCGGGTCTTGTGGACGAACGCGATGTCCAAGCCGCCGAGTGAGTCGGCCCATTGCTCGGCCGTCCGCACCCGTCCTGTGTCGGGCGAGACGACGACGATGTCCTCCCCGCCGTACTTGTGCAGCACGTGCTGCGACAGCAGGGGCAGCGCGAACAGGTGGTCGACCGGGCCGTCGAAGAATCCCTGAATCTGTGCGGTGTGCAGATCCACCGCCATCAATCGATCGGCCCCTGCCGTCTTGAACAGATCCGCGATCAGCCGGGCCGAGATCGGCTCGCGGCCGCGATGCTTCTTGTCCTGGCGCCCATACGGATAGAACGGAGCCACGACGGTGATCCGCTTCGCCGAGGCCCGCTTGAGCGCGTCCACCAGGATCAGCGTTTCCATGATCCACTGGTTGATCGGTGTCGTGAACGACTGGACGACGAAAGCGTCCGTTCCCCGCACCGAATCGTTGGGACGGATGAACAACTCGCCGTTCGCGAATTCGCGCCGCGTCGTCTCGGTCAGCGTCACCCCGATGTGCGCGGCGATCTCTTCGGCCAGCTCGGGAAATGCGCCGCCGGACAGCAACACCATGCTCTTGCGTGCTGCGACCTGCAGAGTCGGCATCAGGCTGGGTCCTCGCTGGGATCGGCGTTCGCCCGTTTGGCCGCCATCGCTGCTGCGGTGTCCGGACGCTTGCTCACCACCCAGCCTGCCACGTTTTCCTGCCGTGCAGTCGATCGCCCCAGCGCACCCGCCGGCACGTCCTTGGTGATGACCGCGCCGGCCGCGGTGTACGCGCCGTCGCCCACCTCGACCGGCGCGACGAACATGTTGTCGGCACCGGTGCGGGCATGGTCGCCGATCTTGGTGCCGTGCTTGCTCACCCCGTCGTAGTTCACGAACACCGTCGCCGCGCCGATGTTGCTGTGCGCGCCGATCGTCGCGTCCCCGACGTAGGACAGGTGCGGCACCTTGGTCTGCGTGCCCACCGAGCTGTTCTTCAGCTCGACGTAGGTTCCGACGTGCACGCCGTCGGCCAATACCGTGCCGGGCCGCAGGTACGCGAACGGGCCGATGGTGACGTCCGCGCCGATCTCGCACTGGACACCGACCGCCCGGTCGATGTGCGAGCGCTCACCGACGCGCGTGTCGGTCAGCGTGACCTGCGGGCCGACCGTCGCGCCGGCAGCGACGTGTGTGCCGCCGCGCAACTCCGTACCGGGAAGCAGCGTGACGTCGGGCTCGAGCGTGACCGTCGCGTCGAGCCAGGTGGTCGCCGGATCGACGATGGTGACACCGGCGCGCATGTGCTGCTCCAGCAGGCGATTGTTGTACGTGCGATGCGCCAAGGCGAGCTGTACGCGGTCGTTCACTCCGGCGCTCTGCTCGGCCGGCGCGCTCGCCGCCGCGACCCGGCGGCCGTCGGCGACGAGGATGCCGATCACGTCGGGGAGGTACTCCTCGCCCTGCGCGTTGTCGCTCGAGAGTCGGCCGAGCGCGTCACGCAGCGCCGCGTGCTCGAAGGCGTAAACGCCCGAAGCGATCTCCCGGACAGCGCGTTCGTGCTCGCTCGCGTCCTTCTGCTCTACGATCCGGGTCACCGATCCGTCCCCAGCGCGCATGATGCGGCCGTACCCGGTCGGGTCCTCGAGAGTGGCGGTGAGCATGGTGGCCGCAGCGCCCGCGCGATCGTGCAGGGCGATGAGCGTGTGCAGTGTCTGAGCGGTCAGCAGTGGCGTGTCGCCGGGGAGTACGACGATGGTGCCGGACGCGGCGGCGGGCAGCGACGCGAGCGCGATCCGCACGGCATGCCCGGTGCCGCGCTGTTCGTCCTGGACGACGGCGTCGGCGCCGGCGCCGATCTCGGCCAGATGCGCGCTCACCTGCTCGCGCCGGTGCCCGACCACGACCATGGTGTGCTCGGGCTGCAACCCGCTCGCGGCAGCAAGCACGTGGCCGAGCAGCGAGCGGCCCGCGAAAGCGTGCAGCACCTTGGCGAGTGCGGGCGACCTCATCCGGGTGCCCTCGCCGGCCGCAAGGACGATGACCGCTAAAACCACGGACTGCTCCATCTGTCGGGGGGACGGCGCTCTTGACGGCCGGTGGGCGACGACACGACTGGCTGGGGGACTCGGACTCGAACCGAGACTGCAAGGCTCCAAAGGCCTGCGGGCTGCCGTTTACCCCATCCCCCATCGACGCGGCCAGCCTAGTGGGTGCCTCGCGAAAGCCCTTCACGTTGAGTTTCTACGGTGCCGTAAGTTACGCTGCCGTAACCACCTTGAACGGCGCGCTAGCCGCGCCCGAACGGAGAAGATCCGCTAACGATGACCGTGCTGGACGAGACCCTGCTGGACGAGCGGCCAAGCCCTCGCGGCCCCAAACCGATATTCGAAGGCAGCAAGCGGCGCGGCGAGCAGTTCGCGCTGTATCTCGTCGTCATCGTGCCTTTCCTCGCCTTCCTTGCCGCGCTGCCGGTGGCCTGGGGGTGGGGGCTGGGCTGGACCGACCTGTCGCTGTTCCTCGCTTTCTACGTCGTGTCCGGGCTCGGCATCACGGTCGGCTATCACCGGCTGTTCACACACGGCTCGTTTAAGGCGGCACGCGGGCTGCGCGTCGGCCTTGCCATCGCCGGGTCGATGGCGATCGAGGGGCCGGTGATCCGTTGGGTCGCCGATCACCGGCGCCACCACGCATTTAGCGATCGCGACGGCGACCCGCATTCGCCGTGGCGCTTTGGCTCGTCGTTCCCGGCGATGATGCGGGGTTTCTGGTTCGCGCACGTCGGCTGGCTCTTCGACCTCGAGCACACCAACCGTGAGAAGTACACGCCGGAGCTGCTGCGCGACAGCGACATTGCCCAAGTCGACCGGTTGTTCCCGCTGTGGTTCTCGATTTCGCTGCTGCTGCCGCCGGTGCTCGGCGGGCTGATCACCTGGTCGTGGGCCGGCGCCGCGTCGGCATTCTTCTGGGCCTCGCTCGTGCGGATCTTCCTGCTGCACCACGTCACGTGGTCGATCAATTCGGTGTGCCACATGATCGGTGAGCGTCCCTTCGCTGCGCGTGACAAAAGCGCGAACTTCTGGCCGCTGGCGATTCTGAGCTTCGGCGAGAGCTGGCACAACATGCACCACGCCGATCCGACCGCTGCGCGCCACGGCGTGCTGCGCGGCCAACTCGACTCGTCCGCCCGGATGATCTGGCTTTTCGAGAAGCTCGGCTGGGCCCGCGACGTGCGGTGGACGAAACCCGAGCGTCTCGCGAAGCTGCGCGCCAGCACCACCGACTAGCTGCCCCGATTTTCGGCGTGCGGACGTTTGCGGCCTCGCGGAAAGCCAGCAAGCGCTGCTCAGGTCACCGCATCGGCACCTCGCGCGAAGGCGGGATTGCGCCATGCGCCTTCGGCGAGCACCGCACGCAACTGCTCCATCGCGTCCCACGTCTGCACGAAGGACAGGTAGAGCGGTGTACAACCCAGCCGCAACATGTCCGGCGCCCGGAAATCACCGATCACGCCGCGGGCGATCAGTGCCTGAGTGACCGCGTACGCATGCGGGATTCGCAACGCCACCTGTGACGCGCGCCGCGAATGCTCGCGTGGGGTGACGACCTCGACGTCGGGCAGGTGGGCGTCGGCGTAGCCGATGACGAGATCGCTCAGCGCGAGAGACTTCGCCCGCACCGCGCGCAGGTCCACGCCCGCCCACACGTCCAGCGCCGCCTCGAGAGCGAGCATCGACAGCACCGGCGGTGTGCCGATCCGGGCTTGCTCGATGCCCGCGGACGGGCGGTATCCGCTGTCCAGGCTGAACGGGTCGGCGTGGCCGTGCCAGCCGGTGAGCGGCAGGTCGAGCGCTGCCTGGTGTCGGTTGGCGACATAGATCCACGCCGGTGCGCCGGGGCCGCCATTGAGGTATTTGTAGCTGCAGCCGACGGCCAGATCCGCGCCGACCGAGTCCAGCTCGACCGGGAGCGCCCCGACCGCGTGCGACAAATCCCAGACGATCAGCGCACCGGCGTCGTGCGCGCGCTGGGTGAGCTCCGCGACGTCCCAGAGCTCGCCGGTGCGGTAGTCGACCACGCTGAACGCGACGACGCCGACCTCGTCGTCGAAGCTCACATCGGCGGGCGATACGCGGCGCACGGTGCGCCCGAAGGTGGCTCCCACCGAGTCCGCGACGTACTGGTCGGTCGGGAAGTTCGCGCCATCGGTGAGCAGCGCGGTGCGCTCCGGGCGCAGTTTCACGGCCGCGGCGAGCGCCTGGAACAGTTGGACGCTCGTCGAGTCGCCGCACACCACCTGACCGCCGGCAGCGCCCACCAATGCGCCGATGCGATCGCCCACGCGCCGAGGCAACGTCCACCAGTCGTTGCGGTTCCAGGACGTCACGAGATCGGTGCCCCACTGCCGGGTCACCGCGTCGGCGAGCGCTGCCGGCACGTTCGTTGGCAGCGCGCCGAGGGAGTTGCCGTCGAGGTAGATCACCGCATCCGGAAGGCTGAACCGGCTGCGGATCGAGGCGAGCGGGTCGGCGGCGTCGGCGGCCTCGGCCGCACTGCGCGACGTGATCTGCTCAGGCACCGCGCACCTGCCAGAGGTCGGCGAACGCCGGGCGGAACAGCGTGGAGCGCAGGTACTCCGCACCCGCCGACCCGCCGGTGCCCATCCTCGCCCCGATGATCCGCTCGACCATCTTCAGATGCCGGTAGCGCCATTCCTGAATGCCTTCGTCGATGTCGACGAGCGACTCGCACACCTCCGCGCCGAGATGCGACTCGTCCTCGTACACCTCGCGCAGCATCGCCTGGACGAGCGGATCACCGCTCCACGCTTCGTGCGGGTCTCGCTCGATGATCTCCGCCGGAAGTTCCCAACCGGACGCGGCGAAGAAGCGCAGCAGCGAATCGAAAACTGATCGGCGATGCAAGGCTTCGTCCAGTTGCGGGTCGCCGGTCGGCTCGGTGAAGTCGCGCCGCCCGAGCGTCGCCTCGACGACGCGGAACTGGTTGGACTGAAACCCGCTGGCCGTCCCCAGCTCAGGGCGAAAGGCTGCGAACTGCCTCGGGGTCATCGTCTCCAGCACGTCCAACTGGCCGACGATCGTCTTCAGGATTTTTGCGATACGGCGTGCTGTGTGCAGCGCCCCGGTCGCGTTGGCCGCCTCGAGACGGCGTTGCAGCAGCGCCGCCTCGTGCAGGATCTGCTTGAACCACAGCTCGTACACCTGATGAATGACGACGAACAGCAGCTCGTCGTGTTCCTCGGTGGCGGGACGTTGGCAGGCCAGCAAATCCTCGAGGCAGAGGTAGCTGTCGTATGTAACGGACTGGGGCGACGGGCTCGTCATGGGACCATGGTGGGTGATGAAGGAAACCAACGGCAGGGCGCGGGTCCGGATGACCGGACGCGAGCGGCGTGAGCAATTGCTCGACGTCGGGCGCGCCCTGTTCGCCCAGAAGGGCTACGACGCGACCTCGATCGAAGAGATTGCGGCGCGGGCAGGCGTCAGCAAGCCCGTTGTCTACGAGCATTTCGGCGGCAAGGAAGGGCTTTACGCCGTGGTGGTCGACCGCGAGATGAGCGCGCTGCTGGAGCGGTTGACCGTGGCGCTTTCTGCCGGCCATCCTCGCCAGCTCGTCGAGCGGGCGGCGCTCGCGCTGCTCACCTATATCGAGGAGGAGACGGACGGGTTCCGCATCCTCTCCCGCGCATCGCCGGTCGCGTCGACCTCCGGCACGTTCTCCTCGCTGCTCAACGACATCGCCAGTCAGGTCGAGCACATCATGGCGCGGGAATTCGCCGCCCGCGGAATGTCGAGCGAACTGGCGCCGATGTACGCGCAGATGCTGGTCGGCATGGTCGCGCTGACCGGCCAGTGGTGGCTGGAGGAGCGCACCCCGCGTCGCGAGGTCGTCGCCGCGCACCTGGTCAATCTGGGCTGGAACGGCCTCGCGCACCTGCAAGCCGAGCCGACTCCGCTTGCGGGATCGGTGTAGTAGTTCATCGCGCGGGCGCTCAGCCAATCTCGTCCGACAGCACCAGCCATTCTTCCTCGGCCGACTCGCGGCGAGCTAGGACGGCGCGCAACTCGGCGTCCAGCGCAGCGACCTTCGCGAACTCGGTCGCGTGCTCGGCCAGCTCGGCGTGTAGCACCGCCTCGCGCTTCTCCAAGCGGGCGACCTCCCGCTCCAGCCGGGTCAGCTCCTTGCGCGACGCCCGGGTGTCACCGCCCGCCGTGCGCGTGTCGATCTTCGCCGCTGAGCTGGCCCCTCGCGCCGCGCGCCGGCGCAGGTATTCCTCCACCCCGCCTGGGAGTGCAGCCAGCGATCCGTCGCCGAGCAGAGCGACCGTGGAATCACACACTCGCTCGATCAAGTACCGGTCGTGGCTCACCACGATGAGCGTTCCGGGCCAGCTGTCGAGCAGATCCTCCAACGCAGCAAGGGTGTCGGTGTCCAAGTCGTTGGTTGGCTCGTCGAGCAGCAGCACGTTCGGTTGAGCGAGCAGCAGCCGCAGCAGCTGCAGGCGGCGTCGTTCGCCTCCGGACAGGTCCGCCACCGGCGTCCACTGCTTGGCGTTGGTAAAGCCGAACCGCTCAGCGAGCTGTCCTGCCGAGAGTTCCACCCCGCCGAGGACGGCGGTTGTTCGGACGTCCTGCACCGCTTCGAGCACACGCAGCGCGCCGGGCAGCTCGACGACCTCCTGCGACAGGTGCGCCGCGTGCACGGTCTTGCCGATCTGTACCGTGCCCGAGGTTGGCGTGAGCGAACCGTCGAGCAGGCGCAGCAGGTGCGTCTTGCCCGAGCCGTTCACGCCGATGACCCCGATGCGATCACCCGGTCCAACGTGCCAGGTGATGCGATCCAGCAGCACCCGCGACCCGACCTGCACCGTGACGTCCTCGAGGTCGAATACGCTTCGCCCGAGCCGGCGCTGCGCAAGAGCTTGCAACGCAATCGAGGACCGCGGTGGCGGGACGTCGGCGATGAGGGCTTCGGCTGCGTCGATTCGAAAGCGCGGTTTGGACGTGCGCGCCGGCGGCCCACGACGTAACCACGCTAGCTCTTTGCGCATCAGATTCTGCCGCCGAGACTCGGCCGCGCCGGACTGCCGCGACCGCTCCGCGCGGGCGAGCACGTACGCCGCGTAGCCACCCTCGTATTGCTCGACGCCTCCGGAGACGACTTCCCAGCTACGCTGGCACACTTCGTCCAGGAACCACCGATCGTGGGTGACGACGAGCAGCGCCCCACGGCGCGCGACGAGGTAGCGCGCAAGCCAGGTGACGCCTTCGACGTCGAGGTGGTTGGTCGGTTCGTCGAGCACGAGCAGTTCGGATTGCTGCACCAGCGCGGCAGCCAGGGCAACACGGCGGCGCTCGCCGCCGGACAGACGCGCCACGTCCGCATCGAGCCCGAGCGCCGCGAGTCCCAGCCCGGTCAGCACCTCGCGGATCACCGCGTCGCCGGCCCACTCGTGCACGGCCGCGTCGCCGACGACCGCCACGCGCACCGTGATGCCGGGCGGGAAGCTGCCGTGCTGCGCAACGTAGGACACCGGCGCGCCTGCGGTACGGGTAACCCGCCCGGAATCGGGCGTTTCCAAACCGATGATCAACTTCAGTAGGGTCGACTTTCCGTCGCCGTTGCGCCCGACGACGCCGATCCGCTCGCCGTCGGCGATGCCCAACGACACCGACTCGAGGACGGCCGTGGTGCCGTAGGACTTCGAGACGTTCTCGAGATTGACGAGGTTGGCCATCAGACGGCGACACGTGCTCCGTGCGTGGGGCTGGTGCCGATAAGCGCCGAGCGGCAGACCCCGACCGCTTCGAGGTCACGACGCAGCAGGGTCGCCGCGGAGAGGTCCGAACACAGGAATGCGCAGGTTGGCCCCGATCCACACACGATGCCGGCGAGCGCGCCCAGCCGCGTCCCCGCGAAGAGCACGTCCTGCAGTTGTGGACGCAGCGAAAACGCTGCCGGTTGCAGGTCGTTGGCGAGCGTGCGCGCCAGCCGGATGCAGTCGCCCGCACGCAACGCGTCCAACTGGGCTTCGGGAGAGCCGATCGGGGGTGGCGCCGAACCCTGCGCGCGCAACCGGTCCAGTTCGGCGTAGGCGTCGCCAGAGGCGATACCGAACTCAGCCACCGCGAACACCCAGATGAACTCCCCGGTCGTGAGGACGGGCGTGAGTTGCTCGCCGCGTCCGGTGCCGAGAGCGGTGCCTCCGGCGAGGGGGAACGCGACATCGCTCCCCAGGTGCGCCGCGAGCGCCAGCAGGTCGCTCTTGCCGAGATCGGTGTTCCAGAGGCTGGCGCAGGCCAGCAACGTGGCAGCCGCGTCAGCGGAGCCGCCCGCCATCCCTCCGGCGACCGGGATCGCCTTGCGGATCTCGAGTGCGACGTCGGCGCTGCGGTGCTCGTGATGTGCAATGAGTTCGGCCGCCTGCCAGGCGAGATTGAGCGAATTCTCGGGCACGCCGCCAGACTCGGAGCCGGACACCGCTAGGTGCAGACCGCTGGCGTTGTGCGCGATGACCTCGTCGTAGATCGACACGGCCTGGAACACCGTCGTCAGGGCGTGGTAGCCGTCGCTGCGCAGCCGTCCCACGCCAAGGTGAAGATTGATCTTTGCGGGGACGCGCACCCGTACCGAGCTGGGAAAATCCACGAGAGACATCGGGTCGATGCTATCGGCGGCGCCCGAACGCGCGCTGGCATGCTGTCCCGGTGCGCACTGTGGGGGTCGAGGAGGAGCTCATGCTCTTCAATTCCTCGCCGGGCACCCCGCAACCGGCGCCCGCGGGGGCGCAACTCGCTGGCGATCCGAGCACGGCGGTCGAGCACGAGTTCAAGCTGGAGCAAGCCGAGATCGCCAGCGCGCCGACCGCAGACATCGACGTCCTGATCGATGATCTGGGTGCGCGGCGGGGCGAGATCATCGCCGCCGCCGGCGATCGCGGCCTGCGCGTCGCGGCCCTAGGCACCAGCCCGTTGCGCACCGACCCGACGCCGACACCGGACGAGCGCTACCAGCGCATGCACGAACACTTCGCGCTTGTCGCTGCGGATCAGCTGACCTGCGGCATGCACGTGCACGTCTCGGTGGGGTCTCGAGCCGAGGGTGTCGTCGCGATCGACGCGATCCGTGGCTGGTTGCCGGTGCTGCTGGCGATCTCGGCGAACTCCCCGTTCTGGGACGGGCGCGACAGCGGCTACGCCAGCTACCGCAGCGTGTCGTGGGGGCGCTGGCCCACCGCAGGAGCCACTGCTCCGTTCGGCGACGAGGCGGGCTACGACGCCGCGGTGGCGCGGTTGATCCGGGCGGGCGCCGCGCTCGACGACGGGATGATCTATTTCGACGCGCGGCTTTCGGCGAAGTATCCGACCGTCGAGATCCGGGTCGCGGACGTGACACAACGGGTGGACGACGCCGCGCTGATCGCCGCGCTTGCGCGTGCGCTGGTGCACACGGCGGTCGCGGGGCAACTGGGCGAATCGCCGCTCGACGCCGCATCGGTACGCGCGGCGTCGTGGCGGGCGGCCCGCTTCGGCCTGCTGGGTGAGCTCGTCGATCCCCGCGATGGGCAGCTGGTGGCGGCCGACGATCTGCTCGACCGGGTCTTCGAGACGCTTCGTCCTGCGCTGCGCAACACGGGCGACCTCGGCATCGTCGACGCCGGGATTGCCAGGGTGCTGCGTGCCGGCACCGGCGCGGACCTGCAGCGCGCCGACCTCGCACGCAACGCCTCGGTCGGCGACGTCGTCGATGCCGCCGTGGGGCGCACGTCGCAGCGGTGATCGTCGCGGGCGATTTGTTGTCGCACCCGGGCTCTAGCGTGGAGGCAGGCAACGGTGCAGGTCGAGTCGGTTCAGGTGGAGTCGGTTCAGGTAAGGGGAAGCGCGATGGTAGACGTCATCCAGGCCAGCGGTCTGGTGAAGACGTACGGCAAGCTGCGGGCCCTCGACGGGTTGGATCTCGCCGTGCCGCAGGGCACGGTGCTCGGGCTGCTCGGGCCCAACGGAGCGGGCAAGACCACGGCGGTGCGCATCCTGACCACGTTGCTCGATGCCGACGGTGGGTCGGCAACGGTCGCGGGCTACGACGTGCGCACCCAGCCCGGCGAGGTGCGCTCCCACATCGGTCTGTCCGGTCAGTACGCCGCGGTCGATGAGTACCTCACCGGCCGCGAGAACTTGGACATGGTCGGCCGGTTGTACGGACTGGGCGCGAAGCGCTCGCGGGTGCGCGCACAGGAACTACTCGAACGCTTCAATCTCGTCGATGCAGCAGACCGGCCGGTGAAGACCTATTCCGGCGGCATGCGGCGACGACTCGATCTGGCGGGTGCGCTCGTCGCCGAACCGCCAGTGCTTTTCCTGGACGAACCCACCACCGGCCTCGACCCGCGCAGTCGCCTCGAGATGTGGGACGTGATCACGCAATTGGTCCAGGGCGGCACGACACTGCTGCTGACCACCCAGTACCTCGAGGAAGCTGATCGGCTGGCCACTGACATCGTGGTCATCGACCACGGGCGGCCGATCGCGAGAGGCACCGCCGACGAACTGAAGGCCGAACTCGGCGGCGAACGCATTGAGCTTGTCGTTGGCTCACGCGACGATCTTGCAGTCGCCCGGGACGTGCTGGCATCGCTGGCCCTGGGTGCAGTCACGGTCGACGAGCACACGCGGCGGCTCACCGCGCCGGTGCGCGGCGGCTCCCGGGTACTGATGGACGCGCTGCGCCGACTCGACAGCGGCGGCGTCGTCGTCCTCGACGTGGCGCTACGCCGGCCGACACTCGACGACGTTTTCCTTACCCTTACCGGGCATGCCGCCGAACTCGACGACACCGAGGTCAACGACGCGGCGGGCGCCCCGATCGAGGGAGGTGTCCGATGAGCTCGGCGCTGAAGGTTCTCGGCGACGGCGCGATCGTCGCCAGGCGAAATCTGATCAAGATCAAGCGGGTACCCGATCTGCTGGTTTTCACCACCATCTCGCCGATCATGTTCATCCTGCTGTTCGCTTACGTGTTCGGCAGTTCTATCAACGTGCCAGGGTTGTCCTACCGTGAGTTCCTCATTCCTGGCGTGTTCGCCCAGACCGTGATCTTCGGGGCAACCTTCACCGGTGCCGGGATGGCCGACGACATCCAGAAAGGGATCATCGACCGCTTCCGCTCGCTGCCAATGGCCCGTTCGGCGGTGCTGGTCGGTCGCACTGCAAGCGACGTCGCTGTCAACGTGATCACGATCGTGGTGATGTCGGCAACCGGTCTGGTCGTCGGCTGGCGTATTCGCACATCTTTGCTGGAAGCAGCGGCGGCCTTCCTGCTGCTGCTGGCGTTTGCCTACGCCATCTCGTGGGTCATGGCTCTGATCGGCTTGCTCGTCCCGTCGCCTGAGGTGGTCAACAACGCGTCCTTCATCGTGATCTTCCCGTTGACGTTCGTGGCGAACACCTTCGTGCCGACCGACAAGTTCCCGACGGTGCTGAAGACAGCTGCCAACTGGAACCCGGTGTCCACGGTCACGCAGGCAGCCCGTGAGCTGTTCGGCAACACCAGCCCGAAACTTCCGCCGCCTGACGCCTGGCCGATGCAGCATCCGGTGATCTACACACTGCTCTGGTCGGCCCTGCTCGTGCTGATCTTCGCACCGCTGTCGGTGCGGCAGTACCGGCGCGCAGCCAGCCGCTGAGCCACCGCTGCAGGGCCGTGTTGTAGGCCGTAACCTACGCAGCGGGTAGGCTGGGCCACGTTGCCCCCGGCGAGGGACGCGTCGCATCGGTGAGTCGGGTGTGAGCATCCGTGATCGACGCGGTGTCGTTCGTCGACGCGCGTCCCGCGTCCGAGGCATCGTGTCTGCATTTCCGCTGATCCGAACCGTGTCGACTTCGTCCCGATCGATCGTCTTCCAAAATCTATGAGGAGTTTCGCTGTGTCCGAGGTCCGTCTGTCCGCAGAGACGCGTAGCGAGTTCGGCAAGGGCGGCGCGCGTCGCACCCGCCGGGCCGGGAAGATTCCCGCCGTCATTTACGGTCACGGCGCTGATCCGCGCCACGTTTCGTTACCCGCGCGCGAGTTCACCAACGCCATCCGCCACGGCGGCGCCAACGTACTGCTGACGCTGGACCTCGAGGGCGTCGAGCAACTCGCGATCCCGAAGGCCATCCAGCGCCACGCGATCAAGGGCACCTTCGATCACGTCGACCTGCTCGCGGTGCGCTCGGGGGAGAAGGTCGTGATCGACGTGCCTCTCGCGATCAGCGGCGAGATCGTGCCCGGTGGCCTGCTCGCGCAGGAGAGCAACTCGGTGTCGATTGAGGCCGAGGCCACCCACCTGCCGACCGAGATCGCGGTGAGCATCGACGGCCTGGCGATCGGTTCGCAGATCACCGCCGCCGACCTCACCCTGCCCAGCGGTTCGACGCTGCATGGTGAGCCCGACCAGGTGCTGCTGATCATCTCCGAGGCGCCGACCGCCGAGGAGGTCGAGGCCGACATGGCCGAGGCCGCCGAGGAACTGGGCATCGTCGAAGACCAGCCGGACGCCCCGGAGGGCGAGGCCGACTCCGCCGAAGAGCGGCCCGAGGGCGCCGGCTCCACCGAATAGTTACCTTTACGACACGGCCCGGGGCTGCCATGGGCGACGACCGATTTCTTCTCGTCGGGCTCGGCAACCCCGGGCCGCGGTATGCCGCGACCCGGCACAATGCCGGTTTCCTCATCGTCGATCTGCTCGCCGAGCGGATCGAGGGTCGGTTCAAGTCGCACCGCAGCCGCTGCGACATCCTCGAGGGCCGCCTCGTCGGCGTACCGGTCGTGCTCGCAAAGCCGTTGTCGTTCATGAACGAGTCCGGCGGGCCGGTCGTTAACGCGGCGCGGTTCTTCAAAGTGCCGCTGGAGCGGATCGTGGTGATTCACGATGAACTCGATCTGCCCTACGGCGCGCTGCGCCTCAAACGCGGCGGCGGAACGGGCGGGCACAACGGATTGCGCTCGACCTCAACGGCGCTGGGCAGCAATGACTACGCGCGGGTGCGCTTCGGGATCGGCCGCCCGCCCGGCCGCCAGGATCCTGCCGACTACGTGCTGCGCGAGTTCGCCACCTCCGAGCGCAAGGAGCTCGCTTTCCTGATCGACCGCGCTGCCGACGCGTCCGAAATGCTTGTCAAGCAAGGCCTCGAAGCTGCGCAGAATAGCTACCACGAATAGGCGAGTCGGCGCGTTTCCCGATCCGCCGCGAGGGCGCTCAACCGGCCCGCGCCGCCGGCCGCAGACGACCAGTCGAGGACGCGGTCAGCGTGCGAACAATCCGGCGTGGGACGCCTCGTGCGTCAGCAGCCACCGCTTCGCGTCCAGGCCACCGCCGTAACCGGTCAGCGAACCGTTCGACCCGACGACGCGGTGGCACGGCACGACGATCGAGATGGGGTTCTGCCCATTGGCCAGACCGACCGCGCGCGATGCTTTCGGGCTGCCGATCCGCGCGGCCGTCCGAGCGTACGTCGTTGTCTCGCCGTAGGGAATCTCAAGCAACGCCTGCCAGACGCGGTGCTGGAACGCGGTGCCGGCGGGGTGCAGGGGCACGCTGAATTCGCGCCGGTCGCCCGCGAAATACTCGCCCAGCTCGGCGCTCAGATCGGCAAAGGAGAGATCGTCGCGCCGCCACCCCCCAGTTGCTATGACGCTGTGCCGGCCGGAGGGCAGGTACAACCCGGCAATGCCGACGCGGTCGCGGACGGCGAGCAGATCGCCGACCGGGGAGGTCAGGTAGGTGTAGGTCATCATGGCCGAACCGCCCAGCTGTCGCCGTACAGGTGCGCCCACAGGTGGTGCGTGGCGTAGCTGCGCCAGGGCGCCCAATCCGGACGCCCGCCCGCAAGGTCGACGCCGAGCTCAGTAGCGCCGCGGCGCACGACGAGATCGCTCTGCAGCAGGACGTTCGGGTCGCCCGCCACGCGCATCAGTAGGTAGTCGGTTGTCCAGGCACCGACGCCCGGCAGCGCGAGCAACCCGGCGCGCAACTCCTCGCGTTCGGCGCCCGGTTCCAGATCGAGGCGGCCGGAGGCGACGGCCTCGGCAGCGGCCCGGACGCTGCGGGCGCGGGCACGTGGCATCGGCAGGGTGGCCGGATCCAGGCCGGCGAGTTCGGCGGCGGTCGGGAACAGCAGCCACGGCTCGCCGTCGTCGAAGGCTGCGTGGCCGTGTTCGGCGACGATCCGGGCGAGCACCGTCCGTGCGCCGCGCAGCGAGATCTGCTGGCCGACGATCGTGCGCACCAGCGTCTCGAAGCCCGAAACGCTGCCCGGCGAGCGCAACCCTGGGCGTTTGAGCACGAGCGGGGCGAGCGCGCGATCCGCGCCCAGCACGTCGTCGACGGCGACCGGGTCGGCGTCGAGATCGAGCAGCCGCCGCACGCGCGCCACAACCGACACGAGATCGCGCGTGTCGTGCAGGCGCACCCGGCACGTGACCGCGCCGGGCCCCGCAGACAGGCTGACGAGCGCGGGACCACCCGGCGCCTGCACGACCCGGGTGAACTCGCCGTTGCGGTACTGCTCGAGGCCGGAAATCGCGTGGGCGCCGAGGAAATCAAGCACGCTGCCGAGCTGAATCGGGTCGCGGTAGGGCAGGCGCAGCGCGATCGCCCCGGACGGGTCAGCGGGCTCGGCACCCCCGCGCCGCCGCGCGCGCAACCCGCTCGGCGTCGTAGCGAACACCGCGCGCACCGTGTCGTTGAATTGCCGCACGCTGGCGAATCCAGCGGCGAACGCGACGTCGGTGGCCGGCAGGTCGGTGGTCTCGAGCAGGATGCGCGCAGTCTGCGCCCGCTGCGCGCGTGCCAGCGCGAGCGGTCCGGCGCCCACTTCGGCGACGAGCGCGCGATGGACCTGCCGTTCGCTGTACCCGACGCGGCGCGCAAGCCCCGGGACCCCCTCGCGGTCAATCAGGCCGTCGCCGATCATCCGCAGCGCCCGTGCGGCAAGATCGCCGCGCACATTCCATTCCGGTGAGCCCGGCGAGGCGTCCGGACGGCAACGTTTGCACGCGCGATAGCCGGCGCGCTGGGCGCTCGCCGCGCTGGCATAGAAACTCACATTGCGCTGCTGCGGAGTGAGCGCCGGGCACGACGGGCGGCAGTAGATGCCGGTCGTGCGCACCGCAGTGAAGAACCACCCGTCGAAGCGACTGTCGCGCCCTTGCACCGCCCGGTAACAGGCATCCGCGTCGGGAATCATGACTGCATTCTGCCTGTCGGACCGACAACCCACTGGCGGTTTCCGGACGGCACTACCAGGAGTGGATCAGCCGGTATTGCGGAGCCCGGCCGCCACACCGTTGATGGTCAGCAGCAACGCTCGGCGCAGTTCTGGTGGCACGGCCGACTCGTCAGCGCGGACCCGGCGCAACAATTCGACCTGCAGGTAGGAGATCGGGTCGAGGTAGGCGTCGCGTACCCCGAAGGTCCGCTTCAACGTCGGCGAGTTCTCCAGCAACGTCGATTCGCCGGTGATTCGAAGCAGCTCCTCGACCGTGCGGGCATGCTCGGCACGGACCACGTCGAACATCCGGTGCAGTGGCTGAGGAACGAGGATCGACACGTAGTGAGCGCAGATGTCGAGGTCGGTTTTAGCGAGCGTCATCTCGACATTGCTCAAGAAGGTCCGGAAGAAATGCCATTCCGTGTGCATCTCTGTGAGCACGTCCGCGAGCCCGGCCGCGCGCGCGGCGGCCAGTCCGGTGCCGACTCCGAACCAGCCGGGGACGATCTGGCGCGACTGGGTCCAGCCGAAGACCCACGGAATCGCGCGCAGCCCGCTCAGCCCGCCGTCCGATGACGGTCGGCGCGCCGGCCGCGAGCCGATGTTCAACGATCCCAGCTGCTCGACCGGCGTCGAGGCCATGAAGTACGCGGGCAGATCGCGATCGTCGACGAGCGCGCGGTACGCAGCGAAGGCGGCCGCACTGACGCGGTCCATGCACTCGTCCCACCCTGCGAGCTGCGCCGCGGGCTGCCGCGGAGTGCGGTGCAGCGCCGATGCCTGCAGGGTCGCGGCGACGGTGAGTTCGAGATTCTCCCGGGCCAGCTCGGGCAGTGCGTACTTGTCGCTGATGACCTCGCCCTGCTCAGTGAACTTGATCTCGCCGTCGAGCACGCCCCAGGGTTGCGCGAGGATCGAGTCGTAGGTCGGCCCGCCGCCGCGTCCGACCGTCCCGCCGCGCCCGTGGAACAAGCGCAGCCGTACTCCATGTCGGGTGGCGAGATCGCGCAGCGTGCGTTGGGTGCGGTGAATTTCCCATTGGGACGTCGTGATTCCGGCCTCCTTGTTCGAGTCGGAGTAACCGAGCATCACCTCCTGCACGTCGCCGCGCAGCTTCACGATCAGCCGGTACGTGGGGTCGGACAGCAGGTCGCTGATGACCTCGCCGCTGCGACGCAGCTCCTCCACCGTCTCGAGCAGCGGGACGAAACCGATGTGCGCGAACGGCGTGCTTCGCTCGCCTCCCGACCCGGCACCATGCACGTCGACCAGGCCTGCCTCGCGCGCCAACACGACCGCGGCGAGCACGTCGTCGGCGCCGCGCGTCATCGACACGATGTAGCTCTCCACGACCTCGGGGCCGTAGGTGTCGATCGCCGCGCGGATCTCGCTAAACACCGCGAAGGTTTTCGCGCCCTCGGGATCGAGCGGCGGCGGGCTCGGTGCCAGCGGCCGGCGTGAGGTCAGCTCCTTCGACAGCAGCCGCAGCCGGTAGTCGCGGGGCAGGTCGCCGTAGAGCCAGGCCTCCTCGACGAGCCGATCGACGAGTTGGCCGACAGCGTGGTGGTGCGCGTCGGCGTGCTCGCGCACGTCCATCGTCGCGAGATGCAGCCCGCACACCGCGACGGTGCGCTCGACCCGGGCCAGCAGTCCATCAGCGATCAGGCCGCCGGCATTCGCGCGTAGCGATGCGCCGATCAGATCCAGCTCGGCGAGCAACTGCCCGACGCCGAGATAGTCGTGGCCCTCGACGTGCGGCGTGCCCTCGTCCACCCGGCGGCGGGTGTTCGCGATCTTGGCGTTGACGCACGTCAGCTTGAGCCGGTACGGCTCGCTCGCGTTGAGCGTGATCAGCCGCGGATCGATATCCAGGGCAGCGAGGTCGGTCTCGAGCGAAGCGTGCAGTTGCGCGCTGACATCCACCACCGTCGTGGACGAGGACAGTTCCGCGATCAGCGTGTCGATTGCACGGGTGACCGACTGCGCGGCCACGTGGTGCTGCAGGCGCAGCACCTCTCGGGTGACAGTCGGGGTGACATTCGGGTTGCCGTCGCGGTCGCCGCCGATCCACGTGCCGAAGGTGAGCGGACGAGCGTCCTGAGTGATCTTGGCGCCGTTCCGCTCGGCCTCGTACGCGAGATCGACGGCGAGCTCCGGCAGGGTCGCGGCGGCCATGTCCTGCAGGTAGTAGACGACGTTGCGCGCCTCGTCGAGCGGTGTCGGACGGTGTCGGCGCAGCTCGTCGGTCTGCCAGATCAGGTCGATGATCTCGGCCAGGGCGCGGTCCTGTCGTGAGCGGCGCGCGGTCTGCGGCTCGGTCTGTTCGGCGAGGACGTCGGCGACACGGCGGAGCTTGGTCAGGATGGAGCGCCGGCTCGCCTCGGTCGGGTGCGCGGTGAACACCGGACGCACCGCGAGCTGCTCGATCGCGGCGGTGAGAGCGTCCGGACCCATCTGAGTGGCGACGTCGCGCATCGTGCGCGCGAGCCAGCCCGCGTCGACCGGTCGGGTGCGCAGGGTGCGCACCCGGTGCACCTGCTCGGCGACGTTGGCGAGGTGAAAGTACGCGGCAAAGGCGCGCACCAGCACGGCGGCGGTGTCGAGCGGCAGCTCGGCGAGCAGTTCGCGGACCTCGCCTGCGTCCTCGCCGGATTCCTTGGACTGCTTGGTCAGCGTGCGCACCCGCTCGACCAGTTCGAGGGCGTCGCGGCCCTGCTGGCGCACCAAGGATTCGCCGAGCAGCGCCGCGACCCGGCGCACGTCGGCCCGCAACTCGGCATCGTCGTCGCCGGGCGCGTTGGTGAGGGGGTCCGGGTCGGCGCGCATGGCTCCATCCTCGCGCACCTCCGCGGCGTCCGGACACCCGCTTCGAGCGGTGAAATTCGGGGGGCACGTATGGTCAGAAGATGCGCGTTCTCGTCACCGGCGGCGCCGGCTACATCGGCAGCGTGGTCGCGGCACTCCTGCTCGCGGACGGCCACGAGGTGGTCGTCGTCGACGATCTCTCGACCGGACACGTCGATGCGGTGCCACCAGGAGCGCAGTTCCACGAGCTGCCCATCACCGCGCTCGACGGCAAGCTCGGCGACTGGGACATCGAGGCCGTCGTGCACTTCGCGGCCAAATCCCTCGTCGGTGAGTCGGTCGCCGAACCTTCGATGTATTGGCGCAACAATGTCATCGGCACGGTCGCCATGCTCGACTCGATGCGTGCGTACGGCGTCGAGCGGATCGTGTTTTCCTCCTCCGCCGCGACCTACGGCGACGTCGAACAGCAACCGATTCGTGAGGACGCGCCCGCGCGCCCGGGCAGCCCCTACGGCTCGACCAAGCTCGCGATCGACCTCGCGCTCGCCGACTATGCGCATTCCTACGCGATGACCGCTGTCAGCCTGCGTTACTTCAACGTCGCCGGCGCGCTGCACGCGACCGGCGGGCGTAGTTACGGTGAGCGGCACAACACCGAGACGCATCTGATCCCGATCGCGCTTCGTGCCGCCGCCGGCACGGGTAACCGGCTCAGCTTGTTCGGCACCGACTACGCGACACCCGACGGCACCTGCATTCGCGACTACATCCACGTCGTCGATCTCGCTGCTGCCCATCTCAAGGCGCTCAGTGTCATCACCCCGGGTGAGCACCACGTCATCAACCTGGGCAGCGGCACGGGTTACTCGGTGCGCGAGGTGCTCGACACCGTCCGCAAGGTCACTGCTCGCGACGTCCCGGTCGACGAAGTCGACCGGCGCGAGGGCGATCCGGCCCGGCTGATCGCGTCGAATGACAAGGCACGCCAGATGCTCGATTGGCAGCCTGAGCGCGATCTTGAGACCATGGTGAGCGACGCCTGGCGATTCGAACAGGACCGGCGCGAAGCTGAGTAGGCCTCGAGGCATTTCGCCTCGTGCATGGGAGAGTTGTTAAGCTGACGTTTGCGCATGTGCCCGCTCGCTGGACGAGGTCGGGCGGCGCTCGGTATTCGCCCAGGTCGAGGTTCTCGCCCAGGTCGAGCTTTTCGCCCAGGTCCAGCGAACGGGTTGAACCAGTTGCGCACGGATGGGATCCGCGGTGTTTCGAGTGAATCCGGTGTTTCGAGTGAATGCGGTGTTTGAGTGAATGCGGTGTTTGAGTGAGTGCGGTTGCGGAACAGAAGGTCGGCGGCGACGCCGATCTGTCGTCGGTTGCGCGCAGCGGACTGGCGAATCTGGCCGGTGCCGTCGTCTCGGCCGTCGCCAACTTCGCCCTCGTGCTGGTCATTGCACGGCTGGTGTCACCCGCGGACGCGGGCCGGTTCTTCACCGTCACCTCGCTCTTCCTCGTGCTCGAGGCGATCGGCCGGCTCGGCGCTGACGTCGGCCTGGTGTATTTCGTCGCCAGGTGGCGCGCGCTAGGCACCGAGTCCCGCATCCTCCCTGGGCTGCGCGCCGCGTTCGTGCCGTCGGCCGTGCTCTGCGTGTCGGCGGCGGCACTGATGGCCATTCTGGCGCCGCAACTTGCCCGGCTGATCGGTGTCGACGACGGCAGGTCTGTCGATCTGGTCCGGCTGCTCGCATTCGTGCTCACCCTCACCACGGCGTACGACATCGCGCTGGGCGCGACGCGTGGCCTGGGCCGGATGCGGCCCACCGTCCTCGTCGAAAAGATGGGTCGCCCCGCGCTTCAGTTGCTTCTCATCACCGTGGTGCTCGCGACGGGCTGGACCGGCGGGCTCGGCTACGCCTGGGCGGCGCCGTACGTGGGCGCGTTCGCGGTGACCTGCTACCTGTTGCGCGTCGCGTTGCGTGCCCAGCCGAAACTGGTCGGCACGCGGGGGCGTTGGGACGCTTCGGTGGCGCGCGAATTCTGGAAGTTCACCATGCCCCGGGCGCTTGCCAGTGTCGCTCAGGTGGCGTTACAACGCTTCGACATCATCCTGGTCGCGTCCCTGCGTGGGGTGCGTGAGGCGGCGATCTACACCGCAGCTACGCGCTTCCTCGTTGTGGGGCAGTTCGTCAACCAGGCGATCACCGCACCGATCCAACCGCGCTTGAGCGCGGCCCTGTCGACCGGCGACGTCCCACGAGCCAAGCGGCTGTACCAGGCGTCCACGGCCTGGCTGGTGCTGGCAACCTGGCCGATCTTCGGGGTCGTTTCCGTGTCCGCCTCGGCCTACGTCGCGCTGTTCGGGCACGACTACCGCTCGGGTGCGTCAGTGGTAGTCGTGCTGTGCATCGCGATGTTGGTCGCCTCGGGTGTCGGTCTCGTCGACTCGGTGATCATCATGGCGGGACGCGCCTCGTGGAACCTCGCGACCACGTTGTTCGCTCTCGCGGTCAACGTCGGTATGGATCTGCTGCTGATTCCCCATCTCGGACTTCTCGGCGCGGCGCTGGGTTGGTTCGGGGCCATCGTCGCCGCCAATGTCGTCCCGCTCGCGATCGCGTGGCGTTTCCTGGGCATGCACCCGTTCGGGGTCGGCACGCTGCTCGCTGGTGCCCTGTGTGGGGCCTGCTTCGTGCTGCTTCCGCTGCTCGGGCGGCTGGTGACCGGCGGCAGCTTCGTGGGCGTGGCGGCGGGGCTCGGCATCGGCGTCATCGGCTATCTCGTCGGGTTGTGGCGGGGACGAGCCGTGTTTGACCTGACCGGTCTGCTCCGCCGCGGACGACGATCATGACGACTGCGCAGCGAGCCGCGTCCGGCGGTGGCAACCTGCCCAGGCGCGCGACCCGCCGCCCGCTGTGGCTCGCGCTGGCGGCAGTGCTGCTGCTCGTCGCCGCGGTCGCGATCATCGCGAACGCCGGCGACGGTGCGAAGAAGGTGGCCACCCCGCCGGTCACCGCCGTCCCGACCCACCCACCGCTGCACACCAGCGAAGGGCCGCCGATGCCGAATGAGGGTGTCTATCTCGGTGCCTGGGTCGAACCCGCCGTCTTCAGCCAGCCGGGCCGGGTGGCGTCGGTGCAGCAGTTCGAGCGGGCGATCGGGAAGCGGCTGGACATCGTCCACCTGTACCGGGTGTGGGGTAAGCCGTTCGGCACCCCGAGCGATCTGAGCTTCGCCAAGCGCGGTGACTATCTGCTGATCTCCTGGGCCATTCCGGACAGTCGCAGCATCGCCAGCGGCGCCTACGACGCGGGAATCAGGCGTGCCGCGCTAGAGATCGCGGCGCTGCCGACGATGGTCTTTCTCGAGCCCCGGTGGGAAATGGACCGTCCGAACCTGCGTGACCTCGTGCACAGCCCGCAGGACTACATCGCGGCGTGGGACCACATTCGCCATATTTTCACCGCGAAGCAGGTGACCAACGTGGCGTGGACCTGGTGCCCCACCGGGTTGGGGTTCGACAACGGGACCGCGCCCGCCTATTACCCGGGTGACGACCAGGTGGACTGGGTGTGTGCCGACATCTACCCACTGACGCCGTGGAAGCAGCACAGCTACGAGCCGTTTGCGACGCTCGCCCAGCCGTTCATCACCTGGGCGGCGAAACACCCCAAGCCGATCATGATCGGCGAATTCGCGGTCGGCGAACCGTACCGGGATCGCCGTGCGGCATGGATAGCCGCGGCCGGCTCGTATATCCGCGCGCACGATCAGATCAAGGCGATCCTGTGGTTCGAGCAGTCCCGGCCAAAGGACCCTCCTTATCATCGCTGGGCGCTGCAGGGCGATCCGGCTGCGTTGCAGGCCTTTGCGTCGTTGATTCGGGGAAATTACTTCGGAAGAGGTGGCTAGTCATCGACGTCTGCTTCATTGGCGGGTTCGGGCGCAGCGGGTCGACCCTGCTTGAATTGGCCGTCGCGTCGCTGCCGTCGGTGTGCGTACTCGGCGAAGTGCGCCACATCTGGTACCGCGGTGTCGCGGACAACGAGTTGTGTGCGTGCGGCCGGGCCTTTCACGACTGCCCGTTCTGGTCTGCGGTCGGTGACCGGGCCTTCGGCGGGTGGGACCACGTCGATGTGGCAACCGTGCGCAAGCTGGCTCGCCGGGTCGATCGGATGCGCTACGTACCGACCGGCCTGATGTCCGGTGAGTTGAGCGAATACCGGGCTGTGGCTCGAGAGTATGCGAGTTACTTCAGTCGGGTGTACGACGCGGCAAAGCAGGTCAGCGGCGCCTCGGTCATCGTCGATTCGAGCAAGAACGCGTCAACGGCCTACGCGCTGCGTGCCGATCCGTCGATCAACCTTTCGGTGCTGCACGTGGTGCGTGACAGCCGTGGCGTGGCCTACTCCTGGACGAAGGAAGTGCCCCGTCCAGAAGTCGATGGCTCGTCTGAACGCCCGCTGATGGACCGATATCCGCCGTGGACGTCGGCTCTGCTGTGGGACGCGCACAATCTCGCCTTTGCCATGTTGGCGCGACAGGGCGTGCCAGTGCACCGCGTGTTCTACGAGCGGTTCCTCGCCGACCCAGTCGCGACGACTGAAGCCATCGCGCGGTTCCTCGGTGTTGACGCGACAGGCGTCGAGCAATCCATCGGCCAGGACAGCATCGCGCTCGTCGAGACCCATCAAGCAGCTGGCAACCCGATTCGGTTCCGCCGGGGTAACTTGGCCTTCCGCAGCGACGACGAGTGGCGCGAGGAACTGCCACCGGCCGCACGTCGTCTGGTCGGTGCCCTGACCTGGCCGTTGATGGCCGCCTACGGCTACCGGCACACCCTGCGGGCTCGGCTGTGAGCGAGCGGAGTGAGCGAGCAAGTGTGATCGGGCTTTGCCAGTCGAACGAGCGAAGCGAGGCTCGGCTGTGAGCGAGCGTAGTGAGCGAGCAAGTGTGATCGGGCTTTGTCAGTCGAACGAGCGAAGCGAGGCTCGGCTGTGAGCGAGCGTAGTGAGCGAGCAAGTGTGATCGGGCTTTGCCAGTCGAACGAGCGAAGCGAGGCTCGGCTGTGAGCGAGCGTAGTGAGCGAACAGGTGTGATCGGGCTTTGCCGGGCGAATGAGCGAAGCGAGGCTCGGCTGTGAGCGCTGGTGCAGCGTTGCCGTCCGTCGAGGTCGTGATCCCGACGCACAATCGTCCTGAGTTGCTCCGCCGCGCCATCGACTCCGTGCTCGCGCAGACCTATTCGGGACGACTCACGGTGACCGTCGTTTTCGATCGCCAGCAGCCCGACGAGGGCCTCGCGACCGTTCAGCCGATCGCTGTCCGAGTGCTGGCGAACAACCGGGCTCCCGGACTCGCGGGCACGCGCAACACCGCTATCGTCGCCAGCGATGCCGACCTGATCGCGTTCCTCGACGACGATGATCGCTGGCATCCGGACAAGCTGACCCGCCAGGTAGCCCGGATGGTTTCCGTCCCGGCCGCGGTGCTCTGCACGACGGCGGTCCAGATCGACTACGACGCAATCATGTCGACCCGCCTCGCGCATCGCTCCAACGTGTCGCACGCCGAGCTTCTGGCGTCGCGGATGGCGATGTTGCACTCATCGACGTTCCTGATCAGCCGGGCCGCGCTACAGGGCGAGCTCGGGTTGGTCGATGAATTGGCGCCGGGGGGCCAGAACGAGGACTGGGATCTTCTGCTGCGGGCCAGTGCGATCCGTCCGATCGTTCACCTCGACGAGCCGCTGGTGACGATTCAGTGGGGCAGTTCGTCGATGTTTGCGGGCGCCTGGCATTCGCGGATTGCCGGCGCCGAATGGATCCTGGCTCAGCATCCCGACATCCGCGACAGCCAAGTGGGGTATGCGCGCCTGATGGGCCAAATCGCCTTCGGCCAGGCCGCGACCGGCCAGCGCAAGCAGGCCCTGCGGACAGCGTTGCGGTCAGCGCAGGTGCGCTGGCGTGAACCCCGCGGCTACCTGGCTGCTGCAGTTGCGGCGGGGGTCCCCAGCGGATTCGTCCAACGCACGCTGCACCGGCGCGGGCACGGCATCTGACAACGCTGCGCGGTCCGGATCGTCCCGAGCTCTCGTCGGTGCGCAGTCGCTTCGAGCGCCAACTCTTTTCTGAGGACAAACACCCATCGCGTCGGCGAGTTCGCCGGGCGATGTGGAAGTGGTAGCCGGGGGCGCCGGTTTTGCGTCGGACGAAGATTGCAGTGACGCGGTTAGTGTCGTTGCCCGCGAGTACCGTCGTCATGTGCCGGTTCGCTCTCTCGATCTGGAACGGGTAGACACAAGATCGCTAATATTGCTCGGGATTCCTTCTTGTAGCGACGAGGACGTTACGGTAGAATCGAATACATGGTCGAGACGGTGGTGGACTCGCTGACTCCCACCGTGTTCTCCTCGACTGCCGGGGCGGCGCGGGCCGCCGCGTACGCCCGGTTGCACGCCGCACTCGACGACCTGGACGGTTTAGCGATGGATCCGTGCAGCGACGAGGAAATTCTGACCGACTGGCGTGAACGGGAACGGCTGCGGCGCCGGTTGGCTGCGGGTGAGCACGCGATCATCACCCAGGTCGAGTGCCGCTCGCTGCCGTAT
>JBBQUT010000003.1:0-219610 GCA_038212215.1 Mycobacteriales bacterium
CAGGCGGCCGTCGCCGGCACCGACGACGTGCAGCTCCTCCTCCAGCCCGAGGGTGGGGCCGGGGGGTCGGGCGGGGGGCATCGTGCCTCGTCGGTGTCGTGTCGCTGGTGCGAGGGGTGTCGGGGGACGCGGGGGCGTCGACGGACCGGGTGCCGAGCCTATGCGCTCGCCCCCGGCAGGACGCGTGCGCACCACCGACCGGAGCGGTCGTGCCGACGGCGCCCCTCGGGTACGGTCGGGCCGAAGCGTCTCGGGGTCAGTCGTCCCGGGGCGTCCCGGAGCACGAAGGAGAGGAACCGATGGCGATCGTCGTGGGGTTCGTGGCGACCAACGAGGGCCGCGCGGCGCTGCGTCGAGCCTGCGAGGAGGCCCGGCTGCGCTCGACCCGGCTGGTGGTCGTCAACTCCAACCGCGGCGGCAAGGAGCTCACCGGCGAGGACGCGGCGCGGTACGAGACCGAGCTCGCTGCCGTGCAGCGTGAGCTCACCGACGCCGGCGTCGAGCACGAGGTCCGGCAGCTGGTGCGCGGCCAGGAGCCCGCCGAGGACCTCATCGCGGTGGCCGAGGAGGTCGGGGCGGACCTGATCGTCATCGGGCTGCGTCGTCGCACGCCGGTCGGCAAGCTGATCCTGGGCTCGAACGCGCAGCGGATCCTGCTCGACTCGCCCTGCCCGGTGCTGGCGGTCAAGGCCGACGGCTGAGCGCTGTCTTGAGCACGCTCCGGGCGCGCCGTCCGGACACGGTCGACGCAGCGTGACGTGGTCGCGGCTACAATGGTGCTCACAGCCCGGCCACGAAGAACCTCCCCCTATCGGGCATGCCCGCCTCGCCCCCTGCGTTGTGCTGCAGGAGCGATCGCAGCGGCCTGCCCGATGCCGGCGATCTGCGCCCCCCGGTCACCCGTGACGAAAGGTAGTCCGTGCCGACGGTCTCGACCCCTCAGCCCACCTCCCCCCTCCCGGCGGAGTTCGCCCCCCCCGCCCTGCAGGACCTGCTGCGACGGGGAAGCACCAGCGGGTTCGTCGAGGCGGACGCCGTGCGCGTCGCGCTCGAGTCCGCCGACCTGCCGCTCGCCCGGATGAAGGTCGTGCTGCGCACGCTGGACGAGCACGGCATCGCCGTCCGGCTGGACGCCGTGGGTGGGCGTGCCGTCGCCGCCACCGCGACCAAGCGCGCCGCGTCGGCGACCGCCACCGCGGCGCGCCCGGTCAAGGCCGCCGCCAAGAAGGCCGCACCTGCCGCCGAGGTCGCAGACGAGGTCGAGGCTCCCACGAAGAAGGCCGCGCCCGCCAAGAAGGCCGCCCCGGCCAAGGCCGCCACCAAGTCGGCCGCCACCAAGGCGGCTGCGGCCAAGACCGCCGCCGCCAAGAAGGCGGCTGCTGCCCCGCCGCCGGCCGACGGCGCCGTCGAGCAGGTCGCCGAGGAGGAGGAGCCCGAGGCCACCCCCGCGGCGACCACCGAGGGCGACGAGCGCGAGACCGGCTTCGTCATTACCGACGACGACGACGACGCGCCCGCGCAGCAGGTCGTCTCGGCCGGTGCGACCGCCGATCCGGTCAAGGACTACCTCAAGCAGATCGGCAAGGTCGCCCTGCTCAACGCCGAGCAGGAGGTCGAGCTCGCCAAGCGGATCGAGGCCGGGCTCTTCGCGGAGGAGCGTCTCAACTCCGGCGACAACATCGCGATGAAGCTCAAGCGCGAGCTGTGGTGGATCGCTCAGGACGGCAAGAAGGCCAAGAACCACCTGCTCGAGGCCAACCTGCGTCTGGTCGTCTCGCTCGCCAAGCGCTACACCGGCCGCGGCATGCTGTTCCTGGACCTGATCCAGGAGGGCAACCTCGGTCTCATCCGGGCGGTCGAGAAGTTCGACTACACCAAGGGCTACAAGTTCTCGACGTATGCGACGTGGTGGATCCGGCAGGCGATCACCCGGGCGATGGCCGACCAGGCCCGCACGATCCGCATCCCGGTGCACATGGTCGAGGTCATCAACAAGCTCGGACGGATCCAGCGCGAGCTGTTGCAGGATCTGGGCCGCGAGCCCACGCCCGAAGAACTCGCCAAGGAAATGGACATCACCCCGGACAAGGTGCTCGAGATCCAGCAGTACGCCCGCGAGCCGATTTCACTGGACCAGACCATCGGCGACGAGGGCGACAGCCAGCTCGGTGACTTCATCGAGGACTCCGAGGCGGTCGTCGCGGTCGACGCGGTGTCGTTCACGTTGCTGCAGGATCAGTTGCAGTCGGTCCTGCAAACGCTCTCCGAGCGCGAGGCCGGCGTGGTGAAGCTTCGCTTCGGGCTTACCGACGGCCAACCGCGCACCTTGGACGAGATCGGGCAGGTCTACGGCGTCACGCGCGAGCGCATCCGTCAAATCGAGTCGAAGACGATGTCCAAATTACGACACCCGTCACGCTCACAGGTGTTGCGCGACTACCTGGACTGAGTTCGATCACTGCAGACCGCCGAGTCTCAGGTCGCCCTCGGTTCGGTGGGCAGGTCGGCTGCGTTGATTCGTCGGTGAGCACGATGTGCATAGCGTGCGACCACAGCAGCGGGGTAGCGGTAGCGCCCCATTGTGACCAGCCCAACGATGCGGCGAGCAGGATCCACTCGCTGCCGCCGTAGAAGGTGTGCCCTGGTAGCGGCGGACTGCGCCGTCGGACCTATGAAGCTCCTGTCGGACACGTTCGACGGTGGTGCGGTAGAGATCGGAATCGGTGTCGACCAGGCCGAAGGGGACACCGATCCAGAGCAGTGACCCGTCGACGCGGGCGTCGCCGGGGTAGCGGATGAAGCTTCCGGCCAGGGTGTGGTCGGGTCCGGTGATGCGCTCGACCAGCGCTAAGGCCATCGACGTCGCGGCCGGGTCGACCACGAGCCGTCCGGCGTCGCGGAGTCCGGCTGCGACCGCGGCGGCTGAGGACGTGTGGCGATGGCCGGGTTGCTCCTCCCAGCAGTCGTAGCAGGGTTCTTCCCCCGCCACGAGCAGGTAGCGGATGGTGAGTCGGATCGCGGCCTGCAGTTGCTCGTCGAGCACGCCGCCACGCCGAATGTGGTCGGCGACGGCCCAGAGCCAGAATCCGTAGCAGTCGGTCTGGTAGTTCGGCCATTGCTCGTCGCCCGCGGTCTCTTCCTGACCGGACAGGGTGAACCGGGCCGGCATCATCACCTGGCCGTTGACCCGGTTCGTCCGGACGGCGTCGATCGCTTCCTCGACGCGACGCTCGTGCGCCAGCAGCGTGCTGGCCACCCGGTGGTGCCACGCCGCAGCGGCGTCGCGTCGCCCGGCCCGGTCCAGCGCGTGAGCGCACCACGAGCCGTCACGCAGCCAGCCGTACTGGTAGACGTCGTGCACGGTGCTGGCGGGGATGGCCCCGCCTGGAGTCTGGGCCGACGCAAGAATGTCGACGCTACTGCTGCCACTGAGGCGGGTCATCGGGACAACCTCTCACGACCCGCGCCGGGAGCTGGGAATAGCGCGAGGTGTCCGCGTAGCCGTGCTGGCATCGGGGTCGGCGGCTTCGGCCGCAGGGCCCCGACGGCGGCCTGAGCAGTCGCGACAGCTAAGACGTCGCCCGAGATGGTGGAAGCCGCCCTGCGCCACATCGGCAGCGGGGCGGCCCCCAACTCCTCGCACCTACGCCGGGGGGATGGCGCGGGTGCAGCGGGCCCGATCCGACTCGCACGCAAGGGACATGTGAGTGACCGGTCTTTCTCAGCATCCGTCCGGTGGCGGGGGGGTGCCTCCGAAACGGAACCGGGGACGACCCAGCGCAGATGCCGCACGTCCCGACATGAGATTACACCCGTTTGGTCGTTAAACGTCCATGCATCTCGGTCGATCTGCCGACGGCTCGGTGTCTAGCGTGCCGGTCTCGATGACCCGGTCGGCCAGCGCGCGGATCTTGACGTGCTGTTGCTGGCTTGCGGCCCGTAACAACTCGAACGCAGCGCTTTCGGTCAGCTGGCGCCGCGCCATCAGGATGCCCATGGCGATCCCGATCCGGGTCCGTGTTGTGAGCGCAATTTCCAGGTTCGCGATCTTCTCGCGAGCGCTCGCCAGATCGATTTCTACGGCCGCGTGTACGGGCTCGACGCGGGTGTCGACGGCTAGGTCCTGCTCCCGGATACGCACACTTGACCTCACGTGGCTCTGCCCGATCGTTGAGCAGCCAATCATCGCACGACGGACGAAAGTCTCATTGGCAGTGTCGTTATGACGATCAGGCAGTCGCCGGTGTGCCCTAGCGTTGGTCGACGGCGGGCAGACTTCGAGGCGACGGATTGCTCAGCATCTGGCTGCACAGGCCGCGAACGATCTCGCCTGCGCCCACGACGAGCAGCGCGGCGACGACAATGAGGAGCGCGGTCAGCATCACTCAAATCTGCCCAACGGGCACGGGCGGCTAACCCGGAGAGCTCACCGCAGTGCACACGCGATCGCGGCTGGCGACGCCAAGAGAGCACTCGGCCCCGTCCCTTGGCGGGACGGGGCCGAGAAATGACGTGTCGCTGTGGTGCTGGCTCAGCGTTCCTCGGCGGCGGCCGTGGCCGGCACGCCGGCCAAGCTGTTCGTCTCGTCGTACACGGCGACGTCGAGTTCGCGTAGGCGTGACTCGTTCTGGTGCCAGTGGTGATTGCAGAACAGCAACTCCGAACCCGACCCGAGGACGGTCCGGACATAAGCCCGCGCGCCGCAACGGTCGCAGCGGTCGGTGGCGGTCAGTGGGCTGGCGTCGAGCGTTGGGGTCACGTCGCACCTCATTTTCTCACTCGATCGGTCTCAGGTGTGCCGGCCGCACTGTCGGGCCGGACATCCATCGTGCGCCCCGCGCCACTCACGTAACCATCCAAGCGATGGTGACGCTTGCGACACCCCCGACCGTGCGATCAGTCGTTACATAACTTTTTCGTTCAGTTGTTATTCGTATCGGCAGGCGCCGACCGTTCCATAGCTGGTGACAACTCTGGTTGCCTAGCACGCACGCACGGAGGAGTAACCATGCATACCCGGCCGGTAATTCCCGGTACCGCGGGTGCGTGATCTCACGGGGCGCAAACGCGTCGCGGAGGATTCACGTCGAGGCCCCCATCAGGCAATCATCGCCAGCAAGTGGTCGCGGCGCCGTTCGAGGACGTCCGCGCTGGCTGCGGCCGACGCCGGACCCGGGACGGCTCGGTGCAACGCAGCGTGGATCTGGGCATGCGGGGTGCCTTTGCGTGCAGCGAGCAGGCCGACCAGGCGGTTCACCTCGCGGCGCAGCTCTGCACCGGCTCGCCAGGCTGTTGCGGTCACGGCGGGCCCCGGTGCGTCAACCCCTCCTGCGCGCCGGCGCGCGTGGTCGTCGCGGCGCGCCAGCACGGCCGCCATTTGTTCCGGCGACAGGATCCCGGGCAGGCCGAGGAAGTCCTCGTCCTCGTCGCTGAGCGGATTTGCCGCGTCGACGTGCTCAGCAACGACAGCTCGACCGGCATGCAGCACATGCGCGAAGACGGCGTCAGCGTCGACTAGTTCGACCGAGTCGCGATCATCCCGCTCGCTAGCAGCGACGTCGATGTCGAGCAGCGTGTCGTCGGTGCCCGACGGCGGGCTGATGATGTGGTTGCGCTCTTGCTCGAGTTCCGCGGCAAGCACAAGTAGCGGCCGGACAGCAGGAAGGAAGACGGTGGCAGATTCATGCCCACCGCGAGCGCGCACCACTCGTCCGACACCTTGGGCAAAGAACAACGGAGTTCGATAGGACGTCATCCATGCCAGGCAAGCGGCCCGGGGGATGTCCACGCCTTCGGACACCATCCGCACGCACACCGCCATCCGCTGCGCACCTCCGGCAAAGGCAGTGATCTTGTGGCTGGCGCTCGGGTCGTCGGACAAAATCAGCACGGGTGCCTCACCGGTGACCTGCTCGACGATCTCGGCGTAGGCGCGGGCGTCATCCTGATCGCTGGCGAGCACGATGCCCGCTGCGTCGGGCATGCCATTGCGGCGGATATGGGTGATCCGCTCGTCCATCGCGGCGATTACATGCGGAACCCAGCGTCCGCGAGGATTCAGCGCAGTGCGCCAAGCGGCCGCCTCGACGCTTCGCGTGCTCGACTCCGACAGCGACGCAGCGATGACCTCTCCGGCGCTGTTGCGCCAGCGAGAGGTGCCTGAATACGCGGCGAAGACGACCGGTCTGACGATCCCGTCGCGCAGCGCTTCGCGGTAGCCGTAGGTCACGTCGGCGCTGCTGCGGTATGCGCCTAGGCCATCCTCGTCATAGCGGACGAAAGGGATGCGTTCGTCGGGCTTGGTCCGAAACGGCGTGCCGGTCAGGCAAACGCGGCGCGCCGCCGCCTCGAATGCCGCCGCAACCGCCTCGCCCCAGGACAACCCGTCCCCGGCGTGGTGTACCTCGTCGAGGATCACCAGTGTCCGCTTGCTCGTCACCCGCGCTGCGTGCAGTGCCGGCTTGGCCGCGACCTGCGCGTAGGTCGTGACATAACCGGCGAGGTCGGCGCGCACCGGACCGACGGCGTTGGTGAGCGCTGCGTCCAGCGCGATGCCGGCCGTGTCGGCCGCGTCGGCCCACTGCGAGCGCAGGTGATCAGTCGGACACACGACGACGACCCTGTCGATGGCGCGGCGGTCGAGCAGGCGCGCGGCGAGAGTGAGTGCAAACGCGGTCTTGCCAGATCCCGGCGTGGCGGTCACCAGGAAGTCGCGCCGCACGCCGCCCGACTCGTACTCGCGAAGCGCTGCGCGCTGCCAGACGCGCAGCCGCGCTTCAGCGCGTGCCGGTCGGCGCGGTTGAGCCACTGCTCGACCTCCACGTGATCCGACGCCTGGTGCTCGGGATTCGTCCCCCGTCGCGGCGAGATGCTCCGCAAGCACGCCTGCAGATCGACGCACCCCGGAGCATCCGGTTTCACCCTAACTACCGATGGCGGCGAGACGGTGCAGGGCGCGCCGCCGCGGCGGCCGCGACACACCCGGTGTGCTCTCGATGCGCCGAAAGGTGGGCCACGGGGCACACTGTGAAGTCGTGAACCCCGGACGACGGTTGGCACGTGGGCTGCGCCGCCTGCCCCACCTGCTGCGCCGCACGGTAGCTAAAGGGTGGCAGGACAGGGTCCTGGGACTGTCGGCGGAAGCCGCCTTCTGGCAGCTACTCAGCCTGCCCTCGCTCGCCCTCGCGCTGGTCGCCGCGCTCGGCTATTTCTCTCGATGGTTCGGGACGGCGACACTCAACAGCACGGAGCGGGAGATCGACGCCACGCTGAGCAAGGCATTCAGCTCACAGGTGGTGTCCGATGTCATCGCGCCGACGCTGCACCAGGTGCTGCACAGCGGACGCGCCGACGTGATCAGTGTCGGCTTCGTTCTCGCGATCTGGGCGGGATCGTCGGCGACCGCGACCTTCGTCAACACGATCACCATCGCCTACAACATGCGCGATCTACGCGGCGCGGTCCGCAGCCGGCTGCTGGCGCTCTGGTTGTTTCTCGGTTCGGTGCTGATCGGCGTCATCGTGTTGCCGATGCTCGTTGTCGGGCCCGACCTGTTGCGCCGTTGGCTGCCGCCGCGCTGGCACGACACGTTCGGCACGTTGATCAGCGACGGCTACTACCCCGTCGTCGTACTGCTGCTCTCCCTCGGGCTCACTACCCTGTATCACCTCGCGCCGCCCCGTCGGCTGCCGTGGCGCCGTGGCGTGCCAGGGTCCGTCCTGGCGGTGCTCGTCTTTCTTGCCGGCTCCATTGCATTGCGGGCCTACATCACGTTCATCCTGGCCAACAACCATGCCTACGGCGCAATTGCGGCGCCGATCGCGGCGCTGCTGTTCTTCTTCGTGCTGGCGCTGGGCGTGTTGCTCGGGGCGGAGTTCAACGCGGCGATCGAGCAAGAGTGGCCGTCGCGAATCAAGGCGCCACGGGTGCTTCGGGCGCGAGGGTGGCAGCGAGTCGACCACTCGGGCGCGGAGCCGTCCGAGGGCGCGGAGCCGTCCGAGGGCCCGACGCTGGGCGCGGCGGCCAGCCGGGCCGACCCGGCGCCGGATCCAGCTGACACACGAAAGCGTGGACGGCCCCGGTTGCGGCGACGCCCGACAATCACTCAGCCGGGCAAGCTCTCGTAGATCTCCTTGCACTTCGGGCACACCGGGGAGCCAGGCTTCGGTGTCTTGGTCACCGGAAACACCTCGCCGCACAACGCCTGAACCATCGTGCCCATGACGGCGCTCTCAGCGATTTTGGCTTTGCGGACGTAGTGGAACAGGTCGTCGCCGGTGTCGGAGTCAGACGTGCTTGGCGACTCGAGGACTTCGGTGTCGGTCATCTGGGCGATTGTGCCACCGTCACCCTGGGCTTAGCCGTCCACCGTGCGTTTGGCAGGCGGCGGCAAGGCACGCTCGTTCGTGGCAACTGGTACGACAACGGCGGCGCGGCGCTTCTTGGGCGGACCGTCGTTGGCGATGATCACCGCGCACCACGGCAAGATAACGCCCGCGACAGCGAAGGCGACAGCCAGCGCCGTCGATAGGTGGTAGGTCGCCGCCGCGCCGATCACGCACAGCGCACGCGTTGCCATCATGATCGCGTACCGCTTCTTCCGCCGGTCGAATTCGTCCGTGCTGCTCTCGGGCGCCGACGTGATCAGCGTCGCCCGATCGGCATGATGTCGGCGCATGCACCCCATCCTGACACCTTCGTGACGGCGGCGCTCGCATCGGACGCGCCTCGTCGGTCACGGTGGGCGAGGATGGCCAGGTGAGAGCAGTCGTGCAGCGGGTCAGCGCCGCCAGGGTGCTGGTGGACGGCGCAGTGACGGGCGAGATCGAGGCGGGCCTGCTGATGCTTGTCGGCGTCACGCACACCGACCAGCGCACGGCCGCGGCTGCTCTTGCCCGCAAGGTTTACGGGTTGCGCGTGCTGCGGGGCGAGTCCAGCGTCGCGGACACACCCGGCGCGGGCATCCTCGTGGTGAGCCAATTCACGCTCTACGGCGACGCGCGTAAGGGGCGCCGACCCACGTGGAGCGCGGCCGCCCCCGGCGAGGTCGCTGAACCCCTCGTGGCCGCGGTGGTCGACGAACTACGCTCGCTCGGCGCGCAGGTCGCCACCGGTGTTTTCGGGGCCGACATGAGAATCGAGGCAATCAACGACGGCCCGATCACGATGCTGCTGGAATTTTGAGTTGCTGACGACCGAGCGACACAGCATCATCGGCTGTGTAACGACTGAGACCGACGATGCCGTCGAGTCGGCTCGGGAACACGACAGGCCGTGCCAGACGTTGGAACCACTGAACCCGCTATGTCGTCATCGACGAACATGTTGACGAGGGATTTACTCGATACCGAGGGGTCGACCAACGTGACTGCTTCCCGAATTTCACCGTCCGACGCGACATCGTCGGACTCGGCTCAGACGCGGACACCGCGTTCTGCCGAGCCACACGTGTCTACCCGCACCCACCGTACTGCTCGCACCAAGACAGCCGACCGCGCCGCCGTTCCGACGCTCGCCGCCCTCGGTGCGCTCGACTCGGACGCGGTCGCCACCGGATCTATCTCCACAGCGCCGGCTATGTTGGCGAGCCAGACTGACCTTGACGAGGTAGCGACCTCGGCAGACCTGGTCCGCGTCTACCTCAACGAGATCGGCAAGGTTGCGCTGCTCAGCGCGGCCGATGAGGTCGAACTGGCGAAGCGGATCGAGGCCGGGTTGTACGCCTCACACCTCGTGAGTTCGAACAGTACTTTCACTGCTGCACGCAAACGCGACTTACGCCTGCTCGTCGCCGACGGCGAGCGCGCCAAGGACCACCTGCTGCGCGCCAACCTGCGCCTCGTTGTGTCGCTGGCCAAGCGCTACACCGGCCACGGTATGCCGTTCCTCGATCTGATCCAGGAGGGCAATCTCGGCCTGATCCGCGCCGTGGAGAAGTTCGACTACACCAAGGGTTTCAAGTTCTCGACCTACGCGACCTGGTGGATTCGGCAGGCGATCAGCCGCGCGATGGCCGATCAATCCCGCACCATCCGGCTGCCCGTCCACCTCGTCGAGCAGGTCAACAAGCTGCAGCGCGTCCGCCGCGAACTTACCCAGGGCCTGGGCCGTGAGGTCAACCATGCCGAACTGGCGCACGAGCTCGACATCACTGAGGAGCGCGTGCGCGAGCTCATCGACCTCTCACGCGACCTGGTCAGCCTCGATCAGACCGTCGGCACCGACGACGACGCATCGCTGGGCGACTTCATCGCCGACCAGCGCAGCAGCGCGGAGGCCGAGACGACGGTCGAGGCCGAGTTGATGCGCAAGCAGTTGCGCGACGTCCTGGGCACGCTGGAGGAGCGCGAGGCGGCAGTTGTGCGGATGCGCTACGGGCTCGACGGCGTGCAGCCCAAGACGCTCGACGAGATCGGGCGAGTGTTCAAGCTGTCTCGGGAGCGAATCAGGCAGATCGAGCGCGAGACGATGGCGAAGCTGCGCCACCCGTCCCGAGCTCAGGTGCTGCGCGACTATCTCGACGACTGATCGCGGCGACTGCCTTCCCGCCGCGGCGCCGCAGGCAGCCGGTGCCCGGCAGCAGGCCCCCGGCGGCAGGCGCCGGCGGCGGGTCGCATGGAGCCCGGCCGAAAGAGCGCAGGCCCGTCGTGTGGAGCGCCGACGATGGCGACGCCCTAGGATGACGGCACCTTAGAGAGCGGAAGCCACCGAGCCGTGAGTCACCACAGCGACCTCATCGACACGACCGAGATGTATCTGCGGACTGTGTACGAACTCGAGGAAGAGGGCGTTGTCCCGCTCCGCGCGCGCATCGCCGAACGCCTCGGGCAGACCGGACCGACGGTGAGCCAGACGGTCGCCCGGATGGAGCGCGACGGACTGCTGCACGTCGGCGACGATCGCCATCTGTCGCTCACCGACGAGGGCCGCCACGACGCGGTCGGCGTCATGCGCAAGCACCGCCTCGCCGAACGCCTGCTCATGGACGTCATCGGCCTGGACTGGGAGGACGTGCACATCGAGGCATGCCGGTGGGAGCACGTGATGAGCGAGGCGGTGGAACGCCGCATCGTCGCCATGCTCGATGCGCCGCTCGTCTGCCCGCACGGCAATCCCATCCCCGGACTGGCGGAGCTCGGCGTAGCAGCCAGCCCGTCCGACGTGCGCCCGGCGCAGGTAGCCGTCGAGTTGGTGTCACTGACAGCAGCGGCAATCCGCGGCGACACCGACGTCGTCGTCGACCGGATCAGCGAGCAACTGCAACCTGATGCGGCGACCATGCATCACCTGACCGAAGCCGGACTGCGCCCGGGGCTGGCGGTGCGCATTGTCGCAACCGAATCAGGAGTGCAGGTGGGCGATGACACCACACCGATCGTATTGTCCTCGCACGTGAGCGACCACGTGTTCGTTCGCTCCGCCGGGTAATCGGCAAGTGCCCGAGTGACGCAGCGGACGAACCGACGGGCGGCGCTCACCTCGCAGGTCTCGCTAGACTATCCGGCGGACCGCGAGCCACTGCTGCCTCGTGACCGGCGCTATCGCGCCCGCCCCGCGGGCCAGCTGCACGACCAGTCAACGAAGGGCAGATCCGGTGGCGCATGACCCACAGGGGTTTCTCAAGTTCGAGCGCGTCGACACGCCGAAGCGTCCTGCCGCCGAGCGGGTGCGTGACTGGCGCCCGATCTACCTCCGGGCACCCACCCAGACGGTCAACGAGCAGGCCGCGCGCTGCATGGACTGTGGTGTCGCGTTCTGTCACAGCGGTTGTCCGCTCGGCAACCTGATCCCCGACTGGAACGAGTTCGTCGCGCGCGACGACTACGCGAGCGCCAGCGAGCGACTGCATGCCACGAACAACTTCCCCGAATTCACCGGGTGGATCTGTCCCGCGCCGTGCGAGGCGGCCTGCGTGCTGGCCGTGAACACCGATCCAGTCACAATCAAGCAGATCGAGGTGTCCATCGTCGAGCGGGCGTTCGACGAGGGCATCGTCGATCCCCAACCCCCGCTCGAGCACACCGGGAAGTCGGTAGCCGTGATCGGGTCGGGACCGGCGGGGCTTGCCGCGGCACAACAGCTCACCCGTGCTGGACACCGGGTGAGCGTCTACGAGCGTGACGATCGGATCGGCGGTCTGCTCCGCTACGGCATCCCGGACTTCAAGATGCCCAAGGACATCATTGACAGGCGGTTGGCACAGATGCTTGCCGAAGGTACCCGGTTCCTGCCGAGCACACCCGTCGGCACGGACAACCTCGCGCAGGTGCGCGCCGAGCACGATGCGCTCGTTCTCGCTGTCGGCGCTCTCGCTCCGCGAGAACTGACGACGCGCGGACGTGAACTGGCCGGCGTACACCAAGCGATGGACTACCTTCCGCTCGGAAACCGGGTGCAGGCCGGTGACATCGAGATTTCCGCATTGGACGCGAGCGGCAAGGACGTGATCATCATCGGCGGCGGCGACACCGCGGCCGACTGCCTGGGCACCGCGAACCGCCAAGGTGCCAAGTCGGTGACCGTACTGGACCACAATCCGCGCCCGCCGGCACGGGCCGGGCTCGTCAACCCGGTCTGGCCATCGGCGCCGAACAGCCGTGGCATATCGCCCGCTCACGACGAGGGCGTCCACGAGGCCTGGGCCCGCGAAGTGGTCGAGTTCATCGGCGGCACGGACGGCTGGGTGCGCGCAGTCGTCGTGGAAGAGGTAGAGATTCTCCGGGTGCAGGGTCGCCGCGAGTTTCGTCCGGTGCCGGACTCGCGCACCGAGCTTGCGGCGGATCTGGTGCTGCTTGCTGCCGGATTCGTGGGTACGGACGTGCCGGACCTGCTGGCGGCCCTCGGAGTCGACCATGCCCCAGGCCGCGGCACCGCGGTCGTAGACGACAACTGGCAGACGTCGGCCGAGGGCGTATACGCGTGTGGCGATGCCACGCGCGGCGCGTCGCTTGTCGTCTGGGCGATCGCCGAGGGCCGTGCTTGCGCGGCCGCGGTCGACCGCGTGCTGACCGGTGCGTCGGACCTGCCGAAGCCGGTGACCCCACGCAGCATGGCGTTGTAAGGCGGCGTTCACGCGGAGTGCGACCGCAGCCGTGGCATGCGCCGCGGATCGATCCCTTGCGAAAGTGCGGCCAGTAATAGATCGGCCGCCGTGTAGCCAGGATCGATATCGAGCGCACGCTCGGCAGCGATGCCGGCCAGTGCGCCGTTCCCAACCCGCCAGCTTGCCCAGCCGAACAGGAACAGCGGCGCCGCCCCATAGGGCCCCGGCAGCCGGCGGGCCAGCTCACGCCACAACTCACGGCCGTCCAACCGGGTGTCGTCCACGGCGATCCACACGCCGTCGCGCACCGGGTAGCCGCGCAGCGCGACGCCGTAGCGCACCACCTCATCATCGGCCAGGGTGTCGCCCGGTCCCGAGCTGTCCGCAGCCCTCGACGCCGCGAACAAGGCGCGCTTCACCGAGCGTTCGTCGCGGTTGCCGTACCCGTCCAGGACGCGCAGCACCGCTGCGTGCTCGGCGTCGGCCAAGAGCGGCTCTAGCCGCACCCGGTCGGTGTCAGGCAACGGGTCGAGCAACGCCGCGACACTGAGCCGGTCGGGCAACGCGACCAGCCCGGCATAGGTCGCCTCGGCAGGAAACGCTGAGGAGCCCGCGGCGAGTTCGCGCCCTTCGGCCGGGCAGCACTCCGGCTCGCTGCACAGGTAGGACCACCACCTGCGCGCGCTGACGAGCAGCACGTCGCTCGCGCGGGCGCCGAGCCGTTCTGCCTCAGTGGCAATCTCGAAAGCCAGGCCACACCACGGCGTTGACACCGACGCATCGTCCCGCTCGTCAAACACGAGGCCGATCACTTCCTGGGCGCCACCGCGGCAGATCACCTCGAGAGTGTGAACCACTCGGCCGGTCGGCACGACCTCGTCGAGATCGACACGGGCCGTGACGACGACACGCCCTGCTGCGAGACCCACCAGCACCAGGCTCTGCTGTGGATGAAAGCCCAGCAGGAACGGCACCGCTTCGATGAGATCGGCGGGGCCGGTGACCCGCAGGACAGGCAGGTCGTCGGTCGAAGCGAGATGCGGGTCAGTTGGCATCCGCGAAGTCTCATGCACGTCACCGACCCGCGTGCAGGATTCGGGTTGCTTGTGGACGACGCGCTGCGCTGTGGACGCTGCTGCGTGCGATGTCAGCCCGTCGTGCTATCCGGTCTCGATCGAGCGACTCGCGACGGGCACGCTCAGCGCAGCGTGCCCGCCCGCCATCGGCGTGCCGACGCGCTGAGATCGCCGGCGACCCGCTCGTTGCGCTCGGCGAGTTCCCGCTCGACATCGCCGCCGGCGTCGTCCGGCGCGACAGCACGTCGTCCGGCAGCCACTACGCGAAACATCGCCGCTGCCCGTTCCAACGCGACCGCGACGTCGCCGCGGTAGAGACCGCCGAGGACGGCGTCGGCGACCGCCTGGACAGAATCTTCATCCGCCGGCTCGGCAACCCCGGCAACGACCGCATCTGCGGGGGCGAGCGGCTCGCCGGCGCGCCAATACCGGCGCACTTCGTCGCTGCTCGTGCGACACCACTGGCGTAGCAGGTACAGCGCCCACAGCGCACCGGGAAGGCTTATCGGATCGGCGTCCTGCCACAGCGCGGCCAGGGTGTCTAGCCCGACCCGATCTGCGAGCGCCACAAAACGGCCCTCTACCTCGGTATCGGGCCCCCGACCGGTCTGCACGACCGCAGCCGCGGTAGTGGACGCGATTTCGGCACGCGAGCCCAACGCCGTACCACCGCCGGCGTCTATCAACGCGGTCAGGTCGGCGTAAGGGGCTGGCCGGTGCGGCCGGGGCGGAACGCTCACCCGAGTCACGATACGACTACCCGCCCGCCTGGTGCGCAACCCGGTAACGTGAATCTCGGCGTCGGCCCGATCCATGGCCCCCGGTCCCGCATGTGCCGCCGCGAGCGGCGTTCCGCCGAGAGGCGACCTGGCGGGCCGACGTCGATGGGGTGCATGTCGCGCGCGGACCGACGGGATCGAAACGGATGATCAGGCTGTACCGGGATGTGGGCCGGAGCGAAGCGACGCTGTCATGAGCGAGCCTCGCGAGCGAAGGACCAATGAGCGTGGCCTTCGGCGGCCGGAGCGAAGCGACGGTCGGCAATGACTGGTGACGGCAATGGTTGGACCGTTTGTGACCTCGGTCATCGTCACTGGGGCCGCTTCGGGGCAGCCGGAATCCTGATCACCGACGGAGACCGCGTCGTCCTCCAGCATCGTTCGGCGTGGACACACGAGGGTGGCACCTGGGCGCTGCCCGGCGGCGCTCGGGACAGTCACGAGAACGCGGTTGCCGCTGCGCTGCGCGAGGCTGTCGAAGAGACGACGCTCGATCCTTCGCTCGTGACTCCGTTCGCAGAGTGGATCGATGATCATGGCGGCTGGTCTTATACGACCGTGCTCGCGCACACGTGTACCCCCGTGGAGTTCGCGCCTGCAAACGCGGAAAGTGTCGCGGTCACCTGGTGGGCGATGGAGGCGGTGCACGACCTGCCGCTACACAAGGGTTTCGCGGCGGCGTGGCCACATCTACGCATGATCCTCCGGCAACGATCCAGCGGGCCCGGCTGACCGCGCGCGGGCTGGCCGTAAGGTTGCCCGCCGTGCGACTACTGCTGCCGCCGAGCGAAGCCAAGACATCAGGCGGACGCGGCCGCTCGCTCGCCTCCCGCCCCGCGCATCCCGTCCTCGGCGTCGCTCGGGAAGCCGTGCTAGTCGCGCTCCAGCAACTGCTGGAGGGTGCGCGCGGCGATGCCGCGCGCGCGTTGGGTCTGCCGCCCGGCACGGTGGACGCCGCCCTCGCCGCCAACGCATGCGTCCGCACCAGCGCGACAACGCCCGCGTTGCGCCGCTACGCCGGCGTCGTCTACGAAGGGCTCAGCTACCAGTCCCTCCCCGCCCAGGCACAACACGTCGCAGCGCGCAGCGTGCTCGTCTTCTCCGGGCTGTTCGGCGTCATCCGTGGCGACGAGGCGGTGCCGAACTACCGCGTGCCGGCCACGGCGGTACTCCCCGGCGTGGGCGTCGTCGGCACGTACTGGGCCCGCACGCTGCGCCCTGTGCTGCTCGATCTGCTCGGCCGCGGACTGATCATCGATCTGCGGTCCTCGGATTACGCGGCGATGTGGCGTCCCGACCGATCGAACGCGGCTCGCGTGCTGACTGTGCGTGTGCTCACGCCCGGGCCGCGTGGCCCCGCCGTCATCAGCCACCCGAGCAAGCTCGCCAAGGGCAGGCTCGCCGCGGCGCTCGTCCGGCGCGTAGCCGACGGCCACCGGGTGGACGACGTCCACGACGTCGCCGCAGCATGGCTCGGCGCAGGCGGAATCCGCGCTGAGGTCATTGACCCACACCACCTGCAGATCCACACCGCGGGCACCAGTGCGATCGCACGGGACCCGGATGCGTAAGTGGTCCGAACAGGGTTCACGATGAGCGTATGGGCGGCATGTATCTGGACCATCTGAGCTACGTCGCGGGTCCAGAAGGTCTCGGTGCTTGCGTCCAGCGGCTCGGAGCCCGACTCGGCGCCGCCTTCCGCGACGGCGGCCTGCACCCGACTTTCGGCACGCGCAACTTCGTCCTGCCGCTGCTCGGTGGTTGTTACCTCGAAGTGGTAGCCACGCTAGATCACCCCGCGGTCGATCGAGCGCCCTTCGGCCGCGCGGTGCGCGCGCGCTGCGAGGAGGGCGGCGGATGGCTGACTTGGGTGGTGCGGGTCGACGACATGGCGGCGGTCGAGGCCCGACTCGGCCGACCGTCCGCCGAAGGCCATCGTCGCCGTCCGGACGGTTACGACCTGCGCTGGCAGCAGATCGGCGTCGACGACGTGGCGAGCGACCGCCAACTGCCGTACTTCATTCGCTGGCACGGTCCGTCCTCAGAACATCCGTCGGCGGCGGGCACGTCCGTTGCGTTGCGCAAACTGGAGATCGCCGGGGACGAATCCCGCGTCGATGCCTATCTCGGTGCGTCGACCCGTCAACCGCTCGACGGCGTCGAAGTCGACTGGCTCGTACCGGAGGACGATCGCACCGGGGTCGTAACGGCGGCTTTCGACACCGTGTCCGGTGTCGTGCAGATCGACTGAGCACCAGCGTCCACAACGGGTTCGCAGAGTGCCGCATCGGGCAAGCTACCTTCCTCCATCACTCTGCGTCTGGCCCCCAGGACGGATCCGAGCAGGATCAGCGGAAAGCCGATTCCCATGCCGAGGGTGAAATCCTCACCGAGCAACGTCACACCGAACAGCACTGCCACGGCCGGGTTGACGTAGGTGATCACGACGGCGCGAGCGGGGCCAATGGCCGCAATCAGCGCGAAGAAGATGATGAACGCGATCGCCGTGCAGACCACCGCGAGAACGGCGACCGCGCCGACCACCTGCGCGTGGACGTGGGACGGCCAGCGAGCAAGGGCATAGGGCAGATATCCCAGCGCGACGACCAGCAGCGATGCGCAGATCACCGGGATGCTCGCAAGATCCGCCAGTCGCCGCGCCATGATCACCGGTGCAACCGCGTATCCGATGACGACGACCAGCACCTTGAGCAATGCAGACACCTGGATATCACCGAAATCAAGACCGACCAGCGTCGCTACGCCGGCCAATCCGACGAGCAGGCCCACCAGCTGGGTCGTATCGGCTCGCTCGCTCGAGCGGACCATCCGTGCCACGACGACACCTACGAGCGGCACCGCGGCGATCAGCAGTCCGGTGAGTGAGCTCGACAGGTGGCGTTCGGCGTCAGACAGAAACAGCCATGGCAGCGCCATCTCGATCAGGCTGAACGCCAGCAGCGCCCGCCAGCGCCGCACCACCGGGGCGAACCCCGCACCGCGGATGGCGAAGGGCAGCAGGATCAGACCACCGATGCCAGTGCGCAGAAATACCAGCGTTCCGGGTGCGACGTCGCGCACCGCCACTCGGATCAGCAGGTACGGGATTCCCCAGATCACGCACATCGCCGCGAACAACAACCAGGCGCGTCGACTCACGGCCGAACCTCGCTTCGCTCGTTCGACCGGCACAGCCCGACCACATTAGTTCGCTCACTTCGTTCGCTCACGGCCCGAATCTATTCGCGGCCACCGACATCGGTGCGCCACCTCGGCGAGCACCAGTCGGTGCTGCGACATTCGCCCAGGCATAGTGGTCAGGTGCAGAACCTCGCCCTGAGCTGGCAGCAGTCGATTGAGGTCGGCTCCGTGCTCGCGGGCGTGGGGGTGGCGCTGCATATGAGCGGGCGCCGTCGGCTGCGTCGCATCGCCCCGTTCGCGCTTGAAGCTGCTGTGATCGCCGCGCTCTACGCGATCTGGCGGCGCGCGGGAGAGCTTTCGACGCTAGGCACGTCCGGTGCACTACGTCGGGCCCGCTGGATCGAGGACGTCGAACGGAGTTGGCAGCTGCCCTCCGAACGCAGCGCCCAACATCTCGTCCTGGGTCATCCGTTGGTGGTGCAGGCAGCGAATCTGTACTACGCGACGATGCACTTCGGGGGGCTGTTCGCCTTCCTGGTCTGGCTGTTCGTCCGGTACCGACATCGGTACTCCCCAGTTCGCACGATCCTCGCGCTGACGACGCTGGTCTGTCTGGTGATCCAGTTCGTGCCGGTCGCTCCGCCGCGGCTGCTGCCCGGCTACGTCGATACCGCCCGTCTGTACGGACAGTCTGTGTACGCCGGTGGGTTCGCGCCGGACGAATTGTCGGCAATGCCCTCAGTGCACGTCGCATGGGCAGCGCTGGTCGGTTGGTACGCCTGGCGGGTCAGCGCCAGCCGTTGGCGCTGGCTCGCGGTGCTTCACGCCGCGCTCACCCTCTTCGTGGTCGTGTGCACGGCGAATCATTGGTGGCTGGACGGCATCGTCGGCGTCGCCGTGCTGATCGCATGCGCCTGGGCGCAGCACGCTGCGTCCGCACTGTGGAATCTGATCCGCCGGCGGCTGCGGCGCAGTCCGGTGCAAAGTCCGACCGTACCCGTCCTGCGCTGACGAACTAGACCGGGTTAGCTGGAGCAATGAGCGACGCTTGCGAGCGAACCGATGTGGGCGGGCTTGGCCGCCCGAACGAGCGCAGCGAGGCTCGGGTGAGCGAAGCTTGCGAGCAAACCGATGTGGGCGGGCTTGGCCGCCCGAACGAGCGCAGCGAGGCTCGGGCGGCCAAGCGCCTCGAATTCGACGTTGCCGACCTAGCGCCGGGCCAGATTTATCCGTGGCTTACGGCGTCGCTGATCCCCCGCGCGATCGCCTGGGTCTCCAGCCGATCGTCCAACGGCAAAGACAACCTGGCACCGCACTCCTTCACGACGGTTGCCGGCGTCGACCCACCGACATTGTGTTTCACCTCGGTCGGGCGCAAAGACACGCTGCGCAACGTTCGCGAGACCGGGGAGTTCGTCGTCAATATCTGCACGGAGGCATTGCTGCACGCGATGAACAACTCGGCGACGAATTTTCCCCACGACGAGAGCGAATTCGACGCGGCGACTCTCGAGCGCGAGCCGAGCGCAAGGGTTGCCCCGCCGCGGGTTGCCGGCGCCCCGGTCGCGTTTGAGTGCCGCGTCAGCGGCGAATACGAGATTGGTGACTGCGTCATGGTGTTCGGCGAGATCGTGCACGTTGCTGCGCATCACGCCGTGCTGGGCGAGGACGGCCTTCCCGATGCGCGCAGGATGGCGCCGCTCGCACGCCTCGGACGTTCGGAGTGGTCGACACTCGGCGAAGTGTTCGAACTGCGACGGATCCGCTACGACGATTGGCAACAGGGCAAGCGCAGCGAGTCGTAGTACGGCCCGACAGGTGTCAGGTCACGTGTGCGTGAACGAGCCGTAGGACAGGGACGTCGTCCACCGAAGATCCTCGTAGTTCACGCCCTCGGCCGTGTCGATGGCCGCGAAGCTCATACCCGGCCGCACGAAAAGCGCGACGTGATAGACCGAACCGGACGAGTCGTACCAGAAGACCAGGTCACCTGGGACCGCGCGCGAGGCCCAAATCCGGTGGGCGCTACGGAATTGGTCGGCGGACACCCGCGCCGTGTTCAAGCCGGCCTTGCCATAGCTGTACTGCACGAGACCGGAGCAATCGAAGCTGCTGGGCCCTTCCGCGCCCCACACATACGGCTGTCCCAGATGCCTCTCCGCCTCGGTGAGCGCCAGCGTGTTGGTCCTCGGCGTAGTTACCGGTTGGGTGCCCGGCATTCCGCGGGTGTCGCCCGCCCCACAGCCCACCAGTGAATTCCCCGTGCCCATGCCGACATTGACCGCCCACACGCAAGCCATGTGCGTTCCGCTCGATACTGGGATCTGGACGTCGAAGCGCGAGTACGGTCCTGCTTCGGCCGACGGCGCTGCGTTGTAGTTCGTCGCGACGTCGAGGACCGCGCGGCCGTCGATGTCGACAACCACGATGCTGCGGCGACTACGGATGTCGGGGTCGGTGGCCCAGCCGACCACACGCAGCGTGCCGTACGAGCCGCGCACCCAGGTCAGCGCGCCGTTCGGATTGCGTGCAGCAAGCTGACCCGGACTCAATGCAGTGCCCAGAGGTGTGGCGACGCAACGCAGCACGGTGGCGAGGCCGGCGCCGATGTTGCCGACCGCTACGCAGGCGGTGTGCAGGCGGCCATCATGCGGTACCGGCACAACGAGGGCGAATCCTGGGGTCGGGCTGGTGTGGCGATGAACCGCGATCCACGGGCGTGCAATGGTAGTCGCCACTCCGCTTGCCCAGTTGCCGTCGACATAGCCGGCCACCCGCACGTTGCTCGACAGCGCGTCGGGGTCAGCTGCCCAGCCGTTGAACTGCACCCCTGTTGTCGACGATGCGGCCACTGATTCGACAGCGCCAACCGGGTCGTTCGGTCCCGCGGCCGCTGCCGCTGAACCACTCGTCGCGACGACGGCGACGAGAACTGCCACGGGCACAACGAGGGAGGTGAGGCGGCTCACGGCGGAACGCAGACGACGGCGGGCGGTACTCATGGGCACGATCCTCACGGCGGGGGCGGGCACCGGCCCTATCGTCGGATCGGGACGAAACTTGAGCGATACCGTGCGGCACCCGAATGCGGGTCTCGTCCAGGCACGCGAGAGGATCGAGATTCGAGCGTCAGGGAAGGGTGGTAGCGGCATTGTCTGCCGGCGATACAAGCCCTACCGGGGCGGCTCCGCTCGCGGACCTGTCGGCCGAACGTCGTGAGCTGTTCGGATTACGGGTCGAGCGCTGGCTACCTGACCTGCACAGCGGCCTGGCTGCTGTTTACCCGCCGGACACGCTCGAGGGCCTCGAAGAGCGGTTGCTGGCGCTGGCCGCCGCCGGGTACGCCGAGCGCGATCCGGACCTGCACCGGCTCGACCAGATCCGCACGCTCGCGCCGGACTGGTTCCAGTCACCGGCGATGCTTGGCTATGCCGCGTACGTCGATCGGTTCGCGGGAACACTGGCCGGCGTAAGCAAGCAGATCCCCTACCTCGAGGAACTCGGCGTCACCTACCTGCACTTGATGGCGATGCTCACGACGCGGGCCGGCGACGACGACGGCGGTTACGCGGTCTCGGACTATCGCCGCATCCGCCCCGATCTGGGCACCATCGCTGACCTTCGCGATCTCACGCGCGCGCTGCGGGCGGCCAATGACGGCAGGGGCATCAGCCTCGTCTTCGACCTGGTCCTCAATCACGTCGCACGCGAACACTCCTGGGCGGTCGCGGCGCGCGCCGGCGACGAGCGCTACCGCGCGTACTTCCACACATTCGGCGACCGGACCGTCCCCGACCGGTGGGAGCGATCACTGCCAGAGGTGTTTCCCACGTTCGCCCCGGGAAACTTCACCTGGGACGCCGATCTCGACGGATGGGTGTGGACAACCTTCAACGAGTTCCAGTGGGATCTGAACTGGGCCAACCCTGATGTGTTCGTCGAGTTCGCCGAGATCGTGTTCTTCCTCGCCAACGCGGGTGTCGAGGTGCTGCGACTGGACGCGATCGCCTTCCTGTGGAAGCGGATGGGCACCAACTCCCAGAACCAGCCAGAGGTACACGCAATCACGCAGGCGCTGCGTGCGCTGATCCGGATCGCCTGCCCTGCCGTCCTGCTCAAGGCCGAAGCAATCGTCGCTCCCGGCGAACTCTTGCACTACCTAGGACGTGGGCGACATCACGGCAAGGTCAGCGATCTCGCCTACCACAACACGTTGATGGTGCAGATCTGGTCGATGCTCGCAGCGCGCGACGTACGCCTCGCCGTTCACGCACTGCAGGCATTGGGGCCGGCACCGGCGTCGACGTCGTGGGTCACCTACCTGCGCTGCCACGATGACATCGGCTGGGCCATCGACGACGGCGACGCCGCCGCGGTCGGACTGTCCGGCTTTGCGCACCGGGGGTTCCTATCCGACTTCTATACCGGCGCATTTGCGGGATCGTTCGCGCGCGGCATGGTGTTCCAAGCAAACCCTGCCACAGGTGATCGCCGGGTCAGCGGCATGACGGCTAACCTCGCCGGCCTGGTGTCTGCGGACGACGACGACTCGGTCCGGACGGCCGTTGCGCGCATTTTGCTTGCGCACGCAATCATGTTGGGCTGGGGTGGCGTGCCATTGCTGTGGATGGGTGACGAACTCGGCCTGCCCGACGATCCGCACTGGGCCGACGAGCCAGGTCACGAAGCCGACAACCGTTGGGCGCACCGGCCGTACATGTCCGCGCAATTGCAGGCGCAGCGACACGACCCCACCACCGTGGCCGGCCGGATCTTCAGCGGGCTCGAACACCTCATTCGAACCCGCGCCGCACTGCCGCTGTTGCACGCGTCGGTGGCCTCCGAAGTGCTCGATCCGTCCGACCCCGGTGTGCTCGCCGTGCGGCGTAGGCATCCCGAGGGTGATCTGCTCGAGCTGTACAACGTCACCGAGGCCTGGCGGCCGTGGCCGGGCGAACGGCTGCACGCGATCGTCCACGACTGCATTACCGGAATTGACGTCACCGTCGGCGATGACGGCAATCTGTGGCTGCCGCCGTACGCTGCCCGGTGGTTACGTAGCGCCCCGCTGGAGAGCGGCGCATGATCGCGCAGCCGCCGCGACAGTGGATGATCAGAGCATGACGACGACTGAATCCGCCGTGACAATCGAGGTCGAAGCCGGTGCGGTGGGTTTCGATGCGGCGCGCCTCGCCCGCCTCGACACGCACTTCCAGCGCTACGTCGACGACGGCCGGCTGCCCGGATTCGCCGTGCTGGTCAGCAGGCGTGGCCAGATCGCGCACCTCGGCGTGGGCGGTCACCGCGATGTGGAGGCGGGTGCCGCGCTGGGCGACGACACCGTCTTTCGCATCTATTCGATGACCAAACCGATTACATCAGTTGCTGCGATGATCCTGTACGAGCGCGGTGCGTTCGAGCTGAACGACCCGATCTCGCGCTACCTTCCCGAATTCAGCGACATGCGCGTGTTCACCGGCGGCTCGGACCTCAAGCCGATGACCGCGCCGGCGACACAGCCGATCCGGGTCTGGCACCTGCTTACGCACACGTCCGGGCTCACCTACGGATTTCACCACGCACATCCGGTGGACGCGATCTACCGGGCCCGTGGCTATGAGTGGACCGCGCCGCCGGGTGTCGATCTGGCGGGCGCTGTCGAATCGTTCGCCGACATGCCGTTGCTGTTCGAACCCGGCAACGAATGGAACTACTCGGTGAGTACGGACGTGTTGGGCCGTATGGTCGAGGTCCTGTACGGCGCACCGCTCGACGTCGCGCTGCGCGAACTCGTGCTCGACCCGCTAGCGATGCACGAGACCTCCTTCGCTGTGCCCGACTCACGGCGCGAACGTCTTGCGGCCCTGTACACCCCGTCCGTATCGGGCGGCATCCTTCGAAACGACGCGCTGGGTGATCTCGTCGTCGCACCGACGTGGCTCTCCGGCGGCGGCGGCCTCACCTCAACTCTTGCCGATTACCACAGATTCACCCAGTTCCTGCTCGGACGCGGGCGCCTCGGCGACGTGCGCCTGCTCGGTGATCGCACGGTGCGCTACATGAGCACCAACCAGTTGCCCGCAAACGCGGATCTCGCCACATTCGGCAGGCCACTGTTCGCTGAGACACCCTTCGACGGCGTTGGGTTCGGCCTCGGTTTCTCGGTGACCCTCGACCCGCCGAGCACGCGAACCCTCGGAACGGCTGGCGAGTTCGCGTGGGGTGGCGCGGCAAGCACGGCATTTTGGGTCGACCCGACCGAGGAGCTTACGGTGCTGTTTATGACCCAACTGTTGCCCTCGAGCACGTATCCGATCCGCTCGCAGCTCAAGCAGCTTGTCTACTCAGCGCTGGTCGACTGACCGACCATCTTCCGCAACCTGGCTCCGGCGTCCGTACCACTTAGCGCACGCGCGGAGCCGCGGCTGGTGCGCGCTTCAGGCGCCTGAGCACTCGCGCGCGCAGGCTCGCGCGGTGATGAATGACGACCTTGGGCGGCTGCCCACTGGGCGGCGCCACGTCGAAGCTCGCGAGGCCTGCGACGAATTCTGCAGGATCGCCACCGCGATCAGGATGTCGCGCTCGGATGTAAGCACGCCGCGCGGCTCGCCGGCCTGAGTCGTCATCCGCAGTGTCGATCATCGCTCCCCCTCGGTCCCCAGGGTGCCACGACCGGGTCAGACGCGCTGCCCGGTACGCGTGCCGACGGCGAGGTCGAGCTGGATCGGCAGCTCAGCGTTGTCGAGCACCTGGCGCGCATGCGCGAGTGCTTTGGACTCGATGCGCTCGCGCAGTTGGGCAGGATCGGCTGAGCGCAGCAGCGTTACCGTCACTACGAGTTCCGGCGCGGACTCGTCCCCAATGACGCGGGCCCGTGCAGACTCAACACCGCGGTAGGTCTCGATCTCGCGGGTCAGTGCTGCGCTCAACGCGCCCGAGCGCACCATCGTGCGGCCGTGCGGCTTGTCGCTGGGGACATTGATGTCCGATACCCGATCGGTGGAGACGAGCAGCGCGATGATCCAGCGCAACGCCAGCAGCACGATGATCAGGCTGAGCACCGCAGCAGCGGGCCAGAGCCAGTGACCGCTACGGCCGACGAAATCTCCGAATCCGTTGGCGAGCAGCGTCTGATGAGAGCGCCCGGTCCCGAATACTCCAACGCTGAGCAGCATGGCGCCGATCCCGGTGAGCAGCACCAGCAGGCCGAAGAGGATCAGCATGGTCCGGTTGGTCTTATCGGCGTGCATCAGTTGCTCCTGGTTGCAACGCGGACCTGGACCCGCGGTTCATGTGCGAGTTGTAGCGAGGCGAGGCGTTGCTCGGCCGCTTCGGTCACGGGTCCGACGAGTTGCCGGGCAACTGCCGCGTCACGCGCGCTGGACGTTGCAGCGACACTCACCTTGCCCCGCCGAACGGTGACTGCCGCCTTGCTCACGCCATCGATGTCAAGCACAGCAGCTCGGACCGCGCCGCCAAGGCCGGGCCGGGTCACCGCGGCGTCGGTGGCCTGATGGTCGGCATGCACCTTGAGCCGGCTGACCCGTTTCGGCTTGAGTTGCAGCGCAAGTATCACGGCGCCGAGCACCATGAGGATTATGCTCCAGGTCTTCACCACAGCCTGGTTCCATTGAGTGCGGTGCGCCCACTGCAGCCAGGTAGGCCAGTGCGCGATGACCGGGTCGCCGCTCACCCCGTACGCGATGACCTCGATGATGAGGATCGCACCTGCCACGACAAGCGCAGCGGCGAGCACGAACGCGAGCGGTCGATTGAATAGACGCATCGATATTCCTGTCTTCGGATCTATCGGACGCGCGGGGGCGCCGCAATGTCGGTGACGAGATCGTCAACTGTGATGTGCACTTCGTCGACCGTCACTCCGGTCAGTTCGAAGACGCGCGCGCGTACATGCTCACGGACGTCCTTGGTGACCTGAGCGACGGACGCGGGCCAACGCACCGAGAGGGTCAAGGACACGTACGCCTTCGTGCCGTCCACGTCGACCGTGGTCTTCGGCAGCGCGTCGAGGTCACTAGCCCTGGTGCCGAGGTGCCCGGCTCCGGGCACGGCGCGCCCCAGCAGCTTTGTCGCGGCCGCTCCGGCGTCCGAATTCTCGGCCGCCGCCCGTGCCGCGATCTTGCGCACGACCGTGTCCGAGATCGAAATGGTGCCCAGTTCGGTCGGCCCGGACTGCGGTGCGTCTTCAGCGCGCTTTTGCAGTTCGGTCGAGCCGGTCATCGCCCGCTCGTGGTCCGCGACGTAATCGCTGCGAGGTCGACGTCGCCGTCCAGTACTTTCGCGACGCCGTAGCCGATCGCCGCGAACAGCGCAACGATCAACATGTCGCCGAACGAGCCGAACACGAAGCTCAGGCCCAGGATGAGGCCGGTGATAGTGGCCAGGGAAGTGCGATTCATCAGGTGCTCACATCTCTTGAAACGACGTCTCTCGGAAAAAGCGGATCAACGATCGCGCCGGACGGCGCGAGCATCGGTTCGGTCAGTGTCGGCGCGAGCGCAGGCGACGGCAGCACAGGTGCCCGCTCGTCCGGCGGATCGTCGATGTCGGCGACGACGACATGCAATGGCCGGCCGTGGCGAAGCAACAACAGCGCGAGCTCGATCTGACTGAGCAGGGCATCGGCGGGCACGCCCCAGTGCGAGCGAACCTGCACCGTGAGCAAGCTTGTTTCGACAAGCACGCCGGAAACGCGTCGGCCCGGCAGGTAGGAAGCGACGTCACCGAGTCGGCCGCCGGTGAGGTCCGCGACACCTGGGCAGGCCCGAACCGCGGCCGCAACGGCATCGATATCGATGCCGTTAACGACCGCGTGGACCGGCGCAGTAGCAGATTCGGTCATGAGCGAGCTCCGCGAGCGAGTGACCTATCGGCATGGCCTTCGGCGGCCGGAGCGAAGCGGACGGCGGTCATGAGACTCGCGACGGGGTGTCCTGGTCGTCGTCGGCGGCCGGAAGGTACACGTCATCGACAGCGACGTTGACCTCGACAACATTGAGGCCGGTCATCCGCTCGACCGCCTGCTTGACGTTGCGCTGGATACTGCGCCCGAGCTCGGCGATCGACACGCCGTACTCCACCACGATGTCCAGGTCGATCGCAGCTTCGGTCTCGCCAACTTCGACGCCGACGCCTTGCGCGACGTTCGGACCGGAACTGCCGGGGATTCGCTCACGGATCGCACCGAAGGTTCGAGTGGTGCCGGCGCCCATCGCGTGCACGCCCGAAATCTCGCGGCAAGCCTTTCCGGCGATCTTCTGAACAACGCCCTGCGCGACGGAAATCTTGCCCTCGTCGGTCGCAAGACGGTCCTGGGTGGCGGGAGTCGCCGATGTGGTGGTCGTGGCAGGCTTGGGCTGCGTCATGCGCAATTCTCCTTGATAATTGGTGGTGGTCATTCGTTCGCTGTGTCAGCGGCTGTGTGGGCGGGCGTCTTGTGTTCCACCCGCTTTAGGATCAGACACAGCTTTTCCAGAAAGATCGCGGGCGAAACATCGACTGAGATCCGGGTCTCAGCTTGGCTGATGCTTCGTCCTGAGCGGACATGCCCAGCTGCGGCGTTACGGTTTGTTGTGCAGCATTGCTGCGGACGCCGGAACGCGGGCAACTGTTAGCGAGTAGCTTGGATGAGGACATTGCTCAGAAAGACGACTGGTTTTTCACGAAAAGCCGCGCTGCTGCTGCACCGAACCGGCCGCATTCACCTGCAGGGCCGGAACGCGATGTTCTTGCTGGGACAGCTGTCCAGCGCACAACCGCTCCTAGCCGTCTTTGGCGAGCGCTCATCAGCCTGAATCTCTAGGGCTCCACCATGACAGCGTTGTGGTTGTCGTGCGCATTTCTCAATCGCCCCGATGCGTGGGCCCGCGCGTGACCGGACTGCCAACCGAAACACCTCTGACCTGGACACGTAGGTCAGGCAACACTGGGAACACTTTGTCCGTCGACGACCGACTGCATGCCATGGCGATAGCGCCTGCGTACCTACACCTATCGAAACGAGCGCTGCCGCCGCTGAGCCGTTGGCGCGTTGTGTGCTGCCTCCCGATGTCGGTGCGCTGGACGAGCTCGGCACCGTGTTGAATGGGGCCGCGAGCATCTTGGCGCTCAGTTCATTGGCGCAACGCTTCGATCGGAGGGTGGCGTGGTCGCCGACTCCGATGACGCGTATCTCGTGAGTCGTGCGCAGGAGGGCTACCTCGATGCGTTCGAGCTGCTGGTCGAGCGTTACGCCCCGCTTGCATACCGGGTCGCGTTGCGGATGGTCGGCGACCACCATGACGCGCAAGACCTCGCTCAGGAGTCCTTGGTTGCGGTTTGGCGGGGCATCGCCGGTTTCCGTGGTGAGTCCACTTTCTCTAGTTGGCTCTATCGCATCGTCACCCGACGTGCGCTTAACCGGCTGACTCGCGGCCGCAGCAGTGATGCCATCGACCTGCTCGCCGACCTGCCCGATGCCAGCACCGGCCCCGACGACGCCGCCGTGCGCAAGGAGACGATCGATGCGGTGAGCGCGGCCGTGGCTGCCCTGCCACTAGCGCAGCGGGTCGCGGTGGTGCTGCACCACTTCGAGGGTCTGTCCTACGCCGAGGTCGCGGTCATCACGCGCAGCAGCGTCCCCGCCATTCGTAGTCATCTCTTCCGAGCGAGGCGCACATTGACAACCGCACTCGAGCAGTGGAGGTGAGCAGGGCATGACCAACGCCGACGACGCCGTCCGCCTCGCATGCGGGGCCGATGTCGACGAACTGCTCGAGCAGGTCGCGGAAGGCCGCGGAAGCCAACGCGACGCGCATCAAGGGCAATGCGTGCACTGCCAAGCCGCGATCACGGAGCTCAGCACTCGTTGGGAGCCGGTCGCTGCAGCTACCCGGCACGCACCCCAGCCGCCTGCCGAGCTGAGCTCGTTGGTCATGCAGAGCATCGGGCGGTTGGTCAAGGATGTCTGGTACACGCTGCAGCTCACCGAGCACGGAACGATCAGCGTGGCCGCACGGGTCGTCGCGAAGCTGGCCCGTGACGCCGCCCGTCGCGTGCCCGGCGTACGCGTCGCGCTCGGACGCAGCACAGAATCGCGGCTGGCGGCGATCGTCGAGCGGGCGACGCTTCGGCATCGCCATCCGCACGCCGCAGTGGGCGTGCTCGGTCGCACCGCAGTGGTCGAGCTGGCCCTGGCCGTCGAGTATGGCCCTGCTGTGCACGAGGTCGCGCTCGCCGTCCGGAACGAGGTCAGCGCCGAACTTCGTCGCAACCTCGAACTCGACTCAGTTGTCGTCAACGTCACCGTCGACGACGTGAGCACAGAATGACGATGCCCGTTCCAGCAGCAGGCGGGTTGCGGGACACTGTGCACCATGGTTGACGAGCAATTGGTAGACGCGACTCGCGAACAGACCCGACAAGCCCTGCATGCAGTGGCCGAACTCGTGCTGGCCGGCCCGCAGCACCGCGCGAGCGGAACCATCCGGTTGCAAGTGAGCCCTGCCGGCTTCCGGACCGTCGCCGAACCCGACGTCCGGGTCGAGGGCGACCAAGTGATTGCAGGTGACAACAGTTGCCCGATTTCGGGCCGAAGCGTGTCCGAGATCGGTGCTGCGCTGGGGATCGAGGTCGGCGCGCCCGAGGGCCTCTACAGTGACGGATCCGGGGTCGGCGCGGACGAGCAATTGCAGCTCGATGCTGTCGAGGCAGGACGGATCACCGACGCCTTCGCTGTCGGCGACACGGCGCTGCGAGAGTTCGCGCCCGACGAGGTGCCCGTGCTGTGGCCCGAGCATTTCGATGTTGGTATCCGGGTCAATGGCGCCAACTATGGCGTGTCGCCCGGTGACGCCACGGTGCCCGAGCCCTACACCTACGTCGGCGTCGACCCCGTGCCGTCCGACGACGACTTCTGGAACGCACCGTTCGGTGCGACCGGTCCACTCGCCGATGGCGCCATCGCGGGTGCGCTGATCGCGTTTTATCAAGAGGCAGCCGAGCGGCACGACGCGTCCTGACCTGCCCTGCGCGTTCCGTCGACCAGCGCCGCGATTCGCGGCCGAGGCCTCGCGAAACACCTCAAGATTGGGAGCTCGAGTGATCCGACATCTGGCACGCTGGATTCAAGCGGAATGCGCACTGGAGTCCGAGGAAACTTCCCGCTCAATCTCCTAGTTCATACGCTTGATCGCATTCTTGTGGATCGCGAAACCGCGCAAGACCAGCGCCATCCGTCACGTAACCAATGCGAACCTCGGATCGCTCGCGGCAATGTCGCATTGGTTGCAATATCGCGCATTTTCAGCTGCAGCCGCTGGTACTGCCGCATCCTTCGCAGACGAAGCAACTGCCGGCCGGGCGCATCTTGGTGCCACAGTTCATACAGAGCGGGGCGTCCGCGGAAGTGCCGATCATCGACTCGAGCAACTCGGTGGAGCTGTGGACGCCGCCCGGAGCGGGCAATTCGGCCGCGTCGTGCTCGTCGACCACGTCGGTCGCCGCTCGTCGGACGGGGGCTGACTGCGCGAGCGTCTCCAGATCTTCCTCGTCGTCGTCATGCACCGGGGCGTAGGTGCCCGTTTCGAGTTGGCGGGTGCGCTCGGTCGCGGTGTAGATGCCGAGCGCGGCACGGTCGTCAAAGGGCAGGTAGTCCAGGGCCAAGCGCCGGAAGATGTAGTCCAACATCGACTGCGCCATGCGGATGTCCGGATCGTCGGTAAGGCCGGCCGGCTCGAAGCGCATGTTGGTGAACTTCTGCACGTAGGTCTCCAGCGGGACGCCGTACTGCAGCGCGATGGAGATTGCGATCGAAAACGCATCCATCACTCCGGCGAGCGTGGAACCCTGCTTGCCGAGCTTGAGGAAGACCTCGCCCAGCCCGTCGTCGGGGTAGGACCCGGCGGTCATGTAACCCTCGGCGCCGCCCACCGCGAACGACGTCGTGCGCGATGGACGCGCTTTGGGCAGCCGCTTACGGATGGGCCGGTATTCGACGACCTTCGTCTCGGTCGAACCGGACTGCTTCGCCGACGAGCCTGCGGACAGCGGCTGGCCGACCTTGCAATTGTCGCGATATACCGCCAGCGCTTTGAGCCCAAGCTTCCATCCTTGGAAGTAGACGTCTTCGATGTCCTCTACCGTTGCCGTCTGCGGCAGGTTGACCGTCTTGGAAATCGCGCCGGACAAGAACGGCTGGGCCGCGGCCATCATCCGCACATGCCCCATCGGCTTGATCGCGCGTGTGCCCATCGCACAGTCGAACACCTCGTAGTGCTCCGGGCGCAAGCCGGGGGCGTCGATGACGTGCCCTTGCTCGGCGATGTACTCGACGATCGCCTCGACCTGCTCGGCCTGGTAGCCCAGCGCGTGCAGCGCGCGTGGCACGGTCTGGTTGACAATCTGCATCGACCCGCCGCCGACGAGCTTCTTGAACTTGACCAGCGCGAGGTCGGGCTCCACACCGGTGGTGTCGCAGTCCATCATCAGCCCGATCGTGCCGGTCGGAGCCAGTACCGAGGCCTGCGCGTTGCGCCAGCCGTTGCGCTCGCCGATCTTGTTTCCGTGTGTCCACTCCTCGGTGGCCGCGGACAGTACGGCGCGGGCATTGGCTTGCAGAGGGCGCACCGAGTCGTTGGCGGCAGCGTGCTTGCGCATCACTCGCGCGTGCGCCTTGGCGTTGCGCCGAAACCCTGCATACGGGCCGACGATGCCGGCGAGTTCGGCGGAACGACGGTAGGACGTCGCGGTCATCAGCGAGGTGATCGCACCGGCGAGCGCACGCCCGCCGTCGGAGTCGTAGGCAAGACCCGACGCCATGAGCAGGGCGCCCAGGTTCGCGTAGCCGATGCCGAGCTGCCGATAGTCGCGGGTGTTAACGCCGATCGCCTCGGTGGGGAAGTCGGCGAAGCAGATCGAGATGTCCATCGCGGTGATGATCAATTCAATGGATTTCACGAACTTCTGCACATCGAAGACGTTGTCCGGTCGCAGGAACGTCATCAGGTTCAGCGACGCCAGGTTGCAAGAAGTGTTGTCCAGGCTCATGTACTCCGAGCACGGGTTGGACGCGGTGATCCGCCCGGTCTCCGGGTTGGTGTGCCAGTCGTTGATCGTGTCGTCGTACTGGATGCCGGGATCGGCGCATTCCCACGCGGCCTGCGCGACCCGGTGGAACAACTGCTTGGCACGGACGGTCTCGATAACTTCACCCGTTTGCCGCGCCCGCAGTCCGAACTCCCGGTCTTCCTCGACTGCGCGCATGAAGTCGTCCGAGACGCGCACGGAGTTGTTGGCGTTCTGATACTGGACGCTCGTGATGTCCGAGCCACCAAGATCCATGTCGTAGCCCGCATCGCGCAGGACGCGAATCTTGTTCTCTTCGCGGGCCTTGGTCTCGACGAACTCGACGATGTCAGGGTGGTCGATGTCGAGCACGACCATCTTGGCGGCGCGCCGGGTCGCGCCGCCTGATTTGATCGTGCCGGCGGAGGCGTCGGCACCGCGCATGAAGCTGACCGGACCCGATGCGGTGCCGCCGGAGGAGAGCAGCTCCTTCGATGACCGGATGCGTGAGAGGTTCAGCCCGGCACCCGAGCCGCCCTTGAAGATGAGCCCCTCCTCGCGGTACCAGTTGAGGATCGAGTCCATCGTGTCTTCGACGGCCAGGATGAAGCACGCCGACACCTGCTGCGGTGAGGTGGTGCCGACGTTGAACCAGACCGGCGAATTGAAGCTGAAGACTTGGTGCAGCAGCATCCACGTCAGCTCGTGCTCGAAGATCTCCGCGTCCTCGGCGGAGCGGAAGTAGGCGTGCTGCTCCCCCGCCGCACGGTACTTGCCGACCACGCGGTCGATGAGCTGGCGCAGCGACCACTCACGCACGTCGGTGCCCACCGCGCCGCGGAAGTACTTGGTGGTGACGATGTTGGCCGCGTTCACCGACCAGGAGTCGGGGAACTCGACGCCGCGCTGCTCGAAGTTGATCGACCCGTCCCGCCAGTTGGTCATCACTACGTCGCGACGCTCCCAGGTGACTTCGGCATAGGGATGCACGCCGGGCGAGGTGTAGATCCGATCAACCACCAGTCCCTCGGCCGGATAGCGCGCGGAGGATGTGTCGGTGCCCGATGCGTGAACTGGGGACGCCTCGATCTCGTCGGTCATAGCAGCTTCCTTTTTCCGTGGAGCGGTTGTGGGTCGGCGGAGCAAGTAGTCGGCCGAGCTGCCCGGCTACGGGCTGGGCGGGCGGTGTTCGCAGCGTAGATCTGAGATCGCCTTCTCGAAGTCGTCGATCGAACTGAACGCCTGATACACCGAGGCGAAGCGCAGGTAAGCGACCTCGTCCAGCAGGCGGAGTGGCCCGAGGATCGCGAGCCCCACCTCGTCGCTGGGTACCTCGGCGACCCCGGACCCGCGTACGGCGTCCTCGACGGCTTGAGCGAGCAGCGCCAGCGCGTCCTCGTCCACCGGACGGCCCTGGCAGGCGCGCCGCACCCCGCTGATGACCTTCTGGCGGCTGAACGGCTCAGTAACGCCGCTGCGCTTGATCACGGCGAGCGAGGCCTGCTCGACGGTGGTGAAACGACGACCACACTCTTGGCAGGACCGGCGCCGGCGAATCACCTGGCCCTCGTCGTGCTCACGCGAGTCGAGGACCCGAGAGTCGGGGTGGCGGCAGTACGGGCATCGCATGGCTTCCGATCCCCTCTCGCCGACGGACGTGGTCAGTCGATAAACCCTACTTATGGACGAACGACATGCATGTAACTACTAGATGTAGGGGTGAACGCTAGATCGGTGGGCTGTGTTCCGCAAGTGTCGCCCCGGCGAGTCGCGTGTTCGGCGCTCAACGGGTTCGTAACACTTGCCCCGGTATCAGCGCCGACCCGTCATCAACATGGTTGATCTTTTGCAGCGCTGCCACCTCCGCGCGAGGATCGAGATTCGGAGCAAGGCGTTCCGCGATCGCCCAGAGCGAATCGCCAGCGCGGACGGTCACCGTAGCCGGTGCCGACGCAGGTGCTGAGACGTGGGCGCTGCCGCCTGCGGAGTTGGGCGCCGACAGCCACGCCGCCCCGATCAACGCGACCGATAGCACGGCGGCGGCTGCACCCAGGGCGACGACGCCGCGGCGCGTCAGGCGCAGCGGCGAGGCCACCGCGAGGCTGCTCGGACGGGGCAGTTGGGGTAGCGCGGTGACCGTTGCGAGCGCTCGGCACTCGTCCCGAAGGACCGATCGCTGGGCGGCGCGTAGGCGCGCGTGGGCCGGAATTTCGACCACGGGGGCAAACTCGAGCGCAACCGACATGGTGGCCTCCTGTAAAGCGTTGTTCGAGACCATCGCGCGTGGTCTACTTCGAACGGGCGTTCGATCGAACGCCTCACGAAAGGTGTACCAGCGGGTGCCGACAATTTTCAATGGCGCACGGCGTGTCGTTCGAACACGTGTTTGAGTTTTCCCTCGGCCGCGGCTACGGTTTGGGCAGATCGAATCCGCTCCGCTTCCAGCCGGTGCCCGGTGTCAGCCGGCGGAGCACAACCACGACAGGAGGGCCTCGATGCCGCCCAGGAAGATTGCACCCGCCGCCACACCAGACGCAGCGGCTACCGAGAAAAGTGCCCCGGCAAAGCACGCCGGGTCTCGCACCAAGGCCGCCCCAGAGCCACGTCGGCGTCCCGGACGACCGAAGGTCACCGAACTCCCTGACCCGACGACTGGCCTGACCCGTCGTCAGCAGGCCATCCTCGACGTCATCCGCGACTCGGTGGAACGCCGCGGCTACCCGCCGAGCATTCGCGAGATTTGTGAGTCAGCGGGGTTGGCGTCCACGTCGAGCGTGGCTCACCAACTCGCCATGCTCGAGCGCAAGGGATTTCTGCGCCGAGACCCCAACCGACCCCGCGCCGTCGACGTCCGACCCGGCGGCGAGCCCATGCCCAAACCCAAAGCGGTGCGTCGGGCGGTCGCTGTTACCGACGACGCCCCGCGTGGCGAGGCACCGGTCTTCGTGCCCGTCGTGGGCCGGATCGCGGCCGGTGGCCCGATCCTCGCCGAACAGATGATCGAAGACGTGTTTCCGCTGCCGAAGGCGCTCGTCGGCGATGGGTCGCTGTTCCTGCTCAAAGTTGTCGGCGACTCCATGATCGATGTCGCAATCGCCGACGGCGACTGGGTGGTCGTCCGGCAGCAGCAGACGGCGGACAACGGCGAGATCGTGGCCGCGATGCTCGACGGCGAGGCCACAGTCAAGACGTTGCAGCGCCGTGACGGGCATGTTTGGCTGCTGCCGCACAACAACGCCTACACCCCGATTGACGGCGACGAGGCGACCATTCTCGGTCGCGTCGTTGCGGTGCTCCGCAAGATCTGAGCCGCTCGCGGCGAGTGTGTGGTGTGTCGTCGATCGGGGCCACACAACGCGCATTCGGCGTAGCGACGAGTCTCAGCCGCCTACGCGGGTGCCCTCCGGTGGTATCCAGCGCCGGAACGAGCCCTTGCCGGTCTTCTCGTGTATGGGCTTTTCGACGTTGGCTTTGTCGAACACGATGACGCTGTCGTACACGTGCATCCCGCGGATCGAGCGGGTGTATTCGTCCACCGATAGCTTGCGAGGCTCGTGCGAGTGATAGGCGTTGATCTGGTCGATGAGGTCCTTCGCGTATTCGATGAAGGTGCCCCGCCGTCTATAGCCGCCTTGGTACTTGCGCCAGTAGCTGGTGTGCAGGTCCTCCATGAGGAACACGCCGCCGTCGACGACGCACGGCCACATCTCCTCGAATGTGGCGATCTGTTGCGTCATGGTGTGGCCACCGTCTTCGATGAGGATGTCGATCGGTCCGACCTTTCGGCCGAGTTCGCGCAGGAACTCGCGATCGTCCTGGTCGCCGATGACGACATCGACGCGGTCCTCGGTCAGCTCCGCGCAGCGCGGCTCGATGTCGACACCGGTGATGTGGGCGTGCGGGCCGAAGTAGTCCTTCCACATCTGCAGCGAACCGCCCTGCGATACCCCGAACTCCACGATGTTCACCGGCTTGCCGCGGTAAGGGGAGAAATGCCGGTCGTAGATCTCGAAATAGTGCAGCCACTTGTGGATGAGGCGGCCCTGGTTCGCGCGGAAGTAGGTCTCCAGCGGGTTCGGCTCTGACTTCACGCCCAACCCTCGCTTCGCGCGGTCGGCCAGCCGAACTCAGTTGCTCGCTTGCAAGCTTCGCTCACTGGCGCAGCCACCCTTCGGGCATCGGTCTGTGCATGGCTTTGGACAAGGGCTTGAGTGTAGGACCAACGGTGGCGCCGGCTTTGCGCACCGCGCTAGAGGCCAGCGCGGTTTCGCTGTGCCTCATCCGACCCGCAGCGCTCAGTCGGTCGCGAGAGCAGTCTGGATCAGTACCGAGCCGAGGCGGCGGTGCACCAAGCGGCCGCGTCCCGCAGGCAGCGATTCCAACTTCAGCGAGCCGAGCACAGCGCCTTCGTCTTTCGATCCAGACAGCAGGACGCCGGGCGTGCCCATCTCCCGCAGACCCCGCAGCACCGGCTCGTACATCCCCTGGCCGACCCCGCCCGCGGACCGGCTCAGCACCAGGTGCAGGCCGATGTCGCGCGCTTGCGGCAGGAACTCGGTCAGCGCTGCGATCGGGTTGCCGGCGCTCGCCGCGACCAGCTCGTAGTCGTCGATCACCACGAACAGACGCGCCCCCGACCACGTCGGCGCCTCGCCCTTACCCGGATCGATCTGGATGCCGGCGAGTCGTTCGCGAAGCGCCGCCAGGATATTGGCAACGACGTCCGGCGCGCCGACCGAATTCATGACGTAGCCGATTTGGTGCTTCGTCGATACCGCGCCCAGCAGGCCACGGCGATAGTCCAAGGTGATGATCTTGGCCTGATCGGGCGTCCACCGCGTAGTGATCCCGCGCAGCACCGTTCGGAGCAGGTTGGACTTGCCCGACTCGACATCGCCGATGGCCAGGAAGTGCGGCTCGGCGTCGAAATCTATGAATACCGGCGACAGCGCGTTCTCCTCGAGACCGATCGGGATGATCGCGCGGTCAGGGTCGGGCGGCGGCAGGTCGCAATAGGGGAGCCGGGACGGCAGCAGCCGCACCGGCGGCGCGACCGGCCCGCTCCAGGCCTTGCCGATCCGCGCCACGCTCGCGGCGACACCCTCGCTGAGATCGTCGATGCTCGGCGTGGCGTCGATGCGGGGCAATGCGGCAAGGAAATGTAGCTTTGCCGCGATCAGGCCCCGTCCAGGCGCGGCTTCGGGAACTGCGGTAGCGACCCGCCGGTCGAACTCGGATTCACCGGGATCGCCGAGACGCAGTTCCAGGCGAGCACTGATCAAATCCTTGAGCGCGGGCCGGATCTCCATCCAGCGCTGCACGGACAGCACGACATGCACCCCGAACCCGAGCCCCCGAGCGGCGATACGGGTGATCGCCGCTTCCAGTTCTTCGTAGTCCGAGCGCACCGTGCCCCACCCGTCTACCACGAGGAACACGTCGCCGTAGCCGTCGCCTCCCATTTGACCGCTCGCCAGCATCCGCCGGTAACTGCTCATCGAATCGATGCCGTGGGCGGTAAACATCTGCTCGCGTCGAGACAGCAACCCGTTCAGTTCCGCGATCGTGCGCCGCAGCCGATCCGGTTCGAGGCGGGTTGCGACCGAGCCGACGTGCGGCAAGTCGGCCAGCGCGGTCAACGTGCCGCCGCCGAAATCCAGGCAGTAGAACTGCACCTGCTCGGGTGTGTGAGTGAGCGAGATCGCCGTGATCAGCGAGCGCAACACGGTGCTCTTGCCGCTCTGCGGACGCCCGACCACCACGAAGTGCGCACTGGCCAGCGACACCCAGTGCGGGTCGCGGCGCTGGTCGAAGGGCCGGTCGATGAGGCCGATCGGTGCGCTCAGCGTCGCTACGTTCGACCAGTCCTGTGGACGCAGACCGCGGTCGGTCTCCTGCAACGGGGGCAGCAATTCGTCCAAGGTCGGCGCGACATCCAGTGGCGGCAGCCAGACCCTGCGAGCGGGCGTCCCACGCCCTGCGAGCCGGTGGACGATGATCTCCATCAAGGTGTCCGCGGGCCCGGTCTGCTCCTGTGCCGCCGGGCCGGCGTCAGGCTCGCGCGAGGCGGCGTTCTCCCGGGGTGCGAGAAACGCGCTCTGGTAGGGCAGGATGCGCTCGGCGCCGAGGTTGCCGCCGACCCGGGCCGTACTTGCACGCGCGGTGTACGTGCCGGAGACGTAGGCCGCCTTGAACCGGATGAGACCTTCGGTGCCGTCCTTGAGATAGCCGTTGCCGGGCGCGTTGGGCAACTCGTAGGCGTCCGGAACACCGAGCACGACCCGGCTCTCAGCGGACGAGAAGGTGCGCAGACCCACCCGGTAGGAAAGGTGCGTGTCCAACCCGCGCAGCTTGCCCTCCTCCAGGCGCTGCGAGGCGAGCAGCAGATGCACGCCGAGCGAGCGGCCCAGGCGCCCGATCATGACGAACAGGTCGATGAAGTCCGGCTTGGCGGAGAGCAACTCACTGAACTCGTCCACGACGATGAACAGTGACGGCATCGGTTCGAGGGGCACGCCCTGCTCGCGAGCGCGTTCGTAGTCGCGTAACGACGCGAAGTTCCCAGCCGCCCGCAACGCCTCCTGGCGGCGCACCAGCTCACCGTGGACAGCGTCCCGCATCCGGTCGACGAGGCTCAGCTCGTCCTCGAGGTTGGTGATCACGGCGGATGTGTGCGGCAGGACGTCAAGGCTGGCGAAGGTCGCGCCGCCTTTGAAGTCCACAAGCACGAAGTTCAGCTGCTGCGAGGAATGGGTGAGCGCGAGGCCCAGCACGAGGGTGCGCAGCAGCTCGGACTTGCCCGACCCGGTAGCGCCGATCACCAGGCCGTGCGGGCCCATCCCGCCCTGTGCCGACTCCTTGATGTCCAGGTCGACCGCCTGGCCCGCCGCGCCGACGCCAATCGGGACGCGCAGCCGATCCCGTTGTGCGCGGGTGCGCCAGGTTTGGTCCGTATCGAGCTGGTACGGATCACCGAGGCGGAGCAGGTCGAGCAGGCTCAGATCGGCGCTCAACGCGTCCTCGGTCTCGGTTGCCTGCGCCGAGATCCGCAGCGACGTCATGCGCCGGGCCAGCACCTCGGCCTCGACGGTGCTCAATTCGTCGGGGATGCCGAGCACGTTGCGCCGCTCGGTGCCGTTGGGTTCGCGGCGGGTCATCGCGAGGCCCGCATGGTCGATGTCCAGGCGAAGTACCCCGTCGACCTGGTCGGCACCGAGCGCCGCCCCGAGGTCGAGGACGGTCACCCCGTGCACCATCGAGGCGACCAGTTGTGCCTCCGGCGGGACGCGACCCCCGTCGAGCACCACGATCACGTGCGCGCCGTCCGTACCGCCCTCGGCACCGAAGCGTGCCCGGCTCGACAGCGTCTCGCCGAACAGCGCCTCGATATCCATCAGGTCGTCGCTAAGCAGGCGTACCTGCCCGGTTGCGTCGAAGCTGTCCTGACTCATGGCATGTGGCAACCACTTGAGCCAGTCCCACTCACCGAGCACCTCCGGCGCCGCGCAGACCGCGATGCGCACGTCGTCGGGAGAATGGAATGCCGCGACTTGTCCTATCATCGCGCGTGCCAGAGCGCGCCGAGCCGCGGGATCACCACTGATCGAGATACGGCCGAAGGCGTTGGCGGCGATCGCGATCGGCAGATCGCGGACGGTGCTGTGCGTGTGGACGAAGCGGCGCAGCGAAATCGCGGAGACGGGCTCGAGATCCTCCACCGGCTTGGTCTCCGGGGTGACCAGCTTGACCGCGAGCCGAAGCGGCCCGCGGGCGATACGGATGGCGAGATAGTCGCCGTCGATCGGACGCCGCTCCCACAGCCGGGTGCCGATCGCCACGCACCACAGTGCTGCCGGGTCGGGGTGGTGCCACAACGCGGAGGCGCGCTGCAGTTCGGCGACCGTTCGAACCCGTCGGCGCACCTGCTGCAGATAGCGCTGATAGTCACGGCGGTCGCCGTCGAGACGACGGCGTTTGTCCCCGGACGAGCGGCCCATCCCGCTGAACGCCATGCCTGCCATCGACAGCGCCATCATGCCGCTGGCGAGGTAGGTGACGGGCGAGCCGCCGCTGCCCGTGACGAGCAGCGCGGTCGCTCCCGCGCCTGCGAGCATCGGCAGGTAGGTAAGGGTTTGCCCCATACCGCCGCCGCTGACCGTCTCCGGGAGCTCGGGTGGCGATTCGAGCACGATTTCGCCGCGCGGCTCGGGTGGCGGCTGGCGCCGCGAAAGACGACGGAAGAGCACCGTGCTCACTCGCTCGACCTCCGTTACCGTTCGCAATGACCCGCGGGTGTGCCTACCCTTCGACGACACTGGTCGTGTTGGCCCAGCATGCCAGCCGGCGCGCGCCGGCCCGACCAGAAGAGAAGTGCCGATGAGCGAACATCCGCAAACGCCTGTGACGGGGCTACCTATGTTCGGGCTAGCAGCATGACGTCCGGGGTCGTGTCGGACACCTGCCGGATCACGGTGATCTCGGCGGGTCTGCGTGCCGACCTGGCCGTCCCGGCGCAAATCCCGGTCGCCGAACTGCTGGCCACACTGGTGTCGAGCCTGGGCCGGGAGGTCGCCGACGAGGGGGCCGCGCAGGGTGGGTGGGTACTGCAACGTTCTGCCGAGACACCGCTCGATCCGTCCGCCACGCTCGCCGCGAGCCAACTGCACGATGGTGACGTACTGCACCTGCGGACCCGGACCACCCAGCTACCCGAGATCGCGTTCGACGACGTGCTCGATGCCGTCGGCACCGGCGTGATGACCAGGACCGCGCGCTGGTCGGACGGGCAGACTCGCCTCGGCGCCGTGGTACTGGGCGCCGGCGCATTGGCGATCGCGCTGATGGGCGCAATGTCGGCCGGACCGGCCTGGGGATCGACCTCGATCGCCGGCGCGACGATCGCAGCGGTGCTGCTCGCGCTGGCCGCGGCGCTTCGGCCGCTGCAACGCAGCACCGCGCTCGTCCCCGGCGTCGTTCGCGATTGCCTTCGCTGCCGCAAGCGGGGCGAGCGCGGTCGGTGGGCAGCATCAGTTGAGTGCTTTCGGCGCCCCGCAATTGCTGCTCGGGGCGTGCTCGGCGTTGCTGGCGGCGACCGTCGCGCTCGTCGTCGTGCGAGCCGGCGTTCCCGGATTCGTCACCGTGATCACCGCGGCGGTGCTCACGGCGACCGGAACCGCAGTCGCCAGCGCCACGACCCTGAGCGGCGGCGGCACGGCTGCCCTCGTCGCTGCCGTCGCGCTGGCAGCATCGCCGATCTTGCCGATGCTGTCGTTTCGGCTGTCCCGGCTGCCGCTACCCACCATTGCCGGTGATGCGGCCGAGGTGCGCCGCGACACCGCCTCAGTTGACTCGGTGACAGTCCTGCGCCAGGCTTTCCTCGCCGATCAGTTCCTCACCGGACTGCTCGGCGGCCTCTGCGTGGCAATCAGTGGGGCGGCGGTGCTGCTCGCCTCGGACGGCCCAAGTGAACGCATCCTCTCGCTTGTGCTCGGCGCCATCTGCCTGCTGCGCGCGCGGTTGTTCACCGGGCGCGGGCAGCGCTTCCTGCTGCTCGGCGCCGGCGCTGCCGCAGTCGCCGCGGCCGTCGTGGCGCGCGCGGCCGAGGTCAGCGCGACCGCACGAATTGTGGGCATCGTCGCGCCGGCCGCCCTCGCTGCGGTGGCGCTGCTAGCGCTCGCTGTGCTGCTTCCGGGCCGCCGCTACGCCCCTCCGTGGTCCAGGGCCGGCGATGTCATGGAGACGATGCTCGTGCTGTCGGTGATCCCGCTCGCCCTGGGCGTCATGGGCGTGTACGGCGCGATTCGCCTCGCTACCAGCTGAGCGCCAAGCGAGATCGGGCAGCGACTCAGCCGTTCGACTGCAGCAGGGGTGCCTCGTCCGGCGTGGGGTCGAGCGTGACGTAGGCGAGACCGCCACGCCGCAGGACGGTTACCGAGCCTGCGTCCGGCACGCGCACCAGCGGCGCGACCCCGAAGCCGGTGGCGAGTGCCAGAGTGAGCTCGGGCCGTAGTTCCCCCAGCAGCAGGAGCTCAGCCCGGCCGCGGGTGCGCGGGTCAGCCGAGGAGTCCTGCGAACGCAGCTCGATTCGGCAGCGCCACGCAAAGGCATCGCCGGGCCCGCGGGTCTGATCCCGAGGGTCGTCGACGAGCCGGTCGTCGACGACGAGTTGCGGCCCCGAGATTTGCGGCAGGACAGTTGAAGGCGCGACTGCGCCGGCGTCCGATCCGTGCGCAAGCACGCGCTGCCAGTGGCGCGGGCGGGGCGTGACGACGCGCACCACGACGCCCGCGTGGGCGGCCCGCATGACAAGCAGTTGGACCGGGGCGAGCGCAGAGATGGCGGTGACCCGGGTTCCACTCGGGCGGAACAGCCGCAGCGTGACCGGGTCACCGGCATCGTCAACACCAAGGTTCACGCCCGATCGCGGCGCCGCGATCGTCGTTGCCGCGGGCAGGTGCACCTTCGCGATCCCCCGCATCACGGCGCCGCTTCGGATCGCTCGCTCACGTCCACCGCGGTCGTCGCACCCAGCAGCGTGCCCTGCTCGCCGCCCAGCCGCTGGAGGACCAGCCCGACCTCGCCTGCCAGCTTCTCGACCTCGCTCGCCGCGGCACGATCCGACGACGTCCCGGGGCCGCTGATCCGCAACAGCAGGGTGGTGCGTAGCTCATCGCGGCGCGCAAGGCGCAGAACCAGGGTGGTGACTGCAGTCGCCGTCGGCGCGCGCCCGGCGAGCTCAGCGAGCCGGTCGGTGACATCCGCGCCCGTGCCGACCACCGCGAAGGTGGTCGATGAGGTCCCGGCGACGCGGATATCGCGCCAGGTCTCCACTGTCGGGTGCAGCGTCCCATCCGGCGGGGACGCCGCCGGGCCCAGCAGCACAGCGAACAGTCCCGCGACCCCTGTGTCGTCGAGCCGCCTGACCCGGGCCCCGCAAGCCTCGAACACCTCCTCGGCGCGCACCACGCAGCGGCGCAGGACCTGACCGACGGCAGCATCGGATCCCCCGCGCTCGGCGATGGCTGCGGGTGCGGCTCCCACGTTCAAGGTGAGCAGGCAGTAGCGCGACGCGAGCCGGGGCGGTCCGGCGAGCGATCCGGACGCCACCCCGGGCCGTGCCGGCGAGACGAGCGTCACCAGGCGCACTGTCGACAGCGGGACGCCTTCGACTCGAAGCAGCGTCGCAAGCTGGTCGAGCGGAATCGGTGCGTCGTCGTTGAGCAGGCCGTCCAAACCCAGTTCGAGCGGGACCGTCCAGCTGGTCCTGACGCGCACCGCACCGAAGGCTATGCCCTGGCGCCCGGGCGGGACGGTGACGACGCGGTAGCCGCCGAGCAGCGATTGCAAACCTGGGCCGCGAATCGACCTGCGCCGCCGCACCATGCCCAGGTAGGACAGCAGCAGCTGGTAGGCCCAGCGCCGCTGCAGCGGCACGACGGCCAGCGCGCCGAGCACGATCGCGGCGCCGAGACCGGCCCAGCGCCAGAGCGCGTGCAGCGCGAAGCCGGCGGCGAACGCGGCCACTGCGAGTTCGAGGAGCACCAGCTGGACGCGCGTGAACTCCGGCATCCCTCTCCTCGTGTCTGTGCACCAACCGACGTGCTGCGAAGCATGACAGGTCAGCGACACGAGCTCCGCCGTATGGTCGTCGGTTGACGGCCCGGATGGGAATCGCGACGCGACGGAGAAGGCAACAGGCATGCAGACCCGCCGCGATCAGCTGCACGCCTACCGTTTCCTCACCAAACGGGCGTTGGCCGCACTGGTCACCGGTGAACCGAACGCGGTGGAGCCACCGATGCGACGCCTCACGCTGACCACCGTGTCCGGCGTGATGATCGCGGTGCTGGTAGCCGCGGGCTTCGCGCTGGTCGGTGTCCTCAGGCCGTCCGCGGGAAAGAGCTGGCAGGCGGCGGGCACGATCGTGGTGGAACGCGAAACGGGCGCGCGGTTCATCTACCTGCGCGGCCGCCTCGACCCGGTGCTGAACTTCTCTTCGGGCGTCCTGGCGGTGAGCGGCGCCGGTCAGCTGCAGGCGCACGTGACCCTCGTAGACCGCTCCGAGATCGCCGACGTCCCGCGCGGACCGACGATCGGCATCGACGCAATTCCAGACTCGCTGCCGCCCAAGTCGAGCCTGGTGACGTCGCCGTGGACGGTGTGCTCCCGGCAGCGCGCCGGCAAGCCGACGCAACTGCTGGCACGGGTCAGCCTGCTGGTCGGCGCGGACGCCGGTCGCGCCCTGCCATCCAGCCAGTCCGTGGTCGTGCGTTCGGTATCCGACGGCAAACGCTACCTGCTCTGGAACGGCCAGCGCCTGCTCATCGAATCCGACGCTGTGGCGACGCTGCTGAACTTGCAGAGCACCGATCCCCTTGTGGTGGGGACCGCTTTCCTCGACGGCCTGCTGCCAGGACCGGCCCTGCGGACACCGCAACTGGACCACGTGGGCTCGGCTGGACCGACCGTTGCCGGGCACCCCACCACCGTGGGCCAGCTCATCGTCGCGACCGACACGCAGCAGAGCTTCGTCGCGCTCGCGGGCGGGGTCGAGCCGATCAGCCCGGTCGAGGCCCGGCTGATCGCGTCCCTGCCGGCCGTGGCGCAGGTCCCGTCGACCCTGCGCACCGTCGAGACCGACGTGATCGGGGTGCCCCAGGTCAGGGACGCCCGGCTAGACGACCAGGTGCGCGGACTGCCGATCCAACTGCCCTCCCCCGCGACCACCGCCGCGCAGAACGGTGGCATTTGCGCGGTCTACACCAGCTCGCTGCCCGAGGCGAGATTCTCCGTCCCGCCCAGCGAGCTCCCGCTCTACCGGTCGAATACGGTCTCGCAGTCGCCGACCTCGAGCCGAGGAAGCGCTGACATCGTTCTCGTGCGGGCCGGCCGTGCGGCGATCGTCCGCTCGGCCGACGGCTCCCCGACCACCTTCGTCGTCGTCGCTCCGGGCAAGAAGTACGCGTTCTCCGACAGCGCGCTACTCACCGCGTTCGGCTATGCGGGGGTCACGCCGACCACGCTGCCCGGTCAGCTCCTCCCGCTCATTCCGACCGGTCCGGCGCTCGATCCACGTGCGGCGCTAAGGCCCGTTTCCAGGTGAACTGCGACACCGAATGGACAGTCCGTCCGGGGAAGTTATCCACAGTGAGCCACTTCACATTGCCGGTTTCGGCGTGTCCAAGGGCCGTCCGCTGCCGGGCTGGCGTCGTGACCCGGCGGGTGCGCGCCCCGACGTCCGAGCGGCACGAATGCCTGCAGGACTGGCCCCGGCGGCAGTTCGCGACGCGGCAGCGCTACCCGAATCGTCCGGAAGCCAATTCGGGTGCCGGCCCGCCGAACCGAGTATTCGGGGCCGGTAAATACTTTTGTACCGAATCGCATTGACGGCCGGGTGTTTGTACGGTGAGACCGGCCTGAAGACGGCCTCCGTAGACCCCACCCAGGAGGGGACAGAAGTGGCTCAGTACACGACCAGCCAGGAGACCATGGCACAAGGTGCCATGCGAGTCGAGGAAGCGACGACCCAGATTCAGGGGCACATCTCGAACCTGCGCTCCGAGGTCGAGACCATGATGGGTGGGTGGCGCGGCGAGGCCGCAAGCTCCTTCGTCCAGGTCCACGACTCCTTCGAGCAGCAGGCGGCGAAGATCAACAACGCGTTGCGCCAGATGCACGAGGCACTGCTGTCCACGCACAAGACGTACGGAACGCAGGAAACAACCCAGACCCAGACCCTGTCCGGCCTTGCCGGTCAGATCAACGGCTGACCCGAAGGGAGCTGACCCAATCATGGGTGAAATTCACGTCCAGTTCGAGTCCCTCGCAGCCGGCGAGCAGGGCATTCGAGGCAACTACGCCAAGCTCACTGCCACGCTCGATCAGCTCGAGAGTGATCTCCAGCCGATGATCGCTTCGTGGAGTGGCGCCGCACAGGAGTCCTATCTCGTGTGCAAGCGCCAGTGGGATGAGGCCGCGCTCGCGCTGTCACAGGTGCTCAATAACATCGGTCAGGCTGTCGGCCAGGCGCATCAGAACTACACGAGCGCCGAAGCCGCCGCACGCTCCAACTGGAGCTGATCCACCTCGGCAGGCGGTGTGCTGGGTGGCAATTGTCATCGCCTGCCGAATTTTTTAGCATTGGAGGGACGGGCAGATATGGGCACGGGCATGGGCAAGGACTTCACCGTTGACGCCAAGGCGCTCAGCGACGTCGCAGACAAGGTCCAGGCCTTGCTCTCCGAGATCAACGGCGGTAGCGGCTATATCGCGGGCAATGCCAAGGAATTCGCGGCGGCCAGCAGCATCGGTGCGCCGCTGGCGACGTTTTGGGGGACGGCAGACAACGTCTTCGCCGGCGCTTATGGCGACGCCCACGCAGCCATCTCGCTCACCTTCGCCAAAATCGAGGAACAGTTGCAGAGCATCGCGGCCGCTGCGAGCGGAACGGCACGTCAGTACCAACAGCAGGACCAGGCGTCCCAGCAACACGTGAAGCAGACGCTTGCTTCCCGCGCGATCTAGGAGGGCGACCCGGTGGCCGGAGGTTCCGAGCAGACTGTCTACACCCGATCGGACGACTTCAATGTCGTGGTCGATCATTACGGCAACGGCAAGGGCACCCGCGAGCAATTCGCAGCCAGCGACCCGAGTGCGCTCGACACGGTGATCAGCAAGCTGAACCAGACCGCCGACTTTGCGTCCGGCCACATCGTAGCCCGGATGCAGGCGATCCAGGCCGATCTCGAAGCGTGCTGGAGTGGCGCCGTCGCCGATGAGGCCGTCAAAACGATCGGCCTCATCGTCGTCGACGCGAACTCCATCGGCGCAAATACAGCAACCGTGCACGCCAGCCTCGCCCAGTTCCAGACCGACTGGGTCCGGGTCCGCGGCCAGGCGATCCAGCTTGCCGACGATGACAGCGCCGGCGCCCGCGCGGTCTTTAACTCCTTCACCGCCGCGATGGACGACAGCATGCATCGCATCCCGCCGGAGCTCTACTACCACACACCGTTGACCAACGGCGGCGGCCCGGGACCGTTTGCCGGCCCTAGCCCCGGTCCCGTCACCGGTCTCAGTCCTTTTGTCGATCCCGGCCATATGGGCGGTCCGGGCGGTCCCGGGCGCGTCGCGGGTCCGGGTAGCTTCGCGAGCCCGAGCCACTACGCCGGGCCTGGACACTTAGCTACGCCGGGCCAGTTCCCTGGATCCAGCCAGCCGTCCGGCACGAGCCACCCCTCCGGTTTGGGTCCGATTCCCGCGCCGGGACATCCCTCCGGCGCTGGTCAGCTGCCAGGCGGCGGCGCGTTGCCTGCAGCGGTTCATCCGGCGGGCTCCGGCCCGTTTCCCGGACCGGGCCATACCACCGGCTCCGCGCATGGCGGCGGCGCGGGCATCGGGAGTGGCGGCGGCTTCCGCGACGCAGGGATGGGCAACGGCACAGGCATTGGTGGCCACAGTGGCACAAGCTTGTCCGGCCTCGACGGCGGCAGCAGTCATGGCTTGGGCGTGCCCACCGGCACCAGCCTGGCGAGTCTCGACGGCGGCGCGGGTGGTCTCGGTGCGGGCGCGCTCGGAACCGGTGGCGGCAGCGGAATCGGGGTCGGCGGAATCGGCGCCGGCGGAATGGGGGCCTTCGGCGCCGGTGGTATCGGCGCCGGCGGCATCGGCGCAGGAACCCGAGGCTCGGGCTTCGGCGGTCCGACGTCCGGCGGCGTGCAGAGCGCAGGCGTCGCGGGCGCCGGCGAGGCGTCGGGGATCAGCGGCGGCGTGATCGGGGCGGGTGGCAGTGCTGCCACCGGAGCCACCGGCACGGGCGGTGCCAGCGGTCGCGGCATGATGATGCCGATGCTCGGCGGGGGCAGCGGTGGGGACGAGAGCGAGCACGACCGGAGCACCTGGTTGTCCGAGGACGACGACATCTGGGGCGGTGCCTGGGACACGCCCGGCGGCATCATCTCCTGAACCGACGTGGTTGCCGCCGGCCATTCGCGCTGGCACCCTGCCGGGCCTTGCGGACGGTGACGTCGCGCTCGCGGACGCGGACCGGCCAACCCCAACGTCGTTAATGCGCTCGCTTCCAACAGCTTCGCGTCGATCGTCGACACCGGCCGGGTGGTGCAACAGGTAGTGCGACGTGACGAGAAATCGCCGCACGGGAGGACCCTCGCGTTCGGTGGGTCGAGTTAGCCCGAGCTGCTCAGCGCGCGAACACCGGCGCGCCCGTTCGGGTCGTCCGCCTGCTTCTGGGCCAAACGCGTCGCGGCGCGATGGCTGCGTAGCAGCGTCGCGCCGATCCCCACGAACGCCGCTACGAGCAGCAGCGCGGCCGCCGCACTGAGGGCGATGTCCTGGAGATGACGGTCAGGAGCCCGCTGCGGCAGCGGCGCAGCGAGCGGGCGCGAGCGGGCCGGCGTGGCGGCGACCAGATCGGTGCGCAGCGACGTGACCGCGCGATAGGGGTTGATGACCCCGTAGCCGTAGCGCGGGTCGGGCACGCTTGCCGGCGGCGGATCGGCCGTCGCCTCGAGCCGGTCACGCACCTGCGCGGGTGTGATGCCAGGATGTGCGGCGAGGATCAGCGCCACTGTTGCGGTGACGTAGGGCGCCGCGAAGCTGGTGCCGTCCTTCTGGGTGTATCCGCTCTGCCGGGCCGGGAAGGTGATCGCAACACCCGGCGCGGCCACGTTCACCCACGGACCGCGCTCGGAGAATTGCGCCACCTGATCGAACTGATCGATCGCAGCGACGGCGATAACATTCGGGTACTCCTGGGAGTACGCGGCCGGGTAGGCCACCCCGTTGACGCCGCCGCCGTCGTTGCCCGCCGCGGCCACGATGATGACGCCGGCCGTCGCGGCCCGGCTGATCGCCAGCTCGATGCTGCGGACCCGCACATTGACGGTCGAGGAGATGTTCACGACGCGCGCACCGTGGCGGCGGGCGTAGTCGATCCCGTCCGCGACGCCTTGGGCGCTTGCTTGCGTGTCGCTCGTGGTGTTGGTCTGCTTGATCGCGATGATGGTGACCTCGGGGGCGACGCCGAGAAACGGCGATCCAGGGACCTGAGGCGCGGCGATGATCCCAGTGACTCCGCTTCCGTGCCCGTCGCAGTCGGTGGTGTCATGCGGGTCGAAACCGCTCAGAACGTCGGTTCCAGGTTCGGTATGGATGTGAGCGAGCTGCGGTTGGGTGCGGTCCAGCCCGGTGTCGATCACGGCGACCTTGACCCCGGCGCCCTTGGTGATCGACCAAACCCGTTCGAAGTTGAGCCTGGTCTGGGGCCAAGGGATGCCGGTGAGATCGCCGCCTGCCTTCGGCACGCACGGTAGCGATGGATTGGTGACGGGTGCAGATGCAGGCGCCGACAGCACCGGCCGCGACGCAGCAGCTGGCGCGGCGCCCGCTGCGAGCACGAAGAGCACACCAGCAGCCACTCGAGCCGTACCGCGCGCGAGTGGGCGCGGGCTCACTGCACCGTGCGGACGAGCGCGGTAGCCGCTACTCGCCACTCACCGATCGGCTGTTGGTGGCGCGCACCGAATCGACGTCGGGGGTGGGCGGCAACGGCATGACGGGCGGTGCGGCAGGCTGCTGGACTGCGGGCGGAGCGGGCGCAACAGCGACGGGCGGCACAGCGACGGGCGGCACAGCGACGGGCGGTGCGACCGCGGCCGCGCCGGCACTGTCGCTGCGCTGATCGCGTTCGGCTTCCTTTGCCGCATCGCGCGCCTTGTCGTCCTCGCTCATGCCCTTGACTTCGGTCTTGAAGATCCGCAACGACCGGCCGACGGAGCGCGCTGCGTCCGGCAATTTCTTGTAGCCGAACAGCGCGATTACCAAGATCGCGATGACAAGCCAGTGCGACGGCGATTCCCAACCACCCATGATCTCTCCCAAAGCTGCGCGTCCGTTCGCCTCACACCCTACGCCAGGGTGTGGCGGCGATGGTCACAGTGAATATCGGCCGGCCAGTTGGTTATCTGAGGCGGCGACGAATGCGCGTCACGCGCCGAACGGAGCCAACGCCGCTGCCAGATCCGGGGCCACGCGGGCCTTGAGACGGGTGCCTTCGGGCGTGTGATCGGTACTGAGGACATCGGCGCGTTCGTGCACCCGGGCCAACAGATCGCCCCGGGTGTAGGGCACGAGCACGTCCACCTCGACAGCGGGACGGGGCAGGCCCGCCTCGATGATCAGTTGCAATTCGGCGATGCCCGCCCCGTTGCGGGCGGACACGAACACCGCGCTCGGCGCGAGGCGGCGCAGGCGCAGCAGCATATCCGGGTCGGCGGCGTCGAGCTTGTTGAAGACAAGCTGTTCCGGGACCCCGAGCGCGTCAATGTCGGCGAGCACCTCGCGCACCGCGCGGATTTGCAGCTCCGGGTCCGCATCGGCTGCGTCGACGACATGCAGGATCAGGTCAGCCCCGGCGACCTCCTCCAGCGTCGAGCGGAAGGCCTCGATGAGCTGGGTCGGCAGGTGTCGGACGAACCCCACCGTGTCGGCAAGGGTGTAAACCCTGCCGTCCGGGGTCTGCGCCCGGCGCACTGTAGGGTCCAGGGTCGCGAACAAGGCATTCTCGACGAGCACTCCAGCGTCGGTGAGTCGGTTGAGCAACGAGGACTTTCCGGCGTTGGTGTAGCCGGCGAGAACCACGCTGGGCACCTCCCGGCCGCGTCGGCGGGACCGCTTCACGTCGCGGGCGGTCTTCATGGCCGAGATTTCCTTGCGCAGCTTCGCCATCCGCGAGGTGATGCGGCGCCTATCGACCTCGATCTTTGTCTCGCCGGGGCCGCGACCGCCGATTCCGACGCCGCCTGCGGCGCGTCCGCCGACCTGGCGCGACAGCGACTCGCCCCAGCCGCGCAGCCGGGGCTTGAGGTAGGCGAGCTGAGCGAGCTCGACCTGCGCCTTGCCTTCGCGGGATCGAGCATGCTGGGCGAAGATGTCGAGAATCAACGCGGTCCGGTCGACCACCTTGACTTTCACGACCTTTTCCAGTTGTTGCAACTGTCCGGGCGTCAGCTCGCCGTCGCAGATCACCGTGTCAGCGCCCGCTGCCGCCACGACGTCGCGCAGCTCCTTCGCCTTGCCCGACCCGATGTAGGTGGCGGGATCGGGCTTGTCGCGGCGCTGGATCAAGGCGTCGAGGACGAGCGAGCCCGCGGTCTCGGCGAGCCGGGCGAGCTCGGCGAGAGAGTTCTCGGCCTCGACGAGGGAGCCGCCCGTCCAGACGCCAACCAGAACCACCCGCTCCAGCCGCAGCTGCCGGTATTCGACCTCGCTGACGTCGGCGAGCTCGGTGGACAGGCCCGCGACCCGGCGCAACGCCTGGCGCTCCTCGAGCTCGTAACCGCCAGTGCCGTTCCCGGCGCGCGGGGCGCCGGCAATGCTCTGATTGGTGGCGGACGAGTCGGGCTGGGAGTCGTCGGAACGGCTGTCATCAGGAACGGTGTCATCAGGAGCGGTGTCATCAGAAAGTGTCATCGCCGTCCATCGTGACATGCCCGTGCGACAGATTTCGCTTCAGCGAGCGTGCGCGGCCAGCCAATCGTCGTCCAATTCAAGCTCGGCGACGATGATCGCCGGGCCGCTCAGCACAACCTCGCCATCCGTGCGCCAAATGACCGTGCAGCTGCCACCGCTGACGTCGACCTGCCAGGTGGAGCCGTCCGCAGCGGTGCCGTCGGCCGTTGCCGCGGCGACGACGGCGGCGCAGATGCCGGTACCGCACGACCGGGTCTCGCCGGAACCGCGCTCGTGCACGCGCATCAACAGCCGCCGGTGTGCGACCCGAACCACGAAGTCGATGTTCTGCCCGTCGGGAAGCGCCGGTTGCACGAGTGGCGCCACGGAGAGCTCAAGGGCTTCCAGTTCACCAGGTGTCGTGAGCTCGACGACGACGTGCGGATTCGGGATGTGCAGGGCGGCAAGCGCCGCGAGCGGCGGTCGATGAGCGGCGGTGACCACCGGACGGACTGCAAGCACCTGCGGGCGGCCCATCAGCACGCTGACGATGCCGTCGGTGCCGGTCCACACGCTCACGATCCCGCCGCGTGTCGCCACAGTCGCTGAGTCGGTGGCGAGGCCGGCCCGGTGCAAGTAGCGCATGAACACCCGCATTCCGTTCCCGCACATCTCGGCGAACGAGCCGTCGGCGTTGCGGTAGTCCATGAAAAATCGCGCCTCGGCCGCGAACTCCTTCGCCTCAGGATCGTTCTCGCTGTACACGACGCGCAATACACCGTCGGCGCCGACACCGGCGTGTCGGTCGCACAGCGCGCGCACCAATCGCGGTGTGAGAGCGAGGGTGCCGTCGAGGTCCGGGAGCACGACGAAGTCGTTCTCGGTCCCGTGTCCCTTCAGCGCGTGCACCCGTCCAGGGTAAGTGCCTCCGCCCGGTCGACAGCGTCGCCTGCAGCCCTGTCCAGCCAGTGGACGCGCGGATCGCGCCGGAACCACGACCGCTGGCGCCGCACGAATCGGCGGGTGGCCCGCACCGTCGCGACTGCGGCCTGCTCGAGATCGCCGGTCACCGCACCGGCCCCGTCGAGCACCGCGAGCAACTGGGCATAGCCCAGCGCCTTGCCGGCAGTGGGGCTCTCGCGCAGGCCGAGCGGCAGCAACGCCCGCACCTCGTCCACGAAACCGGCGGCGAGCATCCGGTGCACTCGCCACTCGACCCGCTCGTCGGTGTCGGCGCGGTCGAGGCCGATGAAGACGGTGTCGTACACCGAGTCGAAACCAGGCATCGTGGCGGTGAACGGGCGTCCGGTGTGCTCGATAACCTCGAGCGCGCGGACGATTCGGCGGCCGTTGGACGCCAGGATCGCCGCCGCCGCCGCCGGATCCTGAGCACGCAGGCGTGCGTGCAACGCGGCCGATCCCTCGGTGTCGAGTTCGCGATAGAGCCGCGCGCGGATTTGCGGTGACTCACCCGGGAATTCGAGCCGATCGAGGGCGCCGCGCAGGTACAGCCCGGACCCGCCGACCAGGATCGGCAGGCGGCCGCGCGCCTGGATCGAAGCGATGCTCGCGCGGGCGAGATTCTGGTATTCGGCAACCGCGGCGGACTTGCCCAGCGGCCAAACGTCGAGCAGGTGGTGCGGCACACCGGCCCGCTCGTCGGGCGCGAGCTTCGCCGTCCCGATGTCCATGCCGACGTAGAGCTGCATCGAGTCGGCGTTGATGATCTCGCCGTCCACGCGCAGCGCCAAGGCGACCGCTAGGTCGGACTTTCCGGTTGCGGTCGGTCCGACTATCGCCACTACGCGGCTCATGCGGGAGCTTCTCCCACGGCTAGCCAGGACGCGACGAAGTACCCGACCCCGTACGGCGCAGCGTCGTAGCGCAGCTCGGCGCGCCACCGCGTCGGCTCGATCAGCCGAGCCATTGCATCCCAGAGCGGCACGCCGGCACACAGCAGTTCGGCACCAATGCCGTCCGGGTCGATCACCGAGTCGCGAAGCAGCCGCCCGTCCCCGGATCGCAGGGCCGCGGCGACCCGTTCGTCGAATGGCTGCGCGCGCTCGTCGAAATGCCCCGGCGCGGCCGCACTGCGGCGAGCAGTGCCGTCCCCCATCACGACCAGCGCGAGCTCGCCGCTGTTGTCGAGGGCACGAAGTGCGTCCGCCGCGGGGCTGGTGTCGAAGTCGGGTCCGACCTGCACGGCGAGCGCGTCCGCACGGGCGCCGATCGTGTCCCGAATCAGCCATGCTCCGACGGTGAGCGGCAGCGGCAGCTCTGGTGCCCCGAGCACGTCGGCGGCGCCTAGCGCCACCGTGAGCGGCACGCCGTACCCGGCGAACGACCCGCGAGCTCCGGACTCGTGGACCTGCGAGTTCGCACCCACGCCGAGGACCACCAGCCGACAGTTCGGTGCGGCGACGGCGGCGATCGCTGCACGGCACGCCGCGCGAAGTTCGGCAAGCTCGACCGTCGTGCCGGTGCCGACATCGGGCACCAGAAGGGGCGGGTGCGGGCAGAATGCGACGCCACGGATCACCAGGAAAGGCTACGGCCGGACAACTGAGGGCTCGGATCGTGTTCAATGCACTGTCATGGCATCGGTGTGGGGACGAATAACCGACGACGGCACCGTCTTCGTCCGGATGTCGGACGGTGAGCGCGAGATCGGCTCGTGGCAGGCGGGTGACGCCGCGGCCGGTTTGGCCTTCTACGAGCGGCGCTACGACGACCTCGCGACCGAGATTACGCTGCTCGAGAAGCGGCTCGCCTCCGGAGCTGCCGATCCCGCCTCGACGCTCTCCCACGCCGCTGCATTGAAACAGCAGCTATCCACCGCTGCCGCGATCGGCGATCTCGCCGCGCTCGACGTCAGGCTCGACGGCCTGCTTGTCGCCGCCGAGGAACGCGCGGGCGCGAATGCGGCGGCCCGGGATCAGGCTCGCGCGGCCGCGGTGGCGGCGAAGGAGGCGCTCGTCACTGAGGCTGAGACGATCGCCGCCGAAGCCACCTCATGGAAGGTCGCCGGCGAGCGGTTACGGGCGATCGTGGACGAGTGGAAGCAGATCCACGGCATCGACCGGCGAACCGACGAAGCGCTGTGGAAGCGTTTCGCCGCGGCGCGCGACGCCTTCGGACGTCGCCGTGGCCAGCATTTCGCCCAGCTCGACGCTGAGCGCGCCGGTGCCCGGCAGGCGAAGCAAGATCTGGTGACGCGCGCTGAGACGCTCTCGACGTCCACCGACTGGCGCGAGACCGCAACGGCCATGCGCGAACTGATGAACGAATGGAAGGCGGCACCGCGCGCTGCGCGCGATGTCGAGGACGCGTTGTGGAAGAAATTTCGCGCCGCGCAGGACGCGTTCTTCGCGGCGCGCTCGGGTGTGCTCGCCGAGCGCGACGCCGGGCAAGTCGGGAACGAGAAGCAGAAGAACGAGGTGATCGCTGCCGCGCAGGCACTCGATCTCAGCGATCCCAAGGCCGCACAGGCCCAGTTGCGGGAGCTGCAGGCGCGCTTCGACGGGATCGGGCACGTCCCCCGGGACGCTATCAAGCGCCTCGATGACCAAATGCGCGCCGCCGAGCAGCGGGTCCGCGACGCCGTAGACGCCGAATGGCGCAGCGCCAGCATCGAGTCGAACCCGTTCCTCGTCGAGCTGAAGGCCCGCCTCGTCGAGGCCGAGGCGAAGCTGGAGCGTGCTGTCAAGTCAGGCGACGCGGCCCGGATCGCCAAGGCCGAGGCTGACGTGGCGCAGCGGCGCGCGCTGATCCCGAATTAGCCCGGGTTAGCCGGTCAGGCAGGGCGCGGGCCGATGGTGAGCAGCGCAGCAGGCGCCGCCTGGACGGGCTCACCCGAGCCGCGCCACGGGCGCCGAGTCCGGATGCCGCCGTCCGCAACGAGGTGATGCGGCGCCGCGTATGTCACGTCTGCCGTCAGTACGTCGCCCGCTGCCGCCTGGCCGCGGACGTGGATCAGCCGGCCGTCACGCGCTCGCCCGCTCACTCGGCCGGTCGCGATGTCTTTGCGGCCCTCCCCCGAACTGACCAGCACTTCGACCTCGCGCCCCAGTAGCGCCTTGTTCGCGTCCCACGCCAGTTCGTCCTGCAGCGCGATGAGCCGCTCGTAACGCTCCTGGACGACCGCCTTCGGCACCTGCCCGTCGAGCGTCGCCGCCGGCGTGCCAGGCCGCTTGGAGTACTGGAACGTGAATGCGGAGGCGAAGCGCGCCGCACGCACGACGTCCAACGTCTGCTCGAAGTCGTCGTTCGTCTCGCCGGGAAAGCCGACGATGATGTCGGTCGTTATCGCGGCGTGTGGCATCGCGGCCCGTACCGAATCGATGATCGCGAGATAGCGCGCGCGCCGATACGAGCGGCGCATCGCACGCAGGACAACATCTGAACCCGACTGCAGCGGCATATGCAATTGCGGGCAGACATTTGCTGTCTCGGCCATCGCGGCTATGACGTCGTCGGTGAAATCGCGCGGGTGCGGGCTGGTGAAGCGCACCCGCTCCAGGCCATCGACGGCGCCGCAGGCGCGAAGCAGCTTGCCGAACGCGAACGGGTCACCGAAGGATCGCCCGTAGGAGTTCACGTTCTGGCCGAGCAGCGTCACCTCCAGGACCCCGGCCTCAACCAGCGCCCGCACCTCAGCGAGAACATCGCCCGGTCGCCGGTCAGTCTCGACGCCCCGCAACGACGGCACGATGCAGAACGTGCAGGTGTTGTCGCAACCGACCGAAACCGACACCCACGCGCTGTACGGGGACTCGCGGCGCGTCGGCAGATCCGAGGGGAAGCTCTCCAGTGCTTCGACGATCTCGATCTGCGCCGCGTCGTTGTGCCGCGCACGTTCGAGCAGGACAGGTAGTGCCGCGAGGTTGTGGGTACCGAACACGACGTCCACCCAGGGAGCCCTGTCGAGGATCGTGGCGCGGTCCTTCTGCGCGAGGCAGCCGCCCACCGCGATCTGCATTCCCGGACGGCGCTGCTTGGCGGGGACCAAGCGGCCGAGATTGCCGTACAGGCGGTTGTCGGCGTTCTCGCGCACCGCGCACGTGTTGAACACGACGAGATCGACCTCGTCGCCGGTGCCGCGGGTGTAACCGGCGGTTTCGAGCAGCCCGGCCAGACGTTCGGAATCGTGCACGTTCATCTGACACCCGTAGGTGCGGATGTCGTAGGTACGCGGCTTATCCATGTTGCGCTCGAGGATACGTTGCACGTATGGCTGCCCTGGCCGACGAGGTCGACGCGCTCGCTTCGTCCAGCGGTTTTGCGGGGGTTGTGTCCGTCAGTCGAGGGGACGTCGTCGAGCACGAACGCGCATACGGAATGGCCGATCGCAGGCATCGCATCGGTGTGCGCACCGATTCGATCTTCGCGATCGCAAGCGGCACGAAAGGCTTCACCGCACTGACCGTCGCCGCGCTGATCGGCGACGGGCAGCTGCAGCTGCACACAAGCGCTCGGTCACTGCTGGGCAAGGATCTGCCACTTGTCTGCGCCGACGTCACCGTGGAGCACCTGCTCACCCACCGCTCAGGGATCGGCGACTACGTCGACGAGGAGTCTGCCGCCGATGCGGTGTTGACCGTGCCGGTGCAGCAACTGGACACCGTCGAGGCGTACCTGCCGGCACTGGCCGGATTCCCCACCAAGTTCCGCGCGGGCGAGCGGTTCTCCTATTGCAACAGCGGGTACGCGATTCTGGCGATCCTTGCCGAGCGGGCCACTGGCCGACCGTTTTTTGACCTTGTCACCGAGCGCGTGTTCGCACCCGCCGGGATGCCCGACACCCGCTTCCTCCGCTCGGACGAGCTGCCTGGCCGGGCAGCGGTCGGCTACCTGGACGGCTGCGATCGCAGCAACGTCTTCCACCTTCCGGTACGGGGCAGCGGGGACGGCGGCGCATACTCGACCGTCGCGGACGCGCGGGCATTCTGGTCGGCGTTGTTCGCTGGACGGATCGTGCCCACCGACCAGGTGCGCGAGTTGACCGCGCCGCGCAGCGATGTGGTGAGCGAGAAGATGCGCTATGGCTGCGGGTTCTGGCTGCACCCTAGCGGCCCGGAGGTGATCCTCGAGGGTTTCGACTACGGGGTGTCGTTCCGCTCCGTGCACAACCCTCAGTCCGGCTTGACGCACACAGTCGTGTCGAACAGTTCTGACGGGGCGTGGCCCATTGCCCGGCTGCTGCTTGACACGCTCGAAGCAGGATGAGCTGCGCCGGCTCGGCGGCACTGACCGGTAGCGGCCGAGCGGCCCTGTGCACACCCGGCGGCGCAGTTCAGTGCGCGATCTCGGTCGCACGCGATTCGCGCACGACGGTGACGCGGATCTGGCCGGGATAGGTCAGCTCGTCCTCGATCTGCTTGGCGATCTCGCGGGCGAGCACCGACGCGGCCAGATCGTCGACCTCGCCCGGTTGCACCATGACGCGCACCTCGCGACCGGCTTGCATGGCGAAGACTTTCTCGACGCCGGGGCGGGTGCTGGCGATCTCTTCGATGCGAGCCAACCGGGTGACGTAAACCTCCAGCGACTCGCGGCGTGCGCCGGGCCGAGCCGCCGAGCAGGTGTCCGAGGCCTGGGTGAGCACCGCCTCGACGGTGCGCGGCTGTACCTCGTTGTGATGCGCCTCGACCGCGTGCGCGACGGCCTCGTCCTCGCCGTACTTGCGCAGCAACTGCGCTCCGATGATGGCGTGGCTGCCCTCAACCTCATGGGTGAGCGCCTTGCCGATGTCGTGCAGGAACGCGCAACGCTTGACCAACGTCGGCTCGATGCCAAGTTCCGCCGCCATCGTCGCAGCGATATGTGCGGTCTCGATCAGATGCCCGAGGACGTTCTGCCCGTAGCTGGTCCGGTACTTCAGCCGACCCAGGGTCGGCAGCAACCGCTCGTCGAGGTCAGTGATCCCGACATCGGCCAACGCATCGCGCGCGGCGCGCAGGCACAGTTTGTCGACCTCCGCCTTACTCTGCTCGAAGGCCTCCTCGATGCGGTGCGGATGGATGCGCCCGTCCAGGATCAGCCGATCCAGAGTGAGCCGGCCGATCTCACGGCGCACCGGATCGAAGCAGGACAGCAGCACCGCCTCTGGGGTGTCGTCGATGACCAGATTGACTCCTGTGGTCGCCTCGAAGGCGCGGATATTGCGGCCCTCGCGGCCGATGATGCGGCCTTTCATCTCGTCGCTGGGCAGGTGCATGACGCTGACCACGGTCTCGCTGGTCTGCTCGCTGGCGACCCGCTGCACGGCTTCGGAGACGATCTCGCGGGCCCGCGCGGTGCCCTCGGAGCGAGCCTCGTTCTCGATCGTGCGCACGAGGACCGCGGCTTCGCGCCGCGCGCTCGCCTCGACAGCGGCCATCAGTTCCACCTTCGCCTGCTCGGCGCTGAGCCCGGCGACGCGTCTCAGCTCGTCATCGACTTGCGCGAGCCGCTCGCCCAGTTCGTCTCCACGTCGACCCAGGTCGGCCTCGTCGTCAGCGAGGCGCTGTCGCTGCACGGACAGTTGCTGCACCGCTTGATCCAGTTCCGTACCCGCCTCGGCGACGCGACGCTCCTCGGCGTGCAAGCGCGCCTCGCTTTGCTCCACTTCGCGCAGTTGCGCCGCGAGTTCGGTGCGGGTCTGGTCGGCGGCGCTGCGTTCGCGTTCGGCCCGGCGCCGCGCCAAGGCGACAATCTCGCCGGCCTCGGTCTCAGACCTGCCCAGCAAGGCCCGCGAGTCGGCACCGGCCGACTCCGCGTCGGCGCGGGCTGCGTGCCGGATCGCTTCGGCCTCGGCCGACGCCGTGTGCCTGATCGCTTCGGCTTCCGCCGCAGCGGCGCGCCTGGTCGCCTCCGCCTCAGCGGCGTACGCGTGCTCGTCGCCGCGGTCGGTGACAGACCACGGTGCCGCGTCGCGACCGGGGTCAGCCCCGTCCGCGTGGCGGGGTCGCGGCTCAGCGTGACCCCGGCTGCCGTAAGCCCACGCGAACAGCACACCCAGCACGAACAGCGCACCGACAGCTGCGTACCACACGCCTACCATTGCGACTTCCTGACCACCGAGATCCGCCTCCTCGCGAGCGCACAGCCTGGACGAGTTAGCCGGGTCGAACGCCGCTGACGGCTAACTCACGTTTGCGCGGACGGGTCGGATGACCCGTCCTGGCCGTGAGCGCCGGGAGTGAGAGGCTGCCAATCTGTGAGTGCGGTCGGGACATATATGCGGCCCGCGGGATGCTGATCCTTTGCTCAGCACCGCTCGGACGCGGTCGTAGGCGTTGTTCCTGGTACTTGTGAGGTTATGAAGGCGGTTCGCACAAATCAAGTTGCCGCTCGCCGAACCTAGGTTCGCGCACCGACGCGCGACCAATCGCTGGCCGGATTCGGCGTCGTCAATCGTGCTCCAGATCGGCGTCGGGCAGCCCGGTGAGGCTCTCGCGCACGACCTGCTGGGCGGTGCCGGGCGGGTAGCCCTTGCGGGCCAGCAAGCCGATGAGCCTTCGAAACTGTACGGATACCTCCAGCCCCCGCAGCGCCGGCAGGCGGCGCTGAACCAAGACTCGTGCCCGCTCCAGTTCGCTTGCCGGGTCGATCTGGCACACCGCCGCCGCGACCGTATCCTCGGCAATACCGCGCTGACGCAGCTTGAGCGCCACCGCCCGACCGGCCAATCCGCGTTCCCGGTGCTGCGCGCGGGCATATCCCTCGGCAAGTGCCGCATCGTCGATCAAGCCCACCTCAGCGAAGCGGTTCAGCACCCGTGCGGCGGCGTCGTCGGGTACCCCTCGGGTACGCAATAGCTTCGCCAACTCGGCACGGGTCCGAGCGCGTCGCTCGAGTTGCCGCAGGCAGATCGAGCGGGCCACCGTGTCCGGATCGCCGGCCGGCCCAAGTACTGCACCGTCCTCAGGTACCTCCGCCGAATGGTCGTCTCTGACGGCAAGTTCAGGCCGGTTCCCGTCCCGAGGGCTGTGTTGTTGTCCGCGCACCGTCAGAACTCGTGCGCTGTCAGAAGTCGACCGAAGCCGGGACGACGTCGATAGGCGTGCTCTCGTCAACGCGGGCACCCACGCCCAGCTTCTCCTTGATCCGCTTCTCGATCTCGTCGGCGAGGTCAGGGTTGTCGCGCAGGAAGTTGCGGACGTTCTCCTTGCCCTGCCCGAGCTGGTCGGATTCGTAGGTGTACCAGGCACCGGATTTCTTGACCAGGCCCTGCTCGACCCCGACGTCAATCAGGGAGCCTTCGCGACTGATGCCTTGCCCGTACACGATGTCGAATTCGGCCTGCTTGAACGGCGGGGCGACCTTGTTCTTGACCACCTTGACGCGGGTGCGGTTGCCCACGGCGTCGCCGCCGTCCTTGAGCGTCTCGATCCGGCGCACGTCCAGGCGCACCGAAGAGTAGAACTTCAGCGCCTTGCCGCCGGTCGTAGTTTCCGGCGAGCCGAACATGACGCCGATCTTCTCGCGCAACTGGTTGATGAAGATCGCAGTGGTACCGGTGTTGCTCAGCGCGCCGGTGATTTTGCGCAGCGCCTGACTCATCAGCCGGGCCTGCAAGCCGACGTGGCTGTCGCCCATCTCGCCCTCGATCTCGGCACGCGGCACGAGCGCGGCGACCGAATCGACAACGACGATGTCGATCGCACCAGAACGGATCAGCATGTCCATGATTTCCAGGGCCTGCTCGCCGGTGTCAGGTTGGCTGACCAGCAGCGCATCGGTGTCCACACCCAGGGCGCGCGCATAGTCAGGATCGAGGGCGTGTTCGGCGTCGATGAAAGCTGCCACACCTCCCGCCGCTTGGGCATTGGCCACCGCGTGCAAGGCGACTGTCGTCTTGCCCGAGCTTTCCGGCCCGTAAATCTCCACAACGCGCCCGCGTGGCAGACCACCGATTCCGAGTGCGACGTCGAGGGCGATCGAACCGGTCGGGATCACCTCGATCGGAGCGGCGACGCGGTCCCCGAGCCGCATGATCGCGCCCTTGCCGTGCTGCTTGTCAATCTGCGCCAGGGCGACCTCGAGCGCCTTGTTCTTGTCCACTCCTGCTGCCATCGAAGACTCCCGAAATCGTTGTAACGACCTGATGCGAACGACGCTAGGACGTGCCTACGACAATTCGGCGAAGGATCGCCTCGCTGTGGATAACAGGCCCCGCTGTGGACAAACCTTAGCCGAACACCTGTTCGAGGTGTAGAAAGACACCGGCGTGTCGCGACCTCAGACCAGATGCGCCGGCATGTCGAACTCCGCGCACACCGCGCGCCACACAACGCGAGGCTCGCTGCCATCGGCCAGCGCGTCGTCGACGGTGGCCCCCAGTTGCGGAAGGCGGTAGTCGGCAGCAACGCTGTGCGCGTAGGTGGCGCCGAAGCGCTCCTCCATTCGGCGCCAAAAGTCGGTGAGTCGCACGCCGTCCACGATAGGTCCCGGCTGTCGCCGCTGTTCACGCACCCGTGGGCCACTACGATCACGCCCGTGACCGGGCTTCGAGGACCAAGCGTGCAGCCCGACTTCTGGTACGCCCTTCCAGTGCTCAGCGGGCGCCTGATCCGGTTGGAGCCGCTGAGCTTCGAGCACGCGGCAGGTTTTCTGGCTGCGGCCGATACGGACCCGGAGGTGTTTCGCTGGCTCAATCCGGCGGGAAGTGGCGGCACTGCCCAGCCGCGGGTCCTCGCCGACGCCGAGGCACAGGTTTCGGCGGCGCTTGCCGACCGAGCACGGGGCCAGCGGTTCGCCTATGCCCAACTCGACGCCACCACCGGCGAGTTCGCCGGAACCACCTCGTTGTACGAGGTGGCGCCGTCGACCCGCTCGCTCGCCATCGGGCACACCTGGCTGAGCACCCGCTGGTGGCGCACAGGGCACAACACCGAGTCCAAGCTCTTGCTGCTGACGCACGCCTTCGAGTCACTCGGTGCTGTCCGCGTGGTGTGGCACACCGACATCTACAACGTCCGCTCCCAGGACGCGATCGCCCGCCTGGGCGCCGCGAAGGAGGGCGTGCTGCGCAAGCACCGGCTCCGAAGCGACGGATCGTGGCGCGACACCGTCCAGTACGCGATGACCGACGAGGATTGGCCCGCAGCACGGGAGCGGCTCACGACCCGATTGGCCATGGGGTGATCGGCGAGCGAACGTGTCAGACCCACGCTGCACAATGAGTCCGTGCATCGCTTCCGCCCCGCTACTCAGGCCTGGCTCGATGGTGCCTTCGCCACGCCGACGCCCGCCCAGGCCGGTGCTTGGGGGGCGATCGCACGGGGCGAGCACACGCTCGTCGTCGCGCCGACCGGCAGCGGCAAGACACTCGCCGCGTTCCTCTCCGCACTCGACCGCCTAGCGGCGCTGCCAAAGCCTGACAACCCGATCCGCCGCTGCCGGGTGCTGTATGTGAGCCCGCTCAAAGCGTTGGCCGTCGACGTCGAACGCAACCTGCGTTCGCCGTTGGCCGGGATCCGGCAGGCAGCCGCCCGACTCGGCCTGCCCGCGCCCGACATCACCGTTGCGATGCGTTCGGGGGACACTCCGTCCGACGAGCGACGCGCCTTTGCCCGCAGGCCGGCAGACATCCTGATCACCACCCCGGAGTCGCTGTTCCTGCTACTCACGTCCGCGGCCCGCGAAGCGTTGCGTGGTGTCGACACTGTCATCGTCGACGAGGTACATGCGGTGTGCGCAACCAAGCGGGGCGCTCATCTCGCGCTCTCGCTTGAGCGGCTCGACCGGCTGCTCGACGCGCCCGCGCAGCGCATCGGACTGTCCGCGACCGTTCGCCCGGTCGACGAGGTCGCCACATTCCTCGCGGGTGGCCGGCCGGTCACCGTCGTTCAGCCGCCGAGCACCAAGTTGTTCGAGTTGCAGGTCGTGGTGCCGATCGAAGACATGGCCAACCTCGGCGAGCTCACTGAGGACCTCAGCGGACCAGCAGCCGGCGCCGGCAAACGCACGAGCATCTGGCCGCACGTCGAGGAGCGCGTGCTGGACCTCGTCGAGCAGCACCGCTCGACGATTGTGTTCGCGAACTCGCGCCGCCTCGCCGAGCGGCTGACCGCGCGTCTCAACGAACTCGCGACCGAGCGTGCCGGTATTGCGGCAGTAAACAGCCCACCACCGCCGGCGCAGCTGATGGGTCAGGCCGGCGCCGGCCGTCCCGACACGGAGGTCGTGGTCGCCCGGGCGCACCACGGCTCGGTGTCGCGCGAGCAGCGGGTGCTGGTGGAAGAGGACCTCAAAGCGGGTCGGCTGCCGGCTGTCGTCGCGACGTCGTCGCTGGAACTGGGGATCGACATGGGCGCGGTCGATCTGGTGATCCAGGTCGAGTCGCCGCCGTCGGTCGCGTCCGGCTTGCAGCGGGTCGGCCGCGCCGGGCACCAGGTCGGCGCGGTGTCGCGCGGCGTGCTGTTTCCCAAGTTCCGGGGCGACCTCGTCGAGTGCGCAGTCGTGGCCGAGCGCATGCGTGATGCAGCGATCGAATCGATGCGCTATCCCCGCAACCCGCTCGATGTCCTCGCCCAGCAGATCGTCGCCATGGTCGCTCTCGAACCTGTCACGGTGGACGAGGTCGAGGATCTGGTCCGTCGCGCCGCACCCTTCGCGGGCCTGCCCCGATCGGCGCTCGACGCCACGCTGGACATGCTGGCCGGGCGCTATCCGTCCGACGCCTTTGCCGAGCTCCGCCCGCGCCTGATCTGGGACCGGGTGAGCGGCGAGCTGACCGCTCGCAAGGGTGCACAGCGCCTCGCCGTCACCAGCGGCGGCACCATACCCGACCGCGGCTTATTCGGCGTCTTCCTCGCGTCTGGTGAGGGTCCCGGTCGACGGGTCGGCGAACTCGACGAGGAGATGGTGTACGAGTCACGCGTCGGCGATGTGTTTCTGCTCGGCTCGACGTCCTGGCGCATCGAGGACATCACCCATGACCGGGTGCTCGTGACACCCGCGCCAGGCCAGATCGGACGTATGCCGTTCTGGAAGGGTGACTCGCCGGGGCGACCGGTCGAGCTGGGCCGGGCGCTCGGGGCGTTCGTGCGCGAAGTGTCGCTGGCATCCCCGCAAGCCGCCGCGGCGCGTGCCAACGCGGCCGGACTGGACGACTGGGGGACGGCCAACCTACTCGCTTACCTCGACGAGCAACGCCAAGCGACTAGGCATCTGCCTGACGACCGAACTGTGCTGGTTGAGCGCTTCCGCGACGAGCTCGGCGACTGGCGCCTGGTAGTTCACTCGCCGTTCGGTGCGCCGGTGAACGCACCCTGGGCGCTGGCCATCAATGCGCGGTTGCGCGAGCGCTATGGCTTGGACGTGAGCTCGATGCACTCCGACGACGGGATCGTGCTGCGGCTGCCGGACACCGACGGCGCGGTCCCCGGAGCCGACCTGGCCGTGTTCGATCCCGACGAGATCGAGGCCCTGGTGACAGGTGAGGTCGGTGGTTCGGCGCTGTTCGCGTCGCGTTTTCGCGAATGCGCGGCCCGCTCGCTGCTGCTACCGCGCCGCGATCCACGCCGCCGCACGCCGCTGTGGCAGCAACGCCAGCGTGCGAATCAGCTGTTGCAGGTCGCCTCCGAGTTCGGCGACTTTCCAGTGGTGCTCGAGGCGATGCGCGAATGCCTGCAAGACGTGTATGACGTGCCCGGGCTCGTCGGGCTTATGCGTGAGCTCGCCTCGCGCAAGGTGAAACTCGTCGAGGTCGAGACTGACAGCGCGTCACCGTTCGCCCGCTCGTTGCTGTTCGGCTATGTCGGCATGTTCCTCTACGAGGGCGATGCGCCGCTGGCCGAGCGCCGCGCGCAGGCATTGTCGCTGGACTCCGCGATGCTGGCCGAACTGCTCGGCGCGACCGAACTGCGCGAACTGCTCGACGCCGACGCGTTGGCCGAGGTCGAGGACGAGGTCGCTCGGCTGGCTCCAGCGCGGCAAGCGGTCGGGATCGATGCGGTCCACGACCTACTGCGTGCGGTCGGCGACGTGAGCACCGACGAGGCGAGCGCGCGTGGAGCAACCGCACGCGACCTAGCGACGCTCGAGGAGCAGCGCCGCGCCATCCGGGTGCGCATCGCCGGCGAGCAGCGCTGGGTTGCGATCGAGGACGCCGGACGGATCCGTGACGCGTTGGGCACGGCACTGCCGACGGGTGTGCCGGAGGCGTTCACCGAGCCGGTACGCGACCCGCTGGGTGATCTTGTCTCGCGCTACGCCCGCACGCACGGACCGTTTCACACCGGTGACGTCGCCGAGCGGCTCGGCCTCGGCGTCGCAGTTGTCGGGGCTGCGCTCGCGCGGCTGTCGGCGTCCGGGCGGGTGCTCCAGGGCGAGTTCCGGCCGGGCGGCACCACGCTGGACTGGTGCGACGCCGATGTGTTGCGGATGGTGCGCCGCCGTTCTCTCGCCGCGCTACGCAAAGAGGTCGAGCCCGTTGCACCCGAGGCCCTGGCTCGGTTCATCCCGAACTGGCAGGGCGTGGGCGCACGCGGGTCGCGCGGCGTCGACGGCTTGCTGCGCACGGTCGAGCAGCTTGCCGGGGTACCGCTGCCCGCCTCCGCACTCGAGTCGTTGGTGCTGGCCTCGCGGGTGGCGGACTACGTGCCGGCGATGTTGGACGAGCTGACCCTCGCCGGTGAGGTGCTCTGGACGGGGGCTGGCGCGCTGGCCGGCAACGATGGGTGGGTCGTGCTGGCGCCCGCCGAGATAGCGCCGCTAGTGCTGCCGCCGGCCGAGGACATCGACGCTCAGATCCACGCCGCGCTGGCGACGCTGGAGCCGGGCAGCGCGGTTTTCTTCCGCGCCCTCGCCGAGCGCGCACCCGGCGCTACCGACGACGATGTCGCTGCCGCCGTATGGGACCTCGTTTGGGCCGGAGCACTGACCAATGACACCTTCGCGCCGGTGCGCGCTCGCCTTGCAGAGGGTTCGCGCGTCGCGCACACCCAGAAACGGCGTCCGCCACGCACCCGCTACGGGCGCTATGCAGGCTTGGCCGGGGTGCCGATGGGTGCGCACCGCAGCACACCGCACAGCATGACGGGGCGGTGGTCGACTGTGCCGCCCCGCGACCTCGATCCCACCCGCCGAGCACTCGCCGCCGCCGACGTTCTGCTCGATCGCTACGGCCTGGTCACACGCGGTTCGGTAGCCGGCGAACGGGTGAGCGGCGGGTTCGCCGGCGTGTATCCAGTGCTCAAGGCCGCCGAGGAATCCGGGCGAGCGCGCCGCGGCTACTTCGTCGACGGCCTCGGCGCCGCGCAGTTCGCGCTCCCGGGAGCCGTAGACCGGTTGCGGGCCGAGGCTCGGCCGGACGACGTGCGGGTGCCGTCGCCGGCGCTCGTCCTCGCTGCCACCGATCCGGCGAACCCGTACGGTGCCGCGCTCCCCTGGCCGCAAGCACCGGCACCCGACGGCGGCGGGAGGGGACACCAGGCGGCACGCAAGGCGGGTGCGCTGGTCGTGGTCGTCGACGGCGCGTGCACGCTCTACGTCGAGCGCGGCGGCCGATCGCTGCTGTCATTCACTGACGAGACGGCAAGGTTGCAACCGGCCGCCGATGCGCTCGCCCTCGCCGTTCGCGACGGAGCGCTGGGCAAGCTGGCCGTCGAGCGAGCAGACGGCATACCGATCGTCGCCTCACCGTTGGGCGAGGCGCTGGCGGCGGCCGGATTCCGGCCCACGCCACGCGGCCTTCGGCTACGGGTGTAGCCGATGCCCGAAGGCGACACCGTCTGGCTCACTGCGCGCCGCCTCGACCAGGCCCTCGGGCGGGGACAACTGGTCCAGGCCGACCTGCGCGTGCCGCAACTCGCGACCACCAACCTGACCGGCATGTCGGTCCTTGAGGTGCTCCCCCGCGGCAAGCACATCCTGACCCGACTGGACAGCGGCTACACGCTGCACAGCCACCTGCGCATGGACGGGTCCTGGTTCCTCACCCGAGCCGGCCAGCACCCGCGACGTCATCCCGAGCATATGATCCGCGCCCAGCTAGCGACCCCGGCGTGGTTGGCGACCGGGTACCGGGTGCACGACTTGAAGCTGGTGCTGACCAGCGCTGAGGAAACGGTCGTCGGTCACCTCGGCCCGGACCTGCTCGGCCCGGACTGGGATCCCGAGGAGGCGATTCGCCGGCTGAGCAGCGAACCTGGGCGCGCGATCGGCGAGACGGTCCTCGAGCAGCGTCATCTTGCCGGGATCGGCAACATGTACAAGTGCGAGACGCTGTTCCTCGAACACGTCAACCCATGGCGCGCGACCGGCGACGTTGATCTCGCCAAGATCGTGGCTACGGCGCACCGGCTGCTGCGGATCAATCGCGACCACCCGGAGCAGTCGACGACCGGACGCAGCGGGCGCGGTCAAGAGCATTGGGTCTACGGGCGCGGCCGGGAGCCATGCCTGCGCTGCCGGACGCCCATCGCGCGGGCAGAGCAGGGCACGCCTCCACGCCAGCGCATGACCTACTGGTGCCCGACGTGCCAGCCGGGTAACTGGTGACCCGCACCCGCCTGAGGCGCGGGGGTTCTCGCTAACGCCGTGCGAACTGCGTCAGCGAGAGGGTGTTGCCGTCCGGATCGGTGAACCAGGCAATCTTGTCACCGTTCGGAGTGGTCCACACGCCCTCGGCGTCCTGACCCATGCCGTCATAACGGGTGAAGCTCACTCCGTTGGCCAGCAGTTGCACCATCGTCGCGCCAAGGTCATGGACGCCCCAACCGAGCACCGTGTATCCGGGTTGAGCGACCTCAGATACTGCGGTGACGCGAAGCATCGTTGCATGCGCGTCGAACACGCAGGCGTAGTCGTTCTCCTCGATCAGTCGCAGGCCCAGCACGTCCTCGTAGAACCGGCGTGCTCGCGCCAGATCGGTCGCTGATGCGAAGGCGATGAGATCGCTGGACTCCAGCACGGCTACCCCCGTCAGAGCGGATCAAGGAATATTGACGACCTTCAGGCTCCGAACGCGACGCCCGCCGCGGCGTCCAACCCAAGCCAGTACAGGGCAATACCGACGACAGTGAGAACGGCGGTAGTCAACCCGGCGGTGGCGAGCACAGCACGCGCTGGGTGCGTTCGCCAGGTAAGCACCGCGAACGCCACGATCCCGATCACTGCGAACAGTACGGCGTCTGCGCCGTAATGCAGGCGGAGCAGGTAGGTGCCGATCGCCTCGGCGACGAACGTGGCCGGCAGGAATGCCGCACCAACCGCTCGCAGCGGCAGAGGCGCTCGCCGCCAGGCCCAGCCGGCCCAACCGAAGACCGGGCCGCCGACCATCGCGCAGACACCCCAGAACAGGATCTCGGAGGTACTCACCGCAAATCCGCGCGCGGACGTGACGATGTAGTACGCGACCACCTCGAGCACGCACGAGCCGAGACCGGCCGTGATCGCCACGGCACGCCGCACCTGAATCGCCCCGGCCACGAAGGCGCCAAGCAGAAACGGACTCGCAGAGTTCGCCAGCGCCTGCCAACTGCCGTTCAACCACGCCTGGGCGAAGGAGGTTGCGGTTGCGATCACGAGCCCGACGAGCGCTGCACCTGCCCAACCGGCGTAGGTCGCGGTCTGGTCATTGTGCGCTCGTCGCGTCGCCGAAGCCACCTGCATGATTCTAAGAGTGCCCGACGGGGCGCGGATCGGCCTCAGCCCGCCTGCTCGTCGGCGATAGCACCCGGCAACGCCGCCACATCCTGCACTGCACCCACATCCGGCAGGGCGACGACGAGGATCGCGAGCTCGGCGGTGATCGTCGCCGGGGAGGCCGGGCTCAGCAGGTAGGACGCCAGCCAGCGCAGCACCAATTCGGCTCCATCCCGCCGATCAGCGGCCAGCGCGGCCTCGACTCCCTCGCGCGCGATCCGCCACCCAACTGCCGTGCCGTCGATGCAACCGAGCATTGCGACAGTCGCGGGCTCCATCCGAGCCAGCGCACGTAGCAGCGGGTGGGTCGACAGCGTGTTCGCCACCTCGGCGAGGGCTTCGGCGAGGGGACGCTCCCGGGCGGGCTCGACAAGCGCACTGACCTCGTCCAGAACGAGTGCAGCGAGCACGGCATCGCGGGTGCGGAAATGGTTGTAGAGGGTGGCCTTGGCGACTCCGGCCCCGGTCGCGACCTGCGCCATGGTGATCTTCGTGCCGTTCGATTCGACCGCCCGCCGGGCGCCGTCCAGCAGGGCGGCGCGGGTGCGGCTCATCGCGTTGCCCGCGCGGGTGCGGGTCCCGCGCACCCGAACCGGGGGTGCTGAGGCAATCTCCGGCGACAGTGTCGTTACACGGAACAAGGTGTCCACAAGCGGATCCGAGGCAGTCGTCATAGTCGCCACGTTAGGGCTGCCGCGCTAGCTGCTCGGGCAACCGTGACTGGACGCGCCGCCCCAGTGTTACCGGTGTTACCAGTGTTACCAGAGTGATTGTTGCGACCAAGGTGACGGCGCCCGCAGGCCCGGCGCTCAGGCGGCGACGGTACGTACGGCGCTCAACTGCGGGCCACCGTCGACCGGCCCTGCTATCCGGGGACCGCCCGGCAAAGTGCTCAGCCGGCTACCCGCGGCCAACTTCTCCTCGCGGCGCAGCAGGCTGCTGACCTCGGCGAACAGGTCGGACAGTTCGACGTCCAGCGCGCCTGCGATCGCGGCGAGCAGCTCGGAGGACGGCTCCTTCTGGCCCCGCTCGACCTCGGACAGATAGCCGAGGCTCACGCGTGCGCTGGCTGACACTTCTCGTAACGTGCGGCGCTGCCGCAGTCGGAACGCGCGCAGGGTCTCACCCACAACCTGGCGAAGCACGGGCATGGTGCGGACCCCCTGTCGGCATCATGTCGGCGGTCACGCGTGCCGACAGCTTTCACGGTACCGGTCCACGCCAATCGGCGAGCGCCACGCGCGCTGCGTCCGCTGACAGCGAACAGACCAGCGAACGCAAAACGCGAACAAACGATCAGCGCGCGGCACCACACACCGCAGCTAACAAGCGCACGCAGGCCGCGACCGCGCCGGCGCGGATCTCGGCGCGCGAACCGGAGAGCATGACGCGCTCGGCACGCACCCCCGCCGGCCCCGCCACCGCGACGAACACGGTGCCGACCGGTTGCCCGTCCTGGGGATCCGGGCCTGCCACACCTGTCACGCCCACGCCGTAGGTAGCCTGCAGTCGGTGCTGGACGCCGCTCGCCAACTCCCGCGCCACGTCCGGATCCACCGCGCCGCGCTCAGCGAGCAGTCGCGCCGACACGCCGGCCAACGACGCCTTCAGTTCGGTGGCGTACACGACCAACCCGCCTCGGACGGTGGCGCTGGCTCCGGCAGTTTCTGTCAGCGCTGCTGTCACCAACCCGCCGGTCAAAGATTCGGCGACAGCGACTGTCGCGTCGATGCTGCGCAGGTGCGCGTGCAACGCAGCAAGCTGGTCCGGACCGACAAGCTCGTCGGGAACCACTTACGCCGCTACGCGCGACGTGCGCGGCTCGCGGCGCAGCCGCACGGCGCGCCCGACATAGTCGAAGCCCGTGACCAGCCCGACGATGATGGCAGCGCTCATGACAATCCACGCGATCTGGTGCAGCCAACCCCACTGCGGCAGCACGAACAGCCCGATGGCCACCGCCTGCAGCAGCGTCTTCACCTTGCCGCCGCGGCTCGCGGCGATCACGCCGTGCCGGATCACCCAGAACCGGAGCACGGTTACGCCGACCTCGCGCACCAGGATCACGACCGTCACCCACCAAGGCAGCTCGCCCAGCAGCGAGAGCCCGATGAGGGCGGCCCCGACCAACGCCTTGTCGGCGATCGGGTCGGCCAGCTTGCCGAACTCGGTGATCAGACCGCGTTTGCGTGCCAGTTCACCGTCCAGCCGGTCGGTGATCGAGGCGACCGCGAAAATCGCCCAGGAAATTACCCGCCAACCGGGCGAGGTGCCCGAGTGTCGGAACAGCGCGGCAAGAAACACCGGCACCAGCAGCAAGCGGAACACGGTGAGTGCGTTGGCGAGATTCCACGCCGAGACTGGGCTCGGCGGGTTCGAGATCGGGTCGTCGGGCAGCGAGCCGGGATCGAAACGCGCCTGTTTCACCACGCCGGGCCCACCGATTCGGCGACGAGGTCGATCCCGTCGCTTGCGAGCACCCGTGCCGTGACGAATTGGCCGGCGCGAGGGGACGCCCCGGTGATCCGGGTGGTGCCGTCGACGTCGGGGCCTTGGTGAGCCGCGCGGCCACTGCGCTCGTGCACATCGTCGATGAGCACCTCGACCACGCTGTCGATACGGTCCTCCGCGCGCTGGCTCATCAACTCCTCGGCGAGCGCGCTGATGTGCGCCACCCGGTCGGCGATGTCGTCCGGGGAGAGCTTGTCCGGCAACGACTCTGCGGCCGTGCCGTCCTCGTCGGAGTAGCCGAACACCCCGATGACGTCCAGCCGCGCCTCGGTCAGGAAATGTTCGAGCTCGGCAATGTCGGCGTCGCTCTCGCCGGGGAAGCCGACGATGACGTTGCTACGTGCGCCGGCGTCAGGGACGAACGCGCGGGCGCGCGCCAGGATGTCGAGGAACGCCTCTGTCGAGCCGAATCGTTTCATCCGGCGCAGCACGGTGGGCGACGCGTGTTGAAAGGACAGGTCGAAGTACGCGGCTACGCCCGGCGTGGTCGCGATCGCCTCGAGCAAGGCGGGTCGCAGTTCCGCCGGCTGCAGGTAGGACACCCTGATCCGCTCGATGCCGTCGAGATCGGCCAGGGCCGGCAGCAGCTTCTCCAGCGCGCGCAGGTCGCCGAAATCCTTGCCATAGGACGTGGAGTTCTCGCTGACCAGGACGATCTCGCGCGCGCCGGTCGAGGCCAGCCACTGCGCCTCGGCCAGCACGTCCTGCGGCGGACGGGAGACGAACGATCCGCGAAAGGCCGGGATCGCGCAGAACGTGCAACGACGGTCACACCCGGACGCGATCTTCAGGTAGGCGACGGGCGAGCTGTCCAACCGGGTGCGGGAGACGCCCGCGGGCAGCCAGGCGTGACCGGGCAACGCGACCATGGGCGCGGCGGCGGCCCGCTGCACCGGCGACACCGGCAGCAACGTGCGGCGGTCGCGCGGCTGGTGCGCCGGCAGAGCGCGTCCGGCCGCGACGTCGTCAAGGCGAGCGGCGATGTCGGCGTAGGAATCGAAGCCGAGCACGGCGTCAGCCTCGGGCAGCGCTTGTTCGAGTTGCGCCCCGTACCGCTCGGCGAGGCACCCCACGGCGACGACCTTCTTGCCCGTGTCGGCCGCAGCGAGGACGGTATCGATCGAATCCTTCTTCGCCGAGTCGACGAACCCGCAGGTGTTCACGACGAGCACGTCGGCGTCGTCGTCGGAGTCGGTCAGTGTCCAGCCACCCGCGCCGAGCCGGGCAGCGATCTCCTCTGAATCGACGTCATTTCGGGCGCAGCCGAGCGTCACCATCGACACCCGTCGCTGCCCAGCACCCACGCTTTGCAGGCTACCCGTCAGCGGTGCCCGCCTCTGGCCTCGCTCGCTACGGTTGACCGGTGTCCCTGCTCGTCCGCCGCGCGCGCACCGCCGACGTCCCCGCGATCAAGGCCCTCGTCGACATCTACGCAGGCTCCGGGCGCAAGCTGCTCGCAAAGGATCTCGTCACCCTTTACGAGGATGTACAGGACTTCCGGGTGGCCGAGGACGGCGCCACGATCGTGGCGTGCGGTGCGCTGCACGTCCTGTGGGCAGACCTCGGCGAGATCCGGACGCTGGCCGTGCACCCCGATCGGCGCGGGCAGCGGGTGGGCGCTGCCGTTCTCGCGGAGTTGATCGTCACCGCCCGCGAACTCGGCCTGACGCGATTGTTCGCGCTCACCTTCCACCGGGATTTCTTCGCCCGGCACGGGTTCCAAGAGATCGAGGGGACGCCCGTGGACCCCGACACCTACGACGCCCTGCGTCGCTCCTACGACCAGGGCGTCGCCGAGTTCCTCGCGCTCGAGTACGTCAAGCCGAACACACTAGGCAACGTGCGGATGCTGCGGCGGCTCTGACGCCGTCGCGCACGCGCCTTCGCGCGCACCGCTGCAGCTCCCGCGCGCCTCACCGATCACAGCAGCCACACGGGTTAACGTCTCGCGCAGGAGGTGAGGTTCATGACCACAGCACATCGCATCGCGCCCGGCCACCGCGCCTGGACATCGACGACATCGGCAGCATCGGGAGCATCCACGGCGTTCGACACGCCTTACACCGGGCGGCACCGCCGAACGAGCACGCGCGGCTTGGGCCTGCTCCGGATGTTCTACCGCGGCAAGCACCGCCGCCGCTGAACCGCGGTTCGCGCTCGCCGGCAGTGACGCCGGCCGCCCCAACGTGCAGACTGGTTGCACTCCACCACCGGAATCGGTTAGCGTCGACTTGCCGATTGCAGAACACAACCAGATTCTCGGAGGTGTCGAACGAGCCGCGCGGGGCCGCCGACCGCCGCCCGGAGGGTATGCCGGATCAACCAGGCCCTCGTCCATTACACCGAGCACGGTGTCGGCGTGCCGCTTGTTGCACTCCACGGTGCCGGTGTTGATCACCGTGAGATCGAGGCGGCGACCGAGGCTCTCGGTCCCAGCGCCCGCTACCGGCGCATCTATCCTGATCTGCCGGGGATGGGCCGCTCGACAACTGCCGGACTAACTTGCAACGACGATGTGGTGACGCTGCTCGGTGACTTCATTGACCACCTGGGCCAGGGACCGGTGATGCTGCTCGGGCATTCCTACGGCGCCTACCTGGCCCGTGGAGTGGCCGCGCAGCGCCCAGACATGGTGCTCGGCCTGGCGTTGTTATGCCCCGTCGCCGAGCGGTCACATGACGTGCCCCACCACGATGTGGTTCGCCAGGACGCCGACGCCTACGACGAACTCGAACCTGCGCAGCAGGCGGGGTTCGATGAGTACTTCGTCGTGCGCACGCCGGCCACCGCGCGCCGCTACCGCGACCATGTTGTGCCAGGCACGACGCTCGTCGACGAGGCTGCCCTGCGGCGCATCTTCGCCGGGTGGACGGTCGATGTCGGGTCCTTCGCCTTCTCGGCGCCAACCCTGATCGTGGCAGGACGGCGCGACTGCGTCGTCGGGTACACCGACGCGACAGATTTGCTCGAGCACTACCCGCACGCCACCCTGGCAGTTCTCGAGAACGCCGGTCACGCGCTCATGCACGAGCGGCCCGAGCTACTCGCCGCATTCTTGGGTGACTGGCTCGATCGGGCTCGCCCGGAGGACAAGTGAGCTCCACCTGCGACACACTTACCGCACAACGTCCAAGGTAATTCTCACCCCTAACCGCTGTGCCGTTGCTCCTCAACCTCGACGTCGGCATCCGCTTCGGACTCGATCAGGTCGTCAGCGGTGCCGCCGTGGCGCAGCGTGTACAGCAGGCCCGCCATCTCGTCCGGCACGACGAGCACGTCGCGCGCCTTGGATCCCTCCGACGGCCCTACGATGCCGCGCGACTCCATCAGATCCATCAGCCGACCGGCCTTGGCGAAGCCGACGCGCAGCTTGCGCTGCAGCATCGACGTCGACCCGAACTGCGTCGACACGACGAGTTCCACAGCGGACAGGAACAGGTCCATGTCATCGCCGATCTCCTCGTCGATCTCTCGTCGCGCGGCCTGCGGCGCGGTGACGTCCTCACGGTAGGTCGGCTGCAATTGCAGCTTGCAATGCCCGACGATGGCGTTGATCTCGGCGTCGGTGACGAACGCACCCTGCATCCGCGCGGCCTTGGACGCGCCCATCGGCAAGAACAGCGCGTCGCCCTTGCCGAGCAGCTTCTCCGCACCTGCCTGGTCCAGGATGACGCGCGAGTCGGCCAGTGACGAGGTCTTGAAGCCCAGCCGTGACGGGACGTTCGCCTTGATTAGGCCGGTGACGACGTCCACCGACGGGCGCTGCGTCGCAATCACGAGGTGGATCCCGGCGGCGCGCGCGAGCTGGGTAATGCGGACGATCGAGTCCTCGACGTCGCGCGGGGCGACCATCATCAGGTCCGCGAGCTCGTCGATGATCACGAGCAGGTACGGGTACGCGGTGTAGACGCGCTCCGAGCCGGGAGGCGCCACGAGTTCCCCGTTGCGCACCTTGCGATTGAAGTCGTCAATGTGTCGGGTGCCGGATGTCTCCATGTCCTCGTAGCGCATCTCCATCTCCCGCACGACCCACTGCAGCGCGTCCGCTGCCTTCTTCGCATTCGTGATCACCGGCGTGACAAGGTGCGGAATTCCTTGATACGACGCGAATTCCACGCGCTTAGGGTCGATGAGCACCATGCGCACCTGGTCCGGGGTGGCGCGGGTGAGGATCGAGAGGATCAGCGTGTTGATGCAGCTCGATTTGCCGGCGCCGGTCGCCCCCGCTACGAGCAGGTGCGGCATCTTCGCCAGATTGGCTACGACGAAACCACCCTCGACGTCCTTGCCCAGCGCCACCAGCATCGGGTGCTGGTCGCGCTGCGCGATCGGTGAGCGCAGCACATCGCCGAGCATGACGACCTCGGGGTCAGCGTTTGGAATCTCGACGCCTACCGCGCTGCGTCCCGGGATCGGGGACAGGATGCGAACCTCGGCGCTCTTTACCGCGTAGGCGATGTTGCGGGTCAGGTTCGTGATCCGCTCGACCTTCACGCCCGGGCCGAGTTCGATCTGGTAGCGAGTGACGGTCGGGCCGCGGTCGAACCCGGTCACCGCGCAGTCGACATCGAACTCCGCGAACACCTGCGTCAGCGCCGCGATCACCTCGTCATTGGCTTTGGTGTGCTCCATGTGCGGTGGTCCGGGCGAGAGCCCCTTGAGCGACGGCAGCGTGTAGAGCCCCGCTCCGTTGGACAGTTCCAGCTGCAGCGGCCGGTCGATCGGGGGCAGGTCGTCGTCGGCCGGCTTCGCCACGCGCGGCTTACGCGGCTTGGGTCCGACAGCCTCACCCAGGTCCTGTGCGTGAGCGGTCGGCTCCGTCTCGGTCGCGTCGGCTGTCCTCGAGCGACGCCGCCTGCGGGTAGGCACCTCGTCGGCGGCTAGGTCACCGTCCGGTGGATAGTCCTCTGTGGGTGGGTCGCCATCTGTGGGCAGGTCCCCGTCAATCGAGACGTCCTCCCCTGTGGGGACGTCCCCGACGATGCGGCGGCGGGCGAAAAGTCCGCGCACATACCCGGTGAGGACGCTGATCGGGGTGGCAGTCACGACGAGAATGCCGAACAGCCCGACGATGAGCAGCAGCGGCACCGCGAGGCCGGCCGACAGGCCCTTGCTCAGCTGCGCCCCGACGAGCGATCCGAGCACTCCCCCGCCATAGCGACGATCGTGCGTCGTCGTGCCGCTGCCGGCCCACAGGTCGAGCAGGCCGAGAACGCTCACCAGGAGCGTCAGCGAGCCGACAAGCACCCGGCCGCGCTGGTCGGGCTCGGGTGCCTGGCGCAACATGTGGGCCGCCGCGACAACCAGCAGCGCCGGCAGCAGCAGGACGCCGTTGCCGATCGTGCTTCGGCAACCGATGACCAACGCATGACCGACCGGACCGCCCGCACCGAACCAGATCGAGACGATGCAGACCAAGCCGAGCGCGAGCACGCCGAGTGCGGCGGCGTCGCGGCGGTGGGCGGGGTCGAGATCGCGGGCGGTGGCGGCGTTGCGTCCGATCGTGCGAGCGAGGCTGCCGACGACGGCGGCAAGGGCGTGCCAAAGCGCGCTGAGTCCCTTACCGAGGGCCGCGAGCGGCGCGAGCAACGCGGTCCGGATCGCCCTGCCCCGCGGCGGGCGCCGTGCGGACGAGCGCCGGGCAGCCGGTCGCCGTGCGTTCGGACGGGAACGGGTTCCGGAGCGGGCTGGCACCGGGCAACCCTAACGCTGAACTCGACGGTTGCGCCGCAGGCGCGTGGGCCGGTAGCGCGCTCAGAGCCCGGCGGCGGCGAGGTCTTCGCGCAAATGGCTGATCTCGTGCTCGGTCGCATCGACGAGCGGCAGCCGGACCGGGCCTACCGGCAGCCCGCGCAACGCCAGTCCGGCCTTGACCAGGATCGTGCCCTGGGTACGGAAGATCCCGGTGTAGATGGGCAGCAGTTGCCGGTGCAGCGCCAGCGCCGCCGCGACCTCGCCACGTTCGAAAGCCTCGATCATCGCCTTCGTCCCCACGCCGCTGAAGTGGGTGGACGTGCCGATCACGCCGATCCCGCCGACCGACAGCAACGGCAGCGTGTTCGCATCGTCGCCGCTGTAGAAGGCCAGGTCAGTCTCGGCCAGCACCCGGGTGGACGCGGTGAAGTCGCCCTTCGCGTCCTTGACGCCGACGATCCGCTTGTGCGCGCCGAGCGCGAGCATCGTCTCGGTGGCGATAGGCACGACGCTGCGTCCAGGAATGTCATAGAGCAGCATCGGCAGTTCGGTCGCGTCGGCGACAGCGCGAAAGTGCGCCAGCACACCGGCCTGCGGCGGCTTGGAGTAGTACGGCGTCACCACGAGCAACCCATGTGCACCCGCCTTGGCGGCCTGTTCCGCGAGCTGGATGGTATGCACTGTGTCGAACGTGCCGACCCCCGCAACAACGTGCGCACGGTCACCGACGGCGTCGACGACGGCGCGCACCAGCTCCGACTTCTCGGCATCGGTCGTGGTCGGCGACTCACCGGTCGTCCCGTTGATCACCAACCCGTCGTTGCCCTGTTCGTCGACCAGCCGGATCGCCAGCCGCACCGCCGTATCGAGGTCCAAGGCACCGCTGACATCGAACGGTGTCACCATCGCGGTGAGTAGCCGGCCGAACGGGCGACGGGGGTCGACAGATGCGGGCATGGCTCGAAAATACCGTGTCGGGGCGGCCCGCAGATGTAGCCGCCCTGCCGTTCGTCGTCGATTTCTGGTCGAATCTGCAGCATGACAACAGGGACGATCCTCGACCACGCACGTGTACGCACTCTGCTCGAGCGCGAACGCGCGAATTTCGCAAAGCTGCACCCGAAGTCGCTCGCGGCCTATCGCGACGCGCAGAAGTCGCTGTTCGGCGGGGTGCCGATGACCTGGATGAACAAGGCCGCTGGGGGTTTTCCGCTTTACCTGGCGACGGCTCGCGGTGCGCACCTCACCGATATCGACGGGATCGAGTACGTCGACTTCGCGCTCGGCGACACGGGCGCGATGGCCGGGCACTCGCCCGCACCGACGGTCGCGGCGGTGATGCACCGGATCGGCGAGCTGGGCGGGATCACGACGATGATGCCGACGACCGACGCCGCCTGGGTCGGCGCGGAACTGACCCGTCGCTTCGGGCTGCCACGCTGGAGCTTCTCACTCACCGCCACTGACGCGAACCGGTGGGCGATCCGGTTGGCGCGCGCCGTGACCGCGCGGCCGAAGATCCTCGTCAACTCCTACTGCTACCACGGCAGCGTCGACGAAGTGCTCGTCAAGGTGGACGCCGACGGACGGCAGGTGAGCAGGGAGGGCAATGTCGGCGCCCCGGTCGATCCGACGACGACGACCCGCGTCGTCGAGTTCAACGACCTCGCCGCGCTGGAACGGGAACTGTCCTACGGCGACGTCGCCTGCGTGCTGATGGAACCAGCACTGACCAACATCGGCATCGTCCTGCCGGAACCGGGATATCTCGCAGGGGTGCGCGAGCTGACCCGGCGCTCAGGCACACTGCTGATCAACGACGAGACGCACACGCTGTCCGCGGGCCCGGGCGGTGCCACGCAAGCGTGGTCCCTCGATCCCGATGTCCTCACATTCGGCAAAGCCGTCGGCGGTGGCATTCCGTGCGGCGGCTACGGCTTGTCGGCGTCGTTGAGCGAGCGACTGGAGACGATGAATGACCTCGATCTGGTCGACGTGGGCGGTGTCGGCGGAACGCTCGCGGGCAATCCGCTCTCGGTCGCGGCCATGCGTGCCACCTTGTCAGAGGTGTTGACCGACGAGGCATGGGGGCCGATGACGGCGCTGTCTGACCGGTTCGCCGACGCCGTCGAGCAGATCATCGCCGAGCACGGCCTGCCTTGGACGATCAGCCGTCTGGGTGCTCGCGCGGAGTACCGCTTCTGCGACCCCGCGCCGCGCAACGGGGGCGAGTCGGCTGCTGCGACCGATATCGAACTGGAGGATTACCTGCACGCCTACCTCGCCAACCGCGGCGTGCTCATGACGCCGTTTCACAACATGGCGCTGATGTGCCCGGCTACCACGGCGGCGGACGTGGACAAGCACACCGAGGTGTTCGGCGCCGCGGTGGCCGAGTTGGTCAGCCCTCGCTGACCAACGGGCTGGACGCGACGGCGGTGCCGTCGGGCAATACCGTGACCTCGAAGTCCGCGAACACATTCGGCGCGATGCGCTGCAACTCGTACAGGCACGCGAGCGCCAGCGCGCGGATCTCGACGTCTGCATGCTCCGAGGCCCGCATGCCAACGAAGTGCCGCCACGCCCGATAGTTGCCGGTCACCACTACCCGGCTCCCGGTGGCGTCAGGCAGCACCGATCGCGCAGCTTGGCGCGCCTGCTTGCGCCGCAAGCTCGCCTCGGGCGTGCCGGCGAAGCGCCTTTCCAAACCGTCGAGCAATTCGGCGTACGCCGCGGCCGATGCCTCGGTGCTCGCAAGGAAGCGTGCGTGCAGGTCGGGATCGTCGGCGATCACGTCGGGCTCGATCACCTCGTTGCGTTCGGGCACGTGCCGCTGCGACAGTTGCGAGAAGCTGAGGTGCCGGTGCCGAACGAGTTCGTGGGTCAACGACCGTGAGACACCACGCAGGTACAGGGTGACCGTGCCATGCTCGAGCACCGCGAGGTGGCCGACTTCGAGGATGTGGCGCAGGTACGTCGCGTTCGTCGCGGTGGCCGGATTCGGCTTGGACCACGAGTCGTAGCACGCGCGTCCGGCGAACTCGGCCAGCGCCTGACCACCGGCGGCGTCCGGCGTCCAGGCGATGTCGGGCGGTGCCGCGAAGTGCGTCCACGCAATCGCTGTCACGCTCATCGCCTCGCTGGCCCGCACCTCGCCAGGGTAGGCGCGACATCGGTGCGCACTTGCTATGACATCAGATTGATGTCATAGTGCTGCTATGGACCTGTCGGGATACGCCACGCACCTGCACCGCCAGCTTGCGGCGACCGCCGCGCTCGGCGATGACCGGACTCGCGAGATCGCCGGGGCGCTGGCCGCGGCCGCCGATCCGGCGATGCGGCTCGCCATCCTCGAGGCGGTCACCGCCGCTGCCGACGAGATCACCGCCGCATTGCTGGATGCGCCCGGCGCGCCGACGGTCACGGTTCGGCTGGACGGCGACGAGCTGCACATCGACGTGCGCACCGCTGTGCCGGATGACCCCGCTCCGCCACCGTCGGACGACGGTGACAGCAGCGCCCGGATCTCATTGCGGCTGTCCGAAGCACTCAAGGCCGACATCGAGACCGCCGCCCGGCGCGACGCGGTGTCGGTGAACACCTGGCTGATCCGCACGGCCGGCGCCGCGGCGGACGCCGGTGCCCGCCGCGCGAGCGGCCCCGACCCGCACCGGCACAGTGCGGACGCCCACCGGATCACCGGCTGGGTCAACAGTTGATATCGAAAGGGACACCGATGACGACATCGAAAGCGACACCGAGGACTTTTCCGCTCTCGGGGCCGATCAACCTGCATGCCCGCCTCGGCCACGGAGTGCTCGTCGTGACGGCCAGCGACAGTTTGAGCGAGGCCGCCGTCACCATCAGTGCGCGTGATGGCGCGCGCGAGGCGGCCGAGCGGATCACCGTCGAGATGAACGGGTCCACCCTGTCCGTGTTGGCCCCGCGCCAGGGCGGGCTGCCCGACATCCTGGCCGGCCGGCGCCGAGACCGCGACAGCGTCGACGTTCAGATCAGCGTGCCGAGCGGCACCGCGCTGAAAATCTCGACCTTCACCGCCGACGTCATCGTGCGCGGGCATTGCGGCGGCGCCGACGTCGCCACTGCGACCGGCACCGTCGACATGGACGAGGTCGACGGCAATGTCCGGCTGCGCTACGGCACCGCAACCAGTCACGTGCGGCGGGTGAACGGATCGGTCGTCGTGCGCTCCGGCTCCGGCGACGCGTTCTTCGGCGAGATCACCGGCAATCTCGAATCCGGAACCGGTAGCGGTGACCTGGACGTCGAGGTGGTGCATGGATCGGTCCGCGCCCGGTCGGGATCGGGCCTCGCGCGGATCGGCTCGGCGCATGGCGACGTGGACCTGGTCGCCGGCTCCGGTGACCTGAGTGTCGGGCTCCCGGAGGGCGTCTCGGCCCGCCTGGACTTCAAGACCGGCAGTGGCAGGTTCAGCTCCGAAATGCCGGTCGAGGACAACCGCCGCGAAGGCGGGCGCACGATCGTGGTGCGCGCGCGCACCGGCAGCGGCGACGTGCGGCTGGTGCACGCCGCCTGACATTCGCTCAGCCGCCGACAGCACCGGCGAGGTCGGCAGCGAGGTCACCCCGCCCGCTGACCTCGACACGATCGAGTTCCAGCCAGCTGGCGGTGATCGCTAGCTCCGCCGCGAGTTCACGCGCGACCGCGGTGGCGGGCTGGCCGGGTTCGAGGAACGCGCCCTGGACCCGCAGCACGCCGGCCTGCCGGTCGGACTTGAGATCGACGCGCGCGACGAGCGACTCCCCCAGCAGGAACGGCAGTACGTAGTACCCGTACACACGCTGCGGCGCCGGTGTGTAAATCTCGATGCGGTAGCGGAAGTCCCAGATGCGCTGCGTGCGATCGCGAAACCACACCAGCGAGTCGAACGGTGCCAGCAACGCACGCGCTGCTACCCGGCGCGGGCGGCGCGCCTCATGCCAGAGGTAGGCGGGCGCGCCCCAGCCGTCGATCGTGACCGGGCGCAGCTCACCGGACTCAACGAGCTCGGCCACCCTGGCCTTTGCGACGGCGTGCGGCAGGCGGAAGTAGTCGCGCACATCAGGTTCGGTCGCAACACCGAGGGCACGCGCCGACACCCGCACCAGTTCACGGGTCGCGTCCTCGGGCGCGGGGGTGGGCGCGGCGAGCACCTCGACCGGCAGCACGCGCTCGGGCAGGTCGTAGAGCCGTTCGAAGTTGATGCGCCGTGCGGCCGTCACATCACCCGCGTAGAACAGGTACTCCAACGCCGTCTTGCCGTCATGCCAGTTCCACATGTGCCCCGGCCTGGGCGCCGGCCGTGGGATGCCGGTGTCGCTCGCCCGCACCGGCCCGTGCTCGGCGACGAGCCGGCGGACCGTAGCGAGCAGCTCAGGCTGTTCCGCGGCGAAGCGGCGGATCACCGGCCAGGGGTCGATCTGGGCACGGGCCATCCGCCAGCGCAGCAGTGGCTGCAGCTCGACGGGCACGAGTGAGGCTTCGTGCGCCCAGTACTCGAACAGCTCGCGACGCACCGGTCCGGCGGTGTGCGCCGCCAACGTATCGAGTAGTTCGCGCGGATAGGGGCCGAGCCTTGCCAGGATCGGAAGGTAGTGCGCTCGCGAGAACACATTCACGGAGTCGATCTGCAGGATGCCGATGCGCCCCAGCACCCGCCGGATGTGGCGGGCGTCGACCCGGCCGGCCGGCCGCGGATCGGCGAATCCCTGCGCCGCGAGGGCTATCCGCCGCGCCTGCGCCGCGCTCAGCCGCTCGAGCGGCTCGGGTGAGCTTGCATACACGCGATGAGCGTAGGCCCGCCGTCCGACACCGACCGCCCTGAAGCCGTGGCACCATGAGCCGGTGTTCGAGCATGTGGTGGAGTCGATCGGCAACGCCGTAGGCGCGTGGCTTTACGTGATCGCCGGCGGGTTGTGCTTCGCCGAGGCGGCCTTCCTCGTGGGAATGGTGCTGCCGGGTGAGACGGCATTGCTCGTCGCCGGCCTGTTCGCCGCGAGCGGCAAGCTGAACCTGGGCATCATGATCATCGTCGCCTTTGTGTGCGCGGTCGCGGGTGATTCGGTGGGCTTCGAATTCGGCAAGAAGTTCGGCCCGTCGCTGCGCAGGTCGCGGCTGGGCCGAAGCGTCGGTGAACGGCGCTGGGCCTCGGTCGACGGATTCATCCACCGCCACGGCGGCAAGGCGGTGCTCTTCGGACGGCTCACCGCCTTGTTCCGTGCGCTCGTCCCGTCGATGGCCGGCATGGGTGGAATGAAGTACCGCACGTTCATCGTCTGGAACGTGATCGGCGCTGCAATCTGGGCGCCCGGATGCGTGCTGCTCGGCTACGCATTCTCGAAGTCGCTGAGCGTCATCGGCAGCGCGTTGACCTGGGCTCCGCTGGCCATCGTGGCGGTCCTCGTGGTGGTCGCGGTGGTGTTGCACGTCCGTCGCAGGCGCATCGAACAAAGCGAGGCGGAGGCGTTCGCCGCCTCCGACGCGTCCTCTACGGAGTCATAGTGGCCGATGTCAGCGTGCGCCCCGCCGGACCGGGTGACGTCGCCGAGATTGCCCGTATCCAGCTCGACACCTGGCGCTACGGCTACCGCGACATCGTGCCGGCTGCGGTGCTCGAGCGGCTCAGTTCCGAGACTGCGGTCGCTGCATGGCAGCAGGCAGTGCAGCTGCCGCCGTCGCAGCGGCACCGAGTGCTGGTTGCGCTCGAAGCTCACCAGGTGGTCGGCTTCGCGGCGGTAGCGCCTGCCGAGGATCTGCTGACGGAGGACGCCGACCCCGAGCACACCGCTGCGATCGGGCCGCTGCTCGTCGAGCCGCGATGGGGACGGCGCGGGCACGGGTCGCGGCTGATGGCCGCGGCAGTCGAGTTCCTTCGCCAGGACGGGATGACCCGCGCGCTCACCTGGATTCCCGAGGCTGACCTCGCATCGCGCGAATTCCTCGTCGGCGCCGGTTGGGCGCTCGACGGCGTCGTCCGCGCGCTCGACACCGGTGCCGGCGAGTTGCGCGAGACGCGGCTGCACACCAGCCTCGCCTGATTACCGCGCGGTTTCGAGGAAATCGACGAGTTCGCGCCACATGGCGACCCGGAGCGGGATCGGCATGGCGTTGTTCGCACCGGACGGTCCGGGCAGCACGAAGCCCGCACTGTCACCAACCGGCCAGGGCGTCGGCCCGTAGTCCTTCGGCGGACTGAGCCGCGCGGCGCGCGCGTAGTTGATCGCGGCATCCTTGCTCACGAACGCGACGACCTCGGGACGCACCCGCCGCAGCTTCGTGAGGAACTCATCCAACTCGTACTCGACGCGCACGATGCGCCCGTTGTGCCGAGTCACCGTCGCATAGAGATCGGTCAGCCCGATCCCGTAGCGCGGCAGCGTGTAGTCGTCCGCAGGGTTGAGCCGGTCCGGCGTCAGCCCGATCTCGTCCAGCAGCAGCCAGAAGATATTGCCCGCACCCGCGAAATAGTGCACTCCGGCTGGCCGCCCTCACTGGCCGCGGTTCCGACGAAGACGATGCGCAGTCCGGGCGCCAGGTAGTCCCCGATGATCACCGCATCGCCGTCCGCCCACGAAACATGCCGTGACGATAAGCGTCGGGCGTCGGCGCTGCCGGGCGGGATAGCGTGACCGAGTGAGCTTTACCGGCATCCCGATCGCTGCGCTCGACTTCTACGAAGACCTCGAGGCGGACAACACCAAGGCGTTCTGGGCTGAGCATAAGCAGGTTTACGAGCAGGCGGTACGTGCGCCGATCGAAGCCCTGGCGGCCGAACTGGCGCCTGAGTTCGGCGCTGCGAAGTTCTTCCGCCCCTACCGCGATGTGCGCTTCGCGAAGGACAAGACGCCCTACAAGACGCACCAGGGAGTCTGGTTCAGGGAGTCGTCGATGTACCTGCAGATCAGCGCGAGCGGGCTGTTCGTCGCAGGCGGGTACTGGGAAACCTCGCCGGCGCAGGTCGACCGGTTGCGTAGGGGTGTCGCCGACGACGTCGCCGGACCCGCCCTGGATCGTGCGCTGGCCGCGATCCGGAAGAAGGGCATGACGATCGGCGGCCACGAACTGACCCGGGTGCCGTCGGGCTATCCGAAGGACCACCCGCGCGCCGAGCTGTTGCGCTATAAGAGCCTCACCGCTCGGCGCGACCTCGGTTCCCCGCCGTGGCTGGCAACCAAACGTGCTCGATCAGAGATCGGCAAGGCCTGGCGCACGATCGCTCCGCTCGTTGGCTGGCTGGAGACTCACGTCGGACGGGACTAGTGCCGGTCGCGCCGGTACGCCGCGAGGTGCCCGCCTCGCTGGCATCGTGGGCGGTGCGCTCGGGTATGCGTGCGCCCGCCGGTTTGCGTGCGCTTGCTGGTTTGCGTGCGGCGCTGGCAGAGGCGATCGTCATCCGAATCGATCGCCCCCGTCACCGAGCGCAGGAAGATCGCCCAGCGGCATGAGCCCCAGCCACGCCGGCCGGGGACCTTCATTCGATCACGTGCCAGCGTCGGCGGCGGCGGCTCGAAGCGCGTCGATGACGGTGCGCACCGCCCGAGTGGGCTCGTTGCGCGACTGGCGATAGAGCACGCCGATGCGTCGCAAACCGAGGCCGGGCAGCGTCACCTCGCGCACTCCGGTCGGTGCCGAAGCCGTCAGGGCGAGCGCTGTGACCAGTGCCCCGCCGAAGCCGGCCGAGACGAGCACGAGCGCCGCCGTGAAGTCTTGACACAGGTGCGCCGCCGGCATCGTCAACGCGCTCGTCTGGCGCACCCGGCGCATGGCCTGACCGACGGCACTGTCTGCGGGCCCGTCGATCCACGGACGCTCGGCCACCATCGCGAGATCATCGAACTCGGGCCAGTCTGCTGGAACAACGACGCGAAAGGGGTCGTCGAGAAGCGCCTGGTACCGCAGCCCCCGAGGCACCGGACGGCGCCGCTGCGCATCGTCCTCGACCAGGGCCAGGTCGGTGCGACCGGCCAGGACGTCCGCCGCAGCGGTCGAGTCGTTGAGCTGATGCACCGAAAGGCCCAGACCCGGATGCTGCTGGGCCAGGTTCACAATCGCCGTGCCACCGAAGCTGGCCAGAGCGGTGACGAATGCAGCAAGGGTGACCGGTCCGGTGACAGCATCAGTCAGCGTATTCAGTTCGGCGGCGGCGTCGTCGAGCACCTGGACCAGGGTGTCGGCGTGCGCGACGAGCCGGCGCCCGGCAGTGGTGAACTCGAGCGAACGCTGACCGCCCCGCCGGGATCTGTCGACGAGCGCGAATCCGGTTTCCCGCTCCAGCATCGCCAATTGTTGCGACACTGCCGACGGCGAGACCCGCAGCGCCGCTGCTGCGCCGACGACTCCGCCGTGGCGGTCGACGGCGCGCAGCACGACAAGTCTGCGGGGATCGATGCTCATGAAGTACAGCTTCAACCCAAGCTAATCAGAATGCAATTTTCTTTCAGCTCAAAACGCGCCACAATGGAAGAGTCCCAAGATTCGATCCCGCAGAAAGCACACGCACATGACTACGTCCGAGTCGCGGCCGTTCACCGCAGCAACCAGCAAACTCGCCTACGCCCAGGCGTTCGCCGGCCCGAATGCCCGGCGGCGCGGCGCCACCCACGTCACACGGCTTCGGCTGGCCCGCAGCGTGGCCGGGCTCAGGCGCTGGCGCAAGGCCTGATCCGGCGGCCTGATCTCGCCCTCACAACCCCAGCAGGGACTCGATGCCAACCGTCAGTCCGGGGTGCGTTGCGACCGACCGCACCGCGAGCAGCACCCCCGGCATGAACGATGAGCGGCTGAGCGAATCCTGGCGGATCGAGAGTGTCTCGCCATCCGCGCCGAACACGATCTCTTGATGAGCCACCATGCCCGCGATGCGCAGCGCGTGCACGCGCACGCCGTCGACGTCGGCTCCGCGAGCACCCTCGAGCGCATGCGTCGTCGCGTCCGGGATCGTTCCCCGATGCGCCTCGGCGCGGGCCTGGGCAATCAGTTGCGCGGTGCGCACGGCAGTCCCGCTGGGAGCGTCAACCTTGCCCGGATGGTGCAACTCGATCACCTCGGCGGAGTCGTAGAAACGCGCGGCGATCTGCGCGAACCTCATCGAGAGCACGGCGCCGATCCCGAAGTTAGGTGCGACGAGGACGCCGAGCTCCGGGGCGTCCGCGAGCCAGTCGCGGATAGTGTCCAGCCGCTCGTCGGTGAACCCGGTCGTCCCCACAACGGCATGGATGCGCTGCTCGACGGCGAAGTGGACGTTGTCCATCACGGCATCGGGTTCGGTGAAATCGATGAGGACCTGCGCACCGGCCTCCGCGACGCTGAGCAGCCGGTCGCCGGCGTCGAGCGCCGCGACGAGGTCGAGGTCCGGCGCCGCATCAACCGTCTCGCACACCTGATGACCCATGCGCCCGCGCGCCCCGAGCACACCGACACGGATCGCATTCACGGCCGCGCCTCGCTTCGCTCGTTCGGACGGCCAAGCCCGATCGCACTGGTTCGCTCGCAAGCTTCACTCACAGTGCCCCGTCGAAATCGTGATCGCCGAACGGACCCACGACGGTCAGGCAGCGCGGCCGGGTGAGCAGTTCCTGCGCTACCGCGGTGACCTCGGCGGGCGTCACCGAGTCGATCGAGGCCAGCAACTCGTCGACGCCCATAATGTCGCCGTAGCACAGTTCGCTCTTGCCAAGCCTGGTCATCCGCGAGCCCGAATCCTCCAGACCGAGCACGATGCCGCCCCGCATCTGCCCCTTGCCGCGCTCGATCTCATCGTCGCCGAGCCCACCGCGCCCGACCGCGTCGAGTTCGGCGAGCATCAGGCCGAGCACCTCCTCGGCCTTGCCGGGCTGGCAACCGGCGTACACCCCGAAGTGGCCGACCTCGTGGTAGCCGTGCGCGAAGGAATACACGGAGTAGGCCAGCCCGCGTTCCTCCCGGATGCGTTGGAACAACCGCGAACTCATGCCGCCCCCGAGCGCGGCGGACAGCACGCCCACTGCGAAGCGGCGCGGGTCGTAGCGCGCGAGCCCAAAGCCACCCACGACCAGGTTCGCCTGCTCGGTGTCGTCACCGACGACCATGACCTGACGCGCCGGGGCGGTAGCGGTCTCGAGCCGCCGTGGCCGGGGCGCTGCAGCGGTGTCGCCCTCGCCAAGGCGGTCGGCGAACGCGGCGCGTACGAGGCGCACGACCTCGGCGTGCTCGACGTTGCCGGCGACCGAGACAACCATGTCCGACGCACGATATCGGCGGCGGTAGTACCCGTGCACCTGAGTGCGGGTCAAGCTCGTGATCGACTCGACGTTGCCGAGGATCGGCCGTCCCAGCGGGGTGTCGCCGTGCAGTGCGGTGGAAAACTCATCGTGGACGAGGTCGCTGGGGTCGTCGTCGCGGATCGCGATCTCTTCCAGTACAACACTGCGCTCGACATCGACGTCGCGGGCGGTGACCGTCGCGTTCAGCACGACGTCGGAAACGATGTTGATCGCCAGTGCTGCATCGCGGTCGAGCACGGTGGCGTAGAAGCAGGTGTGCTCCTTGTCGGTGAACGCGTTGCACTCGCCGCCCACGGCGTCCATTTCGGACGCGATGTCCAGTGCCGAGCGGGTGGCGGTGCCCTTGAACAGCAGATGTTCGAGAAAATGGCTGGTACCCGCCAACGACGTAGTCTCGTCCCGCGAGCCAACCGGCACCCAGATTCCGGCGCTCACGCTGCGCACGCCGGGCATCGCCTCGCTGACGACGCGCAGGCCGCCGGGCAGAACGGTGCGAGTGATCGTGCCGCCCCCGCGGGCGTTCAGCCGGCGCGTGACCGCGCGCGCGGTGGTTGGTGTAGAGGGCATCCCCGCAGTCTATGGGCGCGCGTGCACAAGCCTCAGCTCGGCGGGCCGGGTACTGGCTCGGGTCCGGGCACCGGACCCGGGTCCGGCATCGGCTCCGGCGTTGGCTGCGGGTATGGCTCGGGCTCGGGTTGCGGGATCGTGTCATCGAGACACCAGCCTTCCGCGACCGGGGCGAAGCGATGCACGGCCATATTGCCAACTCCTTCCGAACGACCCCACCGTAGCGCCCGTAGGACCCCCGACGCGCCGCCCGTCTTCAGCGTGGCAGCCACGCATCTGGTTCAGCGGTCATCCGTCGGATGTGGGCGGGCAGCTTCCCGGTGAGCACCTGCGCCAGCGTCACCTCGTCCAACACTCGCCGCAGGCTGGAGCGCACGGCAACCCAGACCTCGGGCAGGTGCTCGGCGACTCCGGCGTAGTTGGTCTCGTTCGGCCGCAGACCGCGAACCTCGGCGAGGGGCCCGTCGACTGCTCGGATCACTGCACCCAGGGTGATCTGGGCTGCCGGACGGGCCAGCGCGTAGCCGCCGTCTGCGCCCCGCTGGCTGCGAACCAACTGGGCGCGGCGCAATTCGCCGAGGATCGCCTCGACGAACTTGCGCGGCAGACCCTGCTCCCGCACGACCGTGTCGACCTTGACCAGATCGGGTTCGTGGGAGGCGAGGTTGAGCAAGGCTCGAATCGCGTAGTCGGTTTTCGCCGAAATCTGCACGTGAACAGTTTCGCAGCCGGTTCAGCTGACGGCGCGCACCCACACGCGCGAACCTGCGTTCAACTCCATTGCCTCCGCCTGACCACGCGTCAATTGCGCCCACGCCTCGCTGTCGGCGGTCTTCAGTTCCGCGCGCACCTCAGAGCCGATGCGCTGGACGCGGGTGACCTCGGCCGCCACGGACTGGTCGACGTGGCTGAGCGAGATTTCGACATCATGCGGGCGGACCAAGCGCTCGCCGAGAGTGGTGACCGGGCCGAGGAACTCCATGACGAAGTCGTTGGCCGGCTTGTCATACAGATCGGCAGGCGTGCCCACCTGCTCGATCTTGCCGTGGTTGATGACGACGATCTCGTCGGAGACTTCGAGGGCCTCCTCCTGATCGTGGGTCACGAACACCGTGGTGACATGCACCTCGTCGTGCAGGCGGCGCAGCCAGTCGCGCAGTTCGCGGCGGACCTTGGTGTCCAGCGCCCCGAACGGCTCGTCCAGCAGCAAGACCGACGGTTCGACGGCGAGCGCACGCGCAAGCGCCATGCGCTGGCGTTGCCCGCCCGAAAGCTGCGCGGGCAGTCGGTCGGCGAACTGCTCGAGGTGCACGAGTTCAAGTAATTCGAACACACGCTTTCGGATTTCGGCCTTGGGCCGCTTGCGGATTTCCAACCCGAAGGCGACGTTGCGATAGACCGACAGGTGCTTGAACGCTGCATAGTGCTGAAAGACGAATCCGACGTTTCGGCGCTGCGCTGGCAGGCCGGTCGCCTCATGCCCGTCGATGTGGATCTCGCCGGCGTCGGCGCTCTCCAGGCCGCCGATGATGCGCAGCAGGGTCGACTTGCCGCCACCGCTCGGGCCGAGAAGCGCGGTCAGCCGTCCGCTGGGAACGGCGAGGTCGACCCCGTCCAAGGCCACGAAATTCCCGAATCGCTTGACGATCCCAGTTGCTTCGATGCTCATCGGGTTACCGACTCCCTGCTACGTTCCGGCCGTCTCAGCGAGACGACGATGATGGCCAGCACGGTGACCAGGATCAGCACGAATGCGACCTGGTAGGCGCCCGGTTCGAGTTGTTCGACGCGCTCGTCGACGAGCAGGGTCGCGGTCTGGGTCTGGTTGTTGCCGCTGACGTTGCCCGAAACGACCTTCACGGCCCCGAACTCGCCGATCGAGCGGGCCAGGCTGAGGACGAGGCCGTACGCGAGCGCGGGCCTGATGGTCGGCAACGTGATGCGCCAAAAGCGTTGCAGCGCGCTGGCGCCGAGTACGGTCGCCGCCTGCTCCTGCTCGATGCCCTCCTCCTCCAGCACCGGCACGATCTCGCGCAGCATCAGCGGCATCGAGACGAATGCGGTGGCCAGGATCATGCCGGGAAGGGAGAAGATGACGTGGATTCCGGCGCTTTCGAGGGTGCTGCCGAACCATCCGTTGAATGGCCCGTACACCAGTACGAGCGCGAGACCGACGACGATCGGCGACACCGAGATGGGCAGATCTGCCAGCGCACCGAGTAGCCGTCTGCCGCGGAAGCGGTATCGCGTGATCAACAGCGCGACCCCGACACCGAACAAGGTGTTGATCGCCACGGCGACCACGGCGACCTCGCCGGTCAACCGGAAGGCGGTGAGCGCCTGCTCGGAACTGATGGCCGACCAGAAAGTCGACCAGCCGTCACCGACGGTCTGCCAGGTGATGACGGCGAGCGGGATGAGAACGAGGACGCCGACGTAGGCAAGCGCGATCCCGCGAAGGAGGACCGTGCCCTGCCGCCGCTGCACCACAGCGCTTGGCTCAGCCACGGCGCGCCACCTTTCGTTGCAGGACGTCCAGGCCGACGATGACGATCAGGCTCACGAGGAGCAGCACGGTCGCGGTCGCGGCGGCGCCCTGGAAGTTGAAGTTCTGGATCTGCTGGAAGGCGTACATCGACGAGACCTGGGCGCGTGGCAATCCGCCGGAGATCAGCAGCACCGAGCCGTACTCGCCCATCGCGCGGGCGAAGGCCAGGGCCGCTCCGGAGGCGATCGCCGGCAGCAACAACGGGAGCACGATGCGCCGAAAGACGGTGCGCGGCTCTGCGCCGAGGCACGCCGCGGCTTGCTCGGCGTCGCGATCAAGGGCGAGCAGGACCGGCTGCACGGTACGCACGACGAAGGGCAAGGTCACGAACAGCAGGGCGAACACAACGGCTCGCTGGGTGCCGAGCAGATTGATCCCGACCGGGCTGCTGCTGCCGTACACACTCAGCAACACCAGGCCGGCGACGATCGTGGGCAGCGCGAACGGGACGTCGATGATGGTCTCGACGACGCGGCGTCCGACGAAATCGTCACGCACCAGCACCCAGGCGATGAGCGTGCCGACGACGGCGTTGACGGCCGCGACGAACAGCGAGCTGAGCACGGTCAGCCGCAGCGCGCTTTGCGCCTGCGGGGCGGTGATCGCGTCCCAGAACCCGGACCAGCCGCCGTCCATGCTCTTGACGACTACCGCGGCGAGCGGAATGAGCACGAGCAGGCTCAGCCAGAGCACCGCCGTTCCCAGACCGAGCCCGGCCACTGTGCCCAGGGGCCGACCGGCCGGCGCTTCAGGCTGCGCCGGCCGGTGGGTTGCGTCCTCTGCCCGCGAAGCGGGCCGAGCAGCGTCGAGCAGGGTCATCCGGTGCCCTTCTCGATCAGCGTCACGATGCCCTTCACGTCGTCGAAGAACTCCGTGTTGACCTTGCTCCACCCGCCGAGCTTGTCGACGGTGGTGAGCTTCTGCACGGCCGGGAACGGCTTCGCGGGATCATTGGCGCCGGTGACGGTGCCGGCAGCGACGCTCGAATCGACTGGCCGGAAACCCTTGCTCGCGAAGACCTTCTGCCCGTCGGCGCGTTCGGCGAAGTTCAGGAAGTCCTTGGCCGACGGCGAGGCCTTCTTGGTGACGGCGGCCGGGTTCTGGATCAGGATGGTTTCGGCCGGAACGATGTAGTCGATCTTCTCGCCCTTGGCCCGCGCGGTGATCGCCTCGTTCTCGTAGGAGATCAAGACGTCGCCAGTGCCCTTGAGGAAGATCGTGGTCGCGTCGGCACCGCTTGCCGGCTTGCTCACCACGTGCTGGAAGAACTGGGTGAGATAGGTCTTGGCCTGCGCGGCGCTTCCACCGTCACTGAGCACGTGGGTGTAAGCGGCCAGGATGTTCCACTTCGCCGAACCGGACGATGCCGGGTCGGGCGTGACGATCTTGACACCGGGCTTGATCAGATCGTTCCAGCCGGTGATGTGCTTCGGGTTGCCCTTACGGACGGCGATCACCACGACCGACGAGGACACGATGCCGTTGGTCTTGCCGGCATTCCAGCCGGAGTCGACGAACTGTGGCACCAGCTTGGTCATGTCGGGTTCGAGGGACAGCCCGACATAGTCTGCCTTCTGGCCGGCCGCGACCGCCTTGCTCTGCGAGCCGCTCGGACCGTAGGACTGGGAGAAGGTGACGCCCTTGCCTGCGGCGGTCTTTGCAAAGGCCGTCTCGAGTGCGTCGTAGGCAGGCTTGGGAACCGAGAAAGCGACGATCGCGACACTCTTGCTGCCACCGCTGCTGCTGGACGAGCACGCGCTCAGCCCTACGGCGGCGGCGAGGGCCGCCGCGCTCGCTACAGCCGCTGCGCGGCGGCGATTGGACGTGATGCTCATCAGTGTTCTCCTTGGCGTAAGTGCTGTTCGGCCTTGACATGGAACTATGTCGTGTACTTCTGTAGACAATAGCGGATCGCCAGGCAAACCATAGAATCGAGAGGGCGCGGAAACGCCGCGTGTGTCGATTTGGTGCGGTTGGCTCTCCGGCTAGCGGGGGTCGGCCGGCACCGCAGGCATCGGGGCCAGGGTTTCTGGTGCGCGGGCCACGAACGGCAACGGTGCCAACGCCACGAGTGCGGTAACCGCGAACGCGGGCCCGTACCCGTGGGCGTCCGCGATCGCGCCCGCGGCAACCGGGCCGAGTACCGCACCGAGGTCGCCGGCCATCTGGAAAACCGCGACCACCGTGCCGCCTCGGCTGCCCACCACGTCGCCGAGAACCGCACCGGGGGCTACCGAATCGGCAGCACCTGCGAATCCGAGCAACACCATCGCGGCCAGCAGGCCGGCAAGGGTGGGGATCGACGGCAGCAACGCGAATCCGACCGCGCCCAAACCCAGGCCGCCCATGATCACCGGACGCCGCCCCCGCGTGTCGGCCAGTCGTCCGAACGGCAGCAGTAGCGCTCCGCTGACCAGGCTGACGACGAGGAACGCGGTGTAGACCCATGCCGAACCGAGCTGCAGCCGATCGGTGACAAATTGCGGCACGATCGAACTGCGTGAGCCGACCACGGCGAAATCGCCGGCGAACGAGGCAACCAGGGCCGCGATGTAGGCCCGGCTTCGCAGCGCCGTGCGCAGCGGCAGCGCGGCGGGCTGCTCGCTCTGCCGTGCCGCGAGCTCGCTGTGGCGCAAGTTCCCGAGCCCCAGAGCGCCGGCCACCACCAACGTCCCCGCGTAGAGGAAGAACGGCAGGCGCAGCGAGAAGCTGGCCACCGTCCCCACCGCCGGGCCAGCGATCAGCCCGATCAGAAACGCCCCGGCCCACACCCCCTGGGCCCGTCCGCGCTGGTGGCTGGGCGTGACCCGGATCAGCAGGCTTGCGGCGGCGACGCTGAACATGATCGACCCCACGCCGCCCGCGCCGCGCAGGACGAGCAGCTGCCAATACGCCTGCGCCAGCCCCGACAGCGCGCTGGAAACCGCGACCACACCGATGCCGGTGGCGAGTACCACCCGCTCCCCCGCAGCGTTCACGAGCCTGCCGACGAACGGCGCGGTGAGTAGCCGCATCAGCGCAAAGGCGCTGATCACGGCGCCGGCCGCGGTTCGCGAGACGCCGAACTGGCGCGCGAACAGTGGGATGGCTGGTGCTACCAGACCGAAGCCCAGCGCCACCATGAACGCGACGCCGACCAGCGCACGCACCTCGGCAGGCAATGCGCGCAAGCCCTCGAACGGACGCACGCACACCCCCTCTGCCCTCGACGTCGCCGTCCATCCTTCCTGATGGCGCTAGCGTGCCGACTCGGTGCTCGCGATGTCTGCGCTCAGCAGCAGGCGGACCCGGTTGCCGCCGGATTGCCACGCGTATTGACGTCTGTCAACATAGACGAGTGTCTAAGTCTCTCGTGGTGCTGAGCCCGGTCGAAACCGTGGCGTGCTGCTCGCCGCTTTCGCGTCAACCGCTGACGAAACAGCAGGCCGACCAGGTCGCTCCGTTACTCAAGGCCCTCGCCGACCCGGTTCGGCTGCGGCTGATGTCGCTGATCGCGTCGCACGAAGGCGGCGAGGCCTGCGTGTGCGACCTGGCCGACCCGTTCGAGTTGTCGCAACCGACCATCAGTCACCACCTCAAGGTGCTGCACGAGATCGGCCTGCTGGACCGCGAGAAACGCGGCGTCTGGGTGTACTACCGGGCCCGCACCGAGGCATTGACCAACCTTGCCGCCCTGATCGGCACCCCAGTCGGATGAACACCGACCTGGGTCGGCGGGTGCTCGCGGAATTCGTCGGCACCGTATTCCTGGTCGCCGCAGTAGTAGGGTCCGGCATCGCGGCCGCGCGGCTCTCGCCACATGACGTCGGCCTGCAGTTGTTGGAGAACAGCCTCATCACCGGCGGGGCGCTGGCGGCGCTGATCTTGGCGCTGCAGCCGGTGTCCGCGGCGTTCAATCCGGTCGTCACCCTCGTCGAGCGGGCTCTCGGCGCGGTCACCACCGCTCACGCCGCAGCGTTGATCGCAGCGCAGATCGCCGGCGGCATCCTGGGCACGATCGTTGCGAACTTGATGTTCGGCCTGGACGCAGTCAGTCTTGCCACCCACCATCGCAGCGGCGCCGGCTTGTGGCTCGGCGAAGCTGTCGCCACCCTCGGTCTGCTGATCGTCATCTTCGGCACGGCACGCTCCGGGCGCGCGGACCGGGTCGCCGTCGCCGTCGGCGGCTACATCATCGCCGCGTACTGGTTCACCAGCTCGACCAGTTTCGCCAACCCCGCCGTCACCGTCGCCCGGATGTTCTCCGACACCTTCAGCGGAATCGCCCCGGCGTCGGTGCTGATGTTTGTGCTCATGCAGCTGGTCGGCGGGCTGCTCGGCTACGCCCTGATACGGGCTCTCTACCCCGACGCCACAGACCTGGCTGCCGAGGTCACTACCGACCGCCACACCGCGGCCCCACCCGACGCCGGCGGCCAGACGACCACGACCGGAACGCAGACGTTGCGATGACCGACAAACCAAGTGTGTTGTTCGTCTGTGTCCACAACGCGGGCCGCTCGCAGATGGCCCAGGGCTGGCTGCGCCATCTCGCCGGGGACCGGGTCGAGGCGCGCTCCGCCGGCTCCGAACCTGGCGATCAGATCAACGGCGTCGCTGTCGAGGCGATGCGCGAAGTCGGCATCGACATCACCGCCGAGCAGCCCAAGATGCTGAGCGTCGATGCTGTCCGAGAGTCCGACGTCGTCATCACGATGGGCTGCGGCGACACCTGCCCGATCTTTGCCGGCAAGCGATACGAGGACTGGGAGTTGACCGACCCCGCCGGGCAGGGCATCGCAGTCGTGCGTCAGGTCCGGGACGAGATCCGCGACCGCATGCAGACCCTGCTCGAGCAGCTGCTACCGGCCACCCGCCCCGAACCGAAATAGCGGTTCGTTGACCGACCCTTAGCCGGTCAACGAACCACTATTTGTCAAGCAGCGGCGCTCATCCCTCGGCCGGCGCGGTCGCGGCTTCGTCCTCGACCAGCACCAGGCTGATCTTGCCGCGCTGGTCGATGTCGGCAATCTCGACCTGAATCTTGTCGCCGACGTTCACGACGTCCTCGACCTTGCCGACCCGCTTGCCGCGGCCGAGCTTGCTGATGTGCACCAGGCCGTCCTTGCCGGGCAGCAACGAGACGAACGCACCGAACGCGGCGGTCTTGACGACGGTGCCGAGGAAGCGCTCGCCCACCTTGGGCATCTGTGGGTTGGCGATTGCGTTGATCTGGTCCACCGCAGCCTGCGCCGACAGACCGTCGGACGCGCCGACATAAATCGTGCCGTCGTCCTCGATGGTGATCTGGGCGCCGGTCTCGTCCTGGATCGAGTTGATCATCGCGCCCTTGGGGCCGATGACCGCGCCGATCTTGTCGACCGGGATCTTCACCACGGTCACGCGCGGGGCGAACGGGCTCATCTCGTCCGGGGCGTCGATGGCCTCGGCCATTACGTCCAGGATGTGCAGGCGCGCGTCGCGGGCCTGCTTGAGCGCCGCAGCCAGCACCTCGGACGGGATGCCGTCAAGCTTGGTGTCCAACTGCAGCGCGGTGACGAACTCCTTCGTGCCGGCGACCTTGAAGTCCATGTCACCGAACGCGTCCTCAGCACCGAGGATGTCGGTCAGCGCGACGTACTCGGTCTTGCCGTCGACGGTGTCCGAGACCAGACCCATCGCGATGCCCGCAACCGGAGCGCGCAGGGGCACACCGGCATTCAGTAGCGACAGCGTCGACGCGCAGACCGAACCCATCGAGGTCGAGCCGTTCGAGCTCAGCGCTTCGGAGACCTGCCGGATCGCGTAGGGGAACTCGTCGCGGTTGGGCAGCACCGGGATCAGCGCCCGCTCGGCGAGTGCGCCGTGCCCTATCTCACGGCGCTTCGGCGAGCCGACGCGACCGGTTTCACCGGTAGAGTACGGCGGGAAGTTGTAGTTGTGCATGTAGCGCTTGGTGCGGTTCGGGCTGAGCGTGTCGAGCTTCTGTTCGAGCCCGAGCATGTTCAACGTGGTGACCCCGAGAATCTGCGTCTCGCCGCGCTGGAACAGCGCCGAGCCGTGGACTCGCGGCACGACCTCGACCTCGGCAGAGAGCGTGCGGATGTCGACCAGCCCGCGCCCGTCGATGCGGACCTTGTCGCGCAGGATGCGCTGGCGGACCAGTTTCTTGGTCAGCGATCGGTAGGCGGGGCTGATCTCATGGAGGCGGTCTTCGAACTGTGCCTTGAGTACCGACTTCGCCTCATCCTTGATTTCGTCGATTCGGGTCTCACGCTCTTGCTTGTCGGCGATGGCCAGCGCACCGGCCAGCTCAGCTGACACGGCGGCGTCGACAGCCTCGAAGACCTCATCGGAGTAGTCGAGGAAGACCGGGAACTCTGCGGTCGGCTTGGCTGCGGACTTGGCCAGCTCTGCCTGGGCGCGGCACAACTCGGCGATGAACGGCTTGGCTGCTTCGAGACCCTCGGCGACGACCTCCTCGGTGGGCCGGGTGGCGCCGCCGGCGATCAGCGCGATGCTCTGTTCGGTTGCCTCGGCTTCGACCATCATGATGGCGACGTCGCCGGAGTCCAGCACGCGCCCGGCGACGACCATGTCGAAGGTCGCGCGCTCGAGCTCGGATTGCGTCGGGAAGCCGACCCATTGGCCCTCGACGAGGGCAACCCGGGTGCCGCCGACCGGGCCGTTGAACGGAAGCCCGGAGATCTGCGTCGACGCGGATGCGGCGTTGATGGCCAGGACGTCGTAGGCGTGCTCGGGGTTGAGCGCCAGGACGGTGATGACGACCTGGACCTCGTTGCGCAGCCCCTTGATGAACGTGGGACGCAGCGGCCGGTCGATGAGCCGGCAGGTAAGGATCGCGTCTTCGCTGGGGCGTCCCTCACGACGGAAGAACGAGCCGGGGATGCGTCCCGCGGCGTACATGCGCTCTTCGACATCGACGGTCAGCGGGAAGAAGTCGAAGCCCTCGCGGGGCTTCTTGCCGGCCGTGGTAGCCGACAGCAGCATGGTGTCGTCGTCCAGATAGGCGACTATCGCGCCGGCGGCTTGTCGGGCCAGCCGCCCGGTCTCGAATCGGATGGTGCGGGTGCCGAAGCTGCCGTTGTCGATGATGGCTTCGGTTTCGTAGATGCCGTTCTCGGCATCGATGGACTGCGTCAACGCAGGTCCCCTCTCGTTGCGCCGGGAACGCACCTGCGACGGACGAGCGGGAACACCCTCGAAGGGTGCCGGTCTTCGATCGAAGCGGGCGGAGTTTGCGTCTCCGGCCGCTACTACCGAGGACCGGCGGTCCGTGATATGCCGCCTCGATGAGTCGCAAGGACGCGCAGGTGTGCGTCCGGCAGTGTTGTGTGGTGCGCAGCTATCGGCGCAAGCCGAGCCGCTCGATGATCGACCGGTATCGATTGATGTCGGTCTTGGCGAGATAGTTCAGCAGCCGCCGCCGCTGGCCGACGAGCAGAAGCAGGCCTCGGCGGCTGTGGTGATCGTGCTTGTGGATTTTCAGGTGCTCGGTGAGGTCGCTGATCCGTCTGGACAGCATCGCGACCTGGACCTCGGGTGAGCCGGTATCCGTTTCCGCGGAGCCGTACTCGGTAATGATCTGCTTCTTGACATCGCTGGCCAGGGGCACGAACGACTCCTTGTGATCAGTTGCAGGCACGCTCCACCGGTCTTGGTCACGGTGGATGTCGAACGCACGCTGCGGCGCTCTTCACAGACACCCTATCAGCGCGCCGCGCCGAAGGCCGAATCACCGCCGCGCCCGCGCTTACCCGATCAATCGATCATGATCTCGCGAGTGCGCTCGACGTCGACGCGCATCTGCGCGACCAAGGCGTCGACGCTGTCGTAACGTTCCTGCCCGCGCAGCCGCTCGACGAACTCGACTCCGAGAGCATCGCCATACAGATCCTCATTGAAGTCCAGCACGTAGGCTTCGACGCGCCGCTGGCGCACGTCGAAGGTGGGATTGGTGCCCACCGAGATCGCCGCGGTGCCGAGCACCGCATCCGGCACGGTGCGGCCCCATTCGTCCAGGCGGATCACCCGGCCGGCGTACACGCCGTCCGCGGGCACGGCCGCCCAGGAGTCGGTGTGCAGGTTCGCCGTCGGAAAGCCCAATTCGCGCCCGCGCCGGTCGCCGCGCTCGACGATGCCGTCGACCCGATGCGGGCGGCCCAGCACCGAGGCTGCGCCGCGCAGATCACCGGCCTGCACGCAGGAGCGGACGTAGGTCGCGCTGAGCACGGTGTCGCCGTCGCGCAGCAGCGGAACACCATCGGCGGTGAAGCCGAATGTTGCGCCGAGGCGGGTCAGCTCGGCGACGTCGCCGTGCGCCTTGTGCCCGTAGCGGAAGTTGGTCCCGACGACGATCGCGGACGCGTGCAACCGCTCGACAAGCGCATGGTGGACGAATTCGGCGGGTGACATGCGGGAGAATTCGAGGGTGAACGACAGCGGGCAGAACACGTCGATGCCCAGCTGCTCGACCAGTTCCGCCCGTCGCACGATTGTGGTCAGCACCGGCGGGTGGGAGCCCGGCCGCACGACCTCGGACGGGTGTGGGACGAAGGTGAGCAGCACGCTGGGCACGCCGAGCTCCTGCGCGTGCGCCACAGCCTTGCCGATGATGTCGGCGTGGCCGCGGTGCACCCCGTCGAACACGCCGACAGTCACTACGCAGTGACCCCAACCGGTGGGGACGGCCTCCAGGCCGCGCCAGCGCTGCACGCCCGCCACCCTACTGGCCGACGTGCCCGGCGAAGGCCGGCGCCACCGCGAGGGGCAGCTCCCCCCAGCGCTGGACGAGCGAGGCGCGAAGTTCAGCGGCGAGCGCGGCGAGCGCGGGCAGTTGCGCGCAGCGCGCAGAAACCCCCAGCCGGTGCAGGATGAGCGCTCGCCGGCTCGGAACCTCGAATTCGGCGTGCAAAACCGGACGATCATCGACCAGTGCCGCATTGAGGAACCAGCTACTCGACACCAGCGCCCAGCCGGCGGCTGCGGCGACCACGTCGTGCTCGAAGTCCGGGGTGGCGACGTAATCCAGCTCCGCAGCGAGCACGTCGCGGTAGCGCGCGACTGCCCGGTCGGCGACCTCGTCGGGCATCCGCCACGCGCACCAGCAGCTGGGCCACGGCACCAGGAGGTAGGCGACATCCCAGGCGATGTGGCGCCATTGCGCACCCTCGAAGTCGACGAGGACCAGTTGCCCGCCAACACTGACGTTGTTGTCCGGACACGCGTCGGCCGGGCTGATCGCGGCGACACCCTCGCCGCCCAACCGGTGGGCCAGCCCGCGCAGCTCGTCCAACGCGGCTGACGGCGTGGCGATCCCGAGGCCGGCGGCCTGATCAGCGACAGCCCGGGCCGCGTCCTCGAGCATGATCGGCATCAGCTGCGCGGCGATCGGCAGATCCCCGGCACGCTCGTCCAGCGCGATGGTGAAGGCGGCCCGCGCACGAAGCGTGGCACGGTGCAGACGCGCGATTGCCTCCGCCCACCGATCGAGCGCGGCAGCAGCCGCCGACGCGTCGGTCGCGAGCAGCGCGTCTGCGACGCTCGCGCCCGGTCCGGCGTCGGACATGATCACGACCGGTGGTTCGGCCGCCGCCGCGATCAGCCGTGGGCCGGGGGCGTCCGCGGCAAGGATGCTCGGCGTCAGGAGGCTCAGCGCTGCCGACTCCCGCGCCCAGCCCTCCCCTGCCGTGTGGAACTGCTTGACAATCACGCTGACGGTGGGCTCGCCGTCACGGTGGACGAGCGCCCGCCGCACCTCGCTGTGCTGCCCGCCGCGCAACCGGCCGACGTCCTCGAGCCGGGCGTCCGGCAGCAGCGGCCGGGCGGCTTCCAGCGCGTCCCTCACCGCGTCTGTCTACCCCGAGCGGTTGGCTTGCCCGCATAGCCCTCGGCGAGTCATCCGGACGGGGTGAAAACGAGGACCGGACGCGCAGGTCCGTCCTGCTCGCTGAGCAACGCGACGACCGTGCCGTCAGCGCTCAGCGCGCCGTACGTGCCAATCATGCCGACGGGCTCGAGCGACTGCCCGTAGGACAGCGCGCGGGCCTGCTCGACGTCGACCGTGCGCACCGGCATCGCAGTGCGGACGGCTTCCGCCAGCGGCAACGTGACCGGGTCGGCCAGGTCGGCGAGCTCGTCGAGGGTGCGCGCGCCGGCGAGCGTGAACGGGCCGACGCGGGTTCGGCGCAGTGCAGTGAGGTGGCCACCGACACCGAGGGCGGCACCGAGGTCGCGGGCCAGCGCGCGGACGTAGGTGCCCGACGAGCACTCGACCAGCACGTCCACGTCGACCAGGCCCGCCGTGGGCCGCGACACGTCGAGCAGGTCGAAACGCGACACCGTCACCGGGCGCGCCGCCAACTCGACCTGGGCGCCGTCGCGCACCAGCCGGTAGGCGCGCTGCCCGTCGACCTTGATGGCCGACACGGAGCTCGGCACCTGCGCGATGGCGCCGGTGAGCGGCAGCATCGCGGCGCGCACCGAGTCAGCGGTGAGCCCCGCCGCGGACGCGCCGCCGAGCGGGGTGCCCTCAGCATCGTCGGTGAGCGTCGCCTGACCCAGCCGGACGGTCGCCGAGTACGCCTTGTCGGCGAGCACCAGATGGTGCAGCAACCGTGTCGCCCGGTTCACCCCAAGCACCAGCACCCCGGTCGCCATCGGATCGAGCGTGCCAGCGTGGCCGACCTTGCGCGTATGCGCGATCCGGCGCATCCGCCCCACGACGTCGTGCGAGGTCCAGCCGGCCGGCTTGTCGACGATCACCAACCCGTCCGCACTCACGCCCGAGCCCCCCTCACGACCGAGGCCTCGCTTCGCTCGTTCGGCCGGCAAAGCCCGATCACACTGGTTCGCTCGCTCACGAGCCAACGCCCAGCACGAGCCAGCGCTCGCCACGTGCGCGCCAGAGCATCCCCGCCAGCCGTACGCCGACAAACGCGCTCAACCCGGCCCACACGCCGCCGATACCCCAGTGCCAGTGCAGGGCGGCCAGGTTCAGCGGCGCGAACGCGAACACCGCCGCCACCACGGTCAACCCGGCCATGAACCCGATGTCGCCGGCACCGATGAGCACCCCGTCGAGGGCGAACACGATCCCGGCGGCAGGCAGCATCGCGACGAACCACGGCCAGAGCAGATGCGCCTGGTGCAGCACGGCGCCGTCTGAAGTGAACGCCCGCGGCACGAGCAGCCAGCCGGCCGCGTACAGCGCGGCGAACGCGATACCGGCGTACAGGCCCCAACGCGAGACCTGCCACGCCATGCGGCGCGCGCCTTCGGCGTCCGACCCGCCGAGGGCGGCACCGACTAGCGACTGCGCGGCGATCGCGAACGAATCGAGCAGCAGCGCGGTGAACTCCCACAATTGCAGGCCGACGGTGTGTGCCGCGATCTGCGCAGTGCCCATCCGGGCGGTGACGCCGGCCGCGGTGAGGAAGGCGATCTGGAAGGCGACGGAGCGCACGACCAGATCCCGTCCGACGCGCAATTGCGCCCGTAGCACCGCACGATCCGGACGCACGTGGGCGCTCGCCCGCCGCAGCGCGCGCAGGAACAGCGCGGCCCCGACGAGCTGGGCGACCAGGTTGGCGATCGCCGAACCGTTCAGGCCGAGATCGAATGCGTAGACGAGCACTGGCGAGAGGACAGCGGACAGCACATTCGCGACGAGGACGATGAGCACCGGCTCGCGGGTGCGCTGCACGCCGCGCATCCAGCCGTTACCCGCCAGCACGAGCAGGATCCCGGGCAGGCCGACCAGCGCGATCCGAAACCACGACTGCGCGGCCGCCTGCGTCTCACCCGGGCCGCCTGCCAACAGGCGTGTCAGCGGGCCGGCGAACAGCTCGCCGACCGCGACGACGAGCGAGCCGATGACCAGCGCCAGCCACGACGCCTGCACACCCTCGTCCACTGCCTCGACCGGACGCCCGGCACCGAACCAGCGGGCCGAGCGCGACGTCGTGCCGTACTCGACGAAGGTTCCCACGACGGTCAGCAGGGCCATCAGCGCCCCGCCGATCCCGAGGCCGGATAGCGACACGGAGCCGAGGTGGCCCACGACCGCTGTGTCGACGAGCAGGTACAGCGGTTCGGCCGCGAGCACCACGAACGCCGACGCCGAGAGCGCCAGCAGACGTCGCGTCGTGGCTGAACCGGTCGCCGCCGTCATCTTCAGGCTCGTCCTGCCGGCGGCTCAGCCGACGTCGGACTCGGCGTCGACCTCGCGGGGCTTGCGGTACGGGTCCGGATCGCCAGCGGGTTGCGCGCCCTGGCGCACCGCCTCTACCTGCGCATCGACGCGCGCCGCCACGGCGAGCAATTCATCGATGTACTTCGCGTCCTCGGGCAGCGAGTCGAGGGTGAAGCTGAGCGTCGGGGTGAAGCGCACCCCGGTCTGGCGGCCGACCTCGCTGCGCAGCACGCCCTTGGCCGACTCGAGCGCTGCGGCCGAGGCAACGCGGGCCGCCTCGTCGCCGTACACCGTGTAGAAGATCGTCGCGTCGTGCAGGTCGCCGGTCAGCCGGACATCGGTGATCGTCACCATGCCCAGGCGTGGGTCCTTGACCTGCATTTCCAGCATGATCGCCACGATCTGCTTGATCCGACCGGCGAGTCGGCGGGCACGTCCGGCATCCACCATGACCTACTCCTGTTCATTCGAGATCTTCGTCGTCGAGCACCCTCGTTCGAACCGAAAGCAACTCCAGTTCAGGGTGCCCGGCTATCAACCGCTCACACCCGGCAAGCACCTCGAGCACATGCGCGTGATCCGCTGCGACAAGTGCCACTGACACCTCTGCGCGCCGGTGCAGGTCCTGGGCACCGGTCTCGGCCGCCGAGACGCCGAACTTGCGGCGCAACTCGGCGACCAGCGGCCGCACGAGTGAACGCTTCTGCTTCAGCGAGTGGACGTCCCCCAGTAGGACGTCCACCCGCATCGTGCCCACGACCATGCCCTCGCCTGCCTCGTGCCAAGTACGGCTAGACGCGCGGCTTCTCCCGCAACTCGTACGTCTCGACCACGTCGTCGATCTTGATGTCGTTGAACGACCCGAGACCGATACCGCACTCGTAGCCGTCGCGAACCTCGGTCGCGTCGTCCTTGAATCGCCGCAGTGACTCGACCGTGAGGCTGTCGGCGACCACGACACCGTCGCGGACCAGGCGCGCCTTGCTGTTGCGCCGGATCGTCCCGGACCGGACGAGCGAACCGGCGATGTTGCCGACACGCGGCACCCGGAACACCTCCCGGACCTCGGCGGTGCCGAGCTGCACCTCTTCGAACTCGGGCTTGAGCATGCCCTTGAGCGCAGCCTCGATCTCGTCGATGGCCTGGTAGATCACCGTGTAGTAGCGGACGTCGACGCCTTCACGTTCGGCCGCCTCGCGGGCTTTGCCCTCGGGACGGACGTTGAAGCCGATGACGACAGCGTCCGAGGCGATGGCGAGGTTGATGTCGTTCTCGGTGATCGCACCGACACCGCGGCCGATCACGCGCAGCGACACCTCTTCCTTCGCGGCGCCCAGGTCGATATTGACCAGGGCGTCCTCGAGCGCCTCGACCGAACCGGACACGTCGCCCTTGATGATGAGGTTAAGTTGCTGCACCTCACCAGCTGCGAGCGCCTTGTCCAGGTCGTCGAGCGAGACCCGGCGTCGTGAGGAGGCGAGCAACGCATTGCGTTCGCGCGCCTGGCGCCGATCAGCGATCTGACGGCCGATGCGGTCCTCCTCGACGACGAGGAACGAGTCGCCGGCACCGGGAACGGAAGTGAGACCCAGCACCTGCACCGGACGCGCGGGTCCGGCCACGTCGACCTTGTCCCCTGTCTCGTCCAGCATCGCCCGAACGCGCCCGAACGCGTCCCCGGCGACAATCGAATCGCCGACGTTGAGCGTGCCGCGCTGCACGAGCAGCGTGGCAACCGGGCCGCGACCACGGTCGAGGCGAGCCTCGATGACGATGCCCTGCGCGTCCTGGTCGGGGTTGGCGCGCAGATCCAGCGCGGCGTCCGCCGTGAGCAGGATGCCTTCGAGCAACCCGTCGATGTTCGTGCCCGCGCGAGCGGACACATCGACGAACAGGGTGTCGCCGCCGTACTCCTCGGCGACCAGGCCGTACTCGGTGAGCTGCTGGCGCACCTTCGCCGGATTGGCGCCTTCCTTGTCGATCTTGTTGACAGCTACGACGATCGGGACGCCGGCCGCCTGGGCGTGGTTGAGCGCCTCGATGGTCTGCGGCATGACGCCGTCATCGGCAGCGACGACGAGCACGACGATGTCGGTGGTCGCCGCACCGCGGGCACGCATGGCGGTGAACGCCTCGTGGCCGGGGGTGTCGATGAACGTGATCGGGCGATCGATGCTGTCGTGCTGCACGTGCACCTGGTAAGCGCCGATGTGCTGGGTGATCCCGCCGGCCTCGCCCTGCATGACCTTGGTCTGGCGGATCGCGTCCAGCAGGCGCGTCTTGCCGTGGTCGACGTGGCCCATCACAGTGACCACCGGCGGGCGGGCGACGAGGTTCTCGTCCTCGCCCTCGTCCTCGCCGAAGGTCAGGTCGAAGGAGTCGAGCAGCTCGCGATCCTCGTCCTCGGGGCTGACGACCTGGACCTGGTAGTTCAGCTCGGCGCCGAGCAGCTGCAGGACGTCCTCGTTGACCGATTGCGTCGCGGTGACCATCTCGCCGAGGTGGAACATGACCTGGACGAGTGACGCCGGGTTGGCATCGATCTTGTCGGCGAAATCGGACAGCGACGCGCCGCGGGGCAGGCGCACGATGTCGCCATTGCCGCGCGGAACCTGCACGCCACCGATGGACGGGGCGGACATGTTGTCGAATTCCTGACGCCGCTGCTTCTTGCTCTTGCGGCCGCGCGACGGGCGACCGCCTCGGTTACCGAACGCTCCGGCAGTAGTGGCACCTCGGCCGCGTCCGCCCGGACCGCCGGGACGTCCGCCACGGTACGGGCCACCGCCGGCGCCGCTGGCGCCACCGGGACCACCGGCACCGGCTGGACCGCCAGCGCCGCCACCGCCGGGGCTGCTACGGAATCCGCCACCACCACCGCCGCTGCGGCCACCCGCGGGCGCACCGGGGCGTCCGGGCGCACCACCTCGGCCGCCGGGGCCGCCAGGGCCACCGGAAGCACCGGGTCCACCCGGACCACCTGGACGCCCGGACGGGCGACCGGGCATCATGCCGGGGTTCGGGCGAGAGGGCATCATGCCAGGGTTGGGACGGGGCCCACCGGGGCCGCTGGCGCCACCGGGACGTGCCGGTCGCGGCGGCATGCCGCCGGGCGCCGGCGGGCGCTGTGCAGGCGGACGGGGCGCGGCAGTGCCGCCGCCGACGCCGAAGGGGTTGTTGGCGATGCGCGGGCCGGGCCGGGGGCCGGCCGCCGCCGGGCGGGACTCCCCTGGTGCGGGCTCGGTGGGAGCAGCGGGCGCAGGGGCCGCAGCGACCGGGGCCTGGACCGGGCTCGGCGCATGCGCTGGGCCGGGAGGCGACGGCGGTGCGCCCGCAGCCGTGGTCGGCGGCGTGGGCGCGGCGGTCTCGGGAGCGGGTACCGGCGAGACGATCGCCGGGGCGATCGGTGCTGGTGCTGCAGGTGCGGTGGCTGCCGCAGGCGCGCTACGCGGTGCCGGTACGGACGCTGCCGGTGCGGACGCGGCTGGCGCGGCTGGCGCGGCTGGCGGGGGCGCCGGAGCGGCTGGAGCAGCCGCGGCGGGCGCGTGCTGCGCGGGCGCGCTACGGCCCGGCTGCTGCGCGGGGGCCGGGAACGCCTCGCGCAATTTGCGGGCGACCGGCGCCTCAACGGTCGAGGACGCCGACTTCACGTACTCGCCGATGTCGGTGAGTTTGGCGAGTACTTCCTTGCTGGTAACACCGAGCTCTTTAGCGAGCGCGGATACGCGGGCCTTGCCTGCCACGTGACTCCTTCGAGGGGGTCCGGGCGGCATCCCGCTCGAACCCGATTAGACGGTGGACTTGCTCATTGGTGGCGCTTCATCGAATGCCCATAGCTCTACATCTCCTGCGATGTTCCGCCGGTCGGGTTCTCATATTGCTTCGCTACGTACTCGCGTACGGCCGCCGGATTCAGCGACCCGGGCACCCGCAGGGCCCGGGCGAACGCCCGGCGACGTTCGGCGAGTTCGACGCACTCGGAGACGGGGTGCAACCACGCACCTCGCCCGGGTGCACGTCGGCGCGGGTCCGGAAGGACAACCGGATCAGCATCCGGAGCCCCCGGCGCCACTACGACGCGGAGCAACTCGGCAGCCGCCGCACGCCGTCGGCATCCGATGCAAGTCCTGATCGGGCGTTGTCTGCACTGAATCTGCCCGATCGGTTCGAGATCGGCTGCCGAGGACGCTCGGACGGCCATTGACGAGTCTACCCCTCACGCTCGGGCGTGTCGTGCACGTCGCCGGTCGCGTGCGCATCCGACCCCGGTGTCGCCGACGGTGCTGACGCCGAACCCGCCGGTATCGCGACCGGCGACGATTGCGCGGGCGCCGGCTCGGCGTCACTGTGAATGTCGATGCGCCAACCAGTGAGGCGGGCGGCCAATCGGGCGTTCTGGCCCTCGCGTCCGATCGCCAGCGAGAGCTGGAAATCAGGAACGACGACGCGCACCGACTGAGTCGTGTAGTCGACGACGCGGGCCTCGATAGCGTGCGCCGGTGACAGCGCATTGCCGACGTAGCTGGCCGGCTCCTCCGCCCAATCCACGATATCGATCTTCTCGCCGTGCAGTTCGGCAACGACGTTGCGCACCCGCTGGCCCATCGGCCCGATGCACGCGCCCTTGGCGTTGAGCCCGGCCACTGCGGTCCGCACCGCGATCTTGGTGCGGTGCCCTGCCTCTCGGGCCACGTCCACGATCTCGACGCTGCCGTCGGCGATCTCGGGCACCTCGAGCGCGAACAGCCGCTTGACCAGATTCGGGTGGGTACGGCTGACCGTGACCTGCGGCCCCCGCATCCCGCGGCTCACTCCCACGACGTAGCAGCGCAACCGGGTACCGTGTCGGTAATCCTCACCCGGCACTTGCTCCGACAGCGGGAGCACGGCCTCGATCTTGCCGATGTCGACGAGCACCACGCCGCGCTGCGCGGCCTGCGCGTCGGCCTGGATCACTCCGGTGACAATGTCGCCTTCCCTGCCGGAGTACTCGCCGTAGGTCTGGTCGTGCTCGGCGTCGCGCAGGCGCTGCAAGATCACCTGCCGCGCCGTCATGGCGGCTACGCGGCCGAAATCGGTTGGCGTGTCGTCGTACTCCTCGACGATCTGGCCGTCGGTACCGAGATCCTGCGCCCAGACGATCACCTCCCCGCTCTTGCGGTCGATCGCGACGCGGGCGTTGGGCATGGAGTGCGGCGTGTGCTTGTACGCGCTCAGCAGGGCGGTTTCGAGGGCGTCGAGCAGGGTTGCGAAGGGAATCTCCTTCTCTTTCTCGATGCTGTGCAGTGCCGCGATATCGACATTGACCATGCTCAGTCCTCCCCTCTGTCAGTGCGGTTGGTGCGGTTGAATTCCACTTGGACGCGGCCCGCTCCGAGTTCGCTCCAGCGCACCACACGCTCGTTGCCGTCGATCTCGAGGGTCACGCCGTCGTCGTCGGCCTGGACCACGCGTCCGGTGAGGGTCTTCTCGCCAACAGCCACGCTCACCATTCGGTCGGCGGCGCGGCGCCAGTGCCGCGGCTCGACCAGCGGGCGGTCGACGCCGGGTGAGCTGACCTCCAGGACGAACGGGCCGGCAAACTCGGCGCCGCCCGGTGCGTCGTCGTCGAGCGCGGCGGACACCAACCGGCTGATTTCGGCCACCGCGTCCAGATCCACACCATCGTCGGCATCGACGATGACGCGAACCAGGCTGCGGCGTCCCGCCGAGGTGACGCTGACATCCTCGAGATCGTGCCCGGTTCGGGCGACGATCGGCGCCAGCAGCTCGAGCAGGTGCTCGCGCGCCGCGCTGCTCGCGGTGCCGGTACTGGCGGGGCGCCTACCGGAAGGGCCGGGCGGCATCGTTCGCTCCTGTCGTATGTGGTGTGACGGCGAGCCTATCGGCTCGGACGCCGCACGTGCCGACAAGTCTGGGAGACTAGCGGCGCTATGCGCGACGACATGCGGCCCGAAAGCACGGATCACCCGGCTGCGGCACATCATCGCAGCACACCGTCGCGACGCACCGTGCTCGCCACCGGAGCTCTTTGCGTCGCCGCGGCCGGCGCGGGTGTCGGCGCCGGTGTCGTCGCGACCAGGTCAGCGCCCCGTGCCCGTTCGGACGCCGAGGCGACACTGCGCGCCGCCGTCGCCGCGGAGCGGGCCCTGATCACCGCCGCAGAGCGGGCCATGGTCACCGCCCTCGACGCCGCAGCGCACCCGGCTGCGTCGCTGCGCCCGCTACTGCGGCAGGTCCGCGCCGACCACATCGCGCATCTGGCGGCGCTGCAGGCTGCCCTCGTCCTGGCGGGCGGCGGCCCGAACCCAGCGCCGTCGCGACCGGTCGCCACGAACCGCGCCCCGCTGCGCACGCTGGAGCAGCGCGCCGCCGCGCGTGCCGCGGCCCGGGCTGCGCTTCTGGACGGCCGCGACGCGGTACTGCTGGCCAGTATCGCTGCGTGCGAGGCCTCGCATGCGCAACTGCTGTCATGAATGTCCTAAGCCGCTGGCGATTCGGGCGCGTTGGCGCGTGCTCGCGCGCAGTGCTGGCCCGACGCACATGAATCCGCTCGAGGCCGCCTGGCAGGCAGCGCTTGCGGCCGAGCAGCAGGCCGCCTTCGGCTATGGGCTGCTGGGTCCGCAGCTCAGCGGCGCCGCGCGGCAGCTCGCCGTGGCGTGCAGCCGCGCCCATCAGACGCTGATTGAGCAGAGCGCGCTGGCGCAAAGCGCAGCCGGGCTCGTCCCGGTCGCGCCGCAGGCGGACTACCCGACGCTGTACCCGGTGCCCGGGCCGCGGGCGGCGCGGGCGCTCGCGGTGCGCCTCGAGACTGAGTGTGCGTCGGCGTGGCGCTATCTGTACGCCGTGGCAGCGTCGGCGCCGCGGCGGGCCGAAGCCCCGGCGCGGCGCGCGCAGGCGCAGGAGGCGCTCATCGGCAGCGCAGTCCGGGCGGCCCGTTGGCGTGACTCGAGCGTGCCGTTCCCAGGCATCTGAGGGTTTCCGGCTCAGAAGTTGGTGCCGGCCTGGGGTGCGCGGTCGGCGAGCAGTGCTCGGTCCAGCCGACTGAGCAGCGCCGGGTCGCCGCGGACCCGACCGGCGCGCGCGAGGGCGGCCAGCCGGGTGCCGCCCAGGGAGACGGCTCCGAGTTCGCCGACACCCAGCCAGACGTCGGCGGCGTCGTCCACCTGCGTGCAGATCGCAGCGTGCGGACCACCGTGCAGCCGGTATCGCGCGTCGCCGAAAATCGGATCACGCACGGCGAGAACGACATCGACGTCGACGGCGTAGGTCCGCGCCGAGAGCAGCGCCGCCACGTCCAGCGGGCGCACCCACATCCCGTCGACATCGGCGGTCGTCCGGACGGCGCGGGCGTCGGCAAGCAACTGCGGCAGCGGGTCGTCCACCGGCATGCTCGTGGTCTCTAAGCTCCCGACGAGATCCATGCCGAGCAATACCTGCCAGAGCGCCGCATGCGCTTCGGTGGTCACCACCGCATAGTCGACGATGCTGCAGGCGTGGCGCGGCAGACCGTCGTTCCAGTCCTCCTTGACGCGATAGGAGACGTACCCGTCCGGGTGCACGAGGTGAAACAAGCCCGAGTAGCCGTGCCGCTGGGAAGCGCGGTCGAGCAGGTGCAACTGCCACAGTCCGGCCGGACGGTTCAGGCCACCGGGCACGCCGTGACGCCAACGGTCGTAGATCGCCGGCAGCGTGTCGCGGGCCTGATCGGTGCTGAGCCGGGCGACAGCCACGTCGCCCACCCGCCGCAGTAACGTCGCCCGCTGGCGTTCGACGATCGTTCGACGCTTGCGTTCGGCGATGCCGAATCCGAAACGGCCGTAGATGCCACCCTCGGCCGCGGTCAGGATGGCTACCGCCATCCCGTCGGCGGCGCGGTCGCGCAACTGGCGCTCGACAAGCGAGCGCAGGATCCCGCGCCGCCGGTGGGTGAGCTCGACCGAGACCCAAGTAATCCCTGCGGCGCCGACCTCGCCGCCTGGCAGCGTCATCCGGAACGGCAGATCCGCACTCAGACCCACGATCCGCGCTGCATCGTTCGCGACAAGGCAGCGGGTCACGTCGAGCTCGAAGCGGGCATCCGCGCGGGCCTCGTCGTCGTAGTCGAAGCCGAAACTCGCACCATCAAGCTCGGTGATGGCCTTCCAGTCGGCTTCGCCGGCGTAGCGGATCGGGTATCGCACATTGGACATTCTTGCGACCCCCGCGAACGAATTTGCACGGCGCGCGCGCGATCGGCTTACCCGACCGGTTGCGCCGCGGCGTCGGTGAATTGTGCCGTGTAGAGCTCGCGGTAAGCCCCGTCGATCTGCAACAGCTCGGCGTGCGTGCCTTGCTCGACGATGCGTCCGTGCTGCATGACAAGGATGAGGTCGGCATCACGAATCGTGGACAGTCGATGCGCGATGACGAAGCTGGTCCTGTTCGCGCGCAGCGCCGCGGTCGCGTGCTGCACAAGCAGCTCCGTGCGGGTGTCGACCGCACTGGTCGCCTCGTCCAGGATCAGCAGCGCAGGATCGACCAGGAACGCTCGCGCGATGGTGATCAGCTGCCGTTGCCCGGCGCTGACATTGCCGCTCTCCTCGTCCAGAACGGTCTGGTAGCCCTCCGGCAGGGTTTGCACGAATCGGTGGACGAAGGCCGCCTGCGCAGCCTGAAGGATCTGTTCGTCCGTGGCATCGGGGCGGCCGTAGGCGATGTTGTCCCAGATGGTGCCGCCGAAGAGCCAGGTATCTTGCAGCACCATCCCGATGCCGCTACGCAGATGGCTTCGCGCCATGCGCGTGATGTCGACGCCGTCGAGGGTGATCCGGCCGGCGTCGAGTTCGTAGAACCGCATGATCAGGTTCACCAGGGTCGTCTTGCCGGCCCCGGTTGGCCCGACAATCGCCACCGTTTCGCCGGGTTCGGCGATCAGCGACAGGTCGTCGATCAGCGGCTCGTCGGGTTGGTAGCGAAATGCAACATGCTCGAACTCGACGCGGCCGGCACGCTCGCCCGATTGCACCGCTTCGATCGGATCAGCTGACTGGTCGGGCGCGTCGAGCAGGTCGAACACCCGCTCGGCGGATGCGACGCCGGACTGCAGCAGGTTCGCCATGGACGCCAACTGGGTCAGCGGCTGGGTGAACTGCCGCGAGTACTGGATGAATGCCTGCACATCGCCGAGGGACATGCTGCCCGAAGCGACGCGCAAACCGCCGACGACGGCCAGGACCACGTAGTTGAGGTTTCCCAGGAACATCATCATCGGCATGATCAGTCCGCTGATGAACTGCGCACCGAAGCTCGACTGGAAAAGCTCGTCATTGGTGACGGCGAAACGTTCTTCGACGTCGCCGCGGCGGCCGTACACCCGGACCAATTCATGACCGGAGAAGGACTCTTCGATCTGCGCGTTCAACTCGCCTGTAGCGCGCCACTGCGCGATGAACTTACCCTGCGATCGCTTGGCGATCGCCTTCGTCACCAGCATCGAGACCGGGACCGTGACGAGCGCGATCAGGGCGAGCGGGGGCGAGATGAGAAACATCATCGCGACGACGCCGACGACGGTCAGCAAAGATGTAAGCAGCTGGCTGAGGGTCTGCTGCAGGCTCTGCGCGACGTTGTCGATGTCGTTGGTGACGCGGCTGAGCAGTTCGCCGCGCGGCAGCGCGTCGACGTAGGGCAGCGGCAACCGGTTCAGCTTGTCCTCGACGTCCGAGCGCAGGCGGCTGACGGTGTGTTGCACGACGCTGTTGAGCAGCCAACCCTGCAGCCACCCCAGCACGGAGGCAGCTACATAGACCGCGAGCGCCAGTAGCAGCAGGTGAGCGAGCGCTGCGAAGTCGATGCCCCTGCCGGGGATCGCGTGCGAGCGTTGCAACACGTCGGCGAGATTCGTGTTGCCGCCGGCCCGTGCCTGATCGGCCGCCTGTTGCAGGGTGCCGCCGGCCGGCAGCCTCGTACCGAGGAAGCCGTCGAAGATCCGATCGGTGGCGCGGCCGAGCAGGCGGGGGCCAAGAACCGAGAGTGCGACGCTGCTGACGGTCAACGCCAGCACGAGGAGAACCTGCAGTCGGGCTGGGCGCAGCCGTGCGGCCAGACGGCGCACCGACGGCGCGAAGGTCATCGCTTTCTCGGCCGGCATCGCCGCGCCCATCCAGGGCGGGCCGCCCCCCCGCCGTGCAGCGCCACCCACCGCCGGCAGCCGCGGCGGAAGGACCTTCGCGTCGGGCCCGCGCCCTGCAACAGTTGTCATGCTGCTTCCGCCGAGAGTTGCGACTCGACGATCTCGGCGTATGTGGGGCAGTTGGCGAGCAACTCGTCATGGCGGCCGATGCCGACGATTCGCCCGGCCTCCAGCACGACGATCTGGTCGGCGTCGGCGATGGTCGAGATGCGCGATGCCACCACCAGCACAGCCGCGTCCCGGGTGACCGGACGAAGGGCAGCGCGCAGCCGTGCATCGGTGCCGAGATCGAGCGCGGAGAACGACTCGTCGAAAAGGTAAATCTCCGGACGGTGCACGAGTGCCCGCGCAATGGCCAGCCGCTGGCGCTGTCCGCCCGACACATTCGTGCCGCCCTGCGCGATCGGCCCCTGCAACCGCTCAGGCATCGCCTCGACGAAGCTGCGGGCCTGGGCGATGGTCAACGCCTCCCACAGCTCGGCGTCGGTCGCGTTCGGATTGCCGTAGCGCAAATTGCTCGCGACGGTTCCGCTGAACAGGTAGGCCTGCTGCGGGACCATGCCGAGCACCCGCGACAGCACGTCCGGATCGAGCTGGCGCACGTCCACACCGTCGACAAGCACCGCACCGTCGGTGACGTCGAACAACCGTGCGACGAGCGCGATCAGCGTCGACTTACCCGCCCCGGTGCTGCCGACGAATGCCGTCGTGGTGCCCGGCCGGACGCTAAAGCTGACGTCGCAGAGCACCGGCTCCGACGCACCCGGGTATTGGAAACCCACGCCGCGGAACTCGACCTGCCCACGCTGTCCAGACGGCCGGACCGGGTCGGTAGGAGGCAGGACGGACGTCTCGGTATCGAGCACCTCTTCAATTCGCTCGGAGCAGACTGCGGCCCGCGGCACCATCATCAGCATGAACGTCGCCATCATGACCGACATCAGGATCTGCGCCAGGTAGGTCAGGAACGCGGTCAGCGACCCGATCTGCATCTGCCCGCCGTCCACCCGCGAGGCACCGAACCAGAGCACAGCGACGCTGGAGACATTGAGCACCAGCAGGACGATCGGGAACATCAGCATCATCAGCCGGCCGGATCGGATTCCGGTGGCGGTCAATTCGGCATTGGCGCGGGCGAAGCGTTGGGTCTCACGCGGTTCGCGAACGAAGGCACGCACGACTCGGATCCCCGTAATCTGATCGCGCAGCACGCGGCTGACCTCGTCGATTCGCGTCTGCATGGCGCGGAACTGCGGCAGCATGCGACGCACGATGAGGCCGATCAGTAGTGCGAGCACCGGCACGCTGACGACGAGCAACCAGGACAGGCCCAGATCTTCGCGCAGCGCCATGACGATGCCACCGACGCACATGATCGGCGCACCGATCATCAAGGTGGCGGCCAGGACGACGAGCATCTGCACCTGCTGCACATCATTGGTGTTGCGGGTGATCAGCGACGGCGCGCCGAACTGCGCGACTTCCCGGGCACTGAACTCGCCGACTTTGGCGAAGATCGCGGCGCGAAGATCGCGCCCGAACGACATCGCCGCGCGTGCCCCGATGTAGACGGCAAGTGACGACGCGGCGATCTGCACGACGCTGATCAGCAGCATCCATGCCCCGATCCGGACGATATAGCCCGTGTCGCCGCGTGCGACGCCGTTGTCGATGATGTCTGCATTGAGACTGGGCAGGTACAGCGCGGCGAGGGTGCTGACGAGCTGCAGCCCGGCTACATAGCCGAGCCAGCGCCGATATGGGCGCAGGTAGTCGTGCAGCAGTCGGATGAGCACCCGTTCAGGATGCCTCCAGACACCGACAGTTTTTTACACGGTTGAGCTGTCAAGCAGTCAGCTGATGCCGTTCCAGCGCTCGACGTGGTCAAGGACATCTGCGAGCCGCTCGACGACGGCGTCCGGGGCGCCCGCGACCGGCCCGTGCTGGTGCGGCGGAATCTCGCTGTGCGGGACGAGGATCGCCCGCATGCCTGCCGCCTTCGCGCCGTGGATGTCGTCGAAGATGCGATCGCCGACGAAGACCGCGCGAGCCGGATCGTCGACGCCGACCGCGTCAAGTGCCGCCCGAAAGGCCTGCTGGTGCGGCTTGGTCCATTCGATGTCGGACGTGTACACCGCCCCGTCGATCAGGTGGGCGATCCCGTCGCGGGCAAAGATGCGCTCGTGCTCGCTGCGCGGCCAGATCGTGTTCGAGAGGACGCCTATCCGGATGCCCCGCTCGCGCAGGCCGGCGAAGAGCGCGGGAACGTCCGGGTCCAGGAGAGTATGCGGCTCCCACCACTCGTGAAAGGTTCGCAGCATCTGCTCGGTGTGCTCGACCCCGGCGGCACGAAACACTTCGACCAGGGTGGCGCTGCGGTGCTCGTCACGGCTGCGGATCCAGACCTCACCCTCTGCCGCCAGCAGCCGACGAGCGAGATCGGCGTCACCGACAGTGGCGATCCACGCCTCGAGGACGTCGACGGTGTGCCAAGGCGTCAGCGTCCCGCCCCAGTCGAAGATCACAGCAGCGATCGAGTAGTCCGGGCCCGATCCTCGCTTCGCTCGTTCAGTCACGCCTACAGCTTGCCGAACGTCTCAGAACAGGATCGTCGCCAGGGTGCAGACCTGCTGCATGCCCAGGCGGGCGTACATGCGGCGGGCAGCAACGTTGTAGTCGTTGACGTAGAGGCTGACTGTCGGGGCGAGTGTCAGGGCATGCGCGATCACCGTGGCCAGTGCTGCCGTACCGATGCCGCGTCCGCGTAGCTCTGGCCGTACCCATACGCCTTGCACCTGGCAGGTGTGCTCGGATACGACTGCGAGGTCGGCCTTGAACGCGACCCGGCCGTGCCGATCGATGATCGCGAACGCCTGACCGGCGTCGATCAGGGCGGCCACCCGCCGCCGGTATGCCGCCGAACCGGACGACGACAGCGGCGACACGCCGAGTTCCTCGCTGAACATGGCCGCGGCAGCGGGAAGGTAGTTCTCCAACTCGTCGGGGCGGACGACTCGGACCCGGGAATCACCGTCGACGCCTGCCGCTTGTCGCTCGCAGACCAGCAGCGGCTGGTTGATGCGGATCGCTCTGGCTGCATCCCACGCCGGTTCCAGCACGCGCCACATCGCGAGGACCGCGTCGGCAGTTCCGACGATCGAGGTGCAGATGCGGCGACGGGCTGCCAGTGCTTGCGCGAGCGCGGACCAACTCGCCGCGTCACCGCCGATCGGCAGCAGATTGCCCCCGTTGAACACGGCGGCGCGCACGAGCGGGGTGTCGGCGTCGAGGATGCCGAGTACGGCACCCCCCAGACGGGGCGCAGTCAGGGTCGCAGTCGCGCCCAGCCGCGCTGCCAGCACAGCGTTCACATACGGGTCTGCGGCGACCAACGCCCGCAGGGCTCCGAGATGCTCGTCACCGAGTCGGACTACGCGCAGCGCGCATTCCGGCGCGGCGCGCAGCGTAGTCACGCGCGTGACGCTACCCGCACGTCGTCGACATTCAGCTCAGCGACGAGAGTCAACTCACCGACACGGTGGGCGACCCGACCTCGCCCATCTGCTCGGCCATTCGCAAGGCTTCCTCGATCAGCGTCTCGACGATCTGCGACTCGGGCACGGTCTTGATCACCTCGCCGCGCACGAAGATCTGCCCTTTGCCGTTGCCGGACGCGACGCCGAGATCTGCCTCACGCGCCTCCCCGGGGCCATTCACGACGCAGCCCATGACCGCGACGCGCAGCGGCACCTCGATGCCTTCCAACCCTGCGGTCACCTTGTCGGCCAACGTGTAGACGTCGACCTGGGCCCGTCCGCACGACGGGCAGGACACGATCTCCAGCCGCCGCTGACGCAAATTCAGCGATTCGAGGATCGCCAGCCCAACCTTGACCTCCTCGACCGGCGGCGCGGACAGCGATACCCGGATGGTGTCGCCGATACCGCGCGCCAGCAAGGCGCCGAATGCGACCGAGGACTTGATCGTGCCCTGGAACGTCGGTCCGGCCTCGGTGACGCCGAGATGTAGCGGGTAGTCGCACTGCTCGGCGAGCTGCTCGTAGGCCTGCACCATGACGACGGGGTCGTTGTGCTTGACCGAAATTTTGAAGTCGCGGAAGCCGTGCTCCTCGAACAGCGACGCCTCCCACAGCGCCGACTCGACGAGCGCCTCCGGCGTCGCCTTGCCGTACTTCTGCAGCAACCGCTTGTCCAGCGAGCCCGCGTTCACACCGATCCGCAGCGACACGCCGGCGTCGGCAGCGGCCGCAGCGATCTCACCGATCCGGTCGTCGAACGCCTTGATGTTGCCCGGGTTGACACGCACCGCCGCACACCCTGCGTCGATGGCGGCGAACACATACTTCGGCTGGAAGTGGATGTCGGCGATCACCGGGATCTGTGACTTCTTCGCGATCGCCGGAAGTGCCAAGGCGTCGTCCGCCGACGGAACGGCGACGCGGACGATGTCACAGCCGGCGGCGGTGAGCTCGGCGATCTGCTGCAGCGTGGCGTCGATGTCGGAGGTCAACGTCGTCGTCATCGACTGCACCGATACAGGGGCGTCGCCGCCGACGAGAACTGAGCCGACTTTGATCTGGCGCGACCTGCGGCGCGGTGCGAGGACGGGTGGGGGAAGCGCGGGCATTCCGAGCGAGACAGCCATGCCTGCCATTATCCGCCGATGCTGATCGGGTTCACGATGTCGGCATACAGAGTGAGCAGCGTGACCACGATGAGAACGGACGCAACGCCATACATCACCGGCAACATCTGAGCCGTGTCGACGAAGATCTGCGGACGGGTACGCGGGAGAGCCGGATTCTGGCGGCGTTCGCGTCGCTGCCGCAGCCGCGCGCGACCACGCTTGAGCGCCTCCACCATCGAACCTGCGACGTGGCCGCCGTCGAGGGGCAGCAGCGGCAGCAGGTTGAACAGGAAAAGCAGCAGATTCACGCTCGCGAGCAGCGAAATCAGCGTGTACGCCTTGTCCTTGACCGTGATCTGATGGTCCTCGGCGATCTGGCCGCCGATGCGGCCGATGCCAACGACGCCTATGGCGCCCTGCGGATCGCGGGTCTTGCCCTCGAAGACGGTCTGCCAGAGGTTCTGCAACTTCTGCGGGTAGCTGGCCAATGCGTGCACACCGACGCTCAGTTGGCTGCCGATCTGACGCGGCACGTCGAGCACCGTCTGCGTGGCGTAGAAGTTGCGCAGCGTGGGCGAGATCCCCAGGTAACCCGCCCGCTTGGTCTTGGTTGCACTGTCGCCCACGTACTTCAGATTCGTGACCGGGGTGATGCTCAGCGTCTTCTCCACAGCGCCTCGCTTGACGACGACGCTCAATGTCTTGCCTGCGGACGGCTCGATGATCGCAACCATTTTGTCCCAGTTGGCAACCTTGACGCCGTTCACCGACTCGATCACATCGCCCGGTCTGAGCCGCTTGTAGGCCGGCGCGCTCTGCGCGCCCTTCGGGCAGATTGCACCTTGGGCGTCGCGTGAGGTGGCCGGGACGACGCACTTCACGACGAGGCCGACCCGCGTTGTCGTCGTCTGCTGTGGCAGGCCCAACGTCAGCAGCAGGATGACAGTGAGCACCAGGTAGATGAGCAGGTTCATCGCTGGTCCGCCCAGCATGACGATCATTTTCTTGCCCGGCGTGAGCCGGTAGAACTGACGTGCCTCGTCCGCGGGGACGACCTCGGCCCGGCTGACCTGGCGGAACTCCTCGATCGCGGACGTCATCCGGCGCGGCCAGCGGGAACGCTTACCGTCGGCGCGCGGCGGCGGCACCATTCCGATCATGCGGATGTAGCCGCCGAGCGGGATCGACTTGATGCCGTACTCGGTGTCACCGCGCTTACGAGACCAGACCGTCGGACCGAAGCCGACCATGTACTGCGTCACTTTCACGCCGAACTTCTTCGCCGGTAGCAAGTGCCCGACCTCGTGCAATGCGATCGACAGCAACAACCCGACAGCGAAAATGAGCACGCCCAGCGCGTACAGCATGCGGTCGTCCTCCCTGCTCGGGTCCTTACACCAGCGCTCGCGCACGCGATCGCGCCCAGGCATCTGCCTGTTCGACGTCCTCGACGGTACGCGGGTTCCCGGCGGCCGCATGCCGAGTCGCCAACCACTCAGCAACTACCTCGCCAACGGTGTCCACGATCTGAAGGAATCCGATCCGGCCGGCATGAAATGCCTCGACCAGTTCCTCGTTCGCGGCGTTGAACACCGCGGGTGCGCACCCGCCTGCAATGCCGACGCGGCGGGCCAGCGCGACGGCCGGGAAGGCCACCTCGTCGAGCGGCTCGAAGGTCCACGCCTGCGCGGCCGACCAGTCGAGCGGACGCGCGGCGCCGGGCACCCGATCCGGCCAGCCCATCGCGAGCGCGATAGTCAGGCGCATGTCCGGCGGGGAAAGTTGCGCGAGGGTGGAACCGTCGACGAACTCGACCATCGACTGCACGATCGATTGCGGGTGGACGACCACCTCGATGCGCTCGTAGGGAACCTCGAAGAGCAGGTGCGCCTCGATGACCTCCAGGCCCTTGTTGACCAGGGTCGCGGAATTGGTGGTGATCAGCTTGCCCATGTCCCACGTCGGGTGCGCCAGGGCGTCGGCGGGGCGGACGTCGCCGAGTTCCGCGCGCGGCCGTCCGCGGAACGGGCCGCCGCTCGCGGTCACGACGAGCTTGTGTACCTCGTCCGCGCGTCCACCCCGCAGGCACTGCGCGAGCGCGGAGTGCTCCGAGTCGACGGGGACGAGCTGACCCGGGCGAGCACGGCCGGTGACCAGCGATCCGCCGGCGACCAGGGATTCCTTGTTGGCCAGGGCAACCGTCCGGCCGGCATCGAGCGCGGCGAGCGTGGCCCGCAGGCCTTGCGCTCCGGCAACGGCATTGAGCACGATCTCCGCGGCGGAGCCGCGCAATGTTTCCGCGGCGGAGCCCGCGAGGGTCGCACTGGCATCGGGTCCGGCCACGATGCGCGGGCGGTCAGTGTGGCGGGGCCACACGTCGGCCAGGCGATCCGTGAGCTCCTCAGCCTGTTCAGATCGAGCGATCCCGACGACGGCGACCTCGAATTCCGCTGCCTGCGCGGCGAGCAGCTTCGGGTCCGAGCCGCCCGCGGCGACTCCGACTACCGTGAAGCGGTCCGGCGCGGCGCGTGCCACGTCCAGCGCCTGGGTGCCGATTGAGCCGGTCGAGCCGAGCACGATCACCCGCCGCTGTGTCGTCACCGGTCCAGTTTGGCACCCGGCCGATCTGGCAACGAGCTGCGCGCTCGCGAGAAATTGGAGCGCATCAACGGGTGCCTGAAGAGGTTTAGATGTTCGGACGTTCCTGCACGGAGTCCCGCGTCACTTCGGCGACCGATCGGTGTCCGGACAGCCCGAGCGAGAGATCCAGATCGGCGAGCAGTCCGCGCAGTACGTGCCGGACGCCGTCGGTGCCGCCAAGCCCCAGCCCGTATACCCACGGCCGTCCGTAGCAGACGGCGCGCGCGCCAAGGGCGAGCGCTTTGAGCACGTCCGACCCGGTGCGCACGCCGGAGTCGAACAGCACCTCCACCTGGTCGCCGACGGCGTCCACGATCGGCCCGAGGGCGTCCAGCGAAGCGATCGCACCGTCGAGCTGGCGGCCGCCGTGGTTGGAGACGAGGACGGCCTCGATGCCGGCATCGGCGGCCCGCTGCGCGTCAGCTACCCGCTGGATTCCTTTGAGCATGATCGGGCCGGCCCAGTGTTCGCGCACGAACGCCAGGTGCTCCCAGGTGCGATCGGTGCCGGTGAATATGGGTAGCCAGCGCTGCAGGGCCGCCTGCAGGTCCTCGGCGGGTGGTTTCGCCAGTGGGGCAAGAAAGGCCGGATCGGTGAAGTAGTTGGCCAGGCCCACGCCCCGCAGGAACGGCAGGTAGGCGTTGTCCAGGTCGCGCGGGCGCCAGCCCAACATCCAGGTGTCGAGGGTGATCACGAGCGCGCTGTAACCGGCCTTTGCCGCGCGATCGAGCAGGCTTGCACACACCTGCTCGTCGTTGGGCCAGTAGAGCTGGAACCACCGAACGCCGTCGCCGTTGGCCGCAGCGACGTCCTCCAGGCTGTGTGAAGACGCCGTCGACAGCACCATCCCCAGGCCGAGCTCACTCGCGACCCGGGCCGCCGCGAACTCGGCGTCGGCATGCACGATCGACTGCACCCCGATCGGCGCCGTGAGGATCGGTGCTGCCAATCTCGAACCGAGAACGATGACCGACAGATCGCGCCGAGAGGCGTCGCGCAGCATGCCGGGCACCAGCCGCCACCGATCGAACGCAGCGCGGTTCGCGCGCTCGGTCGCACCGGATCCAGCCGCTCCGGCGACGTACCAGAATGGGCTCGGGTCGAGAGCGGCTTCCGCGGCCGCCTCGAGGCGCGTCGGATCGGTCGTGAATGCTGGCCGCTCGCCGCCGAGGCCACGGAAGTAGATCTCGCTTGCGTACGCCGACAATGGTCCGGTCATGGCGAGGATTGTGACAGCACGTCGGAGAACTCGGTTGCGCTACCGCGCAGCACCCGTAATCCCCAGACCTCGCGACGACTGGTCCGTATGCTTCCCGGGGCGCTCCGCGTGCCGTCCGACGGCGCGGCCATCCTGCTCGGCCTGGACTGCCCGGTGACCGACGGTGCCCTAGGATTCCTTGACGGCGATGGTTTCCACCGCATGCGCTACCTTCTCCAGCGCGTCGGCCGATTCTTCGAGCCCGTCGGCCACTTCGCGTAGCTTCGCCATCGTGAGCGGGTCGAAGTCGCCGCTGAACAGCCGCGAAAGCAGCTTGCGATAGACCCGGTCGGACTCGGCCTCCAACCGACCGACCTCGATCCAGTACGGCTCAAGATCTTTCAGCGTGCGCAGCCGGCTCATCGCGTCGGCTGTGGCATGCGACGACCTCGCCACCAAGGTGATCTGCTCGCTCATCAGCGACGGCAATTTGCCGACGTCGGCCAGGACGATGAAGTCGGCCGCGGCTTCCATCGCGTCCACGACCTCGTCAAGGGCCGCTGCCAAGCGGTAGATGTCCTCGCGATCGAACGGGGTCACAAAACTCGTGTTGAGCTGGCGCATGATCCGATGGGTGACCGCGTCGCCGGCGTGTTCACGCTCGCGAAGATGCTTGGCGATTGCCTTGCGATTGGCGTTGGGGTCAAGCAGGCCGGCCAGAGTGTCGGCGGCGTCCGCAACGTTCTGTCCGGCCTCGGTGAACATCGCGTAGAACGCGTTGTCACGCGGAGTCAGACGGAAGGCCACAAAGGCAACAATATTGCACCGCGCCGGACTGCGGCCGGTTCGGTTGTGCTCAGCGCTTGCGAATCCGGCGCACGATCAGCAGGAGCACGACTGCCCCGACCCCGCCGATCACTGCCTTGCCCTGCTGGGTCTGGGCCTTGGCCTTGGCGGTCGCGATCACATTGTCGCGAACCCGCTTGGGATTGGTGCGGTAGGTGATCTGGTCGACGGCTCGCGCTAGTGACACCCGCGCCTGTTCGATGTCGCGCTGGATCTCGGCCGCGTTGCGCTCGTCCGCCACGTCGTAGCTCCTCTCACCCGACCCGTCCGAGTCGGTTTGCTGAGCCTAGGCCAACGCGTGCACCCGCAATGGCTACGGTGGCGCCATGACGCGTCTCGCGCCGGGTGACCCGGCCCCCGATTTCACTCTCGACGACGCCGACGGCAAACCGGTGTCGCTGCATGACTTTCGCGGCCGCAGGGTGATCGTCTACTTCTACCCGGCCGCGATGACCCCTGGCTGCACCAAGCAGGCATGCGACTTCCGCGACAGCCTGGACTCGCTCGCCGCGGCCGGGTTCGCCGTGCTCGGCGTCTCACCGGACAAGCCGGCCAAGCTGACAAAGTTCCGCGAGCGCGACGGAGTGAACTTTCCGCTGCTGTCGGACCCGGACCGTGGCGTTCTGGACGCCTATGGCGCGTATGGCGAAAAAAGCATGTACGGCAAGAAGGTCATGGGGGTGATCCGCTCGACATTCGTCGTGGACGAGCAGGGCGCGCTCGAACTTGCGCAGTACAACGTCAAGGCCAGCGGGCACGTCGCCAAGTTGCGCGGCGACCTCGGCCTCTGAACGCCCATTGGATGCCGACCTGGGTCGGGCGCGGTTGACCGCGATGCAGCACGACGCCCGCGCCCGGATCGCCGCGCTGCGCGAGGTGGTTGACGACCTGATCGCCTCCGCGTCGTCCACGACGGGCGACGATGAGCACGACCCGGAGGGTGCCACGATCGGCTTCGAACGGGCCCAGGCGCTCGCCCTCGTCGAGCAGGCCCAGGCACGACTAGCCGAGATCGACGTCGCCCTGCGCCGCCTGGAAGGTGGGAGCTTCGGCGACTGTGCGCGTTGCGGACAGCCGATCGGAGCGGAACGTCTGGAGGCCCGACCGGCCGCAGCATTGTGCGTGGCGTGTGCTGCCAGCCGCGCGCGTCGTACGCTCTGACGCACGGGGCCGTAGCCCAAAGGCAGAGGCAGCGGCTTTAGGTGCCGCCCAGTGCGGGTTCGACTCCCGCCGGCCCTACGTGCTGGACGTGGGTTCGTCGACCGACTACGTCGTGCTCGGCGACTGCGCGGCCGTCCTGCCCGCGCTGCCGGACGCGTCGTTCCAGCTGATCTACATCGACCCGCCGTTCAACACCGGCAAGGTGCAGCGACGCGCGACGTTGCGGACGGTGCGCGACGAGCAGGGCGATCGCACCGGATTCGGCGGACGCCGCTACGCCAGCGTCGAGATCGGCCGGCGCGCGTACCTCGACGCATCTGAGGACTACCTCGGCTTCCTCGAACCGCTGCTGGTCCAGGCCCGGCGCCTGCTCACCGACAGCGGCACGCTGTATTTGCACCTGGACTACCGGGAGGCGCACTACGCGAAGGTGTTGCTCGACGCGGTGTTCGGGCGCGACTGCTTCCTGAACGAGATCATCTGGGCCTACGACTTCGGTGGACGGTCCCGCGATCGCTGGCCCGCCAAGCACGACACGATTCTTGTCTACGTCAAGACCCGGGGCCGGCACTTCTTCGACCAGAATGCCGTCGAGCGCATCCCATATCTGGCGCCGGGCTTGGTCACGCCGCAGAAGGCGGCGCGCGGCAAGTTGCCGACCGACGTCTGGTGGCACACCATCGTCGCCACCAACGGGCGCGAGAAGACCGGCTACCCGAATCAGAAGCCCGAAGGCGTGCTGCAACTGATCGTGCAGGCGTCCTCGCGACCGGGCGACCGCGTACTCGACTTCTTCGCCGGCAGCGGGACGACCGGTGCGGTCGCGACGAAACTCGCGCGCCGGTACGTGCTTGTCGACAACAACCCGGAGGCGATCGAGGTCATCCACGCCAGGCTGCCTGGGGCGGTATTGGAGTCAGTCGGCTGACTCGTCGCGCTCGTCCTCGTCATCGTGTTGCTCGCGGTGGTCGTGGTGCTCGAGCGGCGGCAGCGGCTCGCCGGGAACCGGCACTCCCGCAGGGGCCGCGCGCAGATCGTGGCCGACCGAGGTCAGGCATTTGCCGTCGGACAGTCGCCACTTCCAGCCGTGCATCTGGCAGCTCAGCACGCCGTCCCCGATCGCGCCAAAGCGGGAAAGATCAGCTTTCAGGTGTGGGCAGCGGCGCTGCACGTCCCACCCGTCCAGCGTGATCGTCTCGGCAGCCTCGGTGGCGTTCTGCTCCGCGAACCATCCCTCGGCGTAGTTCAACCGCTCCTCGGAGAGGCATTTGAAAAAGAGGTAGACGAATTCGTTGTACGGGCCGATGCGCGTCGCCGCGAACCTGCAGGACAGGAATAGCGAGTTGCTCCAGTCGACCTCGTGTTCAGCGATCTGCTGCTCGACGTAGGCCCGGCGGGTCCGGAAGCGGTAGCGCACCTTCTCCCCGGCGTAGGCGCGGACCTCGCGGCGGACGAAGTCGATCAGCACGTCAACGTTGCCGCGCTCGGCGTCCTCGCAGCTCAACCGCACCCCGCCGTCGATGCCGGCCGCCATGTGATCGGCCTCGGCGAGCAGCGGGGTGAGCCAGTCACCGAGCTCGGCCAAGATGTCGATCTCGGGATGCGCCCAGCCGGCTTTGACCGCCTCGACCTCCGGCATCCGCCGGGCCTGCATCTGTTTGAGGTACGCGGCTTTGCTTGCGTTGTCAATGAAGACCGTGGCCGGGTCGTAGGGGTGCGTGACTGGACAGTCCGGCTCGTCCAAGCGGGCAAGCGAGCCTGGCAGCAGCAGCCGACCCTCGTCGTGTCCGTTGTTGCGCAGCCACTCCAGGTAGACGGTCTGGTCGGGGAAGATGTTGGAGTCGTCGCCAAAGATGTCGTTGAAGCGCCACAGTTCCTCGTCGAGGAAGCACGGCGGCCCGGCGGTGGGGAACACGAAGCGCGCCTTGAGCTCATCGATGTAGCGCAGCGTCCGGTCGAATTGCCGCTCGCGCTTGGCCCGGCCGAGCGCCTGCTTGGCCCGCTCAGGCAGCTCGTACACCATCGGGAACCAGATCGCTCCGGAAAACTGGATCAGGTACGCATCCACCGGCCCGAGTTCGGTGAAGGCGTCGAGCTCAGCGGGGCGGGCGTCGTTCTGGTTGAGCACCCGGTGGTGGCCGTCGTAGACCCACAGGGCGGAGTCCCCGATCGGGCCGTCGGTCGGCGAGGTCAAGGATTGGATCATCACCTGCAGCCCGTCCAGCTCGATCGGCTCGCCGCTTTGCGGACGCACGAACGACGTGAACCCGCACTCGCGCAGCTGATCCTCGAGTTCGGTCGTCGGGAACTCAGGCAGCAGCACCGTCGTGCTCTTTGCGACGTGCTTTCGCAGGTGCTCGGGGTCGAAGTGATCGCGGTGCAGGTGGCTGACGAACAGGTAGTCGGCGGTGCCGATCCTGTCCCAGTCCAGCTGCGAGTTGTCGGGGAACGGGAACCACGAGCCGAAGTACGCGGGATTCACCCACGGGTCGGTGAGGATCGAGCCATGCGCAGTTTCGATGAGCACGCTGGCGTGGCCGAGCCCGGTAATGCGCATGCCCCCACCGTATCCAGCCCCTCACCGTATCCAGGATTGCGGCGGTGCCAGAATGAGGCCGTGGCCCTGAACCCGCACAGCGAGAGACCCGATCTCGGTTCGCCGGAGGACTACGCGCACGACCACCCGCAAGAACACCCCGAAGACTGGGGCTGGCACGGCGAGTGGGGCCGCGCTGCCCGGGTCGCGGGTTGGGTCATCGCGATCATCCTGGTGATCATGATTACGGCCACGCACTACAACGGCTCGGGCACGCTGTGGCTAGTTCTGTTCGCGGCCGGGCTCATCGCCACCCTGCTGTGGGACATGCAGCGTCGCAAGAACGCTTGGCGTAAGTAATCCCCGCACGGTGTCAGGACGGGTCGGAGCGCTCCCGCTGACGTTCGCGCTTCTCGACGAACCTGGTGGCTTGCGCGTCCAGACTCGTCATGAACGTCGCAAGTTCCTCGCGGGCCTTTTCACCCTCCGGACCGAAGTCGTCGCGGCTGAAGATCTTCCAGAAACGCAGTACGGGTGAGATCACGTCGTCGTGATGCAGCCGCAAGTCGTAGATGCCAGCCTTCGCCATTGTGACCGAGTTGCGGTTGAAACCGGGCATGCCTGCCCCGGGCATCCGGAACCCGACGACCTCGTCACGGATCGCAGCCATCGTCGCGTCCGGAGCGCGATCGAGCGCCGCCGCAACCAGGTTTCGGTAGAAGACCATGTGCAGGTTCTCGTCCGTGGAGATCCGGGTCAGCAGTTGTTCGGCGATCGGGCAACCGGTCGCGGCGCCGGTGTTGCGGTGCGAGACGCGGGTCGCCAGTTCCTGGAAAGAGACGTAGGCGACCGCCTGCAGCGCGCTCTTGTCGCCGGAGTCGTAGCCGGCCTGCATGGTCGCCATCCGCAGCTGCTCCAACTCGACCGGGTCCACGCCGCGGGTCACGACAAGGTAGTCGCGCAGCGCGATGCCGTGGCGGCCCTCCTCGGCGGTCCAGCGGCCCACCCATTCGCCCCATGCGCCGTCGCGGCTGAAACGGGTGGCTATCTCGCGGTGGTAGGAGGGCAGGTTGTCCTCGGTGAGCAGGTTGACCGTCATCGCGACTTGCGCCACCTCGCTCAGCGGCGAGTCCTCCGGGCGCCAGTCCGCGCCGCCGAGGAAGGCGAAGTCTCGGCCCCGGCTCCACGGCACGTAGTCGTGCGGATGCCATTCCTTGGTGATGTTGAGATGGCGCTCCAGGTTCTCGGCCACCACGGGCTCGAGTTCGTGCAATAGGCGGGCTTCGCTGCCCTCGACAGTGTCGGGCGATTCGAGAACGCTCATCGGCGCTGCTCCAAACGGATCGGCGTCAGTTACCCAACCTACGGTACCGTAACTTTCCCGGACAGTCAGCGCCCGTCGAGCAACGGCTGACGAGGATCCCACACCGTCGCGTCGGCGGCGTCGCGACGCCGCCGGGCGATGCCGGTGAGGGCTTCCAGCACGACCCGGTTGGCGAGAAACGAGGTGATCTCGGCGTGGTCGTAGGGCGGCGAGACTTCCACCACGTCCACGCCGACGACGGGCAGCTCGTAGGCGATCCGGCGCACCGAGTCGAGCAGTTCGCGCGCGGTCAGCCCGCCCGGTTCGGGCGTGCCGGTGCCCGGGGCGTGGCCCGGGTCGCACACGTCGATGTCGACGGACAGAAATACTCCGTCGCAGTCGTCGGACGCGATGGCGAAAGCCTCGGTGAGGCACTCCGGCAGCCCGCGGGCCACGATCTCGCTCATCTCGTACGAGCGCATGCGCTGCTCGGCCATCCAGGCCAACGTTTCCGGCGGCGGCCAGTAACCGCGCAGCCCGATCTGGAGGAACCGGTCGCCGCGCAGCGCGCCGGACTCGATCAACCGGCGCATCGGTTGGCCGTGCCCGATCAGCGAGCCGAATGCAATGTCGCCGGTATCGGCATGCGCATCGAAGTGGATCATCGAGATGCGGCCCTGGCCCAGATGTTGCGCGACGCCCGCGGCGTCGGGCCAGGCGATGGTGTGGTCCCCGCCCAGCACGAGCGGGATCGCCCCGGTCGCGGTCACCGCGTGCACCGCCGCTTGCAGATCGTGAACTGATCGCTCGGCGTCGCCGGAATACATCTCGACGTCGCCTGCGTCATACACCCGCAGGTCTTGCAGCGCATCCACCCGCATCGCGAGCGAGGGACGCGACGCGTCGTGCGGCAGGTAGCAGGTCTGGCGGATGTACTGCGGGCCGAAGCGGGTTCCCGCGCGGTGCGAGGTACCGCCGTCGAAGGGTGCACCGAGGATGACGACGTCGGCGTCGGGGTAGGTCGACGCCTGCGCCCAGTCACACCGGTCGACGCCGAGGAAGGTGATGTCCGGACCGAATTGAGCGCCATAGCGAGCCATCTCAGAAACCTAGCGGCTGCCCTCCACTGAGCCGACCTCACCGTGCGGAGATAGGCCGGCCGCTCGCACTTGCCGTTTTGTTCGACTCACCGATGACCCGCGAGGAGGGGACGAGTCACCCGCCGACGGCGAAGGCGACGATGCTGACTGGCTCGTGCTGACCGACCAGGACGGCGTCCGCAAGCTCGCCTTCCAGCAGGTCGACGAGGACCTGCCGCGTCCGACGTCGCTTCGTTTCACGAGTCGAATCCCAGGCCCAACCGGTCCAGGGTGCGCAACCACGGCCCCCGCCTGCCCTGGCGCCGGTCGGCACGTGCCAGGGCGCGGCGGGTCAACTCGATACCCAGCCAGCGCGCGGGTTCGGGCGGGAACGGCACCGGACGCGAGCGCATCGCGTTCAGCGATGTGGCCGGTGTGGCGCGCCCGTCGAGCAGGTCGAGCATCAACTGCGCGCCGAACCGGGTCGCGCCGACACCGAGCCCGGTGTAGCCGACGCTGTACGCGACCCGGCCGCCGAGTGCGACGCGCTGGAAGGCGAAGAACCGGGTGGACGTGTCGACCGCGCCACCCCAGCTGTGCGTGAACCGAAGCCCGTGCAACTGCGGGAAGGTCGCGAAGAAATGCCGCGCGAGCAGCTCGGCGGTGGCGGGCCGCTGATCAAAGTCGGCGCGCAATCCGTTGCGCCAGTGGTAGATCGCGTCGTAGCCGCCCCACAGGATGCGATTGTCACGGGAGAGGCGGTAGTAGTGGAATTGGTTGCCGACATCGCCCACCCCCTGGCGGTTGCGCCAGCCGATCGAGGCCAGTTGATCGGCCGACAGCGGCTCGCTCATCAGCGCGTAGTCGTACACCGGCACGACGTACGGGCGGACCCGACGCAGCAGCGCCGGAAAGACGTTGCTGGCCAGCGCCACCTTCGCCGCGCGCACCGACGTACGCCCGGCGCACGTGAGCAGCACGCCGGCACCGTCGCGCGCGAGCGAGGTCACCGGGGTTTGTTCGGCGATGCGGACACCTAGGCGCAGGCACGCCGCCCGCAGTCCCCACACCAGCCGGGCCGGGTCGACGAGCGCGGTGTCATGGCGGTGCCAGGCCGCCGCGAGGTAAGTCGGCGAGTCGAGTTCGGCACGCACCTCGTCGCGATCGAGCAGGACCGCTTCGCCACCGAGGCCCTTGGCTTGGGCGACACCGTCTGCGAGCCAGCCGACTTGATGCGCCTCGGTCGCCACATCGAGGATGCCGGTGCGCTCGAACCCGCAGTCGATGCCATGGCGCGCGACGGTTGATTCGATGGCGTCCAGATTCTCGCGGCCGAGCCGCTCGAGGACCGCCATCTCGTCGGGAAATCTGTCCATGCCATTGCCGATGCCGTGGGTGAGGCTGGCTGCGCAGAACCCGCCGTTGCGTCCGGACGCCGCCCACCCCGCAGTCTGTCCCTCCAGCACGAGCACGTCACGCGACGGGTCGGCCTCCTTCGCCAGCAACGCCGTCCAGAGACCCGTGTACCCGGCTCCGACCACGGCCAGATCGGTGCGACTGTGGCCGCTCAAGCGCTCGGCGGGCGGTGGCGCGTCAGGGCTATCCAGCCAGAACGACACCGGTGCCGCATCGGCGAGCGCAGCGCGGATCGACGTCATACCCGCTTGCGTCGGCTGGACAAGGCACCGAAGATCGCGACCAGCACGCCGAACATGAAGATCAACGTTCCCATCACGTTCACCTGCGGGGGGACGCCGGTGCGCGACGCCCCGAACACGTAGAGCGGGAAGGTGACGGTGTTTCCCGAGTTGAAGCTGGTGATGATGTAGTCGTCGATCGACAGCGCGAACGCGAGCAGCGCGCCGGCCAGCACGCCCGGCATGATGATCGGCAGGGTGACCTTGAAGAACGTCGTCACCGGTCCCGCGCCGAGATCGCGCGCGGCCTCCTCCATCGACGGGTCGAGCCCTACCATGCGCGCGCGCACAGTCACTGCGACGTAGGCAAGGCTGAACATGACGTGCGCGAGCACGATGGTCAGGTAACCACGCGGCACGCCGAGGGTCAGGAACATGCTGAGCATCGCAGCGCCCAGCACGACCTCGGGAGCGGCAATGTTCGCGAACAGCAGCAGGGTGACCGACCCCGAGCCACGGAAGCGGTACCTGCCCAACGCCATGCCCAGGAAGGTGCCGAGAATCGTGGCCAGCACGGTCGAGATCGCCGCGATCCCCAGCGAGTTCTCCAGTGCGTTGGTCAGGCCGTCGATGCCGAACACGTTGCGGTAGTTGCGAAGCGTAAAGCCCTGCCACCTGATGTTGAACTTGCCGGTCGTGTTGTTGAAACCGAAGACGATCATGACGATGATCGGCGCACAGAGCCATGCAATCACCAGCCAACCCCAGGCGGGCAACAGCCAACGTCCACTGACCCGACGGGCACTGCGACGTTTCGGTTTCGCGGGCTCGGTCGGCTCCGGCGCGCGCAGCACTTGCGAAGTCACCGACGCCATCACGCGGCCGCCGCATCGAGGACGTCGTCGGTGCCGAGCAATCGGGCGTACAGGAACACGCCGACGAGCAGGATTGCCATCAGGATGAACGACAGCGCGGCGGCCACCGGATAGTTCAGGTTGGTGAAGTACTGCGTCTGAATGATGTTTCCGATCATGGTCGTTTTCGGGCCACCCAGGATCGAGGAGTTGACGTAGTCAGCAGCCACGGGCACGAAGGTGAGCAGCACGCCCGCGAACACGCCGGGCAGCGACAGCGGAAAAACCACCTTGCGCAGCGCCGTGAACTTGGAGGCGTACAGGTCGGCAGACGCCTCGAGCAGCGCCGGGTCGACGCGTTCGAGCGCAACGTAGATCGGCAGCACCATGAACGGCAGGAAGTTGTAGGTCAGGCCGCCAACGACGGCCGTCGAACTTTGCAGGATGTGGAAGTGCGAGCTGACCACACCCCAACCGCGCAGCCGGGACAGGACCATGCCGTTGTCAGACAGCATGAAGTTCCAGGACTGGGTGCGGATCACGAAAGACACGAAAAATGGCAGTAGCAAGAGAAACAGCAGGCTCGACTTGTGCGCCCCGCCACGAAAGGCAATCCAGTACGCGACGGGATAGCCGATCAGAATGCACAGCAGGGTCGCGATCGCGCCGTACTCCAACGAGCGGATGAACTGCACGCTGTAGGTGCTCCACGCGTCGGTGTACGTGCTCCAGTGAAAGGTCTGTTTGAACCCGGCCTCGATGTCCCCGGTCATCGTCGACACTGACAGCATGATCACGGTCGGGACGATGAAGAAGACGGCGAGCCAGAGCCAGCCGGGCAACACCAGCCAGTACGGGACGAGCTTGGCGGCCCAGCCCGCGCGGCGCGGCTTGCCCGTCGCAGGCGGTGCAGTTGGCGGCGCGATGGTAGCGGCCGTCATGACTGGAAGATCGGCTCGAAGATGCCGTTCCAGACCTTCTCCTCGGCCTTGGTGAGGACCCGGAAGCGATGCAGCCTGGAGAAGTCCGACGGGCTGGGGAACACCAGCGGGCTGCTGGCGATCTGCTCGAGACCGGTGCGGTCGGTGCCCGTTGCCGCCTTGGCGTCCGCGGCGATCACCGCGTGCGCGTCCGACACCGGCGTGATGTAGGTGATGTACTCGGCCAGCGCCGCGGCGATCTTGGGCTGGTACACCCAGTCCATGTAGGTCATCGCGTCACGCGGGTGCGCGGCGTGCGCGGGAATGCACATGTTGTCGGTCCAGATCGGAGCCCCCTCGCTCGGCACGACGAACTCGAGGGTGGCGCCGGACGCGTTGGCCTGGAAGATGTCGCCCGACCAGGCCATCGACGCCCACAGGTCTCCCTTCGACAGCGCGTCGATGTAGTCCTGCTCGTAGTACTTGCGCACCAGCGGTTGCTGCTTCTTCAGCCAGGCCGCCGCCTTGTGCCAGTCCCGCGGGGTGGAGGTCTCCGGGTTGACTCCGACGGCGCACAGTGCGGAACTGGGCAGATCCTCGGTGTCGGCGAACATCCCGACCTTGCCTTTGAGCGCAGGAACGAGCAGGTCGTTCCAGCTGGTGATCTTCTTGCCGACCTTCTTGGGGTCGTAGCCGATGCCGGTGATGCCCGACTGCCACGGCATCGTGTAGACGTTGCCGCGGTCGTAGCTGGGGTTCTTCGCGAGATCGCTGGCATGGGCGTAGAAGGTCGACATCGCCGACTGGTCCAGCGGGACGAGGTAGTCCAGGGCGATGAACTTGTCCAGGTACAGACCGTTGGTGATGACCATCAGGTCAAAACCGGTGCCGTGGCCCGAAGCCAGCTGCGGCTGCACCTTGCTGAAGTACGAGCCGCTGTCCTGGATCGGCTCGCTGTATTTGACCTTGATGCCGGTCTGCTTGGTGAAGGCATCGAGCGTCGGATGGACGTTCTTGTCCTTGGCGTCGACGTCGATGTAAAGGGGCCAGTTCGCGAAGTCCAGCGTGCCGGTCTTCTTGTGGGCGGCCCAGAACTTGGTGATCTCTGCGCGGGCCGCGCTCAGGCCGAGGCTGCTGTGCTGTGCGCCGGCGATGCCACATCCGGCCAACACCGCGCTGAGCGCGGACAGCCCGCCCAGCTGCAAGGCGCTGCGGCGGCTCAGCCGGGCGCTGGTGAGGCCACGCAACAGATCGGGGGGAAGCGACGGGTCGGATTCGGGCACGGGTCCTCCGGGGATGGATACGGTCATGCCACGGCGTCCGCGGTGAGGGCGCTTTCGCCGGTGCTGCTCGGCTCGCCGCGCAGCGCCAGCGAGTGATCGGGGGTCCAGGACAACCAGACATCCTCGCCGCGATGGGCGATGTCGCGGGCATCGGAGGCGTTCTGGACGAAGACCAGCAGCTCCGCGCCGTCGGCCGTCCGCACCGAGTACTGGGTGGACGTGCCGAGGTAGACCACCTCGCTGACCTGCCCACGCAACGCGCAGCGCGCGGGCTCGGGCCGCTCGGTGGCGATGACGATCTTCTCCGGGCGAACGGTGACGTCCAGAGGCGCGCCGACCCGCGCGCCGACATCGGTGGCCTCCGGCACGATCAGGCGCTCGTCGGCGCCGCTGGTCTCGAGGATCGCGGTGGAGCCGTCCAGCTCGCGCACCGTGCCGGTGAGCAGGTTGGACGTGCCGATGAAGCCGGCGACAAACCGGGTGCGCGGGTGCTCGTACAGCTCGCGCGGGGCGCCGAGTTGCTCGATGCGACCGGCGTTCATGACGACGAGCCGGTCCGACATCGTCAGCGCCTCGTTCTGGTCGTGCGTGACGAAGACGAACGTGATGCCGACCTCGCGCTGAATCCGCTTGAGCTCCAGCTGCATCGCCTGCCGCAGTTTGAGGTCGAGCGCCGCCAGCGGCTCGTCCAGCAGCAGGGCGCGCGGACGGTTGACGAGCGCGCGGGCGAGGGCAACGCGTTGCTGCTGGCCGCCGGAGAGCTCGCGCGGGCGGCGCTCGGACTTGCCCTCCAGCTGCACCAGTTCGAGCATTTCGTTGGCACGGCGCCGAATCTCGGCCTTGTCGACGTTCTTGCGCTCGAGGCCGAAGGCCACGTTCTCAAACACCGACATGTGCGGGAAGAGCGCATAAGACTGGAAAACCATGTTGACGTCGCGGCGGTTCGGCGGAACTCCGACCACATCGTGGCCGTACAGCAGGATCTGGCCCTGCGTGGGTTCCTCGAATCCGCCGATCATCCGCAGCGTGGTGGTCTTTCCGCAGCCGGACGGCCCGAGGAGCGAGAAGAACTCCCCCTCGCCGATGACGAGGTCGACGCTCTCGACGGCAGTGACGACGCCGCGGCGGGACTGGAACTTCTTGGCGATGCCGACCAGCTCGATCGCAGGCACCGTCGTGTCCGGGGTGGAGGTGTCGCTCTGGCCGGCGGGCCGTCCAACGACTGCGGGCGATGTCGTCATGTCCATGCGCATAGGCCTCCTGCTGGCATTATCGGGGTCGACGTATCTTGTCACGCGGTTTGCGTTCGAGACAAGCGATTCCGTACTATGGGGATAACATTTCTACGGAATCACTTGCTCAACGTGTTTCCAACAGGTAAAAATCACTGTTGTGGCACGAAACGGATCCCGTGAACGTGTGGACGAAACGTCGCGAGCAATCATCGAGCAGCTGCAGGCCGACGGCCGGCGGTCGTACGCGTCGATCGGACACGCCGTCGGACTGTCGGAAGCGGCCGTGCGGCAGCGGGTGCAGAAACTGGTCGACGCGGGCGTCATGCAGATCGTTGCCGTGACCGATCCGATGCAGATCGGGTTCGCGCGCCAGGCGATGGTGGGTTTGTCCGTGACAGGAGACGTGGAGGCAATAGCCGAGAAGCTCGCGCAGATCGCCGAAGTCGATTACATCGTGGTGACCGCAGGCTCGTGGGACATCCTCGCAGAGGTTGTCGTCGAGGACGACGCACATCTGCTGCGGCTGGTCAACGAGCAAATCCGCTCAATCGACGGAGTGACCCGAACCGAATCATTTCTCTATCTCAAGCTCGTCAAGCAGACCTACAACTGGGGCGCACGATGACAACAACACCCGTCCAAGCATCTCCCTACGAGCTCAGCGCCACCGAGCGCGACGTCGCCGCTCGTGAGCACCTGTGGATGCATTTCACCAAGCTCTCGACCTATGCCGACTCGCCGGTTCCGACGATCGTGCGCGGCGAAGGCGCGCGGATTTTCGACTCGCACGGCAAGAGCTACCTCGACGGCCTCTCCGGGCTCTTCGTGGTGCAGGCGGGCCACGGCCGCCGTGAGCTGGCCGAGGCCGCCTACAAGCAAGCCAGTGAGCTGGCGTTCTTCCCGCTATGGTCCTACGCCACCCCGCCGGCGATCGACCTCGCGGACCGGCTTGCCGACCTCGCCCCCGGCGACATCAACAAGGTCTTCTTCACGACCGGCGGCGGCGAGGCCGTGGAAACCGCGTGGAAACTTGCCAAGCAGTACTTCAAGATCACCGGCAAACCGATGAAGCACAAGGTCATCAGCCGGCACGTCGCCTACCACGGCACCCCGCAGGGCGCCCTGTCGATCACTGGCATCCCGGACGCGAAGAAGTGGTTCGAGCCGCTTGTACCGGGTGCGCACAAGGCGCCCAACACGAACTTCTATCGAGCACCCGAACACGGCGACGACCTCGAGGCCTTCGGGCGCTGGGCAGCTGACGCGATCGAGCAGGCCATCGTGTACGAGGGCCCCGACACGGTTGCTGCTGTGTTCGTCGAGCCCGTGCAGAACTCCGGCGGGTGCTTCCCGCCGCCGCCCGGCTACTTCCGGCGCGTACGCGAGATCTGCGACAAGTACGACGTGCTCCTCGTTTCCGACGAGGTGATCTGCGCCTTCGGCCGGCTAGGCACGACGTTCGGATGCGACAAGTTCGACTACATCCCGGACATGATCACGTGCGCGAAGGGGATGACCAGCGGCTACTCACCGATCGGTGCCTGCTTGGTCAGTGATCGAGTGGCAGAACCGTTCTGGAACGGCGAACACTACTTCCCGCACGGGTACACCTTCGGCGGGCACCCGGTGTCCTCGGCGGTCGCGTTGGCGAACCTCGACATCTTCGACCGGGAGGGCCTCAATCAACACGTCCTCGACAACGAGGCGCCGTTCCGCGCGACACTGAACAAGCTGCTCGATCTGCCGATCGTCGGCGACGTCCGCGGGGATGGGTACTTCTACGGGATCGAGCTGGTCAAGGACAAGACGACCAAGGAGACCTTTGACGACGACGAGTCCGAGCGGCTGCTGCGCGGGTTCATGTCCAAGGCGCTGTTCAACGCCGGGCTGTACTGCCGAGCCGACGACCGGGGTGACCCGGTCGTACAGCTCGCGCCGCCACTGATCGTCGGCCAGGCCGAGTTCGACGAGATGGAGCAGATCCTGCGCTCGGTGCTTACCGAGGCGTGGGCGCGTATCTGAGTGGCGGGTCGCGTCGAGGTTGTCGGAGCTGGGATCGCGGGGGCGGCCTGCGCCCGCGCCCTGCTGGTGGCCGGCTTGAGCGTGACCGTCCGTGAGCGCGGCCGTGCGCCTGGCGGCCGGCTCGCGGCGCCGACGCTGCACGGGCGCCGGGTCGACCTCGGTGCCGCGTATTTCACGGTGGTCGACGACCTGTTCGCCGCCGTGGTGGCCGACTGGCAGGCGCGCTCGCTGGTGCGACCGTGGACCGACAGCATCGAGGTCGCGGGCGGCGACGCCAAGCCCGGCCCGGTGCGCTGGGCCGCGCCGGGCGGGCTGCGTTCGCTGGTGCGCGACCTGCTGAGCGGCACTGCGGTGTCCTTCTCCGACGAAGCGCACTCGGTGTCGAGGCCGGGCGTGCTCGCGATGCCCGACCCGCAGGCCGCCCGGATGCTTGCGACACTGCCCGCTCACGACTGGGTCGACTACGAACCGACGCTCGCTGTTGCCCTTGGCTTCCCACGTCGTTGCTGGCCGGTCGCGAATGCGGCCTTCGTGAATGACGACCCTGACATCGTGCTTGTCGCTGATGATGGTGCGCGGCGCGGCGACGCGGCACCGGTACTGGTCGTGCACACCACGCCTGTGCTGGCGCGACAGCATCTCGAATCGCCTGACGAAGCCGTCCCGGCTGTGCTCGGTGCACTTGAACGCACGCTGGGCGTGTCTGCCACGCCGGGTTGGACGCACGTCCACCGTTGGACGTTCGCCAAACCCGTCGCGACGCACGGCGACGCGCCGTACTGGCTCGGTGATGATCTCCTTGGCGTGTGCGGCGATTCATGGTGCCCGACCGGGTCGCCGCGGGTGGAGTCTGCGTGGCTGTCTGGTCATCGCCTCGGCGTCGAACTTGGTGCGCGGCTGCGCTCACTAGGGTGACGGTCATGGATGAGCTCGTGGACGTCGGTTCGAAGATTCGTCGGGCGACCGAGTCGCTGCACGCGCTGGCCTACTTCGTGCCCGAGACCGAGGAGCACCTGACTGCGGCGGGGTTGCGACCGGGGCGGATGTGCTACTTCGCCGGCCGCTCGGCCCCGATGGGTGCGGTGACCGCCGGCGTGACCGCGGCAACCTTTTACAACTTCAATCCCGAACTCGTGGCCCGCCATATCCCGCGCGCCTGGACCCTAGCCTCGCCCGAGGCGGTGATCACCGCGCGCTTCGCCGCCGTTGACGCCGCGCTGACCCGGTTGCTCGGCGACGCCGTCGATTCGGCAGAGCTGCACGAGGCTGCTGAACTTGCCCGGGAGGCGACTACGGCGCTCACCCCGGACGGGCGCCCGCTCTATGCCGGGCATGCGACGCTGGACTGGCCAGACCCGGCACATGTGGTGCTATGGCACGCGTTGTCGCTGCTGCGCGAGTACCGCGGCGACGGCCACGTCGCCGCATTGTTGGGCGCGGGCCTGTCTGGCATCGAGGCCATCGTCACGCACACGGCGACCGGCACCGGCTTCACCGAGGATTCCGCCAAACTGCTTCGCGGTTGGTCCGGCGAGCAATGGGACACGGCCGTCGCGGATCTCCGCGAACGCGGTGTCCTGGACGCCGATGGGCTCACCGAGCGAGGCGCTGAGCTGCGTGCGCAGATCGAGGCGCACACCGACGAGATGGACCGCGCCGCCGGGGAGCATCTCGGTGCGCAGCGCGTGGCCCGACTCATCGAGCTGGGCAAGGATCTCAGCCGCATCGTCGTCGCCAACGGGGCCTTTCCGACTGGAGTCTTCGCCAGCCGTCGCTGAATTGTCGAGCGGTCAGCCACTGCTCCCACGGCGCGGCGATTTCCACAACAGCCTCTAGTCGATCGCGGCCCGCTGATCGATGATGGGCCGCTAATCGATCCTGAAAGTGTCGTGCGCCCGGATATCACGCGACGACGAACCGATGGCCACCCGGTACCGGCCGCGCGGCACGTGCCAGCGCGCGCCGCGCACGCTCCAACGCGACAGATCCTCGACCGTGAGCGTGAATTCAACGACCCGCTGCTCCCCGCGCAGGAGCTGCACGCGCTCGAAGCTCCGCAGCACCTGCGACGGGGTCGCAGGCGCCGCTGGCTGGCTCAGATAGAGCTGCACGACCTCGTCCCCGTCCGATTGCCGATGTTGCGCACGGTGACCCGCACCCGGACCCCCTGGGCTGCGGGCCGGTCGACATGCAGATGGTCGTAGCGCAACTCGGTATAGGACAAGCCGTGACCGAAACAGAACAGTGGCTCGATCCGGTGCACGTCGAAGTGCCGGTAACCGATGAACGCGCCTTCGCTGTAGCGCTTGGCGAAGTCGACCCCGGAGTACTGACGCGGACTGCGCGCGGGGTAGTCGGATTCGCGCACACCGAACGTCACCGGCAACCGACCACCCGGGTCAACGTCGCCGGCGAGCACCCGAGCCAATGCTGCGCCGCCCTGCTGCCCGGCGTACCAGCTCAGCACGACTGCTGGCACATCAGCCAGCCACGGCATCAGCACCGGACCGCCCGCGTTCGCGATCACGATGGTGCGGCGGTTGACCGCGGCGACTGCCGCGATCAACTGGTCCTGCTGACCCGGAAGTGCGAGGTTCTCGCGGTCGATGCCTGGTATTCGCGGAGCGGCGGCCCGGCGTAGGAAATGCGTGGCGCTGTCGCGCGGCTGAGCCGGCGATCTTCATGCATTCGGGCGGTCCCGGGTCCACACGTGCAGGACGATCGCGCACGGCGTTCGGCTCACTGCGCCAGCCCCGCCCGGACGTGTTCGAAGATCAGGTTCGTTTCGGTCAGCGCGACGTCGGGATTGCCGCTGAGGTTGACGACGACGAAGTCGCGCAGATTCTGCGTGCCGGTCGCGGCGATATGCACGAGAAAGTCGTTCGCGCCGCCGAGGAAGAACACGTTCAGCACCTCGGGCAGCGTGGCGATCTTGGTCATGAAATCGGGGATGTGACCGCGGGCGTGCGCTTGCAGTCGGACGGCGATCATCGCCTGGATGGGTCGACCGAGCGCGGCCGGGTCGATGTCGGCGTGGTAGCCGCGCACGACGCCGCGTCGCCGAAGCGCGCGGACGCGAGCGAGGCAGGTGGACGGCGCGACCCCGGCAAGCTCGGCCAGGGCATTGTTCGGGATGCGCGCGTCGTCGGCCAGGACACGCAGAATCCGCCTGTCGACCTCGTCCACAGCGGGCCGAAGATCGTTCGACGCATGGCCCGACCGCGACGTGCGACCCGAATCTCCTGCAGTCATGGGCACAAGATAACGAATCATCTTCCGCGGGCTAGTCAGCGGCGAGCCGATCGTTCAGAATCGGGCGCAACTATGAGCAACACGACGGAGGCAGCAATATGAAGGGCAGCGGCATGAAGGTCGGCATCCCGCGCGAGGTCAAGAACAACGAGTACCGCGTGGCCATCACCCCTTCGGGTGTGCACGAGCTGGTCCGGCACGGGCACGAAGTCTTCGTCGAGCATGACGCCGGAGCCGGATCGTCCATCCCGAACGAGGACTTCGTCGCAGCCGGCGCCCAGATCCTGCCGACAGCCGACGATGTGTGGGCGACCGGCGACATGGTGCTCAAGGTGAAGGAGCCCATCGCCGAGGAATACCACCGCATGCGCAAGCACCAGGTGCTGTTCACCTACCTGCATCTCGCCGCCGACAAGGCATGCACCGACGCGCTGCTCGAAGCCGGCACGACCGGCGTCGCCTACGAGACGGTGCAGCTTCCCGACGGTTCACTGCCACTGCTGGCGCCGATGTCCGAGGTTGCTGGCCGCCTGGCGCCGCAGGTCGGCGCATATCACCTGATGCGTCAAGGCGGCGGACGCGGCACGCTGATGGGCGGCGTCCCCGGGGTGTACGCGGCGAAGGTGGTGGTCATCGGCGCCGGCGTATCGGGCCAGAACGCTGCCGCCATCGCGCTCGGCATGCAGGGCGAAGTGCTGCTGCTCGACCGTAACGTCGCACGACTGCGCCAGATGGACGCCATCTATCAGGGCCACTGCCAGACCATCGCGTCCAACACCTTCGAGATCGAACGCGCCGTGCTCGACGCCGATCTGGTCATCGGAGCGGTGCTCGTCGCCGGCGCCAAGGCCCCGAAGCTGGTCAGTAACGAGCTGGTGTCGCGGATGAAGCCCGGTTCGGTGCTCGTCGACATCTCGATCGACCAGGGCGGCTGCTTCGAGGATTCGCGCCCGACCACGCACGCCGAGCCGACCTACCCGGTGCACAACTCGGTGTTCTACTGCGTCGCGAACATGCCCGGCGCAGTGCCGCACACGTCCACCTATGCGCTGACAAACGTCACGCTGCCCTACGCGGTGGAGCTGGCGAATCGCGGCTGGCGCGACGCACTGCGTGCGGACCCTGCTCTCGCCCTCGGGCTGAACACGCACGAGGGGCAGCTGAGTAACGCGCCGGTCGCCGAGGCGCACGGCTATCCGTCGGTGGCGCTCGCCGACGTGCTCGCCTGACACCATGCCCGACTACCGAAGCCTCTCGCTCTGGTTCGACCAGCTGCCAGGCGTGATCACGCCACGCGCGGCGTTGCGCGGCGACACGGACGTGGACGTGGCCATCGTCGGTGCCGGGCTGACCGGGCTTTGGACGGCTTACTACCTGCTGGTCGCTGACTCGAGCCTGCGCATAGCGGTGCTGGAGTCCGAGATCGCCGGCTTCGGTGCGTCCGGACGCAACGGCGGCTGGTGCTCGGGGCTCTACCCGGTCAGCATCGCCACTCTGGCCGGCGAGGTCGGGCGCGACGCGGCCGTTGCGCAATACCGCGCGATGCGCGACGCAGTCGCCGAGGTGGTCCAGATCGCCGCACGTGAACGCATCGCCGCCGACATTGCCGTCGGCGGCACGGTCGTGCTGGCGCGATCCGGGCCGCAACTGCAGCGGGCAGAGCACGAGGCCGCCGAAGCCGGTGCGTACGGCCTGGACATCACGCTGCTGTCGGCGGAGGAGGCGGGTAAGCGGCTGTCCGCGACCAATGTGCACGGAGCGACCTACACCCCGTACTGCGCGGCGCTCCAGCCGGCGAAATTGGTGCGCGGGCTCGCCGACGTCGTCGAGGCGTACGGCGCGTCGGTGTTCGAGCGCACGCGGGTTCAGCGCATCGCGCGCGGCGCCGTGCACACCGAGCACGGCACCGTGCGCGCAGGCGTCGTCGTGCGCGCGACCGAGGGCTACACGGCGCAACTGCCCGACAGCCGCCGGGCCGTAGTCCCGGTGTACTCATTGATCATCGCGACCGAGCCGCTGCCAGAGGCGATCTGGGACGAGATCGGGTTGCGCGAGCGCGAAACTTTCAGCGATCACCGGCACCTGATCATTTACGGGCAGCGCAGCGCGGACAACCGGATGGTGTTCGGCGGCCGCGGCGCGCCGTATCACCTCGGCTCGCGGATCCGCGCGGACTTCGACCGCAACCCGAAAGTGTTCGCCGCGCTCGAGCGCACCCTGCACGAGCTCTTCCCGGTGCTGCGCCGTGCGAAGATCACGCACCGGTGGGGCGGCCCGCTCGGCATCGCCCGCGACTGGCACCCCTCGGTCGGGCTGCACGACGGGCTGGCTTGGGCCGGGGGGTATGTCGGCGACGGCGTCTCCACGACGAACCTGGCCGGACGCACGATCGCCGACCTCATCTTCGAACGTGACAGCGGGCTCACCAGGCTGCCCTGGGTCGGGCATCGCTCGCGCGACTGGGAGCCAGAACCGTTGCGCTGGCTTGGCGCGAACGCCGGTCTGCGCGCGATGACCTGGGCCGATCACGCCGAGAATCGCGGTGGCCGGCCCTCGCGAATGGCCCATCTCGTCAACGCGATGATGGGTCGATGACGCGGCCGCGAACCGAGCTCACCCGGCTGCGCGAGTACGCCAGCGACGAACGTGGCGCCCTGGACGCGCTGCTCGACTCGACGCCGATCGGACACGTCGGCCTGGTCGACGACACAGGAATGCCCGTCGTCATCCCGACGGCGATCGTGCGCCACGGTGACCGGGTGCTCATGCATGGCTCTACCGGGTCGCGCTGGATGCGGCGCCTCGCGACAGGCGTGCCGACCTGCCTCGCCGTCACGGCGTTCGACGGGCTGGTCGTCGCGCGTTCGGCGTTCGAATCTTCGATGCACTATCGAAGCGCCGTCCTGTTCGGCACCTGCCGCGCGCTTCCCGACACCGAACGCGGCCGTGCGCTGGACGCGATCACCGAAACGCTGCTGCCGGGCCGCACCGCGGAGGTCCGGCGCCCAGCTGCGAGCGAACTCGCTGCGACGTTAGTACTAGCACTGCCGATCGTGCAGTGGTCGTTGAAGGTGTCCGACGGATGGCCGGACGACCCGCCCGAGGACGTCGCAGGCCCGGCCTGGGCAGGCACCGTAGCGCGGGAGATCAGCTACGCCGATCCGGTGCCGGCCCCCGATCTGGAAACGGGTGTCCCGACACCGCCGTCGGTGCAGGCGCTGCGCCCGTCGGGTAGCACGCGGTCTTAAGGCCTTCGTCCGATAGCGGCTGCTACTTCGTCCCGGAGAGGCTGTGCGTATTAACAACCTCCGGGAAGGAACCCCACCATGAACGTCCGCACCGCACTTGCCGCCACCGCCACCGCCGGACTGCTCGGCTCCGCCCTGCTGCTCGCCCCGAGCGCGCTCGCCCAAGGCGGTGGACCCTCCGTCACCACGTCCGGGCATTGCTCGGCCAGTGCCACCTGGAAGTTGAAGGTCAAGGCCGACAACGGCGTTCTCCAGAGCGAGGCCGAGATCGACAGCAACGTCAATCGCCAGGTCTGGGCCTGGACGCTACGCGACAACGGCGCGCTGAAGGCGTCTGGTCACTCCACGACCGTCGCGCCGTCCGGCTCGTTCACCGTCAAGCGGAACATCGCCAACCTTGCCGGCACCGACCATGTCGTATTCCGCGCGACACATGGCACGCAGACCTGCGTCGCCAGCGCGAACCTCTGACCGGTACGCAATCAGAGCAACTCGGACGGCGTCCATGTCTGATCCAGGACATGCTGCCCGCAGAAGCCAAGCACAGCATCCCACCAGATCTCGGCGTTGGCCGGCGAGAGCACCCAATGATTCTCGCCGGTCAGCTGCAGGAAGCGGTGCGGCATCGAGTCCGCCTCCCCGCCGTGCCTGCTGACGAGGTCCCACCACAGCCGTAGCGCCTCGCTCACCGGCACCCGATAGTCGCGGTTGCCGTGCACAACGAGCATCGGCGTGACGATCTGGTCGGCAGTGTTGTGCGGGGAGTTCTCCGCGTACCAGTCCGGGTGCTCGCTCAGCGTGCCGAAGATGCCGGTCTTGAACGGCGCGGCGTCGGTGGTCGCGTGTTGCTGATCGAGCGCCCACAGTCCGGCGTGCGTCACGATCGCCTTGAACCGATCGGTATGCCCGGCGATCCAGTTCGTCATATAACCACCGAAGGACGCGCCTAGACACGCAGTGCGCTCCTCGTCGATGTCCGGACGAGCGACGACGCTGTCCAGGAGCGCTTCGATATCGCGCCACACCAACCGAGCCTGGTAGGGCCACGCCCGCTCGATGAAGTCGGTGCCGTACCCGGTCGACAGCGCCGGGTCGGGCATCAGCACCGCCCAGCCGCGCGCGACAGCGAGCCACGGCAGCCAACGCCAACTCCACGAGTTGTACGACATGAACGGCCCACCGTGTATCCACTGCATCAGCGGGACGGGCGCCCCGGACTCCGCAGGCAGGCACAGCCAGCCGCGAACCCGAGCACCGTCGACATCGACCTCGACCTCCTCCAGGCGGCCGGGAGGTCGTGGCAGCGCCGCCGGGGTGGCCAGCCGGGTCGGCGCCTGATCTTCGATGTCGGCACTGGCGAGGTCGGCGCGCAAGCGGACCGGAGTCATCGGCTGGTCGATAGTGGAGCGCAACGCGTAGACGTAGTCGCCCTCCGGCGACGGGCACAGCGCGCTGTACACAGCGTCGTCGGCCAGCCGGCTGCGAACCGCGCCGGTAGCCGGATCCACCGCGAGCACGGCGCCACGTCCGCGCCAATCGCCGGACACCCAGAGCGTGCGCGAGTCGGCTGACCAGGACCACTCTGTCGGGTAGAGCCCGTCCAGCTCGACGGGAATCGGGTCGCCGCCCCCCGGAGTGACGAGCACCAATGTGCGGTAGGGCCCGGTCTCGAAAGTCGCCTCGCTCGTTTGCTCCATCGCCAGGCGTGCGCCGTCCGGCGCGATGCGCGCACCGGCGAACTCCCAACCCGGTTCGGACGCGACGATCGTGCGCCGACTCGTCGCGACGTCGATGACGGCGACGCCGTAGCTCACCCGCCCGTGCCCGGCCCTCGGGCGCCAGTCCGTCGCGACCGTCGAGCCGTCCGCGCTGACGCTGTACTCGTTCTCGATCAGCTCGGTGGTGACGTCAGCAGCCAGGTCGACCGTTTCCCCGCCGCTCACGCCGAGATAGAGCAATCGCCGCGACTCTGCGCCCAGCTCGTGGTCCCAGTAGCGGATCGGCATGCCGGTGTGCAGGATCGCTGCGATCTTGCGTTCCTTTAGCGTCGCGCGGCGCTCGGCGTCGTCGTTCTCGCCGGAGTACATCAGCCTACTGCCCGACATGACGACCGCGCCCGACTCGGCGGCGACAACAGGCGCGCCCAGCCCGCCGGGCCGGCGCGCCACCATCCTCGGGTGGCCGCCGACCGGGAGCAGCCAGAGCGCCTTCTCGGCGCCGTCCATGTCGCCATCCCCCGATTCGGCACCGTCGGACGGTTTGGCGAGAAACAGCAGCGATCCGTCGGGCAGGAACGCGGGCGACGTCTCACCGTCCGGCGAGTGCGTGAGCCGACTCGGCGCGCCACCGTCGACGGGCATCTCCCATAGCGAGGACACGTAGCGCGCACCCTTCGCATCGGGTTGCTGTAGCGAAACGATCAGGCGCGTCCCGTCCGGGCTGAGCGCCATCCCGGTCAGCCGGGGCAGCGCCATGACGTGAGCGAGATCGGTGTAGTGGGGGTTCGCGTCGATCATGATTTCGACGCTACAACGGCCCTTTCCGACAGCTGGCGGCCAACCTCGGCGGCCAGGGTGTCGAGGCTGTTCGCGATGCGGTCGGTGGCATGGATCAGGGCAGCAGCCACCTCCGGACCGCCGACCCGATCCGGCTCTCGCTTTGCCAGTGGCAGAAATGCTTCCTGGATCGGACGCAACGGTGGGACGTGCTGCGGCGGGCGCCCAGCGCGGACCGCTTCTGAACAACACTGCAGGACGTCGTCGCAGGCTCGCATCAACTGGGCCAGCTCGTCCGGGGCTCCGGCACCGGCGAGCGCGGGCCGAACCGCGTCGACGGTGAGCAGCGCGTGCACGAACCGGTGGCTGTGCGCGAGCACCGCCTCGCCCAGCTCGACCTGCCCGCGCGAGGACACCGGGTCGGCCCGGGCGGCGTCGACCGAGGCCTGGGCGTTGCTGCGCGCGAGCCGGGCAGCGCTGCGGGCCCGCTGCAGCCGCGAGCCCTCGCGCGCCGGGTCCAGCAGCGCGGCAAGGTACTCGCGGTAGGCGTCCAACAGGGTGGCCAAGCGGGTGGACACGACTTGCCGCTCCCACACCGGCCAGACCAGCGTCGCCAGCAGGGCCAGCGCCCCGCCGACCAGCGTGTCGACAGCGCGCGGCGCGACGCTGCTGTGCGGGGCGATCCCGTTGAGGGCCAGCAGCACTACCACCAGGGCGCTCAACGACAGCGAGAGCAACGCGACGTTGCCAGCACCGGCCAGCCGCACGCCGAAGTAGAACAGCGTGACGAGCGCCACGCCCCACCAATCACCGCCAGGCAGGTAGTGGATGAGCGCCGTGGCTAATACCAAACCGAGGATCGTGCCGAGCACGCGCATGAACGAGCGCTGAAACGTGGTGGCGAAATCCGGGCGCAGCGTGACGATGATCGTCAGCGAGATCCAATAGCCGCGTTCAATGCCCGACAGCCGGGTCACCAGCTCCGAGCCCGCGACCAGCACTGCCGCGCGCACGGCGTGGCGCAGCACCGCCGAATCGGGGGTCAGGTTGGCGCGCAGGGTGGCGAGCGGGTCGCGCAGGCGGGCGACGCCATGGACCTTGTCCGGCTCCTCGCCGACGCGTCCCTCGCTGGCGCCGGAGCGAGTGGTAGTGACGGCCGCGCGCAGTTGTCCGGCCAGCGCCAGCACCCGTCCGACGGCCGAGCGACCGGCGAGACCGGCATCGGCCAGCGTGGCCGCGGCAGCCCGGACGCTGTCGCGCACCGGCACCAGCGCCGTTTCCTCGACCGGATGCGCGGCAAGCAAAGCCTCGGCTATTCGCTCCAACACCGCTGCCGCCGTGTCCATGACGGCCCGCGCCGCGTCGGCCGCCGTGGTGGTGTCGCGCCGCTCGAGCACTTCGACGTGTCCCGCGAGCACGATCAGCTCGCCGCGGATGCGTTGTGCTTCGTCCAGCAGCACGCGGTAGGCCTCGACGCTGGGTCCGTGGTCGTGACCGAGCCCGTACAGCGTCTGCCGCACGCCGGCGACGGCGTCGCCCAGCGGCGGTCCGGTGTGGGTTCCGGTCGGACGCCGGGCGAGCGCTGCCAGTGCGCGGTAGAGCCCGGCAAGCGCAACCCGTTCGGGCCGGTGCCGGCGCAGCGGCCAGGCGGCGAGCGCGAGCACTACCTGACCGACACCGCCGAGCAGCACCAGCAGCCCGACATGCAGGGCGAGCGACGGCGGCTCGGGTTGATGCCCGATGATCAGCGCCGCGGCCGTCGACGCGATACCAACCTGGGTGGCGGCGGGGCCGGCGAAGATGAGCAGCCCGGCGACGAAGCCGAGCACGAGCAGCAGCAAGGCTGAGGTGGCGGCATTGCGCGACAGCAGCACGGCCAGGCTGCTCGTCAGGCCGGCCGCCAGCGCGGTCGCGCTCATTCGCGCGAGACGCAGCCGGTACGGGCCGGGACGGTCCGCGAAACCGGTCTGCAGGGCGCCGATGGTCGATGGCAGGCCGATCGAGGCGCCGCCCAGCAGGGTGCCGATGACCAGCGGTGCGCCCACGCCGACGGCGTTGCGCAGCGCGACGAGCGGGTCGGACTGGGTCCGGTCCAGGCGCGCCGCGTCCTTCAGCAACGCGCTGAGCGCAGCGCCGGGACTCATCTTCCCTCAGTCGAGCGGTGTCGCAGCCAGTTGACCGCAGGCGCCGTCGATGTCCTGGCCGCGGGTGTCGCGCACGCTCACCGGCACCCCCCGCAACTCCAGGCGACGGACGAACTCGCGCTCCACGGGCTTGGGTGAGGCATCCCACTTCGATCCCGGTGTCGGGTTGAGCGGTATCAGGTTGACGTGCGCGAGCCTCGGCGCGAGCAGATCGGCGAGCAGGTCCGCGCGCCAGGGCTGGTCGTTGATGTCGCGGATCATCGCGTACTCGATCGAGTAACGCCGTCCCGTACGCGCGGCGTAGCCGTCGGCGGCGGCGAGCACCTCGGCGACGTTCCAGCGGGTGTTCACCGGGACTAGGGTGTTGCGCAGTTCGTCGTCAGGGGCATGTAGCGAGACGGCCAGCGTCACCCGCAGCCCCTCCTCGGTCAGCCGGAGGATGGCTGGGACCAGCCCGACCGTCGACACGGTGATCGAACGCTGCGCCATGCCGAGCCCATCCGGTGCCGGATCCACGAGGCGGCGCAGCGCGGCGAGCACCCGGTTGTAGTTGGCCAGCGGCTCGCCCATTCCCATGAACACAACGTTGGACAGCCGGCCCGGCTCGCCGACCCCGCCGCGGGCGGCGACCCGAGCGGCGGCCGTGACCTGCTCGACGATCTCGGCGGTGGAGAGGTTGCGGGTGAGCCCGCCCTGCCCTGTCGCGCAGAACGGGCACGCCATGCCGCAACCCGCTTGGCTCGAGACGCACACGGTGATCCGCTGCGGGTAACGCATCAGCACGCTTTCGACGAGCGCCCCGTCGTGCAGGCGCCACAGCGTTTTGCGGGTCGTCGCGGCGTCGGTCTGCCGGGTGCTGACCTCGGTGATCAACGTCGGCAGGAGCGCGGGGCCGATCTGCTCGCGCACTGCGGGCGGCAGGTCGGTCATCGCGGACGGGTCGCCCTCCAGCCTCGCGAAGTAGTGCCGCGACAGTTGATCGGCGCGGAAGGCTGGCAGGCCGAGCTCACGAAGCGCCGCACGCCGCGCGGCCGGGTCGAGATCGGCGAGGTGCCGCGGTGGGCTGGTCCGCCGCGGGGCGTCGAAGACAAGAGGAAGGGCAACCATGACCGCTTGATTCTCCCAGATCCCCGACTGATCATTGACCGCCGCGTTCTGTTCCGGCAACGATCAGGTCCACGCGTTGCTGTGGCGCCTGCCGGGCGATGTAGCGCTCCTCCGAAGGCAGCCAGCGATCGCGCCAGGTCGACTGCATCGCAGCGCCGTCGCGCGCCATGGCCCGGGCCAGCCGGATTGCGCGCGGCGTTTCGACCCAGATCGTCAGATCCCACGGGACGGCGGCCTCGTCGCGGGTGCTGGACACCCCTTCGACGACGACCACGTGTCCGATCGCAACGTCGTGCCACTCGGCGCCCGCGTCCCGATTCCAGTCCCAACGCTGGTAGCGCGCTGGCCGACCTGCGAGCAGCGGCAACGAGACCTGCGCGCGGAACCTGTCCCAGTCCCACTCCGCGACACGCGGGCCGGCGAAGTCGTCGATGCACACCGTCACCGCCTGCGGCACAGCGGCCACGATGCGCGCGGCAAGGCTCGACTTGCCTGCACCGCCATGACCGTCCACACCGACCCAGGCTGTGCGCGAGAGCGACGCGAGCCGGGCGACCGAGGCGATCGCCGCCGACTCGCCGACCCGCCGGGGAGTCACCCGACGGGGGCGAGCCAGGACAGCAGCAAGTACGCAACGGCCGCGCACGGCAGCAGCGAGTCCAAGCGGTCCATGATGCCGCCGTGGCCGGGCAGCAGGCTGCCCATGTCCTTGACGCCGATGTCGCGCTTGAGCATCGACTCGCCCAGATCGCCGAGCGTCGCCGTGCTCACGATCCCGAGCCCGAACAGCAGTCCCGTCCACCACGGCTGGTGGAAGGTGAGCGTTAGGAAGATCACGCCGGCGACGCAGCAGAACGCCACCGACCCCGCTACGCCCTCCCACGTCTTGGCCTTGGACACGATCGGGGCCAGCGGGTGCTTGCCGAAGAACACGCCGCTCGCATAGCCACCGGTGTCGCTGCAGACGACGGTCGCGACGAACGCGACGATGCGGGCCGCGCCGTCGTCGGCGTGCGCGGAGAGGATCGCGAACCCGGCAAGAGTCGGCACGTAGAGCAGCACGAACAGTGACGCCCCGACATCGCGTGCGTAACCCGCGGCGCCGTCGGCGAGGCGCCAGACGAGCACGGCGCTTGCGGTGAGCACGACGCCACCGACCAGTCCGTTCGGGCCACCCACCCATGCCGCGATCAGGGTCGCGCCGCCGCCGGCCAGCAGCGGGACGAGCGCCGTGTGCACGCCCGACGTCGCGATTGCCGTGGCGAGCTCGTAGGTGCCATAGAGCACCGCGATGCCGACGATCACCGCGAAGCTCGGCCGGTACAGAAACAGGCTGAGCAGCACGAGCGCGCCGAGACTGGCGCCGACCGCGATGGCAGCGGGCAGGTTGCGGCCTGCGCGGGTGCGACGCGGTTGCAGGCTGAGCCCGCGTTCGGCGTCGGCGAGCACCGGCGCGACGTCGGTCTGCGGCGGACGGACGGGCGCCGAGGAGGCGGGTGAGCCGCCAATACGCCGCGCGCGAGACAGGCCGCGGGCGGCCGGCGACGGGGCGGGCTCGTCGTCCGATCTCATCTCAGGGGGCACCTCAGATCTCGAGCAGTTCGACTTCCTTGGCCCGCACGAGCTCGTCGACATTGCCGGTGTAGCGGCTGGTCAGCTTGTCCAGCTCCACCTCGGCGCGGCGGACGTCGTCCTCCCCTGCCTCGCCGTCCTTCGCGAGCCGTTCGAGCGCGTCCTTGCTGTGCCGGCGGATGGAACGGACCGACACCTTGGCGTCTTCGCCCTTGCCGCGGGCGACCTTCACCAGATCCCGGCGCCGCTCCTCGGTGAGCTGCGGGAACACGATACGGATGATGGCGCCGTCGTTGGTCGGGTTCACGCCCAGATCGCTGTCGCGGATCGAGCGTTCGATGGCCCCGAGCTGGGTCGGGTCGTAGGGCTTGATGATGGCCATCCGGGCCTCGGGCACATTCACGGTCGCCATCTGCGGGATCGGGGTCGGGGCGCCGTAGTAGTCAACGACAAGACGCGCGAAGGCGCTCGCGTTGGCGCGTCCGGTGCGTAGGCCACCGAGCTCGTCCCGTGCGACGTGCACGGCCTTCTCCATCTTCTCTTCGGCCTCGAAGAGGGTCTCGTCGATCACCACGTGTCCCTTTCTGTGGCGTCAGCCGGTTGCGCTGACGAGTGTCCCGATCTTCTCGCCGCGTACCACTCGAGCGATGTTGCCGTCGACGAGGCGGAAAACGATGATCGGCATGTCGTTGTCGCGGCACAGGCTGAATGCGGTCGCGTCGGCGACCTTCAGCCCGCGCCGCAGCACCTCGTCGTAACTGATCGAATCGAACTTCACAGCGTCGGGGACGAGGCGGGGGTCGGCGTCATACACGCCGTCGACGCCGTTCTTGCCGAGCAGCAGCACCTGGCAACCGATCTCCAGGGCGCGCTGCGCAGCGACCGTATCGGTGGAGAAGTACGGCAGTCCGGCGCCGGCTCCGAAGATGACGACGCGGCCCTTCTCCAGATGCCGCTCGGCGCGGCGTGGGATGTAGGGCTCGGCGACCTGGCCCATCGTGATCGCCGTCTGCACGCGCGTCGGGATGCCCTGCTTCTCCAGGAAATCCTGCAACGCCAAGCAGTTCATCACTGTGCCGAGCATGCCCATATAGTCGGCGCGATCACGGTCCATACCGCGCTGGGAGAGCTCGGCACCGCGGAAGAAGTTGCCGCCGCCGACCACGATCGCGACCTGGGTGCCGGCGTTGACGACCTCGGCGATCTGCGCTGCGATCGAGTGCGCGACGTCGGGGTCGACACCGATGCGCCCGCCGCCGAAGACCTCTCCGGAGAGTTTCAGCAGCACCCGCCGATACGCATGAGGGGCCGCCTCCACGTTGGTCATTCAGCGGCCCCTAGCGTCGGTGTCGATGTACGTCGGGACGAACCCTAGCCGGGTCAGGCGCCGACTTCGAAGTGCGCGAATTTGGTGACGGTCACGCCTGCTTCGTCCAGCAGCGCTTTCACGCTCTTCTTGTTGTCGACGACCGAGGCCTGCTCGAGCAGCACGTTATTCTTGTAGTAGCTGTTCACGGTACCCTCGATGATCTTGGGTAGCGCCTGCTCAGGCTTGCCGTCTTCACGGGCTTTGGCCTCGGCGACACGCCGCTCTGTTTCGACCACGTCGGCCGGGACCTCGTCGCGGGAGAGGAATCCAGGACGCATCGCGGCGATCTGCATCGCGGTGGTGCGCGCGGCATCGGCGTCGGCGCCGTCGAACTGCACCAGCACGCCGACCTGCGGCGGCAGGTCGGATGCCTTGCGATGCAGGTAGGTCGCGATCTTGCCGTCGAGCTTGACGGCGCGGCGCAGTTCCAGCTTCTCGCCGATCACCGCGGCCAGGCCCTCGACGCTCTCTGCGACCGTCTTGCCGTCCTTGAGCGTCTCAGCGAGCAGGGTCTCGACGTCGGTGGCCGACGATCCGGCGAAGTGCGTGACGATGTCGCCGGCGAGCGTCTGGAACTGCTCGCTCTTGGCCACGAAGTCGGTCTCGGAGGCCAATTCGATCATTGCGCCCTCAGCGGCGGCGATGAGGCCGTTGGAGGCGGTGCGCTCGGCACCCCGCTTGGCGGCCTTGGCCTCGCCCTTGACTCGCAGGATCTCCAGCGCCTTGCCGGCTTCGCCGTCGGCCTCCTCGAGCGCCCTCTTGCAGTCCATCATGCCGGCGCCGGTGGCGTCACGGAGTTTCTTGACGTCAGCGGCGGAAAAGTTCGCCATCTCTGTTCTCTCGTCCGTTCTCTGGTTAGTGGGTCAGGGTGCCGGGATCGGCGCTGCGCTGGCCTCGGCGGGTGCTTCGGTGGTCTCAGGTGCTTCGGTGGTCTCAGATGCTTCGGGGGCCTCAGGTGCGGGGGCCTCAGGTACTGCGGCCTCGGCAGCTTGGGCACTGGTGGAACCGGTCGGCTGAAGCAGTTCGCGCTCCCACTCCGGCATCGGCTCGTCGGCGGCGACCTGGCCACCGGACGCGCCCTCGGCAGGCTTCTCGTCGCGGCCGGCGTTGGCCGCCGCGGCGGCTCGCGCTACGAGGCCCTCCGCTACGGCATCGGCGACCACGCGGGTCAGCAGCGCGGCGCTTCGGATGGCGTCGTCGTTGCCGGGAATCTTGTAGTCGACCTCGTCCGGGTCGCAGTTGGTGTCCAGGATCGCGATCACCGGGATCTTCAGCTTGTGCGCCTCGCCGACCGCGATGTGCTCCTTCTTGGTGTCGACCACCCAGATGGCGCTCGGGACGCGTCCCATGTCGCGGATGCCGCCGAGCGTGCGCTCGAGCTTGTCCTTCTCGCGCTGGAGCATCAGCTGCTCCTTCTTCGTCGCGGTGCCTTCCCAGCCGGCCTGCTCCTGAGCCTCTAGTTCCTTCATCCGCTGCAACCGCTTGAAAACGGTCTGGAAGTTGGTGAGCATGCCGCCCAGCCAGCGCTGATTGACGTAGGGCATCCCGACGCGCGTCGCCTGCTCGGCGATCGAACCCTGCGCCTGCTTCTTGGTGCCGACGAAGAGCACCGTGCCGCCGTGGGCCACCGTCTCCTTGACGAAGTCGTAGGCGCTGTCGATGTAGGTGAGCGTCTGGTGCAGGTCGATGATGTAGAGCCCGTTGCGCTCGGTCAGGATGAATCGCTTCATCTTGGGGTTCCAGCGCCGGGTCTGATGCCCGAAGTGGACGCCCGCGTCGAGCATTTCCTTCATGGTGACGACGGCCATGGCGGTCGCCCTCCTGTCGCACTTGTGCACACCGGTGTGAGCCGGGGTGCGGCCTCGGTTGTCGCGGACGTCCCGGGTGGGTCGCCCGCCCTGGTGCCCGGTGTCGCAGTCGGGCCGCCATCCCGCAGGATGTACCGAGGCCGACCGCCACCCGCCGAAGGTACCGGTGGGAGGGCACGCGAAGTCAGCCCGAAACCGGGCTGCAGGTCCAGTCTAGCGCGGCGCCTGACTACGCTTTGACAGGTGAGCGAAGCTTGCGAGCGAACCGATGTGATCGGGCTTGGCCGCCCGAACGAGCGAAGCGAGGCTCGAGCGTGAGCGAAGCTTGCGAGCGAACCGATGTGATCGGGCTTGGCCGCCCGAACGAGCGAAGCGAGGCTCGAGCGTGAGTTCTCCCGTCTCGCTCCCGGCCAACGGCATGGTGTTCGACGGGCTGCAGTGGGGCCCATCCGACGGCCCGCTGGTCCTGCTGCTGCACGGCTTTCCGCAGCGGTGCACGTCGTGGTCAGCCGTCGCAGAATGCCTGGCCGAGGACGGTATACGCAGCGTCGCGCTGGATCAACGCGGGTACTCCCCTGGGGCGCGCCCGCTCGGGGTCGAGGCCTACGCATTGTCGAATCTGGTCGCTGACGTGGTGGCGATGCTCGGCGCGCTCGGCAGTGACGTGCACCTGGCCGGGCACGACTGGGGTGGGGTGGTCGGCTGGCGGGTGGCTGCTCGCGAACCGCACCTCGTCCGCTCGTGGACGGCCGTGTCAACGACGAACCCACGTGCCATGAGCGAAGCGATCGCGGCAGAGCCCGACCAGCGCGCGCAGTTCGATTACATCCGGGGTTTTCGCGACCCAGGGGCCGAGCGGGAGCTGCTCGCTGACGATGCCGCCCGGTTACGTTCGTTCTACGGCGGCGCCCTTTCGACTGCCCGCGAGGACGAGGACGTCGCGTTCTTCAGGCGCCCGGGTGTCCTCACCGCAGCGCTGAACTGGTACCGGGCGATGAGCCGCGCCGACGCTGCCGGGCTGGGCCCGGTCACCGTGCCGACCAGCTTTGTCTGGGGTAGCGCCGATCTGGCCTTCGGACGCGTTGCGGCCGAGCGGACGGGCGAGTACGTGGACGCTCCGTACGAGTTCGTGGCACTGGAGGGCGCAAGTCACTGGTTGCCCGACGAGGCGCCCGACGTCGTCGCGAACACGATCGCCGCGCGGGTGCGCGGCTAGCGCGGCGGCGATCTTCGTCAGTCAAGCGGCCTGGCGTCGACGTGCGCGTGCAGGTGGCGCTGGGGCCACGCGGTGATCCCGAACGGTTGCCCGGAATCGGCGGCTACGTCACCCGCGCCCGCCGAGGTTACGCCGGTTTGCATGTGCACCGGTCGCGATCAGCGTCTCTCGCGGCGCGGTAACGACACTTGTGCGTGCTAACGGTGGCCCCGCGTCTACTTACTCCGCGGCTCGATGCGTCGGGTGCTCACTCGGCTTCCCGAGCCGGATCGCTCGACGCACGTCCCACCGCTCGCGTCCCGGTAAGCCTCGGCTCACGCGAACCGGCGAACCAGCGGACCGGCTGTGCCGCGCCCGGTGAGCCGTAGCACGATTGCGGTGCCGACGCCGAAGCCGATGAAAGCCGGCAGCGCATCGTCGAACAATGCCACGTCGAGCGAGTGCCCCTGGCCGAGAGCCAGCCCGAAAGCGATGCCAGCAGCGGCGCAACGTACACCCGCCCCGCCGCTGCCGACGACTGATCGCTCAGATTTGCTCGATCGTCACGCCTTCGATTGTGCGCCGCGGCGCTGGCTACGCCCGGGTCGGCGGCGCTGCTCGCCGAGCAAGGGCTGCTGCCTCCGCGCGGCTACGCACGTCCAGCTTGGCCAGGATGTTGGATACGTGCACGCTCACCGTCTTCTCGCTGATGTAGAGCTGCGCCGCGATCTGGCGATTGGTGCGCGCCTCGACGAGCAGGCTGAGGACGTCGCGCTCCCGGTCGGTCAACGCCCCCAGACCACCCGGGGCCAGCTTGGCGGACGCAGCCGGTTCGATCGCCAGCGCGCGGATCTCGGCGAGCAGCGGCACGAAGCCCATGCTGCGGGCGGCGGTGCGGGCGAGGTCGGCCTGCTCGGCGGCGTCGCTCGCGAGCCCGGCGGCCCGCAGAACTGCGGCCAGGCGGGCGCGGGCGCGGGCCTGTTCGGTGCGGTTGCCGTATCCGAATGCCTCCACGACCCGCTGCCATGCGGCGATGAGCTCGTCCTGGCCGGGCACGTCGACGCCGGCGAGCCAGCGCAGCCGGGCCCACTCGGCGTCCAGTCGCGCGAGCCACGCCACCGCTTCGACGCCGAGCTCGCGACCGCTGGGTACCCCGCGCTCGGCGGCGGTCCGCCCGTCATCGGTATGGCGGCGAGCCAGTTCGACCAGCGCGCCATGCCGGGTAGTGGTCGCCGACGTCAGCTCGGCAGCGCACGCGATCACGACGAGCGCCGCGAGCCGGATTCGGCCGAGGAACCACGTTTCCTGCCACATCACCGAGAGCAGCGCTACCGCCTCGTCGGCGAGCGCGGCCGCATCGTCGGCCCGCCCCTGCCAGCCGAACTGCTCGAGTTCGGCGAGCACGGTCCAATGTGCGATCAGGCTCTCTTGTCCCCGCCACTCCCAGAGCTGCGCAGCTTCGTCCAACGCATTCGGTTCGCCGCGTCCGACGAGGACCATCATCCGCACCGCCGCGAAGCGTGCCTGCGCCTGCGGGGTGGCCGCCTCGCCGTCGATCTCGAGGGTGCGAAGCGCGCCGTCCCAGTCACCCTGCTCGTATTGCAGGGTTGCCGCGCGCGCTCGCGCTTCGACGCCGAAGAGCATCCACGGCCGGCCTACCTCGCGGGCACGCTGCCAGGCATTGTCCAGCGCCTGCGTGGCAGCGGCCAGCTCGCCGTGATCAAGGTAGAGGCTGGCGAGGTGGTAGCGGGTACGGATCTCTGCAGCATGCTCGCCATAGGCCTGTGCTCCTTCGGCGACGCGCATCAACCGCTCGGCAACCTCTTCCGGACGGCTGCGCCGGCGCTGCAGCATGGCAAGCGTCGTCTCCGCGTCGGACGAGGCGAGGGGCCGCTGGAGCAGCGCCGCGATGTCGAGCGCTTCGCGCGCCCATCGTTCTGCCTCTGCCTCGCTGTGGAAGATCGAGAGTCGGGCGTGCAGAGCGGCGAGACGAGCGCGTAAGGGCGTGGGATCTGGCGCGATCAGCTGAAGCGCACGCTCGGTTGCGCTACGCGCCTCGTCGTCGTGCTCGCCCTCGACGCCCGCAACGGCAAGCGCGTACAGCAGCTTTCCGCGGTCCTCGTCGGGCGCGTCGACGGCGAGCGCGTCCAGCGTCGCTTGAGCCAGGCGGTACGCGCGAGCGGCTCGCCCGGCAGCCACTGCGGCGTCGGCCAGCAGGACCACGAGATCGGCAACGCTCGGTGTTTCGGGAATCCGGTCGTGCAGGTCGAGCGCCGTTTCGTAATGCTGCAACGCCTGCTGAGGAGCGGCCAACGCCATTGCCTCGTCGCCCGCGCGGACGCTCGCACCGTAGGCGGTCACATAGTCGTGGGAGGCGAGCGCGTGGCGGGCTAGTTCGGCTGCGCTGCGATCCGGTCGGGCTGCGACGACCGCAGCGTAGGCGGCGTGCAGGCGAACCACCTCGCCGGGCAGCAGATCGTCATATACCGCCTCGGCGAGCAGCGCGTGCCGGAAGGTGTAGCCACGTCCGCTCGAGGTGAGCTGCAGGATGTGCGCCTCGATCGCCTCACGCAGCGCATGGTCGAGGCGTTCGGCTGGCAGGTCGAGCACGGCGGCGAGGATGTCGTGCGGCACCCGCCGTCCGGCGACGGCGGCCACACGCACGACACGGCGAGCGTCGTCGGACAACCGGTCCAGCCGAACGAGCAGCAGGTCCGCGAGCTGCCAGGGAAGCTGCTGGGTGTCTGCGCAGTGGTCGGCAGCCGCAGTCAGCTCCTCAGCGAAGAACGGATTGCCTTCGGCTCTCGTCACGATGCCGGCGATGTCGGCCTCGGCGAGCGGTCGCTCGTGCGCGGCGCGGACCAGGATGCGCATGGCCTCGGCCGGAAGCGGATCGAGGTGGACGCGTTGTACGGCCGGCAGCCGGGCCCATTCGGCGAGCGTCAGTCGCAGCGGGTGGCGACGGTGCAGGTCGTCGCTGCGGTAGCTGACCACCATTGCGAGCTGTTCGGTCCGGATGCGCGTGAACAAGAAGCCGAGCAGGTCGCGCGAGGCTTGGTCGGCCCAGTGCACGTCCTCGATCAGCAGTAGCACCGGCTGGTGCCTGGCAAGTTCGGCGATCGCCGCCAGCACGGCGGCGAAAAGCTCACCGCGGCCGATGGGATCCCCGTCGGCGCCGAAGTCGCTGCGGGGAAGCAGCCTGGCGATCTGCGGATGCCGGTCAAGAAGCTTCGTGACGAGGTCGGGCTGCTCCTCGCGCAGACGCCCGAAGGCCTCGCCGAACGGCAGGTAGGGCGGCGGGGCGTCACCGAGGTCGACACAATGCCCGACCACGACGAGTAGGCCAGTGGCGTCGGCGCGTTCCGCCAGCTCTGCGAGCAGGCGGGTCTTGCCGACCCCGGCGTCGCCGTCGAGGATGACCGCGCTGGCTCGTGCTGCCCGGGCGTGGTCGATCCCGGACAGCAACGAGTCGAGCTCGGTTGCCCGGCCGACGAGCGGTGCGACAGTACGGGGCACGAGGCCATCTTCGTCCTGCGCACTGAGCACGTCAGTGCCCGGCCTTACTTCGTGCGCCGCGCTGTCCGACGCCGGCCGGTGGACTGCGGACGCCAGCGCGGGGCCAGGAAGTTGCCGCGGTGCCGCAACCCCTCTCTTCGCCAGGCCAGCTCGGCGGACAGGGCGTCAGGGTTGAGATCGTGCAGGGTGAACATGATGTCTCCTCGGGCTTTGTCGCTTGCGACGCCGGCTGTTCGGAGTCACCGGCTGTTTGCATCACCGACATTGCGCGTCTGAGGGGCCTGCCTACATCGGAAGAACTCCCTATCTCCCGCTGTGGCGGCATGGCCTAAGGCATCCGCCGACCAGCTGTCAATCCGGCACTACGCGCCTGTGGACGACGCCGGTGGTCGTCCACAGGCACGCCGCAGCGACCCACGAAGTGTCGGCGTCCGCGGACATGCTGACCCGATGCGCCGGATCGCGATCGTCGTAGCTGCCCTGACCGTGCTCGCGGCCGGCTCTGCCGCCGGCGCGCCGTCGCCCACGCCGGGCGCAGTGAGCTACACCTCGCCGCTGCGCCCGATGCGACTGGTGCGTCCCTTCGCACCGCCCACGACACGCTTCGGGCGCGGACACCTCGGCGTCGACCTCGCCACGACGCCCGACGCGATCGTGCGGGCGGCGGGGGCGGCGACGGTCAGTTTCGTCGGTTCGGCAGCGGGCCGCGGTGTGGTCGTGCTGACGCACGCAGATGGGGTACGCACGGAGTACGAGCCGGTGCTGTCGCCGCTTCGCCGGGGGCAGGCTGTCGCCCGGGGACAGCCCATCGGACGGGTGCTGGGCGCGCACCGCGGCTGCCTGGCCCCTGCGCAGTGCCTGCACTGGGGCGCCCGGCGCGGCGACCAGTACCTCGACCCGCTGTTGCTGCTGCGACCGCTCGGCCCGGTGCGGCTGCTGCCGTGGGCGCTGGCGGCCTGGATCACGCGCGTGGGTGGGCCTGCTCGAAGGTCCGCCGCAGCCGCTCGACTGACACGTGCGTGTAGAGCTGCGTGGTCGCCAGGCTCGCGTGACCGAGCAGTTCCTGGACGCTGCGTAGATCCGCTCCGCCGTCCAGAAGGTGCGTCGCCGCTGAGTGGCGCAGCCCGTGCGGGCCGATGTCGGGCGCCCCCGGCACGCCGGCCATGACTCGGTGTACGACATCACGCACCGAACGCGGGTCCATCCGCCGCCCGCGCGCACCCAGCAGCAGTGCGGGTCCACTCCCCTCGCGCACCAGCTCATCGCGCCCGGACAGCCAGCTGTCCAGGGCCCGTTCGGCAGGGACGCCGTAGGGCACCGTCCGCTGCCGGTTTCCCTTGCCGAGCACCCGCACGACACGGCGCCGGCGTTCCACGTCGTCGATGTCCAGACCGACGAGTTCCGAAACCCGGATTCCGGTCGCGTAGAGCAATTCCATGATCAACCGGTTCCGGCGGGCAAGCGGGGTGTCGGGATCGCCGGCCGGGGTCATCGCAGCGGTCGCTTCGGCAAGGTCGAGCACCGGTGGCAGCGCGTGTTGCGCGCGGGGGCCGGCGAGCAAGGCCCCCGGGTCGTCGGGAACCAGACCGCTACGATGCGCCCAGGCGGTGAAGGTGCGCAGCGCAGCAGATCGCCGGGCAAGGGTGGACCGGGCAGCACCGCCCTCCCGCTGAATGGCGAGCCAGCCGCGCAGGGTCGCGAGCTCCAGATCGGCTACTCGCTTCCCGCCGAGGCGGTTGAGGTGCTCGAGCAGGCCTACCGCGTCGCCGAGGTAGGCCCTCACCGTGTGCGCCGACCGGTTGGCCTCCAGGCGCAGATGCCGCTCGTAATCGTCCAACGCCTGCCGCAGTGGCGCCGGCAACGCGGCCCGCAGCGCAATGAGATCGACCCGTCCCTGCCCGGCGCGCGTCGTCACGGCTCGACCGTGCGCTGCCGGGACGGTTCGCGCAAGGCGCCACGCGGCAAGTCCCCCGGTTGGTTGCCGCGCTGCAAACCGGGTGCGGCTCGGTCACGCGCCGCTCAGCAGGGCGGCGCGGTTCTCGGCGCGCTTCGGCTCGGGGATCGAGGCAGCAGTCGCTGGTGGATCCGGTAGCCGCCATCGCTGCTCTCGATCAGCCCGGCGAGATCGAGCGCGGGCAGCGCTCGAATGACCTCCAGCGGACCGATGCCGCTGCGTGCGGCAATCTCTTCAGGTCGAGCGAAGCGGCGCGCGGGCAGGCCCTCGAACACCCGACGCGCGGTCGGGTCGAGCACATCCAGTTCTGCGCGGGGATCGGTGTGCGTGCCGGATGCGCTGGCTGCGCGCGCCGGCAGCTCCCTGTCCAGGCTTTCGCCGATGCCACCCACCACCGCCAGCACGTCCTCGGCACAGGTCACCAGCAGGGCGGGGTCCGGGTCGCGACGGAGCAGGTCGTGGCAACCGACCGACATCGCCGAGGTCACCGGCCCCGGCACCGCCATCACCGGCCGACCCAGCGAGCGAGCGTGGCCGGCGGTATTCGTCGCCCCGGACCGCCCTGCGGCCTCGACCACGACGACCCCGGTCGAGAACGCCGCGATCAGACGGTTGCGGGTCAGGAACCGCGGCCGGTGCGGGGCGCATCCGGGCGGGCTTTCCGAGATAAGCATTCCGGCTTCGGCGACTCGGGTGAACAAGGTGGCGTTCCCGGGCGGGTACGGGCGGTCGAGTCCCCCGGCGGACACCAGCACGGTCACGCCTCCGGCATTCAGAGCGGCTCGATGCGCTGCCGCGTCGATGCCGTAGGCGCCTCCGGACACGACTGTCACGTCGCGGCCGGCCAGTGCGTATGCGATCTGGGCAGTGACGTGCTCGCCGTAGGCGGTCGCTGCCCGGGCGCCCACGATTCCCACCGATCTGGTCCCCAGGGCGCTCAGGTCCGCACTGCCGCGCACCCACAGAGCGAGCGGGGGAATGAGCTCACCGGAGTCCGCCCGCGCGCGCAGGCCGCGGTCGTATGCCGCCAGCCGGAGCGTCGCGCAACGCTGCAGCGCGGCGAAGGCGAAGTGCGGCCAGTCAGGCGACTCGGGAACCACGAGCCGCAGGCTATGTCGCGCCGCAGCGGCGAGATCCGCGTCCGGGTCGGCGCCGGCGTGCCTGGCCTCCGTTGCAGCCAGCACGTCCGCAGGCGCGCCGCGTGTGCGAACCAGAGCGGCCGCGGCCACCGGCCCGTGCTCATCGACCAGGCGCCACACCGGAATCGAGGCGGGATCACTCACGCGGCTCAGGTATGCGCGCGCCAGGAGCACCTCCGCGACGACCGCGTCACCCGCAGTGCCCGGCGCCGCATGACCGGCGCTACCCGACGCGGCCGCGGCGCGCGAGACGACACGGTCGCCAGCGGACGGTTGCGTGCGGTTCATGCCGCCCACGACTCGCTCCGCCCGGTCCGGAAGAACAGCGCCTCGGCGATGTCGGCGGCCGCAGGCACGGCCCGCCCGGCAAGATCGGCGAGCGTCCAGGCCAGCCGTAGCACCCGGTCGAAGCCCCGCGCGCTGATCTCCCCGCGCTGCAGGTACGCATGGGCAGGAGCGAGCGCTACGCGCGGGAGCTGCCATGGCCGTGCGCGCAGCGCCGCTCCCGGTGCGTCGCCGTTGAGTCGCCAGGACGTCTCGCGCCAGCGCTGCGCGGCTGCCGCCCGTGCGAGCAGCACGCGCGCCGCGACCACCGCGCTCGGCTCGCGTTCGCCGTCGGTGTCGAACAGGTCCGCATGCGCCACCGGTTCGACGTCGACGCGCAGATCGACGCGGTCGAGAAGCGGTCCGGACAGCCGGTGCAGGTAGCGGCGGCGCGCCTGCGGCGGGCAGGTGCAGTCGCTCGCGCGAGCGCCACATGGGCACCGGTTCGCGGCGAGGACGAGCTGGAAACGGGCCGGATACCGGACCGCGCCCGCTCGCCGATGCAGCACCACGTAACCGCTTTCCAGCGGCTGACGTAGCGCCTCGAGCGCGGCGCTGGAGAACTCGGCGGCCTCGTCCAGGAACAAGACTCCGTGATGAGCCAAGGAGATCGCGCCCGGCCGCGCCAGGTGCGAGCCCCCGCCGACCAGCGCTGCGACCGACGCAGTGTGGTGCGGCGCCTGTAACGGTGCGCGCCGGATCAACTGCGCCTGCGGCCCGAGCGCGCCCACCACCGAGTGCACCGCCGTCACCTCGAGCGCAGCCGCGTCGTCCAGACGCGGCAGGAGCGCGGGCAACCGGGCGGCAAGCATGGTTTTGCCGGCACCAGGAGCGCCGACGAGGTAGAGATGGTGTCCGCCCGCTGCGGCCACTTCCACCGCGCGCTTGGCGAGCGCCTGCCCGGCGACGTCGGCGAGGTCGGCCGCCTGCTCGTCGTAGCCGTCGTCGGGTCCGGCTTCGGCGACCGGCAACGGCGCCCCCTCGCCGCGCAGCCACTCCAGCACCTGACGCAGATCGGTGGCGGCCCGGACGTCGACGCCGGGCACTAGCGCCGCCTCTGCGGCGTTCGCCCGGGCGACCACCACCCGACGCACCCCCGAGTCGCGGGCGGCAGCCACGGCCGGCAGCACCCCACGTACCGGGCGAAGCCGCCCGTCCAGCCCGAGCTCGGCGATCCATGCCGCTCCGGCCACCGGCGCCACCGGAACCTGGTCGGAGCACGCGCACAGCGCGACCGCGACACCGAGGTCGAAGCCCGAGCCCACTTTGCGCACGTCGGCCGGCAGCAGGGCAACGGTGATCCGGCGGTTGGGCCACTGCCCACCCGAGTTGACCAGCGCGGCACGTATGCGATCGCGCGACTCGACCACGGAAACGTCGGCGAGCCCCGTAAACGACATCCCGGGCAGCCCGGCGGACAAATCGGCCTCGATCTCGACGACCTGCGCCTGCACGCCGGACAGCGCCATCCCGAGAGTGCGCGCGAGCGTCATCTAGAACGCCCCGCGAAGGTGGCGCACAGTCGGTCCACCGGGTGTGCGCCGTAGCACCGCCACCACGTCAAAGCGCACCTGCGACCAGTACCGGTCGTCGTGCTCGGCCAGATACCGCAGCGCGAGTGTGCGCAGTCTGGCCGCCTTGGCACGCGACACGGCCTCGGCCGGGTCGCCGTACGCGAGCGACGAGCGAGTCTTCACCTCGACGAACACGAGCGTGTCGCCGTCGACGGCCACGATGTCGAGTTCGCCGTCGGGGCAACGCCAATTACGTGCCAGCACCGTCAAACCCGCGTCGCTCAGCCAGGCGGCGGCGAGATCCTCACCGAAGCGCCCCACGGCGTCCTTGACTCGCATGGCTTCAGGGTGCCGGAGCCGCCTCGACCAGGAGGGCCGATCCAGCTGCCTGTGGACAACTCGACGGCTGTGGACGACGGAATTGACATCGTTGGTGAGATCGTGCTGTGAGTCGGGCAATCCGGCCGGTTTGGGGCTGGACGCACCCCCCTTGGCGCGCGTTACAATTATGTCTACGTAATCGCTAGACAACACTCCTAACGCGGCAGCTCCCCCGTACACCACCCGCCAGACATCAGGGGTCTTCATGGCGCTTCCCGACTTCTTGATCATCGGTGCACCCAAGGCCGGCTCGACCGCGTTGCATGCGGCGCTCGTCCAGCACCCGCAGTTGTTCCTCTCCGATCCGAAGGAACCGAAGTATTTCCTCACCGGCGGCCGGCTCCCCACTCGCGATTCGCACCAAGGTCCCGGCGACGCGCATAGCGCGCGCGAATGGGTGTGGCAGCGCGACCGTTACGAACGGCTTTTCGATCCCGCACCGTCCGGAACACTGAAGGGCGAGAGCACGCCCTTCTATCTGTGGGACCGTGCCGCGCATCGCCGCATCCATGCCGTCGTTCCCGATGTGAAGCTGATCGCGGTGATCCGCGATCCGATCGACCGTGCCTACTCCAACTGGACGCACCTGTGGAGCGACGGCCTGGAGACCGAGCCCGACTTCGTGACCGCGTGCGCCCTCGAAGCGCGCCGTGCGACAGCCGGGTGGGCGCCGTTCTGGCGCTACCTGGAGCTCGGGCGCTACGGAGAGCAGATCGCGCACCTCTTCGACGTGTTCCCCCGCGAGCAGGTGCACGTCCTGCGCTACCGCCGCCTCGTGGGAGAGCCCGCGCGCAGCCTCGACGCCATCTCCGACTTCCTCGGCGTCGAATCCGGCCTGGTGCGTAGCGTTGCGTCGTCCAACATGAAGAGCTGGGCGGACGACGGCATCCTCAATGCGGCGCTTCGCAGTTCCATCCGCGCAGGAGCCCGGGTCGGCGCACATGCCCGGCCCACGCTGTGGCGGCAGGCGCAGCGTCCGCTGATGGCCGCACTGCAGCGCGGCAAGCTACATCGGCCGAACCTGTCTGTCGGCGACCGGCGCCTACTCGTGCCCAAATTCGCCGACGACGTCGCGCTGCTCGAGCAACTGCTCGGCGAGTCGTTTCAGGACTGGCTGGGTGACACCGGGCGGGGCACGTATGCGGTGCGCAAGTCGTTGGCACCGTCTGGCCGCGACGCCTCCCAGTAGAGCCGGTAGCCGTCCGGCCGCGTCGCCACCGATAGGTAGCGCGCCGTGTGTCCGGGCGGCGTCGGGTCGCTCGTTGCCGTGAACCGATCGGGACCGCAGCCGTACGCGACCGCGGTGCGTTCGCGCCAGTTCTCGACCGCTGACGCGCGCCCGTCGTAGAACGCGGTGCACCGGCCGCCGATCTCGAGCACGCTCGTAATCCGTGCCCCGCGCTCGTCCCAGCTGCCTGGGGTCGGTGCCAGTGCCTCGCCCTGCAGGTCCCAGCGGAGGCCATCCGCGCTGGTGGCATACCACGACGTCATCCGATCGGCCTGCTCGTCGCCACCGTCGAGCGGGTGGCGACAGGCCCACATCTGCCAGCTGCCGGACGTGTTGTTGACAACAACGTCCTTCCACGCGACTGCATCGTCGCCGGGCAACACCACCGTGCGCTTGCCGTTCGCGAGGTCCTCGGGGGCGTCCGCGTCGAGCGCCTCGACCCACCAGTGCTTGGAACCCCAACTCGAACAGCTGACGTAAACCCGCCAGCCCTCGTTGGTTCGCACGAGCGCCGGACGCTCGAGTGACGCGCACTCAAACTGATCGCTCGTCAGCGTGGCAACCGGCCGGAAATGCACACCGTCCTCGGAGCGGGCGACCAAATTCGCGTATCCGCGTCCCATGTCCACTGGGCGGCGCAGGCGATAGGCCAGCCAGAACACCCCGTCGTCGCAGACCACGGACGGCCCGCCTGCCCAGTAGCCGGGACCCTCACCGGGGGGCGCGACGGCAGTCTCGCCCGCCTCGCGGGCACTGATCACCGCGAGTATCTGGTCAACCTCGCTCACACCCGAGCCTCGCTTCGCTCATTCGGGCGTGCGGAGACGCCATCACATTTGTTCGCTCGGCGAGCCTCGCTCATACCCGAGCCTCGCTTCGCTCATTCGGGCGTACGGAGACGCCATCACATTTGTTCGCTCGGCGAGCCTCGCTCATGCCCCGAAACCGGGCTTGTCCCCCGGAAGCTCCAGTTCGGGTTTGTCCAGCTCCTCGATGTTGACGTCCTTGAAAGTAAGGACCCGCACCGTCTTCACGAACCGAGCGGGGCGATACATATCCCAGACCCAGGCGTCGCGCATGGTGAGCTCGAAATAGATCTCGCCGTCTGCGTTGCGCGGCTGCAGATCAACCTCGTTGGTTAGGTAGAAGCGGCGTTCGGTCTCGACTACGTAGCTGAACTGTGCCGCGATGTCCTTGTACTCGCGGTAAAGCTGCAACTCCATATCCGTCTCGTAGTTCTCGAGGTCCTCATTACTCATGTCCGAGCCTCGCTTCGCTCGTTCGGGCGGCCAAGCCCGACCACATCGGCTCGCTCGCTACGCTCGCTCACGCTGTGACTCGTCCCATGTCTTCCAACTCCCTGTCGTCGAGGACCTCTCGGTCGTCGAAAACATTGTCGCTCATGAGCGCTCCGCCTCGCAGCGCACGGCGGACGTTGACGTAGCGGCGGCGATGTTCGGGGCACGGGCCCCACTGCAACAGTGCCTCGGCATGGGTAGGCGTCACGTAACCCTTGTGCCTGGCAAATTCGTACTGCGGCCACCGCTCGTGCAACTCGCACATGATCGCGTCCCTGGTGACTTTGGCCAGGATGGACGCCGCCGCGATGCAGGCGACGGTCGCGTCGCCCTTCCAGACCGCGGTCGCTGGTATCCCCAGACCGGGTACCGGGAAGCCGTCCGTGAGCGCATAGGCCGGGGCCGGGCGCAGGCGGCCGAGCGCCCGGCGCATCCCGGACAGGTTGGCGACGTGCAGGCCGTAAGCGTCGATCTCCTCGGCCGCGACGATCACGACGGAGTAGGAGACCGCACGGCGCACCACCTCGGCATAGAGGCGCTCGCGCGTGGCCGGGGGGAGCAGCTTCGAATCGGTGAGCCCATCGATGGTGCCGCGCCGCCCCGGCGGCAGGACGCACGCGGCCACGACCAGCGGACCGGCGCACGCGCCGCGCCCGGCCTCGTCGGCCCCCGCGACAGCGCCGAAGCCGGCACGCGCGAGAGCGGCCTCGTAGGCCGAGAGCCCCACCTCGCGTCGCACAACCAGGCGCGGCGGGGCGATCGCCGGAGCACAGGCGCTGCGCCGCGCCGCGGCACGACGTGCCGCACTCCTGGACCGGTTTCCCATGATCGCGCCGACGTTACCCGGCATGACCCGCCGTGGTCAGAACGCCGTCCAAGGCCTCGCCGATGTCGTGCGGCACCAAGGTTTCCGATGTGGCGCGCAGTTGCGCGACCGACCACCAGCCGAACCCGAGCAGCGTCTGCCGCTCGATCGCGGTAAGCCCGCGCGGCGTGGCCTCGAGACCGGCCGGCACGCGAGCCAGGTAGAAATGGTCGGTCTGGTCGTAGGTCACGCCGTCCCACGACCACAGCCGGCGGGTGACCAGCACCGCATCGGCGAGTGCAGGAACGGTGACGGCGATCCCGACTTCCTCGACAGCCTCCCGGACCGCCGCGGCGCGCGGATCCTCGTCGCCTTCGACGCCCCCGCCAGGGGTGAGCCAGTGCGTCGAGCCGTCCTCCAGTCGTTCGTGGACGAGCAGCAGCCGATCGTCGGAATCGACGATGAGGACACGGCCACCGACCCGCCGGATCGGCCTGTTCACGAGCGCCGGCGACGCCGACGGAGCAGGAAGAGCGGCGCGACGACCCCGAGTGGTAGCACGCCGCTCGCCGCGGCCGAGGCGAACGTGGCCGGCGTGCCGAGTGTGCGCCACCGCGACGGCGGCCAGGCGATCACGAAAGCTTTGCCGATGACGGAGTCGATGGGCACGGTGCTCGCAACCGGGTCGCAGTGGTTCAGTTGCTGGGTGTTCGAGCCGTCAGATGCGCAGTGGAAGCGCGAGTCGGCCGAACGGTTGCGGTGATCGCCCATCACCCACATCCGGCCGGACGGAACGGTGACCGGACCGAATTTGGCGCTGCTGTCGGGGAAGTCCAGGTAGACGTAGGGTTCGACCAGCGTCCGCCACGGGCCGCTACGCCCGTGGTCGCTGATCATGATCCGTTCGGTCTTGCCGTCGTTGTCGGTCACACCCTTGACCGTTTGCCCGCCGATCGCAATGACTCGCTTGACCAGGACCAGGTCGTCGGGCGGGACGATGCCGATCAACTGCCCGAATCCACGCACGACCCGAAGCACCCGATTGGCGGCCGGACGCGGAACAGCCTCGCCTACATCGTTCCAGGCCTTGGGAGCATCGAAGACGACGATGTCGCCCGGGTGCGGGTCGCGCAGGTGGTAGATCGGCTTGTTCACCAGGATGCGGTCGCCGGCGCACCCCGTGCAGCCGTGCAGCGTCTTTTCCATCGACTCCGACGGGATGTAGAACGGCTGCACCACGAAGGACTTGACCAGGATCGCGATGATGATCGCCAACCCGACCAGCGCGGGAAGTTCCCACCAGGGCGCACTGCGACCTTGTTTGGGCTTGCGGGCAAACCTGCCGCGGCGCGCCAAAGCGGCGGGGGGCATCACGTCATCAGGTTGTTCGCCGGCCGACCCAGCGGCGCTCGCCGGCACAGCGGGCTCCGGTTCGGCCCGCTGCTCGTCCTCATTCATGCGCCTCGCTCGCTCGCGGACCGGATCAGCGCGCGATTGTTTCGCGCTTCTCCTTGATCTTGGCCTTCTTGCCGCGTAGATCGCGTAGGTAGTAGAGCTTGGCGCGCCGGACGTCGCCACGGGTGACGACCTCGATCTTGTCGATGACCGGAGTGTGCACGGGGAAGGTGCGCTCGACGCCGACGCCGAAGCTGATCTTGCGGACGGTGAAAGTCTCGCGCAGGCCGCCGCCCTGGCGCCGGATGACCGCGCCCTGGAACACCTGGATGCGCGACCGGTTCCCCTCGACCACGCGCACGTGCACTTTCAGGGTGTCGCCAGGTCGAAAGTCGGGCACGTCACTGCGCAGCGACTCGGCGTCGACGGTATCCAGGGTGTTCATCTTCGCTTCCTTCTTAGGTCTGTCGTGCAGGTCGGACGGCATCAGCAGCGGCCAGCGTCATCGTCAATCTCCGCGCCATCGTCAATTGTGACCGCGCGCACGGTCACATCGCGCTGCAGCGGGCAACCCCTCGATGATGCCACACCCAACTCATCAACCCGAAACTGCAGCTGCTCAGGCGAGCAGATCCGGGCGCCGCTCGGCCGTGCGGGCCTGGGACTGGGCAGTGCGCCAAGTAGCGATCGCGACGTGATTGCCCGACAGCAGCACCGGCGGCACGTCCAGCCCACGCCAGGACGCCGGCTTCGTGAACGCCGGGGCCTCGAGCAGTCCACCGGCCCCAGCGGCGAAGGAATCGTCCAGCACCGACGAGGCGTTGCCGAGCACACCGGGCAGCAGCCGGCCCACGGCCTCGGCGATGACCAGCACGGCCACCTCGCCCCCGGCGAGCACGTAATCGCCCAGGCTGACCTCGTCGACCCGCATCCGCTGCTGGGCGTAGCTGGGCACGCGGGCATCGATGCCTTCGTAGCGCCCGCATGCGAATAGCAGCCACGGCTCGGTGGCGAGTTCGGCGGCGAGGCTCTGGTTGAACGGGCGACCCGCCGGGGAGGGAACGATCAGGCGGGGTTGGGTAGCGCCGGGGGGCGCCAACTCGTCCAGCGCGCGTCCCCACGGTTCGGGACGCATGACCATGCCCGGACCGCCGCCGTAAGGGGTGTCGTCCACCGTGCGGTGCACGTCGTCGCTCCAGCGGCGCAGGTCGTACACCCCGAGCTGGAGTTGGCCGCGCTCGATCGCCTTGCCGAGCAGGGATTGGCGCAGCGGCGCGAGATACTCAGGGAAGATCGTGACGATGTCCAGGCGCATCACGGGCGAGCTTCGCTTGCCGCGTTCGGCAAGCCGCGCTGCGCTCACAGCTCGAAGATGCCGGGTGGCGGATCGATCTCCACGAACCCGCCGGCGACGTCCACGCTCGGCACGATCGAGCGTACAAAGGGCACGAGCCGCTCCTGGCCCGACACGTCCAGGACGAGGTAGTCCGCGCCACGGGCATGCAGCACTTCACGCACCTCCCCGAGCTCGGCTCCGTCCAGGGTCCGGGCGCGCAGGCCCACCAGATCGGTGTCGTAGAAGTCGTCCGGATCGGCCAGCTGCGGTCGATCCCCGGCGTTGATCACGAGCTGGGTGCCGCGAAGTGCCTCGGCGCCGGCGCGGTCGTCGACGCCGGCGAAGTGGCATACCAGCTTGCCGCCGGCGATCGAGGACGCCTCGACGGTCAGCGGACCGTTCGAGGCAGGCTCGGTGCGCAGCATCGTGCCGGGCGCGAACCGCTCGTCCGGATCGTCGGTCCACGGCTGAACGAAGACGTCGCCACGAAGACCGCGTGCCTTCGCGACCCGCCCGATCGCGATGGTGTCATCAGCGGCCACGAGCTCAGCGGCGGTCGACGTCGACAACGTCGACCCGGATCCCCTTGCCGCCGACACCGTGGATCACCTGGCGCAGCGCCTTGGCGGTGCGGCCGTTGCGACCGATGACGCGTCCGAGATCGTCCGGGTGCACCCGGACCTCCAGACGCTGCCCGCGCCGGTTGTCGATCAGATCCACTTGGACGTCGTCGGGATGGTCGACGATGCCGCGGACAAGGTGCTCGAGGGCTTCCTCGAGCACCTCAGCTCTCCACCGGCGCGCTCGCGGCAGGCTCGCCGGCGGCGGCGCCTGCCGGCGCCTGGGCCGGCTCGTCGGGCTTGGCAGCGGCCTTGGCGGGCCGCTTGCGCGGCGTCGTGGCCTCGCTGCCGGGTTCGCCACCGGACTGCGCGAGCGCGGTGTTGAACAGCGCCTGCTTGTCTGGCTTCGGCTCTCCGACCCGCATCGGCGCGGGGGCAGGCTCGCCCTTGAACTTCTGCCAGTCGCCGGTCACCTTGAAGATCGCGGCGACGGCCTCGGTCGGCTGCGCGCCGACGCCAAGCCAGTACGCGGCGCGATCAGCGTCGACGCGGATCACTGACGGGTCGTTCTTCGGGTGATACTCGCCGATAGTCTCGATCGATCGGCCGTCCCGCTTGGTGCGGGCATCGGCGACGACGATGCGGTAGTGCGGATCACGCATCTTGCCCAGACGCATGAGCTTGATCTTGGTTGCCACGACTGTAGGTGCTCCAGTTTCGATTCAGGTGGACGCGTGGCCTCGCCGGTGGGGTGCAGCGAAGCAGGACGCCCGATGGACAGACCAAAGCGCAGCGAGAGGGTCTGCGACCAGGCCGGTACTCAACCTCTGATTGTGCCAGACTCGACGGACCAGTTCCGACCAGCATCGTCCAACCACCATCGGCGCGGCGTGCGCGCGCACCTTTCGGCGGATGCTACAAAATAGAGCGGGCCTCCTCGAAGTATGAGTTCGAGGAGGCCCTATCAGTTTCGCCGCGATGACGAGCGAAACCTGCGCGCGCCTTGCCGCGAACCCCGCGTCGTCATCCGCGGTTGTCGCTTGGCCAGCCATAGGCTCGCCCCGCGACCGGCTCGTTTCCGGCCCGTGCCCGCCGACCTTTCGGCGCGGCGTAGAGCAATTTCTACTCGGCGTTCGTGCCCGGGGCAAGGGGCAATGTCGCATCCTCTACTCGAGGTTAAATGCGCTGCCGGGTAAGGGATGCGCTATCCACAGCTTCCTCCCGCTCGTCCACAGCGTGATCCACAGAACCACCCACAGGTGCATCGACGTCGGCACCTTCGAAGGGCAGATCGAACCAGCGCGGCGCACGGACCCGTACCGGCACCGCGTCGCCGGCGACCTGGTGCTCCCAGGCGCCGGCACGCACCCGGCGGAACCAGACCATGACCCGCACCGCGCCGGCCAGTTGCACGATCGCCGGGATGAGTAAGGCAACGCGCAGGCTGTGCGCCCCGATGCCGCCCTGCAGGTCGAGCACCCAGCCGAAACCGACGGCCACGACGACCGTCGCGACGAAACCGCCGACATTGACGACGCCGGACGCGGTGCCGAGTATGTCCGGATGGTTGTAGTCGCGCGCAAGCGCGAAGGCTGCCATCGACGCAGGGCCGCCGAGCAGTGTCAGCACGAATAGCGGCGCCACGACAGCGGCAGCAGGGTGGTCGCCCAGCCCGAGAGCCACGACGACCCAGCCGACGATGGTCACCATGCAGAGGCTGAGCACGATGGGCACCCGCGAGATCGGGTGGCGACCGATGACCGCGCCGTATAGCGGGCCTGCGATCGCGCAGCCGATGACCGCCGCCATCAGCACCGTGCCCGCCCCCGCCGCGCCGAATCCTCCGGCACCCTCGAGGTAGGGGACCCCCCACAGCACCGCGAACGGGGTGGCCGTGGCCATGCACGCGAAGTGGACCCAGAAGCCGAGGCGGGTACCGGGCAGCGCCCACACGCTGCGCACGCGGCGCGTCACGTTGGCGACGCCTTCGCGCACCTGCGCGCTGCCGCCCATTCGGTCGGGGAGCGGTACCCGGTCGTCGACCAGCAGCCATACGACGACACCTGCGACGAGCGACAGCACGGCGGCCGACCCGTAGCTGTTGCTCCATCCCGCACGGTCGAGCAGGACGGTGAGGGGAAGCGTGGCGAGCAGATTGCCCAACATGCCCATCATGGCGGTGAGCGCGACCACCAGGGGGTAGCGCTGCGGGCCGAACCGGCGCGCAGCGAAGCGCAGCACGCTGATGAACGTCAGGGCGTCGCCCGCGCCGAGCAAGGCGCGCGCAAGTAGGGCAAGCGGATAGGACGGCACCACCGCGAACAGCAGCTGGCCGACGCCCATCAGAGCGGCGGCAACTGCAAGCAGGCGCCGCGGACCGTACCGGTCGACAAGCACTCCGGTCGGAATCTGGAGAGCCGCGTACACGCCGATCTGCAGCAGCACGAACCCGCTCAGCTGCGCCGGCGTGATGCCGAAGCGGCGCTCAGCGAGCAGGCCGGCGACGCCGAGCGAGCTGCGGTGGAAAACGGCAAGCAGGTACACGCTCGCTACCAGCAGCCAGCCGCCGACCGGCGAGCTGACACGACGGGTACGAGCCGCGGCAAGGACGGGTATTGGGCTACGTAGCGGCATTCGGGAAGGGGCTCCGTCTTCGGGGCGGGTATCGGACACGTTCTCGGTGCAGGCGCTCAGGAACGACCAAGCAGGCGTTCGGCGTGGTCGAGATGAGCGGCCACCGCGCTTTCGGCGGCGCGCACGGTGCGGGCGGTGAGCGCGTGCAGGATCGCCTCGTGGTCGGCGATCATCGCGCGCATCCGGCTTGGATTCGCGGCACTGCTCCCCGCACCGAGGAGATTCACCACGCCCATGCGCAACTGGCGTTCCCGCATTGATCGGTAGACGGTGATGATGATCTCGTTCCCGGTCGCGGCGACTATTTCGGCATGGAAATCCCGGTCCGCCTCGACGTAGGCGGGCGCATCATGGTCTTTCATCGCCAGGCGCATTCGCTCCAAGTGCCTGCTCAGCGCGGCGATCAGTTCCGGCGTCGCGCTGTGCACCGCCTTGCGGACCGCGAAGGTCTCGATCAGTCGCCGCGTCTCCAGCACGTCGGTCACCTCGGCCGCCGTTACCGGCAGCACCAGCGCGCCACGCTTGGGGAGCAGCCGAACCAAGCCGTCAGCCTGCAGCCGCAACAGTGCCTCGCGCACCGGGGTTCGCGAGACGCCGACCGCTGCCGCCAACTCGCCCTCGGTGAGCAAATCGTGTGGCGCGTAGCGGCGGGCGAGCACGCCCGCCTTGGCGTAGGCGTAAACCCGATCGGCAGCACTGCCCCCTTTAGCGGCGGCGGCGGCACGGACGTCAGACGCAACCAGTATCTCAGCTGTATCCATGATGTATCTATGCTAACGCACGGCTCAAGCGACGATATTCCCGCGCAGCACGATGCGCTGCACCGTATACAGCGCCGAGAGATCGGCGCGCGGATCAGCTCCGAAGACGATCAAGTCCGCTGGTGCGTCCTGCACGAGGCCGGGTAGGCCGAGCCACTCGCGCGCTCGCCAGGACGCCTGCGCGATCACGTCGGCCTGCGGGATGCCGGCACCGACCAGGGCCACGATCTCGTCGCGGATCAGGCCGTGCGGTAGGGATCCCCCGGCGTCGGTGCCGGTGTAGAAGGGCACGCCCGCCTCAAAGGCATTGCGGATCCGCTCGCGCGAGCTCGCGAACAGCGTCCGCAGGTGCGCGGCGAAAATCGGGAACTTGGCCTCGGCACCGCGCGCGATTGCAGGAAGGGTGTCGATGTTGATCAGCGTGGGGACGACTGCGGCCCCGCTGCGCGCAGCGGCCTCGGCCAACTCGTCAGCCAGCCCCGTCCCGTGCTCGATCGAATCGATGCCCGCCGCGATCAACCCAGGCAGCGCGTCCTCACCGAACACGTGGGCCGCCACCCGCGCCCCGAGCTCGTGCGCCTTGGCGATCGCCTCAACCAGCACGTCGTCCGGCCAAACCGGCGCAAGATCACCGACCGAGCGATCGATCCAGTCCGCTGCAAGCTTCACCCAGCCGTCGCCGCGTTTCGCCTGCGTCGCCACGGCCTCGACGAGCTGCTCGGGCTCGACCTCGACGCCGAGATCCCGGATGTAGCGGTTGGGACGCGCGATGTGGCGCCCGGCACGGATCAGCCGCGGCAGATCCGCGCGCGCTTGGACCGAGGTGTTGTCGACCGGCGATCCGGCGTCGCGCAGCAGCAACGCCCCGGCCGCGCGGTGCTGCAGCGCCTGCTCGGCCTGCGTATCGGCGTCCGGATGATGACCGGTGGGCGAGTATCCGATGTGTGCGTGCGCGTCGACGAAGCCCGGGACGATCCACCCCCGGTCGGCCACCGTCTCGACGTCAGTGGATCCACGAAGTCCGGCCGGCCGCTCGAAGCTCAACCGATCACCGATCAGCCAGGCGTCGCGTTCGATCTCGTCCGGCAGGAACACACCCCGCACATGCAGCACCATGCGTCCGAGGCTACCCAGCCGCCATCCACGCCGACGCGATCTCCGCGCGAGCGTTGGCGAGCAACTGCGGCAACACCCGGGTCTGCGCCACGACCGGCATGAAGTTGGTGTCCCCGCCCCAGCGGGGCACCACGTGCTGGTGCAGATGGGCAGCAATGCCGGCGCCCGCGACGTTGCCCTGGTTCAATCCAATGTTGAACCCGTGCGGCGCCATCGCCACCCGCAGCGCACGCATCGCGCGCTGCGTGAAGACGCCCAGTTCAATCGTTTCGGCCTCGCTCAGCTCGGTGTAGTCGGCCACGTGCCGGTACGGGATGGCCATCAGGTGCCCGGAGTTGTACGGGTACAGGTTCAACCCGGCATAGACCAACTCGCCCCGCGCGACGATCAGCGCTTGCGCATCGTCCTGCTTGGGTTTCACGCAGAACGGGCAGTCGTCGCCGGCTTCGTCGTGCAGCGGCTTGTTCTCGCCCTTGATGTAGACCATCCGGTGCGGCGTCCACAGCCGCTGGAATCCGTCCGCGTCGCCGAGGTAGTCGCGCTGCTCGTCAACGATCGGTTCGTCGGAACTCATCAATACTGCTCCGCGGTCGGGGACTCGTTCACGCGGTGCTCGATGTGCGCGGCAATCTCGTCGACTGCTTGCTCGATAGGGATCCCGTTGCGCTGCGAGCCGTCGCGGTAGCGAAAGGACACTGCCTGCGCGGTCGCGTCAGTGGCTCCGGCGATCATCATGAACGGCACTTTCTCTTTCTGCGCCGTGCGGATCTTCTTCTGCATACGGTCATCGGATTCGTCGACGCGGGCGCGAATCCCTCGCGTGGCGAGCCGGTCGACGACATCGCGCAGGTAGGGCACTTGCTCGTCGGTGACCGGAACCCCGACGACCTGCACCGGCGACAACCACGCCGGGAACGCTCCCGCGTAGTGCTCGGTGAGCACGCCGATGAATCGTTCGATGGAGCCGAACTTGGCCGAGTGGATCATGACCGGCCGCTTGCGGGTGCCGTCGTCGGCCTGGTACTCCAGTTCGAAGCCGCGCGGCTGATTGAAGTCGTACTGGATGGTGGACATCTGCCAGGTGCGCCCGATCGCGTCGCGAGTCTGAACCGACAGCTTCGGTCCATAGAAGGCCGCGCCGCCGGGGTCGGGCACGAGTTCGAGACCGGACTCGATAGCGACGCTGCGCAACACCTCGGTGGCGAGCACCCATTCCTCATCGTCGCCCACGAACTTGTCCGGGTGGGCGTCGTCACGGGTCGACAGTTCGAGGAAGAAGTCGTCCATCCCGAAATCCCGGAACAGTCCCAGGCAGAAGTCGAGCAGGTGCTTGATCTCGGCCGGTGCCTGCTCCGGCGTGACGTAGGAGTGCGAATCGTCCTGCGCGAAGCCGCGCACGCGGGTCAAGCCGTGAATGACACCGGACTTCTCATGCCGGTACACGTGGCCGAATTCGAACAGGCGCAGCGGGAGGTCGCGGTAGGAGCGCCCGCGTGCGCGGTAGATCAGGTTGTGCATCGGGCAGTTCATGGCCTTGAGGCGGTAATCGCTGCCGTCGACGTCCAGTGGCGGGAACATCGATTCGGCGTAGTAGGGCAGATGCCCCGAGGTGTAGAACAAACCCTCCTTGGCGATGTGCGGGGTGCCGACGTACTCGAAGCCCTCGTCGATGTGGCGCTGGCGGACGTAGTCCTCCATCACGCGCTTGATCACCCCGCCCTTGGGGTGGAACACCGGCAGCCCGGATCCGATCTCGTCGGGGAAGCTGAACAGATCGAGTTCGGCGCCGAGCTTGCGGTGATCGCGCTTGGCAGCCTCGTCCAGCCGGTGCAGGTAGGCCTTGAGATCGTCGCGGGACGCCCACGCGGTGCCGTAGATGCGTTGCAGTTGCTCGTTCTTCTCGCTGCCGCGCCAGTAGGCCGCGGCGACGCGGGTCAACTTGAACGCCGGGATGCGGCGGGTCGTGGGCAGGTGCGGCCCGCGGCACAGGTCGGTCCAGACCTGCTCGCCGGACTTCGCATCGAGGTTGTCGTACATCGTCAGCCCGCCGGCGCCGACCTCGGTCGCTTCCTCGCCCGATACCGCCGACTTCAGCCCGATGAGCTCCAGCTTGAACCGTTCGCCGGCGAGTTCGGCGCGGGCTGCGTCGTCGTCGACCGGACGGCGGGCGAAGCGCTGGGCAGATTTCACGATCTCGCCCATCCGCTTTTCGATCGCGCCGAGGTCTTCGGGTGTGAACGGCCGCGACGGCAGGAAGTCGTAGTAGAAACCGTCCTCGATCGGTGGGCCGATGCCGAGCAGGGTCCCCGGAAACAGGCTCTGCACGGCCTGCGCCAAGACGTGCGCGGTGGAGTGCCGGAGCACGGCGAGACCCTCCGGTGAGGCCGCGGTGACCGCCTGGACATCGGTATCGGAATCCGGTGCCCAATCCAGGTCGTGCAGGGCGCCGTCGGGATCACGGACCACGATCGCGGCGCCGGGTCCGTTGACCTCGGAACCGGCTTCGCGCAACGCATCGAGCGCCGTCGCGCCGGCCGCCACCCGGACCGGAAGGGCGGGCACGGACGGCACGTCGCTGGCGGACACGCGAACTCCTCTACTGGGGATGCGACGGTTCGGACCCGTCGCCAGGAATGCTAGTGCGGTGCCCACTCGCCGCCGATCGGATATGCGCGCCGCTCTCACGCTGCTCGCTGCTGTTCCCCTCGTCGTGGCCGGGTGCACGTCGTCGCGCACGAGCGCGTCACCCAGCACCGCAGCACCAACTACGGCAGCACCAACTACGGCAGCACCAACTACGGCGTCCCGCATCGCGAGTCCGCTCCGCAGCGCCCACCCGGAGCCGACCCGTTCCCGGGCGCCTGGCGAATTCAGCGTGGCGTTCGCCGGCGACGTGCACTTCAGCGGCCGGGTGCGGGCTCGGCTCGACCACGACCCGGCGACCGTCTTCGCGCAGGCCGCCCCCGCGCTCGGCCGCGCCGATCTCACGATGGTCAATCTGGAGACCGCCATCACGACCGGGGGTCAGCAGCAGCAGAAGCTGTTCACCTTCCGGGCGCCGCCGGCCTCGTTCGCGGCGCTGCGCGCGGCCGGGATCGACATCGTCACCATGGCGAACAACCACGGCGCCGACTACGGCACGTCCGGATTGCGCGACAGTCTTGCCGCAAGCGCCTTGCAGCACTTCCCGGTGGTCGGCATCGGGACCGACGCGAGGCGCGCCTTCGCGCCGTACACGACAACGCTCAACGGCGTCCGCGTCGCGATCATCGGTGCCGACCAGGTACAGGACGAGACGACGCTGCCGTTGTTCAGCGCCGGCCCGTCCACTCCGGGCGTTGCCAACGCCTACTCACGACGGCTGCCGGCAGCCGTGCGCGCCGCGCGGGCGCAGGGCTACGTGGTGATCGTCTACGTGCACTGGGGCATCGAGTACGACACTTGCCCGTCCTCGGACCAGCGGGTGCTGGCGGCGTCGCTGGCCCGTGCCGGCGCGACGGCGGTGATCGGCACGCACGCGCACGTATTGCAGGGCGCGGGTTGGCTGCCGGGCGGCAGCTACGTCGCGTACGGGCTCGGCAACTACCTGTGGTGGCGCTCGTTCGGCAACAACCAGGACGACAACGGCGTGCTGACACTGAGCTTCACGCACGGCCGGGTGACGCGCCAGCGCTTCGCGCCCTCGCGCCTGGACGGTCGTGGTGTCCCCGTCCCCGCCACGGGGGCCGAGTACACCCGAATCCACGACGAGTGGCAGCACGACCGGAGCTGCACCGACCTGTCCGCGCGGCCGACCAACTGACCGCAATCTCTATCCCTCAAGGAGAATCCATGTTCCTGTACGAGTACGAGGGCGTGCGCCCGAGCATTGCCGACGACGCCTTCATCGCCGCCACCGCCACGATCGTCGGGGACGTGACGATCGAGAGCGGCGCGTCGATCTGGTACGGCGCCGTACTGCGCGGCGACGACGGCCCGATCGTGGTACGCGAGCGGGCCAATGTCCAGGATGGCTCCGTCATCCACACGACACCTGGCGTGACCACCGAGATCGGCCGCGGCGCGACGGTCGCGCACCAGTGCATCGTGCACGGCGCGGTCCTCGAGGAGGAGGCGCTGGTCGGCAACGGTTGTGTGGTGCTCGACCACGCGCGCATCGGGTCGGGGGCACTGGTCGCAGCAATGTCACTCGTCCCGTCCGGTATGGAAATACCGCCCGGAATGCTCGCGGCGGGCGTCCCGGCCAAGCTCAAGCGGCCGATCGCGGGTACCCCGGCCGAGATGTGGGTGAAGCTCAACCCGACCCACTATCCGCAGTTGGCCGAGCGGCATCGGCGCGGCATCCGTGCGGTCGAGAGGTGACTGGCACAGTCAGTTCCTTGCTGCGACCCATATCCTGGGCGCCATGACGGCCTTCAACCCGCCCCCGAAAGTTCCGGCGACACCCGCCGGCTGGTACGCCGACCCACTCGGACGCCACGAGATGCGTTACTTCGACGGCACCCAGTGGACCGAGCACGTTTCCTCGCACGGCCGGACGTCGGTCGACCCGCCGGTGGGCGAGGGCCACATCCCGACGGTGCAACGGGCGCCCGAGCGGGTGCGGGGCGACGTGCAGCGCGCCGGCTCTGCGGGTGTCGCGGGTTTCCGCGGCGGCACCGGCTCGATCTTCACCGAGCCGATTCTCGTCGTGAACCAGAAGGCCAAGCTCATCGAGATCAACAACGAGTACGCGATCTACGACCAGAACGCCAACCAGATCGCCGCAGTCCGCGAAACAGGCCAGAGTGGGCTGAAGAAGGCCGCACGATTCCTGACCTCGCTCGATCAGTACATGACGCACAAGCTGCAGATCGTCGACATGCAGGGCAACGTGCTGCTCGCGTTGACCCGCCCGGCCAAGCTGATCAAGTCCAAGATCATCGTCGAGGACGCTCGCGGGGGCGAGATCGGCCAGATCGTGCAGCAGAACGCGATCGGCAAGATCCGCTTCGGCCTCGAGGTGGGCGGCAAGGTCTACGGCTCGATCAACGGCGAGAACTGGCGGGCCTGGAACTTCAACATCCAGGATCACAACGGCACCGAGGTCGCCAGGATCACCAAGACCTGGGAGGGACTGGCCAAGACCATGTTCACCACGGCCGACAACTACGTGCTGCAGATTCACCGGCCGCTCGAAGATCCGTTGCGGACGCTGGTCGTCGCTGCGGCATTGGGCGTCGACACCGCGCTCAAGCAGGACTCGCGCGGCTTCGGCTGAGCCAGCGCGCGAGGTCGTCCGGGGTGTCCAGATCGGACGGGTCACCGGCGACGGCCACCTCGTCCACCAGATCCGGACGCGCCGCCAGCAGCGCTCGCGCCCCCTCGTCCGGTCCGGCCGACTCGAGCGCGAGCCGCCACAGCACCGGTGCCATCACCGTCGGATGCCCACGCCGACGCCCGTAGCGGGCCAGCGCGATGCGCCCCGGCCGCCAGGCCGCGACGACGGCGCGCACCGCAGCCGCCGAAATTCCCGGCATGTCCACCAGCAGCACCACCAGCGCGTCGACATCGCCGGCCGAGTCGAGCGCCAGGGCGAGTGAGGATCGCTGGCCGCGCTCGGGCTCCGCGTTGACGACCGTAAGCGCACTGGACGCCGACGTACCGGCACGCACGACCGCGACGACCGGTTCGCAGCCGGCGGAACGCAACACGGCCGTCGCACGCTCCAGCAGCGGTAAGCCGTCGACGACGAGAGCGGCCTTGGGCGCGCCCATCCGGCTGCCCGAGCCCGCCGCGAGAACCGCGCCCGCGATGTGCACCACGACCGAGATTATGCGCGGCGGGGCCGAACAGGCGATGCTCGTTGCATGCAACCATCCGTTTACCAGTCGCCGTCCGAGGTCGGCGCCGCGCTCGACCGGGCCGGCTACCTTCCCGACGACGGGGTCGCCACCGCCGCGTACCTCGCGATCCGCATGGGCCGCCCGCTGTTCCTCGAGGGCGATCCCGGTGTGGGCAAGACGGCGTTGGCGCAAGCGCTGGCCGATATCACCGACGCTCCGCTCGTCCGGCTCCAGTGTTACGAGGGCATCGACGCGAGTCAGGCGCTCTATGACTGGGACTTCCCGCGTCAGGTGCTGCATCTGCGCGCCGCCGCCGACACCGACGACCGCGCGACGCTCGAGGCCTCCCTCTACGATCGGCGCTTCCTCGTCGCCCGGCCCATCCTGCAGGCGCTGGAGATGACTCCGTCCGTGCTGCTGATCGACGAGATCGACCGGGCCGATGACGAGTTCGAGGCATTCCTGCTCGAAGTGCTCGCCGAGAACTCGGTCACCGTTCCGGAACTGGGCACGATCCGCGCCGCGTCCCCGCCGCTGGTCGTGCTGACGTCCAACCGCACGCGCGAAGTGCACGACGCGCTCAAGAGGCGCTGCCTCTACCACTGGGTCGAGCACCCCACCTTCGAGCGCGAGGTCGAGATCGTGCGCCGGCACCTGCCCGAGGTCGCCGACCGGCTCGCGCGCGAGGTGGCCGCCGTCGTCGGGCAACTGCGCTCGATGGACCTGCTCAAGCCGCCCGGCATCGCGGAATCCATCGACTGGGCGCACGCGCTGCACATCCTGGGCAGTGACCGGCTCGACCGCGAACGAGCGAGTGCCACCCTGGGGGCTGCGATCAAGTACCACGAGGACCAGACCCGGGTACAGCGTGAGGTGCTGCCCGAGTTGCTGGCCAAGCTGGCATGACGAGCGGCCTGTGTAGACGGCACCGATGACAACAGAGTTCGACGTCGTCGCGTCGCTGACCGGGTTCGCCGGCGCGCTGCGCGCGGCTGGGATCAACGCGGACCGTGCACGCGTCACGACCAGCTTGTCCGCGCTGGCCGAGCTGGATCCGGGCAACCCCGACGACGTCTACTGGGCGACCCGCCTCTCGCTGTGCTCCGAACCGGACGACCTCGCCAAGTTCGACGCAGTCTTCGATCTGTGGTTTCGCGGCGCGTGGCCCACGATCACCCAGCCGCAGCAGCCCTCGCGCGTCCGACAGCAGGAGCTGCGTGCGGTCGGCGGCCCAGGCGACACCGAGTCACAGAGCACCGACGACGAAGTGCTGCGCACCGCGGCGAGCGAGACCGAGGTGCTGCGCAGCCGCGACGTCGCCAGGTTGACCCCGGACGAGCGCGACGAAATCCACCGGCTCATCACCTTGCTGACCCCACGAGTCGAGCACCGGCGCACGCTGCGGCGCCAACGCGGCGGGCATGACCGCATCGACGTCGGACGCACCGTGCGGCAGCTACTGCGCGACGGCGGCGAACCGGGATCGCTGCGCTACAGCCGGCCCCGGATCAAGCCACGCAGGCTCGTCTTGTTGATCGACGTCAGCGGCTCGATGGCCCCCTACGCCGACGCGCTGCTGCGTTTCGCGCACGCCGCGGTCCGAGCCGCACCCGGCACCGTCGAGGTGTTCACGATCGGCACCCGGTTGACCCGCGTCACGCGCCAGCTACGCCTGCGCGACCCGGAACAGGCGCTGCGCGCGATGAGCACCGCGATCCCGGACTGGAGCGGCGGGACCCGCCTGGGTGAGGCGCTGCGCGCCTTCCTGGATCTGTGGGGTCAGCGCGGCACCGCCCGCCGCGCCGTCGTGGTGCTTGCCTCGGACGGCTGGGAACGCGGCGACGCAGCCCTGCTCGGGGAACAGATGCAGCGCCTGTCGCGGTTGGCCCACCGAACCGTGTGGGTAAATCCGCACAAGGGCAAGGACGGTTTCGCCCCTGCCACGGGTGGGATGGTGGCGGCCCTTCCGTACTTGGACGAGTTGATCGCCGGGCACAGCATGGACGCCCTGCGCAATCTGGTGGAGGTCATTAGTCATGCGTGATGTCATCGATGAACTCGAGCGCTGGTGGCGCGAGGGCAAGACCGTCGGCATCGGCACGGTGGTCGGCACCTGGAAGTCGGCGCCACGCCAGCCCGGCGCGGCGATGCTCGTCGGCCCGGACGACACTGCGGTCGGCAGCGTGTCCGGCGGCTGCGTCGAGGGCGCAGTGTTCGAACTGGCTACCGCCGCGCGCGCCGACGGCAGGGCGGTACTGCAGCGCTACGGCGTCAGCGACGACGACGCGTTCGCGGTCGGACTTACCTGCGGCGGGATCATCGACATCTTCGTCGAGCAGATCAACAAGCAGACCTTCCCCGAACTCGGCGCGATCGCCGACGACATCCGGGCGGGCACGCCGGTCGCTGTGGCCACCGTGATCAGCGGCGACGAGTCGCGGGTCGGGCGCCGGCTCGTGGTTGGTCCAGACAAGGTCAGTGGGTCGCTGGGCAGCGCACGACTGGACGACGCAGTTCGCGACGACGTCACCGGCATGCTGGCGCAGGGCCGCACCGGCACCGTCCACTACGGCTCGGACGGCGAGCGTCGCGGGGACACCCTGGCGATCTTCGTTGCTGCCTACGCACCACGTCCGCGAATGATCGTTTTCGGCGCCATCGACTTTGCCGCAGCGGTGGCCCGCGTCGGCTCGTTCCTCGGCTACCAGGTCACGGTGTGCGACGCACGCGAGACGTTCGCGACGAAAAGGCGCTTCCCCGAGGCCGACGAGGTGATCGTGGCCTGGCCGCACAAGTACCTCGCCGAGACCGAGGTGGACGAGCGCACCGTCGTCTGCGTGCTGACCCATGACCCGAAATTCGACGTACCGCTGCTCGAACTGGCGCTGCGCCTGCCGCTCGCCTACCTGGGCGCAATGGGGTCACGCCGCACGAACGAGGACCGCCTCACCCGGTTGCGCGAACTGGGGCTGTCGGAGCGCGAATTGGGCCGGCTACACGCGCCGATCGGTCTCGACATCGGGGCCCGCACGCCGGAGGAGACCGCCGTCTCGGTGGCCGCGGAGATCATCGGCGCCCACTGGGGCGGATCCGGTGCCCCATTGCGCCGCCTGGATGGACCGATTCACCACGAATCTGTAGCGGATGTCGCATTAGTTGTTGAATCCTGATCGAAGGAACGGTCGTGTTGTGTGCCACCTTTCGGTAGCGTCTCGGTGTCGGCGGTCACAGCCTTACTCATGATCGTGCTGTGTTCGCCGCAACGCTCGATCATCAGCGCGTTCGCTCTCGTGGAGGTGGCATGACCAAGATCAGTCTCACGGTCGACGGGGTTTCCTATTCCGACGACGTCGAACCCCGCACGCTGCTCGTGCACTATTTGCGCGAGCAGTTGGGCAAGGTCGGCACAGTCGTGGGGTGTGACACCAGCAACTGCGGCGCGTGCACCGTCGACCTCGGCGGGATGAGTGTCAAGAGCTGCACCGTCCTGGCAGTTCAGGCCGACGGTGGTGAGGTGACGACGGTCGAGGGCTTGGAGCAGGACGGCAAGCTCGCGCCCATGCAACAGGCGTTTCACGACAATCATGCGCTGCAGTGCGGGTACTGCACGCCCGGAATGATCATGGCCTGCCGCGACCTGCTGAAGAACAACTCAAGCCCGAGCGAGGACGAGATCCGCGAGGGCATCGAAGGAAACCTTTGCCGGTGCACCGGCTATCAGAACATCGTGCGCGCCGTCCAGGCCGTCGCCGGAAGTGGAGCACAGGCATGACAGCCGTCGAGGACCGTCCTACCGTCACCGTCGAGATCGGGCAGCCGCGCAAGCGCAAGGAGGACTACCACCTGATCACCGGTCGGACCATGTGGACCGACAACATCAACCTGCCGGGCATGGTGCACCTGGCGATCCTGCGCAGTCCCATGGCGCACGCGAAGATCACCTCGATCAATGTTGACGAGGCCAAGAGCCGCCCCGGCGTCATCGCCGTGTTCACCGGTCAGGACTTCGCCGAGACCCAGGGCAATGTCCCCTGTGCGTGGCCGGTTACCCCGGACATGGTCAACCCCGGCGCGCCGAGCCTGGCCGTCACCCAGGTGAACCACGTCGGCGAGGCCGTCGCCGTCATCGCTGCGCGCACCAAGGTCGAGGCGCAGGACGCACTGGAGGGCATTGAAGTCGACTACGAGCAGCTGCCTGCCGTCCTGAACATGGAGGAAGCCGTCAAGGACGGCGCGACACTGGTCCACCCCAACACCGAGTCCAACAGGTCCTACACCTGGCCCTTCGAGTCCGGGGCGGCCGGCACCGGCAAGTCGATCGACGAGGCGCTGGGCAACGCTGAGGTCACCGTCAAGCGACGCTTCATCCAGCAGCGGCTGATCCCGGCCTTCATGGAGCCGCGCGCGACAGTGGTGCAGCCGATCGGCGAGGGCGTGACCGTCTGGTCGGCCACGCAGATCCCGCACATCCTGCGGACGATGTTGTCGCTGACCCTCGGCATCGCCGAGCACAAGGTCCGCGTCGTCGCCCCGGACGTCGGCGGCGGTTTCGGCGGCAAGATCCCGGTGACGCCCGAAGAGATCATCACCACGCTCGTCGCGCGCAAGCTCAACAAGCCTGCCAAGTACACGGAGAGCCGGTCCGAGTCGCTGATGTCGGCGCATCACGGCCGCGACCAGATCCAGGACATCACGATCACTGCAAAGAAGGACGGCACGGTCACCGGCCTGGACGTGCACCTTTTCGCCGATATGGGCGCGTACCTGCGCCTCGTCGGCCCGGGCGTGCCCGTCCTCGGCGCATTCATGTTCCCGGCGATCTACAAGTTCCCCGCGTACCGCTTCGTCTGTGAAGGCGTGTTCACCACCAAGACGCCCACCGACGCCTACCGCGGCGCCGGCCGCCCCGAGGCGACGTTCGCGATCGAGCGGATCATGTACGAGCTCGCCAACGAGCTCGGCATGGAACCGATGGAGCTGCGCCGCAAGAACTGGATCAAGCACGAGGAGTTCCCGTTCACCATGGTGGCGGGCCTGACCTACGACACCGGCAACTACGAGGCGGCGACCGACAAGGCGCTCGAGCTGATGGGGTGGGACGAGCTGCGGCGGGAGCAGGCCGAGCGTCGCGAGCGCAAGGATCCGGTACAGCTGGGGCTGGGAATCTCGACGTTCACCGAGATGTGCGGGCTGGCCCCGTCACGCGTGCTGGGCTCGCTCGCCTACGGCGCCGGCGGCTGGGAAGCTGCGTCCATTCGGATGCTGGCCACGGGCAAGGTCGAGGTCGTGACCGGTGCGAGCGCCCACGGCCAGGGCCACGAGACAGCGTTCGCCCAGATCGTCGCCGACAAGCTCGGCGTGGCCTGGGAAGACGTCGAGGTCATCCACGGCGACACGCAGTCCTCGCCCAAGGGCCTGGACACCTACGGCTCGCGGTCACTGGCCGTCGGCGGCATCGCCATCGTCAAGGCTGCGGAGAAAGTCGTCGCCAAGGCGAAGAAGATCGCGGCGCATCTGCTCGAAGCCGACGAGGACGACCTGGAGTTCGAGGGCGGCTCGTTCAAGGTGAAGGGATCGCCCGGCTCGAGCATCGCCATGGGCGAGGTCGCGTTCGCCGCGTTCATGGCACACAACCTGCCCGACGGCGTCGAACCGTCGCTCGACTCGGACGCGGTCTACGACCCGGAGAATTTCTCCTTCCCGCACGGCACACACTTGTGCGCGATGGAGGTCGACACCGAAACCGGATTCTGCAAGATCCGCAAGTACGTGTGCGTCGACGACGTCGGCACGCCCGTCAACCCGCTCATCATCGAGGGACAGGTCCACGGCGGTCTCGCGCAGGGCATCGCGCAGGCGATGTTCGAGGAGGCCGTCTACGACGAGGCGGGCAACCTGACGACCGGCACCTTCGTGGACTACACCGTGCCGTCGGCCGCTGATCTGCCCTCCTTCACCACCGACCGCACCGAGACCGCCTCGACCTCGAACCCGCTGGGCGTCAAAGGTGTCGGCGAGGCAGGCACCATCGCCTCGACGCCGGCTGTCGTCAACTCGGTGGTCGACGCGTTGCGTCCGTGGGGCGTCAACGACGTGCAGATGCCGATGACGCCCGAGCGCGTCTGGCGGGCGATCCACGGCGCGGAGAAATCCGACCGTGCCGATGCCGGTACCAACGCCTACGGCGGCGCCAGTACCAGCACCTCCGATGGTGAAGGCGGTTCGTTGTGATCCCCGCATCGTTCGACTACGTTGCCCCGACCTCGATCAGTGAAGCCGTGTCGGCGCTGGCCGGTGCCGGTGAGGACGCGAAGGTGATGGCCGGCGGCCAGTCGCTCATCCCGGTGCTCCGGCTGCGGCTGGCCTACCCGACGACCGTCGTCGACCTCGGCCGGATCGCCGAGCTCAAGGGCGTCACCGACGACGGCGACGCGATCGTGATCGGTGCGATGACCTCGCACGACGAGATCATGCACGACGCCCTCGTCCAGCAGCATGCGCCGTTGATCGTGCAGGCGACGTCCACTGTCGCCGACCCGGCCGTGCGGCACCGCGGCACGTTCGGTGGCGCGTTGGCCCATGCCGACCCGGCCGGCGATCTCGGCGCGGTCGCGCTCACCCTCGGCTGCGAGTTCGTGGCCTCGGGGCCATCTGGCGAGCGCCGCATTGCCGCGGCGGACTTCTTCCAGGACTACTTGACCACCGCGCTCGGCGAGGACGAGATCCTCACCTCGATCCGCGTACCGAAGCTCGGGGACGGCTGGGGCTCGCACTACGAGAAGTTCAACCGCGTCGCACAGGCGTGGTCGATCGTTGCGGTCGCGGCGCTCGTCAAACGTGCCAACGGCACGATCGCCGAAGCACGGGTGGGGCTGACGAACATGGGCTCGACGCCGCTTCGCGCACAGGCCGTCGAGTCGGCACTGGCCGGAGTGGACGCGTCCGCCGATGCAGTCGGCGCTGCCGCCGGACACGCGGCGGACGGCACGACACCGCCCAATGATCTCTCCGGCAAGGCTGATTACCGCGAGCACCTCGCTCGCGTGCTCACCAAGCGGGCCGTCCTCGCGGCCAGCGGTATCTGACAACCCCCGCAGCAACCCACCTTCAGGAGTCAACGACGTGCAACTTGAGCATTCCTTCATCGTCCCCGCCCCCATCGACGAAGCCTGGCCGGTACTGATCGATATCGAGCGAGTCGCGCCCTGCATGCCTGGCGCCGCGCTCGATTCCGTCGACGGCGACGATTTCACCGGGACGGTGAAGGTCAAGCTTGGACCGATCGGGTTGACCTACAAGGGCAAGGCCAGCTTCGTCGAGAAGGACGAGGCGACGCACCGGGCAGTCATCAACGCCCAGGGCCGCGACTCGCGCGGCAACGGCACGGCCTCAGCGAAAGTGACCGCGACGCTCACCGACGACGGCGGTAGCTCGACCAAGGTGCATGTGATCACCGATCTCGACATCACTGGCAAGCCCGCCCAGTTCGGCCGCGGCGTCATGGTCGACGTCGGCAACAAGCTGATCGGCCAGTTCGCCGACTGCCTCGCCGGCAAGCTCGGTGGTGGCGGCGACGAGCCAGCGGTCGAGGGTGCGCCGCCGGCGCCCACCGTTGCTGCCGCGGGAGCTGTGCCCGAAACTGAGGTGCCACCTCCCGCGGCGGCGGCACCGGCTGCCACTGCGGCTCCGGCCGACGCCGAGCAGGCGGCGCGTCCCGTCCCGCGCCAGGTGGCGCAGGAGGACGTCGAGCCGATCAACCTGCTGGCGCACGCCGGACCGGCGGTGGGCAAGCGCCTAGCCCCGGTGCTCGGTGGGCTAGTCCTGCTGGTGATCTTCCTGAGGCTGGTCCGGCGCCGCTGACTGGCGCTGGTTCGCGGGCGCTACCGGGCGCCCGCGAACCAGCGCACGATCTCCTCACCGGCGCGGATGCCGCTTGCCTTCGTGCACGTGACGTTCGCTGCCCTCCAGCCCTGCTCGTACAGCTCGCCGTGGCGCGGATGAATGCCGAGGTCCGCGCCGAGCAGCAAATCGGCGTCCAGCAGCGAATCGCCGGCAGCCAGCACCGTCGCCGCCTCGGTGCGCCGCGCCACCTCACGGACAGCTGCGATCTTGGTGAGCGAGTGTGGCACCCAGTAGAGCTTGCGCCCCTGCAGCGACAGCCGCCAGCCCCGCTCACCGGCCCAGCCGGCGGCCTGTTCGACGAAGCCTGCGGGCAGCCGCTCGGGACGGATCACGGCGTAGCAGAAGAACCCGTCGGCGTTACGCAGCTTGTCGGTGAAGTCCGGGTGGCAGGTCTGCCCGAGGTACTGCCACACCGCGTCCAGCGGGACCGACTCCCGCAGCCCCGCCACTACTTGGTTGGTCCAGGCGCGGTCCGGCACGCCGTCCACCAGCAGCAGGCCGCCGTTCGCCACGACGGCGTGGCGCGGCGGCGGGCCGGGCAACTGCACCCGGCGGTACTGGCCCAGGATGCGCGTCGTCACCGGGACGAAGCCGGCGCCGAGTTCGGCCAGCTGACCCGCCGCGGCCGCGGTCATGAACGACATCTGCTTGCCCTCGAAGGTCTCCGCGCACACCAGCTCGACGTCGTCTTCGCCGAGCCCACATGCCGTCCGGGAGTAGATCAGGGTGCGATCCAGATCGGAGGCGAGCAGGCAGCTCATCCGGCGCGCCTGCCGTCGGCGCCGGTCGCGCCGCGGGTGTAGCGCGGATGAATCAGGCCGACGCAGCTGTAGCCGAGGTCGGGGACCTCCTCGACCGCGACGCCGCGCTGCTGCGCCAGTAGCAGGACGTGCTGCAGTTCGGCCCGCCGATCAGGGCGCACCAGGACCCGCCAGGGCACCCGGCGCAGCAGCACCCGGGTGGTCTCCCCGACCCCGGGTTTGACCAGATTGATGTCGTCGATGCCGTAGCGGCGACTGATCTCGGCGACGGCCGCCCAGCCCGCCCACGTCGGTGACCGGTCGCTGTCGCGCAGCCGCGGCCAGTCCCGGGCCACCGCGTCGGCGACGTCGGCGAAGCGGGCAGTGATCGCGTCCAGGAACCGGTTGGAGACGTCGACGTCGGCGAGGTCCCGGTAGAACTTCGCTCCGTGGTACTGCCCGGGGGCGAGCAACCTGGTGTTGAGCACCGTCCGCGACACCAGGCCCGACACCGTCGAATTCAGGCAGGCGGACGGGATCAAGAAGTCCTCGCGGGTGCCGTAGACGCGCACGCAGGAGCCGGTGTCGGCGAGCACCGCCAACTGCGGATCGAAGCGAGCGTCCACCGCGGCAGCAAGTTCGCGTGCGATCGCGCCCTTGCCGGTCCAGCCGTCGACGAACATGACACGAGACGGGTCGTGGTGGGCGCCGAGATAGTCCAGGGCGCGCGTATCGATCCCCCGGCCCCGGACGATGCTGACCGCATGGTGCGGCAGTTGCAGACTGTGCGCGAACCAGGCCCAGCGGCGGATCAGGATTCCGACCGGCGTGCCCGCACGGGCCAGTGAGGCCAGCACGACCTCAGGGCCGCGCAGATCGAGCACCAGTTCGCTGACGACCCCGACCGCGTGCGCCACCCGGGTCGCAGACTTCTCGAGCGCCGCTGCGAACAGGGCCTGGTACTCGGGGCTGGGCTGGTACTCGACAGGCAGTGATTCGGCGTAATGCGCCTCGCCGGACTGGATGGCCTCCTCGCGCTCTTCGGTCGGCGCCTCCAGTTCGACGTCGGAGAGATCGCTCAGCAGCCAGGACACCTCGTCGGCGCGGTAGCTGCCGAAGGTAGGCCCGGACAGCGGCGGGGGTGGCGGGAGGTACACCGGCAGGGATACCACGTGCACCCGCTGACAGACGCCGCGCACCGCCTCGATCAGGCCGGTTTCCAGCCGATCGGCGTCAGCCGCCGCGTCGGCCACGACCACGATGTCAGTAAACGCAGCGTCAGTGAACGCAGCGTCAGTGAACGCAGCGCCACTGCCCCCGGCCGGCGCGACGTTATAGGCGTAGCGCTCGCCGTCGGTGTCAGTGGCGGGGAAGGTGAGCCGGGTGCGGATCGGGTAACCCGGCTCGTCCAGCGCCAGCACCGGCGAGCGGGTCGTCGTGGAGTAGCGCACCACCGCGACCAGCCCCGCCAGGGCTACGCCCAGCAGCAGTGGCGCGTACATCAGCTCCTCGGTACCGAGCACGAGCACCCGCTGCCCGGCCAAGCCCACCGCGATGCGGCGCGCCAGCGCGGCAGCCGCGTCGCCGGCGCGGGCGACGTCGTGCGAGCCGAAGCCGTGCCGGCCGCCTTCGCGCACCTGCACCGGCCACGGGTCGGCGACGTGCACCACCTCGCCGCCACCAGTCGCGGTGGGCGCTGTCAGTGCAATGGACCGAGCAGCGACGAAGTCCGCCGCCCGGCCCGGGAAGTCAGGCGGCCAGCGCACCGCCGCCTCAGCGAGCGCAACCACGTCGATCGCGGCACCGAGGTGCGCCGCGAGCTTCGCGCTCCGCTCCCGGTCCGCCTCGCCGCGCACGTCCACGAGGACCGCGATCACGTACTGGTCGTGCGGGCACAGCCGATGCAGCTCGGCGATGGTGTTCAACGCTGTCACGCCGGTCGAGAGCTCGTCGTCGACGAGCACGATCGGGCCACGGCGGCGCAACGACGACGGGTTCCCGGGCAGCAGCAGATGTCCGGTTGCGTGGCTGTGCGGCTCCTCGAAGCGGGCCGCCACCGCAACGCCGGGCACGTGCCGCCGCGTCGAGTGCAGGTAGTCAGCCCCGAGCTGCGCGGCTACGCAGTGCCCGAGCGCAGTCGCCGTCTCGGCGTATCCGATCACCAGCCCGGCGGGGGCGATCAGCCGGTCTGCGACCAGCCGACCCAGGCGCCCGCCGGCGGCGAACACAGTGCGCGGGTCGGTCGGCAGGTGCTTACCAAGCACGGTGGACACCAGCAGGTGCGCGCGCCTGGGGTTGCGGCGCAGTGCCAGCTCGATCAGGCCGTCCGCGCCCTGGAGCTCCACCCCGAACGTCCGCTCGACGAAGCCGATCACTGGTGCAACGACGCGCCGAGAAGGTCGACGAACGAGATGTCCTCGTTCGCGACGCCGAACACCCGGGCGCGCAGCTGCAACCGGCGCGCCCAGGCCGTGTGCGGCTTGCTCTCGTTCATCTTGTTGCGGTACGCCGAGGAGCGCACCCCGCCACCGGACGCCGTCTGCAGGACGTCGCTGGCGTCGAGGAACTCCTCGTGCGACACGACCGAGAGTGCGTGCACCGCGGCGACATGGGACGGATGGATGACGCTCTTGCCGGTCAGCCCGTTCGCCCGGTCGAGCGTCACTTCGCGGATCAAGGCGTCCATGTCCTGTGCGATCAGCTCGGCCCGCAGCTTTCGCTCGTCGTTCTCGACGAACGGCGACTCGCGCAGCCTCGGTTTGAACAACCGCTCACTGCCGGAGAAGTACTCCCAGACCGGCCCGGTGAGCACATAACCGCCGTCCTCGCGTCCGAACACATTCACGATGTCGGCGATGACCTGGGCGATGAGACCGACGTTGTAGACAGTGGTGTCGCGTGAGCGGCGCAGGCCGTAGGCCGCGGACATGTCGGTGGCACCGATCCGTACCGCGAGCACGTGGTGGCGGTGCTTGTCCAGGACATCGCGGATGCTGAGCAGATTCGTGATCCGGTTCTCGGCGTACACGACGTCCTTGGACTCGAGCACCGGCATCGTCAGCAACGTCCGTCCGGCCCGGTCGCTCGCGGCAGCGACAGCGTCGAGGTAGGCCGGGCCGTTGCTGTCGGAGAACTTGGGCACGACGAAACCGGTCAACACCCGTTGGGACGCCCCCAACTGATCGACGATCAGCGGGATCTGGCATGGCGTGCGGACCCGCACGAAGATCAGTGGCAGGTCGCGACCGGACTCGCCGAGCTCGCGCAACTGGGCAATGACGTTGACCTGCGCGTCGTCGACCTCGGTGTCTGCGATCGAATCCTCCAGGCACACCACGAAGCTCGTGACGCCCTGCGCGGCGCGTCGCATCAGGTCCGCGGCGATCCGCGGCCGCGTCGCCGGGCTGTACAGCGTCGCACCGAGCCCGACGGCGAGCAACTCCACGTCCGAGCCCGTGCCGAAGTTCTCAGGCGCGCGGAAGAACAGCCGTGCTCGGTCGGCGGCGTCGAGGAAGTCGAAGTGGCGCATGGTCCGCCCATGGTGACATGCGTCAATGACCGGAGCTGCCGGATGGCCGGTGACGTGACGCAGTCGACGGCATGCGTGCACCTCGGGGCAACCTGGGCGTCGGCCTGCGTTCAGCGGAAGCGGGAGCACCGCGGCGTCTTGGGGCGGGCTCTGCCAGAGTATCCGCATGGCGATTCTCGACAGTTTCTCCCCTGCCCCCGACCGCTACCAGCGGCTGCCGTACCGGCGCGTCGGACACAGCGGCCTGCGGTTGCCCGCGGTATCGCTCGGGCTATGGCACAACTTCGGCGACGACAAGCCGATTCAGACCCAGCGCGACATCCTGCGCCGCGCCTTCGACCTCGGCGTCACTCACTTCGACCTCGCCAACAACTACGGGCCGCCCTACGGCACCGCAGAGATCAACTTCGGACGAGTCTTCAGCGAGGATTTCTCCCGCCACCGCGCCGAAGTGGTGATCTCGACGAAGGCCGGCTATGACATGTGGCCCGGCCCGTACGGCGACCTCGGCTCGCGAAAATATCTGCTTGATTCACTCGATCAGTCGCTTCGGCGAATGCGGTTGGACCATGTCGACATCTTCTATCACCACCGCTTCGACCCCGACACGCCGCTCGAGGAGTCGATGGGCGCGCTGGACACCGCGGTGCGGCAGGGCAAGGCTCGTTACATCGGCATCTCGTCCTACTCCGCACCACGTACCCGTGCGGCGGTCGCGATCCTGCGCGCGCTGGGCACGCCATTGCTGATCCACCAGCCTTCCTATTCGATGCTGAACCGGTGGGTCGAGGACGGCCTGCTTGACGTCCTCGGGGAGGAAGGCGTCGGCTGCATCGCGTTCTCGCCGCTGGCGCAGGGGATGCTGACTGATCGCTACCTTGACGGTGTCCCGTCCGATTCCCGCGCGGCGCAGGACAAATCGCTGGACCGCTCGCTGCTCTCGCCGGAGAACCTGGGCCATGTCCGCGCGCTGAACGAGATTGCGCAGCAGCGCGGGCAGAGCCTGGCGCAGCTCGCCATCGCCTGGGTGCTGCGCGATGAGCGGGTCACGTCCGCCCTCGTCGGCGCGTCCAGCGTGGCCCAACTCGAGGACAGCCTTGCCGCGGCGAACAACACGACATTCGACGCGGACGAGCTGAGCGCGATCGACCAACACGCTGTTGACGGTGGCATCAACATCTGGGCCGGCTCGAGCCGCGCCTAGAGTGGTGCCGCATGAAGGTCGAACTCCGCCACGATCCCGCATTCACCGTTGCCCGGTGCATCCTCGCCGGCGGCGAACCGCTGCGCGTCGAGGGCGGCGCGATGCTCGCGCACAGCGCGGGAGTGCTGCTCGAGTCCAAGGCGCAGGGCGGCGTAATGGCGGGACTGCGGCGCAGCGTGCTCGGCGGCGGGTCGTTCTTCGTCACCACCTACACCGCCCCGCCGCAGGGTGGCTGGGTCGACGTCGCCGGGGTGCTGCCAGGTGACACAGTCTCGATCGACGTCACCCCGGACCGACCGTTCTTCCTGCGCCGGGGCAGCTGGATCGCCAACTCCCACGGCGTCCAGGTCGACACCCAGTGGGGCGGGATGGCGAACCTGTTCGGCGGCGAAGGCGGTTTCGGCTTTCGTGCAAGCGGGCAGGGCGAGGCGCTCGTCAGCATCTACGGCGCCGTGGACGTGGTCGATCTCGAGGACGGCGAGTCGGTCACCATCGACACCGGACACGTGGTCGCCTACGACCTCGCCGTCCGCTTCCAGATGCGTCGCGCAGTGCAAGGACGCACCATCCAGTCGATGAAATCGGGAGAGGGATTCGTCTTCGATTTCTTCGGCCCTGGGCGGGTGCTGCTGCAATCGCGCAATCCGGACGCCTTCGCCCAATGGGTCGTTGCGCAGGTGCCCAAGGACAGAGACTAGGTCCCGCTCGTCCGGTTCACGAATCGACCGGAGTGCGCTCGTCGAGCCAGGTGATGCGGTCATAGCCGTACGCGCGAGCCGCCTCCCGTGCGCCGCCGAACAGTGTCTGCATCTCCGCGCGCAGCACGAACTCGCCCTCGACGTTGTACAGCGACAGCAGCACCCCGACGTCGCCGGACTGCAGTGTGTCCAGGGGCAGCTCGGCACGTCCGCCACCGAAGGTGGAGGTGACCAGCGTGCCACCCCAGGCGAGGGCGGCGCGTGACTCGGAGAAGGCGTATACGAGCAGGCGCCGCAGGTCCCTCGACTGCCGGAGATCCACCGACAGCCATTCGAAGCGGTCGCGGCCGGCCAGGATCACCGGTCGCCGCGTCCGCGGTGGTGCATTGCGGCTGCCTCCCGACAGCGCCATCGCCGAGCACACGCCGGAGTACAGCTCGTAGAGGCAGCCCAGGCGCAGGTCGCCGACATCCGGCCCGCACGCGGCCTCGAACGTCATTGCACCGATCCCGCTCTGCAGCCGGTCCAACGTGAGGGTGGGTTGGGTCGGGGTCAGCAGCACCCGTTCGCCTGCGTGCACCCGGACGTCGGCGCGGGTGCGCCGCGCCGGGCCGGCCGATCGCGCGGCGACAGCGGGCGCCGGCCGCCGCACCGGCGCAGCCGGCTGGTCCAGATCGAGGGAAGCTGAAGCGGGCGCCGGCCGCCGCACCGGCGCAGCCGGCTCGTCCAGATCGAGCGACCCCGATCTCGACACTGGCGGCGAAGCAGCAGGCGGGGCTGCAGCGGGGTGGCGTCCGGGGCGGGTAGCGCGTCCGGAAAGAAAATCCGACAGGCCTGCTGCAGGCGGCGTGGCGGCGGGCGGCGCGGCAGCCGCCGGACGCGACCGTCGCCGCAACCACGCCAAGTCGCCGCGTGGCGGTGCGCTGCTCGGATCGAGCGGCATCAGAGGGTGAGCCCGTAGTCCGCGGCGACACCGGCGATGCCCTTGGAGTAGCCCTGCCCGAGCACCTTGAACTTCCAACCCCCGTCGTGGCGATAGACCTCTCCGAGCGCGAGAGCGGTCTCGTTGTGCAACACCGTGGCGAGCTCCTCCGAGCGGACGAGCTCCGCGTTGTCGGCCAGGTTCAGCACCCGCACCCGGCACGATTTGAGCTGGCCGAGCGTGCGCCGCCGTGCCGGGCCGTCGTTGACGTACACGACCACGACGATGCGGTCGACCTCCGCCGGAACCGCCCCCAGATCGACCTCGATCTGTTCCTGGTCGCCGCCCAGAGCCTGCTCCAGTTTTTGCACCGACAGCTCCGGTGAGCTGAGCTGATTGAAGAACACGAAATGTCTATTCGACAACGCCCGGTTCGAAGCGTCAGTCAGGATGGCCGCCATTACCAGGTTGTCACCCAGCGCCGTCTCGGCACCGACATTCCAGCTGACGCCGAGCACCAGCCCCCGCAAGTTCGGGATTTCGCGGGTGAGGCCGACATTCGCCCCGCGCTTCATCTCAGCCATGTGCGTGCCACGCGTTACTCATCAGCTCGCCGCTACAGGTCCAGGTCGGAGGCGCTGAACTTCGTGCGCAGGAAGCTGCCTTGCGTCATCAGCGCGTCGGCGTCCTGGGCGCGGGTCGCCTCCAGCAGGTCCATGGCCGATGACCAAAGCACGTCCAACTGCTCGATCAGCGCCAATCGGGGTGTGGTTCCCGACGGACGTGGGGTGTCGACGACGTCAGGGTCCAACGCCAAAAAGGCGCGCAGTGTGGTGGGCAGGTAGTCGCCGAGGATCCCCCGCAGCGAGACGACGGCGCGGATGTCCAGGTCGTGATCCTGTGCCGTCTCGATCAGCTCGCGAACTGCGTCCAGCAGCCGGCGTGCGATCACGATCGCCTCGTTCGGCAGGCGGCCGGCATTGCGGTTGACCTCGTGCACCTGCTCGAACATCTGCGCGAGCAACGCCTGCGGGGAGTCGTCGGGATCGTCCTCCGACAACGGTGCAGGTGCTGCCGTGGAATGCCCGCGGCGCCACCATGTCACGCTTTCAACAGTAGTAGCCGCTCAGCTGCCGATCTCGCCGGACTGACCCGCGCCCCGGCGAGTGCGCTCCAGATAAGGCTTGGCCCGCTCGATCTGTCCCTCGAGCGCGGTGACGGTCTGTGCCATGCTGTCGACCGCCTGCGCGCGGAACGTGTCGATCGAGTCCATGGTCTGGAACACGTTGTCGAAGGCGGCCTGCAGCTTCGCGACGTCGATGGTGCTGCTCGCCGCCTGCTGGTTGATCTCGGCGCCCTGGATGCGCAGCTGGTTCGAGGTCGATTCGATCAGGTTGGATGTTGTGGCATTGAGCGCGGTGATCTGGTCGAGCACCAGCTTCTGCCGCGACAGGGCCTGCGAGACGATGACCGCGGTGCGTAACGCCGAGATGGTCGTGGTCTGCGCGCGATCCACACCCTTGATGAGTTCGACGTTGTTCTTACGGACCAGATCGAGTGCCATGTAACCCTGCACCGATACGGCCATCTGGGTCATGATGTCCTGGCGGCGTTGCCGGATCGCGAACAGGGCGTCGGACTTCAGCGCGGTGGCGTCCTCGGCGCGTCCAGCTGCTTCGAGCTCGGCGGTCTTCTGTGCGACGGCCTCGTCGAGGGCTGCTGCGAGCGCGTTGTACTCGCTCAGCTTGCCCATCGTCGTCCACATGTTCGCCTTCTCGGTCTCGATGGCCGCGTTGTCCTTGCGCAGCTCGTCCTGCCCGGAGTCGAGCGACTTGATGATCGCGTTCAGGTGCGACTGCGCTGACTCGTACTTCGCGAAGTAGCGCTGGATCTTGTCCCCGCCGGGCAGCCACTTGAGCACCTTGCGGGTGCCGTGCAGATCGGCCCGGTTCGGGTCGAGTTCGGTGATGGTGCCGCGGAGATCCTGCAATGTGGTGGCGACCCGGGTCTGCGCATCGGCGCCGCCGCCCTTACCCGCCTTCATGGCAGCGGCAGGACGATCCAGCATGCGGCTGGAGACGGCCGCGGAGGCACGCAGGTCCTTGTCGCCCATCGTGGTGATGGAATCGACCTTCTTGGTGAACTCCGGCGAGCGGGCGTCGATGCCGGCCAGTTCGTTGGCAAATGCAGCCGCCTTCTGCGCCAGCTCCTGTTTCTTCGCGTCCTCGATCGGGATCGCACCGGCCGCCTGTTCCTGCTTCACTACCAGCACCGGGGCAGGCGGGGCGAGAACGAGCCCCCCGGCGCCGGGCGTGAAGGTGGTAGGGCTCGCCGTGGCGGTGGTCACGGTCGGGGTCGAACCGATATCGAGCTCGGACATTAGTGATCTCCTAGATCGCGCGTGGTGCTACGTAACCGACGGTAGTACCCCCGCACGCGCCGCACTCGCTCAGAGCGCTGCTGCGATGGCGGGAAGCAGATCGTGGAAGGTGCGCCCGGACGAGACGTTGCCGATCGCCGTCATCGACCATCCCCCGCCGGTCCGCGTGACCTTGGACATGATCTGCGCGGTGTGCCGGCCTGAGCCGCTGAGATCGTAACGGGCGATTTCGGTCTCGCTGGTCTCATCGATCAGCCGGCAGAAGGCATTCTCGATCTGGGTGAAATCCTGCCCGGTGAAGGAGTTGACGGTGAACACGATGGTGTGCACCGACGGCGAGACGGTTGCAAGGTTCACCCGGATCGACTCGTCATCGCCGTCCCCTGCTCCGGTGCGGTTGTCGCCGGTGTGCTGGACGGAGCCGTCCTGGCTGGTCAACTGCTGGAACCAGACCTGGTCGACCAGGCGGTTCGCGCTGTCGAACAGCAGCGCGGACGCGTCGAGGTCGATGGACTGGGCGCGGCTACCGAACAGGCCTTTCTTGCGCACAGCGTCCCAACCGAGACCCATCCGGACCTGGGTGAGCCCACCGCCGTCGGTCTTGACCAGCGAGACGGTCTGGCCCTTGCTCAAGTTAACGCTCATTCGTAACCCCTTCACTTTGCGTCCGGCAGCGCTATTTGCGTCCGGCAGCGCTATTTGCGTCCGGCAGCCCAGCGCATGCCCCAGCCGTATGCCTCGTCGAGGGCGCGCTGGCCGCCGTTGATGTAATTCACCTCGCGACGCACCACCATTTCGCCGCCTACGTTGTCGAGCATCGCGATCGCGCAGATGCGCGCACCCTCGCGCGGATCGTCGAGGCGCACCTCGACCTGCGGGCCCTGCGCCGGGAAGAGCGTCGCCACGCCGTTCGCTGCGGCCCAGTTGGCTGCACCTTCGTAGATCAGCGCGAACACCAGCACCCGCCGGATCCGATCCGCGTGGCGCAGGTCGACGAACAGGTTCTCGCCGCCCTCTACGGTGCCGGACCGGTCGTCGCCGTCGAGCCAGATTACCGGGTCGCGCAGGTCGCCAGGATGCGCGAAGAACGAGCGTCCGAGAGCCTGCACGACCCCCTTCGTGCCGTCGGTGAACTCCCAGAGGCAGCCGAGATCGAGGTCGAGGGCGGGCGTGCCCCTCTTGAACAGACCGCCACCGCCTTGCGGGCGCGCACTCCAGTTCAGGTTGACCCGCAGCGTGCCCCCGGCGGACGCGTTCTTGGTCAGCGATACGGTCGGCGCCGACTTGGTCAGCACGACCCGCCCGCCGATGGGCGGTGCCGTGGCCGGGGCAGGCGGCGCCGTCCCGGGCGGGGGTGGCGGCGGAACGGGCGTTCGCGCCGCCCGTTTGGTGTAGTCGATGCCCATCGCAGTTCGCCTCAGTTCAGACCGGGGCCGATGCGAGCTCGGCCTCATGTGACTCGTCAGGGGTGCGCCGGTTGCGGACGACGGAGGAGAGGAACGCCGCCGCGATGAAGCCGACACCGATCAGCCCGGTAACAACCTCCGGAACCTCCCACTTGATGGTGATGAGCAGAAGCACCGACAGCGCACCGATAGCCCACAACGCCCCGTGCTCTAGGTACACGTACTCAGACAACGTGCCCTTGCGCACCAGGAACACCGTGAGTGACCGGATGAACATGGCGCCCACGCCCAGGCCGATCGCGATCACGATCGGGTCGGAGGTGATCGCGAACGCGCCGACAACCCCGTCGAAGCTGAACGAAGCGTCCAGCACCTCCAGGTAGAGGAACAGGAAGAACGCAGCCTTGCCGACGGCCATTTTCTTGCCGCTCGCCGACCTCGCGGGCCCGTCGCCGCTGCCCTCGTCCCCGTCCCCGTCCCCGACGTCGAAGAACTCGCCGAGCCCGTTGACTATCAGGTAGGTCGCCATGCCGAGCGCGCCCGACGCGAACACGGTAGCGACCTTGTGCTGCGGCGCGAGGTATTCCCCGGCAATGAACAAAACGATGAGGGTGACCACGACGGAGAGCTGATCGAGCTTGCCGATCTTGGCCAGCACCTTCTCGATGGGCGTCAGCCAGGTGATCTCGCGCTCCTCGAAAATGAAATCAAGGAACAGCAGCAGCAGGAACACGCCACCGAACGCGGCGATAGCCGGGTGTGCTTCTTTCAACAAGAAGCCGTACGTGCCCGCCTTGCTCGGGTTGCCCTTCTCCAGCGCGAGGCGCACCGCCTCGACGGGCGAGAGCTTTGCGGTGATCCCGACGATCAGCAGCGGGAAGATCAACCGCATGCCGAACACGGCGATAGCGACGCCGACGGTGAGGAAGATCTTCTGCCAGAACGCGCTCATCCTTTCCAGCACCGTTGCGTTCACGACCGCGTTGTCGAAGGACAGCGACACCTCCAAAACCGCGAGGATGGCCGTCACTGCCAGCCCCGTCGTCCCGGCGTAGAGATAGCCAAGAAGGAGGCCGACAATGGCGACGACGAGCGAGGCGCCGAACGTGCGTACAAACATGAACTCAGGCTCAGCTATCCGACGTTGACGCCGAAGTCACGGGCGATGCCCTCGAGGCCGGTGCTGTAGCCCTGGCCGACGGCGCGGAACTTCCAGTCGCTGCCGTTGCGGTAGACCTCACCGAAGATCATCGCAGTCTCGTTGGACGCGTCCTCTGACAAGTCGTAGCGAGTGATCTCGGCCTCACCCTGCTGGTTGACCACGCGGATGTAGGCGTTGCGAACCTGCCCGAAGGACTGGTTTCGCTTTTCCGCATCGTAGATCGACACTGTCACGACGATCTTGTCAATGTCGGCTGGGACGGCGGCGAGATTGACTTTGATGACCTCGTCGTCGCCCTCGCCGCTGCCGGTCAGGTTGTCGCCGGTGTGCTCGACCGAGCCGTCCGGGCTGGTGAGGTTGTTGAAGAAAACGAAGTGCTGGTCGCTGAGGATCTTGCCGCTCGCGTTGAGCATGAGCGCGCTCGCATCGAGGTCGAAGTCGGCGCCGCTCGTCGTCCGGGCGTCCCAGCCGAGACCGACCAGAACGGCGGTGAGACCTGGCGCCTCTTTGGTGAGTGAGACGTTTCCGCCCTTGTTCAGGCTCACGCTCATCGGGTTTCCTCCTGGTTGCGGGCGCTTGTCAACGATGTGCAGTGCTCTCGACCCTAACCGACGATCGGCACGTCACCGAAGTTCCACGATCGTCGCTGCGTGTCTTTGAGCGGTCCTTCCAGCGGGTATTACAGCGGGACGCCGAAGTCTTTGGCGATGCCCGCGAGGCCGGCGCTGTAGCCCTGACCGACCGCACGGAACTTCCAGTCGCTGCCGTTGCGGTACACCTCCCCGAACACCATCGCGGTCTCGGTCGAGGCGTCCTCGGACAGGTCATAGCGGGCAAGTTCGGCGTCGTCGGCCTGGTTCACCACCCGGATGAAGGCATTACGGACCTGGCCGAAGGAGTGCCCGCGGCTCTCGGCGTCATAGATCGAAACGGGGAAGACCACCTTGTCGATCTCGGCGCCGAGCGCGGCGAGGTTGATCCGGATTTGCTCGTCGTCCCCCCCGCCCTCGCCGGTGAGGTTATCGCCGGAATGCTGGATCGCACCGTCCGGGCTCGCAAGGTTGTTGAAGAACACGAAGTGGCCGGGCGTTACGACCTGCCCTGCCGGCGAGCAGGCGATCGCGCTGGAATCGAGGTCGAAGGCTTGCCCGTCGGTGGTCCGGGCGTCCCACCCCAGGCCGACGACCACCGCGGAGAGCCCAGGTGCCTGCTTGGTGAGCGAGATGTTGGCGCCCTTGACGAGGCTGACGCTCATGATCGAGTCACCTCAGGCTCGCTTCGCACGCCGAGTCCAATCATATTTTTTCGCCCACTGCGTTCGTACACGCTCGACCTCATCTTCTGTTCGGGACGCGGGAGTGCGCCTTGTTCCAGAGGTCAGAGCCTAACCAGGTGCGCTGGTGCTCGCGGATCTGCGTCACGACAACCGGCGGCCTCAGCGCTGCCACCACGGCAACAGGCGCGCCGCGCGCAACCGCGCAGCAGGATCGACGAGGTCGGCGCGCACCTGGCTGACATCGCCGAGGTACTGCCCGGACCAGAGCAAGCTCTCGGCACGCGCAGCACGATCCGGATCGCCACACCCGTCGACGGCGGGCAGGACGACGTCGAGGAACGACTGCTGAGCCCGATCGTCGTCGAGAGGCGGCAACGGCCCGTCGCGGCCGGAGAAGCCATCGGCCAGTGCGGCATACCACGACGTCACCTCCGCGGCACGGTCGCCGAGCACCTGCGACGGCGCGGCCAACCGGTCGTCCGCCGAGTTGAGGTCCAGCGCGTCGGGCGCCCGCAATCGCGACACCGCGACACCGGCCAGACGCAGCCGGATCGCGCCGTTGGCCAGCGCCGTCACGCTTTGCGGGTCCATGTGCTTGGCCCCACGTTCGGCCAGGTATTGGCGCAACGCGTCATCGAGCCGGTAACCGGCGGCCAGCGCGGAACCGCCCGCGTCAGGAGCATTCACACGCCGGCCGACCACGTGGTCCATGGCCTGGCGCAGGTAATCGGCTCCGCTGCGGAATGCGTCCTCGAGCGCCGCGCCGAGGGCTGCGGCGGCCCCCCTGGGCCAAAACAGTGCACCGGCGAGCAGGCCGGCGAGACAACCCAATGCGACGTCCTCGACGCGGACGACGCCGATCTGCCACCCCAGCGGTGCGATGAGGTTGAACAGGATGATCGTGAACACAGTGAAGGCGGCTTGCCCGATGGTGAAGGAGACGACCCGCGGAGCCCCCGCGGCAACGAGGATCACCACGGGCAGCAGCGGCCAGAGCACCGCGTGATTCGTGCCGACGAGGGTGACGACCAGGGCTCCGATGACGAAGCCAGCGAGCGTCCCGGCGAGCGCCCGCACCACCGTCGCGCCGGTCGACAGGGCGTTGGACCGCAAGACCGACAGCGCGCCGAGGACGATCCAGAATCCCTGCTGCGCACCGGACAAACGCGCGAACAGTACCGCGAGGGCAAGGCCAGCGCCCGCACGCAGGCTGTTCTGCAACGTCACGGAGTGCCGGTCGAGATTGCCGGCCGCGAGGCTCGAGACGACCGCGACCGCGCCGGCCTCGGCGACGTCCGGGCGGCGCCCGAGCAGGCGGGCGATCCAGGAGCGGGCATCCGCCGCGCCGATGCCGATGACCGTGTGCGCCGCGAGGTCGACCGTGTAGCCGAGTTCGTGCGCGGCGTAGAGCGGGCGGTCGAACTCGCCCGGAGAGGCACCGTCGGCAACACCCGAGGTAAGTGCAGACCCGCCGCCGTGGCTTGCGCTCGCCCGCAGTTCGGCGACCGTCTCATCCGAGACGGCCTGCCGGGCGTCGGCAAGTGCGGCGATACCGGCGGCGAGCGCATCTCGGGATCCCGTCCCGGCAAGAACGTCCCCGCACGCCTGCAACACCTGCGCGGCAGACGCACGTAGTCGCCTGCCCTGCTCGGGCCATTGGTCCGGTGCGTCGGCGCAGGCGTTGGTGACCGCTGTCGATAGCCATTCCAACTCGTCCACCAGGCGCATAAGCAGCCGACTGCCCATGCTCAGCGCAACGGGCCGCGATGCGGACATGCGAAAGGCGCTGCGCAACGTCGCGAGCGAGGTGTACACGGCGACCAGCCTGTCGCCGCCTCCCGGGGGCGGCGGCTCGAGATGCAGCATGGCCGACAACGCGCGGCACAGCGAACCAGCCGCGGCACGCAACGAGTCCTGCTCGTTCGGCGGCCAGACGAACACCGCGACGGGAATCGAGATGACGCACGCGATGCCCCACCCGGCAAGCCGCTCAGGAATATCGCCGGTCGTGCCGGGCAGCATGACCGGGAGAATGAACGTGAGCAGCGCCGCCTGGGCCGCCGCGGAGATCACCGAGCTGACCACACCCGCGAACAGCACAGCGAAGGCGACGACGGCCATCGCGCTGACCGCGAGCCAAGACGGCGTCGCGATCAGGGTTCCCAGTGTGATGAAGAACGCGCCAGCCACAGCGAGCAGCAAGTACGCGGCCAGTCGCGATAGACGATGGCCGGGGAACTCGGCGAACAGCAGCAGCGCGAACGAGCCGAAGGCAGCGAAGGTCGCCGTTTGCGCATTGCCGATCAGTTGCGATCCGATCGCGAAGTTCACCGGGACGACGGCGGCGGCGCGGGCAGCGCGGCGCAGCGCCCTGCCGTGCGGATCCCGCCCACGCAGCCGGGACCAGACCTCAGTCACGTCAGTGGACGTGGTGCGCCCAATCAGATGGCACGCGCTCCTTCGGCCCCGGAACGGACTGCTCCAACGGATGATGCTGCGGGTTGGCGAGCTCGGGTCCGTCGTAGAACTGCTCGCTCGAATAGTCCCAGAACCAGCTTTCACCCGGCTCGAAGCTGCGCACTACCGGGTGGCCGGTCTGCTTCGCGTGGGCGCTTGCATGCTGTGCGGGCGAGGAGTCGCAGCAGCCGATGTGGCCGCACTGCGCGCACCGACGCAGGTGCACCCACCAGCCGTTCGCGGCATCGCACTCGACGCAACCGGGACCGCTCGGCGCGACGGTCGGATCGACGGATTCAGTCATTCTCTATCCCTTTCGTTGCTGCGGATTCGGTCAGTCGATCGGGAGGTGGACTGGTGATCGGGAGGCGAACCCGGAAACGCGTGTCGCCCCGCTCGGACGTCACGGTCAGGTCGCCGTGGTGCTTGTCGACGACGATGCGCCAAGAGATGTCGAGGCCGAGTCCCGTCCCTTGACCGACGCCTTTGGTGGTGAAGAACGGTTCGAACACCCGCGAAATGTTCTCCGGCGCGATACCCGGACCGCTGTCGCCGACAACGATCTCGATCAGGTCGTCGACGCGCGAGGTCCGCAGGGTGAGGGTGCCGACGCCGTCCATCGCCTGGATTGCGTTGTCGATCAGATTGGTCCAGACCTGATTCAGCTCCGCGGCGTACACGGGAACCGCGGGCAACGAACGGTCATAGTCCTTGACGACCCGCACGTCCTTTCCGATCTTGCCGCTGAGCATGACGAGCGTGCTGTCGAGCAGTTCGTGCACGTCGATCACCTGGTACGGCGCGCTGTCCACCTGTGAGTACTGCTTGGCAGCGGTCACCAGAGTCGAGATGCGGGTCGTGGAGTCCTCGATCTCGTTCATCAGCAATTCGGTCTCGAGCGTGTAGTTGAGCCAGCGCACCGCGCCTTCGAGCGTCTCGGCGTCGAGCATCTGGGCGACCCGGTCGAGCCAAGCGACGTCCAGGCCGGACTGCACGAAGGTCGGCGCCAGGTCGTAACCGCCGACGATGCCGTGCTCGTCAAGCCACTCAGACAACTCGTCCTCACGATCGGAGGCCTCCAGCGCGCCGAGTTCGGGTGCCTTCGCCACCTGGTCGACAGCGCTTTCCTGCACCTGAATCAGCGTTTCGAGCACGCGCCGCTCGTAGCTTCCGCCCGCGATCAGGGCCAGCTTGTGCCGCATTCCTGCGACTCGTTCGCGCAGCGAGGACGTGGCGCGAACCGCAGCCGCCGCCGGATTGTTGAGTTCGTGCGTCAAGCCGGCCGACAGCGAACCGAGCGCCAGCAACCGTTCGCGTTGGCCGATCGCACGCTGGGTGTGCTGCTGGCCGAAGAACAGTCCTTCCAGCAAGTGCACCGCCATTGGGAACCACTCGCGCATGAGCGAGGCGAAGTTCTGCGCGCTGAGAGTGAACAGCCGGACCCGGGTGACGGCGCGCATCGACCCGATGTAGGTCTGCGGGGCACGATCGCCGAGGTAGGCCGACCACGCGCCGGAGTAGACGCCGCGCTGGTCGGTGCGACCGACCTCGACGTCGTCGGCGCCGACGTGACGCGTCATCGTGACTGATCCCTCCAGCAGGACGTAGAAGCAGGTCGCCGGGGCTCCTTCGCGGTAGACGAAGCCGGGTTCGTAGGCCTCGACATGTCCGTGCTCGCAGAGCCAACGGAGCTGTTCGCCGTCGAGGTGTTCGAACAGGAACAGCGTGCGCAACTCCTCGACATTGCATGCGAGCGACTCTGTCATTACGGCGTCCTCGGCCATCGTTCCAACCCTTCGGTTACAGCCCTTCGAGATAGCGGTGGACGAGCATCACGGCCATCGCGCCTTCGCCGACCGCGGACGCGACCCGCTTCGCCGATTCGGCACGCACATCCCCCGCCGCGAAGACACCCGGGACGCTCGTCTCCAGGTGCAACGGTGCGCGGTCGAGGTTCCATCCCGGCGGCCGCGCGTCCATGTCCGGCCCCGCTAGGACGAACCCGCGCCGATCACGCATGATCACGCCGTCGAGCCAGTCGGTCCGCGGGGCGGCGCCGATGAACACGAACAACCAGCCGGCTTCCACCTGTTCGGTTTCCCCGGTTTCGCTGCTGCGCAAGGTGAGCTGTTCCAGGTGCTCGTCGCCGTGCGCCGCCACGACCTCCGTGCAGGTGCGCACCGAGATGTTGTCTATCTCCGCCAACTGCTGGATCAGGTAGAACGACATCGACGATCGCAACGACGTGCCGCGCACCAGCAGTGTCACTGACCGCGCGCCGCGGGCGAGATACACAGCGGCCTGGCCTGCCGAATTCGCCCCGCCGACGATGTACACGTCGCGCCCCGCGCACCGGGCCGCCTCGGTCAACGCCGAGCCGTAGAACACGCCGCGGCCGGTGAGCCTGGCGATACCCTCGGCCGACAGTTGCCGGTAAGACACCCCCGTCGCCAAGATCACCGTGTGCGCATCGATCGACTCGCCGTCCTCGAAACGCACCGTCCTCGCCGATCCGTTGATCTCCAACGCCACCACGTCGCGCGTCGTGATCAATTCGGCGCCGAAGCGGACCGCCTGGCGCCGCGCACGCTCGGTCAACTGCGCGCCCGACACGCCGTCCGGGAAGCCGAGGTAGTTCTCGATCCGTGAACTCTGACCGGCCTGGCCGCCGGTGGCGGTGCGTTCGACCAGCACCGTCCGCAGGCCCTCGGACGCGCCGTACACCGCCGAGCCCAAGCCCGCCGGCCCGCCGCCGATAACGACGAGGTCGTAGAAGTCTTTGGACGGCGAGGTCGTCAACCCCACCCGTCCACCAAGCTGGGTATTGCTCGGTTGGACAAGGGCGTGGCCGTCGGGCGTGACGATCACCGGCAGCGATTGCGCATCCGAGCCCGCCGCTTCGAGTAGCCGCACGCCTTCGGGCGAGTCCGAGGCGTACCAGCGGTAGGACACCTGGTTGCGGGCGAGGAACTCGCGCACCTCGCTCGAGCGCGCCGACCAACGATGACCGATCACCTTCGTCTCGGGCACCGGCCGGTAGTCCTCGGCGACCCAGGACTCGAGTTGCGCGTCGATGACCGGATACAGCTTCTCCTCCGGCGGGTCCCAAGGCTTGAGCAGGTAGTAGTCGAGGTCAACGACGTTGATCGCTTCAATCGCGGCACCGGTGTCTGCATAGGCGGTCAGCAGTACTCGGCGTGCCGCAGGGTAGAGGTCCATCGCCGCCTCGAGGAACTCCAGCCCGCTCATCTGCGGCATGCGGTAATCGGCGAGCAGCACCGCGACCAGCTCGCCGCGTAGCTTCATCTCGCGCAGCGCCGCGAGCGCCTGCTCGCCTGACTCGGCGCGCACGATCCGATGCCTGTCGCCGTAGCGCCTGCGCAGATCCCGGGCAACCGCCCGCGACACTCCCGGATCGTCGTCGACCGTCAAGATTGCACTACGTGGCGCGTTGGCCGGCGCGCTCATGGCCGAGCCTCGCTGCGCTCGTTCGCGCAGCCGACCCCGAACCCCTCGGATCGATCTCTCACTGCTCCAGCGTAGGGGCGTTCGGCATGGCGCGGTGCCCCGGTGCGCCCGCGTGCTCAGTCGGGCAGCAGCGGCACGGTCATCCCTGGATCGCGACCCAGCAAAGCGCCGCGGGTGAGCGCGGTCGACCCGAATCGGGACCGGATGCCGTCGACGGCAGCATCGAGCAGTCGCAGATCCGGCGTATCGAAGGGCAGCTCGGGCTGGATCACGTCGGCGTCGTCGAGATTGCTCAGCGAGATGCCGACGAGGGTCAAGCCGCCGGCGCGGATGAGCGGCGCGAGCGTCGCTAGCAGCCGTCGTGCCGCCGCGAGCAGAGCCTCGGTCTCGTCGGTCGGACGCAGTAGCGTGTGCGAGCGAGTGGCTCGGGAGAAGTCGTCGAATCGCACGCGAAGCACGACGGTGCGGCAGAGCCGCTTGGCCTTGCGGAGCCGCCGGCAGACCCGGTCGAGGAGCCCGACCAGCGTCGTGTCGGTGTCGTCGAGCGAAAGTCGCGCCCGACCGAGCGCCCGCTGCGCTCCGATCGAGCGCCGCCGGCGAGCGACGTAGACCGGGCGCGGATCGAGGTTGTGCGCGAGTGCGTGCAGGTGCCGCCCGGCCGCCGGACCTAGCATCGAAACGAGCGCCCGCTGCTCCAGATCGGCGATGTCACCGACAGTGCTGATGCCGCGGTCGTGCAGCTTCGCCGCGGTGACCCGCCCGACGCCCCAGAGCCGCTCGATCGGCAGCGGGTGAAGGAAATCGAGCTCGCCATGCGGCGGTACGGACAGCAGCCCGTCCGGCTTGCTGACCGCGCTCGCCACCTTGGCGAGAAACTTGGTGCGAGCAATGCCCACCGAGATCGGCAGCCCGACATCCTGGCGGACCGCGCGGCGCAGCTTCACCGCGATCTCCACCGGATTGCCCGACACTCGCGCCAACCCGCCGACATCCAGGAACGCCTCGTCGATCGAGATGCCCTCGACCAACGGGGTGGTGTCGGCGAAGATCGCGAAGACCGCCTTGCTCGCCTCGACATATGCCTCGAACCGCGGCGGGACGACGATCGCGTGCGGACAGATCCGCCGCGCCTGCGCGCCGCCCATGGCCGCCTTGATCCCGAAAGCCTTGGCCTCGTAGCTCGCAGCCAGCACGACACCGGCCCCGACGACGACCGGACGCCCGCGCAGCACCGGATGATCGCGCTGCTCGACCGATGCATAGAACGAGTCAAGGTCCGCATGCAGGATGTGACCGAAGTTCGACACGAACATATGTTCGCATGGTTCGGGATAGTAGTCGAGGCAGTGAAAGCGCCGAAGGTCACGGGGCCGGGCGTCCGAACGCCTCATGCGGACGAGGGCGACGCGGGTGTGCAATCGGGTGTGGCGACCCGCCGGCGTGGCGGGTGGTCGCTCGGGAGGTCTGCCATGAGTATTCAGACACACCGTGCCATGCTCTCGCCGCCATGTCGCACGCGCCGAGGGTTGGCGGCTGGAGCCGCGGCGGTGTGCGGGGCCGCCGTGACGTCCGTGGGGTACCGTCACCGTCGCGCTGACGCCGCCAGTTAAGCGATCGTCCTCGGCCCGTCGCACACGGTCGCCCAGCCTGAGATTTTGCTGGAGTTTGACGCTCGGACGATACCTTCCCAGTAACTGTCCGAGGGGGCGAGGTAATGATGATCTGCCCGGCGCAGCCAGCCACGCGGGTAACGACGCCAGCGCGAGTGACCCCTCATGCCAGTTGACCAACTTGACGATGTGATGGCGCCGCAAGCGCTGAGCAAGGACCTCGCAGCTACCCGTGTCTTGATAGTGGACGACCACCAAACGTTCGCTGACCTCTTGGAGATCGCGCTAGACGCTCACGCAGATCTGCGGTGCGTCGGGAGCGCGTCGACCGCGGCCGAGGCGCTCGACATGGTCGCGCGGACCGAGCCCGACGTCGTGATCATGGACATCCAATTGGGCGCAGATAGCGGCCTGACCGCCACCCGTCAGATACGCGCCCAAACACCCGGCACCATGATCGTCGTGGTCACCGCACATACCGACCCCGATTGGTTGGCGAAGGCGGCCCAGGCCGGCGCGAGCGCCTTCGTGTCGAAGTCAGGGTCATTGAAGGACATGCTTTCCGCGATTCGGCAGGCGAGGCTGGGATCGATGGTGGTGGCATCCTCGGTTCTGCACGGGACTCCCGACCCGTTCCCGCCCCCCACCGACCTCATCGGCATGCTCACAGCGCGCGAGCGTGACGTCCTCGCTCTGATGGGGCGCGGCGCCGCGGCGACGGAGATCGCCAGCACGCTGAACATCAGCGTGAACACCTGCAGGGGCTACGTGAAGAACGTGCACCTCAAGCTCGGGGTCAGGTCCCAGCTCGAAGCCGTGCTCAAGGCGCACAAACTTGGCCTCATTTCGGTCGATGACACCTAGATCGACGGCGTCGACCGGCTCGGCCAGGCCAGGAAGCCGACCCGTGGGTTGGCCGACGCTCGCTTTGGTGGTCACGGCAGCGATTGCATTTGCCGTCGTAGCGATCGGCGCGTCCGTTTTCGCCGGCCGGATCGCCGAGCGGGGCGCACTTGCCGAAGCATTGCGTAGTGCCGGCGCCCTGCGCGACAACGTCTTCGCGCCGTTCGTCGCCGGCGCGATCGTCGGTAACAGCAGCGCGATCGCCGCGCTCGACGACGCAGTACATGTCCGGGCCAGGGACGGGTCATTGGTCCGGGTCAAGATCTGGACGCGCGGCGGCACCGTCATCTACTCCGACGACCATGCAGCCATTGGGCATCGTTATCCACTACACGACGATGTAGCCAAGGTCATCGACACCCAGACCGGCACGGCGGGTCTGTCCAGCCTCACCGACCCGGAGAACTCGACCGAGGTCGGCCACTTCCGCCGACTGGTCGAGGTCTACACCCCGCTCAACATGGCCGACGGCACCAAACTGGCCTTCGAGATGTACGCCTCGGACGCACGCGTCATCGCAGCCGAAAACGGTTTGCGGTCCGAGCTCGTGCCCTTCGCGCTTCTCGCGTTGCTCATCCTGGTCGTCAGTCAGCTCCCGATCTCGATCTGGCTGGTGCGCCGGGTGGCCCGCGCACAGAACGAACGCAGCCGGCTACTCAAGAGCGCTTTGACCGCATCGGGCCGCGAACGGCAAGCCGTGGCCCGCGACCTGCATGATGGCGTCGTCCAAGACCTCGCGGGTGCCACGTACGCCATGCAAGCACTGCAGGAAACAATGCTGCCCGAGCGCGAAGCGCGCTCGGGCCACCTCGTCGGCATGGTCAGTCGCGTGCTCGGCGAAGCGCTCGCCTCGCTGCGCACTCTTATCGTGGCTATCTACCCGCCGGACCTCAGCTCGGGGGGTCTGGCACACGCAATTGCCGAACTCGGAGATCGCCTTAGCCCGGAGACAGTCGTGACGACGACAGTTGAACTGGACGTCGATCTGTCCCCTGAGATCGCGGCCCTGATTTACCGATGCGCCCGCGAGTGTCTGGCCAATGTCGCAAAGCACGCTGCTGCCCGCCACGCCGAGGTAGATCTGATCGGCGGCCCCGACCGAGTACGGCTCCAGGTGCGCGACGACGGAACCGGCCTGCCCCCGCAGGGCATCGACAAGAGAAGCGAGGGACACATCGGACTCCAGCTTCTGGCGGATGCCGCTCAAGATGTCGGCGGCTACATGAATGTCTTCTCCCCCGCCGCCGGCGGCACCACCGTGTTGCTCGACATACCGATCAGCCACGCGCTACTCGACGCGCGTAGCTGACTTGCAGACACGAGTGGCGTCGGGCCGTCCCGGAGATGAGCAGGATGGGGGCACCGTCGTGTGCGCCGCAGGATTGGGTCGAGCAGCGCTCGCCGTCGGCGTCACGGAGACGAGCGGACGCCGATGTCGTGGAGCGTGCGCAGCAGGCCGTGCAGTGCAGACTGATCGGCGACCCACGCCGATAGCAGCCAGACTCTCGACGGAATCGCTATAGGCGGCGCAAGCCCCGGCAAGGTCATCCGAGGCCCACGAGGCGAGCCCCGCGAGCGCGCCGGCGGCGGCTCGGGTGAGATCGTCGCCCGGTGGGGTCAGGAAGAACCGACCGGTACTCGACCTGGCCGACGACTACCAGCTCCCGCTGGTGGCTCCTGCGGCCACGTGCCGTTTGCTGATCGCAAAGAACGTTCGATAACAGCCGCCGCAAGCGCCGCGCCAGTCGCGGGAGGGGAAGACGCCAGTAGCTGCAATGCCCCACGGTGGCCAGCCGCTCGGTGAGCAGCGTCGTCTTCCCGAAGCCGGCCGGAGCGGACAGGACCGTCAGTGCTGACAGGCTCGCCGGTCACGCACGCCGGCTGCGATCGCGAGGGCTCTGCTCGGTCCTTGCAATGCTCCACCAGCGCGCCCTTCTGCGGCCGCCGCGTGGTTGCGGATGCGCCCGGCAAACAGCGATCACGCACACTGGCAGTAGGAGGGCATGATCATCGTCAAATTCGCCACCCATGGCGCACGAGCAATGCTGAGCGCCGCAATCCTCATCGTCGCTGCCGGCTGCACAACCCCCGCTCCGCACGCGGTCACAACGCAAACCGTCAGGACAACGCGAACTGTCACGACGTTGCAAACCGCCCCGGCAACGCCGTCGACAGCGCCGTCGACAGCGCCGTCGACAGCGGGACGGCCGGCGGCGACCGGCGCCGCCGCAGATTTGCTTGCCACGCTCGCCATCAAGGGCCGGGCAGCAAGAACCGGCTACGACCGATTGCAGTTCGGTACGGCTTGGACCGACGACAACGACGCGCCGGGCGGACGCAACGGCTGCGACACTCGCAACGACGTGCTTGGTCGCGATCTTCTCGGCCCGGTGTTCAAACTCGGTACCGGCAACTGCGTCGCGCTGAGCGGCACGCTGCACGACCCATACACCGATCGCATGATCCCCTTTGTCCGCGGGCGATCCACGTCCGCCGAGGTGCAGATCGATCACGTCGTCGCGCTGTCGGACGCCTGGCAGAAAGGCGCACAGCTGTTAGGACTCGAGGAACGCATCACGCTGGCGAACGATCCGCTGGAACTACTCGCGGTCGACGGAGCGACCAATCAGGCGAAGGGCGACGGCGACGCCGCTACCTGGCTGCCGCCGAACAAAGCCTTTCGATGCGAGTACGTCGCGCGCCAGGTCGCGGTGAAATCGCGGTACCGGCTGTGGGTGAGCGCTGCCGAGCACGATGCGATAGCTCGGGTGCTCAACCGTTGCCCGGGACAGCCCCTGCCGGCCGGAGCGCCCACGCATAGCGGGGGTGCTCCGGCCCCATCCTCGTCCAACACGACGACGGTGGAGTACTCGAGTTGCAGCGCGGTGCGCGCCGCGGGGGCGGCTCCGCTGCTGCGCGGCCAGCCAGGTTACGCCGCGCACCTCGACGGCGACGGTGATGGAGTCGCCTGCGAGAACTGACGCGGTTACTTGAGCACGAAGCCGACCTGGCAGGTGATGTTCGAACCTCGTGCGACAACGATCTTGGACGCATCGACACAGCCCACCCCACGCCACGCGACGAAGCTCGTACTAGCACCTGGCTTGGCGGTGAGCCGCACGATCGTGCCCACGGGGAATGACGCGGAACAGGCGCCGGCGCCACTCGGCAGTGAGGAGTTGATCCCTGCGGGCTGCGAGCTGACCGTTCCGTTCCCGGTTCCACCCGGGAGAATCGAGACGCTGCCGCGCGAGAACCCGGACGGCGTCCACACGGTCAGAATCGAATATGCCGTACTCCCCCGCCGGTGCCGATGATGAGCGAGGACTGAGGGTTCGGCACCACCGTCGTCGCGACCGGGAAGGTCGCGCTCGTCGCGCCAGCGGGAACAGTGACGCTGGCCGGAACGGTCGCTGCCGCCGGGTGGTCGCTGGAGAGCGCTACGACTAGGCCGGCTGCGGGGGCCGCTACGGTCGCAGCCGACGTGAAGATCAGGCGGAGCTTGCCCGTTCGTCGCGATGCGCCGTGATGTGAAGTCATGTGTTTCCCTCTCGAGTTCCGGGACCAATCCCGGCGAATGATTCATTTACGAGACTCAGCCCTGCCGTGGTCCGGCCGCCATCGGAGGTTGGTACTAGCTCGCTGCGACGCTGGTCAGCGGAACTCGCTGCGGTGAAAGGTCGTTACCGGCCGCGCATTATCTCCGCGAGACGAGCGGCGTGCGGGTCGGTGAACACTTCTTCCAGGGTGATCGAGCGGCCATCTGGCCCGCTGAGCGGCACCCGCCAATTCGGGTACTCGTCGAGGGTGCCCGGCTGGTTCTGGGTGCGCCGGTCGCCTACGGCGTCGGTGAGGGCGAGGCAGCGCAGCCGCGACGGTGCTGCGAGCAAGGCGCGGTGCAGCGCGACGACGGTCTCCTCGACGCCGGCGTGCGCGCTGAGCAGCCCCCGCTCGCGAAGTACGCGCAGCCACGCCTCCTGCTCGGCACGGTCGGCAGCGAGTTCCACGTCCAGAGATCGAGTGAGCAAGCCCAATTCGTGGCGCAGCCGCACGTGGTCGCCGGCCAGATAAGCAACGCTCGGAGGAAGGTCGTGAGTGGTGACTGAGGCCAGGCAGTACTCGCGCCATCGTTCTGGCGGCAGCGGGGCGCCGTCGCCGTCCCAGTCGAATTCGAACCAGAGGATCGACGTGCCGAGCACGCCGCGTTCGCGAAGGTGGACCCGCACCCACGGCTCGACCGTCCCGAGATCCTCACCGACGACCACGGCGCCGGCCCGCTGCGCCTCGATGGCAAGGATGGCGAGGAACGCCTCGTGGTCGTAGCGGACGTAGGTGCCCTTCGTCGGTTGCGCGCCGACGGGGATCCACCAGAGCCGGAACAGTCCGATCACATGGTCGACCCGCAGGCCCCCGGCGTGTCGCAGAACGTTGGCAACGAGTTCGCGAAACGGCGCGTAGGCCACTTCGGCGAGACGGTCCGGGCGCCATGGCGGCTGTGTCCAGTCCTGTCCGGTCTGCGCATACGGATCCGGCGGTGCCCCGACGGTAATTCCCTGCGCGAACTCGTCCTGCCAGGCCCATGCGTCAGCACCGAGCGGGCTGACCCCGACGGCCAGATCGTGGACGATGCCCAATGCCATGCCGGCGCGCTGCGCTGCCGATTGCGTGCCCGCGAGTTGTTCGTCGAGCAGCCACTGCAGCCAGCAGTGAAAGTCGATGCGCACTCCGTTTTCGGCGACGAATTGGGCGACTGCAGCGCTGCGGGGATGGCGCAAGTGCGGCGGCCAGTCGTGCCAGTCCGGCCCGTGCTGCTCTGACAGGGCGCACCACCGTGCAAAGTCGTCGAGCGCCCGGCCCTGCTGCCGGCGAAACGCCTGGTAGGCAAGCGCCCTGCCCGGTTCCAGCCCGGCGGCGTGCACGATTTCCAGCGCCGCGCGCTTGGCTGTCCAGGACGCATCGCGTTCGATCTGTTCGCAGTCGGTCAACTCGGTGCGCAGCTGCGCGCCGAGCCGGTCTATTTTGGCGCGGGCGGACGGGTCGAGATCGGCGTACTCGGGGATCCGCTCGACGCGCAGGTAGATCGGGTTGGCGAAGCGCCGGGTCGTCGGGCGATACGGCGACGGATCGAGCGGCGGCACCGGCTCACCGGCATGCATCGGATTCACCAGAACGAACGCTGCGTCGTGCTCGGCCGCGGCCCACGTCGCGAGGTCCGCCAGATCGCACAGGTCACCCACGCCCCACGAGCGACGCGAGCGCACGCTGTACAGCTGTGCCGCCAATCCCCACAGTCGCTGATCACCTGTCTCGTGCGGCATTGCGAGCCACGACGGCGCCACGATCAGCTGGCTGTGCTGCTCCGCGCCGGCGCTGTAAGCACGCGAGCTGTGATATCCGGCCAACAGGTCCGCGGGCAGAGCGAACGTTGCTTCGCCGACAAGGCGTCCGTCGACCTCTTGTGGCGGACGGTTGTTCTCGAGCTGGCGCAGGTCGGCGTGAAACGAGCCGTCCGCACGAACCACCCAGACGTCCACCCCGGCGCCGTGAGCGACGTGTACGTCGACGGTTCCACCACGCCCCATGGAGGTGACGACGTAGGGCGGCAGCATCCGGGTCCAAGTGGCGATCCGGCGTTGTCGCAACGACCGGGCGCGCGCCTCGGGCGTGGTTGCATCGACGCCGAGTGCACCCAGGACGGCGAGCAGAGTTTCGGCCTCCACGAACACCTGCTCGCCGCGCCAGTCGTAGTATTGCGTCTCCACCCCGTGTGCGCCGGCGAGCTCACGCATCGCGTCGTCGACGTCGCTCACGCGCTTATCCAAGCGCATCGATCCGCCGCCGCGACGGCCGACCGATCCTCTGCGAAGGTAACGGGTGCCTGCCTACTCGAGCCGGAATCCCACCTTGAGCGTGACCTGGAAGTGCGCTACTGCGCCATCCTGAACATGGCCGCGCGTCGAGATGACCTCGAACCACTCGACGTTGCGCAGTGATTCTGCCGCCTTGGCGACGGCAACGCGAATAGCTGTGTCGATATCGGTGGTCGACGAGCCGGTTATTTCAACGCTCTTGTACACGTGGTCAGGCATCTCGCCTCCTGGTTCGTCCGCGCCGTATCGGCGCGCGACTGGAATCCTCGCACGTCGCGCCGTCGAACCTCAGCCGGGCTGACTCTCCGCTGTGCTCGAGGCGCGGATGCGGGCGAGGTCGTGGAATCCGGCGGTGGCGGTAGCGAGCAGCAGGACGCCTGCACCGAGGCCGGTGGTGGCCGCGAGAGCGTCGCCCGACATGGTCGCTACGAGGACGACCGGGCCGATAGTGAGCAACCAGCCGACCGGACGCAACCGCGCAATGTTGACCAGATGATCGAGCCAGAGCAGCAGTGGGCCAATGGTGATGGCGATGGATGGCAGCACCCAATCGCTGCGCCCGGCGGCGATCACGACCACCGGGAACGCGAACGACGCGACCAGCTCGATGACGGTCGCCAGGCTCACCGATCGCTCGATGCGCTTGGCTTGCGGACTGGTGGGCCGCCCGCCGATCCCGGAACTCGCACGCACCGCGTACGCCAGCACTGCGACGGCGCCGATCACACCGGCAGCTGCGAGCCCGGTCCCCACCGCACCGCCAACGCTCAGCCCGCCCCGGATCAGCCAGAACGCAGCGAAGGCCAGTTGAATGTAGCCGCCGACCTTACGAACACGATGCGACCAGGCAACCACCGGACTCAGCTCGGACAGCTGGGATTCTTGCGAGATCGTCATGTTGAAGTCCGCCGGTTTCGATACCAAGCGATCGTGTTGCTGACCGCAGTCACAAGGGGCGTCTTCTCAGCCCTGAATACGGCCTCGTATTTGGCCGTGTCCAGCAGAAAAGGTTGATCGAACTGATAAGACATCTCGGCCAATCCGCGCATCATCGGATTGAACAACCCGAGCGCACGCAGCATCAGCTTGGGCACGGTGCGGATTTCGACCGGACGTTGAACCTCGTCAGCGACGAGCTTCAGCAGGGCGCGGGTGGTGACCGTCTCGGGACCGGGCAAGTGCCACACCTGACCGACGGCACGCTCGTCGGTACCCAGGACGGCCAATCCGGCGGCGATGTCAGGCACGTAGCTGTAGGTATGCACCAGATCGGGCTTGCCGATGAAGTCCGCGCGTTTTCCTCCAACCGCGTTGCCGAAGACCCGATCGCCGAGTGCGGATTCGGTGACCCCGGCCCCGAAGAAGTCGGCCGCCCGTCCGATCGCGACCCGCACTCGGCCCGATTCCGAAGCGGCGAGCAGCTGAGCAGTCATTGCCGCGCGCGTTCGGCCTTTGGACGTGGTCGCGGCCAACGGCAGGTTCTCCGTCATCGGTTTCCCACCCGTAGGGCCGTAACCGTAGACATTCTCAAAGCTCACAAGCACCGCACCACTTCGTTCGGCAGCAGCGAGCACATTGCGCTGCAACGGCGGAAAAAGTTGCGGCCACTGCGTGTACGGAGCATTGAGGCATTGATAAACGACCGCCGCGCCTTTGGCAGCATCAAGAGTTGCCTCGGCGTCGGTGACGTCGGCGACTCGCCAGTCCACACCGTCGGTGAGGCTCGCCGGACGGTGCCGCGACACCGCACGCACCGGGACTCCGGATTCTGCCAAGCGGGCTGCCAAAGCGTGGCCGACCTGTCCGACACCGAAGACCACATGCAGCGAAGATTCACTCATTGCTTGGTCAGGCTGGACGACTCGGGGTGTCCGTTGAGTACCGGCGCGGCACTTGGGCCGTTTCCGTTGGCATCCAGTCCGGCGGCGGTGCTTTCGCGGGCAAGGAATGCCCCGAGTTCGGCGATCGTGCTCATCAGTGGCGCTGGGAAGACGACTGTCGTGTTCTTGTCCACGCCGATTTCGACGAGGCTCTGCAAGTTACGCAACTGCAATGCGAGCGGGTGAGCCATCATGGTGTCGGAGGCGTCGCCGAGCGCGGCCGCCGCCAGGGATTCGCCTTCTGCGTTGATGATTTTCGCTCGCTTCTCACGCTCAGCTTCGGCCTGGCGGGCCATCGCACGTTTCATACTGTCGGGCAATTGAATGTCCTTCAACTCCACCAGGGTCACGATTACGCCCCAGTCGATGGTGGTGACGTCGAGAATTGCGCGAATATCAAGATTGATCTTGTCGGTCTCGGAAAGGGTCTGATCCAGGGTGTGCTGGCCGACGACCTTTCGTAGCGTAGTTTGTGCGATCTGATCAATAGCCGCGTAGACATTCTCAATCGCAACGACGGATTTCACCGCGTCGACGACCTTGAAATAGGCAACGGAGTCTGTCAACCTGAATGAGGCACTGTCCAGCAGAATTTAGTGAGTGGCTGCCTCCGTGTCGTCGGGGTTGTTGATCCATGAGGCCGCGGGGAGTGTCGGCGGTACGGGTGGCTTGCGGACGAATCGTTCAGGGTGGG
>JBBQUT010000004.1:0-208870 GCA_038212215.1 Mycobacteriales bacterium
CTTTTGGAGAACCAAGGCCTCGATGTGATCGCCGACGCTGACGACTTCGTTGGGGTCGACGTCGTGCTTGATGGAGAGTTCGCGGGACGGGATGACACCTTCGGTCTTGTAGCCGATGTCGAGCAGGACCTCGTCGCGGTCAACCTTGACGATGGTGCCTTCGACGATGTCGCCATCGTTGAAGTACTTGATGGTGAGGTCGATCGCTGCGAGGAAGTCATCAGCCGAGCCGATGTCGTTGATGGCGACCTGCGGGGTGCCGGTGGTAGGTGCGGTTACGGTGGACGTCATTGAGTAGGTAGGTCCTGACAGTTACTCGGAGCGGTGCAACGGCCCTGATCGACCGGCCGCCACGCTTGCCAAGACACGGATACCCCTATACCCGGGATACCAGCTTTGCGCCTCACGCACGTCGACCGGACGAGCGGCCTACTCCATGTCGAGGCCACAGACCTATGCAGTGTTAACTCTACCCCTGCGCCCATGGTTCGCCCAACCCTGCGCAGTCATCTGCCCCCGCTGCCAACGCTTCACGCAATGCCGCGACGGCTTCGGTGAGCGCCTGCCGGGCGCAGGGCACGACGCCTGGGATCGAGATGAATCCGTGTACACCGTCGACGTAATTGGTGAGCCGAACCGTGCCGCCGGCCGCCCGCAGCGCTGCCGCGTACGCGGTGCCCTGATCGCGTAGTGGGTCGTGCTGGGCGGTCTGGATCAACGCCGGCGGCAGCATCTCGTGCGACGCTCGCAGCGGGGCCGCGTAGGGATCGGTGAGGTTGTTGGGGCAGTACAGGGTGTGCACCCGCATGTCGGCCTTGCTCAGCACCGGCGCATGTTCGTTCTCGTCCTCGGACGGGAACGACGTCATGTGCTCGACGTTCGGGTAGATCAGAACCTGCAACGCGACGGCAGGACGGCCGCGGTCGCGGGCCATCAGCGTGACCGCTGCTGCGAGGTTCCCGCCCGCGCTGTCGCCCATCACCGCGAGCCGCGTGCCGTCGGCGCCGATCGCCGCCGCGTGCTCGACGGCCCAGCACGTCGCCGCGTAGCAGTCTTCCGGAGCCGCCGGGTAGGGGTCCTCGGGTGCCAATCGGTAGTCGACGGACACCACCACCACTCGGGCCTCGGCTGCGATGTGACTGCACCACCATTCGGACTGGCGCGCGTCGCCGCTGATGAAACCGCCGCCGTGATAGTTCACCACTAGGGCGAGCGCGTCGTCGATCGCGCCGCTCGGCCGGTACACGCGGACCGGGATCTCGCGGCCGTCCGGTGCCTTGGCCGTCTTCATGGTGATCAAGACGCCGGGGTGGGGACGTCCGACGATGAGCGACGCTCCAGGCAGGGTGAGAAGTTTGCGGCGGCGCTCGCGCGCGGCCGGCACCAGGTCGGCGCCCACCTGGAAGATCGGTGACCGGTCGAGCGCGGTCAGTGTCCGCCAGAACAGTTGAACCTGCAGTGGAATCGCCATCAGCGCCTCCTTTCCGGGACGGGCCGACTTTCCGGGACGGGCCGAGCCCACCCTGCCAGGTCTACCGTGACTGTGGCTACGCGGGCAGCCCTGTCGCTGGCTTCGATCCCGGCCAGCCCGCGAGGGCTTGCCGGAGCCGCTAGCACGCCTGCGCGTCGCAGAAACGCTACGGCCCGCATACCCTGCACTCATGCTCACCGTCGTGGTCGTCATCGCCGTGGCCTTGGTGATCGCGTCCCTGCGGGCAAATTCCCGCACGCACCGCCGCGGCGTGGGAGGCAGCGCCCGCCGTGCAGGCTTCTGGGCTGCGGGTAGCGCCGAATCCGGTGGTACTCACCACGGCGCTCACGATGGGTCGGGCGGGGGCAGCAGCTGCGGCTGCGGCGGTGGCGGGTGCGGTGGCGGACGCAGCTGACCCTGCCGGGCCTACCCAGGTATCCCCAACGCATCCGCCGCGACCGGTCGGCGTCGCCCGCCGCCACATCGACGCCGATCGCACCGTGCGGGCCAATCGCCAGTGGTGGGACGCCGAAGCGGACGCCTACCACGCAGAGCACGGCGCTTACCTGGGTGTTGCGGACTTCGTCTGGTGCCCGGAGAACCTACGCGAGACAGACGCGCAACTTCTCGGTGCAGTGCGCGGAAAGCGGGTGCTTGAGGTCGGCTGCGGCGCGGCGATGTGTTCCCGCTGGCTCGTCGGTCAGGGCGCTCGTCCGGTCGCCTGCGACGTGTCCTTCGGGATGCTGCGGCACGCTCGCGACGGTGCCACCAAGACCGGGGTCGCCGTCCCGCTGGTTCAGGCCGACGCGCAGCGGCTGCCGTTTCGCGACAGCAGCTTCGACATCGCCTTCACCGCGTTCGGGGCGATCCCGTTCGTCGAGGACTCCGCGGCCGTCCTGGGCGAGGTCGCCCGGGTGCTGCGCCCCGGCGGGCGATGGGTATTCGCGGCGACACATCCGATCCGCTGGTCTTTTCCGGACGACCCCGGCCCGGACGGGCTGACCGCGACGATGTCCTACTTCGACCGCACGCCCTACGTGGAATTCGCCGAGGACGGCGAGGCGGTCTACGTCGAGCACCATCGAACGTTCGGCGACCGAGTGCGCGAGATCGCCGCGGCCGGGTTCCGGCTGGTGGACGTGATCGAACCCGAATGGCCGCCCGGGCACACCCAGTCTTGGGGTCAGTGGTCACCGCTACGCGGCGCGATCCTGCCGGGAACTGCGATCTACGCCTGCGAGCTATCCGCGTAACTGGGCGGCGGACCGACGTTTGGGTCGGCCGGTGGCGGGTTGTCGCGGTGCGCACCGCCGTCCGACCTGGAAGAGGGGTGTCCGCGCAGCACTAGCACAACGCCGGCAACGAGGGCCAGCACGCCGAGGATCCCGGCGATGATCGGTATCCACAGTCCGGCCAGGCGCAGCTTGTCGATCGCGTCCTTCGAGTAATTGGCCTGATAGTCGATCGCCGACTGATCGAAACGCAGGGTCGTATCAAGTGCGACCGTTCCGTCCTGAAGGGTCTGAACCTGGTGCTCGACGCCGTCCACGATCGCTCCGGTCTTCGGTTCCACATACACGGTCGTCACGTCGTTGTAGGTGCCCTTGAACAAGCCCTGCACGAGGTAGGGCTGGTCGCCGGTCTTGGCCGTGTACTGGTAGACCGTCAGCCCTGCTACCTTGCTCGTGCCCTCGTAGGTTGCCGGGAACGCCTTCAGCAGGTCGGGCTCGTAGAACTGGTAGGTCTTGCGCTGGGCATCGATGGGCCACTTGTAGGTGACCCCGGCGTGCCGGGCCGACGTGTCCCCGTTGACGTTCTCGCGGTAGTTCGCCACGTGCACGGACTCTGCGGACTTACGCTCGGACGTCACCCGGTCAGTCGTGATGCTCAGCAGGCGGGGATCGTTCGACGGCAGGCAGTTCGGGGTTGTGCCCTGGACGACCACGATGCACAGCGACTCGTTGACGGTCGTGTTCGTGCCGTCGGAGGCGTGCGAGTCGGTCCGCACGATCCTGGTTGCCCGAAGCTGGACGCTGCGGCTGGTACCGCTGGCTGCGTCAAGCAGTTTCCCGGGACCGCTCGACACCTGGGTGATGTCGAGATTCAGCGGGGTCTTCTTCACTGCGGGAACTGCTACGGCGGGTAGCAGAAACGCCAACCCGCCCCCGAAAGCGCCGAGCACGATCAGAAGGATGGCGAGAGCACGACGCACGACTCATCCCCCATCACTTCGCAGTCCGGACGTGAACGCGACGTTACCAGTGGGTCGGTGCTCATGTGGGCTGCGCTGGTCGGGAGTCCGTACCATGTCGCTCAGCCGGGCGCGCCGGGCAAGCGGCCACGACGCCGCTCAGGATTCCGGTCGGCAGGGCCAGAAGGTGGTGTGGTGAAGGCCGGAGAGCTTCTTCGAGTCGACAGTGCGCAGCCTGCGCTCATTCGGATCACCGTGCGCCGGCTGAACGTGGGGCTGCTGGTCGTCCTCGTCGCCCAGGCCGGGTGGACCGGATGGCTGTCAGCCGGCGGCTGGTTCTATCAGGACGACCTCTCGGCGCTGCAGGAGTCGAGCGGGCGCCGGCTGGGCTGGGCGTTTCTGACGATGCCGGTCAACGACCACCTCGTCCCCGGTTACCGGCTCGCCTTCTGGTTGTTGCGCCACACGGACCCGCTGGGCTACACCCCTACCGTCCTCATCCGGGTGGCGCTCCAATCGGTGGCGGTGTACCTGCTGTACCGGCTGCTCCGGTTGCTGTTCGGCGATCGCCCGGGCGTGCTCGTCCTGACCGCCCTGTACGCGGTCAATCCGCTCGTCGTCAGCAACTTCACCTGGTTGACGACCGCCACGTGCCTGGTGCCCGCGGAACTGGCGGCGATCCTCGCCCTTCACGAGCATGTCCGCTACACCGTCACCGGCAGGCTGCGTCACGCCGTCTGGGCGGGCATCGCGCTGCTCGCCGGGATGTGCTTCTGGGAGAAGACGGCGATCATCGGTCTCATCCTGCCGATCCTGTCGCTCGGGTACCTGTCGGCAGGACCGTTGCCAGACCGGCTGCGCTCCTTGATCGCGCACTGGCGAGGATGGGTGGCCACCGCCGTGCCACCGATGCTGTTCGTCGCCTACTTCCTCACCCACCATTACGGCGGATCGGCCCGCGGCGTCAGCGTGGCCCACCTTGCCGACGCGATTCGCGTCAGTTGGCTGCGGATGGCGGCGCCCGCCACGTTCGGGGGGCCGTGGAGTTGGTTCGACGCGGGTGGGACGGCGTACGTGTCGTGGTCCTCCCCCTCCACCCTCGCGGTCGTGCTCAGCCAGATCGCCTTCGCCGCGCTCATCATCTGGGGGTGGCGCCGGACAGGTGCCCGCTCGTTGTGGGCCTGGTCGGTGCCGGGCGTATCGATCGTCTTCGGTACCGCCATGGTCGCGATCGGGCGCTACTTCACCTTCGGCGACCTGATCGCGGTCACCATGCGCTACAGCTTCGACTTCGCTTTGGCGCTGGTGCTCGGCGCCGCACTCGCGCTGGTGCCGACATCGGCCGCCGACATCGCGCCACGCGCGGCGCCCGCAGCCCGGCCGCCGGATCCACCGTCCGCGCCGAACCCGCGACCACGCCGCGACGTCGCGATCATCGCCGCGACGTTGGTGCTCACGCTCAGCAGCATCGTCTCGTCCTGGCGGTTCCAGACCCGATGGGAACAGAACCCGACCGAGCCCTACGTCGACCGGCTCACCCGCAGCATCAGCGCAGCCGGCCCTTCGGTCAACCTGTATGACACGCCCGTCTCGTCAAAAGTGGTGCCCTACTTCTTCGGCCCCACACTGCACCTTTCGGAGCTGCTCGGCTGGGCCGGCGCGCACGTGGTCTTCGACCACACCGACACTGCGCCGATGCTTGTCGACCAGGACGGCAATCTGCGTGCCGCGAGCATTATCCCGGCTGCGTACGGACGACTACCTGCCGGCCAAATATGCGAGGTGCTCGCGCACGGCGTCGGGACCTGGCGGGTGCCTCTTTCCCGGCGGCTCGTCTCCGGCGAGGGTTTCCTGCGGCTCGAGTACTTTCAGCAACGACCGTCGACGCTGCGCATCCAGATCGAGGACACAAGCGGCGCCCTCATCGCCCCCGCTACGGGGGCCAGAACGTCGTTCCCGGTACGGCTTGGCGCGCAGTTGCTCCGGCTGAAGGCGTCCACGGCCGAAGCAGTCGTGGTGAAGAGCGACAGCGCGGCGATGAACATCTGCATCGGCAACATCATCATCGGCGCGCCGTTTGCGCCGTCCAAATGACTGGACGCGTGCTCGCACGACCCCGCGCTCAGACCGCGCGCCACGTCGACGCGCTCGACGGCATGCGAGCACTGGCCGCATTCGCCGTGCTGGCGACCCACGCGGGATTCAACAGCGGTCGCTCGCTGGACAGCGGGCCGTTTGCTCCGTTGCTGGCCCGCCTGGACTTCGGCGTCACCGTCTTCTTCCTGCTCTCTGGGTTCCTGCTCTACCAGCCATTCGTCCTGGCCGCGGTCCAGCACGTGCGTCCTCCTAACATCGGACGGTTCTACCTCAGGCGCGCAATGCGCATCCTGCCCGCGTACTGGATAGCGATCGTGGTGACGCTGACCTGGCTCACCGCACGAGCGGCCGACGGCGGCGACTACGCAAGCTACTTGCTCCTCGTCCAGACCTACAATCACCACAATGTCGATCCGAGCCTCACGCAGATGTGGACCCTTGCGGTCGAGGTCTCCTTCTACGCCGTGCTCCCCGCGATCGCCTACCTCGCCAGGGGTACATGGCAGGGGCGAAGGGCCGCCGTACGTCGCAATGGCGGCGTTCTCGTCGTCCTGCTGTCCGTCGCGGTGGCCGCCAACGTCGTCGGCCACGCCATGGCGGGGCGCGGCCTCGATAGCCTGATCTGGTTACCGGCAAACCTGGACTGGTTCGCGGCCGGGATGGGGCTAGCGCTGCTGTCCACCGTCCTGCGGACCGAGCAGCGTCCGACACGTTTCACCCAGGCGGTTCGCGAGATCACCGCGAGCCCGATCACCTGCTGGGTGATCGGGGCGCTGCTGTTCTGGCTTGCTGCGCTGCCACTGACCGGTCCCCGGAACCTGCTGCTGCCAACTCCGTGGGAATGGTCGACCAAACACGCGCTCTACGGCCTGGCCGCGACCGCCCTGCTGGCACCACTCATGCTTGGCGACGGAGGGATCATCGGGCGCGCTCTCGCCATCCGTCCAATGCGCGTGCTCGGCGATCTCTCCTACGGCATCTACCTCTGGCATCTGCCGCTGTTGCTGGCTATTCAGCGCGGACTCGGCTACCAGACCTTCGGCGGTCACTTCTGGACGCTCTTCGTGCTGACCGCGGCCGCGGCTACCGGGGTCGCGGCAGTGTCGTGGTTCGGGATCGAACGGCGGCTGCTGCGCCTCGGCCGCCGCCCCGGCCACGTCGAGGGCGCCACGGGCAGAAGCACGGCTGCGAGCACGCTTGACAAGCAGAGCAGCTGAACGAACCACAGATCAGATACCGCGTGGGTGGAACCCGGGGGAAACAGTGCCGCCAGCACGGCGATCAGGCCGAGCACAACGGCTCCGTACACCCAACCGGCGCGGGGCCGACGCACTGCGACGGCGCCGAGGGCCAGCACTGCCGCAGCCACGATCGTGCCGACCGTGCCGAGCAGTAAGAAGCCGGCTACCAGCACACCGCCGAGGATCCACCCTCGTGACGCGGTCCCGTCGCCCAAACCTGCGTGCTCGTCCGATCGGGGACGGCGATAGCAGGCGAGCAGGATGAGCAGCGCGGCGCAGCCCGCGCCGAACACCAGACCTGCCGCGAACGTCCGCTGCGGCAGAAATCGCAGGTCGACCACCCCGGCCGAGTGTGCTGGAAGGACGAAGCCCTGCTGCCACCCATCGACCATGAGCGGGACCAGGCGCTTGCCGTTCACGGTCGCCTGCCAGCCGGGGTTTGCGTTCTCCCTGACCACCACTATCGACCGTGGTCCACTCCCGAACCGTACCGACCGGTCGGTCGCGCCCCAGTGCGTCACAGTGACCGGTTCGGCCGAGCCGCGCCCCAGCGACGCGGTTCCCTCTGCGGTCGCCGTCAGCGAATCCGGTCTCGCCAGCGAGCCGCCCACGAGCCGCATGCGATGCGCACCTGCGGCCAGGTCGACGAGGTCCGAACCGCACGGCACGGCCAGAGTGGGCAGCCCGGCTTCGGCATCGGAGATGGTCGGCGCCGCGCGAAATGGAATCCGGCGCCCGTCAACCTCGACGTACATGCCGGCGCCGCACCCGAAAGACACGGTGCCGCTCGGATGCCGCGGTGCGATATCCGTCCCAAGGATCGTGACCTCGCTGATCCCGGTCGGCAGCAGCTGCGCGGCGTGACTCTGGCTGTCGGTGCTGTAGCGCTTCTGGACGGCGGTGACCTCGATGGTCAGGGCGCCCGTCCGCGACGGTGACGCGAGACGCACCACTCCGTCACGAGGCAGGCGACCACGCCAAGTCTCTCGTCCGGCCGACACCACGATGTCCGTCGCCCGCGACACCGGCGCTGCCGACGCTGTCCTGATCCGGATCTTCTGCACGCGTTGCGGGCGCGGGAAGGTCACGGTCAGGGCCGGATGCTCGTCTGAGCTAGCCGCCGTCCACGTCGTTGCCAACTCGCCGTCCACGGCCGCCCCGGCGCGGACCCTGGCGTCGCGGTGCAACACGCTGGTCGCGGTGGCGGTGGCCGTGCGGGTGCGGTCCAGCATCGTATCGAGCGTCGTGGACGCCCTCATCCGAATCGTCGCTGCGACGTGATACGACTGCGCAGTCGGCAGCCGGAAGGAGCGGTCGATCGCGGCATCCTCCTCCCCGAGCGAGGCGTTGACCGGGTCGCAGAACGCGGACCCGTCGATCGACAGACACTCGTTGCGGTTGCCGGACGAGGCGTCGAAGGCGAGCACCGATGGCGTCGCGCTGATCGGGACATCCAGCGTGCGGCCTGGCTGCACGCCTGGGACGGTCAGGTCGGAGATGCCGATGGCGGAACCGCGGGTGCCGGATGCCATTCGGAGCACGGTGAGCTGCAGATGTCTTGTCGGACCGGTTGGTGTCAGCAGCGGTTGCCGGCCGTCGTCGGACGCGACGTCGGAGTCGAGCACCCCGGCGTCGGTCCGCACTCTGATGCGCGAGGGGTAGTCCCCAAGGCCCCGGTCGAAGGCCACGAAGGTCCCGGTAGGGTCCACCGGCGAGTCGAAGTCGACGCGAAGCCACTCGTCGACCGCACCGGAATAACTCGAGCTGACCCATGCGGTGGACCGGTCGCCGTCGATTGCCGAGAACGCGTCCGTGGCCGGTCCACGCGGTATCGGCGCGGAGAGGTTCGACGCCGACGACGACGTCTCGATTCCGGCGAACCCTGTGTAGCGGAACGCGGTCAACGGGCCGGGGTCGCTCGGCAGGTAGTCGTGTGCAGCGCGGCGCGTGGTGAACGGCTGGCCGGCCGACATTGTCGCTGCGGCGACGCCGGGCACGCCGAAGGGGATCTCGCGACGGCGGATCCCGTCGTCGGCGATCGATGTGAGGGCCGCCCGGGCAGTCGTGGCTGTGCCGCCCGTCAGTGCGTCGTCGGCCGCGATCTCCGCGCCGGACGGGCCGAAAACGACGGGCGTGGTCACGCCGAGCCCCCGGTCGACGAGGGACGGCAGGCTGTCTGCCGAACCCGTCGCCACCACCGCATTGCTCATCGGCACCAGACTCACCATGCCGCGATAGCCGGCGACGGCGTATATCTGCACGGCGGGATGGTTCCCGCCGAGCCCGCCGTCGGCCAGTTGCCCGCTGAATTCGGATCCGCCGAACTCCGGACCGAAGTGGGCGAGTTCGTGAAAGTCCGGCGAGTTGTCCAGGGTGGTGTGCAGGTAGCTCAACCGGGTCGCGTTTGCCGACGAGGTGTCGAGATCGTTGCGCACGACGACGTACTTGATACCCGAGCGGACCAGCACCTTCGCCGCGCTCTGGTTGCGCTCGCCCCGGGCGAACAGCTGCTCCATGCTGTCGAGCAGGCGGATGTACCCGGGTTGCGCGAGGGGGAGCGCGTCGCGGACGTTCCATGGGCTGGTCGCCACCGGCTGCATCGGATCATCCACGGTCTGGCCCCAGATCATGTTCGGCCGTCCGGCGCCGGGAAGGATCAGGGCCCGTCCGCCCGCGCCGTGGTCCGTGAGCCACTGAGCGGTGTCTGACCACCAGACGGGGTCGGCCACCGTTCGCGCCTGGGGAACCATCCGGCCACCGAAGGCCGGCCCGACGGCCATCGCTCCGAGCGCGAGCAGCGACAGGACGGCGAGCGGCTTCGGGTGCCCGAGCGGGAGCCGCAACCGGGCGAGGGTCGAGCCGGCGACAGGAAACCTGGCCAGCAGATGACCGACACCAAGCGCGAGCGGGAGCCGTACGAGCGGGTCGAACTTGTGCACGTTGCGGAACGCGTTGAGCGGCCCGTCCAGGAGATCGCGTCCGGACTGGGCAAACGGTGGGCCGAGCTCGGCCACATGGCCGAATGTCAGCAGGACGAGACCGAGCAGCAGGCAGGAGCAGTAGAACAACCGGTGATCGGTGTCGGATCGGCCAAGCCCGGCGATCCCGAGCGCGGCGACTGCGGCGGTCGCGAATACTGCCGCCGGAACGACGACGAGCGTCCAGCCGGCGGCCCACACCGAGGGGCCGAGGTAGGCCTGCCAATGGTCCACCCCGCGGAGCACGGCAAGCAGCGAGTTCTGTGAGGTGGTGACCGCGCTGGATTCGATCCAGTTCAGAAACGGCGGGCTGTACCTGCCGAGCAGCAGCAACGCCACTGCCCACCACATGCTCGCCAAGGTGACAGCGAGCGCCCACCACCGCAGCAACGAAGCCCGCCGGGGCCCGCGTTGCCGGGTGAGCAGCCACAGCGCCGGGATCGGCAGAATCGCTAGCGTCGCCGACGCGTTGATGCCGCCGGCGAACAGCAGGGCGATGCCCGAGCGCGCTGCGGCGCGCCGGGTCGACCCGGCCCGCGATCCGCTGACCAGCGGCAGCAGCACCCACGGTGCCACGGCGACGGGGAGCAGCTCGGCGGAGATCGAGAACAACTCGGTGAGCATTCTGGGCGCGAGGCCGTATGCCAGTCCGGCGGCGACTCGCGCCCAGAACGTCTCGATACCGAGTTCTCTGGCCAGCCGGACGACGCCGAGGAACGCCGTCAGCACGATCGCCGTCTCCCACGAGCGCTGAATCACCCACGGTGGCAGCGCCATGAGCTTGCCGAGCAGGAAGAACGGGCCCATCGGGAAGAGATAGCCGTAGGCCTGATCCTGCAACTGGCCCGCCGATCCGTTCGGGTCCCAGAGGGTCAGCGCCCGCTGCAGGAATCGCGCCGGATCCACGACCAGATCGAGCTTGGTGTCCGCCGCGACCCTCCCGGCGTCCTGCGCGAAGACCGCCAGCGTCAGGCCGAGGCACACAGCCAGCAGCCGGAGTCGCTCGACCGCGCTCCCCGGCCGGCCCGAGCGCGGCACTGTGGTTGGGGGCACCCAGGCACGGTACAACGCGATCCGGAGCGTGATCGCTGCGTTACCCTGCGGTAACCGATTGTGATCACGCACTTCGGCCGAGAGGGATCAGTGACCGGCGAACCCCACCACGTGCGACACGTCGTGTTCCTCGTCTGGCGCGACACGCGGCATCCCGATGGTGGCGGCTCGGAGGTCTACGTCGAGCATATGGCGCGGTGGTTGGCTGCCCGGGGCCACCAGGTGACGATCTGCTGCGCCGCACACGCGAACGCGCCGGACGACGAATGTCGCGACGGGGTGAAGTTCCGGCGGCGCGGCAATTGGCTCACGGTCTACCTGTTCGGGATGGCCTATCTGGTGAGCGCGGCCGGTCGGCGAATCGACGTCGTCATCGACGTCAGCAACGGGTTGCCGTTCTTCTCGCCCCTGGTCCGACGGCGGGCAATCGTCACGCTGGTGCATCACGTGCATCGCCAACAGTGGCAGATCATCTATCCCGGGCTGCGCGGCAAGCTCGGGTGGTGGCTCGAGTCCCGCGTCGTGCCGAGGCTGTACCGACGCATCCCGTACATCACTGTGTCGCGCTCGAGCAGGTCGGACATCGAATCCATCGGGGTTCGGTCGGATCGGGTGTCGATCGTCCACAACGGGATCGACATCCCCCATCCGCGGCGCGCGCAACCGCGTTCGGCGACACCGCGCATCTGCGTCCTCGGCCGGCTCGTCCCGCACAAGCAGATCGAACATGCGCTGCGCGTGGTGGCCGAACTCGCCGCCGAGTTCCCGCAGCTCGAGCTCGACGTGATCGGCTCCGGCTGGTGGTCCGAGCGCCTGGTGCACGCCGCCGCCGAGCTGGGAGTGAGCGCCCGGGTGAACTTCCGCGGCCACATCTGCGACGCCGAGCGGGACGCACTGCTCGACACGTCCTGGTTGTTGCTCGCGCCGTCGATCAAGGAGGGGTGGGGCATCGCGATCATGGAGGCCGCCGCGCACTCGGTGCCTGCACTTGCCTACTCCAGCGCCGGTGGCGTGACCGAATCGATCGTCGACGGCGAGACCGGCGTCCTGGTGGCTGACCTGGCCGAACTCGTGGAACAGACCCGCGTGCTCCTGTCCGACACCGAGGGCCGCTTGACGATGGGAAAGAAGGCACGCGAACGGGCGATTCGCTTCGGTTGGACCGCGTCCTGCGCGAGGTTCGCGCGGCTAATCCTCGCCACGCCTGGCGTTAGCCGGCGTGGGAACTACTTCGAGTTGCCGTAGTTGACTAGCGGCGCACTCGCCGGATTCGTGTGCGGTGCAGCGTTCGTATTGGAGATGATTCCGGCGACGGCGACGCCGGCGATCGCTACCCCGAGCGCCCCTGAGGCGATCAGTGAAATCCACTTCGTCACGGTGCGACCCTTCCGGTTCTGCCCTGGCGACGAGTGTAGCAAGCACGCACGGACGCCCCCGTAAGCACCGAACTGGCGCCGACCAGAGCCAGAGCCACGATCAGATCGAGCCCGGTCACCACCGCCCGCCTCGCCGCGGACACCGGGTCGGCGGTGATCGGATCCGGCACCCGGTACAGGCTGACCGACCGTCCGGCCCGCACCAGGGTCAGGCTGGTCAACGGGGGGTGCGCAGGCCCGGCCGTGTCCCGCTCCAGCCAGACCCAGCCGATGCCCTGGGCCGCCAACCGGACGGCGAGGGCGGCGGGCTCGGCGCGCGCCGCCCGCAGTGTCGCGCCCACCGCCGCCGCGCGCGGATCCTCACCGGCCAGCACCCGACCCGACACGACCAGCTGGTCGTCGACCACGCTGGGCCGGTCGAGCCATCGGGCCACTGGATCGATGACGCTGCGGGCGGCGACCCAGCTAAAATTCCGGTAGGACGCGAACGGCAGGGCCAGGACGGCACCCGGGCTGTCCTGGTCATCGAGGATGCGGCTCGCCACGTACCAGTCACGCGGATACGCAGACGGCATCATGGTGGGCAGCACCGTTCGTGTGGCGTCCGGCAGCAGGATTACCGGCAGGCACAGACCCGCCGCCACGGTCACGACAGCTGCCGACCTACCCAGTTGACTCATCCGTTCGAGCGCGGGTCCGAGGCATAGCACGGCGAGCAGGACAAAGGGGATCAGCCATTTCTGCCCGTCGCGGAACAAGCCGGCGCCGGGCACGGTGGCTACAGCCCACCGCAACACGACGGCGCCGCCGGGCAGCGCGGCGAGCGCGGCGAGGAACAGTCCGAGGCCCGCCAGGGCGACCAGCCGCAGCGTGAGCCGGCGCCCGAGTCGCTGGGCCAGGCCGGTGACACCGAGGCCGATGCCGAGCACTACCACTACCGCGGTGAGCAGGCCCAGTGGGCCCGAACGCGATGCGGGTGTCGAATCGCGGTCCCAGATCCCGCCGAGACCGACGAGGGTCGGTAGCACTCCGCCGCCGTGCTCGGCCTTCGACGCGAAGACGGTGACCGCCGCGGGATCACTGGTCACGCCCGAAGCGAGCAGCACGGACGGCACCAGCCAGGGCAGCTGTACGAGTAGCGCCGCACCCACCGCGCAGAGCGTGGCGCGCGATCGGCCCTCCCAGGCCAGCGTCACGAACACGGCCGCGCCGAGCAACCCGCCGGTGGGCGTGACGGCAGCGGCAGCGAGCGCCACCAGCGCCGCGCACCACAACACCCAGGGGGTTCCCGCCGAACGATCCCGCGCGCGCAGGCGCCGGCACACGATCACCAACCACACAGACGCGGCATAGGCCCAGAGCAGGGCCCACTGCCCGATCGCCAGCCGCTCCACCACGAACGGATTCCAGACCGCGAATCCGGGCACCACGAGATTTGCAGCCAGATTCGACGAGTGCAGCAGTCGGCGAGCCCCCCACCCGACCATGAGCAGGGGCAGCAACAGCGCGAGACGGCCCGCTGCCATCCCGCCGATCAAGTGGGTTGCTAGCGACACCACCGCGTCCAGCGGGACGGCGCGCGGTGATCCGGACCCGAGCCCGACCGCGGCGGCCGTCAGCGGCTGCCTCGGCGTGAACACCATGTCGCGACCGAGACCGAACCCCGCACCATGCTGTGGCCACAGGAGCAAACAGGTGAGGACGACGGTCCATCCGTCACCGGCGAGCCCCGCCCGAGACACTCGCGCCACCCGCTCACCACCCCAGCCCGAGCCGGGTATGCATGAATCCCCCGACTGTCGGCCAGACTGTAACGGGTCGAACCGAGCGGGATGGAGCGTGACGTGTCCGAATCGCGCGATCCGATCGTCCGCACCCGCGTGGCCCACGGCGTCGCCGCCGTGACAGCAGCCACCATCGCGGGCAACGCGCTCGCCTACCTTCTGCTGCTCACTGCCGCCCACCTGCTCCGCGCCCGTGACTTCGCTAGCATCGTGGCCCTGCTCAACGTCCTGCTGGTGGCGTCGGTGCCGGCGTTCGCCGTGCAGGCAGTTGCCGCACGCCGGGTGGCAACCGGTCAGACCCAGGACCTGATCAAGGTCAGCGGCGTGCTGGCCGCCGGGGTCGGCGCACTGTTCCTCCTGCTCACCCCGATCGAGGTGACATTCCTGCACTTGCCGAACCCGTGGGCCGCGGTGGCGTTGGCACTCGTCGTGCCCGGCATCACCATCCAAGGGCTGTGCCAGGGCATCTGGCAGGGCCGGCAGCACTTCACCGGGCTGAGCGTGACGACGCTGCTCGGGCTGTTCGGCCGATCCGGTGCCGGCCTGCTCGGCCTTGTCCTCGGCGGCACCGCTGCCTCGACGCTCGGCGCGCTCGCCGCGGGCGTCGTGCTGAGCGCCACGTTCAGTGCGGCCGGCCTGCGCGGCCGTTACCCCGGCCCTCGAGCGGGCGGCGCTCGCCCGCACCGGGTATCGCTGTTCGCGCAGTCCTCGGCGTTGCTGGTCGAATGCCTGCGCGCCGCTCATGCCTACGGCGCGTTCCTGCTGCTGAGCGTCACTGATCTACTGCTCGCCACCCACGTGCTCAGCGAGCGAGCAGCGGCTGGGTACGCCGCCGGCTCGGTGCTGACCAAGGTGGCGTTGTGGCTGCCGCAATCGGTCGCGAGCGTGCTTTTCGCATCAATGACCGATCACCGTCAGCACCGCCGGCTGTTTCTCGGCGCGGTCAGCTGGCTCGTCGGCTTCGGTGGGCTGATGGCCGCTGCGACGGCACTGCTCGCAGCCCCGGCGACGAAGGCCGTGGGTGGCAATCAGTATCCGCAACTCGAACCGGTGATCTGGCTGTTCGCGGCGCTAGGCAGCGCTCTCGCGATCATCCAGTTCACGCTGGTGACCGGTTTAGCCATTCGCGACGGGCGCACTACCCGCATCGTTTGGCTGACCGTCGTGGCCGAGATCGGATACGTCCTGGTGGTCGACCGGCACGCTTCGGTCCAGTCCATAGTTGGTGGGGTGCTCGTCTTAAACACCGGAGCGGTCGTTCTCGCGCTGCTGCAGAGAACGCGACGCCGCGGGGCTCAGCCCGCGGCGGCCGCGGGCCAAGGCCCCGGGGTGAACGCTGGCTCCAAGCCTGGACCGAACTTGGACGCGACGCCCGAAGCAACCGGGTAAACGCCGCGCACCCAGGCGTCCAGGGTCGATACGAGCGCCACCCGCTGCTGGTTGGAGAAGTTGCAGTGCCCGGCCCCGTAGGGCGCACCCGTGCTCTCGGAGTACGTCGCCGGCGGAGCCACATAGAGCTGAACGAGCCTTCCGGAGTCCCGGTTGGCCTGCGTGCGCTGCGACAGGATGCGCTCGTTCTGCACGAGCACCAGCGGATCGTCCTCGGTGTGCATCGTCAGCGTCGGCACGGTGATCTTCCCGGTGGTGTCCCCCAGCTTCTCGAAGGCAGTCCGAGCGGCGGTATCGGCGGACACCCGCGGCGCGGAGGACAGTGCGAGCTCGTAGGAACTAGCATCGCCGCCGACGGTCGACACCAAACTGGACTCGGCCGCGCTGATCCGTGCGGAGTAGTCGGTCTTGGTGTTGTCCGAAGGATTCCCGCCGACGCGTTGCTCGATCTCGTACCTGCCGGCCGTCCCGTAGGCGAGGGCGGTCAGCAACGATTCCACGGTGGCTTTCACCTGCGAGGTGATGTCGGCACCGTCGTAGGTCTGCGTCTTGCTCGCCGCGTCGACGAGGGCCGCGATGAACAGCACCTTGCCAGTGCCCCCGTTCGCAGTGTCCGCCGCCGCCTTTTCCAGGGCCTGCTCGGCCCGCTTCCATTGGTCGTTGGCTTCGGCATCGTTGGAGAACCCGGTCAGCTTCAGCGAGGGGTCAATCAGCGTCTTGATGGCGAACGCGACGTCGAGGGCAACATCGAGATTGAGATTCGGGCCGGCCACGGCCCCGCACATCGGTGCCGCACCGTCGACCCAACTCGAATTCTTCTCAGCGACGATCTCGGTGATCAGCCCGCCGAGGGAGTCACCCCACACGTAGGTCCGCTTCGGTGCCCCGATGAGCTGCACGAACGTGGCATGAAGCGCTTCGTCGGCGGCGACTCCGTCGGCCACCGCCCAGCCGTTTGACTTATAGGACGAGCCGGCGAGCGCATATCCGTCCGCGAGCAGTTCCTTGCTGAGCGGGTCCGCGCCGGTGCCGTCAGGATCGGTCGTGGACACCTGCGCACTGGAGCTCACTGGGGCGAAGTTCGGCGGGCCCGGCTGGGCGAACCGGTAGCCGTGCGAATACAACAACAGGGTGCCGTTCCACTTCGTCGGCATGATGATGGAGTACTTGGCACCGTGGGTCTCGCCCCGGCACTTGTCGACGCACTTGGTGAAGCTGACGCTGGTGTCGCTCGACAAGACCGATTTTTCGCGGCTTGAGAGGGCGGTTGTCGCCGAGGAACAGGCCGTGAGCGTGAGCGCAGCAGTCGCCGTCACGATCGATGCCCAGATGCGGGAGCGCTGCGTGAAATCCATGCTGGCATCCTCCACCATGTGACCGCCGCATTCGACGACGCCTGGCAAATCGCCGATTCCGTGCCCGGCTGGCTGACCCAGCGACAGGGGCAGGCGCTCTGGGACGCCGCCTCGCAACTGTCGGTCGGCGACCTCGCCGTCGAGATCGGTAGCCATCAGGGTCGCTCGACCGTCGTCCTGGCGCGCGCCGCCCACCGGGTCGGCGCCCGTGTGGTCGCGATCGACCCGTTCGTCGAGGGGCGCCTGTTCGGCGGCGCCGAAACCCGCGCCAGGTTCCAGGCCACGATCGACCGCGCCGGGCTGGCGGACACCGTGCAACTCGTGGCCGAACCCAGCACGCAGGTTCGTGGCTCGTGGCACGAGCAGGTCGCGTTGCTCTACATCGACGGCAAGCACGACTACTGGAGCGCCACGAACGACCTGCGCTGGGTGGCGTTTCTGCCGCGCGATGCCACTGTGCTGATGCACGATGCATTCTCCTCGATCGGTGTGACGTCCGCCCTGCTGCGCAGCGTCCTACCGGGTCGGACGTTGCGTTATGCCGGCCGGGTCGGCTCGCTCGCTCGGTTCACGGTGCGCATGCCCACGGCACGCGATCGGCTACGCATCGTCTGCGAGCTGCCGTGGTTCCTACGAAACGTGCTGATCAAGATCGTGCTCCGCATGCTTCGGCTGGCGGGCCGCCACCGAAACGATCCTTACTGATCGCGACATTGTCGATATCGTCGTTCTCCATGCTGATCCGTGCCGCCACCGTCGCCGACCTGCCGGCAATCGCCGAACTGCAGCGACGCTTCGACGCCGCGTGGTTCGGCGTGCCCGAACACGATCAGAACGAAGTGCGGGAATCCCTCGAGTGTGTCGACCCGCTCGCCGAGCACAGCCGGTTGGTCGTTGACGGCGATCGAGTGCTCGCTGCTGCGTGGTGGTGGGCTACCGATGCCACGCTGCTTGTCGATCCCGCCGTCGACCCCACACCGATCTATGCCGAGCTGGTGCCGTGGTTCGAGAGCCAGCACGGGCCTGGCATCGAGGCGCTCAGCCAGGATTCGCGACTCGTGAATGCGTTGACCGCGCGAGGTTGGCGTCACGTAGCCTCGTCCTTCGAAATGATCCGCGCCCTCGGCGCCGACTGGACGTTGCCGCAGCCCGTGTGGCCGGCGGACATCGTGGTGCGCCACCTCCGCCCTGTCGACTCGCGCGCGGTGCATCAACTGATTTATCGCGACGCCGGCTGGGCCGAGGTGCCCGGGCACCCGGAGCGCGGATTCGACGACTGGCAACAGATATTCGTCACCGCCGAGACGCTGCCCGAGCAGCAGGTACTGGCCTGGCGCGGCGATCGGTTGGTCGGCGTCGCGATGGGACGGATCTTCTCCGACGGCACCGGCTGGGTCGCACAACTTGCCGTGGCAAAGGACCATCGGGGGCAGGGTCTCGGCCGCGCGCTACTGCTTGAGGCGCTGCACCGGCGCAGCGAAGCCGGCGCCCGCGCATTGGGACTGTCGGTGCAGGCGGAGAACCGCAACGCGCTCTCGCTCTACCTCGGCGTCGGGCTCACACTCGATCGCGAATGGCAGCTCTACCGCTAACGTTCGTTGTTCCGCCATGTCAGCCTCGAAATCTCATATTCACGATCAACGACGAACAGGTCGTCAAACATGGTGAGCACCTGGGCATTCCGTGCTGAATGCAATGGCGCGCCGTCAGGACTGACCTCGCGCGACAACCTTGCGGGCGCTTAGCGGATTTGCCGCCGCTAGTGCGCGGCTTCGTGCCAGGTGCGCCCGACACCGACCGAGACGTCGAGGGCGACATCGAGGGGGTACGCGCTACCCATCTCGCGGCGCACCAGAGCTTCGACGGGTTCGCGCTCCCCCGGCGCGATTTCCAGGAGAAGTTCGTCGTGAACCTGCAGCAGCAATCGCGATTTTAGTTGCAGGTCGGCCAGGCCGCGGTGCACGCCGAGCATCGCGACCTTGATGATGTCGGCCGCGCTGCCTTGGATGGGGGCGTTGAGCGCGGCACGCTCGGCCATCTCGCGCAAATTGCGGTTATCACTGTTGAGCTTGTCGAGGTAGCGGCGTCGTCCCATGATGGTCTCGGTAAAACCGGTCTGACGGGCGTCCTCGACGACCGAGCGGAGATAGTCGCGCACCCCGCCGAAGCGGGCGAAGTAGGCCTCCATCTGGCCCCTCGCCTCTTCGGGAGTGATCTTGAGCTGCTTGGACAGCCCGAACGCCGACAGCCCATAGGCCAGTCCGTAGGACATCGCCTTCACCCGCCGGCGCAGCTCGCCGTCAATCTGCTCGACCGGCAGGTTGAACGCTCGCGAGGCGACGAAGGTGTGCAGATCCTCACCCGTCGTGAACGCCTCGATGAGCCCCGCGTCCCTCGATAGATGCGCCATGATCCGCATCTCGATCTGGCTGTAGTCGGCGGTCATCAGTGACTCGAAGCCAGCGCCCACGACGAACGCTTCGCGGATCCGGCGCCCTTCGGCAGTGCGCACCGGGATGTTCTGCAGGTTCGGATCAGTCGAGGACAACCGGCCGGTCGCTGCGACCGTCTGATTGAACGTCGTGTGCACCCGGCCCTGCTCGTCGATCAGCGGCAGCAGCCCGTCGACCACCGACTTGAGCCGAGCGACCTCACGGTGCTGCAGCAACAGTTCGAGCAGCGGATGCTCGGTCTTGACGTAGAGGTCAGCGAGGGAGTCGGCGTCCGTGGTGTACCCGGTCTTGATCCGCTTGGTCTTTGGCAACTTGAACTGGTCGAAGAGGATCTCCTGCAGCTGCTTGGGTGAGCCCAAGTTGAATTCGCGCCCAACTTGCTCGTGCGCCTTCTGCTCAACCGCCTTGACGCCGTCGCCGAGCTCCCTTTGCAGCGACTCAAGGGCCTCGGTGTCAGCCGCGATGCCGACAGCTTCCATATCGGCGAGGACGAACGTCAGCGGCAGCTCCATGTCGGCGAGCAGCGCCGTGGCGCCACCCTTGTCGAGTTCGGCGTCGAACGCGTCCGCCAGATCGTTGATCGCGGTCGCCCGCAGCGTCTCGATCTCGGCCAGCGCGTCGTCGGACTCGTCGAGCCCTCCGTCGAGGGTGAGCTGGCCGGACTCCTCGACGTTGCTGCGCAGCTCGCGGTGCAGGTAGCGCAGCGCGAGATCGGCGAGATCGAAGGTGCGCTGGTCCGGGCGCAGCAGGTAGGCGGCCAGCTGCGTGTCGCTGGTGACGCCGGCGATCGTCCAACCGTGCTGTCGTAGCGCCAGGACGGGCCCCTTGATGTCGTGCGTCGCCTTGGGCACCGTCGGATCAGCAAGCCAGCCGGCGAGTGCGGCATCGTCGCCGGGGCTGAGCCGGGCCGGGTCGAGGTACCCGGCGGCACCGTCTGCGCAGGCCAGCCCGATCCCGGTCAGAACACCGATGCCACGCCCCCACTGGCCGCGAAAGTCGATGCCGACGCGGGAGCCGTCGCGGGCATGCTCGTCGAGCCACTGCGTGACATCGTCGACGTCGAGCCGGGTGAAGGTGACATCGAAACCCTCTTCGGCCTCAGGCTCCGCGGCGGCGACGGTGGCGAACAGGCGCTCGCGCAGCACCCTGAACTGCAGATCGTCGAAAAGCTTGTGCACCTGCTCGCGATCCCACTGCTGCCGCGCGAGGTCGTCGACGCTGGCATCGATCTCGACATCGCGCACCAGCTCGGTGAGCCGGCGATTGCGCACCACGCTACCTACGTTGTCGCGCAGCGCGTCGCCCACCTTGCCCTTGACCGTGTCGATCTGCGCGACGAGCTGGTCGAGCGACCCGTACTCGCGAACCCACTTCGCAGCGGTCTTCTCACCCACACCCGGGACGCTGGGCAGGTTGTCGCTCGGATCGCCTCGTAAGGCTGCGAAATCGGGGTACTGCTCGGGCGAGAGGCCATACTTTTCTTGGACGGATTCGGGGGTGAAGCGGGTGAGGTCGCTGACCCCTCGGCGCGGGTAGAGCACGGTCACCTGGTCATTTACCAACTGCAGCGCGTCGCGATCTCCGGTGCAAATCAGCACCCGTATCCCGGCCGCGACCGCCTGCGTGGTGAGGGTGGCGATCAAGTCGTCGGCTTCGTAGTTGTCGACAGCCATCGACCGGATGCGCAGCGCGTCCAGCACCTCGCGGATGAGGGCGACCTGACCCCGGAAATCGTCGGGCGTCTCGGCACGGCCCGCCTTGTATTCGGCGTACTCGGCGCTGCGGAACGTCTTTCGCGACACGTCGAAGCACACCCCGACGTGAGTCGGATCCTCATCGCGCATCAGGTTGATCAGCATTGAGGTGAACCCGAACACGGCATTGGTCAGCTGGCCGGTGGTCGTCGACATATTGACCTCACGCAGCGCGTAGAACGCGCGGTACGCAAGCGAGTGCCCGTCCATCAGCAACAGGGTCTTCGGGCTGGACGCCGTTAGCTCACTAAATTCGCTCACGGCCGAGCCTCGCTACGCTCGTTCGACCGGCAAAGCCCGATCACACTGGTTCGCTCACTACGTTCGCTCACGGCCCCACTCTAGGGGCGGGGGGTGACAAACCCGATCGAGCTCAAGCGCCCTGGCCGACGGCGCCACGCTCGCCGCCGGAGCGCTGCGCCCGAATGACCCGCGCCCGCCGGAGGACCGCCATCCGCTCGGGCACGTCGGCCACGCCGAGCGCGCGCCGTAGGACCGCGGTAGTGGCCACCCGATCGATCACCGACGGCGCGAAGCCGAGCCGGGCGAGGTAGCGGTTGGCCTCGCGAGAACCGGCCGACACGGTCGCGAGGATTCGTTCGACACCGAGTTCGTCAGCGAGCAGCACCGCAGCCGACAGCAACGCGCGCCCGACGCCCCGGCGTCGGTGCTTGGGGCTGACCAACAGGTGGCTCACGTGCAATGCCGTCGCCACCTCGATAGCGCCGACCTCTTCCAACCGCGCTACCAGCAAACCGATGATCGCATCGCCCTCGTCGTCGCAGGCGACCAACAGCGTGCGCTCACCCTCGTCGAGAATCTGGCCGAATCGGGCTGCGAGCAGGCGCGGGTCCGGCGAACCTGATTTGCGCGCAGCGAACGAGGTCTTGGACGTGTCGATGGAGCGAGTCAGCGCGACGAGTCCCTCCACGTCCCCGCGCTCGGCAGGGCGCACCCGGACGTTCGCTCGAGACACGAGGACAACCTCCAAAGCACGAGAGCAGCGACGGCGAAAACAACATGACAGCGCGCAAAACTGGCGGGCGTACGACCTGGACGTCTAGCCGACCCTAGCCCGGTTGTCGCGGCAACGACACCCCCGGGTAGCCCAGCTAGCCGGCGACGATCTCCTCGCCCAGATACGCAGCCCGAATCCGGTCGTCGGCGAGCAACTCGGGGCCGGTCCCCTCCAGCACGATCTCGCCCGTTTCGAGCACATAGCCGCGGTCGGCGAGCGACAGCGCCTGCGCGGCATTCTGCTCGACCAGCAGCACGGTCACCCCGGTGCTGTTGATCTCGCGAATGATGTCAAAGATTTGCGCGACGATCAGCGGGGCCAAGCCCATCGACGGCTCGTCGAGCAGTAACAGTCGCGGCTTGCCCATCAGCGCGCGCCCGATGGCCAGCATCTGCTGCTCGCCACCGGACAGCGTGCCGGCCTGCTGGCCGAAACGCTCCTTCAGCCGGGGGAACAGTTCCAGGACGCGGTCCATGTCCGCCTGATCGAGATGTTTGAACCGGAACGCGCCCATCTCCAGGTTCTCCTCGACCGTCATGCGAGGAAAGACGTGGCGCCCCTCGGGCACATGGCAGACGCCCAGCCGGATCAGTTGATGAGCCGGGATGCCGTCGATGCGCTGCCCGGCGAAGGTGATCTGACCCAGTGTCGGGCGAAGCATGCCCGACACCGTTTTCTGCGTCGTCGTCTTGCCGGCCCCGTTCGCACCGAGCAGCGCGACAATCTCGCCATCGTTGACGTGGAACGCGATTCCCTTCAGCGCGCGGATCGCGCCGTAACGGACCTCGATGTCGTCGACGTCGAGCAGGCGTTCTGGTTTGCTCATCGCGGGTTCGGTCATTGCCGATTTACTCGTCACGGGCGTGCTCCTGCTCGACGGCATCGGTGTCGATCAGGCGCAGCTCGGGTTGGTCACCGGCTGCGTCCTGCGCGTCCTCCGCGGACGTGCCCAGGTAGGCCGCGATGACCACCGGATCGCGCTGGATCGCGTGTGGCGTCCCTTCGGCGATCTTCTGACCGAAGTTGAGGACGACGATCCGGTCGGCGATCGACATCACCAGCTTCATATCGTGCTCGATCAGCAGGATGCTCGTGCCACGCTCTCGGTTGATCCTTTTGATCAGCTCAGCCAGGTCGCGCTTCTCAGCGGGATTCGTGCCCGCCGCCGGCTCGTCGAGCAGCAACACTCCGGGGCTGGTGCCGAGTGCACGCGCGATCTCCAGGCGACGCTGTTCGCCGTAGGCGAGCGAGGCTGCCAGCTCGTTGGCCCGGCCGGTGAGCCCGACCTCGCGCAGCAACTCGACTGCCGCAGCAGTGCTCTCGCGCTCCTCGCGGCGTTGCCAGGGCATGCCCAACATCGCAGCGACCGGTCCCGCCTTCTGCCGCGTTTCGACTCCGACCTTCACGTTCTCCAGCGCGGTCAACGCCGGGAACAGCCGGATGTTCTGAAATGTGCGGGCGATTCCGAGACGGTTCACCACGTGCGTCTTCTTGCCCAATACGCTGACCGCCGGATCGCCGCGGCGCGCGCTGGCAAGGATGCGACCCTGCTGCGGCGTGTAGACACCGGTCAGCGAATTGAACAACGACGTCTTGCCAGCTCCGTTGGGGCCGATCACGGCAAGGATCTCGCCGCGGCGCATCTGCATGCTCACGTCGTTGAGGCTCACCACGCCGCCGAAGCGCAGCGTGACGTGCTCGATATCGAAGACGAGATCGTTCGGATCTGCCGCGCTGCTCAAGTCGACGCTGCTCGGGCGGGTCACATCCCCTCCGCCATCGGAATTGCCCGAACCTCTGCGCTGGACGGGGAGTCAAGGCCGTGCAGCTCGGCAGCTCGCCGTTTCGCGGGAATCAGGCCAGCCGGTCGGAAGATCATCATTGCCATCACCAGTGCTCCGATCCACAGTTGCCGGTCCGCTAGCGGCACCTGGTCCTTGAGAAACTGCGGCAGCCAGGTGAGCACCGCTGCGCCGGCGATCGCGCCAGGCAATGATCCCATGCCGCCGAACACCACATAGGCCACGATGAGGATCGAGTTCTGCAGCGTGAACGCGGATGGGTCGAAGAAGCCGACCTGCGTGGCGAAGAACACCCCGGCAAGGCCGGAAGTTGACGCGCCGATCGCGAAGGCCAGCAGCTTGGCCTGGGTCGTGTTGATACCCGTGGCCTGCGCGGCGACCTCGTCCTCGCGGATGGCGGCCCAGGCACGGCCGAGCCGGGATCCTTCCAGGCGGTAGAACAGGATCACCATCACGCCGATGAGGATGAGCAACAGATACCAGTAGGGCAGGTTGTCCAGCCCCCAGACGACCTTCAGCGGGCCGAGATCGAGCACCGGGTGCGGGACGTTCGGGCCGGTCGGTCCGCCGGTCAGGTTGAACGGGTTGTTGATGGCAAGGATCTGGATGATCTCGCCGAACCCGAGGGTCACGATGGCGAGGTAGTCCCCGCGCAGCCGCAACGTGGGGGCTCCGAGCAGCACGCCGGCAATGAGACAGGCGCCGATCGCGAAGGGGATCGCCCAGAGCGGCGACAGGTGCAGCCACGACGGCGGCTTCAAGGGCAACGACCCTACGATGTAGGCGGTCGTGTACGACCCGATGCCGTAGAAGGCGATGTAGCCGAGGTCGAGCAGTCCGGCCCAACCGACGACGACGTTGAGGCCGACGGTGAGCAGGATGAACACACCGATCTGGGTCACGATCACGTTCTGCCAGGTGATCGGCAGCGTCGGCGGGTAGAACAGCGCCAGGATGACCGCCACCGGCACCATGGTCTTGAGCAGTGCCGACGTCGCGGTCTTCTGCACCGCGGCGTGCACCGGCAGGGCGCCGCCCTCGGACGCGGGCTTGGGTTGCAGCCGCGGTCGACGCCGCATGGCCAGGACGCCGCTGGTCAATATCAACGAGAACGCGATGCAGGTGACCCAGCCCCCGGCTCCGAGGTTCTGCCAGAGCGAGCCGTATTGCACAGCGACCTCGCTGCCGGTCTTAGAGATCGCGCGTACCGCGAAGAAGGTGAGCACCAGCCCGACGAGGCCGAGGCCCGCTGCCGCCGTCGCCAGTACTCGATTGCGCAGCGCACTCGCGGCCAACGCAACCAGCACCGACACGACCGCGAGAGTGATCGCCAGCCAGCTCACGTAAGCCCAGGCGAACGCGGGCAGCCCCTGACCGTCGAACTCGGTTCGTACCTCGGCGAAATCGAGGTTGAGCTGTAGCGGGGAGAACCAACTCGCGCTGAGGAAGGCGATGAGCAGCAGCACGCCGGCGGCGATGGCCGCGGGCAGACCGGGCCGCCAGTCCAGCGCGCGCTCGAGGAACGCGCGCGGGTTGGCGACCTCCACGCTCGAGCGGGCCATGATCAGTCCGGACGCGGCGAATCCGAGGTATCCCGCGCAGGCAAGGTAAACGGCCAGCGAATGATCGATCCCACCGGCGAAGCTGACGACCTGCGCGTGCGCCACATAGCACAACGCAGCGGCGAGAACGCCCAGCCCGGCCAGGGCATAGCCGATGACGGTCAGGCGAGTCACTATCCCCACAGCGCCGACGACGAGGCAGGCCAGCATCAGCACCCACGCGAACCAACTGAAGAAAGTGGTCGCCAGGATGCTCAAGCCCGAGGTGAGCGACACCTGATCCGACAGGGCACCGAACTTGCCGATCGGGTCGTACCAGTGCATCAATGTCATCGCGGCCAGTACCGCGAGGAACGAGCTGCCGACACCGACCGCGCCGGGCCGACGGATGTCGGGCGCGAGACGGGGCCAGAAGGTCACTGCGAAGAAGATTGCTACGCCGACGAGCAGGAACAAGGGCAACCGGACCCCGGAGACAGCGTTACGGAACGAGATCCCGAAGTCGTCCTGGCTGCCCTCCTGATCGCCGATCATGATAGCCAGCACGAACCCGCCGAACAGGCACGCCAGCAGGCGCTTGGCTGCCGATCCCTTCAGCCATTCGTTCACGCTGCACGTCCAAGACGCTCGCCGAGGATGCCGGTCGGGCGCACGATCAGCACGAGCACCAGGATGACGAAGCTGATCACGTCCACCCATTGCGCACCGATGAACGACAGCGCGCTGATCAGAACCTCCGCCTCACCGAGCAACAACCCGCCGAGAACCGCGCCGCGGATGTTGCCGATACCACCGAGGACGGCTGCCGCGAACGCCTTGACGCCGGGCGTGAAGCCCATCGTGTAGCTGACGCCGAACGCCGTCCCGAACAGGAAACCGGCAGCGCCGGCGAGGGCGCCGCCGATGATGAACGTCCTGGAGATGGTGCGGTCGATGTCGATGCCCATCAGCGCCGCAGTCGGAGCGTCCTCAGCGACCGCGCGGATGCTGCGACCCAGCTTCGTCCGATTGACGAGGCGGTCAAGGAAAATCATCATCGCGATCGCGGACGCGACGATGATGACTTCGAGCAGGTTGATCGTCAGGTGCGAGGAGTGAATGATCGGATGATTGAGGTCGAAGTAGGTCGGAAAGGCGTTATTGGGTAATCGATTGAAGAGCTTTCCGGCCAGATTGGATAGGAAGAACGACGCACCGATGGCGCTGATCAAGAATGCCAGCTTGGGCGCACCACGCCGACGCAGCGTCCGGTAGGCGACCTTCTCGAGCACCCAGGCAACCACCGCGCCAGTCAGCGCACCGCTCAGCATGCCGGCAACCACGGTCAGCGGGACCGCGATGCCGGACAGATGTCGATGCCCGAGAATGCCGTTGACCACAAGATAACTGCCGAATGCGCCGGACATGAAGACTTCGCTGTGCGCGAAGTTGATGAGCTGCAGGACGCCGTAGACCAGCGTGTACCCGAGAGCTACCAGCGCATAGAGCGAGCCCTGTTCGAGGCCGATGACGAGATTTTGCGGTAGCTGTTCCAACCAGCCCTGTGCAGCCAACGACCTAGCTCCTCATGTGCGGGGTGCTTCGCGGGACCGAGCCGAAATGGCTGGGACGGGCCGGTTATGACCGGCCCGTCCCCGCCATGCGTGCGACTAGCTCACTTCGCGGCCTTGATGTTGCTGCCGAGGATCTTGATCGTGCCGTTCTCCTGGCGGTACAGGTTGACGACCTGGCCGGCCGGATCGAGGTCACCGTTTGCCTGGAACTTGATCGTGGCGGTGATGCCCTTGTAGTCGGTCGCCTTCACGGCGGCTTCGACACTGCCCAGCGTCGGGGTGCCCGACTTGGCGGCCGTCTTGATCGCCTGGATGAGGATGTTGGTCGCGTCGAACGCCTCCGGGGAGTACGTCGAGGGCGGGGTGTGGAATTTCGCCTGGTACGCGGCCGTGAAGCTCTTGGCCGACGGGAGCACGGTTGCGTCTGCGCAGCCGCAGGTCATGTACCAGCCGTTGCCGGCCGGCCCGGCGCCCTTGGTAAAGACACCGGACTTGATGCCGTTGCCGCCGACTCTGGTGCCCTTGAAACCAGCTGAGACGAGCGACTTCGCCAGCAAGGCGGCCTGGGCGTCATAGCCGGCGTAGAACAGAGTGTCGTCGCCCGACGCGGTGATGGTCTGCGCGATCGGGTTGTAGTTCTTGGTCGTCGTGCCGTCGAGGCCCTGCTCAGTAACCGAGATGCCCTTGGACTTGGCTTCCTTAGCGACCGAGTCGCCAACGCCCTGCCCGTACGCACTGAGATCCTGCAGCACGAACAGCTTCTTGGTGCCGTGCCGGGCGAGCCAATCGGCGCCTTGCGGGCCTTCAACGAAGTCGTTCGGGATTACCCGGTGGAAGGTCGAGTAACCCTGATTCTGCAGGGTGCCCTTGGACGCGGACGGCGTGATGAAGGGCATGCCCTTGGCAGAATATATCTTGCCGACCGCGAGCGTGCTTCCGGAGAAGCTGGGGCCGATGACGCCGAGGATCGCCGGATCCTGGACGAGCGCCGTGGCAGCAGCAGGCGACTTCTCCGCGGTGCCCTCGTCGTCGGACTTCACCATGACGACCTTGAAGCCGAGCGATGGATCCGCGTTCGCCTGGTCCACCGCGATCTCGGCGCCGTATTCCTCGTTGATGCCGAGTTGGGCATTCGGGCCCGACAGGGGTCCCTCGAAGCCGATCTTGTAGGTCTTGGCGGACCCACCACCCCCACCGGGTGCGGACGAGCCGCCGGGGCTACCGAGCCCGCCGGTCTTCGAGGTGTCCTTCTTGCTACTGGAACAGCCAGATAGTGCCAGCGCACCTGCCGTGGCGACCACGACAGCGGTAGTGGCCAGTGAGCGAATTCGCACCTTGATGCCTCCAAAGGGCAGAACGCGAGCGGGGGGTTCCCACCCACATGTCTTGTCCGCGCGACGTTAGTCGATCTGTGCGCCGTGGGCACACTGGCACCGCCAACGACCCGCGGTCGTAATCAAATCGCGACCCGAGAAACCCCGATTGTCCACGAACTGCCGGTACGACCGCGTCGGGCGCAATCAGTGTTCCACGCCGCCGCCGGCCAGCACTACCTCGGCAACCGCTCGCATCGTGGTGCGGTTGTCCATTGCGGCCCGCTGGATCCAGCGAAACGCTTCCGGCTCGCTCATCGAGTGCTCGGTCATCAGGGCGCCTTTCGCGCGTTCGATCAGCTTGCGCGCCTCCAGCCGCTCGCGCAGCCCGCTGACCTCGGCCTCGAGCGCCTTGATCTCGGCGAAGCGCGAGGTCGCCATTTCGATCGCCGGCAGCAGATCGCGCTTTTCGAATGGCTTGATCAGGTAGGCCATTGCGCCGGCGTCACGGGCCCGCTCGATCAGGTCGCGTTGGCTGAAGGCGGTCAGCATGACCACTGGTGCGATGCGCCGGCCGGTGATCTGAGCGGCCGCGGCGATCCCGTCCATCTTGGGCATCTTGATGTCGCAGATGACCAGGTCGGGCGTCAACTCGACGGCGAGGGCAATCGCCTGCTCACCGTCGGCTGCCTCCCCGACGACGTCGAAGCCCTCCTCGCGCAGCATCTCGCGCAGATCGAGGCGGATCAGGGCCTCGTCCTCGGCTATCACCACCCGCAACCCCGCGGTCGGGCTGGCGGCGCTCGGGGTGGCAGTGCCCTCAGGTGTACTCGCTGAGGCGGCCACAGCACTTCCCTCTCGGTCCAGCAAGTCAACTCGCGCGAACGCCCAGCCTAGCCCGGTTACTATGGCGGCACAGCGAGGGCCCCTGTGGCGGAACTGGGATACGCGATGGTCTCAAACACCATTGTCGAAAGGCATGTGGGTTCGAATCCCACCGGGGGCACGAACGATGTTGGACTGTCAGTAGCCTCACACCAGTGAGCGCAGCGCGGCTCGGGTGAGCGGGCACATGACCCCGGACGAGTTCCGGGTGTACGGGCGTCAGGTCGTCGACTGGCTCGCCGACTATTACGAACAGGTCGAGTCGTTCCCGGTGCTGTCCCAGGTGCGCCCGGGGGACGTCCGTGCCGCGCTGCCCGCGTCACCGCCGGAGCACGGTGAGCCGTTCGCCGACCTGCTCGCCGATCTCGACCGCGTCGTCCTGCCCGGCGTCACACACTGGCAGCACCCGTCGTTCTTCGGCTACTTCCCGGCCAATGCGAGCGGACCGGCCATCCTCGGTGACTTGCTCGCGTCCGGTCTCGGCGTGCAGGGCATGCTCTGGGCCACCTCCCCCGCCGCCACCGAGCTCGAGACGCACGTCCTGGACTGGCTCGCCGAGTTGCTCGGGCTGCCCGCCCGCTTCCGTTCCGACGGCGCGGGCGGCGGGGTCATCCAGCACAGCGCGTCCGATGCCGTGCTGGTGGCGCTTCTCGCCGCGCTGCACAAGGTCAGCGGCGGGGTGACCGAGCGCGACGGCGTCGCCAGCGGAAGGTTCGCCGCGTACACGTCCGGGCAGACCCATTCCTCGGTCGAGAAGGCCTGCCGCATCGCCGGGCTCGGCTCGGCCGCCCTGCGCAAGCTCGATACCGATCCGGTGACCCATGCTGCGCGCCCCGAGCACCTGCGCGAACTGGCCGCAGCCGACGTGAGTGCCGGGATCACCCCGACGTTGGTCGTAGCCTCTGTCGGCGCGACCGGTACCGGTGCTGTCGACCCGGTCGCCGACCTGGCCGCGATCGCGCACGAGTACGGTGCGTGGCTGCATGTCGACGGCGCTTGGGCGGGCGTGGCGGCGGTGGCTCCGGAACTGCGCTGGCTCAACGACGGTCTGGAACAGGCTGATTCGTACTGCACCAACCCGCACAAGTGGCTGCTGACAAACTTCGATTGCGACGCCTTCTGGGTCGCTGACCGTGCCGCCCTCGTGGGCGCGCTGTCGATCCTCCCCGAATACCTGCGCAACGCCGCCAGCGAATCAGCAGTGGTTATCGACTACCGGGACTGGCAGGTGCCGCTGGGGCGCCGCTTCCGGGCGCTGAAGCTGTGGGCGGTGATCCGCTGGTACGGCGCGCAGGGGCTGCGGGAACACATCCGCGGGCACGTCGCGCTCGCGCAGGAGTTCGCGTCCTGGGTTGCCGCGGACGAGCGCTTCGAACTGGTTGCCCCGCACCCGCTGGCGCTGGTCACCTTCCGGCTGCGCGCCGGCGACGCGGCGACGCGCGAGCTGATGGAGCGGGCGAACGCCTCCGGAGAGCTGTTCCTGACGCACACCACGATCGGCGCCCAACTCGCGTTGCGGCTCGCGATCGGCTCGCCGCTCACCGAACGCCGACACGTTGCGGCGGCCTGGCAGACCCTCTCGGCCTAGTCACGCTCCCGGACGCGAATCATGCCCTCCTGGACGACGCTGGCCAGGTGCGCGCCGTCCTGTGCGAAGAACCGTCCGGTCGCCAGGCCGCGGCCTCCGGAAGCGGCAGGCGAGCGGGTGACGTAGAGGAACCACTCGTCGGCGCGAAACGAACGCTGAAACCACATCGCGTGATCGAGCGAGGCCATCGACACCGCATCCAGACCCATCGCGATGCCGTGCTGCGAAAGCACTGAATCGAGCAGCGTGAGATCTGATGCGAAGGTCAGCACGCAGACGTGCAGCAGTGGATCGTCGGGCAGCCGCCCGGCGGCTCGCATCCACACCCTCGTGTCGCCGCCGCGGGGGCCGTGTGCACGCTGCTGCCACGACGGGTCGTCGACGTAGCGCAATTCGATCGGGCGCGGCTCCTCACGAAAGAACGCGGCCGCTTCCGGAAAGTCCCGGTAGCGCTGTTCGAGGCTCGGCAGTGTCTCGGGCGGCGGCGCGTCCGGCATCTGAGACTGGTGCCCCAGGCCTTGTTGGACGAGCTGGAACGAGGCCGAGAGAATGAAAATCGCCTTGTCATGCTGGATCGCGGTCGCTCGTCGGGTGGTAAACGAACGCCCGTCGCGGATGCGCTCGACCTGGTAGCGGATCGGCACGGTCGGGTCGCCGGGGCGGATGAAATACGAGTGCAGCGAGTGCACCGGACGATCTGCGCTGACGGTTCGTCCGGCGGCGATCAGCGCCTGGCCCGCGACCTGTCCGCCGAACACCCTCTGACGCTTCGACTGCGGGCTCACACCCTGGAACAGATCCGGTTCGATCAGTTCGAGATCCAGCAACCGGACAAGATCGTCGACCGCAGCCTGGCCGGCGTCGGAGTCAGGTGTCATGACGCAGCACGTCGCCGATCCGGTGCACCCGGATGGTGTTCGTGGCGCCCGGAGTGGTCGGCGGCGTGCCCGCCACCACGATGACCAGATCGTGCGGTCGGCAGACCCGACGATTGAGCAGCGCCGAGTCGACCTGGCGGACCATGTCGTCGGTTGTTTTGACGGTCCAGACGAGGTGCGCCTCGGCGCCCCACAGCAACGCCATCTGGCGCTGCACCTGCTCGACCGGCGTGAACACCAGCAGTCGCTGTGTGGGCTGCAGCCGAGCCAACCGCCGCGCGGTGTCACCGGTCTGGGTGAACGCGACGAGCGCAACCGCGCCGAGCGCGTCCCCGATGTCCTTCGCTGCCTTGACGATCGCGCCGCCGGACGTGCGCGGATTGTGCATCAGGCCGCGCACCTGGGTGCCGGACGCCTCGACCGAGGTGATGATCCGTCCCATCGTCGCGACCGCTTGCACCGGGTACCGCCCGACGCTCGTCTCGCCGGACAGCATTACCGCGTCGGCACCGTCGATGACGGCGTTTGCGACGTCGGACGCCTCGGCGCGGGTAGGCCGTGAGCGGGTGATCATTGACTCGAGCATCTGGGTGGCGACGATGACGGGTTTGGCGTTGTCGCGGCAGATCTGCACCGCCCGCTTCTGCACGACCGGGACCTGCTCGAGCGGCATCTCCACACCGAGGTCCCCGCGGGCGACCATGACGCCGTCGAAGGCCAGCACGATGTCCTCGAGGCGTTCGACGGCTTCCGGCTTCTCGATCTTCGCGATGACCGGACGGCGGATGCCGACTTCGTCCATGACCTGGTGCACCAGCTTGACGTCCTCAGGGTGGCGCACGAACGACAGCGCGATGTAGTCGACGCCCAGGAGCAGCGCGAACTCGAGATCCTCGGCGTCCTTCTCGGACATGGCGGGCACGCTCACTTCGACGCCGGGCAGCGACAACCCCTTGTTGTTGCTGACCATGCCACCCTCGGTCACGTCGCAGACGACGTCGGTTCCGTTCTCGATCTCGACGGCCACCAGCGCCACGTTGCCGTCGTCGACGAGCAACCTGTCGCCCGGCCGTACGTCGTCGGCAAGCTCCTTGTAGGTCGTGGAAACCCGGTCGTGGGTGCCTTCCACGTCCTCGACGGTGATCCGGACCCGTTCGCCGGTCTTCCATTCGACCGGGCCGTCAGCGAAGCGGCCCAGCCGGATCTTGGGGCCCTGCAGATCGGCGAGCACGGCGACATTGCGGCCGGCGGCTTCCGCGGCTTGGCGCACTTCGTGGAACCGGCGCCCGTGCTCGGCGTGCACGCCGTGACTGAAGTTCAGCCGGGCCACGTCCATCCCGGCCTCGACGAGCGCCCGGCACCGCTCCGGAGAGTCGGTTGACGGGCCAAGCGTGCACACGATCTTCGCGCGGCGAGTCACGTCTTCAGCGTAACGGTGGCCTCAGGTCGCCGCGGACAGGATCAGCGCGCTGCCGCCATGACCGCCTTGTCGACGTCCTCGCCGTTCTGTTCTGCCCGGCGCGTGGCGTCGAGCACGCGCCGGAAGTCGCGCGGCATGACCAGCCGGAATCGGCGCGACGCTGCCTCCCAGTCGGCGAGCAGGCGCTCCGCAACGGTCGAGCCGGTGTAGTCGGCGTGCGCGGCGACGATGTCGCGCAGCCGCGCCCGTTGCTCGTCCGGCACGTCGAGCACGTCCACCATTTCGCCGTTCACCAAGCGTTCATCCAGATCGAGGACGAACGCGTAACCACCCGACATGCCCGCACCGAGATTGCGCCCGACCGGGCCGAGAACGACGGCGGTGCCGCCGGTCATGTACTCCAATGCATGGTCGCCGGTGCCTTCGGCCACCGCAGTCGCACCGGAGTTACGCACGCAGAAACGCTCACCGACCACACCGCGCAGGTAGATCTCGCCGCTTGTCGCGCCGTAGCCGATCACGTTGCCGGCGATCACGTTGTCCTCGGCTGCGAACGGCGAGCGCGGGTGCGGGCGGATCGTCAACACACCGCCGGACAATCCCTTGCCGACGTAGTCGTTGGCGTCGCCGATCATGCGCAGTGTCATGCCGCGTGGCACGAACGCCCCGAAGGACTGCCCGGCCGAACCGGTGAACGTGATGTCGATCGTCGCCGGTGGCAAACCGTCTGCGCCGTAGCGGCGGGTGACCAGCGAACCGAGCATCGTCCCGACGGTGCGGTTGACGTTGCGCACCGGCAGTTCCAGCCGCACCGGCGACGCATCCAGCAACGCACCTTCGCACAACTGGATCAAGGTATTGTCCAGCGCGGCGTCCAGTCCGTGATCCTGCTCGCGGACCTTCGTCAACGCCTCGCTGTAGGGCGTATGCGGGCGGGTCAGGATCGGCGTCAGGTCGAGGCCGTCGGCCTTCCAGTGCGTTATCGCCTTGCTGGTGTCGAGGACTTCGACGTGCCCGATCGCCTCCTGCAATGTCCGGAAGCCGAGCTCGGCCAGCAGTTCGCGCACCTGCTCGGCGACGTATTCGAAGAAGGTCTCGACGAACTCCGGTCTGCCGCTGAACCGTTCGCGTAGCAGCGGGTTCTGCGTCGCGACACCGACCGGACAGGTGTCCAGGTGGCACACCCGCATCATGATGCAGCCACTGACGATGAGCGGCGCCGTGGCGAAGCCGTACTCCTCGGCGCCGAGCAGCGCGGCGACCACCACGTCGCGTCCGGTCTTCATCGCGCCGTCGACCTGGACGGTGATCCGGTCGCGCAATCCGTTCAGCAGCAGCGTTTGCTGCGTCTCGGCAAGCCCGAGCTCCCAGGGCAGGCCAGCATGCTTGAGCGAGGTCAGTGGCGCCGCGCCCGTCCCACCGTCGTGGCCGGAGATCAGCACGACGTCCGCGTGCGCCTTCGACACCCCGGCCGCGACCGTGCCCACCCCTGCCTCCGCGACAAGCTTCACGTGCACCCGCGCCTGCGAGTTCGCGTTCTTCAGGTCGTGGATCAGCTGCGCAAGGTCCTCGATCGAGTAGATGTCATGGTGCGGTGGCGGCGAGATCAGCCCGACGCCGGGCATCGAGTGCCGGGTTCGTGCGATCCACGGATAGACCTTGTAGCCGGGCAGTTGACCGCCCTCCCCCGGCTTCGCCCCTTGCGCCACCTTGATCTGGATGTCGTCGGCGTTCACGAGGTAATGGCTGGTGACACCGAAGCGTCCGGACGCTACCTGCTTCACCGCCGATCGGCGCGAGTCCCCGTTCTCGTCGGGGATGTAGCGACGAGCGTCCTCGCCGCCCTCACCGCAGTTGGACCTGCCACCGATCCGGTTCATTGCGATGGCAAGCGTCTCGTGGGCCTCCGCCGAGATCGAGCCATAGGACATCGCGCCGGTAGCGAAGCGTTTCACGATCTCCGAGACAGGTTCCACCTCCGCTATCGGGACAGCTGCCCGATCGGCCGCGAACTCGAACAGGCCGCGCAGCGTGCCGCCCTCGCGGTTGAGCGCCTCAAGCTTGTCGGTGTATTCGCGAAACACCTCGTAGCGCCGTTGTCTCGTCGCGTGCTGCAGCAGGAACACCGTCTCCGGATTGAACAGATGCAGTTCGCCCTCCCGCCGCCACTGGTACTCCCCGCCCACGTCCAGACGGCGGTGCGCTTTGGCAGTGGGGACGAGCGGGTACGCGGTCGCGTGCCGTGCGGCGGCTTCGTCGGCGATGGTGTCCAGGCCCACCCCACCCAAGCGGGACGCAGTGCTGCCGAAGTACTCGTCCACCAGCGGCTGGGCAAGGCCGAATGCCTCGAACACCTGGGCACCGGTGTAGGACGCGATCGTCGAGATCCCCATCTTCGACATCACCTTGAGCACCCCCTTGCTCAACGCCTTGATGTAATTCGCAACGGCTTGCTCGGCGTCGACGCCGCGGATCGCGCCCCCCGCGACGAGGTCCTCGATCGACTCGAACGCGAGGTACGGGTTGACCGCGGCCGCACCGTAGCCGACGAGCAGCGCGATGTGGTGCACCTCGCGGGCTTCACCGGTCTCGACCACGAGCCCGACCTTTGTCCGCTGGCCGGTCCGCACCAGATGCTGGTGCACCGCGGACGTCAGCAGCAGGGCCGGGATCGGGGCATGGTCGGGGTCGCAGTCGCGGTCGGACAGGATCAGGATGCGGGCACCGGCGTCGATCGCCTGGGAGCACTCGCGGCGCACCCGCTCGATCGCCGCGGCCAGCGCCTCCCCCGCGCCGTGCACGCGGAAGCGACCGTCGATGAGCCGGCAGTCGAACCCGGGCAGGTCGCCGTCGGCGTTGACGTGCCAGATCTTGGCCAACTCGTCGTTGGTCAGCACCGGGCGCGGGATCCCGATCTGCCGGCAGGACGCAGCGTTGGGCGCCAGCAGGTTCTGCTCGGGCCCGATCGCACCCGCCACCGACGTCACGAGCTCCTCGCGGATCGCGTCCAGCGGCGGATTGGTGACCTGCGCGAAGAGTTCGGTGAAGTAGTCGAAGAGCAGCCGCGGGCGCTGTGACAGCGCCGCGAGTGGGGTATCGGTGCCCATCGAGCCGAGTGGTTCGATGCCGTTGGTGGCCATGGGTGCGATGAGCAGGCGCAGATCCTCTTCGGTGTAGCCGAAGATCTGCTGGCGCCGCGACACCGACTCGTGGCTGAACACGACATGTTCGCGCGCGGGCAGGTCGTCGAGCTGGATGAGCCCGGCATGCAGCCATTCCGCGTAGGGGTGCTCGGCGGCGATCTCGGACTTGACGTCGTCGTCGCTGCGGATCTCGCCCCGCGCGGTGTCGACGAGGAACATCCGTCCCGGCTGCAGCCTGCCCTTCGCCACGACCGTTGCTGGATCGAGGTCGAGGACGCCCGATTCGCTGCCCAGCACGACCAACCCGTCCGACGTCTGCCACCACCGTCCCGGACGCAGGCCGTTGCGATCCAAAACGGCGCCGATGACCGTTCCGTCGGTGAAGCTGACGCAGGCCGGACCGTCCCAAGCCTCCATGATCGAGGCGTGGAACTGATAGAACGCGCGCCGGTCGGGATCCATGGCTGCGTGGTTCTCCCACGCCTCGGGCACCATCATCAGCACCGCGTGCGGCAGGCTTCGCCCGGCGAGGTGGAGCAGTTCGAGAACCTCGTCGAAGGTCGCTGAATCCGAGGCGTCCGGCGTGCAGATCGGGAACAGCCTGCGCAGATCGCCAGGGATCAGCTCGGATCGAAGCAGTGTCTCGCGGGTGCGCATCCAGTTGCGGTTGCCGCGGATGGTGTTGAACTCACCGTTGTGCGCGATGTAGCGAAACGGGTGCGCGAGCGGCCAGGACGGGAAGGTGTTGGTGGAAAAGCGGCTGTGAACCAGGCCGATCGCACTGGCGAAGCGCTCGTCGACGAGGTCGGGGAAGAACTCACCGAGCTGGTCGGTCGTGAGCATTCCTTTGTAGACCAGGGTGCGTGCGGACAATGACGGGAAGTACAGCTCGCGCTGGCTCTCCCGTGCGCGCCGCTCGGCGATCTTGCGGGTGGTGAAGGCGAGGCGTTCCAGTGCGAGGCCGCTCTCGCCGTTCGCGCCGCGCAAGAACACCTGGCTGAACGCGGGCATGACGCGGCGAGCGGTAGGGCCGAGCTTGTGGTCGTCGGTCGGCACACTGCGCCAGCCGATCACCTCGAGGCCTTCCTCACCGGCGGTGGTATCGACGATCTCGCGAACCGGATCGGCGTCGTCGCTGGGCAGGAATGCGATACCGACTGCGTACTCACCTTGCGGCGGCAGGTCGAATCCGCACACCGCCCGAAGGAACTCGTCGGGCACCTGGACGGTGATGCCGGCGCCGTCGCCCGACGACGGTTCCGCCCCGGCGGCGCCGCGGTGGTCGAGATTGTGCAGGGCCGTGAGCGCGCGGGCCACGATGTGATGGCTGGGTGCGCCGTGCAGATCGGCGAGAAACGCGACACCGCAGGAATCGGATTCGTGGCGTGGATCGTAGAGACCATGCGCTGCTGGCACAGCGGAGAACGGGGTCACGCGCGCTCCCTGACTCGACGAACTCGGCTGATACCGACGGCTCCGCTCGGAACTCGCCGGACCGGGACGACATCGGCCCGCGTAGACGAGCCAAGGTTACCGGCAAGTTTCCGTCGCCGGCCACGCGTCCCCTGTGACGGATCAGACGGCGCGCAGTTCGATCTCGATGTCGGCGCGCGCGTCGTGCGGCACGCGCGATCCGGCGCGTGTCGTTACGTAGAACGCGTCCACCACCGAATTGCCGAGGGACGAGACGCGGGCCGAGCGGACGTCCACCCCGCCCCGCTCGAGGGCGGCCGTGACCCGGCAGAGCAGGCCGATGGCGTCCTCTGCCCGGATCTCGCAGACGGTGGCGTCGGTGGCCGCGTCGTCGAACCAGGTCACGGTCGGTGGGCGCGCCGGGGCCGCACCATAGCTGCGTTCCTTCTCGCGCAGGCGTTGCGCGAGGCCGAGCTCGCCGGCCAGGGCCCGTGCGAGATCGGCCCGCACGAGCGCGGGATCTGGCAGCCGACCGAAGCGGGGCGACACGACGAACGAGTTGACCGCCATCGACTCGACGGTGCCGATCGAGGCGGAGCGGACGTCCAGCGAATGCAGCGCGAGCACGCCAGCCGTCCGGTACAGCACGCCCACCGAATCCGGTGCCGCGACGACCACTTCGCCGGCGCCGCGGAAACGGACGTCGAGCTTTCCCGCCGCGGCCATCGCCCGCCGCTCGTCGTCGATCGGCGCGGGGCCGGGTAGCGGGTCGCCCTGCAGGACGGCACGGATGCGGCGCACCAGTTCGCGGATCAGACCGGCCTTCCAGTCGCTCCAGGCGGCGGGGCCGGTAGCGGCCGCGTCCGCGGGTGCCAGGGCATGCAACAGTTCCAGCACCTGTACCGAAGCGTCGATCGCGGTAGCTGCTGAGGACACCGTCATCGGATCGTCCAGGTCGCGCCGCGTCGCGGTGTCGGGCAGCAGCAGGTGCTGCCGCACGACCGCAGTGATCGTTGCGGCATCGGCGGCAGCGAAACCCATCCGCTGCGCGATCACGGCGGCGTGCTCGGCACCGACGACGCTGTGATCGCCGGGGTAGCCCTTGCCGATGTCGTGCAGCAAGGCGCCGACCAGCAGCAGGTCCGGGCGGGCGACGTCGCGGGTCCTCTCGGCGGCGCACGCAGCGGTCTCCAGCAGGTGCCGATCAACGGTGAAGCGGTGCACCGGATTGTGCTGGGCGCGACTGCGCACCGCGTCCCATTCCGGCAGCATCCGGGCCAACAGCCCGGCGCTGTCGAGAGATTCGAGCACCGGGACGGCTGCCGGCCCGGTGCCGAGCAGGGCAACGAAGTCGTCTCGCGCCTGTGCCGGCCACGGATCCGGCAGCGGCGGGCACTCGGCTGCCAGTCGGTCCAGGGTATGGCTCGCGAACGGCAGCTCATTCGTCGCGGCGGCTCGTGCTGCGCGCAACACGAGCCCGGCGTCGCGTCGTGGCGCCGCGTCGCGAGCGAGCACGACCTCGCCGTCCTGGGCGACGACGTCGGCCGCAATGCCCTCACGAACCGGGCCGGGCGACGCGCTGAACAACCGCGTCACGAATGGGCGCCGGTCGATGCTGGCTTCCACGCGCCGCCAGGAAACGTCGAGCGCGTACGACACCACCCGGCAGGCGTGGTTGGCGCGGCGCAGGACCTCGTCGCGATCGGGCGTGCCGTCGTCGGCGACCAGCCCGAAGGCCGTGGCAACTGCGTCGTGATCCTGCAGTCGCAGCACGTCTTCCGGCCTTGCGGTCAGCCGATGCAACTCGCCGCGGATGTCCAGCAGTTCGCCGCCGGCCACCCGCACCGGCGCAGGCATGTCGACCAGTTGCGCCAACGCGAGCGCGCGTAGCGACTGCACGTCGCGCAGGCCGCCGCGGGAGTCCTTGAGATTCGGTTCGAGCAGGAACGCGCCCTCACCGGCAAGCGCCCACCGCCTCGCTGACAGCGCTCGCAAATCGTCGCTGCGCTTGGGCGCGGACTTACGCCACAGCTCTACGACCCTTGCCCGCAGTTGCGCCGACATCTCGGCGTTTCCCGCGAGGTGGCGCAGATCCAGCAGACCGAGCAGCGCCTTGAGATCGTCCTCGGCGACGTCGAGCGCCTGACCGGGCGTGCGGACGGAATGGTCCAGACCGACGCCGCTGTCCCAGATCGGGTACCAGATCTCGTCGGCGAGCGCGGCGATATCGGACGTGCGCCCGTCGTGCAGCAGCACGAGATCCAGGTCGCTGTAGAGGGTCGGTTCACGCCGGCCGAGCCCACCTACGGCGACGAGCGCGATGCTGTCGCGCTGGGCCGGCACCGCCGCGCGTAACCACTCGTCGTAGGCGTCGGACAACGCGTCACGCAGGGGTTGCGACATGAGTCCGGGCCGGCGCAGGACGCCGGCCCGGACCTCGTTCAGTGCCGCACTGGTCACTGTGCCCAGTTGTTACAGTGCATCGCCGCCGCGCTCGCCTGTCCGCACACGCACGAGAAGGTCGAGCGGGGTGACCCAGACCTTGCCGTCGCCGATCTTGCCGGTCCGCGCCGCTTCGACGATCGCGTCCACGACTTTGTCGGCGTCGTAGTCCTCGACGAGAATGTCCACCTTCACCTTCGGCACCAGGTCGACGGTGTACTCCGCCCCCCGGTAGACCTCGGTGTGACCTTTCTGCCGGCCGAAACCCTGCACTTCGCTCACTGTGAGTCCCTGCACCCCGAGCACCTCGAGGGCAGCCTTGACGTCGTCGAGCTTGAAGGGCTTGACGACTGCCGTTACCTGCTTCATGCGGGAACACTCTCCTTCGAGGCCGACGTGGTGGTGGCGCTGGCCAGATGTCCTGATGTTCCCACGCCGCCCCAGTCGTAGGCCGATTCACCGTGGATCGCAGTGTCGAGGCCCTCGAGCTCGGCCTCCTCGCTGACCCGGGTCTGCATGACGAGCCCGATCACCTTGGCGATGATGAACGTCCCGACGAAGGAGAAGACCGTCACCGCTCCCGCCGCGGCAGCCTGGTGCATCAGCAGGTTCCAACCGCTGTAGTGCCCGTGACCGCCGCCGTAGAAGATGCCCTTGTTGGCCAGCGAGTTCGTGCCGGGCGTGCTGAAGAAACCGATCGCCAGCGTTCCGATCCAGCCACCGACGAAGTGGACGCCGACGACGTCGAGCGAATCGTCGTAGCCGAGCTTGTTCTTCAGGCTGATGGCGTACGCACACACGAAGCCGGCGATGAGTCCGATGAACAGTGACCCGACCGGGCTGACGAAACCGGCGCACGGAGTGATCGCCACGAGACCGGTCACCGCGCCGGACGCCGCACCGAGGGCGGTCGACTTGCCGTAGCGCAGCTTCTCCGCGACGATCCAGCCGATCAGCGCCGTGGCGGTCGCGGTATTGGTATTCATCCAGGCGTACCCGGCGAGATCCCCTGCGGTGAGCGCGGATCCGGCGTTGAAGCCGAACCAGCCGAACCAGAGCAGGCCCGCGCCGAGCAGGACGAAGGGAATGTTATGACCGCGAATCTGATCGCGCGGCCAGCCGCGCCGCTTCCCGAGCACGAAGGCCATCGCCAGGCCCGCCGCGCCGGCATTGATGTGCACGACAGTTCCGCCGGCAAAGTCCTCGGCGAAGAAATGCCCGTGCGAGCCCGCGATCAGCGAACGGTTGAGCCAGCCGTAGCCGTCGAACACCCAGTGCGCGATCGGCGCGTAGATGAGGATCGACCACGCGGTCACGAACGCCGCGAACGCCCCGAACTTCCAGCGGTCCGCTGTCGCGCCGGTGATCAGCGCCGGGGTGATGATCGCGAACGTTAGTTGGAAGGCAACGAACACCAGCGTCGGCGTGGTCTGGAACGTGCCCAGCGTCGGCACGACGTCTCGCGCGTTCTGCATCCCGAAGAAATGCAGATCGCCGAGGAATTGGTTGTCACCGCTGAACGCCCAGCTAAATCCGACGAGCACCCAGGTGACGCTGACGATTGCCATGGCGGCGAAGTTCTGCATCAGCATCGCCAGCGCGTGCTTCGCGCGGACCATGCCGCCGTAGAAGAACGCCAGCCCGGGTGTCATCAGCAACACCAGGGCTGAGGCGACTAGAACCCATGCGGTGTCGCCGGGGTTCAACGCCTTCTGGAGATCGAACGGGCTGTAACTGGCAGCCAGCACTGGATGAGACACGAAGTCTTCCCCTTTGTGGTCAGGTGGTGCTCTCGGCGTGCGCACCTCGTCGCAAGGCTCTGTGTCTGCTGTTTCCGCGAAGTGCCCCAGCGTGTTTCGCGCGTGTAACCAAGCGCCCCGGCTGCGTGACTCAGCTAACGTCGTGGCCGTGCCGAGCCTGCGTCGTGACGAAGCGGTCGCGCGGTCTGCGGCGATTGCTGTCGATTCGTATGCCATCGAGCTCGACCTCACCTCGACCGGCCCGCGATTCCGATCGCAGACGACGATTCGGTTCCGCGCTGCACCCGCCACATCCACATTTCTCGATGTGCGAGCGGACGCGCTCACTGCGGTGCGGCTCAACGGCGTCGCGCTCGATCCGGCGGCGTTGCACGATGGCCGGTTCCCGCTCAGCCTGCCCCTCTCACCCAATGACATCGGCTCGTCCAATGACATCGTGGTGGACGCCTGGATGGCCTGGTCACATGACGGTGAAGGTTTGCATCGTCACGTCGATCAGGCCGACGGGCGCAGTTACGCCTACGCGATGTCCTTCCTCGATGCCGCCCCGCGCTGGTTCGCCTGCTTCGACCAACCGGATCTGAAAGCGCCGGTCACGCTGACGGTGCACTGCCCCGCCGACTGGATCGTCGCCGGCAACGGGCCGGCCACGCGCGATGGCGCCGGCGTCTGGCACCTCGCGCAGACGCCGCCGATCGCCACCTATCTCGCGACGGTGCTCGCCGGGCCGTACCACTCGAGGCAGCGCACACACGACGGCGTGGAACTGGTCTTGCACGCCCGGCGTTCGCTCGCGCCACACCTCGACCGTGACGCCGACGCCCTCTTCGCGCACACCGCTGACTGCCTGGACGAGTTCCACCGGCTCTTCGGCGTCCGCTACCCGTGGGGTGAGTACCACCAGGCGTTCGTCGCGGACTTCAACGCCGGTGCCATGGAAAACCCGGGCTGCGTCACGTTCGACGACGCCATGATCTTTCGCGGCGCCGCGACCGACGCGCAACGCGACGACCGGGCGAACACGATCGCGCACGAGATGGCGCACATGTGGTTCGGCGACCTGGTGACGATGCGGTGGTGGGACGATCTGTGGCTCAACGAGTCGTTTGCCGAGTACTTGGGATATCGGGTGTGCGCAGCGGTTGGGATGGCGTCGTCCTGGGTCAGTTTCGGCATCAGCCGCAAGGCCTGGGGGCAGCTGGCCGACCGGCGCCCGTCCACGCACCCGGTGGCGGGCAACGAAGCAGCCGACACCGAGCAGGCGCTCAGCGAGTTCGACGGCATCTCCTACGCAAAAGGGGCGGCTGTACTGCGCCAGCTCGCGGCACGGCTGGGCGACGAGGTGTTGCTCGGCGGGTTGCGCGACCACTTCGCGACGCATGCCTACGGCAACGCCGAATTCGCCGACCTCATCGGCTCCTGGACGCAGGCGGGCGCTGTCGACCTGGACGGTTGGGCCACGCAGTGGCTGCGCACCGCTGGGATGGACACACTGCGCAGCGAAGGCAAGGTGCTGCTTCGCGAATCGCCGGCCTCGTACCCTGCCGCGCGTGAGCACCGGCTTGCGGTAGCTGCCTGCGACGCGTCCGGTCGCGAGGTGAGCCGTACGGAGGTAGCCGTGACCGGGTTGCGAACGGCGCTCGACCTGCCGTTGTCGGCGATCGTCCTGCCCGATCCGGATGACCGCACCTGGGCGACGATCGCGCTGCCGGCAGCCGCGTGGGAGGCGATGCCGGGCGCGCTGGCGGCGCTGGATCCCCTCGCCCGCGTTGCGGTGTGGAACGCGCTGCGGCTGGCGGTGACCGACGCGGCCCTCGATCCGCGCCGCGCGCTCGACATCGTGCTCGCGGCGATCGGCGCCGAGGGCGATGAAGTATTCGCGCGCATGTTTGATTGGTCGTTGAACGTGCTCACGGCGACCTATTTCGCTGCGGACGAGCGGCAGGCGGCCACGGCCGGGCTGGAGCGGGTAGCCCGCGCCACACTCGGCAGCACCGCACCCGGCAGCTCGCAGCAGTTGGCGGCTGCCCGTGCGTACGTCTCGTGCAGCTCGGACCCGGGGCAGCTGCGCGCATGGCTGACCGGCGCGGCGCCAGTCGAGGTCGACACCGACCTGCGCTGGCAGGTGTTGCGCCGGTTGTCCGCGCTTGGCGAGCTCAGCACGCTCGAGATCGACGCCGCGCTGCGCGCGGACAACAGCAGCGCGGGCCTGGTCGAGGCGCTGTGCTGCCGGGCGCTTCGCCCGGACCCGGCGGCCAAGGCGGCGGCCTGGGCGACTCTGATGGGCGATTCGACAGTGTCACCTTCCGCTGAGCCGACCGCCGCGCCGTCCAATTCCACGCTTTACGGGTTGGCTGCCGGGTTCTGGCACCCCGACCAGACCACGCTGACTGCGCCGTACGTCGCACGCTATTTCGCCGAGGTGAGCGCCATGGCCGCGGCACACCAGTCGGGCTGGCTCGCGCCACGCCTGGCCGAACGCACCTTCCCATGGGTAGCCGTCACAGCGCAGACGGTGGCGCTCGCCGACGAGTTGCTCGCTAGCGGGCAGCTTTCGCCGGGTGTGCACCGCGCCGTCGCCGACCGCACCGACGACCTGCGCCGCGCGGTGGTCTCCCGCGTCCGGTTCGGAGCTTGAGCGCCGCAGCGCTCAGAGCGCCGCGCGGGCCTCGACGAACGCTTGCACGCAGCTTTCGACGTCGGCTTGCGAATGCGCAGCTGACAGCTGCACCCGGATGCGCGCCTTGCCCTGCGGAACCACCGGATAGCTGAACGCGATCACGTAAACGCCGAGCGCCAGCATCGCCTCGGCCATCCGGCCGGCCAGCACCGCGTCGCCGAACATCACCGGGGTGATCGGGTGCTCGCCGGGCAGCACATCGAATCCTGCGTCGCTCATCCGGCGCCGGAACAGCGCCGTATTGCGCTGCAGGGTCGCGCGGGCCTCCCCCGAGGACGCGACAATGTCCAGCGCTGCCAGCGATCCGGCCACCACCGACGGCGCTACCGCATTCGAGAACAGGTACGGGCGCGACCGCTGCCGCAGCAGTTCCACCATCTCGGCGTGCGCGGCGATGTAGCCGCCGGACGCGCCGCCGAGCGCCTTGCCCAGCGTCCCGGACACGATGTCGACGCGATCCTGCACGCCAGCCAGCTCCGGCGTCCCCGCACCCGTCGGGCCGAGGAAACCGACGGCGTGCGAGTCGTCCACCATCACCATCGCGTCGTGCTTCTCGGCCAGATCGCAGATCTCGCCCAGCGGAGCGAGGTAGCCGTCCATCGAGAAAACCCCGTCGGTCACGACGAGGCGCCGGCGGGCACCGGACCCGGCCACCAGTTGCGCCTCCAGATCGGCCAGGTCACGGTTGCGGTAACGGAACCGTTTCGCCTTGCACAGCCGGATTCCGTCGATGATCGACGCGTGATTCAGCTCGTCGCTGATCACCGCATCGTTCTCGTCGAGCAACACTTCGAACAGCCCGCCGTTGGCGTCGAAGCAACTCGAATACAGGATCGTCGCCTCGGCGCCGAGGAACTGCGACAGTCGCGACTCAAGCAGCGCGTGCTGGGTCTGCGTGCCACAGATGAAACGCACCGACGCCATGCCGAAGCCCCACTCGTCCAGCGCCGCTTTCGCGGCCGCGACCACGTCGGGGTGATCGGCCAGGCCCAGGTAATTGTTGGCGCAGAAGTTCAGCACATCGACGCCGCCCGCGCGTACGTGCGCCGACTGCGGCGAGTCGAGTTGCCGCTCGCTCTTGTACAGCCCTGCCTCGCGGATCTCGCTCAGCGTCGACTGCAGCGACTCACGTACCGACCCGTACACGACTAGACCACGCTCCAATCCATGACGACCTTGCCGCACTGCCCGCTGCGCGCCGTCGCGAACGCCGCTGCCCACTCGCCCGCCGGGTAGCGGTGCGTGATCACCCGGCCGATGTCCAGGCCGGAGCGCAGCATCGCCGACATCGCATACCACGTCTCGAACATCTGCCGACCGTAGATGCCCTGGATGGTGATCATGTGCGTGACCACCTTGCCCCAGTCGATCTCGATAGGGGCGGAGGGCAGGCCAAGCATCGCGATCCGGCCACCGTGGTTGAGGTTCGCGAGCACTTCGGGCAGCGCCGTGGGGTGCCCGGACATCTCCATTGCCACGTCGAATCCCTCGAGCATTCCGAGCCGCCGCTGAGCCTCGGCGATGCTCTCGTGCGAGACGTCGAGCGCGAGATCCACGCCCATCCGGCGCGCGAGGTCGAGCCGGTACGCCGAAACGTCGGTGATCACGACGAAGCGGGCGCCGACGTGGCGCGCGACCGACGCCGCCATCAACCCGATCGGCCCGGCTCCGGTGATCAGGACATCCTCCCCGACGAGCGGGAACGTAAGTGCCGTGTGCACGGCGTTGCCGAACGGGTCGAAGATCGCGCCGAGGTCGGGGTCGATGCCGCCGCGGTGCACCCATACGTTGGACTCGGGCAGCACCACGTACTCGGCGAACGCCCCGTCGCGGTTCACCCCGACTCCGGACGTGCGAATGCACAGGTGCCGCCGCCCGGCCCGGCAGTTGCGGCACGTGCCGCACACGACGTGCCCCTCGCCGGACACGGTCGCGCCGACCAACACGTCCTGGACGCCCGCGCCTACCTCGACGACCTCGCCGCAGAACTCGTGGCCGGCGATGAGCGGGGCGTTCACGGCCGAGGCCGCCCACGCGTCCCACGATTCGATATGCAGGTCGGTGCCGCAGATCCCGGCGCGCTGCACCCGGATCTTCACCTCGCCCGGGGCGGTCGCGGGCTCCGGTCGGTCGACCAGCTCAAAGCCCGGTGCCGGGCCGGGCTTGTAGAGGGCCTTCATTCAGCTCAGTCGCCAAGCAGGGCGTCGACGAACCCCTCCGGGTCGAACGGGGCGAGGTCGTCAGCGCCCTCACCCAGACCGATCAGCTTCACCGGCACGCCGAGCTCACGCTGCACGCTGATCACGATGCCGCCGCGGGCCGTCCCGTCGAGCTTGGTGAGGACGATGCCGGTGACGTCGACGACCTCGGTGAACACCCGCGCCTGGGTCAGCCCGTTCTGGCCGGTCGTCGCGTCCAGCACGAGCAGCGTCTCGTCCACCGGGCCCTGCTTCTCGATCACTCGCTTGACCTTGCCCAGCTCGTCCATCAGTCCGACCTTCGTGTGCAATCGGCCGGCCGTGTCGATCAGGACGGCGTCCACCTTCGACTCGGTGCCCCGGCGGACCGCGTCGAACGCGACCGACGCCGGATCGCCGCCCTCGGGCCCGCGCACCGTCGCTGCGCCGACCCGCGAACCCCACGTCTCGAGCTGGTCGGCGGCGGCGGCACGGAACGTGTCAGCGGCGCCGAGCAGCACGGTGCGACCGTCAGCGATGAGCACGCGCGCGAGCTTGCCGCAGGTCGTCGTCTTCCCAGTGCCGTTGACGCCGACGACCAGCAGCACGGCCGGACGGTCGGACGTGGGCGTTGTATGCAATGACCGGTCCATGTCCGGCTGCAGCGCGGTGACCAGTTCATCGGCCAGCAGTGCTCGCAATTCGCCCTGCGAGCGGGTGCCGAGCACCTTGGTGCGGGTGCGCAGCCGGTCGACGATGTCGGCGGTCGAGGCAACGCCTACGTCTGCGGTGAGCAGCGCCTCCTCGACCTCCTCCCAGGCGTCCTCGTCGAGGTTCTCGCGCGACAGCACCGACAGCAGCCCGCGGCCGAAGACATTTTGCGAGCGGGCCAGACGAGTCCGCAGCCGCAGCAACCGGCCGGCGGTCGGCTCGGGGGTCTCGAGCGAGGGCTGCGCCGAAACGTCCTCGGTCGAAGGTTGCGCGACCGGCGGCATCTCCAGTGTGGACGTGGCGCCGGGCAGCCCACTCTCGCGCGGCGCGTCCGCCGGGTACATCTGCTCGAACTTCGGCCCGCGCCGCAGGCGGGGCACGACGAGCGTGGTCACGAGGAGGCCCGCGACCACGAGCACGGCCAGGGAGATCCAGAGGAAAATCACGGGTTCATCCTTTCAGCCCGCGGCACGGGTCGACGCCTCAGCGGGTCGCGTACAGCCCGCCGGTCTGCCACTGACCCCAGGACAGGTTCCAGTCGCCGTAGCCGTCGCCGAGCGACATCCGCGGTCCGTTGGCGTTCGGGTAGTCGACGACGTCGCCGATCTCGAGGAAGTCGAAGAGTTTCTTGGCGTCCGAGGTAGTCAGGTTGGTGCAACCGTTGGACGAGTCGATTCCGGATGCGATGTGCGAGAGGTTCCACGGCGCGGCATGCAGGTACTCGCCGTCGTACGTGAGTCGCTGGGTGAATTTGACCCCGCACTCGCTGTAGCCGGGGCCGTGCATGCAGATGCTCGCACCCTGCTCCATGACTACCTTGATGCCGCGCTTGGTGGGCGTGTCGGTGGCGCCCAGTGAGGTCTTGAACCTTCCCCAAGCCCGGCCGTCGCTCTTCACGCTCACGGTGTGCGTGGCGTCATCGACGGTGAGCAGGTTGGCCGGGCCGGTCGCGAAGGCCAGGGTGAGGCTGTTGTTGAAGGCCAAGCCCTTGCCCGCCGACAGCCCCTTGACCGGCAGGTTCATGCGAATGCTGGCGTGCCCGGGCCAGTAGTTCTGCAGCCGGTAGTCAGCCTCCACGGGCTTGCCCGGCAGCCCGGACTTGGGCTCGAAATACCACGCGCCACGCACCGGCGCCCCGTTCACGGTGACCTTGGTCGCCGCCGAGAACGCCTTGGTGTCGCGGATCGGGCGAGACAGGAACGCGATGATCGGCATCCCGACGCCCACCTGAGCGCCGTCGCTCATCTGCAGCGAGACGTGTACCGGTTTGGCCGGCGCGACGGACTTGGTCGGGCTCGGCGAGGTCGAGGTCGACGTGCTCGTGCTCGTGCTAGACGCTCCGCCGCTGGTTTGGGTCGTGGTCGTGGTCGTGCTCGGCCCGCTCGACGTGCACGCCGACAGCAGCAGGGCACCTCCGACAAGGATCGCGGCGGGCGAAAGGACGGTGCGGCGGCGAACGGAGAGCGATCTGGTCACTGCGCCATCCTAATTGAGCAGCGCGCCGAGCGCCGCGCTCACAACCCCGCGGACACCGGCTCGCGTGTCTCGCGCAGCCGCTGGCTGATGACCTGTGTCACGCCATCGCCACGCATCGTCACTCCGTAGAGCGCGTCGGCGATCTCCATCGTCCGCTTCTGGTGCGTGACGACGATCAGTTGGCTGCTGTCGCGGAGTGCCGCGATCAGCGCGAGCAACCGGCCGAGGTTCGTGTCGTCGAGCGCGGCCTCGACCTCGTCCAAGACATAGAACGGGCTGGGACGCGCCCGGAAGATCGCCACCAGCAACGCGACCGCAGTGAGCGAGCGCTCACCCCCGGACAGCAGCGACAATCGCTTGATCTTCTTGCCTGGTGGACGGGCCTCCACGTCGATACCGGTGAGCAGCAGGTCGTCGGGTTCGGTGAGCACGAGGCGGCCCTCACCACCCGGGAACAGCGTCTCGAAGACCGTCTCGAACTCGCGCGCCACGTCGGCGAAAGCGCTGCTGAAGACCTCGAGGATGCGCTCGTCGACCTCCCGCACGACGGTGAGCAAGTCGATGCGCGTCTTCTTCAGGTCCTCCAGCTGCGTGGACAGGAACTGGTGGCGCTCCTCGAGCGCCGCGAATTCCTCCAGCGCCAGCGGGTTGACCTTGCCGAGCAGGGCCAGGTCGCGCTCGGCGCGGGCGGCGCGCTTCTCCTGCATCGGCCGGTGGTACGGGCCGGGCTGCGGCGCGACGACCTGCTCGCCCCGCTCGCGAGCCTGCTCGTACTCGGCCGTTTCGAGCGCACTCGGCGGGGCGGGCTGATCCGGACCGTACTCGGCGACGAGCACGTCGATCGCGACGCCGAATTCGTCGGCCGCACGCGTCTCGAGTGTCTCGATGCGCAGGCGCTGCTCGGCGCGCACCAGCTCATCCTGGTGGACGGCGTCGGTGAGCTGGGTCAGCTCCTCGGCCAGCTCGCGGGTGCGCGCGTGCAGACCGGACAGTTCTCGCTCGCGCACAAGCCGGGCCCGTTGCGCTGCGTCGCGCTCGAGCACCGCTGCCGCGACCGAATCGGAGATCCGGGCCAGTGCGGCGTGCGCGGCGTCGCGGACGGCGCCCGCGATCACCGCACCGCGCGCACGTGCCGCGCGGGCTTCGGCCTGCCGGAGCCGCGCGGCGCGTTCGAGTTGCGCCGCGCGCAGCAGCTGGTCGACACGACCGGCGACCGCTCGCACGCGCTCCTCGCCGGTGCGCACCGCCAGCCGGGTGTCCAGTTCGGCCTGCCGTGCCGCGCCCACCTCGGCCAGCAGCGCGTCGCGGATCGAGCTGTCCGGCTCGTCGGGCTCGTCGGAGTGCGCTTGCGCCAGGCGCAGCCGCTCCTCCAGATCGGACAGGCCCGCCAGATCCCGGTCGCGGGCACGCTCGGCGCCGGCGCGGGCTTCGTCCAAGCGCTGCGCCTCGGAGCCTGCCGAGCGCCCCGCCTGCCCTAGCTCGGCGAGCTGTTCGGCGACGGCCGCGAGGCGCGCGTCGGACTGGTGCAGCGCCTCGAGTGCCGCGGCGACCTCCTCGCGCAGCTGGTCGACCCGGCCCCGCGACTCGCTCAGCTGGGCCTGCAGCCGCTCGTGCTCAGCGCCCGCCTGCTCGCCGTTGTGACGCGCTTCGTCCACGGCGGCCTGAATCTCCAGCGTGCTCGGCGCCGATGTCGAGCCGCCCACCGCCCAGCGCTCCCCCAGCAGGTCGCCTGCCCGGGTCACCGCGCGGATCTGCGGGGCCCCGCCGGTCAGGTCCCGCGCCGCGTCCAGGTCCTCGACGACCGCCACCTGCTCCAGCGCGGCGTGGACGCTGCCGCGAACCGATTCGGGGGCTGTGACGAGCTCGACGGCCCAGCGGGCACCTGCGGGCAGCGCCGGCCATCCGTCACGCGCGGCAGGCCCGTCCGTCGCACAGACGAGCAGCCCGGCGCGTCCGGCGTCGTCGGACTTGAGCAGTTGCAGCGCGGCGTGGGCGTCGGCGGGCGAGGCGACTGCGATCGCGTCGGCGAGCACGCCGAGCGCCGCGGCGAGCGCCGCCTCGTGGCCCGGTTCGACGGTGAGTAGCGCGGCCACCGAGCCGAGGACGCCGGGCAACCTGGATCCCGCGGCGAGCAGCGCGCCGGCGCCGTCCTTGCGGTCCAGGCCGAGGGCGAGCGCATCGGCGCGGGCGGCCCAGGTCGAGCGGTCCCGCTCGACGTGACGATCTGCGTCGGCGAGCTCGCGAACCCGCGCCGCGATGGTCTCCAGCGCCGCCTGGGCCGCCTCGTGCCGGGCGTCCAGATCGATCTCGCCCTCGTCCAGGGCGCCCACCTCGTCCTGCACCCGGGACAGCTCGACCTCGGCGCGGGTGGCGCGCTCGCGTGCTTGGGCGGACGCAGCGGACAGCCGGGCAATCTCCTCACCTGCCGCGCTGGCGCGTGTGCGCAGCGAGTTGACCTGGCCCATCAGCGTTGCCAGTCCCTCGCGGCGATCGGCGACGGCACGGGCGGCGGCGACGAGTTCACGTTCGGCGGCGCCGAGGCGCTCCTCCAACGCGTGCCGCTCGGCAACGGCCTCGGCAAGGGTGCCTTTGGCGGTGTCCAACCCGGTTTGCAGGCGCCGCTCGTCGGCTCGGGCGCGTTCAGCGTCGGCCTCCAGCTCATCCGGGTCGCGTCCGCTCTGACGCGCTTCCGGTTCGGCGGCGAGATGACGGGCGCGCTCGGCCGCGAGCGAGGCGGTGCCGCGCAGCCGCTCTTCGAGTGCGGTGAGCCGGTGCCAGGTCTCCTGGGTGCTCTCGGCGAGCGGGGCCTCGGCTGCCGCCGATTGCTCGAGCTCGCTCTCGCGGGCACGGGCCTGCGCAAGCGCAGCCTCCACCTCGGCGCGGCGCGCGCGGATCGCCTGCTCGTCGGCGACGTCGCGGTGCAACTGCTCGCGCAGCGTGACCAGGTCGTCAGCGAGCAGTCGCAACCGCGAATCGCGCAGTTCCGCCTGAACCCCGGCTGCGCGGCGCGCGATCTCGGCCTGCTTGCCGAGCGGTTTGAGCTGGCGACGCAGCTCGCCGGTGAGATCTGTCACCCGGGTCAGGTTGGCCTGCATCGCGTCGAGCTTGCGCAGCGCCTTTTCCTTGCGCTTTCGGTGTTTGAGGACTCCGGCGGCTTCCTCGATGAAGCCGCGCCGGTCCTCCGGGCGGGCGCTGAGCACGGCGTCGAGCTGGCCCTGGCCGACGATGACATGCATCTCGCGCCCGATGCCGGAGTCGGAAAGCAGCTCTTGGACGTCGAGCAGGCGCACGTGTTCGCCGTTGATCTCGTACTCGCTGGAGCCCTCGCGAAACATCCGCCGCGTGATCGACACCTCGGAGTAGTCGATCGGCAGGGCGTTGTCGGTGTTGTCGATCGTCAGTGTCACCTCGGCGCGGCCCAGCGGGGCGCGGCCGGCGGTCCCGGCGAAGATGACATCTTCCATCTTCCCGCCGCGCAGCGCCTTCGCACCCTGTTCGCCGAGAACCCAGGCGATCGCGTCGACGACGTTGCTCTTGCCGGACCCGTTGGGGCCGACGACGGCCGTGATCCCTGGCTCGAAGCGCAGGGTGGTGGCCGACGCGAAGGACTTGAACCCTCGTAACGTCAAGGACTTGAGATGCACGAATCTCCCGCCGGTCAGCCGGGGCGCAGTTCGCCCTTGGGCTGAAACGCTAGCGCGGGACGGGAGTTCTGGCCGGTAACCGCACACTCTGGCATGGCGCCGGTCTTTGCTGATCGGGCCGGCGCACGTTTCCCCGTCGGTGCTCGTTCCAGCGCGCCCTCGCCGAGCAGGAGCGGGGAAGGCACGCTGGCTGCGGCGATCAGGCAGCGGCGATCAGGCTGCGGCGATCAGGTGAGCGCAGGCTGCGCGGATTCCGCCATGCGGTGCAGTTCAAGGTCCAACTCGGCGCGATGACCTGTGCGTAGGTCCGCGAGCTCGGTCTCCAATTCCGCGACCCGGCGGCGGAGCCGGCCGATCTCGGCGGCGAGAATGTGATCGTTGTTGATGCCGACGTAGCCGATCAAGGCGCGTGCCATGTAGCGACCCTTCAGTGTTCACCTTGGTGCCCGGGCTCAGACAGCGTCTCGTGGACGCCGCCGAAGTCACAGACAATCGTTCGCGTGTCGACGAGGCGGGGATAGGCGGGTCGGTTTGACCACCAGCGGAGTCCGGCTAACCGGCGCGACGTCCCCCCGTCAGGTCGCTCCATGGTCTCACCGCGATAACGGCCGGTCAAGCAAAGGGGTGCAAAGTGCTCCGCTCGTCGCCCCGATTCACAGTTCACGATCGCGGGTCACGATCACAGTTCACGATCACAGTTCACGATCGCGGGTCACGATCGCGCAGCTACGATTTCGCAGCGCGAGTGCGGGGGGCCGGCTGGCAGCGCGGGCAGAAGAAGCTGGAGCGGTTCATGAAGGCCGCGCGGCGGATCGGGGTCCCGCAGCGCAAGCACGGCTCGCCCTCGCGCCCGTACACGGCCAGCGAGCGGTCGAAGTAGCCGCTCTCGCCGTTGACGTTGACGTAGAGCGCGTCGAAGGACGTCCCGCCGGCCGAGAGCGCGTCGCCGAGCACGGCGCGGACGTCGGCGAGCAGCCGGGTCACCTGCGCCCGGCTCAGACTCACCCCGCGCCGCTCGCCGTGCAGTTCGGCGCGCCACAGCGCCTCGTCGGCGTAGATGTTGCCGATCCCGGAGATCAGGCTCTGATCGAGCAGCGCGCGCTTCACGGCCGAATCGCGATGCCGGAGCCGCCGCGCGAAGAGCTCGTGGTCGAAGTAAGGATCGACCGGGTCGCGTGCGATGTGCGCGATCTGCGCCGGCACCGATTCGGTGGGCCGATCCGCTGCCGGCACGAGCGCGTCCAAGAGCACTCCGCCGAACGTGCGCTGGTCGACGAAACGCAACTCTCGGTCGCCGTCGGCGAAACGGATCCTTACGTGCAGGTGTTTCTCATCCGGTGCGTCCGGCGGTTGGACGAGCAGCTGGCCACTCATCCCGAGGTGCGCGATCAGGCAGTCGCCCTGCGCGGACCCGACCAGCGGCATCCAGAGGTACTTGCCGCGCCGCGAGACAGCCGCGAACCGTGCACCGACCAGGCGGGCGCAGAGATCCTGGGCGCCTGCGAGGTGCCGCCGGATGGCACGGGCGTGCGTGACCTCGACCGCCGCGACGCTACGTCCGGTGACCCAGCGCTGCAAGCCCACGCGCACCGTCTCGACCTCAGGAAGCTCGGGCACGGCTAGGGCCGCGGCCCGGCGCCCTCGAAGCGCACGCTCATGCCGAGCTGTCGGCCGAGGAGCTGTCTGGCAGATCACCGTCGACGGGGGGTGTGTGCCCGGCGCGCTCGCTGATCAGCCGCCAGGCAGCTTCGGCGGCGAGCTGTTCAGCCTCTTTCTTGCTGCGCCCGGTGCACGGTTCGAAATGCTCGCCGTTGACGACCGCCCGCGCGGTGAAGGTTTTCTCGTGGTCCGGGCCCGTCGAGGTCATCATGTAGTCCGGAACACCGAGCCCTAGTTCGGCGGTGAGTTCTTGCAAGCTGGTCTTCCAGTCCAGGCGCGCCCCGAGTTCGGCAGCGGCGTGCATCACGGAATCGAACAGGTCGTGGACAACGCGGGCGGAATCCTGCACGCCGTGTTCGATGTAGATCGCGCCGAGCAGCGCCTCCAGGGCGTCGGCGAGGATGCTCGATTTGTCCCGCCCGCCCGTGGACTGCTCGCCGCGGCCAAGGTGCAGGTACGCGCCCAGCTCGATGCCGCGGGCAACGTCGGCCAGCGCGCGCATGTTCACGACCGAGGCACGCAGCTTCGCCAGCTTGCCTTCCGGCACGTCGGGATGGGTGCGGTACAGGGTCTCGGTGACGACAATGCTCAGCACCGCGTCGCCGAGAAACTCCAACCGCTCGTTGTGCGGCAGCCCGCCGTGCTCGTAGGCGTAGGAGCGGTGCGTGAGGGCGCGCCGAAGCAGGTCAGCGTCCAGCGCAATGCCGAGCGTAGCGAGCAGATCCTCTTGCGCTGCGGTCATTCACTGACCTGCGGACAGGTCAGCGGCCGACGGCTGCAAGAGCGAGGAATGCGCATGCTGGACGGCTCTGCCTAGACCGCAAGCACCTGCTTGCCGTCGTACTGCCCGCAGTTCTCGCACGCTGTGTGGGGCAGCTTCATCGCGCCGCACGCCCGGTTCGGGCAGAGCACGAGCGTCGGCGCGGTGGTCTTCCACTGCGCGCGGCGGGAGCGGGTGTTGCTGCGTGAGGTCTTGCGCTTCGGAACGGCCACGTCGGTTACTCCTTGTTCATGCTGTCGCTGATCGAGCTGTCGGGTGCCGCGTCATTGGTCGGATCGGGCGGCGCGAACGCAGCCAGTGCCGCCCACCGCGGGTCGATCGTGTCGTGCGAGTGGTCGGGCTCTAGATCGTCGAGCCGCTCCCCGCATTCGGAGCACAGCCCGGCGCAGTCCGGCCGGCACAGCGGCGTCCAGGGCAGGCCCAGCACAACCGCGTCTCGTACCACCGGATCGAGATCGAAATGATCGTTCTCGATCCGGTGGATCTCGTCCGGACTGGTAGTCGCCTCGGTGCTGCTGTCCGGGTAGGCGAACAGCTCACAGAGTTCGACACCCAGGTCGTCGGCAATCGGGTCGAGGCACCGCGCACACTCGCCGCGCAACGTCCCCGGCTCACCGGAAACCGTGCCCGTCACGAGCACGCCTTCGGTGACCGATTCCAGTCGCACATCAAGTACGAGCGGCGCGCCCTCCGGCACGCCGACGACGTCTGATCCGAGGCCCGCAGGCGCTGGAACACCACGTCGATACTCGCGCATCGCCCCGGGCTGGCGGCCCAACTCGCGAACGTCGAAGACGAACGGGCTGCGCGCGACCATGCCGGTCTTGCGGCGCGGGGTCGGTGTCGAGTTCTCAGGCATGCGGGCTTCGGCTCAGATCAGGTTGAGGCCGTCGTCCAGCCTAGCGGAAACGGCGGGCTTCGCAGAAATCAGGCCGACAGTGCCGAGCTGACCCAGGCCTGCTCGGCCGGCTCGGCTGGGTTGTCGACGGCAACCGCGACCGGCTCCGGCTGGGGGGCGAGCGGCGCTGCAGGCGCCGGTTGGGCGGCTGCGCGCCGTTGCGCGATCGCCAGCCGACCCTGTTCGGCCGTCGCCGCCGAGCGGTGCAACACCTGGGCAAGTTCGGCCAACGTGTGGTCGGCGTAGTCGTCGCTGTCGGTCATCAAGCGGGCTGCGTAGCCGTCTGCATAGGTGCGCTGCTCGAAGCTGTAGCGATCCGCCTCCGAGCGGACCGCGTCGCGGTAGTCGTCCGCGGACCTGCGGGTCAACTCGTCGTAGGCGGTGGCCTCGGCCCGCAGGGTCTGCGCCAGCGCGGTGGCCTCCTGGTGCACACGGGTCGCCGACACCAGGCCGGCGTGCTCGGCCTTGCCCCGCTCGACGATCTGATAGGCCTGCACCTCGGCGTCGTGGACGAGATGGCCGGCGTGCTGCTGCGCACCGGAGACGATCGCCTCGGCCTCCGCCTGCGCGTCGATGCGGGCCTTGCTCGCGTCCGCGTGCGCTGCGTCGCGGGCTTCGCTTGCCTCGGTGAACGCCTCGTGCAGCATCGCGTCGCGGGCCGTGATCACCTTGCGGGCCGTGGCGATCTCGGGCGGGAACACCTCGCGCAGGTCGTCGAGCAGATCGAGCACTTGTTCGCGGGGCACGACGCAGGACGAGGACATCGGCACCGTCCGAGCGGTCTCGACCAGGTCGACCAGTTCGGTCAGCAGGTTGTCGGCTCGCCGCAGCGACTCTTCGGCCATTGCTCGCACCTTTCCGATGCTCGCCAGCCCGTCAAGCTGGCGGGGCGGCTCGTTCCGTCAAGCGTTTGAGGACGTTCGCGGGGACGAGCGAGGACACGTCACCGCCCCACTTCGCGATCTCCTTGACCAGGCTAGAGGCGAGGAAGCTGTATTCCGGGTTAGTCGGCATGAACAGCGTGTCGATGCCGGCCAGCCCACGGTTCATCTGCGCCATCTGCAATTCATAATCGAAGTCGCTGACCGCCCGCAGGCCCTTCACGATCACCGAGATGCCGCGCGCGCGGCAGTAGTCGACCACCAGGCCCTCGAAGGCGTCGATGCGGACGTTGGGGTAGCCGGCGGTGACCTCACCGAGCAGCTCGCGCCGTTCGTCGACGGTGAACAGGCTGGACTTGGACTCGTTGACGAACACCGCCACGGTGAGCTCGTCGTAGAGCTGCGCGGCGCGCCCGATGATGTCCAGGTGTCCGTTCGTCACGGGGTCGAACGACCCCGGGCACATCGCTCTGCGAACGTGCCCCCCGGGCTCGATGGCCATCGGTGGCGTTACTGGACGGGCTGCCTCGTTCATGTGCCGCGACCGTACCAAAGCACGCCCTCGCCGTAGCGGCGGCGCTTCACAAGCGCCAGGCTTTCGGGCCAGCTCGGTTCGGCACCTCGCGCGGACCGCTCCACGACGATCAGGGCGTCGGGCGCGAGCCACCGGCCGTCGGCGAGCATAGCGAGCAGCTCGCCCAACTGCTGCTCGGTGTAGGAGTAGGGCGGGTCGGCGAAGACCAGGTCGAACGGGACGGCCTCGGCTCGGGCAAGGAAGCTGGCGGCCGGTATCCGCGACAGGCGGGCGCCGGGCAGCGCGACCGCCGTGATGTTGCGAGTGATGCTCGCGCAGGCGCCGCGGTCGGATTCGACGAAAGTGACCGAGCCGGCACCGCGCGAGAGCGCCTCCAGACCGACCGCGCCGGTGCCCGCGAACAGGTCGAGCACGTTCGCCTCGACCACGTCGAGCAGGCCCTGCAGCGAGTTGAACAGCGCCTCGCGAGCACGTTCGGATGTGGGCCGCGTGCCGCGCTGCGGCACGACCAGCCGGCGGCCCTTCGCGGCGCCACCGACGATTCGGGTCACGCCGTCATGCTTTGTCGAGGTACTCTGCCCGCTCGTCCGCGACGAGGCCGGCGACCTCCGCGGCAAGCAACCGGTGCCCGGACAGCGCTGGGTCGGCGGCGACCAGGTCGCCCGCCTCAGCGCGGGCCTGCGTGATCAGCTCCTCGTCGCGCAGCAACGACAGCAGTCGCAACTGCGAGCGGCGCCCGGACTGCGCCGCGCCCAGCACGTCGCCTTCGTGGCGCTGGGCAACGTCCAGGCGGGCGAGCTCAAACCCGTCGGTGGTCGCTGCCACCGCATCGAGGCGTTCGCGCGACGGGCTGCCCGCCGGCAATTCGGTCACCAGCAGGCAAACACCGTCGGCGCTGCCGCGGCCGATGCGACCGCGCAGCTGATGCAGCTGCGACACACCGAAGCGCTCGGCGTCGAGCACGACCATCACCGTCGCGTTCGGCACGTCGACCCCCACCTCAACGACGGTGGTGGCGACGAGCACGTCGATGCGTCCGGCCGCAAAATCGGCCATTGCGCGGTCCTTCTCCTCCGCCGGCAGGCGCCCGTGCAACGGGGCCAGCCGCAACCCGCGCAACGGGCCGTTGGTGAGAACATCGAACACCTCGTTCACGGCCGCCGCGGGCCGAGGCCCGTCGCTGGTGCCCTGCGCCTCCTCACCCGGTTCCGTGCCGCCTTCGCCCTCGCCGATCCGCGGGCAGACTACGAACGCCTGCCGGCCGGCGGCGACCTCCTCCCGGATCCGCTGCCAGGCGCGATCGAGCCAGGTCGGTCGTTCGGCGACGGGCACGACCGACGTGCTGATCGGCGCGCGGCCCGCCGGCAGCTCGACCAACGTGGACGTATCGAGATCGCCGAAGACGGTCATGGCGACCGTGCGCGGGATCGGTGTGGCCGTCATCACCAGCAGGTGTGGCGGTTGGTCGGCCTTGCCGCGCAACGCGTCACGCTGCTCGACGCCGAAGCGGTGCTGCTCGTCGACGACGACCAGGCCCAGGTCGGCGAATTGCACCTGCTCCTGGATGAGCGCGTGGGTGCCGACGACGATGCCGGCGGCGCCGCCCGCAGCGTCCAGCAGCGCGGCACGGCGAGCCGGAGCGGGCAACGACCCGGTCAGCAACGCGACTCGGGTGGCCGCCTCAGCGCCGCCCAGCTCGCCGGCGCGGGCGAGCGGACCCAACATCGTCCTGATCGTGTGCGCATGCTGTGCCGCCAGCACCTCGGTCGGGGCGAGCAGGGCGGCCTGGCCCCCGGCGTCCACCACCTGCAGCATTGCGCGCAACGCGACCACCGTCTTGCCCGAGCCGACCTCGCCCTGCAGCAAGCGATGCATCGGGTGCGCGGTGGCGAGCTCGGCGCTCAGCGTCGCGCCGACGTCCTGCTGCCCGGCGGTGAGCGTGAACGGCAGCCGCCGGTCGAACGCGGCCTGGATTCCGCCCGCGCGGGGCGGGCGAGGCACTGCGGGATTCATCGCGGCCACGATGCGGCGCTGCGCGAGAACGAGCTGCACCGCGAAAGCCTCGTCCCACGTCAGCCGCCGCCGGGCCGCATACCACTGCTCACGCGTGCTCGGACGGTGCACGGCCCGCAAGGCTGCGTCGAACTCGGTGAGGCCGCGGCGCGCCCGGATCTCGGCCGGCACCGGGTCGGGCAGGGCGTCGAGATGCGCGAGCACGATCTTCACCGAGTCCGCGATCGTCCAGCTGCGGATGTCCTTCGTGGCCGGGTAGACCGGGATCAACTCGCTGGCATACGCGTCGGCCTCGTGCTCGGCGAGCCCGTCGTCGCGCAGCACCAGGTAGTCGGGGTGGGTGAGTTGCCGCCGCCCGTTGAACACGCCCACCCGTCCCGAGAACAGGCCGAGCACGCCGGGTTGCAGGGCGTTTGCGTGCCACTTCGACTTGGGTCCGAAGAAGACCAGCGCCAGCTTGCCGCGCTCGTCACCTACCACCACCTCGACGCGAATCTGCGGACGGCGGCCCTTGACGTCGCAGCTGCGTACGCGCGCCAGCACTGTGACGTCCTCGTCGATGCGCAGCGTCGCGAGATCGCTCAGCTCGCCCCGCTCGGCCAGGCGCCGCGGATAGTGGCGCAGCAGCTCGCCGACGGTCCGCAGTTCCAGTCCACGCTCGAGCGCCTTCGCCGTACGACCGCCGAGGACGGCGTCCAGCCGGGTGTCGAGGTCGCTCGTCATTCGGCACCGATGACCAGCGCGACCCCGGCCTCGTCCGCACCGGGCTCGGCGACGACGTAAACGCTGACCTCGGTGAACGGCGAGCGTTCGCGCACGTGCCGGTCGACGAGCGCCCCGGTGCCCGGTGGGGCACTCGCGCCGACGAGGACGGTGATCAGTTCCGGGCCGACCGCAAGCAGCCGATCGATGAGCGAGAACGCTACTGACAGCAGGCCGTGGCCGATCTCGACCACCTCACCGTCGATGAGGCCGAGCAGGTCGCCGGCTGCACAGATGCCCACCGAGGTCAGCGACTGCTTCTCGGCGATCGCGACTTCCGCGAACCGGGTCGCTGCGGCCGCCTCGGCCATCGCTACGACGTCGTCGTCGAAGCGCCGCCGCGGGTCGTGGACGGCGACGGCGGCCAAGCCCTGTACCGGGGAACGCGTCGCGATCACCGACACCCGCAGTCCGTCGCCGCGGGCCAGTTCGGCGGCGGCCTCGGCCGCCGCGCGCACCCGGACCGAGTTCGGCAGCAACACGACGGCGGCCGCCTGCGGCGCGTGCAACTGCTGACGCAGGACGAGCACGTCGGGCTGGGCGCCGATGACGACCGAAACACCCTCGCCCGCGAACAGAGCGGCGAGCCCTGCACCCGGTGCGACGACAACGACAGCACTGCCGGTGGTTGCGGGACGTGCGCTTCCCTGATCAGCCGCGCCTCCCGCGTGGCTATAGTTGCGCCGCTCGATCTGGTCGGCGAAGCGGTTCACGCTGATCCGATGCGGGCGCCCCAGCACGATTCCGGCTTCGATCGCCGCTCCGACGTCGTCGACGTGGGCGTGCACGTTCCACACCCCGTCGCCCGTGCCGACGACGACCACCGAGTCACCCAGCTCGTCAAGATCGCCGCGGAGCACCTCGATGCCGGCGGCGTCGGCGTCGGCATCGAGTAGGTACTGCACCTCGTAGGCGAACGGGCTGCTCTGGAAGGAGCACGGCCGGCCCGCCAGATCGGCGCCCGGCTGCCGCGCGCCGCCGCGGCCCCCGTCCACGGTCGCGACGAGCGCTTCCAGCATGAGCACCAGGCCCAGTCCGCCGGCGTCGACGACGCCCGCACGCGACAACTCGGCGAGCTGACCGGTCGTGGCCTGCAGCGCGACATCGGCAGCCGCCAGCGCCGCAGCGGCCCGCACGGCCAGCGACCCGGTAGCGCTGGCCTCAGCAGCGGCTCGCGCCACGGTCAGGATGGTGCCCTCGACCGGATTGCGGACCGCGGCCCGGGCGTCGATCGCACCTCGGCGCAGGCCCGCACCCAGCGCTGCGGCGTCGAAAACCCCGGCGTCGGTCACCGCACGCGACAGCGAGACCAACAGCTGCGACATGATCCCGCCCGAGTTCCCCAGCGCGCCCAGGACCGCGCCACGGGCCAACCGGCGCATCGACTCCGCGCCGTCCTGTTCGGTGCCGTCCAGCGCGCTGAGAGCCGCGCGCAGGGTCAGCACGAGATTGGTGCCGGTGTCGCCGTCGGGGATCGGGAACACGTTCAACGCGTCCAGTTCGGTGCAGTGGCGCTCCATGGTCGCCAGCGCGGACGCGCTCCAGGCGTGCACGGCGGCAGCGTCGAGCGCGTCGAGCACGTCCACCCCCACAGGAGCCGGTGTCCGCATCGTGCGGCTGCGCGCAGGATACTGGCCCCGTCTGTCACTGCCACTCGTACGCGCGCTCGCGGCGCCTTTTGGCGACCGGCGACGCTAGCCGTTAGACTTCGACGGTTGCTCTTCTCTGAGCGCCATCATCATCCTCGTCTTCGTTATAGGAGGCCGTAAGTGGCCAACATCTGCGATGTCTGCGGCAAGGGGCCTGGCTTCGGCATGTCCGTTTCGTACTCCCACCGGCGCACCCACCGCCGGTGGAACCCGAATGTGCAGAAAGTGCGTGCAATCGTTGCGCCCGGCACGCGTCGCCGAATCACGGTGTGCACGTCCTGCCTGAAGGCAGGCAAGGTCGTCCGAGGCTGAGCCGCAACCGCTCACACGGCCCGTTTCGCCGATCAGCGAGGCGGGCTGTTCGGCGTTGTCAGCTCAGCGGAAGTGCTGGTGGCCGCCGATCGGCCAGCGGCGCCCGTCAACTCGCACGCCCTCGCCCTCGGACGCGACCCCGATCACTCGCCAGGGCTGCGGCACATCGGTGCCCTGCGGGAAGGTGGCGACGAGGGCGTAGTCGTCGCCGCCGGTGAGCACCCAGACCAGCGGGTCGACGTTCAGTGCGGCACCGACCTCACGCAGTTTCGCCGGCAGATCGAGCAGCTCGGCGCGCAGGTCCACGCGAACCCCGCTCGCGTCGGCGATGTTGGTCAGATCGGCGACGAGGCCGTCGCTGACGTCGGTCATCGCCGTCGCACCGAGTGCCGCGGCGCGCGGGCCCTCGGCGTAGGGCGGTTCGGGCCGCCGGTGCGCCGTCACCATCTGCACCGGCGAGCGGAAACCGCGGCCGAGCACGGCGAACCCGGCAGCAGCCCAGCCCAGCCGTCCGGCGACGGCGACGACGTCGCCTGGCCGGGCGCCGTCGAGGGTGATCGGAGCGCGGCCCTGCAGGTCGCCCAGCGCGGTAACAGCGAGGGTGATGACATCGGCGGCGGTGACGTCGCCGCCGACGATGGCAGCGCCGACCTCGCCACACTCTTCGCGCATGCCGGCGACCAGGTCGTCGATCCACTCCACGTCGCTCGATCCCGGTGTCGCGAGTCCGACGAGCAGCGCCGTCGGAACCGCGCCCATCGCGGCGATGTCGGCGAAGTTGCGTGCCGCCGCCTTGTGGCCGATGTCGTTGGCCGTGGACCAGTCGCGGCGAAAGTGCCGGTTCTCCACGAGCAGATCGGTGGACGCCACGACTCGCCCGTCCGGTGTCGCGATCACGGCGGCGTCGTCACCAGGACCGATGAGCGTGCTGTCGACCTCCGGCGCCCCGGCGGTGACCCGCTTGATCAGCCCGAACTCGCCCAGATCCGAAACGGTAATGACAGCCTTGCCCTTCTGCACCGCGCCACCCGAGCGGCGGACGCGTCTGTCTAGCCTGCGCTACGTTCTACCGGGCCGGACCACCGGACGAGGAGAGGACACGCCCCATGAGTGTGAACGCCTACATTCTGATCCAGACCGAGGTCGGCAAAGCCGCGTCGGTCGCACGCGAGATCGGTGACCTCGAGGGAGTGACCGTGGCCGACGACGTCACCGGCCCGTACGACGTCATCGTGCGCGCCGAGGCCGAGAATGTCGACGAGCTGGGCAAGCTGGTAGTGGCCCGGGTCCAGGCGGTTGCCGGGATCACGCGCACGCTGACCTGCCCGGTCGTCCACCTGTAGGGACGTCCTGCACGGACTCGATCCATGGGGGGCAGCGCGATCGACGCCACGACCCGCCGCGCGGCGCTGGTCGCGACCGCGGTCACGGTGCCGCTAGTACTGGTTGCTGCGCTTTTGATCGGCGGCGGGTCGGACGACCCGGGCAGCCCGACCTCCGCGGTGCCGCCGCCGGTGACCGTCAGCGCGCCGCCGGCGCAAGCCGCGACGCTCAAGCCGTGCACCGCAGTGCTGCAGGTGCTTCCCGAGCGCCTGGCCGGCCTCGCGCCGCGAGTGGTCCACTCCACACCGAGCTCGTCGTTCGTCGTCGCCTGGGGCGATCCGGCGGTCGTGCTGCGCTGCGGCGTGGCGCGACCCGCCTCGCTCAAACCGGGCGATTCCGAGCAGCTGTTCCAGGTGAACGGGGTCGCCTTCGCTCAGCAGGCGAGCGGCGACGCGACCGTGTACACCGCCGTGGACCGGGCCGCCTACGTCGAGGTGTCGGTGCCCTCGACGTTTGCTGGCGGGCCGTTGGCGCCGCTCGCCGCGGCCATCGGCAAGGCGCTGCCCGCCGTCTGTCAGGCACAAGCACTGCCGGGCGGCCGCCTGGTGCCGCAGCGCGAGCTGTGTGCGTACCGCAAGTGAGCTGCGCTTGATCGTTGCGCTTCCTGCAGCGGCTGGCCGCTGCCGGAAGGGCAATGATCACCGTGAGTCGCGCTACTCGGCGTCGCGCTCCAAGCCGCGCCGGGCCGCGCGGTCAGCGGCCCGGCCGAACGCGCTCACCAACCCCTGCACGGCCAGCGGACGCAGCCGAGCCAGCATCGCGACCACCTGCTCGTGGTCGATCTCGCCACGCTGGTACGGGCCCCAGATCGCCTTGATGAAGACGTCGGTGAGCCCGTTGGCCACAGCCGTGGCGTGCTCCTCGATGATCGCCGCGGAATCGTGCAGCACGCTGGTCGGCACCGGCAGCTTCATCAGCTCCACCGCGTGCCCGAGGGTGACCGGCGAGGTGCGAAATGCGTCGTCGTCGACGCGTTCGAGCGCGCCGACCGTCACGAGGTAGCCGAGTTCAGCGTCGCTGATCCGGCGCCCGACCTGGCGCTCCAGGCTGGCCCGGTCGTACTGCTCGTTCTGCTGGGGCAGCCACGGCGCGAGGACCGCTGCCTGGACCGCGTACTCGGCGGGCGCGGCGTCGACCGGGATGCGCGCCAGCACCCGCTCGATCGCAGCGAGGGTGTAGCCGTGTTCCTGCAGCGTCCGCACGAGATCCAGCCGCATCCGGTGCCGGGCGTCGTAGTAGGCGATCCGGCCGCGGCGCACCGGCGGCGGAAGCAGGCCCTGCGTTGCATAGAAGCGGACCGTGCGTACCGTCAGTGCAGTACGGGCAGCTAGTTCGTCGATCGTGAGCTCGCCAGGCTCCGTCGTCGGCGCCACGGTCATGAATTTTAGAGTAGCCCACGACACGTCCACTGGCGCTCAACTACTGTGACAGTGATACTGGCATTATCGCTTCACCGATCTTTTCGGGACGGTACTAGTTGAGGACGGTTCGCACATGACCGAAGCTTTCGTCTACGACGCCATCCGCACCCCACGTGGGCGCGGCAAGGCCGGCGGCTCACTGCACGCCACGAAACCCGTATCCCTCGTCGTGGGGCTGCTCGAGGAATTGCGCAAGCGCAACCCTGACATGGATACCTCGCGGGTCGAGGACGTCGTGCTTGGCTGCGTGACACCGGTCGGCGAGCAAGGTTCCGACATCGCCCGCACCGCAGCAGTCGCTGCCGGTTACGAAACGTCAGGCCCGGGGTTCCAGCTCAACCGATTCTGCGCCTCGGGCCTCGAGGCCGTGAACGTTGCCGCTCAGAAGGTGCGCTCCGGGTGGGAGGACCTGCTGATCGCCGGTGGCGTCGAATCGATGTCGCGCGTCCAGATGGCCTCTGACGGCGGAGCCTGGGCGATGGACCCCGAAACCGCCTATGCCAGTAGCTTCGTCCCGCAGGGCATCAGCGCCGACCTGATCGCCACGGTCGAAGGCTTCAGCCGCGACGACGTCGACCTGTACGCGGTTGAGTCCCAGACCCGCGCCGCCAAGGCGATCGCCGACGGCGCGTTCAGCCGCTCGATCGTCGCGGTGGTCGATCTGAACGGCCAGATCGTGCTCGACCACGACGAGTTTCCTCGTCCCGGCACCACGCCGGAGTCACTCGCCGGGCTCAAGCCGTCGTTCGCCTTGATGGGCGAGATGGGCGGCTTCGATGCTGTCGCGCTGCAGAAGTACCACTGGCTCGAGACGATTAATCACGTGCACACGCCGGGCAACTCCTCCGGCATCGTTGACGGCGCCGCGCTGGTACTGATCGGCAGCGAGCAGGTCGGCATCGACCTCGGTCTCACGCCGCGCGCCCGCGTCGTCGCGACCGGTGTGGTCGCTACTGAGCCGACGATCATGCTCACCGGGCCGGCGCCGTCCGCGGTGAAGGCACTGGCCAAGGCGGGCCTGTCCTTCGCGGACATCGACCTGTTCGAGGTCAACGAGGCGTTCTCCGCGGTCGTCATGAAATTCATGAAGGAGACCGGCGTGCCGCACGAGAAAATCAACGTCAACGGCGGGTCCATCGCACTCGGCCACCCGCTGGGCGCGACCGGAGCAATGATCTTCGGCACGCTGATCGACGAACTGGAGCGCCGTGACCTTCGTTACGGCCTGGCCACGCTCTGTATCGGCGGCGGCATGGGCGTCTCGACGATTGTGGAGCGAATCTGATGAGTGACAACACCATCCGCTGGAACCAAGACTCCGACGGCATCGTCACGCTGACGTTGGACGATCCGAATCAACGCGCGAACACGATGAACGCCGACTACCAGGCGTCGATGGCAGCAGCCGTCGATCGGCTCCACGCCGAACGTGAGTCGATCACCGGCGTCATCGTCACTTCTGCGAAGAAAACCTTCTTCGCCGGCGGTGATCTCAAACTGCTCGCACAGGTCGACGACGACAACGTGAGCGAGTTCGGCGCGGGCGTCACCAAGATGAAGGCCGATCTGCGCCGTCTCGAGACGCTGGGCCGCCCGGTCGTTGCCGCGCTCAACGGTGCGGCGCTCGGCGGTGGGCTGGAAATCGCGCTCGCCTGCCACCACCGCATCGCGCTGGACAACCCGAAAGCCCAGTTCGGCCTGCCCGAGGTCACCCTCGGGTTGCTGCCGGGCGGCGGCGGCGTCACGCGCATCACCCGCCTGCTCGGACTGGCGGACGGGCTGATGAACGTCCTGCTGCAGGGCACCCGCTATCAACCCGCCGACGCCGTCGAGGTGGGCATCGTGCACGAACTCGCGGCGACGCCGCAGGACCTGCTCGACAAGGCAAAGCGTTGGATCAAGGCCAACCCGGGCGCCGTCCAGCCGTGGGACGCCAAGGGTTACCGGATGCCCGGCGGTACGCCGACCAGCCCGAAGGTCGCGGCGATGCTGCCCGCATTCCCTGCGAACCTGCGTAAGCAGCTCAAGGGCGCGCCGATGCCGGCGCCGCACCACATCATGTGCGCCGCCGTCGAGGGCGCCCTCGTCGACATCGACACCGCACTCACGATCGAGGGCCGCTACTTCCTGAACCTCGTCAAGGGCCAGGTCGCCAAGAACATGATCCAGGCGTTCTGGTTCGACCTGAACGCCATCAACGCCGGCGGCTCGCGCCCAGCCGGTTACGATCGCCGCCCGGCGCGCAAGGTGGCCGTGCTCGGCGCCGGCATGATGGGCGCCGGCATCGCCTACGTCTCGGCTCGTAACGGCATCGACGTCGTGCTCAAGGACGTCTCGCTGGACGCGGCTGAGCGGGGCAAGGCGTACTCGCAGAAGCTGCTCGACAAGGCCGTCTCGCGCGGCAAGCTGACTGCGGACAACCGTGATCAGGTGCTCGCCCGGATCACACCGAGCGCCGACTACGCCGACCTCGAGGGTTGCGATGTGGTGGTGGAGGCCGTCTATGAGAAGGTCTCGCTCAAGCACGCGGTGTTCGCCGAGACCGAGCCGGTCGTCGCTGCTGATGCGCTGCTGGGCTCCAACACGTCCACCCTGCCGATCACCGATCTTGCCGGCGGCGTGCAGCGCAAGGCCGACTTCATCGGCCTGCACTTCTTCTCCCCCGTCGACAAGATGCCGTTGCTGGAGATCATCCGCGGCGAGCACACGTCGGACGAAGCGCTGGCCCGCGCCCTCGACTACGCCCAGCAGATCAGGAAGACGCCGATCGTCGTCAACGACAGCCGCGGTTTCTTCACCTCACGCGTCATCGGGACCTTCGTGAACGAGGCGCTGGCGATGCTCGGCGAGGGGGTGCCCGCCGCGTCGATCGAGCAGGCGACTACGCAGGCCGGCTATCCGGTCGGCGCGTTGCAGCTTGCCGACGAGCTGAATCTGGAGCTGTTCCTGAAGATTCGCGACGAAGCCCGCGCTGCGCAGGGCGATGGCTACGTGCGTCACCCTGCCGAGGACGTCATCGAGACAATGGTGTCGCTCGGGCGTTCCGGACGGCTCAAGGGCGCCGGATTCTTCGACTACGACGCGTCCGGCGCGCGGGTCGGGCTCTGGCCCGGACTGGTCGAGCACTTCCCGGTGTCCAGCGATCCGATGGCTCTCGACCTGCGCGAGCTCGGCGAACGAATGCTGGTCATCGAAGCGGTCGAATCGGCGCGCTGCGTCGAGGAAGGCGTGCTGATCAAAACCGCGGACGCCAATATCGGCTCGATCATGGGCATCGGATTCCCGCCGTGGACCGGGGGCGTGCTGCAGTACATCAACGGTTTCACCGGCGGCGTAGGCGGATTCGTCGCACGCGCCGAGCAGTTCGCGCAGCGGTTCGGGGCTCGTTTCGAACCGAACCCGTTGCTGCGCAAGAAGGCCGAGAACGGCGAAACGTTCTGAGCTAAGAGGGTGGGACCGCTCGCTGGCATCCGGGTCGTCGAACTACCGGCGCTCGGGCCGGTGCCGTTCGCGGGCATGCTGCTCGCTGACCTCGGCGCCGAGGTGGTGCGGGTCGACAAGCTCGCCGATTCCGGGCTTGCCGGCTCGTTCCCGGCCGGGCCGATGGGTCGCGGGCGGCGCTCGCTGCAATTGGACGTGCGCCGGCCGGGCGGTGCGGAGGTGGTGTTGCGCCTCTTGTCGAGTGCGGACGTGCTGATCGAAGGTTTCCGCCCCGGCATCGCTGAGCGGCTCGGTATCGGGCCGGCGCAGGCGCTCGCGCGCAACCCGGCGCTGGTGTACGGGCGGATGACCGGCTGGGGCCAGCACGGTCCGCTGGCAACGACCGCCGGGCACGACATCACCTTTCTGGCGATCTCCGGGCTGCTACACGGAATCGGGCCTGCGTCGCGGCCGATACCGCCCGTCAACTACGTCGCGGACTTCGGCGGTGGCGCTATGTTCCTCGTGAGCGGAGTGCTAGCGGCGTTGCTCTCGGCGCGCGCGAGCGGCGCGGGCCAGGTGGTCGACGCCGCGATGACCGAGGGCGCCGCGTACCTCGCCTCGATGACGCGCACGTTCGCCGCCGCCGGCGAATGGCAGGACGAGCGGGAGACCAACCTGCTCGACGGCGGCGCACCGAATTACCGCTGCTACGAGTGCGCGGACGGGCGCTTCGTCGCAGTCGGCGCGCTCGAGCCGCAGTTCTGGGCGACGCTCGTCGCAACGCTCGCCCTGGACGATCCGCCGTCGCCGTACTCCCGCGCGCAGTGGGGGCCGTGCGCGGAGTTGCTCGCGGCGACATTCCTGACCCGCACCCGCGACGAGTGGGCCGCGCTGTTCGCGGGCCTCGATGCGTGCGTGGCGCCCGTCCTCACACTCGAAGAGGCTCCCGGGCACCCGCACAACGCCGCGCGGGGGTCCTACGTTTCGGTCGGTGGCGCAATCCTCGCCGCACCGGCACCGCGGTTCTCGGCGACTCCGAGCGTCGCGGGTCCACTGACCGAGGTCGGCGCCGAGACCCAGGCGATCCTCGGCGAGCTCGGGTATTCGGCTGCAGAGGTGGCCGAGCTGCGCGGCTCCGGCGCGCTCGGGTAGCTCGGCACTGCGTAGCTGCTTCGTCTGAATACTGGACTGATCGGCGTTCCAGCGCAGGAGGCGTGCCCGCCAGCGAACACGGCCAGTGGCGCGTCCAGCACGCACCGTAGGCTCGGTCACCGTGCTGCGCACCGTGACCGTGACCCGCTACGTCACGCCGCTACGCGAAGGCGGATCGCTGCCCGGGCTGATGGAAGCCGACGATCTCGGCACGTACGTCGTCAAGTTCACCGGTGCCGGTCAGGGTAGGAAGGCGCTGGTGGCCGAGGTGATCTGCGCAGGCCTGGCCCGCGCGCTGTGCCTGCCGGTACCCGATCTCGTCTGCGCTGACGTCGATCCGGTGCTCGCCGCCAACGAGCCCGACGAGGAGGTTCAGGATCTGCTGCGCCGCAGCCCCGGCCTCAATCTCGGCGTCGACTACCTGCCAGGCGCGCTCGACTTCGACGCCGGCGCATTCGCCGTCGACGCCGAGTTCGCCGGACGCGTGCTGTGGTTCGATGCGCTTATCGGCAACGTCGACCGGTCGTGGCGCAACCCGAACATCCTGTTCTGGCACAACGCCGCCTATCTCATCGACCACGGCGCCGCGCTGACTTTTCAGCACAACTGGACGACGCCCGACCCGGGCCGCCCCTACGACGCGCGAGAACACGCACTGCTCGGGTGCGCACCCGACGTCGCCGCCGCCGACGCTAGCTTCGCGCCACTGGTGACTCGGCAGGTGCTCGAGTCGGCGGTAGCCGACGTCCCGATCGACTGGGTCCCTGACGACGACAAAGCTCGCTACGTCGACACGCTGCTCGCTCGCGTCGCCGCGCATGAGCAATGGGTGCGCGCGCTCAGCGACACCGTACTTGCCCATGGCACGGGCGTCCGGGTTGCGCCGAAGCGAAACCGGCCGACCTGGCTGGGCGGCTCCACATGAGGGTGCCGTTCGAGTACGCGGTGCTTCGCGTAGTACCCCGCATCGAGCGCGGTGAGGTGATGAACGCCGGTGTGCTCGTCTATTGCCGCGACGCCGACTTCCTCGGCGAAGCCGTGCATCTGGACATCGAGCGGTTGCACGCGCTCGACCCGGCCGCGGACGTCGCCGCAATCACCGCAGCGCTCGGCGCCGCCGCCGACACCTGCGCCGGGCAGGGACCTTCCGGCACCGAAGACATCGGACGGCGCTTTCGCTGGCTCACGGCCCCGCGCAGCACGGTCGTCCAACCCGGACCCGTGCACACCGGGTTGAGCGAAGATCCCACGGCCGAGCCGAATCGGCTGCTCACCCTGCTGGTGCTGCGGCTCAACTGAGTCAGACAGCGCCCCGGCGCGGAGTCAGACAGCGCCCGGGCGCGGAGTCAGATAGCGCCCCGGCGCGGAGTCAGACAGCGCCCCGGCGCAATGCGGACTGGATGAGCCGGTCGACCAACGCCGGGTACGGCACCCCCGACGCCGCCCACACCTTTGGGAACATCGAGATCGGCGTGAACCCAGGCAACGTATTCACCTCGTTGACCACGACCCGCTCGTCCGGCGTGATGAAGAAGTCGACGCGCGCGAGGCCGGCGCAGTCCAGCGCGGTGAACGCGCGGCGCGCAGCGCTCTGCACCCGGGCCGTGACATCGGGAGGCAGGTCGGCGGGTACGTCGAACTCGCATGCGTCATCGAGGTATTTTGCCTCGAAGTCGTACCAGTCGTGGCCTCGCACCAGGCGGATCTCAGCGACGACGCTCGCCTCTGCCGAACCCGAGCCGTCGACGGATTCGAGGACGCCGCATTCGACCTCGCGGCCCGCGACCCCGGCCTCGACAATCACCTTGGTGTCATGTTCGAAAGCGACATCGAGAGCGTCAGGCAAGTCGGCCCAGTCGCGCACCTTGGTGATGCCGACGCTGGACCCCGCACGCGCGGGTTTGACGAATACCGGCAGGCCGAGCTCGTGCAGGTCGATCGCGGAAACCTCGGCCCGGCGCCGGATCACCCGATACGAGCCGACGTCCAGACCGTCGGCATGCAGCAGTTTCTTGGTGAACTCCTTATCCATCGCCGCCGCGCTCGCGAAGACCCCCGGCCCGACATAGGGCAGGCCGGCCATCTCGAACAGACCTTGGATGGTGCCGTCCTCGCCGTAACGCCCGTGCAGCACGGGGAACACCACGTCGACGAACTCCAGCGCCTGCACGCCGGCCCCTGGATCGACGGTGACCAAACCCTTCGCGGTCGGGTCGGCCGGCAGCACTACCGCGCTGCCGGCGCCCACCTCGGGCACGGTGCGCGCGCTGATTCGCATCTGCGTGGGATCACCGTCGGTGATCACCCAGGCGCCGGACCGGGTGATGCCCACCGGCACAACCTCGTACTTTCGCGGGTCGAGCGCGGCGATCACGCTGCCCGCAGAGACCACCGAGATGCCGTGCTCGTTGCTGCGCCCGCCGTAAATGACCGCGACCCGTATCCGTCCCACGGACGCCGACCCTACCGAGGCGCTCAGCGGCCTTCGCTCTTCGTCGAGCGCGACATGAGCCTTTCCGCCATTCCTCGCGGTGACATCCCGGCGAAGCAGACGGCCTCGACCGCCTCGGTGATCGGGACGTCGACACTGTGCCGGCGGGCGAGGTCGAGCACCGACCGGCACGACTTCACCCCCTCGACCACCTGCCCGTGCGTCGCTTCCTGGGCCAGCTCCAGGGTGTCGCCAAGGCCTAGCCGCTCACCGAAGCTCCGGTTGCGCGACAGCGGCGACGAACAGGTCGCGACCAGATCGCCGAGGCCGGCGAGACCCGCGAAGGTCATCGGGTCGGCTCCGAGCTGGATCCCCAGCCGCGCCGTCTCGGCCAGCCCGCGGGTGATCAGCGACGCCACCGAGTTGTCCCCCATGCCCATCCCCTGAGCGATCCCGCAGGCGAGCGCGATCACATTCTTGATCGCGCCGCCCAGCTCGCAACCGACCACATCGGTGTTGGTGTACGGGCGGAAGTACCCGGTGGCGCACGCCCGCTGGACCAACTCGGCACGCTGCTGGTCGACGCAGGCGATGACGGTCGCGGTCGGCTGCCCCTCGGCGATCTCATGGGCCAAGTTGGGGCCGGACACGACCGCCAGCCGCTCGGTCGGCGCCGACGTCACCTCGGCAATCACCTCTGTCATCCGCTTAGTGGTGCCCAGCTCGACACCCTTCATCAGGCTGACGAGCACGGCCGCGGATGGCAGCAACGCCGTCCAATGTTCAAGATTCGCTCGCAACGACTGCGCCGGGATCGCGATCGCGACCAGCTCCGCACCCTCCAGTGCTGCCGCCGCATCGTGGGTCACCCGCAGTGCCGCCGGCAGCTCGATGCCGGGCAGGTAGTCGGAGTTCTCGTGCTGGCGATCGATGCGCCGGGCCAGGTCCGGACGCCGCGCCCAGAGCGTCACGTCCGTCCCTGCGTCGCACAACACCTTCGCGAACGTCGTTCCCCAGGTACCGGCGCCGAGCACCGCCGCCTTCACGCGACGTCCATCGGCGTCTCGCCTGCCCGCCGCCAGCGAAACAGCTCGCCGGTCGGCTCGGGCAGCCCGCGTAGTTCGGCGACGTCATGGCGCAACCGTTTGACGATCACGTCAGAGGCCGCGCGCAGCGTCGCGCCGCTCGGTGCGCCGTCGCCGTGGAATGCCGATAGATCGATCGGCTCGCCTACCGACAGCTCGTGGCGAGGACGCGGAAACAGGCGGATGTACCTGCGGTACAGGTCGATGCGCGCCTGCACCCCCCACTGCGCAACCGGGATGACCGGGACCTCGGGGGCGAGCAGGGCGAGGCGGGCCGCACCGGTCTTGCCCTGCATCGGCCAACCGTCCGGGTCGCGGGTCACCGTGCCCTCCGGGTGCAGCACGATCATCCCGCCCGCGGCCAACGCCTCGAGTGCCGAGGCGAAGGACTGGTGGGCGTCGACGGTCGCGCGCTTCACCGGGATGTGGCCCATGCCGCGCATCGCTGCGCCGACGGCGAACACGTCGAAGATGGTGTCTTTCGCAAGAAACCGCGGCCGCCGCGCACCGTCGATGATCATCTTGGCGACGAGGAACGGGTCGGCGTGTGAGACGTGGTTGACCACGACGATCGCCGGGCCATGCTGCGGCAGCAGATCGAGGTGGCGGTACCGCGTGCGAATGAGCAACGAAAACGGCAGGTAGAGGACGGCCATGACCAGCGCCCAAGTCGGCCCGAGCTTCTCGCCGCGGCGCGGACCCCACAGCCTGCGCAGTTTCGCCGTCCCCGGCACGGCGCCCCCTCTTGTCCCTCATCCGGGGTGAGTCTGCCGCATCCGGGGCGATCATGGGTGCTACCTGCGGCCTGATCGTGGTGACCATTACCGTTGAGGCGCCCAACCTGGAAGGACACCACGCCGCGTGCACGCACTGACGCACGACACCTGCCGCTCACCATGCCCGGACCAGCGATGATCGCCTGGACGGTCCTGGTGCCACTGAAGGCGTTGCCCGCAGCCAAGAGCCGGCTCGCGGCGAGCGTCCCCGCGCACTGGCATCCAGAACTGGTTGCCGCCATTCGTGCCGACACGCTGCGGGCTGTCGACGCGGCAACGGCGGTTGCGCGCGTGCTGATCGTCGCCGACGTCGAAGGCGTGGCCGAGGGCGCGCTCGTTCAGTCGTCGCCGGGGCTCAACGGCGCGCTGCGCGATGGAGCCGAGTTCGCCCGGCAGCACTGGGCAGCCGACGGCGTGGCGGCCCTGGTGGGCGACCTGCCCGCGTTGCACGGTGAGGACCTGGACGCCGCACTTGCCGCCGCCGCCACGCACCTGCGCGCCTACGTCGCCGACGCGACAGGTGCCGGCACCACACTGCTCACCGCCGCACCAGGGGTGGTGCTGAACCCGCGTTTCGGCGCCGGGTCGGCGAGGCGGCACGCGCAGCACTGCGTGCCGCTCGATGCGGCCGCGGGGCTGCGCAACGACGTCGATTCGGCGGCAGACCTGGCTGCGGCGATGACGCTCGGTGTCGGGCCGGCAACCAGCGCCCTTTCCCTTCGCTTCAAGCTGCCGGCGTAAGAGAAGGCCCCGCGTCCCCCCTGGCATCGAACTCCGGTCGCAACGGCGGGTAAGCGCTTGTCGTCCGAGCCCACCGAGTGTTTTGCTGTTCACCGAAGCGCGGCATGATGAGGGGCATGACCGAAGCGCTGATCGAAGCTGCCGACACGGTCCCGGAAGACGATCTGGCTCCGCAGCCGCAAGAGGCCGTCGATCTTCCCGCCGGTCGCTTCAGCAACCGGGAATTGTCCTGGCTCGCGTTCAACGAACGTGTTCTCGCCCTCGCCGAGGATGACCGGCAACCGCTGCTCGAGCGCGTGAAATACCTCGCAATCTTTGCGAGCAATCTCGACGAGTTCTACATGGTGCGGATCGCCGGGCTCAAGCGACGGGCCGACATGGGTCTGCAGGTGCCCTCGGCCGACGGGCTGTCCCCGCGCGAGGTGCTCGCCGCTCTCGGCTCGCGCACCGCCGAACTGGTCGAGCGGCACGCGCTGTGCTTCCGCGACGTCATCGTCCCGGCACTCGAGAACGAAGGCATCCACATCCGCCGTTGGGACGCCCTGGACGAGGAGGAGAAGCAGCGCCTCGGGGAGTACTTCCGCAGCAAGGTGTTCCCGGTGCTCACGCCGCTGGCCGTCGATCCAGCGCACCCGTTCCCCTATATCTCCGGGCTGTCGCTCAATCTCGCCGTCCTCGTGCGGGAGAAATCCGGCGGCGCGGAACTGTTTGCTCGGGTGAAGGTGCCCAATAACGTTCCGCGCTTCGTCGTGGTGTCCTCGTCGTCGGTCGAATCCGAGTACCTGCCACTTGAAGACCTGATTGCCGAGCACCTGGCGATGCTGTTCCCGGGCATGGATGTCGTCGAGCACCACGTGTTCCGGGTGACCCGTAACGCCGACTTCGAGGTCGAGGAGGATCGCGACGAGGACCTGCTGCAGGCCCTCGAACGCGAGCTGATGCGCCGCCGCTTCGGGCCCGCCGTGCGGCTCGAGGTCACCGACGACATCGACGACGAGGTCGTCGAACTGCTCACCAGCGAGATCGACGTCGACGTCGAGGACGTCCAGCATGTTCCTGGTCTGCTGGATCTCAGCTCGCTGTGGCAGGTGTACGACATCGACCGGCCCGCCCTCAAGGACAAGGCGTTCGTGCCGGCAACGCACCTGCGCTTTGCCGAGGGGGAGACGCCGAAGTCGGTGTTCGCGACTCTGCGCGACGGCGACGTGCTTGTCCATCACCCCTACGAGTCGTTCGCGACGAGCGTGCAGCGCTTCATCGAGCAGGCCGCCGCGGACCCGAACGTCCTTGCCATCAAGCAAACGCTCTATCGGACGTCCGGTGACTCGCCGATCGTCGATGCGCTGATCGACGCAGCGCAGGCAGGCAAGCAGGTAGTAGCCCTGGTCGAGATCAAGGCACGCTTCGACGAGCAGGCCAACATCAAGTGGGCCAGGGCGTTGGAGCGGGCCGGCTGCCACGTCGTGTACGGGGTGGTCGGGCTGAAGACCCACTGCAAGACCGCGCTGGTGGTGCGTCAGGAAGGTAGCCAGATTCGCCGCTACGCTCACGTCGGCACGGGCAATTACAATCCCAAGACCGCGCGGCTGTACGAGGATCTAGGCCTGTTCACCGCCGACGACGCCGTGTGCGCCGACATCACCGACCTGTTCAACGTCCTCACCGGCTACTCGCGTCAGACCGAATATCGCTCGCTGCTGGTGGCACCGCAAGGCCTTCGCTCGGGGCTGATCGCGCGCATCGAGCGCGAGGTCGAGCACGCCCGCGCCGGGCGTCCCGCAAAAATTCAGTTCAAGACGAACCACCTCGTCGACGAGCAGACGATCGATGCGCTGTATCGCGCCTCTCGCGAGGGCGTGCAGGTGCAACTGCTGGTGCGGACGTTCTGCACGATCCGCTCCGGCATCGAGGGATTGTCGGAGAACATCACGACCCGCTCGATCCTCGGCCGTTTCCTGGAGCATTCCCGGGTGTACTACTTCGGCAACGACGGCGACTCCGAGTACTGGATCGGCTCCGCCGATCTGATGCACCGCAACCTCGACCGCCGCGTCGAGGTGCTCTGCCAGGTTTCGGACGAGCACGCTCGCACCAGCCTGCGCGAGTCGCTCGACCTGGCCTTCGCGCCGGAGACTGCCGGGTGGACCATGCAACCGGACGGAAGCTGGGAACGCTCGGGTACACGCGACTATCAAGAGCGGTTGATGCGCCGCCTCGCCGACCGCGGCGCATAGCGCATGTCGTCCTCGCGGACCGTCCTGGCCGCTGGCGGCGTGGTGTGGCGCCGCCGCGGCGGGGACGTCGAGGTTGCCCTCGTGCATCGGCCGCGTTATGACGACTGGACGTTGCCGAAGGGCAAGCTCTGGGAGGGCGAGTCCGAACTCGCTGCGGCGGTGCGTGAGGTGTACGAGGAGGTCGGCGCGAGGGTCGCGGTGTCGCGGCGCATCGCAACGGTGCGGTACCCGCTCGGCGACGGCACGCGCAAGAAGGTCACCTATTGGGCGATGCGCTATACCGGCGGGGAGTTCGTGCCCAGTGACGAGGTCGATGACCTCGAATGGGTGTTACTGACCAAGGCGCGCAAGTGGGTCAGCTACGACGCCGACCGCAGCGTCCTTCGCGATTTCGCGAGCGTGCCCGTGCCGGACGCCGTGCTGGTCCTGGTGCGACACGCCAAGGCGGGCAAGCGGGGTCGCTGGAGCGGCGAGGACTTGCTGCGCCCGCTCGACGCGAACGGCGTTGCGCAGGCGGCGCAACTGGCTGAACTGCTCGCCTACTTCGGCCCGCAACGCATCTGCTCAGCGGATCCGGTTCGGTGTGTGCAGACGGTCGAACCGCTCGCGGCGGCGATCAAAATACCGGTGCACGTCGATTCTGTCTTCGGCGACGCGTCGTTCGAGGCCAATCCCGCAGCGTCGCACACCGCCTTGCTCGCCCTCGCCAAACCCGGCGCGGTGACTGTCGTGTGCAGCCAGGGCACCACGATCCCTACGGTGATCGATCGCCTCGACGCCGGCGTTGAATCGTCCGATACCCGCAAGGGCGCCTGGTGGGTGTTGACCTTGACCGATGGGGATGTCGTCACCGCTGATCACTACGAAGCGCCGTGACGTTTCGAGCCGTAACTCTCCCCGCGGGTGACCGGGTCGCGGTGCGGAAACCGGTCACCCGTCGGGGAGAACTTCGTCAAAGTGAACGCTAGCGCGCCTTTTTCGCCGCAGCCTTCTTCGTGGCCGGGGCCTTGGTCGCGGTGGTCTTCGTCGCGGCGCTCTTCGTGACGGTGCTCTTTGCCGCTGCCCTCTTTGCGGGCGCCTTCGCAGCCTTCTTCGCAGGCGCCTTCGCGGCCGCCGCCTTCGCCGCGCTCGCCTTGGCAGGGGCAGCCTTCTTCGTGGCAGCAGCCTTTTTCGCCGGGGCCTTGGCAACCTTGGCGATCTTGCGAGCGCCGCTCGTGATGTCCTTGAATTCCGCACCCGGACGGAAGGCCGGCACCTGCGTCTTCTTCACCTTCACCGGAGCACCGGTGGCGGGGTTACGCGCAATGCGCGGCGCCCGCTCGCGCTTCTCGAACACTCCGAAACCCGTGAGCGAGACCTTCTCGCCCTTTGCGATTGCGGCGTACACGGTGTGGATTACGGCGTCGAGCGCCTCCGCCGCACGCTTCTTGTCGTTGTCGAGACGCTCGGCGAGCCTCTCTACGAACTGCGACTTGTTGGGCACTGGTCCTCCTGGGACGAGTCGGTGTCGACCACAGCGGTCTCTATCTGACTCGAACGCTAGGACGTCCAGCGCGCAGGAACAACGCAATCCGCTGGTGTCGCAGGACTTTTCTCAAACGGGTGTTACCTGCCGGCGAAGCTCGGATACTGACTTTTCGGGAGTTTCCCCTTACGCGATAAGGGAAAACTCGTCATCAGACTGTCACCGTGGGTAACCAGGGCAGTCTAGCCTTTTCGTATGCCGTGACGGCATCGGTGTGCCGCAAGGTGATTGCGATGTCGTCCAGTCCTTCCATGAGACGCCACCGGGTGTAGTCGTCGAGCGCGAAATCGTGCACCTCGCCGCTCCATCGCACCTGTCGCTGCACGACGTCAACGGTCACTTCGGTCGACGGATCGTCTTCGATGTCGTCCCACAACCGCTGCACGATCTTCTCCGACAGCAGGACTGTCAGCAGTCCGGACTTGAGCGAGTTGCCGCGGAAGATGTCACCGAACCGCGGCGCGATGATCACCTTGAAGCCGTAGTCCAGTAGCGCCCACACAGCGTGCTCGCGCGAGGATCCGGTTCCGAAATCCGGTCCGGCGACCAGGATCGTCGCACCGTCGTACTGCTTCTGATTCAAGACGAAGCCGGCTTCGTTGGCGCGCCAAGCGCTGAACAGACCGTCCTCGAATCCGGTGCGCGTGATCCGCTTCAGGTACACGGCAGGGATGATCTGATCGGTGTCGACGTTGCTGCGACGCAGCGGGACCGCCGTGCCGGTATGCACACTGAACTTGTCCACGGGTGCTCCTTGTCTCGATTCTGGTTCAGAGTTCTGCCGGGCTGGCGAGATGACCGGCGACCGCAGTGGCCGCAGCGACGAGCGGCGATACCAGATGCGTGCGGCCGCCCTTGCCTTGGCGTCCCTCGAAGTTGCGATTGGACGTGGACGCGCTGCGCTCGCCGACACCGAGCTGGTCGGGATTCATCCCCAGGCACATCGAGCATCCGGCCTGGCGCCACTCGGCTCCGGCGGCGGTGAAGATCGCGTCCAGACCTTCCTTCTCGGCCTGCTCGCGAACCCGCATCGACCCGGGCACTACCAGCATGCGCACGCCCTCGGCGACCCGGTGACCATCGATGACACTGGCCACCGCCCGAAGGTCCTCGATCCGGCCGTTCGTGCACGATCCTACGAATACGGTGTCGACCTTGATGTCGCGCAGCGGCGTTCCCGGCGCCAATCCCATATAGGCCAGCGCTTTCTCTGCGGCAACTCGGTCGCCGTCGTCGTCGAAGTCACGGGGATCCGGAACGGATCCGCTCAGCGGCGCGCCCTGGCCCGGGTTCGTGCCCCACGTCACGAACGGTGCGAGCGATTCGGCGCGCAGGCTGATCTCGGCATCGAACTCAGCGTCGTCGTCGGTGCGAAGGCTCGTCCAGTACTCGATCGCTGCGTCCCACATCTCGCCGCGCGGGGCGTGCGGACGACCCGATAGGTAGTCGAAGGTCGTCTGGTCGGGAGCGATCATGCCAGCACGGGCGCCCCATTCGATGCTCATGTTGCACACCGTCATGCGGCCTTCCATCGACATCCGCTCGAAGGTGCTGCCGCGATACTCGACCATGTAACCCTGGCCGCCGCCGGTGCCGGTCTTGGCGATGATGGCCAGGATGACGTCCTTCGGCGTGACGCCGTCGGGCAGCTCTCCGTCGACGGTGACCGCCATCGTCTTCGGACGATCCATCTGCAGCGTCTGGGTGGCCAGCACATGCTCGACCTGACTGGTGCCGATCCCGAACGCCAGTGCGCCGAATGCGCCATGCGTGGACGTATGTGAGTCGCCGCACACGATTGTCATGCCCGGCTGGGTGATCCCGAGTTGCGGGCCGATGACATGGACGATGCCCTGCTCGACATCGCCCATCGGATAGAGCTGGATTGCGAACTCGGCACAGTTCTCACGCAGCGTCTCGACCTGGATGCGGCTCACCGGATCGGCGATCGGGGCGAAGATGTCGAGCGTGGGCACGTTGTGGTCCTCGGTCGCCAGCGTGAGATCCGGACGGTGCACGCCGCGGCTGGCCAAGCGAAGACCATCGAACGCCTGCGGGCTGGTGACCTCGTGGATAAGGTGCATGTCGATGTAGAGCAGATCCGGCTCGCCGGCCGCGCTGTACACGACGTGGGAGTCCCAGAGCTTCTCGGCCAGCGTCTTGCCCATCGCGCCACTCCTGTTCTGCTGGCGTCCCATAGAGTGAGACGCTAGTATCGCCTTATGGGAAAGGCTAGCAGCGCGCGTCAAGCCAGCGGCATCGGTGTCGTGGACAAGACGGTAGCCATCATGACTGCTGTGGCAGCCGGTCCGCGCACCTTGGCCGAACTTGTCGAAGCCACGGCCTTGCCAAGGGCCACCGCGCACCGACTGGCGGTCGCGCTCGAAGTGCACCGCCTGGTCGGGCGCGACACGGAAGGCCGCTTCGTCCTCGGCCCGCGCATCGCCGAGTTCGCCGTCGCCTTGCCCGACGCGCTGGTGTCCGCCGCCGCGCCGGTGCTCGCGTGGGTGCGCGATGAGTGCGGTGAGAGCACGCAACTTTATGGACGTGACGGCAACGATCGGGTATGCCTGGCCGCGGCCGAGCGGACGTCCGGGCTGCGCACCACCGTGCCAGTGGGCACGCGCCTGCCGCTGACAGCAGGATCCGGTGCGCAGGTGCTGTGCGCTTGGCTTGATCCCGCGGCGCGCGAGGAGGCACTGCTCGCTGGCTCGCCGTTTACTCCCCGGCTGCTGGCCGAAGTGCGTCGGCGCGGCTGGGCGCAGTCGGTGGCGCAACGCGAGGCGGGGGTGGCGTCGGTGTCCGCGCCGGTCCTCGACGCATCCGGCCAACTGCTCGCGGCGATCTCCATATCCGGGCCGATCGAGCGTCTCGGGCGCGCGCCGGGCCAGCGGTTCGCCCCGGTGCTGATTGCGGGCGCCGCGCGGATCGCCGCAGCTCTGGCTGGTTGAGGGTCGTCGGCGTCTTGATCATTGGCCGTTGTGCAGCGCAGAGCCGCTGCAGAATGGGCAACGATTACCGCGCGATCCGATGCTCCGGCAGCACGACCGGCCGGCCGAAGCGGGTGTGCACGCCGGGTGACCACAGCGCGCGCAACGGCGGACCCGCGACCGGCACACCGCTGGCACCGAGCAGGTCGTCGCGCAGGTCCAGCACCTGCGCCGAGTGCAACGGCCAGGGCTCGTGCTCGTTGGGCAGCCACACGGTGCGCCCGAAGGCCCGGGTGTGGGCGCCCCAGCGGGCGGTCAGCCAGGTCTCGAGATCGCTTGCTGGGACGAGGTCGCCGATGCGCAGCGCGACATGGCTGCGCAGTCCGCGGTGCGGCACTCGACGCTCACAGTCGTAGCGCACGACATCCTCGTCGCGGCGCATCGTCATCCGCGCCCACGTGTACGGGATCGCGAAAGCCGCCCGCGCGAGCGCGACAATCGCGAGCCGCGTGGTGTCCAAGGATCGAAAGAGCACGCCGTGCCGTCCCGCGTCATCGACCGAGTACAGCCGGATGTTGGTTTCCAGGAAGTGGCCGAAGTAAGGCACTTTCCAGCCCGCGACGAACGCGGCGTCGCTCATCTCGAACGGCACCAGCCCGACATAGGTGAACCCGTCGTCGAACACGTCCGGTCGCGTGCCCGGCGGAAACAGCGCTGTCACCTGCTCAGGCCGCACCGGCCAATGCAGGAACGCCAGCGATCGCCAGGCCTGGTCGAAAATGATCGGGCGGCGCAGCGCAGGCGCTACCGTCGGGTACCCGTCGAGCGCGCCGCTCACCAGTTAGTAGCGACGTACGTGGTCTCCAGGTATTCGTCGATCCCTTCGAAGCCGCCTTCGCGCCCGAGCCCGGACTGCTTTACGCCGCCGAACGGTGCTGCCGGATCGGACACCAGGCCGCGGTTCAGGCCGACCATCCCGACCTCCATCCGCTCGCCGACCCGCAGGCCGCGGGCCAGCGAGCCGCTGTACACGTACCCGATCAGGCCCATCTCGGTGTCGTTCGCGATGGCCAGCGCGTCGTCCTCGTCGCGGACCGTGATGATTGGCGCCACCGGGCCGAACACCTCCTCGGTTGCTACCGCCGAGTCGCGGGGCACGTCGGTCAGCACCGTGGCCGGGTAGAAGAAGCCGGGGCCGGACGACCGCTCACCGCCGATGAGCGCCGACGCGCCGGCCGACAAGGTGCGCGACACCTTGTCGGCGATGCCCTCGACAGCGCGAGCGTTGATCATCGGGCCGAGCTGGGTGCCCTCGGCTGTCCCGGCGCCGACCCGCAGCGCACCCATGGTCGCTGCGAGTTTGGCCGCGAACTGCTCGGCCACCGACTCCTGCACCAGGAACCGGTTGGCGGCCGTGCACGCCTGCCCGCCGTTTCGCATCTTCGCCACCATCGCGCCTTCAACCGCCGCATCGAGGTCAGCGTCGTCGAGCACGATGAACGGGTCGTTGCCGCCGAGTTCCATCGAGCAATTCATGATGCGGTCGGCGGCCTGCTTGAGCAGCGTCCGACCGACGCCGGTCGAGCCGGTGAACGACAGCTTGCGCACCCGCGCGTCCTCTAGAGCGGTCGTGACGAGCTCACCCGGCCGGTCCGTCGTCACGACGTTGACCACGCCTGCGGGTGCGCCGGCCTCAGCCAGCAACTGGGCGAGCACCAGCGCGGTCAGCGGGGTGTCCTCTGCCGGCTTCAACACGACCGCGCATCCCGCCGCGAGGGCCGGGGCAAGCTTGCGGGTCGCCATCGCCGCCGGGAAATTCCACGGCGTCAGCAGCAGGGCGACGCCGACCGGCTTGCGGAAGGTGAGGATGCGGTTCGCGCCGGACGGCGCAGTGCGCAGTTCGCCACCGACGCGCACGGCCTCCTCACTGAACCAGCGGAAGAACTCGGCGGCGTAGGTGACCTCGCCTCGCGCGTCGGTCAACGACTTGCCCATCTCGAGCGACATCAGGTACGCAAGTTCTTCGCGCTGCTCGATCATCAACTCGAAGGCGCGCCGCAGCACCTCGCCACGCTCGCGCGGCGGGGTGGCGGCCCAGTCGGGTAGCGCGCTGGCGGCCGCCGAGACGGCACGCCGGACGTCGTCGGCACCGGCGCGCGGTACCGAGGCGATCTCCGCTCCGGTCGAGGGATCGAGGACGGCGAAGCTGCCGCCAGAGCCCCCGCTCCACTTGCCGTCGATGTACATCTCGGTAGGCGTGCCGGTTGGAACAGTCATACGCTCAGCTTGCCACCACTGCCGCGTCCGACCCAACGTGTCTTCGGCGGCACCCGTGATCGCGACAAGGCCACCGGTGTGCACGTGCGAGCGCCGCTATCCCCGCCGCGCAGCGCCCGATAGCGACGCTTCCGAGTGCAAACCAGTAGGCCACGTCCCGAAATTCTTGGGTTGGCCCGGCTAGCGTGCTGCACATGGGCCCGGCAGAGCTGCGCGACACCGGTGACGCCGCGGGGGTGGCCTTCGCCGAGATCGCCGACCTCGTCCGGGACGTGCATCGCGCTGTGTCGGCACGCGTGTTCACCCTGACCGGGCGCCTTGGCCGACCAGTGCGACTGGTGCACGACGCGGTGTCCGCGATCGCATTCGGCAGCTCGAGGTTGGGCTTGCGAACAATTCCGGTGGTGGCCACGGCAGTCGCCGCCAGCACACGCAGGGAGCCCACCGACCTCCCCGACGCGGTGCGCGCCCACCTTGTCCTCGGCGCGGTGAACGGTTGGGCCGGGGATCGTCTTGCGGCAGCACACAGCAAGATCGCGCTGCCGATGACGATGCGCACCCACGCCGGATCGTTGCGCCGAGCGCCCGCCGACCTCGTGCAGGATGTCGACCGGATCGTGTCCGAGCGGCTTGCGATCTTTGTGCACGGCCTGTGCGAGACCGACCGATCGTGGCGCTTCGGCGCGGCCAAGCATTACCGCGACCCGAGCGTTACCTACGGCTCGCTGCTGCGCGACCAGGAGGGGTGGACGCCGCTGTACGTGAACTACAACTCCGGGCTGCACATCTCCGACAACGGTCGGGAATTCGCCCAATGGCTCGAGTCTGTGGTCGAGGGCTGGCCGGTACCGCTGAGCCAAATCGCTATCGTCGGGCACTCGATGGGCGGGCTTGTCGCGCGTTCGGCCGCGCATCAAGGTGCGGCAAGCGGGCATGGCTGGGTGCCCGCACTGCGCCACATCGTCGGGCTCGGCGTCCCGCACACCGGCGCACCCCTGGAACGGTTCACCAACGCTGGCACCCACGCCCTCGCCGGCCTGCCTGAGACCCGGCCGTTCGCGACGTACCTCAACCGCCGCAGCGTCGGGATCAAGGATTTGCGCTTCGGCTCGATCAGCGAGCAGGACTGGGCCGGTTTCGACCCCGACGAGCGTCTCGTCGACCGCAGCACACCCACCGAGGTGCTACCCGGCGTCGCGTACTCGATGATGTCGGCGACGCTGTCACGCCACCCGAGCGGACGGTTCGCGCACGATGTGATGGTGCAGCACGCGAGCGCCCACGGTATCCGGCGCTTCGCAGTCGAGACCGCTCAGCTCGGCCATGTCGGAGGCAAGCATCACCTCTCGTTGCTCGGCGATCCGCTGGTGTACGAGCAGCTGCGCCGCTGGCTCGGCGGCACCGACGGTGCTGCGCCGCCTATCGCTGCGCGGCCCGAGGGCAGCGCCGGGAGGCGGCGACACCTGGGCCGATGACCGACATACTGAACGGCGTGAAGGAGCCCAGCTGGATCCCTGACCCACAGGTCGTCGCGGCCGCCCGCATTACCGAATTCGCCCGGCTGGCCGAGCAACGTGCCGACCGGAGCCTGGCCGACTACGACGCCCTGCTGCGCTGGTCGGTGCAAGATCTGGACGGTTTCTGGCGCTGTATCTGGGATTTCTTCGACATCCAGGCGACGACGGGCAGCGATACCGTGCTCGTCGACGACACCATGCCGAACGCACGCTGGTTTCCCGGCGCGCAGCTCAACTATGTCGACCAGGTGTTTCGCGGCCGTCCGTCCGATGGTGCGGCGCTCATCGAGGTCGACGAGACCGGCACGCGCGCCGAGCTGAGTTGGGCCGAGCTGCAGCGACAGGTCGGCGCGCTCGCCGCCACCCTGCGCAGGCTCGGCGTCGGGATCGGCGACCGGGTCGTCGCGTACCTGCCCAACGGCAGCGAAGCCGTCGTGGCGTTTCTCGCTACCGCGAGCCTCGGCGCCCTCTGGTCGGCCTGCGGGATGGACTACGCGCCGACGGCCGCGCTGAGTCGCTTCGCCCAGCTCAAGCCCGTCGTCCTGGTGAGCGCCGACGGGTATCTCAACAGCGGCAAGACCTATGACCGCGGCCCTGCCGTCGCCGAGATCCGCGCCGGCCTGCCCACCCTGCGCGCGACGATCCTCGCGGATCGCGTCGGCGCAGCAGCCGCACCCGGCACCGCCGGGTCCGACACGCTGCCCTGGGCAGAAGCCATCGAAAGGGACGCCGGCCTCACGCCGACCCCCGTCGCGTTCGACCACCCGCTGTGGGTGTTGTTCTCCTCCGGTACGACCGGCCTGCCCAAGGGCATCGTGCACGGGCACGGTGGCGTCCTGCTGGAGCACCTCAAGGCGCTCGCGCTGCACTGCGACATCGGTCCCGGAGACGTGTTCTGGTGGTACACCACACCCAGCTGGATGATGTGGAACTTCCAGGTTGCCGGGCTGCTCACCGGCGCGACGATCGTCTGTTATGACGGCTCGCCCGCCTATCCCGCACCGGACGCCGCGTGGGCACTAGCGGCGCGGCTCGGCGTGCATGTCTTGGGCACGAGCCCGGGATATCTCGCGGCCGGCGCCAAGGCAGGTATCGACCCGGTCAAGGAGCACGATCTCAGCAGCCTGCGGACCTTGGGCGTCACCGGCTCGACGCTGTCGACCCCGTTGTACGACTGGGCCACCGAGCATGTCGGCAGCACGGTGCAGGTTGCCTCGGTCAGCGGCGGCACCGACGTCGTGACCGCGTTCTGCGGCGGGGCCCCGTCGGTGCCGGTGTGGGCCGGTGAGATCTCGGCCGCGTATCTGGGCGTGGCGCTCGATTCCTTCGACGACGACGGCCGCAGCGTGCGGGGCGAGGTGGGCGAACTGGTCGTCACCAGGCCGATGCCGTCGATGCCGGTGATGTTCTGGGACGATCCGGACGGCACGCGCTACGCCGAGGCCTACTTCGATCGGTTCCGGGGCGTGTGGCGCCACGGCGACTGGATCACCATCACCGACCGCGGCACCGTCGAAATGCACGGCCGCTCGGACGCGACGCTGAACCGCAACGGCATCCGGATGGGCTCCGCCGACATCTACGAAGCCGTCGAGCAACTGCAGGAGATCACCGAGTCGCTGGTCATCGGCGTCGACGAGGACGGCGGCGGGTACTGGATGCCGCTCTTCGTCACCCTCGATGAGGGCACCGAACTCGACGACGAGCTGATCGGACGGGTCAAGGCCGCCGTCCGCACGCATGCGTCGCCGCGCCACGTCCCGGACGAGGTGATCGCCGCCCCCGGGATTCCACACACCCGTACCGGGAAGAAGCTCGAAGTGCCCGTCAAGCGGATCCTGCAGGGCACCGCGACGGCACGGACGTTCGACGCGGGCAGCGTTGACAACCCAGACCTCATCGATTGGTACCTCGATGTCGGCCGCAAGCACCGCGGGGACTGAGCGGGATCTGTCGCTAGCCGCCCAAGGCGGGATCGCTGATGCTGGGACGACGACCCTCGACGTGCCCCGCCAGCTGGCGGACGAACTTCGGGTCGCCGCTCGAGGTGATCTCCACGTCGTACCACCGATGGGTGTCATCGCCCAGCTCGATGCTCAGGCGGGCGCCCGAGCGGAGGCGATGAGTCGACGTCCGTCGATAGCGGTCGAGCACGGTGATTTCCACACCAGGTCCGGCGTTCGTGACGACCAGCGTCACATTGTCGCCGGCCCGCTGCAGCCACACCTCGGGTCCGGGCTCCGCCGAACCGGCGAAGCGCCGGTAGAAGCCGTTGGGCGCGTGGACCTCGACGTCGTACCCGGCGGAGGCCACGACTGAGGTCCGCAGCTCGCGCCCCGGCTCCACGGTGAACATCTTCGCCTTCATCGGGAGGGTCGCGCCGACGTGGTGGATCCGGGTGTGGAACACGGCAGCCGATCGTCCGCGACTCTGCAGGTGCAGCGTGAGGCTGCCGCCTTTCACGCTCGACACGACGGCGAGGTCGTAGGGAAGCGGCCGGGCCCGACGCACCCCGGGCTCCTGCGCGGGAACGCTTTGCTGGGCGGGGGGCACGGGGATGACGTCGGGGTGACGGACCCGGTCTGGGGGCGCATAGGTGGCGGTGCTGGGCAGCTCGGGCAGCCGGGAGTCGGCTGCGGTGAAGTCGAAGGCCGAGGTGAGATCGCCGCACACCGCCCGGCGCCACGGCGAGATGTTCGGCTCGATCACGCCGAAGCGCCTTTCGAGGAACCGGACGATCGACGTGTGGTCGAGAACTTCGGAGCTGACGTAGCCACCCTTGCTCCACGGCGAGACAACGATCATCGGCACCCGCTGGCCCAGCCCGTAAGGACCCGGCTCACCGACGGAGCCGCCCGGAGTGCCCGGCTGGCCGCGGTAGATCTCCAGCGCTGTGTCGACGGTGGAGGCGCCGTCGTGAGCGGTCATCGGGGCGTACGGCGGAACGATGTGGTCGAAGAATCCGTCGTTCTCGTCATAGGTGATGAACAGCGCCGTCTTGCTCCACACCTCGGGGTTGGCAGTGAGCGCGTCGAGAACCTGCGCGACGTACCACGCGCCGTAGTTCGCCGGCCAGTTCGGGTGCTCGGTGTAAGCCTCCGGTGCGACGATCCACGACACGGGCGGCAGCGTGTTGCTGCGGACATCCGAACGCAGGATCTCGAAGAAGTCCTGGCCGTTCTTGGCGGTGGTCCCGGTCCGGGCGCGGTCGTAGAGCGGATCGCCCGGCTTCGCGTTCTGGTACTGCTTGAAGTAGAGCAGCGAGTTGTCGCCGTAATTGCCGATGTACGGATCGGCAGGTGTCCAGCCCCAGGAGCCGGCCTGGTCCAGCCCGTCTCCGGCGTCCTGGTAGATCTTCCAGCTCACACCTGCCTGCTGCAGCCGTTGCGGGTAGGTCGTCCACGAGTAGCCGATCTCGTCGTTCGCGATGACTGGGCCGCCGCCGGTGCCCGCGCCGCCTGTACTGCCCGTCCACATGTAGTAGCGGTTCGGGTCGGTCGGGCCGAGCAGCGAGCAGTGGTAGGCATCGCACACCGTGAAGGCGTCTGCGAGCGCGTAATGGAATGGGATGTCCTGGCGGGTCAGATAGGCCATCGTGGCCGCGCTTTTCACTGGAACCCACTGGTCGTACAGCCCTCGGTTGAGGGCCTGATGACCGCCCGCCCAGCCGTGATCAAGATCCTCGAGGAAGGCCAGGCCGGCGTTCGGAACGTCGGGATGGAACGGGAGCACCTCGTCGGTGCCGTTCGGCTGATGGAACACGTCCTTGCCGCTCGGCAAGGTCACGGGATGGGGGTCGCCGTAGCCCCGCACACCGCGCATGGTGCCGAAATAATGGTCGAAGGACCGGTTCTCCTGCATCAGGACGACGACGTGCTCGACGTCGCGCAGGGACCGAGTCCGATGGTTGCCCTCGATCGCCGCGGCGCGGGCGATCGACGGCGTGAGCAAGGAAGCAGCGGCGGACCCCGCTCCCAATTGGAGGAATCGTCGACGGCTGAGTGCGGTCATGTCATGAAACCTCTCCGAGGGATGGCAGGTTGCGTCTGCGGAAAGGTTCGTCCCTAATGTCGCCGCTGGAAAGTCCGCCACCTTGCCAACGGGCAAAGTTCAGGTGACATCCGGGCTCACCGAGTGGCAGCCACGCCGGTCCAGCGAGCGAGTGCCTCAGTCGTCGCCGCGTCCACGCAAGATGTTGAGGAACTTCGACCCGTACGCCGACCGCACCCGATGTTCGTAGAGATACGCGCTGTCGTCCTCGATGTCGTCGGCGTGAGCGGCGAATGCGCGGATCAGGTAAGCCATGATCGCGACGATCGCGATGAGCAACAGCCACCAGATCATGATTTCGCCCTCGACTTCTCGTTGAGTTGCCTTGTGTTCTTGGTTGGCGGCGTGGGCTTCGGTTTCTTGGGAGGCAGCGTCTGCGCATGCTGGTGCGACCGAAGCACCCATTGCTCGACTGCAGGGCCCGTCGTGACCTCGGTCGGCACGACGACGTAGGACTTCATCGCTCGGCCCGGCATTGGCGCAAATTCGACCGCGTCGCCGTACTCGCTGGTGAATTCGCGCCGGTCGTCGTCGGACAGGCGCAGGATCAACGATTGCTCGTACAGCGACATGAACATATTGCCGTTCAGCCGCAAGCTCGGGTAGCCGAACATCAAGCGCCGCTCGGCGTCGTCGACAAGCGTGCTGAGCTCGTCGAAACGCGCGAGCAGTTCCGGCGACGACTTCGCGAACCCGGCCATGCCGCCAGCTTGACACAGTTACGACTAGGTATGGCCTTCGACGGCTGGACTAGGCGGAGGCGTCATCAGCGAGCGCCTCTGTCGTTGCACACAAGGACGTGGCACATTAGCCGGTCCCGCGGCCATGCAGGAGGGTCACCGTTGCTGAGCGATCGTCTACCGGGTTAGAAGCGGTGAACTGACCGCCGAGGCAGGGTCGGGTGGAGCATCGACGAACGGCCTCTCACCGTCGGCAACGGGGCGGTCGAGTCCGGTGCCGGGGAACGCAGCGGCCCGCCCTCGGCCGTGCTGCTTGACGGTGTACAGCGCGGCGTCAGCCCGTCCGATCAAAGTGCCGACTTCGGTGCCGGCGGTGACGGTCGCATAACCGACGCTGAGCCTGACCGCCACGCTATTGGGACCAGCGTCGACCGGTGCCGCAGCGACCGCGGCGACGATCCGCTCGGCGATTGCGCGGGCGGCGTCGATGTCGGTATTGGGCAGCAGGACAAGAAGTTCGTCGCCGCCATAGCGGCACAGGAGGTCGCCTGCCCGAAGGCACGCCTGGCAACGGGCGGCGACCTCGGCGAGCACGATGTCGCCGGTCTGATGGCCATAGGTGTCGTTGACCGCCTTGAACCGGTCCACGTCGAGGATCAACGCGGTGGTGGGCTGGCCGGTCAGCTCGTCTGTGGTGGCCGCGTGCCGGTAGCGGGCGGCGAGCTTCCGGTATTCGTCGGCCGCCAGCAACTGTCGAGCAACGACAGCGATGGTGACGGCAACGTCGCCCAGGAGCAGTCCGCCCGACGGGTAGAGCAGCTTGACGGCAGCCTTGGCGACGACGATGTAGGAGGCCGGCATGGCCAGGTAGGGCAGCCGGGCCGGCGCGCCGGCCTCCACCACCGCAGCGGTGCGGGACGGACGTGGGCGGGCGGCGTCGCGGCGGACGGCCAGGCGATGCTGGTCGGCGCTGATCGCAAAGCAAGCGAGCGCAGCGATCCAGGTCAGGGGAGCCAGCGACCGCCGGTCCCCTCCCCTTGGGCGGCAAGGCCACCGCAACGGCAATCACCGCCCAGGTCAGGCGGCTACGCCGCACGGCCAGTCCATCGCCGGCCGCCCGCGCTGCCAGCAGCACCCGCCCTCTCCCAGCGTCAGCTCTGCGCCACCCTGGGCCAAGGCCCCGGCACAGCAGCCGCGTCCATCGGCCCGTACATCGGCCAGCCGGTCACCGACTTGAACGTCAACCCGTCACGGGGGTGCACCAGGCCCTCAGGACGGGTGCGCCGCAGCGTGAACCTGGCGGCGCAGTTCCCCCCGTCCGGCATCGTGGAAGCCGTGCAGGCTCAGCCAGTGCGTCATCCAAGTCCGATCGGGATGCGTGTCGGGCACGACGTTGTAGATGTAGTTCAAGCCACGGCTTCGGGCCTCTTCCTCGAGCCGGTCGACGACGAACTCTCCGATGCCCTGCCCACGGCGCTCGGGGGCGACCAGGAAGGAGATTTGCGCGTCGCCCCATTCCGAATCCAGCCAGCCGTAGCCAACCAAATCACCCGCGCCGTCGGTGACGCGCCACCACTCGTCGGCGACGAACTCCCCGTCCGGCGGGCGCTGCATACCCACCGAGGCGAGTTCGGTGTCGCCGAAGAGCCGCCCCCTGTCGGCGTCCCAGTGTGGGTCGTCGTCCTTGTGCCAGGCCAACGTCATGAGGGCATCTCCAGCTTCAGGTTGTAGACCCGCACCGCGTTGCCTGCGAGCACGAGGTCGGCTGTTTCGTCGTCCGGGCACAGCGCCGCCACCGCGCGGGCATTGGCCGCGATTCCCGCAATGCCGGGCCAGTCCGTCCCGAAGATCATCCGTCGGGTGAGGCGCTTCCAGTTCTGCCGCGCGTAGTAGGCCTGCAGGCGCGACGGAGGCAGCCCGGAGAGCTCTATCCAGACCCGCTCGTCGGATAGCGCCAGGAATGCCGCGGCGTCGTACCACCAGCCACGTCCACCGTGCGCCAGGACGATGTCTAGGGAGCGGAAGTCGCGCAACACGTCGTCGAGCAGGATCGGGTCACCGAACTGGTTCAGCGCGCCCGGGAAGGTGGACGTGCCACAGTGCACGATCAACGGGACGCCCGCGGCCTGGCAGATCTCGTAGGCGGGGTAGAGCGCGCGGTCGTTAGCGGCGAAGCCGCCGTGCACCGGGTGCACCTTGAGCGCGACCGCACCCAGGTCGAGTTGGCGCTGCAGCTCGTCGGCCACCGGATAGTGCAGGTGCGGGTTTACGTTTGCGGCGAACTTCACCCGCGAGCTGGTGAGCGCCGCCATGGCCTCGGCAGTCTGGTATCCGGTCACCTTGGGGCTGTACTCAGCGAGGACAACCGCCGCGTCGACGCCCTGTCCGGCGAGGTAGGCGTCGAAAGCGTCGGCGCGCACGGTGCCGGATTCGTCGAAGAGCGCCGCCAGTTCGGGAGTATCGAAGCCCTGCACCCACGCGTCCCACGGCAGCTTTACACTGCCGCGAGCTGCCGGATGCAGGTGGACGTCGACGAGCGGGCGGCCATCCAACATCAGCTGACCCCGGACACCGGCGCGGGCGCAAGGAGCACGTCCGCCGCCATCGCCCGCAGCTCGACTCGACGGATCTTGCCTGTCGCCGTCGTGGGGTAGCTGTCGAGGAACACAATGTGGCGCGGTCGCTTGAACGATGGCAGCCCGTCCCGGCACCAGGCGATCAATTCCTCCGCACTGGTGGACGCGCCGGGCTGCAGGATCACATAGGCGATCGGCTTCTCCAGCCCGTCCGCGTCGGTCGCCCCGACGACGACCGCCTGGCCGACCGCGTCGTGCGCGAGCAGGCGCCCCTCGACCTCGGCCGGCGAGACCCAGATGCCGCTGGTCTTCAGCATGTCCCCGGTGCGGCCGAGGCAGGCGTAACAGCCGTCGCCGTCCTGAACATAGGTGTCGCCCGTGCGCAGCCACTCGCCCTGGAAAACCTGCCGCGACGCGTCGTAACGCGACCAGTAACCGGTCGCCGCGGAAGCACCGCGAACTAGCAGCGTGCCCGGTACACCGGGGTCGACGTCGTGACCGGATTCGTCGACGATGCGCAGGTCGTAGCCAGGCACCGCGACCCCCGTCGTCCCTGGCTTGACCGAGCCCTCCCTGTTGGACAGGAAGATATGCAGCATCTCGGTCATGCCGATGCCGTCGAGGATGTCGATGCCGAAGCGCGTGGTCCAGCGCCGGTAGAGCGACTCCGGCAGCGGCTCGCCGGCCGACGCCGCGAGCCGGGCGGCCGGGCCGAGTGCGTCGGCAGGTAGGTCGGCGCGCAGCATGTTCGCGAAGAACGTAGGGCCCGCGAAGAACAGGGTCGCGCCGCTCTCGCGGGAGCGCTTCGCGACGCTGTCCGGACGCGACGGCGCGGCCTCGAGCACCGCTGTCGCACCCGCAGCGAGCGGGAAGAGCACCGAATTCCCCAAGCCGTAGGCGAAGAACGCCTTCGCAGCGGAAAGACACCGATCGTCTCTACGGACTCTCAGAACCTGTGCACCGTAGGTCTCGCACACGACGCGGATCGAGCCGTGCCGATGCATCGCCGCCTTCGGCAGGCCGGTCGTCCCGGAGGTATACAGCCAGAAGGCCGGGGAATCGGCGGTTGTGTCGTAGACCGACCCGGCGCTATCCAGTTCCTCGGCCAGTAGGTCCCCGGCCCGCACGTCCTCAGCGCTGTGAACGGCAACGGGGGCGAGTGCTGTCGCCCGCGCGGCCACGTCGGCGAATTCGGGCGTGATCACCAGGATCCGCGCTCGGGAATCACGCAGCAACTCCGCGAGGCCGTCCGCCAGCAACATCGTCGAGACCGGCACCGGCACGGCGCCGATCCGCATCGCGGCGAGGTAGACCACGACGAAGTCCGGCGAGTCCGCCATGCACAACAGCACCCGCTGCTCGGGCAGCACGCCGCGCCGGCGCAGGCCCGCCGCCGTTCGCAGTACCCGCTCGTGCAGTTGTGCATAGCTGATGTCGCCCGTCGCGCCGGTCAGCGCAACGCGGGCGCCGTCGCCGTTCGCGAGGTGCCGGTCGAGCAGGTAGACGCAGGCGTTGAAAAGTTCGGTCATGCTCGCTTGCCCGTCAGGCGAGGTGCACGTAGTCGTAGTCGAACGGCTTGCCGTTGATGCCTTGTCGTGGCGGCGCGATCCATGCCGCGATCTTGCCGCGTTCGTGCACGGGTTGCATCAGCGATCGCACATGCGTCTTGTCGACCTCGGTGGGCAGCCAATCGCCCTTGCGCTGCTCCCAGTCGTCGGCGGAGATCTTCGTGCCATCCGGGGTCGCCTGGATGCCGGAGTAAGCGCCTACCTGGCGGTTGAACGCCGCGCTGGGCAATGCGAGCCGCTGCGTGAGCCCGGCCTCGTCCAGGATCTTGTTCCACCGTTTGACGCCGCCCTCGCAGTCGCTGGTGTACTCGCGACGCAGGTCAGTGTTCAGTCCAACCAGCGCCGACACCTCGGTCTGCCCGATCTCGCCGTCGACCAGCGCGTCGACGTTCATGGCATCGTCGGAGAGGCGGTGATCGTCCTTGCGCCGCTCCTCCAGCCAACGTCCTTTGATACCGGCGGTGTAGTAGTTCGCGACGTTCGTCGATGTCTCCGAGCCGAACAGGTCGAGCGAGACGCTGTAGTGAAAGTTCAAGTACTTCTGGATGATGGGCAGCGGGATGCCGCCGTGCGCCGCTACTTCGTCCGAGTCGTGTTCAAGCATCAGCTCGACGGTGCGCCCTACGACTCGGTCGATGCCGGTCGTGCCGACCATCATGTGGTGCGCTTCTTCCTTGAGCATGAATTCGCAGGTACGCGAAAGCGGGTCGAAGGCGGATTCTTTCAGCGTGCCGAGCTGGTATTTACCGTCACGGTCGGTGAAATATGTGAACATGAAGAATGACAGCCAGTCCGGCGTTTCCTCGTTGAAAGCGCCGAGGATTCGAGGGCTGTCCTCGCTACCGGAATTGCGGTGCAGCAATTCCTCGGCCTCTTCGCGCCCCTCGCGTCCGAAATAGGCGTGCAACAGGTAGACCATCGCCCAGAGGTGGCGGCCTTCCTCGACATTAACCTGGAAGAGATTGCGCAGATCGTAGAGCGACGGCGCGGTCGCACCGAGGTTGCGTTGCTGCTCGACAGAGGCAGGCTCGGTGTCGCCCTGGATGACGATCAACCGCTGAATGTCGGCGCGATATTCGCCGGGGACCTTCTGCCAAGCAGGTTCACCTTTGTGCTGGCCGAAGGCGATGTTGCGATCGCGGTCGCGCTCGGCGAGGAAGACGCCCCACCGATAGTCCTTCATCGGGACGTGACCGAAGTGCGCCCAGCCTTCGCGTCCGACATTCACCGCCGTGCGTAGATACACATCCTGCGTCGGCAGCGTCGGACCCATCGACTCCCACCAATTAAGGAAATTCGGCTGCCAGGATTCCAGAGCCCGCTGCAACCGCCGATCCTCGTGCAAGTCGACGTTATTCGGGATCTTCTCAGAATAGTCAGCTGTAGTCGTCATATCGGCTCAGACTCGTTTCCTGTCGAATTCGGCTCGCTGCCCGGTACCAAATTTGCGCAGTGCGCCGTCCGGGCCGGAGGCGTTGGGACGGATGAATATCCAGTTCTGCCACGCGGTCAGTCGGCCGAAGATCTTGGTCTCCATCGTTTCCGGCCCGGCGAAGCGATAGTTGGCCTCGAGGCCGGTCAGGGCGTCGGGGCTGAAGCTGCCGCGCTCTTCCAGCGTGATGCGCACTTCTTCGTCCCAGTCGATGTCGTCGGGGGCGAAGGTCACCAGACCGAGTTCTGCTGCTCGCTCGCCCTGCAAGGATGCGCCATTCTCTGCCGTGACCGCTTCGAGGCCAGCGTCGTCGCCGTAGAAGCGGGTTTGCAGCCGGGTCAGGCCGTTGCCCATCGGCAACGCGCCGAAGTTGATGTCGTCGAGGGTGATCGCAGCTGGCTCGGCTTCGGGGTCGACATCTTCGAACACGCCGTCAAGCTGGAAAGAGCGATCCGCCGCCAGCGCCAGTTCGAGCAGCGAGCCCGCGAAGCAGCTGCGCGGCTCGATCAACGCGATGAGGCTGCGGCTGGTGACGTCGAGCCGCTTCAGCGTTCGTTTGAGATAGTGCAGGGTTTCGCGCGCCGCCCAATCGCCCTGCCGCTCGAGCAGGTACTGATCATGGGCCAGGACGTTGCCAGCGGCGCCGGTCGTGCGCAGGATCCAGGTGCCGAGTTCCAGTTCGTTGATGCGCAAATCCAGGATCAGGTCGTCGAGCTCGCGGGTCATCGCCAGCGTCCAGAAATTCTCGTCGATCGGAGCGGTTGGCGGGGATTGCGGTGCCCGAACGGTGATCTCAACGGTCCTGGCTGTGCGGTCCAGCTTCGCGGACACGTGCCGGTAGCTGATCTCGTCGTCGGTGCGCGTCTTGTCCAGCTCGGACAAGGTGATCGGCATTGCGTCGGACGGCCGATCCGACTGCTGCGCCAGTTGTGCCGCGCGCGCTGCCACCTTCTCGGCCCACTTCGGGCGCGCGACGACCTCGTCGACGAGACGCCACTGCACGGCTTTCTTGCCGCCGATCCCTTCGGACTTTGTGGAGAAGTAGTCGGCGAGGTCGCGGCGGACGTGACGCTTGTCAACGACGCGGGTCAGCCCGCCGGTGCCGGGCAGCACGCCGAGCAGCGGCAATTCCGGTAGCGACACCGCCGAACTGCGGTCATCGATCAGCATGATGTGCTCACACGCCAGCGCCAGCTCGTAGCCGCCGCCCGAGGCGGTGCCGTTGAGCGCGGCGAGATAGGTCTGGCCGGAGTTCGCGGTCGCGTCCTCGATGCCATTGCGTGTCTCGTTGGTGAACTTACAGAAGTTGACCTTCCACGGGTGCGGCGAGCCGGCCAGCATGCGGATGTTCGCCCCCGCGCAGAAGATCCTGTCCTTGCCGCTGGTCATGACGACGACGCGCACCTCGGGATGCTCGAAGCGCAGCCGCTGTACGGCGTCGTAGAGCTCGATGTCGACGCCGAGGTCGTAGGAGTTGAGTTTGAGTTCGTAGCCCGGCACGAGCCCGGCCTTCTCGTCCACGTCCATCGTCAGGGTGGCCACCGAGCCGTCGGTGGCCAGAAGCCAATGCTTGTACTGGGACGGGTCGGTACGGAACTCGACGTGTTCGCTTGCCACGTGCTCGATATCGGGATCGGCTGCCAACGCGGTCATCTTGCTGATCCTCCTCGTCACGGCTGTCACGTCAATTGTCTACAACCTCGTGCCTGAACGTCAACCCTGCGTAGCGTGTGCAGGGCCTGCGATCGGCGTCCGACAGGGCGTTCGGCACCTGTTCCCATCGTCCCCACCAGCCCCACCGCCCGCCCAGCGGTCGTCGACGTCGACGGCGCGGTCTTCGAGCTGCATCGCCGCCGCGCGGACATCACCCTCGGCGGACCACCGCCTGCCTTGAACGGTCCTGTTACCGCGGCTCTACCACAACATCGGACTTGAACACCTGCAACTCGCCCGGCTCGTCCAGGCGGGACGGACGGCCGAACGCGACGCACTACGTCGCCACCTCACCGTCGGCGTCCCGCGCCACCGGTGGCGACCACTCGGCCGGCGCTCAGCCCTGCGCAAAGCCGGCCTTGAGCAATCCCGAGCCGCACGGCGAGCCGCCGAGCTCGGCGGCTAGTGAGCGCGCCAGGCCAAAGTCATGAGCCAGCTGGCCGCGAGCACGGCGACGCGGGCACACGGAGCTGCGGGACCGCCACGACGAATGTCATCGTGGCGTGATTCCCTGCGGGCGGCATCGTCCGCCGGTACTGCGGCGGCACATGCAGCCCGCAAACGCGTGGTCCAGCCGGTTCGTCATACGAGACCGTCGGTGCACCGGGCAGCGAGTCCCCGTGATCGGCACCTGAGTTTCTAGGTCGGCTCCTACGTAAAGTCAGCCTGGTGAGGTCTCCGCAGACGCTAAGCGACGCCGACCGACGACTTGTCGCCGCATGGGCCGCTGACTGCGCCGAGCGGGTTCTAGGGCTGTTCGAGGCCGAGGCTCCAGGCGATGGCCGCCCTCGTGCTCTCATCGCCCGGACTTGCGCGTTCGCCCGTGGAGAGCTAGACACCGCGGAGGAGATCCGCCGTCGGTTTGTCGGTGGCGTCGGTGCTGGTGATGTAAAGGCTCCCGCCGCAGCGGCCGCGGCCCGAGCCGCCGGTCAGGCCGTAGCCGTGTGCCATATGGGCGCCCATGCACTTGGTGCCGCCGCCTATGCGGCCAAGGCCGTCGGCCTCGCGGACCCGGACCGGCCACAAGCCGTCGAAGACGAGATTCGCTGGCAGCACGAGCACATGTCGGCAGAGGTTCGCGCCGCTCTGCGAGCCCTTCCACCTATCGGGCAAAATCCATCCGGTCCCCTCGGGCCAGGGCTCCTCGCCTCCGGCCAACTCGGCGCGATCATCCGCGACCTCCAGGCGGGTCTCACCCATGTCGACCGGAACTGATCGAGGCCCGGAATTGGGTTCGTCCCGCATCCGAGGGACTGCGCCCGAGTCGTGAGCCGCGCGCTCCGCCACCCGATCCAGAACGTCAGGGTGCACGGCTGTTGGGCAGTGGCGGCAGTCCGCTTTTTCCGGCGTCAGCCAGTTCGAATTGTGCCTGAACGGCGTTCGACTGACCGGATCTGGATTCGCTCGAACGGCGACCTCGTCGTGGACGAGCCGAACGATCCCGACGCCGTCGCGGCCGTGCAAGGCGCACTGTGCGACCTCGGCTACCTCCAGCCGGTGTCGTTGACCTACGAGACCGTCCTGAACGTCCGCCGCCAGCGCTGCTCGCGCTGGGACGATGGGCAGGCGTTGATCAGCTTCCGCCCGCAACTGCTGGAATTCGTCCGCCGCATATCAACAACTTGGCGCGGTCGTCCTCAGCTGGCTCTACAACCGCAGCGGCGGCAGCATTCTGCTCGTTGCGATCTGGCACGCGGGCTACAACCTGATATCCGGCACCGCCGCCGGCACGGGCTTGTTGGCAGCGATGTCCACCACGCTAGTGATCGGCTTGGCGGCAAGGCTGGTCGTTTGGAGGTTCGCGCGAAACGCCACTGCCTGCCCACCGTCCTCGGTCGGCCTATCCGCCGATAGTGCTGAACGTGCGGCGATAGGCGACGGGTGTTGTGTGCACCACGCGGGCGAAGTGCTTGCGCAGATTGCCTGGGGTGGCGAATCCGCATCGGGTCGCGATCGTGTCGACCGGCTGATCGGTGCTCTCGAGCAGTTGCTGCGCCAGCTGGACGCGCTGGCGCAGCAGCCATTGGTACGGGGTCGTGCCGGTCGTGTCGAGAAAGCGGCGTGCGAACGTGCGGCGGCTCATTGCCGACCTGGCTGCCAGATCGGCGACGGTGACCTGATCGCCCAGATGTTCCTGCAGCCAGCCGAACGTCTCGGTGAACAGCATGTCGGTCTCGAGATCCGGGAGCGGCGTACGGATGTACTGGGCCTGCCCACCGTCGCGGTAGGGCGCGACGACGAGTTCGCGGGCGAGTTCGGCCGCGACGTCCGCACCGAAGTCGGTGCGCACCAGATGCAGGCACAGATCGATACACGCCGCGCTGCCCGCTGAGGTCAGCACGTCACCGTCGTCCACGTAAAGAACGTCAGGGTTGATCTGCACCGCTGGGTACAGCCGGGCCAGCTCGCGGCATTCGGCCCAGTGCGTGGTGGCTGGCCGCCCGTCGAGCAAGCCGGCGGCCGCGAGGATAAAGGCTCCGGTGCACAGCGAGACCAGACGCGCGCCGCGTCGATGTGCTTGACGCAGCGCGTCCAGAAGTAGCTGTGGCAGCTGATCAGCGGCGGCGCCGCGGCGTTCGAGCGGAGGGACGACCACCGTGTCGGCAGCGACCAGTGATCGCAGCCCGTGCGTGACGTCCACGCGCAGCCCGCGGTCGGACCGGACGGAAGTGCCGCGGCCGCCCGCGCCGCAGATCAGCAGGTTGTACCAAGGTCCGCGGATCTCGGTGCCGTCCTGGTCGCCGAAGATCTCGCAGACCACGGACAGTTCGAAGAGTGAGACCCCCTCGAAGACCACAACGGCCACCGTCTGCTTGTTGGCCGTTTTAGCATGCACATAGTCAATGATGCCACTGTTCGCCTCGGCCGTGGTCGACCAGCATGGTCCTCATGAACAAGTGCATCGAGGTCGTTGTGGCCGAGCAACGTCCGGTCCATCACACTGCTCTCGTCCGCGTCGCGGACGGTCTTGCGTTGCGCACCATCAAGCGGCAGCACCGGCTTATCGCGCGAATTTTCTCCCACTCCCTGGACGGGCAGTTGGCTGCCGGGCAGGCGCCCGAGGATCGTTGGCTACGTGCAGTGCGGGCGAGCGTGCTGTCGGAACAGCGGTGTCGACAGCGGCTCGCACGCACATTGGGACACGTCCTCGCGCGTGCTGAGGGCGGCGAGCGCCGCCCGCTCGCCGGGATCGCACCGCGCGGCGCACTCACCCATCCGGGCCGCGAGGTGATCGCTACCTTGATAGACACACTGCAGTCGCCTGGACCGGCGTCGGCACAAGGTGTCGCGATGGCCGCGGTGCTGCTGAGTGACGGCACCGGCCCGCTCTACCGCCCGCGCTCGGTCGAGCACCTGTCGGCGGCAGTAGCCGCGGCGATCCGGTGCATCCAGGCCGGTACACAACTGGCGGCGTGATTACACCAACGTGGCGGCTACCCGGATACGAAGATGCAGAACGGGTGCCCGGCCGGGTCGGCATAGACGTAGAGCGGCTCGTCGGGGTCCCCCAACCGGTCCTGCAACAACCTGGCGCCGAGGCCGAGCACGCGTTCATGCTCGGCGACAAGTACCTCGACGGTCGGGACCGTGAGATCCAGATGCAGCATCTGCGGGTACGCGCCGTCGGGCCAGGTCGCTTCCGGTAGCCGGTCAACCTGCTGAAAGGCGATCGATGCGCCGCCGCCCGGAGCACGCAAAACGAGCCAGTCGTCACCGTCCGGATCCGCCGTCTCGTCGCCCGCCCGGTAGGCAAAGCCGAGAAGTTGGCGATAGAACTCGGCCAGCCCGCGGGCGTCGGTGGTGTCGAGCACTACCTGCCGGAATCGGATCGCGGTCTTTGCCATACCTCGATCTTGCCCGTGACCAAGGCGCGCTAGACCATTAGGTCAGGCTTGCGCCAGGGAACCCACGCACCGCATGCAGGTCGTAGCTGAAGATGCCGGCTCGGACGCCCGGGTCGTCGTCCAAGATGGTTCGGGTGTCCTCCGGCGTTGCGGCGAATATCCCGATGCCTGCGATGTCCCCGTCGTCGCTGGCCGGCAGCACGACCGGGAGCAGCCCGACCTCGGCGAGTTGCATATTGCGCCGCCCGTGGTCCCAGATCGTGGCGTCGACGTCCGGGCGCACGAACGCCGGCGTCACCCGCAGTATCACTGCGGTGTAAGCACGGGCGTGCGACAGCCGTTCGCGCATCGACTCATCGGTGACCTCCGGCAGCACCCGGCCGAGCGCCGTCGGGCGCTGCGCGGCCGCGACGAAATCATGCAGGTCCCAGCCCGAGGACAGCGCGCCGCGCATCGACTCCCACCCATCACCATGCCGATCGAGATGGCGGTGGGTGAGCCTGACGTGAGTCCGGCCGGCATCCAACTCGGTGAACTCGATCTCGACCTCACTCGCTTTGGCCGGGTCGGTCTCGAGGTGCCACTGGCGTAGATCGATATCAAAGCTGAAACACACCCTGGTGGGCGGGTCGTAGGCCAGCACACGCGACCAGCGGCATTCGCTGCCGTCAGTCCCCCGGTCGATGATGTGTCCGCCGACGAACGGCTCGAAGATCATCTCCGCTAGCGGCGCCTGGAGAATGTGATGATCTTTGTCCCACCAAGAGCCGATCTGGTTGGTGAAGACGTGGAAGACGTGCGCGATCGGCGCGGCGACCTCCACGGCAGTGCTGAGCTCGGTTGGCGTTGTCTGAGTGGTCATGTGTCCTCCGAAGGTTGCTCGGCCGCATCGCGAAGTGCGGTCAGGGATCGGGTCCAGAACGCGTCGAAGTAGGCACGGATGAGTGCCAGCGCGTCGGGGTCGACTGTGTACACGCGGCGGGTGCCGACCGCCCGGTCGGTCACCAGTCCGACGGACTTGAGGATTTGCAGGTGCTGCGACACCGCGGAGCGGGTGATCGGCATGTCCCGTGCGAGGTCACTCACCGCGGCCGGTCCGTCGACGAGGCGCTCGACGATCGAGCGCCGAGTGGGTTCGGCGATCGCGTCCACCATCGCAGAGGCGTTAGGCATCACTAACGCAAGCTACGACTAACGCCTAGCGGGTGTCAAGTGGTGCGGGTGACGGCGACTGAGACCACCGACGCGCCGTCAACGCAGATACCCCGCCGCGTGCAGGGCGGCGCGCATCGCGTCGGCCGGAGCAGCACGTCCCGTCATCAACTCAACCTGTACCTCGGCCTGATGCAGCAGCATCGCCGCGCCGCTGAGCACCCGTGCGCCCGCGTGCTCCACCGAGGCAGCCAGCCGGGTGGGCCACGGGTCGTACACGACGTCCAGCACGACCTGGTCCGGGCGCCAGCGACGCAACGCGAGCGGATCCGCAGCCTCCCGCGGCAGCGTCGACACGATCAGGTCAGCGTCCAGCGCAGCAGCATCGCCGCGTTGTTCCCCGATCCCGAGCGTGACGCCCATCGCCTCAGCAGTGCGGCGCACCTCGCCGGTCCGGGCGACGTCGCGCACCAGCACCGAGCACCGCGTGACGCCTAGGGCAGGCAGTGCCGCCACGGCCGCCTGCGCGGTGCCTCCCGCGCCGAGCACCGTTACCGATGCGAACCCGGCCCCACGCACCGTCCGCACGATGCCAGCGACGTCGGTGTTATCGGCGATCCAGCCACCACCGGGGCGGGGCAGCAGGGTGTTCGCCGCACCGACCGCGCGAGCGAGCGCGCTGGCTTCGGCGGCGATATCCAGCACCGCCCGCTTGAGCGGCATCGTGCATGAGAAGCCAGCCCAGTCGCTACGTTTCGCGAGCACACCGGCCAGCTCGCCCACGCCGCAGTCGATCGCCTCGTACGTCCAGTCGAGGCCGAGCGCAAGGTAGGCCGCGCGATGCAATGTCGGTGACAAGGAATGCGCGATCGGGCGGCCAAGCACCCCTGCTTGTCGACGGCCGCGCGGCGCTGCAGCGTCAGCCACAGCCCCAATGGTGCTTCTTGCAGACTGCGGCCGCGGCAGTGAACGCGCGCTCGCTGTTGGTGAAGAAGAGGTGCCCGGCCGCATCGCCGTTGACGTAGAACAGCCAATTGCCCTTCGCCGGGTTTACCGCCGCGTTCATCGCCACCCCGCCCGGATTGTCGATCGGCGTCGGCGGCAGGCCGCTGTGATTGTACGTGTTGTACGGACCTTTCACGTCGGCGTAGATCACCTTGCTCGCGTCCAAACCCTTGAGCTTGGCGGCGTACGCGCTGGTGGCGTCGATCTGCAGCGGCGTCCCGGCCTTGATCCGGTTCAAGATCACCCGTGCGACCTTGGGCAGGTCGGCAGCGAACTTCGCCTCCGCCTGGGCGATCGAGGCGACGATCAGCGCCTGGTACGGAGTGATGCCCAGCTTCTTCGCGGCGTCGGTGAAGCCGGTGCTGCGGTCCTGAGCGGTGAAGCGAGTGACCATCTTCTGCAGCGCGTCCGCGGGGGTCGCCCCCGCGTCGAGGGAGTACGTGGCGGGATACAGGAAACCCTCGGACGAGCCGGGCCCGCGTGCGCCGCTGCGGTAGTCGATCGGCAGGCCCAGCGCCGCGCTCTTCTCGATCGCAGTCACGATCGTGTCGTGCTGCGAGGCACCGAGCACCTTCTCCAGTTGCGCCTCGACGTCGACCACCGTTGCGCCTTCGGTCACGATCACGTCGCTGGCCGCGTCACGTGAGCTCGGATCAAGCATCAGCTGCAATGCGTTCTTGCCGGACATGTGCTTGCGCAACCGGTACGACCCTGGCTGGATGTTCTGCGAATGCGAATCGGCGGACGCTGCGTCGGTGAAGGCGGTCGCGCTCTTGACCACCCCGGCCCGGAACAGCGCCGTACCGATGGCGGCAGCCGAGTCGCCCTGGTGGACGAGGACCGAAACCGAGCCGGATCCGTTGCCCGAGTAGTCCGCGGTCTGGAAGTAGCTGACGACGCGTGGAACGACGAAACCGGCGACGGCCGCCACCAGGACGATCGCGAGCAGCACGAACACGCGCCCGCGGCGACGGTGCTGGCGACGGCGCTGGTGGTGTTCGTCACGCCGTCGGTCGGCGCGGGCGAGACGGCGCGGCGGAGCGAGCTCGGCGGCGTCGTCGTCGTCGCCGAATAGCAGGCTGTCCGAATCGCCCAACGTGACGGACTCGCCCTCGCCTCGGGTCACGCTTGCGAACTCCCGTTCTGCTCATGCTGGGCATCTTCGGCTGCCGGTCGTTCTCGCTCGAACACTTCTCGCTCGAACACTTCTCGCTCGAACATTGCGCTCATCAGTGTGCGGCCCGCCGAATCTCCAGCCAGGTTTGAAGCAGTTCCACCGCAGCGGCCTGGTCAATCACGGCGCGGGTGGCCTTGCTTCCCCGGATTCCGCCTTGCCGAAGTTTACGCTGCGCGGACACCGTGGTTAGCCGTTCGTCCACGTGTCGCACCGGAATCGGGGCAACTCGCTCGCCCAGCAGTGCCGCGTACCAACGCGCCATCGCCGCCGACGGGCCCTCGTGCCCGCGCATCGTCCGCGGCAGCCCGACCACCACGCCGACGGCGTTGTGGTCAGCGACCAGTTGGGCGAGCTCGGCGAGGTCGCGCTCACCGGCTTCGTCGCGGACGAGCGTGCAGAGCGGCGTTGCCAGGATCCCGGACGGGTCGCTGCGGGCGACACCGACCCGCACCGTGCCCACATCGACGCCGATCCAGACGCCAGGCGACTCGACCGGCATCAGCGCCCGGACAGCTGCGCGCGCACCGCCGCGAAGGCGTCGGCGAGCTTGCCGGCGTCGCCACCCGCGCCCTGCGCGAGGTCGGCCTTGCCGCCGCCACCCGCGCCGAGCACCGGCGCGAACGTGCGCACCAGCGCCCCCGCCGCGAGCCCCGCAGCCTGGCCGGCCGCGTTGACCGTCGCGACGAAGCTGACTCCGCCACCTTCGCCGGGCGACGCGAGCAGAACCACCGCTGGAGCGTCGGGCCGGAGCCGCCCGCGGACGTCCATCGCGAGCGAACGCAACTCGTTGCCGCTGACGCCGGCGGGGGCCTCGGCTGCGACCAGTTGAACTCCACCGAAATCCTGTGCCGCCGCGGCGAGCGCACCGGCGCTGGCGAGCACCTGGGCGACCCGCAATCGGCCCAGCTCGCGTTCGGCGGACTTGAGGCGCTCGAGCACGCCGCCGATCCGCTCCGGCAACTCGTCCGGCCGCGCCTTGAACTCGCTCGCCAACGACTGCATTAGCACATGCTCGCGAGCGAGGTAGCGAAACGCGTCGAGCCCGACCAGTGCCTCGACCCGGCGCACCCCTGAGCCGATGGACGCCTCACCCAGCAGTTTCACCATGCCGATGACCGAACTGCGTGGCACGTGCGTGCCGCCGCACAGCTCGCGCGAGTAGTCGCCGATCTCGACGATGCGCACCCGCTCGCCGTACTTCTCGCCGAACATCGCGATCGCGCCGAGCCGGCGCGCTTCGGCCTGGTCGGTGACGAACCACCGCACTTCCAGATCGCGTAGCAACACGTCGTTGATCTCGTCCTCGACGTCGCCGAGCACGCTGTGCGCAACCGCCGACGGCGTGGTGAAGTCGAAGCGCAGTCGCCCGGGCGCATTGAGCGAGCCCGCCTGCGCGGCGGAGTCCCCGAGCGCCTTGCGCAGGCCGGCATGCAACAGGTGCGTGGCGGAGTGGCTACGCGACACCGACGCGCGCCGCTCGATGTCGACCCTCGCCAAGGCGTGATCGCCGGGCCGCACCTCGCCGGACAGCACACTCGCGCGGTGCACGATCAGCCCGGGTACCGGCTGCTGGACGTCCACGATCGTCAACTCGGCCTCGTGGTCGGCTGCGCTGATCGAGATCCGACCCCAGTCAGCCTGTTGCCCACCCCCTTCGGCGTAGAACGGCGTGACGTCCAGGACGAGTTCGACGTCGTCGCCTTCGTGCACCGCCGGCAGCAGGCCCGCCGGACCGATCAGCGCGGTGACCACCGACTCGTGCACGACCTCGGTGTAGCCAGTGAACCGTGCAGGCCCGGCTTCCAGCGCCGACCGGTACACCGATAGGTCGATGTGCGCGGTCTTCTTGTCGCGGGCGTCGGCCTTGGCGCGAGCCCGCTGCTCGGCCATCAGCCGGCGAAACCCCATCTCGTCGATGGCGATGCCCTGCTCGGCAGCCATTTCGAGGGTGAGATCGATCGGGAAGCCGTACGTGTCGTGCAGCTGGAAGGCCTTGTCGCCGGACAGCACCGCGCTGCCCGCGCGCTTGGTGTCAGCCACGGCAAGATCGAGAATCGTCGTCCCGGCCCGCAGCGTGTGCCGAAACGCTTCTTCCTCGCCGTAGGCATAGCTCGCGATGCGGTCGAAGTCGCTCGCCAGTTCGGGGTAGGAGGGCGCCATGCAGTCACGCGCGACGGGCAACAGTTCGGGCAGGGCAGGGTCCTCGTATCCCAGCAGTCGCATCGAACGGATCGCGCGGCGCAGAATCCGGCGCAGGACGTAGCCGCGACCCTCGTTGCCGGGGCGCACACCGTCGCCGATGAGCATCAGCGCCGAGCGGACGTGGTCGGCGATCACCCGGAGCCGGACGTCGTCGGGGTGCGACTCATGGGCGGCGCGGCCAGAATGCGCGCCGTATACCGTGCCCGACAACTGCGCAGCCCGGTCGAGGATCGGACGTGTCTGGTCGATCTCGTACAGATTGTCGACGCCCTGCAGCAGGGTGGCGACCCGTTCCATGCCCATGCCGGTGTCGATGTTCTTCGCCGGCAGTTCGCCGAGCACTTGGAAGTCGGACTTCGCCGGTCCCGTACTCGCCCCACGCTCGTTCTGCATGAAGACGAGGTTCCAGAATTCCATGTAACGGTCTTCGTCGACCTCCGGGCCGCCCTCGGTGCCGTAGTCGGGGCCGCGGTCGTAATACAGCTCGCTGCACGGCCCGCAGGGCCCCGGCACGCCCATCGACCAGAAATTGTCGTCCATTCCGCGGCGCACGATGCGCTCGAGCGGCAGGCCGATCTGCTTGTGCCAGATATCGACGGCCTCCTCGTCGTCGAGGTAGACCGTCGCCCAGATCCGGTCGCCGTCGAGCCCGAAACCCCCGTCAGCCACGGAGTTGGTCGACAGTTGCCAGGCGAGCCGGATGGCTTCGTCCTTGAAGTAATCACCGAAACTGAAGTTGCCGTTCATTTGGAAGAACGTGCCGTGCCGGGTGGTCTTGCCAACCTCGTCGATGTCCAGCGTGCGAATGCACTTCTGGATGCTGGTGGCGCGCGGCCACGGCGCTTTCTGCTGGCCGACGAAGTACGGCACGAACTGCACCATTCCGGCGACCACGAACAGCAGGTTCGGGTCGTCGTAGGGCAGCGGCAAGCTGGGCACCACATGGTGGCCGTTCGTCTCGAAGTGCCCCAGGAACCGCTGCCGGATGTCGGCCGACTTCACGTTGTCCCTTCGGCTCCGGCTTCGACGCTGGCGGCGCTGCCGTCCAGACCCGTGCTCTCGCGCAGTTGCGCCTCGCGCTCGTGCATGGCCGAGCGAACGTCCGCGCCGAACTCGCGAATCGACTGACCGAGATCGACCAGCGCGTCACCGAGTGAGGCGGCCATGCTGCCCGGCGTCAGCCGCTGCGCGGCGCGCTGCAGCTTGCGCACGACGAGGACGCCGATGGTGACGCCCATGGCGAGCCAGAAGAGCCTGCGCACCTACGCCACCTCCTTCGCGCCAACGATCATCACTAGCCCGCCTTCCGGGTACTGCGGCGGGAATGCCGGGCGTCGCGCACGACCTGCGCGTCGCGGCGAGTCTGGACGGACTTTCGCACGCCGTAGCTGAAGGCGGCCACCTTGATCAACGGACTGCCCACGGTGCTCGACACCACCGAGGTGAGCGCGGCGGCGTTGGTCGTCATCGAATTGACGTTCTTCGCGATGCCTTCGACCTGGACGAGCTGAGCGTTGACCTGGGTGAGCGTGCCCTGCGCGTCGTCGAGCAGCGGCGAGACGCCGTCATGCGTCTTGCGGATTGCGAGCGTCGCCTCGTCGAGCGTCTTGCCCAACTTCAGCAGTGGGACAGCCAGCAACAGCACGAGCAGGACGAACGCGCCGGCTGCGATGAGCGCGGCAATGGCCCCTCCGGACACCGGTGGCCTCCTCAAAGATGGTCGGTGCGGGCGTACAACCGCCCCGACCCTATCGGGTCAGCTCGGCGGGTTCGCAGGGTCGGACCCGCCCCGCACTGCTGCCCGCAGCTTCGCCAGCCGTTCGGCCAGCGAACGCTCGGCGCCGCGCACCGCCGGAACGTAGTAGTCGCGCCCGACCAGCTCGTCGGGGGCATACTGCTGCTCGACCACACCGTCTGCGTTGTCGTGCGGGTAGCGGTATCGCCGAGCGTGCCCGAGCTTGGCTGCGCCTGCGTAGTGACCGTCTCGCAGGGCTGCTGGCACCGAGCCCGCCAGCCCTGCGCGGACGTCGGCGAGCGCGGCGTCGATCGCGCTGATCACGGCGTTGGACTTCGGCGCGAGCGCCAGGTGGATCGTCGCCTGGGCGAGATTGATGCGAGCCTCAGGCATCCCGATGAGCTGCACGGCCTGCGCGGCGGCGGTGGCTGCGAGCAGCGCGCTCGGGTCGGCGAGACCGATGTCTTCAGACGCGTGCACCACGAGGCGCCGCGCGATGAACCGCGCGTCCTCCCCAGCCTCGATCATGCGGGCGAGATAGTGCAGCGCGGCATCGGGGTCTGAGCCGCGGATCGACTTGATGAACGCGCTGATCACGTCGTAGTGCTGGTCACCGTCGCGGTCATAGCGCACTGCCGCGGTGTCGACAGCCTGTTCGAGGGTCGCCAGGTCGATGCTCGCCGCACCCTCGGCCGCGGCCGTCCCCGCCGCCGCTTCGAGAGCGGTCAGCGCCCGCCGCGCGTCACCGCCCGACATCCGCAGCAGGTGCGCGCGGGCATCGTCGTCCAGGCGTAGCTGACCAGCCAGGCCTCGCTCGTCCACGAGCGCCCGGTCGACGAGCGTCGCTACCGAGTCGTCGTCGAGGGGTTGCAGCGTCAGCAGCAGGCTTCGAGACAGCAACGGCGAGACGATGGAGAAGAACGGGTTCTCGGTGGTCGCCGCGACCAGCGTGACGTGGCGCGCTTCGACGGCCCCGAGCAGGGAATCCTGTTGCGTCTTGGAGAAACGGTGAATCTCGTCGATGAACAGCACCGTCTGCCGGCCACTACGGCCGAGCTCGGTCTTCGCCCGGGCGATCACCTCGCGGACGTCCTTCACGCCGGCGTTGAGCGCCGAGAGCTGTTCGAAGCGGCGGTTCGTCGCGCTCGACACGATCAGCGCCAGCGTTGTCTTGCCAGTGCCGGGCGGGCCGAACATGATCAGCGACAGCGGCGCGTCGCCCTCGATGAGGCGGCGCAACGGCGAACCCGCCGCCAGCAGGTGTTGCTGGCCGACGACCTCGTCGAGCGTGCGCGGGCGCATCCGTGCTGCGAGCGGCGCGGCCGGGTCGATCTCGACCGGCGGCGGCTGCGGGAGGTCCGGCTCGAACAGCGTCACTGCCCCAGCGTAGGAGTCCGCATATTCTGGGATGGCATCCGATCGAGGAGTTGGAATGGGTTCGCTGTCTGCGACCAGGTCGTTGGCCATTGCGCAGCGCTCGGGCGCTGCAGATGGCGCAATGATCATCGGCATCGCTTGCCTGCTGCGGCGCGGCGCTGCGTCATGATCACGCTCTCGACGGCGCGACGGCTGCGCGACGGGGGCGTGCGCTGGACGCCGACGTCCGGTGACCGGTTCGTCGTGTCCGAACGCGGCATGGACGACGAGGTCTTCACGCTCTCGGATATGACCGTCGAAGTGCACCGATTCCCCGGCGAGCAGGTCATCGGCTTCAACGGCACCGTCGAATGGGCGTTGGACTCGATTGAGATGGAGCAAGCTGTGTGGTTGCCGAGCGAAGCGCAGTTGCGCGAACTGCTCGCCGGCACATTCCGGCGACTCGAGCGCGACACCAGCGGTTTCCAGGTCAGCATCGAGATCGACGGGCGCCCGGTGAGCGTCTGCGACGCCGACGCGTCCGAGGCCTACGCGCGGGCGCTGCTGCATCTAGTTACCGGCGACGACGTCACCGGCCAGCTTGTCGCACGCGACGATCCGCACCGGTAGTCGACCTCCGAGCGCCGCCGTCCGACCCGCGGCGGATCAGACTATGACGACGCGTAGGAGTTTGTGCGCATTGGCCATCTGGTCGAAGTCTGCATCCTGCGTGATGACGGGCAGGCCATGTGCGATGGCGGTGGCTGCAATCAACGCATCGGTCAACCGCACCGTGCGGTGGATGCCGGCGCGTCGGCAATCATCGACAAGGTGGGCCCAGGCGCTGATGACCGACTCACTGATTGGGATCGGATGATCCGACTCCCGGGCCAGCGCAAGAGTGTCGGCGCGGCGCGCGCGATTGTCACTGTCATCCGTGGCGAGCACGCCGAGCTCCAATTCGCCCAGCGTGACCACTGACACCGCAACGCGATCAGGAAGCTGACCCATCGGCCGTTTGCCTGCTGTGGCGATGAATATGCCGGTGTCAAGGAGCCCGGAGCTCACAGGTCAGCCAACGTCTCGCCGGCGAGCTCGTCCAGGTCCGTGCGCAATGCAGAGTCTGCCGCCCGGTAGGCGAGTTGATTGCGCAACGTCGGCCCCGACAGCCAGCGGGTGCGGCCACCGTGGGGAACGATGTCGGCAATCGGCTCACCACGCACCGTCAGCGTCACGCGTTCGCCGGCCCGCACAGCATCCAGAACCCGACCGGTGCCGTTGCGGAGGTCACGAACACCGACAATCATGTGCGACAGCGTTGCACTCCGGAAAGGCGAGTTCTCGCCGCAACCACAAGCCTATTCGTCCGGCCCTTCCACCTCGGCAACCGCGTCGATGCCGGCCTCCTTGCGCTGCTCTGCCGTGATCGGCGCAGGCGCCCCGGTGAGCGGGTCGTAACCGCCGCCGGTCTTGGGGAAGGCGATGACGTCGCGGATCGACTCGGTGCCCGACAGCAGGGCACAGATCCGGTCCCAGCCGAACGCTATGCCGCCGTGCGGCGGCGCGCCGTAGCTGAACGCGTCGAGCAGGAAGCCGAACTTCGAGCGCGCCTCGTCCTCGCTCAGGCCCATCACGGCGAACACGCGCTCCTGGACGGCACGGCGGTGGATACGGATCGACCCGCCGCCGATCTCGTTACCGTTGCACACGATGTCGTAGGCGTAGGCCAGTGCTGAGCCGGGGTCGGTGTCGAAGTTGTCGATCGACTCGGGCTTCGGCGAGGTGAATGCGTGGTGCACTGCCGTCCAGGCACCGGATCCGACCGCGACGTCGCCGGCCGCTTGCGCCGCCGACGACGGCTCGAACAGCGGCGCGTCCACGATCCAGACGAACGACCACAGCGATTCGTCGATCAATCCCAGCCGCCGTCCTATCTCCAGCCTGGCAGCGCCGAGCAAGCCACGGGCCGACGGCGCCGGCCCGGCAGCGAAGAACACGCAGTCGCCCGGTTGCGCGCTGACGTGCTCAGCCAGGCCGTCGCGCTCGGTCGCGGACAGGTTCTTCGCGACCGGTCCGGCGAGTGTGCCGTCGTCGCCGATCAGCACGTAGGCCAGGCCGCGGTGCCCGCGCTGCTTGGCGAACTCTTGCCACGCGTCCAGCTGCCGGCGCGGCTGCGAGGCACCACCTGGCATGACGACCGCGCCCACGTACGGTGCCTGGAACACGCGGAACGGGGTGTCGGCGAAGTACGCCGTGCAATCGGCGAGCTCCAGGCCCAAACGCAGATCCGGCTTGTCCGACCCGTAGCGGGTCATCGCGTCGGCGTAGGTCATCCGCGGGATCGGCGTCGCGACGGTGTAGCCGATCAACGACCACAGCGCCGTCAGCACCCGCTCCGCGACCGCGATCACGTCGTCCTGGTCGACGAAGCTCATCTCGATGTCGAGCTGGGTGAATTCCGGCTGACGGTCGGCGCGAAAGTCCTCGTCGCGGTAGCAGCGCGCGATCTGGAAGTAGCGTTCCATGCCCGCGACCATCAACAGCTGCTTGAACAGCTGCGGCGACTGCGGCAGCGCGTACCAGGACCCGGGTCGCAGCCGTGCCGGCACGACGAAGTCGCGTGCCCCTTCGGGCGTGGAGCGGGTCATCGTCGGCGTCTCGATCTCGACGAAGCCCTCGTCATAGAGCGTCTCGCGAGCGGCACGGTTGACCTTCGAGCGCAACCGAAGCGCCGCGGCGGGCCCTGGCCGGCGCAGATCCAGGTAGCGGTACTTCAGTCGGGCCTCCTCGCCGACTTCGGTGTGCTCATCGACCTGGAACGGCAGGGTGGCGGCCTCGTTGAGCACCTCCATCGTGGACGCGACGACCTCGATCTCGCCGGTCGCGATGCCCGGGTTGACGTTTCCTTCGGGTCGAAGCCGCACCTCACCGCTCACGGCGACGACCCACTCGTTGCGCAATTCGTGCGCCCGACCTTCATCGCGCAACACGACCTGCGCGCTGCCGGATGCGTCGCGCAGGTCGATGAAAGTGACCCCGCCGTGATCACGGCGGGTGGCCACCCAACCGGCGAGTGTCACGGTTTGCCCGGCATCGGCGGCCCGCAGCGCCCCGGCCTCGTGCGTGCGGATCATGCCTGCTCTTCCTGCTGTGCTGGGACGGTGGCGACGACCTGCGGGCGCAAGTCCTCGGCGGGCGGGCACCACCGGGCCGGATCGGCCGGCCCCTGCGCGCCGGTACGGATGTCCTTGACCTCGTCACCGGCGCAGTCAGCAGCGCCGGTGGAATCGCCGTTGGCAGCCGGGAACCAGACGAACGGAATCCCGCGCCGTTCGGCGTAGCGAATCTGCTTGCCGTACTTCTGCGGCGCCGCGGCGACTTCGGTGCTGATCCCGCGGGAGCGCAACTGCTGAGCGATCCGGTCGCAGCGCCCACGCGCGTCCTCGCTCGGCAACGCGACAAGGACGGCGGACGGCACCGCGCGCGACCCACGCAGCTGCCCGCGCTGAAACAGCGGAACTAACAATCTGGTGACTCCGAGCGAGATCCCCACGCCGGGATAGGTGGTCTTGCCGTCGCTGGCCAGCGAGTCGTAGCGCCCGCCCGAGCAGATCGAGCCGAGCCCTTCGAAACCGGTCATGCGGGTCTCGAATACCGTGCCGGTGTAGTAGTCCAGGCCCCGCGCAATCCGCAGGTCCGCCTCGACGACGACCCGATCGCCGCTGATCCCGGCACAGCCGTCGATCACGGCGGCGAGCTCATCCAGACCGGCATCGAGCAGCGGGTGCGCCACGCCGAGCGACCACACCTTCGACACGAACGACGAGTCGGAGGTTCGGATCTCGGCGAGCGCCAGGCACAGCGCCGCCTGGCTCTCGTCCAGCCCGGCCTCGTCGACGAGCTGCTTGGCAATAACTTCGGCGGGCACCTTGTCCAGCCGGTCGATCGCGCGCATGACGGCGGGCGCGTCCGGCGCGCCGATGCCGAGGCTGAAGCCCTCGATGAGTTTGCGGTTACTGACCTGAAGTCGCAGCGGCGGCAGGAAGTCCAGACCGCTCAGCGCCTCGGCCATCACCCGCGCGATCTCGACATCGTGATGGAAGGGCAACACGTCGCGCGCGACGATGTCGATGTCGGCCTGGGTGAACTCGCGGTAGCGCCCCTCCTGCGGCCGCTCTCCGCGCCACACCTTCTGGATCTGGTAGCGGCGGAACGGGAAGTCCAGGCGCCCGGCGTTGTCGAGCACATAGCGCGCGAACGGCACGGTCAGGTCGAAGTGCAGGCCGAGACCGGCGTCGGCGTCGTCTGCTTCGGCGTGCAGCCGGCGCAGCACGTACACCTCCTTGTCGATTTCACCCTTACGCAGCAGCGAATCCAGCGGTTCGGCGGCACGGGTCTCGACCGGCGCGAAGCCGTGCAACTCGAAGACCGCACGCAACCCGTCCAGGACGGCCAGCTCGACGAAACGTTCTGCGGGCAGCAGCTCAGGGAACCCGGACAGGCTCATGAAAGCCCCGTCAGATACGGATTGGACGCGCGCTCGCGCCCGATAGTCGTGGACGGGCCGTGGCCGCAGTGCACCACCGTCGCGTCGTCCATCGGCAGGATCACCTCGCGCAGCGATCGCTGCATCACTGCCATCGAACCGCCGGGCAGATCGACGCGACCGATCGACCCCGCGAACAACACGTCCCCGCTGAACACCACCGGCTCCTCGGTCGGCGCCAGCGCGAAGGTGACCGATCCGACGCTGTGTCCGGGCGCGTGCCGTACCCCGAAGTCGAGCCCGGCGAGCGAGATCTTCTCACCGTCGCCGAGTTCGCGGACGTCATCGGGTTCAGCGAAGGTGAGGGTTCCGAATAGCGGCGTGCCCACCGGCAGGCCAACTCCCGACCACGGGTCGGTGAGCTGCCCGCGGTCGGCCGGATGGACGAAGGCCGGCACGTCGCGGGCCTGACACACGGGCAGCACTGAGAACGTGTGGTCGAAGTGGCCGTGGGTCAGCAGCACGGCGACCGGGTGGAGGCGATGCTCCGCGATGAGCTCGTCCAGACGCGGCCCGACCCCGATCCCAGGGTCGATCACGACGCATTGCTCGCCGTCTGCCGGGGCGACGACCCAGCAGTTGGTGGCGGTAGCGTCCGACGGGAAGCCGGCAATGAGCACGGCGCAGCACTCCAACTGGTTGCAGATGACAGGGTGTCCCAGCCTAGCGAGCGTCGATGGGCGGGTTTGTGGGCGCGCTCCTACCCAGTCCTCAGCGCCGCAGGGGCGATCACTACGTAGACTGCCGTGGGCTCCGCCGACCGGCGAACCGCGACTGGAGGATGCTTCGTGCCGACGAACAAGCAACGCCGCGAGGCTGCGCGCCGACACCTCGAGCGCCAACTGGAGCGCCGTGAGGAACGCGAGGCGCGCCGCAAGAAGGCGACCCTGATCGTCTCGATCGCCGCGACAATCGTGCTGATCGCGGCCGTCGTCACCACTGTCGTCCTGCTCAGTAGCGGGGACAAGAAGAAGACCCCAGTGGCGGGCTCGAGCACGCCGACCGCGCCCGCGTCACCGTCGTCATCACTGCCGTCATCACCATCGTCGACGCGCTCGCCGCTTCCGTCGCGCGCGCCGAGCAAGATCGGCGCCCGCGCACCCAAGACGACCAACGGGCCGTGCGGCTATGCCGAGTCGGCTTCGCAGCTCAAGAGCAACCCGAATCTGTACGACGTCGGCCTGCCGCCCGATCCCCGTCCGACGCCCACGACCAATCACACCGTTGTCTTCCACACCAACCAGGGGAACATCACCGCGTTGCTGGACGCGAAGGGCGCGCCCTGCAACGTGCAGAGCCTGACCTATCTGGTGTCCAAGAAATTCTTCGACAACACGGCCTGCCCCCGGTCTGTCAACTCCGGCATCTACGTCGTCCAGTGCGGTGACCCTTCCGCAACCACCGCCGGCGGTCCGACCTATAAGGTCAAGGACGAGAACCTCGCCAACGCCAAGTACACCGCGGGCACAATCGCCATGGCGAACAGCGGAAAGGACACCAACAGCAGCCAATTCTTCATCATCACCAAGGACAGCACAGGGCTTGGCAAGAACTACACGGTCGTCGGCCACGTAACGGCTGGGCTGGCAGTGCTCCAAAAAGTTGCGGCCGCTGGCGACGACGGGTCGAACCAGGCCGGCGGCGGGCGCCCGAAGCTGGACCTGATCTTCAAGACGGTCACGCTGGGTCGTTGAGCGCTAGTCCATAACGCCGACGTCCTGCGACCGCCTGAACTCACCTCCGCACACAGGAGCGTGCTGGCCGCCTTTCGCGAACCCCCAACTTGTCGGCGGACGCGGCTCCGGCGCGAAGACGACTTTCACCCGCTTGACCGGAGGACACCCGGTCTATCGGTGTCTGGTGTTGAGGCGTGGGGTGCGTGACGGGTCGATCCGCATGCGCCTCGCCGGGACTGATCCGTAACAGCTGGCTCGCGAACACCGCCGCCGAGCGGGCACCGTGCCGGTACGGCAGTGACCGGCACTCGACCTGGGTGATGATCGCGTGCTCACCCGCAGCCAACCGGCGCCGCAGCCGCTCCCGTTCACGCCAGTCGGTCAGCACCTCCTCATCACTGCACGGATCCAGCTCGACAGCATCCAACTCGTCGAGAACAGCGTGCAACCGGGCGTACGCGGCGGCCCGGTTGCACCCCGGCAGTCGAGGAGAACACGGTGGGAGCCAGCGAGTCCACCACCGTCCCGACCATATATTCGATTCTACCGCACCGCCGTCGCAGCTACAAGAGCAATCCCGAGCAATGTTAGCGATCTACATATCAGCCAGCCATGATTACCAGCGGTGGAGCCGTGCCCCGGCGACCATACCCGAAGGCAATGACAGCTACCGCGTCACCGCGTCGCTCGGCAGCCGCTGTCGCTTGGCGATGACACCTCACGTCGCCGCCTGCTCTCGGTCGAACGAGGCGGCGAAGGTCAGCCGGCAGTCTGCACACGGTAGACGTCGTACACGCCTTCAACGTTGCGGATCGTGCGCAGCAGATGGCCCAGATGCTTGGCCTCGGCCATCTCGAAGGTGAACTTGCTGATGGCTACCCGGTCGCGGTTGGTCGACACCGTCGCCGACAGGATGCTGACCCGCTCGTCCGAGAGCACCCGGGTCACGTCGGTCAGCAGCCCGTGGCGGTCGAGCGCTTCTACCTGGATCGAGACGACGAACGTCGAGTCGATGGACGCCGCCCACTCGACCTCGGTGAGCCGCTCGGGCTGGTCGAGCAGGGACGCGGCGTTGGTGCAGGTGCGCCGGTGCACGGAGACGCCGCCGCCCCGGGTGACGAAGCCGAGGATGTCGTCGCCGGGGACCGGCGTGCAACAGCGCGCCAACTTGACCCAGACGTCGCTGGCGCCCTTCACCATGACGCCGACGTCGTTGCTGGTTGACCGGGTGGCGCTAGGCGACTCGACGGAGGGCACGATGGCTTCCGCCATGTCCTCGATCGAGCCCTCCGCGCCGCCGAGCTGGGTCACCAGCTTCTGCACCACCGACTGGGCGGAAACGTGCCCCTCGCCGATAGCGGCATAGAGCGCCGAGATGTCGGCGAGATGCATGTCGTTAGCCAGTGTCAACAGCTGATCGCCGCCGCTGAGCCGCTGCACCGGCAACGACGCCTTGCGCATCGCCTTGGAGAGCGCGTTCTTGCCCGCGTCGATCGCGTCTTCGCGTCGCTCGCGCGCGAACCACTGCCGGATCTTGTTGCGGGCGCGGGGTGACTTGACGAAGGTGAGCCAGTCCCGTGATGGGGCCGCAGACTCGGCCTTGGACGTGAATATCTCCACGGTGTCGCCATTGTCGAGCGCTGATTCCAGCGCGACCAGCTTCCCGTTCACCCGGGCGCCGATGCAGCGGTGCCCGACCTCGGTGTGCACGGCGTAGGCGAAATCGACCGGCGTCGAACCCATCGTCAGGGCCATCACGTCGCCCTTCGGGGTGAACACGTACACCTCCGACGCACCGAGGTCGTAGCGCAGGGAGTCGAGGAATTCCTCGGGCTCCTGCGCCTCGCGCTGCCAGTCCAGCAGTTGGCGCAGCCAGCCCATCTCGTCCGACATCGCGCCCGGGCCGGCCACCTCGAGCTTCTTGCGCTCCTTGTACTTCCAGTGCGCGGCAATGCCGTAGTCGGCCGTGCGGTGCATCGCGTGCGTGCGGATCTGCAGCTCGACGGGCTTGCCAGCCGGGCCGATGACCGTCGTGTGCAACGACTGGTACATGTTGAACTTCGGCATCGCGATGTAGTCCTTGAACCGGCCGGGGACGGGCTGCCAGTTCGCGTGGATCACGCCGAGGGTCGCGTAGCAGTCGCGCTCGGAGTCCACGAGCACGCGGATGCCGACAAGGTCGTAGATGTCGGTGAACTCGCGTCCACGCACGATCATCTTTTGATAGATCGAGTAATAGTGCTTCGGACGTCCGGTGACGACCGCTTTGATCCCGCCGTCGCGCAGATCGGTGTTGATCCGCTCGATGACCTCACCGAGATAGGTGTCGCGGCTCGGCGCGCGCTCAGCAACCAGCCGCACGATCTCGTCGTAGCGCTTGGGATAGAGCGTCGCAAACGAGAGATCCTCCAGCTCCCACTTGACGGTGTTCATGCCCAGCCGGTGCGCCAGTGGGGCGAGCACCTCGAGCGTCTCGCGCGCCTTGCGCTCCTGTTTCTCCGGCGGCAAGAACCGCAGCGTGCGCATGTTGTGCAGCCGGTCGGCGAGCTTGATGACCAGCACCCGCGGGTCGCGGGCCATCGCGACGACCATCTTGCGAATCGTCTCGGCCTCGGCGGCAGCGCCGAACTTCACTTTGTCGAGCTTGGTGACGCCGTCGACCAGGTGCGCCACCTGCGGACCGAATTGGGATTCGACGTCGGCGAGGGTCAGCCCAGTGTCCTCGACGGTGTCGTGCAGCAGTGCCGCGACGAGCGTGGTGGTGTCCATGCCGAGTTCGGCGAGGATCGTCGCTACGGCCAGCGGATGGGTGATGTAGGGGTCACCACTCTTGCGCAACTGGCCGCGGTGACACTGCTCCGCGACGTCGTAGCCGAGCTGCAACTGCCTGATGTCGACCTTGGGGTGCGCGTTGCGGTGCACGGCGAGTAGCGGTTCGAGGACGGGCTTGATCGGTGGCTGCCGCGGGGCGCTGGCGAGCCGACGCGCCAGCCGGTCCCGCACCCGGCGGCGATGCACCGTCGAGGGGCCGTCGGTGGGCTCGGGTTCTTCGGCAGGTGTGACGTCTGGCGGTGGCGGCGCCACGACATCGCCACGCCGCCGCGTCGGCGTCGGCGTCGCGGTCTGCGACGGCTGCGGCGTCATCTGCGTCAGGGCAGCGTGCCGACTCCCGGTCGGGACGGGCTCGCCCGGGTCCTGCGCTTGCGTCGGTGGGGTTACCGCGTCGCTCGTCAGCGTGCTCCCTCCCTGACCGTGCCGGACGAGCTCAAGTCTACGGGTCTGAGCGGGTACAGGTCCGAGCGCCGGGAGGGTTATGCGTGCAGCAGCGAGCGCAGCGGCGCCTTGCCGTCGAACGTGCCGTCCAGCGCCGCGCGCCCGTCGAGAGCGTCCAGTTCGAGCAGCACGGCCAGGCCCGCCACCGTGCCGCCGGCCTCGATGATCAACTCGGCAGCGGCGCCCAGCGTTCCGCCGGTCGCGAGCACGTCGTCGACGAGCAGCACCCGGTGCCCGTCCAACACATCGGTGGGTACTTCGATCTCGGCGGTGCCGTACTCGAGGTCGTAGGCCCGGGTGACGGTCGGCGGCGGCAGCTTGCCGACCTTGCGCACCATGAGCACGCCGCAGCCCATCTCGACGGCGAGGGCACCGGCCAGCAGGAAGCCCCGGGCTTCGACGCCTGCGACAATGTCGACGCCCCCCACTTCGGCGGCGAACTCGGCCAGCCCGGCGATCACCGCGGCAAAGGCCGGGCCATCGAAGAGCAACGGCGAGATGTCCTTGAACAGGATGCCGTGCTGCGGAAAGTCGGGCACGTCGCGCAGGTGCGACTTGATCAGCTCGGCGAGGCGATCAGGGCGTTCAGCGTTCACGAGAAGCTAGCGGCGTCGGCGCTGCGGACGGTCTTCGCGGCGGGCGCCTGGTCGCGGCGCTGGCGCGGGGCCACCGGCTCGCTTCGGCGGCCGCGCGGAGGCGATGCCGGAAGCGGCGAGGTCGCGTTCCTGCTCCTCGCGCTTGGCCTCGTTGCTGCGCCTGGCTGTGACCCGCCTGCGCAGCGCCTGGTATTCCGGCGCGCTCTCGGTGAGATCCACGACGATCGGCGTGGCCAGGAACAACGAGGAGTACGCGCCCGAGGCGAGGCCCACGAACAGGATGAGCGCGAGGTCCTTGATGGTGCCGACCCCCAGGATGCCCGCGCCCACGAACAGCAGCCCGGCGACGGGCAACAGCGCGATCAGCGAGGTGTTGATCGAGCGCATCAGCGTCTGGTTGACCGCGAGGTTCGCGGCGTCGGCATAGGTCATCCGCGCGCCGGCGAGCAGGTTGCGCGAATTCTCCGCCACCTTGTCGTACACGACGACGGTGTCGTAGAGCGAGAAACCAAGGATGGTCAGCAACCCCACGACGGTGGACGGGGTGACCTCGAAACCGATGATCGAGTAGATGCCTGCCGCGACCAGGAGGTCGTGCAGCAGCGCCACGATGCCACCGACCGCCATCCGCCAGGCGAAGCGGAACGAGATGTAGATCGAGACGACGATCAGGAACACGATCAGGCCTTCGATGGCCTTGACCGTGACGTCATGACCCCAGCTCGATCCCACGGAGTTGACCGTGATGTCCCCAGGTGACGACAAGCCGAGATCGGACGCGATCTTGGCGACCGCCGCCTGCTGCTTGTCCGGGCCGAGCTTGTCCGTCTTGACGCGGATCTGGCTCGCCCCGCCCGAGCCGACCTGCTGCGCGGCCTCGGCCGCGGTCAGCCCGGCGTCACGGACGGCGGTGTCAACCTTGGCGGTGGTGATCGACGTCCCCGAAATCGGGATCTGCAGGGTGGTGCCGCCCTGGAAATCCACGCCGTAGTTGAAGCCACGCAGACTGATGCTGAGCACGCACAGCACGACGAGAACGAGGGACGCGAGGTACCAGCGCTTGCGCGTGCCGATGAACTCGAAGCGGGTCTCACCCCGGTAGAGCCGGGAAATGATCGACATCAGTGCTGCCCCTCGTCGTCGGAACCCTTGCCGCGAATCCGGGCGCGCCGTGCGGCGGCCCGCTCGGCGGCCGACCCCGGTTCCGGTTTCGTCCGGCGCCGGGGAGCGGGCGGCTCGCCCGCTTCGGTCGGCTCGAGCGAGGCGAGGTCGTCGTCGGTCTCCTCCGGCGGCGTTTCGCGAAGCGGCTCGGCAACGGCAGCGGTGTCGTCAGCAACTGCCGTGTCAGTGTCGGTGCGCTCCAGGGTGGCGATGGAGGTTGCTCCCCCCGTGCTCCGGCGTGCGCGCGTGCGGCCGGCTGCGGGTCGTTCGGTGCGGTCGTCGACCACCGCGCCGGCGCGGACCGCGTCGAGGCCGGTGAACCGCGCCGAGCCGAAGGTGCGCGAGCGCGAGAGCAAGGACACGAGCGGATGGGTGAACAGGAACACGACGATCAGGTCGAGGATCGTCGACAAGCCCAACGTGAAGGCGAACCCGCGCACCTCGTCCGTGGTGAAGTAGTACAAGATCGCTGCGGCAAGGAAGGACACCGTGTCGGCCGACAGGATCGTGCGACGCGCGCGTACCCACGCTCGCGGCACGGCGACGCGCATCGATCTGCCGTCATGCACCTCGTCCTTCACCCGCTCGAAGAACACCACGAACGAGTCGGCGGTGATACCGACAGCGACGATGAAGCCGGCGATGCCGGCGAGGCTGAGCGTGAACCCGATCTGCGTGGCGAGCATGACGAGGCAGCCGTAGGTGAGCACGCCCGACACCACCAGCGAGGCGATGGTGACCAGGCCCAGCGCGCGGTAATAGATCATCGAGTAGATGATCACGAGCACTAGGCCGATACCGCCGGCCAACAGCCCGGACTTGAGCTGCTGGGTGCCGAGCGTCGCCGACACGGTCTGCGCGTTCTCGGTGGTGAAGCTCAGCGGCAATGCGCCGTACTTGAGCTTGTTGGCAAGGTCATTTGCGGTGGACGAGGTGAAGCTGCCGGAAATCTGGGTGGTGCCACCGTTGATCGTCGACACGTTGACCGGTGTGGAAATCACCTTGCCGTCGAGGGTGAAGGAGACGTAGTCCGCGCACGGTGTTCCGGTCGCGCCGCAGGTGGACGTGCCGGAACCGGTGGTCGGGTCGGCGCCGTGAATGTTGTGCGCACCGGTATAGGCGGCCCAGGAACTCTGCCCGGACGGCTTGAGGTTCAGCGACACGGTCCATTGCGTCTGGCCGCTTGCCACGTTCGGTGCGACTGCCGAGGCGTCCTCGATCTGGCGGCCGGCCACGATGACCGGGCCGAGCAGGAAGGCCTGCCCCGAAGCATCGCAGGCCACGAAGTAACTCTTCGGGTCGTCGCGCTCCGTCTGTCCGGAGGCGCAGTCGAAGTTGGCGAGCGCCGCTGTGACGAGTTTCTGGTTGGTCGCGCTGAGCTTGCTGTAGTCGTCCTGGGAGAGCGGAGTGCTGAATTTGCCGACGGCGGCGACCTGCTTCATCGTCGTGGCCGAGCACGGGATCGCCGCAGGAGCGCTCGAGGCCGGAGCGCTCGGTGTCGTCAATGGCGTGGCGGTCTTCGATCCCGCAGGTATTTGCGAGGCGGGAGCGGTCGTCGAGGCGGGAGCGGTCTTCAAGACGGGCGTTGTGTTTGCGGCGGAGCGCGACGTGCTCGGCGCGGCCTGGGGGGCGGCCGCGGCGGCGAGGCCGGCCGGCGCCGAGCTCTTGGTGAGCAGCCGGTCGGCGTGTGCGGCGCCGGATGCACCGGACGAGCTCGGACGGGCGGACGGCGCGGCGCTGGACGGTGCGGCGCTCGAACCGCTTCCCGAGGGAGTCGCAGCCGGGGTGCAGGTGACCTGAACCGACGGCGCGACCAGGCCGCGGAAGTTCAGCACGGCCGCGGCGCCCAGCTTGCTGATGTCGGTTGCGTCCTGGCCCGGGATGGAGACGACGAGCTGGTTGTCGCCCTGGACGACGACGGTGGCTTGGGTGACGCCGGTGCCGTTCACGCGGTCGGAGAGGATCTGGCGAGCCTGATCCATGCTGGAACGCGCCGGTGTCGACCCGGTGTCGGTCCTGGCGGTGAACACGACCTGGGTACCGCCGACCAGGTCGATGCCGAGCTTGGGTGAGTGCCGTTGACCCGGCCAGAAAACGATCGCGTAGAGGACGGCGGTGATCGCGAGCAAAGCGAGGAAATAGCGCCCGACGCGCAAGGTTCCGGCGGGTGGTGCCACGGGTATGAATCTCCTCGTTCTCAGTGGTTCCTGTGCCTAATGGATCTTTGGCGAACAGCGGTTCTTGGTGACCAGAGTCGTTGCCGACCTTCGGTTCAGCGGCTCGACCGGTTGCCAGGCGGCGGACACGCTGACGCGGGGGCGCTTGCCACACCCCGGTCCGCACCAGTATGACCGACGTGGCCCCGTGTCGCCCGCGCTAGACGAAGATCGCCGTCCGGACGGGCCGGATCAGCTACCCGGCTTGTGCTCGTTTCCCGGATGTGGGGCGTCCGCACCGTCGATGGCCCGCCGGTACTCCGGCGGGATCGAATCGGCGTCGCGCAGTGCCGCGATCGCCCACTTCACCTCGACCCCCGGCGCGATGGCCAGCCGGACCGTGCCGTCGTCGTAGCGGGCGACGACGGTCGCGTACAGCCCGGATGTCGTCATCACCTCGGTTCCCACGTCGATGCGGTTGGCCCGATCGATCTCGGCGGCAAGCTGCTTGCGTTTGGCGCGCTGGGCGAACATCAGCATCGCGGCGAGGACGACGAGCGGTATCAGGTAGATCCAGGTCGGCACGTCGAGGAACCCTACGCGTCGAACAGGCTCGGCGGTCCGCTGCGCGGCGGGGTCAGCTGCAGGTGTTCCCATGCCGCTGCGGTGGCGACGCGTCCGCGCGGGGTGCGGGCGAGCAATCCGGCGCGGACCAGGAACGGTTCGGCGACCTCCTCGACGGTGCCCGCCTCCTCCCCGACCGCGACAGCCAGCGTGCCGACGCCGACCGGACCGCCGCCGAAGCGCCGCACCAGCGCGTCGAGCACGGCGCGATCGAGGCGGTCGAGGCCGAGCCGGTCGACGTCATAGACCGCGAGGGCCGCGTGCGCGATCTCGGCGGTGACGACGCCGTCGGCGCGTACCTCGGCATAGTCGCGTACGCGGCGCAACAGGCGGTTAGCGATACGCGGGGTGCCCCGCGAGCGCGAGGCGATCTCGACGGCGCCGGGCACTTCCAGGGCGACACCGAGCAGCTGCGCCGAGCGGTAGAGCACCTGCTCGAGCTCAGCCGGCTCGTAGAAATCCATGTGGCCGGTGAAGCCGAAGCGGTCGCGCAGCGGCCCGGTCAGCAGGCCGGCTCGGGTGGTGGCGCCGACGAGGGTGAACGGAGCGAGGCCGAGCGGGATCGCGGTGGCGCCCGGGCCCTTGCCGACGATCACGTCCACCCGGAAGTCCTCCATGGCCATGTAGAGCAGTTCCTCGGCGGGACGGGCGATGCGGTGAATCTCGTCGATGAACAGGACCTCGCCCTCGCTGAGGCTGGTGAGCAAGGCCGCCAGGTCGCCGGCCCGTTCGATTGCCGGCCCGCTGGTGACGCGGATCGGTGCCCCCAGCTCGGCGGCGACGATCATGGCGAGACTGGTCTTGCCGAGCCCGGGCGGCCCGGAGAGCAGCACGTGATCCGGTGGCCGGTTGCGCCGCAATGCCGACTCGAGGACGAGCTGCAACTGCTCACGCACCTTGGGCTGGCCGACGAATTCGCTGAACCGTTTCGGGCGCAGGCTGGCCTCGACCTCGCGCTCCTCCACCACCGGCAGCGGGCTGACGAGATCGGCATTCGGCTCGCTACGCTCCGTCACGATCGTCCGAGCAGCTGGATCGAGCGACGCAGCATGACCGACACGTCGGGGGTCTCGCCCGCGTCGACGGCGACGACGTCGATCGCGTCGGCGGCCTCACGGCCGGAGAAGCCGAGGCCGGCCAATGCGTGCGCCAGCTGGTGCCGCCATGGCGACACCGGCGTCGCCCCGAGGCCCGGCGCGGCGCGCTCGGAGCCGTCGACGGAGCCGATCCGGTCGCGCAGCTCGATCACGATCCGCTCAGCACCCTTGCGACCGATTCCCGGGACGGCGGTCAGGGCGGCGAAGTCGCTGCTCGCGATGGCGCGGCGCAACTCCCGCGGCGGGTGCACCCCGAGCATCGTCTGGGCGAGTTTCGGACCGACCCCGTTCGCGGTCTGCAGCAGTTCGAACAGCGCCCGCTCGTCGTCGTCGGCAAAGCCGTAGAGGGTCAGCGAGTCCTCCCGCACGACCAGGCTGGTGGCGAGCCTTGCCGCCTCGCCAACGCGCAGCCGCGCGAGCGTCCCGGGCGAACATGACACCGAGAGCCCGACGCCGCCCACGTCGACCACCGCGCCGTCCGGGCCGAGCGCCGCGACGACGCCGCGGACGCTGGCGATCATGCGTCGGCCAGCTTGTGTTCGGCGGCCGCGAGCGCGATTCGCGACGTTTCGGCCTCGTCCAGCTCTAGCTCCGCGCGGATCCGCAGCGCCCGGACGAAGTGCTGGCGGGCGTCGGACCAGTGCCCCTGGTCGAAGTCGTTCTCGCCCGCGTGTTGATGGGTGAACGCCTCGATGACCGGCCCGAACTGGCGGGCCGCCGCCAGCAGCTCGGTGAAGGTGACGTTGGACTGGGCGAAGTCGCCGCGCCACTGATCCACGTGCGCCAATCGCAACCGGGCGGTGTGCTGCTGCGCGCCGTTGCCCGCGAGATCTGCGCGGTCGACGGCCCGCCGGCCCTGCTCGCGTGCATCCTCGAGCGAACCGATGCCGCGCAGCAACTCGACGAGTTCGGCGCGGGCGGCAAGCTCGGCGATCTCGTCCGGCGCCTCGCGAACCTCGACGTGCAGCTGATCGATGCGCGCACGCACGGCGGGCGGGTCGGCGTACACCTCCCGCAGCGTCTGCGGGTCGTAGGTGTGCCCGAGCATCTCGCTCATCGCCCCATCTTGGCCGACGCTAGTGCAGCGGCCAGCCGCGAGGTCGCCGCACCGCGCCACACCTGGCAGATCGCGAGCGCCAGCGCGTCCGCCGCGTCGGCCGGACGAGGCGTGTCGGGCAGCTGCAGCAGCCGGGTGACCATCGCCGCGACCTGCGCCTTGTCGGCGCTGCCGGACCCCGTGACAGCCGCCTTGACCTCGCTCGGTGTGTGCAGCGCGACACGCACGCCGGCGCGAGTGGCCGCCACAATGGCGAGCCCCGCGACCTGCGCCGTGCCCATCACAGTCCGGACGTTGTGCTGGCTGAACACCCGTTCGACAGCTACAACGTCCGGCGCGAAACGGGCAATCGCCGCAGCCAGCGCGTCGGCCTGCACGAGCAACCGCTCGCCGGCCGGAGCGTTCGGAGCGGTGCGCACCACCTCGACATGGACGAGCGACAGCAGCCGCCCGGGGGCGCCGTCGACGATGCCCAGGCCGCACCGCGTCACACCCGGGTCGACACCCAGTACACGCACACTCTTCATCCCCTCGCCGGCCACGATGGCTCGAACGGTCGTTCGAAGTAGCCTAGGCGGGCCCGCTCGGGCGTCGCGCGCCGACACGCCGCACGGGTTGGGCCACGTACTGTCATCGCCATGTCCGTCCCCTACCTACAGAGACGACGCGCCGTGCGCCCCAGCCCGGTGTTCTTCGCGTTCGTCGCGGTCACGGCAGCGGGCGGATGGCTGGCATGGCAATCCGGCACGCAGCCTGGCGCGCGGCTGGGAGACGTCGGCGTTTTCCTGCTGGTGCTCGGCGGCTGGGTGGTGTCGCTGTGCTTCCACGAGTTCGCGCACGCCTACTCGGCGTACCGTGCCGGCGACGGCAGCGTCGAGGCGGCAGGCTACCTGACCCTGAACCCGTTCAGATACGCCCACCCGGTGCTGTCGATCGTCTTGCCGCTGTTCTTCATCGTGCAGGGCGGCATCGGCCTGCCAGGCGGCGCGGTGTACCTGCACCGCCACGATTTCCGCAGCAAGATCAGCCAGAGCATCGCCGCCGCGGCGGGCCCCGCAGTGAACGTCGTGTTCGCCGTGGCGCTGCTGACACTCGCGAAGGGTCACCCGGTCGACGACGCGCACCTGAGATTCTGGACGGGGCTGGCGTTCCTCGGCTTCCTGCAGGTCACCGCGGCGGTGCTCAACCTGCTCCCGATCCCCGGCCTGGACGGTTGGGCGATCCTGGAGCCGCACCTGAACGCCGATACGGTGCGCAGCGCCGACAAGATCAAGCCGTGGGGGATGCTCGGCGTGATCGTGCTGCTGCAGATTCAACAGCTCAACAGCGCATTCTTCGACGCCGTCGACCGGCTCTACGGGCTCACCGGCACGTCCACCGTGCTGTGGCAGATCGGGCAGTTGTTCTTCAAGTTCTGGAAGCCGCTGTAAGAACGGAGGCGCTGTGACCTGTATCCGAGCAGCGGTGACCAGATGACCGCACTCGCATCGACGGTCAGGGCCAACGACGTGGATCGCATCGCCAACCGCGCCGCACTGCTGGAACAGATCGCGGTGATCGACGCCGAGCACGCCAAGGCGGTCGCCGGCGGAGGCGAAGGCAGCACGAGCCGTCACCACCGGCGCGGCAAGCTCCTCGCGCGAGAACGCATCGAATTGCTGCTCGACCCCGGCTCACCTTTCCTGGAACTGTCGACGCTGGCCGCATGGGGCTCCGATTTCACCGTCGGCGCGTCGGCCGTGACCGGCATCGGCGTGGTCAACGGCGTCGAGTGTCTGATCAACGCGTCGGACCCCACCGTGCGCGGCGGCGCGTCCAACCCGTACACCTTGAAGAAGACGCTGCGCGCGAACCAGATCGCTCTTGAGAATCGGCTGCCGGTCATCGGCTTGGTCGAGTCCGGCGGTGCAGATCTGCCCACGCAGAAGGACATCTTCATCCCGGGTGGGCAGGTGTTCCGCGACCTCACCAGGCTCTCGGCCGCCGGCATCCCCACCATCGCGATCGTGTTCGGCAACTCGACGGCAGGCGGCGCGTACATCCCGGGTATGAGCGACTACGTCGTCATGATCAAAGAGCGCTCGAAGGTGTTCCTGGCCGGTCCGCCGCTGGTGAAAATGGCGACGGGCGAAGAGTCCGACGACGAATCCCTCGGCGGGGCCGAGTTGCACGCGCGCCGGTCCGGGCTCGCCGACTACTTCGCACAGGACGAGCAGGATGCGATCCGGATCGGTCGGCAGATCGTCGCGCGCCTCAACTGGAGCAAGCAGGGCCCGGCACCGACACCCGATCCGGCGCCGCCGCTTTACTCCGAGGAGGATCTGCTCGGCTTCGTCCCAACCGATCTGAAGGTGCCGTTCGACCCGCGCGAGGTGATCGCCCGGATCGTCGACGGATCGGACTTTGACGAGTTCAAGCCGCTCTACGGCTCGTCGCTTGTCACCGGATGGGCCGACCTGCACGGCTACCCGATCGGCGTACTGGCCAACGCCCGCGGAGTTCTGTTCAGCGAGGAAGCCCAGAAGGCGGCGCAGTTCATCCAACTCGCCAACCGCGCCAACACCGCGCTCCTGTTTCTGCAGAACACCACCGGCTACATGGTCGGCGCCGAGTACGAGCGCGCCGGAATCATCAAGCACGGCGCCCAGATGATCAACGCCGTCGCGAATTCCCGAGTGCCGCATCTGACCGTCACCATGGGTGCGTCCTACGGCGCGGGCAACTACGGCATGTGCGGGCGCGCGTTCGGCCCGCGGTTCCTGTTCACCTGGCCCTCGGCCCGCTCGGCTGTGATGGGCCCCGCCCAACTCGCCGGCGTCATGTCGATCGTTGCCCGCCAAGCCGCCGCTGCGCGCGGCCAGGACTACGACGAGGCCGCTGATGCGGCGATGCGCGCGGTGGTCGAAAAGCAGATCGACGAACAATCCATCGCGCCACTGCTGTCCGGGATGCTTTACGACGACGCGGTGATCGACCCACGTGACACCCGCACCGTGCTCGGCATGGCGCTGTCGGCGATCCACAACGGCCCGGTCGAGGGCGCGACTCAATACGGTGTGTTCCGCCTGTGACCGCCGCCGTTCGACACGGGGGCCGAGCATGATCACGTCCGTGCTGGTGGCGAACCGCGGCGAGATCGCGCGTCGCGTCTTTCGCACCTGCCGCGACCTCGGCCTCGACACGGTGGCGGTCTTCTCCGACCCCGACGCCGACTCGCCGCACGTCGCCGAGGCCGACGCGGCCGTCCGCCTGCCGGGGGCTGCGCCGGCCGACACCTATCTTCGCGCCGACCTCGTCATCGCCGCGGCGCAGATCGCGGGCGCTGACGCGATCCACCCCGGCTACGGCTTCCTGTCCGAGGACGCGGCGTTCGCTCGCGCTGTGCTCGACGCCGGCCTGGCTTGGATCGGCCCGAGCCCCGACGCGATCGACCGGATGGGCAGCAAGATCGAGTCCAAGCGGCTGATGGCAGCGGCCGGCGTCCCCGTTCTCGCCCAACTCGAACCGGCCACGGTGACGGTCGCCGACCTCCCCGTCCTGATCAAGGCCTCGGCCGGCGGTGGCGGACGCGGCATGCGCATCGTCCGCGCGCTCGAGGATCTGCCCGGCGAGGTCGAAGCGGCGCAGGCAGAGGCCGCCAGCGCGTTCGGCGATCCCACTGTCTTCTGCGAGCCCTACCTCGCTTGCGGCCATCACGTCGAGGTTCAGGTGATGGCCGACGAACACGGCACCGCCTGGGCCGTCGGTGAGCGCGAGTGCTCGATCCAGCGGCGCCACCAGAAGGTGATCGAGGAGGCGCCGTCGCCGCTGGTCCAACGCGTCGGGCCGAACATGCGGCGTGCGTTGTTCAGCGCAGCCCGCGCCGCGGCGAGCGCCGTCAACTACACCGGCGCGGGCACGGTCGAATTCATCGCCGACGCCGACGGGCGGTTCTTCTTCCTCGAGATGAACACCCGCCTGCAGGTCGAGCACCCCGTCACCGAATGCACGAGCGGTCTCGATCTCGTCGCGCTGCAGATCGACGTCGCGAACGGCGGGCACCTCGCACCGGAGCCCCCTGCAGCACACGGACACGCGATCGAAGTCCGCCTGTACGCAGAGGATCCTGCCTCGGGGTGGCAGCCGCAGTCCGGAACCCTGACCCGCGTCGCAGTCCCCGGCGTTGACGTCGCGTTCAAGGCGGGTGACAGCGCCACCGGGCTCCGCCTCGACAGCGGGGTCGAGGACGCGACCGTCGTCAGCAGCCACTACGACCCAATGCTCGCGAAGGTCATCTCGTGGGCGCCGGACCGCACCCAGGCAGTCACCGCGCTCGCCCGCGCCGTCGCCCGCGCGAGCATCCACGGCGTCGTCACCAACCGTAACCTGCTCGTGAACGTCCTGCGGCACCCGGACTTCCTTGCCGGCAACACCGACACCGCGTTCTTCGACCGTCACGGCCTCGACGTGCTCGCGGCGCCGCTCGCCGACCCCGCCGCGGCCCACATCTCGGCCCTGGCCGGAGCCCTCGCGGTCGACGCAGCCGGACGCAGTGACGCCAATGTCCTGCGCGGATTGCCGTCCGGGTGGCGCAACGTCGTCAGTGGGCCGCAGCGGATCGACTTGGGCGGGCGCACAATCGCGTACCGGATCACCCGCGAGGGACTGGTCGCTGACGGGTTCGACGGGGTCGTGCTCGTGACGAATGCCCACGATCGCGTGGTGCTCGATGTCGGCGGGGTCCGTCGCAGCTTCGACGTCGCCGTCCACGACGACGCGGTGTTCGTCGACTCGCCGCTCGGCTCCGTCACGCTGCCGCGCAGCCCGCGCTTCCTCGCCCCCGCCGACGACGTGGCAGTGGGCTCGCTCGTCGCACCGATGCCCGGCACCGTCGTCCGCCTCGCGGTGACCCTCGGTGACGCCGTGCAGGCCGGGGATCCGATTCTCTGGCTCGAGGCGATGAAGATGCAGCACCGGATCGACGCGCCGGCCGACGGCCTGATCACCGAACTTCCCGTCACGCCGGGACAGCAGATCGACGTAGGCGCCCTGCTCGCGGTCGTGGCGACAGAAGCAACCGACGCGTCAATTGAGGAGTGAGCATGGACTTTCGCGAGAGCGAGGAACAGATCGCGCTGCGCAAGGCGGTCGCCGAACTGGGACGCCGCTACGGGCACGCCTACGCCGCGCCCCGGGCCCGGGCCCGCGAGCCCCTGTCCGAGCTATGGGCCGAGGCAGGTAAAGGCGGGTTTGTGGGACTGAATCTCCCCGAGCAGTACGGCGGCGGCGGCGCAGGAATGTACGAGCTTGCGATCGTGGGCGAGGAACTCAACGCCGCCGGCTGCGGCCTGCTGATGATGGTGGTCTCCCCTGCCATCAACGGCACGATCATCAGCCGCTTCGGCACCGAGGGTCAGAAGCAGCGTTGGCTGCCTGGCATCGCGTCCGGGGAGACGATCATGGCGTTCGGCGTCACCGAGCCCGATGCCGGCTCGAACACCCACAAGATCACCACGACGGCCAAGCGCGACGGCGACGACTGGATCCTCAACGGCCGCAAGTACTACGTCTCCGGCGTCGACCACGCGCAGGCGATCCTGATCGTCGCGCGCACCGAAGACCAGACCACCGGCAAGCTCAAGCCCGCTCTGTTCGCGTTCCCCACCGACACGCCGGGCTTCGAGTACACGGCCATCGACATGGACGTCGTCATTCCGGACCAGCAGTTCATGCTCTACATGGACGACGTCCGGCTGCCTGCCGAGGCACTCATCGGTTCGGGCGACGCTGCCCTCGCCCAGCTGTTCGCGGGTTTGAACCCCGAGCGCATCATGGTCGCGTCGCACTCGATCGGCATGGGCCGGTACGCCCTCGACAAAGCCGTCGCCTACGCGAACACGCGCGTCGTATGGGGCGACAAGCCGATCGGAATGCACCAGGGCCTCTCGCACCCGCTGGCAAAAGCGAAGATCGAGCTGGAGCTGTCGAAACTGATGATGCAGAAGGCGGCAGCGCTCTACGACGCGGGCGACGACATCGGCGCCGGCGAGTCGGCCAACATGGCTAAATACGGCGCCGCCGAGGCGTCCATCGCGTGCGCCGACCAAGCCGTCCAGACACATGGCGGCAACGGGCTGGCCCATGAGTACGGGCTCGGCAACCTGCTGATCAACGCACGCGTGGCACGGATCGCTCCGGTCAGCCGCGAGATGATCCTCAACTTCGTCGCCCAGTTCAGCCTCGGCCTACCCAAGTCGTACTGACCTGCTCGACGCCGACCACCTAGTCCGCGTCGACCAACTCGAGCACCTCGTCGCTGACGTCGAAGTTGGCGTACACGTTCTGCACGTCGTCGGAATCCTCGAGCGCCTCGACCAGCCGGAACACCTTGCGGGCGCCGTCCTCGTCCAGCGGAACCTGCACGCTCGGCAGGAACGAACTCTCTGCCGAGTCGTAGTCGATACCGGCGTCCTGCAGGGACGTGCGGACCGCGATCAGGTCGGTCGCCTCGCTCACCACCTCGAACGCGTCGCCGAGATCGTTGACCTCCTCTGCGCCGGCGTCGAGGACTGCTGTAAGCACGTCGTCCTCACTCAAGTCGTTCTTCGGGACGAGTACGACGCCCTTGCGGCTGAACAGGTAGGAAACCGAACCCGGATCCGCCATCGAGCCGCCGTTGCGCGTCATCGCGGTACGGACCTCGCTCGCCGCCCGGTTGCGGTTGTCGGTCAGGCACTCGATCAGCACGGCCACACCGCTCGGCGCGTACCCCTCGTACATGATCGTCTGCCAGTCGGCGCCACCGGACTCCGCGCCGGACCCGCGCTTGACCGCACGGTCGATGTTGTCGACGGGCACGGAATTCTTGCGCGCTTTCTGCATTGCGTCGTAGAGGGTGGGGTTTCCGTCCGGGTCGCCGCCGCCGATCCTGGCGGCCACCTCGATATTCTTGATCAACTTGGCGAAGAGCTTGCCGCGCTTGGCGTCGACCACCGCCTTCTTGTGCTTGGTCGTGGCCCATTTCGAATGGCCGCTCATGTTGTTTCCCGTCTTTCTCGCACCAAGGCGGCGAAGTAGGCGTGGATACGCCCGTCCCCCGTGAGTTCCGGGTGGAACGACGTGGCCAGCAGGTGCTGCTGGCGAACCGCCACGATCCTACCGGCGGAAGCGCCCGCGCTCACCCGGCCGAGCGCCGTGGCAGCGGGGCCGACGTCCTGCACCCAGGGCGCCCGGATGAATACCGCATGCACCGCGCCGCCTTCGATGCCGTCGATGTCGACGTCCTCCTCGAACGAGTCGACCTGGCGGCCGAAAGCGTTGCGGCGCACCGCGATGTCGATACCGCCGATGGTCTCCTCCAGCGGCGAGCCGCCGCCGTCGACCCGATCGGCGAGCAGGATCATCCCGGCGCAGGAGCCGAAGGTCGGCAGACCCGCCGCGATTCGTTCCCGTAGCGGCCCCATCAGCTCGAAGATGCGGGCCAGCTTGACCATCGTGGTCGATTCGCCGCCCGGCAGGATGAGCCCGTCCAAGGCGGCAAGTTCGCTCGGGCGCCGCACCGGCACCGCATGGCAGCCCGCCGCCTCGACCGCGTGCGCGTGCTCGCGGACGTCGCCCTGCAGCGCCAGGACGCCGACCTTCGGTGCCGAAGTCATCGCTAGGGACGAGGTGCCCGCCTACCAGCCGCGCTCGGCCAGGCGGTGCGACTGCGGGATGTCATCGACGTTGATGCCGACCATCGCCTCGCCCAGCCCGCGCGACACCTTCGCGATGACGTCCGGGTCGTCGTAGAAGGTGGTCGCCTTCACGATCGCCTCGGCACGCTGGGCAGGGTTGCCGGATTTGAAAATGCCCGAGCCCACGAACACGCCCTCAGCGCCGAGCTGCATCATCCTCGCCGCGTCGGCAGGGGTGGCAATGCCGCCGGCGGTGAACAAGACGACCGGTAACTTGCCCGCCTTGGCAACCTCGACCACGAGATCGTAGGGGGCCTGCAAATCTTTCGCCGCGACGAACAGCTCATCCGCGGGCAGGTTCTGCAAGTGCCGGATCTGTTGGCGGATCGCGCGCATGTGCGTGGTGGCGTTCGAGACGTCACCGGTGCCGGCCTCGCCCTTGGAGCGGATCATGGCCGCGCCCTCGGTGATCCGGCGCAGCGCCTCACCCAGGTTGGTGGCACCGCAGACAAACGGAACGGTGAACGCCCACTTGTCGATGTGGTTGGCGTAGTCGGCGGGTGTGAGCACCTCGGACTCGTCGACGTAGTCCACGCCGAGCGACTGCAATACCTGGGCCTCGACGAAATGCCCGATCCGCGCCTTCGCCATGACCGGGATCGACACGGTGGCGATGATGCTGTCGATCATGTCCGGGTCGCTCATCCGCGAAACGCCGCCCTGCGCCCGGATGTCGGCGGGCACCCGCTCGAGCGCCATCACCGCCACCGCACCGGCGTCCTCGGCGATCTTCGCCTGCTCCGCCGTGACGACGTCCATGATCACGCCGCCCTTGAGCATCTCGGCCATGCCGCGCTTGACGCGGGCTGTCCCGGTGGCGTGTTCGGCTGGTGCACTCGGACGGGCTGGGCTGTTCGGTTCGGACATACCCCGATTCTACGAGTCCGCGCCCTGTGCTCGGACCGACTTCGGGTAGCCGCTCGGGAATCGGTGGCCTGGAGCAGGCTGCGCCCCGTCGCTCACTGCCCGCTGATCGGCACGCTCTGGCGCACCAGCGCCACCCACGTGTTGCCGGGCATCAGGGTCAACAGCTTGCCGGCGGTGGTCACCAGCCGGGTGCCGACGGACAGGCGCGGCCGCGACCAGGTGCCGTCGATCCGGCGCCCGTTGCGAAACACCGACACCGCGCCCTTGCCCACCGTGAACGTGAACTGCGACGGGTTGCCGTTGACATCGGTGTCCCGCGGATGGGGAATGATCCGGCAGCGCTGCACGACAACATTGGACGTCGCCATCAGTGCGCCGTCTGCTGCATGTTGCGCCACACCGTCGAGGTAGCGGACGTACTTGCGCAGGCGGGGGAACCACCGGAACTCGACGTGCTGGCTGCCGACCCAGGTACGGACATCCGTGCCGGCGGACCCGCGCGCCGGCGGCGTCGCGCTCCAGCGCCACCCGATAGGGCGCGCCCGGGGCGTCCGCACTGCCTTGGCCACGCGCGCGAGGTCGAGAACGAGGTTGATGTAGGCCGACTGCCGCGAGACGCGCGAGTAGAAGCGGGCCCCCCGGTCGTTGATCCACCCCCGGATCCCGGATCGGTCCAGTCGCGGCAACGAGTCATGGCCACCGCCCGAGGCGGCCTCGGTGATTCGGCCGTACTGCAGCAACAGGTCGGGATCGCTGGGACGGGTGCTGCGCACGTAGCCGACCACAGGCTGGTGCGTCGCGAACACGGCCACCAGGCGGGTGAGACCTGCTTCGGCCTCCTCGAGGTAAACGACGTCAGCCCGGTCTACGCCGACCTGCGGACGTCCGGGTGGGGTGTCGTCGATCTTCACCGCGATGACCGGCGATTTCGGCTCCGGCCCGCGTCCGGTCAGCGGGTTGATCGTCGGCAGTCGCCCCGGAGGCGGAAGCGCGGGCGACGTGGCACGGTCGGTCGACGACGGAGGGTGCGACACCGGTGGGCTCGGCTTGGCACCCGAACTCCCGCTGCACCCAGCCAGCGCGAGGACGGCCATCGTCGCGCACAGCAGCCGGGTCCGGCTGGAGATGCGGATCATGAAGTGCCCTTCGGATCGGCGGCACGCAACGTCGCCTTGGAAACTACGTCGCTTTTGCCCCCCGGTGGGATACCCGCGCCGATCGGCGGCCGGGTGTCGTCGATATCGAAGAACGGCGGTAGCTGAGCGCGACCGGCCAGATGCAGCAGTCGCGGCATGCGACGCGCCCTGAGCGCACGGGTGTCGCGGACGGCGTCGTTGTAGAACCGGCGGGCGACCTGCACGCGCGCGGCGGCTTCGCGAAGCTCGGCCGCCGCGTCCGTAGCGATGCTCGTCCCGTCGCCGACGAGCTCCAAGATCGCCCGTCCGACAGCGTTCTCGGCGGCCTCCCGCGCACCGAGCGGGTCGGCGTCAAGGGCTGCCTGGGCGATCGCCGCGCGGCGGCGACCCTGGTCGCCGGCCGCCCGCGCTACGTCACCTGCGCCGCTTCGCGGCGCTTCGTCACCTGCGCCGCTTCGCGGCGCTTCGGCAATGTGCAGCAGCGCGGCAGCGCGGCGGACCAACTGGGCATCGAGCGAGGCCCGCGCGGCGTCCACGCGGGCGTGCAAGCGATCCAGCCGGGTCAGCGTCGAGGTGATCCACATCGACAGCACGACCGCAAGCAGGACCGCGACGACGAGCCAGGCGACGGATAGCACGACGTGAAACCTCTTGACGAGTAATTCCGACGGCTGTGGTCAGTGTATTGAGCACATGTCCGCGATCAGGGTGCCAACCCTAACCTCGACTGGGGTTTGATCCCGGAGGTCGCCCGGTCAACGGCTTCGGGTATACGTCGGTCGGGGCTTCCTGCGGTGGCGGGGCAGTTCCACCGAAGCAACGTCCACAACGGGCGGCATGGGAGATAGCGGTGCACCCGAGGCGAACGGCTCGGCACTTTGATCGTCGGCTCGCACTCGCGACAGCAAGGATTCGGCCGCCGCGGCGGCGGTCTCTCGATCGTAGGTGAGAGCGAACTCGAACCTTCGGCGTAGGTCAGGACCGGCGTCGCCGAGATCACGCGCCAGTAACGCGGCGGCGAAGTGTGGGGCCAAGACGATCACGTTCCATTCGCGCCGGACCGGGTCGTCGGGGTGTAAGTCAGCACCGCGGAGCCCGGCCACCGGCTCCGGACCCAGGTCTTGTCCGAAGGCAGCAACGAATCCGACCTTGCGCACGAGTTCCCGGTACCGGCGGCTGGTCGGTGCAGTGAAGTGCTTGGCCTCCTGGAACGCTGCGACGACCATGCAGGTCGACCCGAGACGCAGCGCCTCGCGTTCAAGAAATTTGCTCAACTCGACCAGTAGCGGTTTGGTGGTGCGACGCAACACCACGTCGGCAGGTAGACAGTCGAACGGAGAGCTGTGAGATACCGGTGCCGGCGCCCGTGGTAGCTGCAGGCCGCTGACATGCTGGCCATCGGGAATGGTCGCAGCGGGCCGGCCGAACATCCAACCCTGGCCGAGCCGGGCGCCGAGGGCACGGGCCATCTCTCGATGTTTCTCGTCCTCGATGCCTTCGGCGAGCAGTATCGCCCCGCTGCGCTCGGCGTACGCGTTGACCGCATTCATGATCTCAGCAACCGCCGGCCCGGGGCGCTTCTGCACGAGAAATAGATCAAGCTTCACGACGTCCGGGCGTAGCAGGGTCATGAAGGCCAGGGACATGTCGTCGGCGCCGACATCGTCCAACGCGATTCGCCAGCCGGCTGCTCGCAGGCGCGATACGGTGGCCAACAGTTCGGCGGGCCGCGCGGCGATGGCCCGCTCGGTGATTTCCAAGACCATTTGCAGATTGCCGGGTGCATTGCGCGCGAGCTCGACCAGCTCGCCGAGACGGGCGGAATCAAGCACCGACGGCTCGATATTGACAAACAATGTCAACGGAGCGTAGATGCCTGCGCTGATGGCACTGGTCAGCGCGGTGCGACGGCACAGCTCGTCAAGTTCGGTCAACCGTCCGGTGGTGCGAGCGGCGGCGAACAACGCGTCAGGACTCTCCAATGAACCTGCTGGCCCTCGAGAAAGCGCTTCGTAGGCGAGCACCGCACCGCTGTCAAGGTCAACGATCGGCTGGAACACGCTTCGGACCAGTCGTTGCTCGAGAATGTCATCGAGGCCGACCTGCTCCCCACTGGCACTCATCACATCTCCACTGGCTCTCGACGGCGACAGAACCGGATCTCATCGAGCCGGAATCAAGCGAACGAGCTGCCCTTCCGCCCGGGCTGACGCCGTTGGCGCGTTTCCGGAGTCGATCTACGTTTCAACCTACGCCGCCCGGCGCAGCAAACACATTTGAGCGCTCTATTCCCTTTGCGAGCGGCGCCTGGACGGCCGTTACACGCGAAGTGTCCCGGCCCCGGCGATCGCGAGTTCGTACACCCGCAGGATCGCCTGCGCCACGACGGTCCAGTCGTAGGGAGCCACCGCCACATCGCCGGCGGCAACCAATCTGGCCCGCCCCGCCGGGTCGTCCAGAGTGGCCGCGAGGGTGGTGGCCAGGCCAGCGCTGTCGCCGGCGCGGAACAGTGCGCCGGCCGCGCCGCCGTCGAGGACCCGGCGAAACGCTTCCAGGTCACTGGCGACGATCGCCGTTCGGGCGGCCATCGCTTCCAGCAGGATCACCCCGAAGCTTTCCTGCCCGGTGTTCGGCGCGCAGTACACGTCCACACTGCGCAGCATCCGCGCCTTGTCCGCGTCGCTGACCTGGCCGAGCAGATCGATGCGAGCCGCCACGGCCCGAGGGAGCTCGGCGAGGAAATCATCGGCCTCGCCACGCCCGGCGACAACTAGGCGCAGGCCCGGGCGCGCGTCGACGAGGCGCCCCAACGCTTGGGCGAGCACGTCCATCCCTTTGCGCGGTTCGTCGTAGCGGCCGATGAACCCGATCGTGCCACCGGCACGCGGGTAGCCGGGCAACGGCTCGGCCGCGCTGAATTTGGCGACGGCGACACCGTTGGGGATCACTACGGCGTCCGCGCCCAGATGCTCGACGATCACCTTGCGCGCGGCCTGCGAGACAGCGATACGGCCGCTGAGCTTCTCCAGGAACGGCTGCAGCGCGGTGTCGAACATGGCGAGAAAGCGCGAGCGCGGGTTGGCTGCGTGAAAGGTCGCCACCAACGGTCCGTCGGAAATCATGCAGGTCAGTAACGACAGGCTCGGCGGGGCCGGTTCGTGTACGTGCACCACGTCGAACGCGCCGTCGCGCAACCAGCGCCGCACCCGCGACGCGGAGACCAGGCCGAACTGCAGTCGAGCGATCGACCCGTTGTACGGGATGGGCACCGCCTTGCCGGCCATGACGACCCAGGGTTCCAGGCCGGGTAGGTCCTCGTCGCCCGGCGCCAGCACCGACACCGTGTGACCCTGCCGCAACAACTGCTCGGCGAGGTCGCGCACGTGCGCCTGAACGCCCCCGGGGATGTCCCAGGAGTACGGGCAGACCAGGCCGACCCGCATCAGCGAGAACCCGTCCGGGCGGCGACGGAGGGACGTTCGGGGAGGTCGGCCAGCCACAGTCGCTGCAGCATGTGCCAGTCCTCGGGGTGCTCGGCGATGCCGCTAGCGAACACGTCCGCCAGCGCCTGCGTGCCCGCTGTCACGCGCTGGCGCAGCGGAGCCTCGGGCAGTTCCAGCGGTGGGTAGATGCGCTGTCCCCAGCCGCCGTCGGTGAACCAGAGACTCACCGGCACCAGCGCCGCCCCCGTCGTCGCGGCGAGCAGGGCGGGGCCGCCGGGCATCCGGGTCGCCTCGCCGAAGAACTGCACCTCGATACCGTTGCGGGACAGATCCCGGTCGGCGGGCAGGCAGATCACGCGGTTCGCGCGCAGCCGCTCGGTGAGCACGGCGGTCGGGGAGCGATCGCCGCCGGTCAGCGGCAGCACCTCCATGCCGATCGACTCGCGGTAGGCGACGAAACGCTCGAACAGCGACTCCGGTTTGAGCCGCTCCGCGACGGTGGTGAACCGGCCGTAGCGCGCTACCGCCCACAGCCCGGCGACGTCCCAGTTGCCCTGGTGCGGCAGCGCGACGACAGCGCCAGCGCCGCGCTCCAGCGCGGCGTCCAGATGCTCCGCGCCCTCGGCGTGGACGCGTTCGAGGACGCCGGCGTGATCCATGTTCGGCAGCCGGAACGTCTCCAGCCAGTAGCGCGAATACGAGCGCAGCGCATCCCCGACGAGGCGGTCCATCCGCAGCTCGGACATCCCCGGCCCGACGACCCGGCGCAGATTCTTGCGCAACTGCCGGGTGCCGCCCCCGTTACGCACCGTCGCGGCGTCCGCAGCGGCCCGGAATGCGCGCGCTGACACTACCTCGGGCGTCGCCCGCAACATTCCCCAGCCGGCCGCGAAACCGAGGTCGACCACCTGTGCCCGCACCCTGTCGAACATCACCGCCCCGCCGGCTCGCGGGTGAGCTCGCGCGATTGCCGGTAAACGGTCGACAGACGCTGGATCACGGTGACCGTCGACGCCACGACCAGCAACCACAGTGCGAAGGCGAGCACGTAGCCGACGCCGAGGCCGGTGAGCCCGGTTCCGACCAGAACCACGATGAGCCGCTCCGCGCGCTCGGCGATGCCGACGGTCGCCTGCAGATCGGCCGCTTCCGCACGCGCTCGGATGTAGGACGTCAGCGAGCCGAGGACGAGGCACAGGAGCGCCGCCAGCAGAATCCACCGTTGCCCGTGCACGGCGTAGTACCAGGCCAGCGAGCCGAAGATCGCGGCGTCCGCTATCCGATCGCACGAGGAGTCGAGCACGCCGCCGAACGGGGACGAGCGCCCACCGGCCCGCGCGACAGCGCCGTCGACCATGTCCAGCAGCACGAAGAGCGTCACGAGCGCGGTGCCGAGCAACCACCACCCGGTCGTGAAGAACGCGAGGCAGGCGCCCACAACGCCGACCGTGCCGACGACGGTGATCACATTCGGTGCGACGCCAGCCCGGGCCAGCCCGCCCCCGAGGGGTTCGAGCGCCTTCGAGACCGCGGCGCGAGCATGAATGTTCAGCACACTGTCGTCGTATCCATTTCCAGGTCCGTGGGGCGAACAGTTCGGGGCTCCAACGATAGCCGCAAGCGGCGTGAACGCAGTTGAGCGCGCCAGAGCGTCGCAAACCCTTGTCCTGGTCGAAGGTGCGGGTGTCGAATGCGGGCACCCGTTTCGCTACCCGGACCACCTGGAGGACGCTGCGATGTCGTCGAAGAAGACCGCCGCCCGGCCCGGCATCAGGACGGCGACGGCCTCGGTCGACACCGCCGACCGGCCGGAGAAGATCCGCAATGTCGCACTGGTCGGCCACTCCGGCGCCGGCAAGACCACGCTCGTCGAGTCTCTGCTCGCCGCCACCGCAACGATCGGACGGCCCGGCAATGTCGTCGACGGCACCACCGTCAGCGACCACGATCCGGTCGAGGTCGCGCAACAGCGCTCGGTGGCGCTGGCGATCTGCCCGCTGCAGTGGGACGACGTCGTGGTGAACCTGCTCGACACGCCCGGCTACCCCGACTTCACCGGCGAGCTGCGCGCCGGATTGCGGGCCGCCGACGCTGCGCTGTTCGTGGTTTCGGCGGCCGAGGACATCGACCCGATCACGGTGACGCTGTGGGAGGAATGCGCCGCGCTCGGCACGCCCCGCGCGGTCGTGATCAGCCGCCTGGACGCCCCGCGCGCAAACTACGCCGCGACGCTCGAATCGTGCCAGCGGCTCTTCGGCGGCGAGGACGGTCAGGCCGTTCTCCCGCTCTACCTCCCGATCGAGGGCGAGGCCGGGGTCACCCCGCAGGCCCTCGTCGGGTTGCTCTCGCGCACCGGATTCGACTACGCGGCCGGCTTCCCACCGACCGAGTCCGCCGAACTCGGTGCGAGCGTGGATCTGGACACCGAGCGCGGCGCGCTCATCGAGGCGATCATCAACAACAGCGAGGACGAGACGCTGCTGGAGCGCTACCTCAACGGTGACGACATCGGGCTCGAGGTGCTGATCGACGATCTCGAGACCTCCGTCGCCCGCGGCACGTTCTACCCGGTCCTGCCGGTGTGCGCGAACACCGGGTTGGGGCTCGCCGAGCTGCTGGAACTGCTGTCGGGCGGGTTTCCGTCCCCCATGGAGATGCCCGCCCCGGCGGTCATGGCGCTGTACGGGGGGACGGCGCCCACGCTGTGCTGCGATCCGGACGGCCCGGTGCTCGCCGAGATCGTGCGCACCTCGGTCGATCCGTACCTCGGACGGCTGTCGGTGCTGCGGGTGTTCTCCGGAACCCTGCTGCCCGAGACCCCGGTGCACATCTCCGGACACGGCGGCGGCGAGCGCGGCCACCCTGACCACGACACCGACGAGCGGGTGGGCCAGATCTTCTCCCCCTTGGGCGCCACGCTGCGCCCCGTCGAACGTGCCATCGCAGGCGACATCTGCGCGATCGGGCGGCTGGGCTCGGCCGAGACCGGCGACACTGTGTCGGCGAAGGCCGAGCCGCTACTCATCGACGCATGGGACATGCCGACCCCGCAGCTGCCGATCGCCGTCGAGGCAGCGACCCGCGCCGACGAGGACGCGCTCGCCAAGGCGCTGGGACGCCTCACCGCGGGTGACCCGACGGTCCGCGTCGAGCGGCACCGCGAGACCGGCCAGCTCGTGCTCTGGTGCCTCGGTGAGGCGCACACCGACGTCGTGCTGGAGCGGTTGCGAGCTACCGGCGCGCACGTCGACACCGTGCCGCTGCGCGTTGCCATGATGGAGACGTTCACCGAGGAGGCGCGCGGCCATGGTCGGCAGGTGAAACAGTCCGGCGGGCACGGGCAGTTCGCGGTGTGCGACGTGATCGTCTCGCCACTGCCACGCGGCTCCGGCGTGCAGTTCGCCGAGAAAGTCGTCGGCGGGGCCGTACCGTCGCAGTTCATCTCCTCGGTCGAGAAGGGCGCGCTGGCTCAGCTGGCGCACGGTCTGGCCGGCGACCACATCCCGCTCGTCGACGTGCTGGTGACGCTCGTCGACGGCAAGTCGCACAGCGTGGACTCCTCCGACGCGGCCTTCCAGACCGCCGGCGCGCTGGCAGTGAAGGACGCGGCGAGCGCAGCCAAGCCCGTCCTGCTCGAACCGCTGGCGGCGGTCGAGATCACGGTGCCGGATTCGCACGTCGGCGCGGTGCTCTCAGATCTGTCCGGACGGCGAGGTCGGGTGACCGGCACCGAGCCCGATCCGTCCGCGCCGGTGGGCATGGAACGGACCGTGGTGCGTGCCGAGGTTCCCGACGCGGAATTGGTGCGCTACACGATCACGCTTCGCTCGCTCACCGCCGGAACGGGCCGGTTCACTCGCACCTACGCCCGTCACGACGTCGTCCCGGCATCGGTAGCCGCGTCGCTGCGCTCGCCCGAGTAGGGCTTACCGGCGGCGCGTGCCGAACAGGCCGCGGGTGATCTCGCGGCCGAGCGTCGTCGCCGTCGAGCGGGCGAATGACTGGAAGGCCTTGGACTTCAACATCCGTCCGACGGCGGAATCCTCGTCCTGCTTCGGGGCGCTCCTCGGCGCCGGCGCGTCCTGCTGCTGGGGCGTCGGCTGCGGCGGCGGGGCGAGCTTGGCGGCCAACTTCTCGTAGGCGGAGTCTCGATCGACCGGCTGGCCGTACTTCGCCTGCAGCGGCGAGGACGCCACGGCCTGCTGCTGCGCGGGCGCGTCCAGCTGCGCCATGAGCGAGCGCGGCGCGCGCATCCGGGCCCAGGCCACCGGTGTCGGCGCCCCGGACTCCGACAGCACGGTGATGATCGCCTCGCCGGTGCCCAGCTGTTGCAGTGCCTCGGACAGGTCGTAGTCAGAGGTCTTCGGGTACGTCTTGACCGCCTTCGCAAGCGCTGCCGCGTCGTCCGGGGTGAACGCCCGAAGCGCGTGCTGCACGCGGTTGCCGAGCTGCCCGAGCACGTCGTCTGGCACGTCCTGCGGATTCTGCGTAACGAAGAAGATGCCCACGCCCTTGGACCGGATCAGCCGCACGGTCTGGGTGACCGAGTCCAGAAACGCCTTGCTGGCGCCGTTGAACAGCAGGTGCGCCTCGTCGAAGAAGAACACCAGCTTGGGCTTGTCGGCGTCGCCTATCTCGGGCAGTTCGTGGAACAGCTCGGCGAGCAACCACATCAGGAACGTGCTGAACAGTTGCGGGCGATCCTGCAGGTCCGCCAGCTCGATCGAGGTGATCACGCCGCGGCCGTCGGGCGCGGTGCGCAGCAGGTCGGTGGCCTCGAACTCCGGTTCGCCGAAGAAGTCGTCGCCGCCCTGATCGGCCAGGCCGATGAGATCGCGCAGGATGACTCCTGCGGTCGCCTTGGACAGCCCGCCGAGTGCGGCGAGGTCCGCCTTGCCCTCGGCGCTGACCAGATAGGAGATAACCGCTCGCAGGTCCTTCAGATCGAGCAACGGCAGACCCGCGGAGTCGGCGTAGTGGAAGACCAGGTTGAGGCTGGACTCCTGGGTGGGGTTGAGCGCGAGCACCTTTGCCAGCAGGGTGGGTCCGAAGCCGCTCATCGACGCCCGCAGCGGCACGCCGGTCCCGACCGCCCCGAGTGCAGCGAACTCGACGGGGAACGCGGTCGGGACCCAGGAGTCGCCAGTGTCGGTGCAGCGCTGCACGATCTTCGGGTTGGACGTGCCGGGTGCCGCGAGCCCGGACAGGTCACCCTTGATGTCGGCGAGCACCACCGGGACACCCGCCGCCGAGAGTTGCTCGGCCAGGCCCTGCAGCGTCTTGGTCTTGCCGGTTCCGGTCGCGCCCGCGATCAGGCCGTGGCGGTTCATCATCGCCAGCGGTACCCGAATCAGGGCGTCCGGGTGCGCGGCGCCGTCCAGCACCACGGCGCCGAATTCCAGCGCCGGCCCGGCGAACGTGTATCCCTTGGCGATCTCCTCGGCACTCATGCCCGAGCCTCGCTTCGCTCGTTCGGGCTGCCACGCCCTGCGGCACCTGTTCGCTCGCACGCATCAATCACGCCGCGAGCGTAGCGGCCTACTGCTTGGGCAGGTTGAGCTTCGACAAGTCCGGCATGTCGTCGAGGTTCATGCCTGGCGGCAGCGCGCCGGGATTGAAGCCGCCAGGCAACCCGGCCGGGGTGCGCGCCGGAGTCGGGCCACGTCCGACCTTCTTGCCCTTCTTGGTCTTGCGCTTGTTGTTCGAGGACCTGGTCGCCGACTGCTTGCGCTTCATCCCGGGCAGGCCCATCCCGCCGAGCTGCGCCATCATCTTGCGGGCCTCGAAGAACCGGTCGACAAGCTGGTTGACCTCACTCACCTGCACGCCTGAGCCATTTGCGATGCGCAACCGTCGGGACCCGTTGATCATTTTTGGGTTGTCGCGCTCGCCAGGCGTCATCGAGCGGATGATCGCGGCGGTGCGGTCGAGGTCGCGGTCGTCGACCTGCGCGATCGCTTCCTTCATCTGCCCCATGCCGGGCATCATGCCCAGCAGGTTGCCGATCGGGCCCATTTTGCGGATTGCCATCAGCTGGTCAAGGAAGTCCTCGAGCGTGAATTTGTTGCCGGCGGTGAGTTTGGCCGCCATCTGCTCGGCCTCGGCCTGGTCGAACGTCTTCTCGGCATGCTCGATGAGGGTCAGCATGTCGCCCATGCCGAGAATTCGAGAGGCCATCCGGTCAGGGTGGAAGACGTCGAATTCTTCGAGCTTCTCGCCGTTGGACGCGAACATGATCGGCTGGCCGGTCACCTCACGGACCGACAGTGCGGCACCACCGCGAGCATCGCCGTCGAGCTTGGTGAGCACCACGCCGGTGAACCCGACGCCGTCGCGGAAGGCCTCGGCAGTGTTCACGGCGTCCTGGCCGACCATCGCGTCGACGACATACAGCACCTCCTGCGGGTCGACCGCGTCGCGGATGTCGGCCGCCTGCTGCATCATCTCGGCGTCGATACCGAGCCGCCCGGCGGTGTCGACGATCACCATGTCGTGCTGGGCGCGGCGGGCGAACTCGATCGAGTCCCGCGCGACTGCGACCGGGTCCCCGACGCCGTTGCCGGGCTGCGGGGCGTAAACCACGACGCCGGCCCGCTGGCCGACGATCTGGAGTTGGTTCACGGCGTTTGGACGTTGCAGGTCGCAAGCCACCAGCAGCGGCGCGTGTCCTTGCCGTTGCAGCCAGTGCGCCAGCTTGCCTGCGAGCGTCGTCTTGCCCGAGCCCTGCAGGCCGGCCAGCATGATCACCGTCGGCGGCTGCTTGGCGAACACCAACCGCCGCGTCTCACCACCGAGGATCGTCACCAGTTCTTCGTTGACGATCTTGATAACCTGCTGCGCCGGATTGAGCGCGCGAGAGACCTCCTCGCCGCGCGAGCGCTGCTTGATGTTCGCGATGAACTGCCGCACTACCGGCAGCGCGACGTCGGCCTCGAGCAGTGCGATGCGGATCTCGCGTGCCGTCGCGTCGATATCGGCGTCAGACAGGCGGCCCTTGCCGCGTAGGTTGCTGAAGACCGAGGTCAGACGATCCGAGAGCGTGTCGAACACAGAGCATTCCTTCGGGCCGGGACGGCGGGGTAATCGCCCTCAGGGTACGTGCCCGCTTCAGAGCAGCCCGCGGCCACCGTCGACGTAGATCACCTGGCCGGTGACGTAGCCGGCCTCCTCGCCGGCGAAGAAGGCCACCGTGTTCGCAATGTCGGACGGCACACCGCCGCGGCGCACCGGCACGGCCGCTGCGACCTGTTCGCGCATCGCCTCGATCGTCGTTCCGACACGCTCGGCAGTGGCCTTGGTCATCGCGGTCTCGATGAAACCGGGTGCGATCGCGTTGGCAGTGACCCCGAACGGGCCGAGTTCGATAGCTAGCGTCTTGGTCAGACCTTGCAGGCCGGCCTTCGCCGTCGAATAGTTCGCCTGGCCGCGGTTGCCCAGCGCCGACGTCGACGACATGCACACGATCCGTCCGTACTTGGCCGCCACCATGTGCTTCTGCGCGATCTGGCTGCACAGGAAAGCGCCGCGCAGATGCACGTCCATGACCAGCGTCCAGTCGTCGTCGCTCATCTTGAACAGCAGGTTGTCGCGCAGCACGCCGGCGTTGTTCACCAGAATCTGCAGCCCGCCGTACTCGCCGACGAGCGCGTCGACCGCGGCCTGCACCTGGTCACGCTTGGACACGTCCGCGCTCAGGGCCAGGGCTGCGCCGCCCGCGCCGGTGATCTCATCGACCACCGATTGCGCGGCGTCTTTGGCCAGGTCGAGCACGCCGACCTTGGCGCCGCCCGCGGCCAACCGCTTCGAGATCTCGGCGCCGATGCCCTGCGCACCTCCGGTGACGAGAGCGACGCGGTCCTGGACACCTGGCATGAGATCTCCCTATCGATGGCTGGTAGTGGAACGTATATCAGAGCGGAAACTGCTGCGCGTCCGCGCACAGGGCGGCTGCGAGGAAGCCCACACGCGCCGGGTCTGGCTGGTTCTGTTCACCGAGCGCCCAGCCGACCTCGTCGAAGGCCTGGTAGCTGAGGGCGGTCGGCCACAGGCGCACCTCGGTGTCGGTGAGTCGGACGTGCGCGCAGTAGGCGTCGCGGAACCACGCCCACTCCCGGGCGGCGAACGCCCGCCGGATCGCGGTCTCGGTATGGAACAGCAGCGCAGCGAGCGCGAGATCGAGCAGGCGCGGAGCGCGTTCGCCGTTGTCAGGGTCGACCAGCACCGGGCCGCCGGATGCGTACACGAGATTGACCGCTTTCCAGTCCATTGTGAGGTCGGCCACGGGCAGCTCGGCGTCGCGGATCGCGGGCATGAGTTCGCCCTCGAAACGGCTTGCGAGGTCGTCGAGACGCGCGAGTAGGCGCGCAGGCACCCGCCCTCTGGCGGGGTGGCCAGCACGCGCCGGCCAGCGCATCAGCGGCAATCCGCGTCCGGTCGGCGGGCGGGCGTGCAGGCGTCCGAGGAGGTCCCCGGCGGCGCTGACGTCGCTCTCGTCCGGCCGGTAAGGCCGTCCGGTGATCCACGGGTAGGCGACCCAGGCGCGCGAGGGTGCGAGGACGACCGGGTTCGCGACACCGAGGGCGACGGGCGTGACGACCGGGAACCCGTCGGCGCGCAGCGTCCGCGTCCAGTCCGGGACGGCCTGCGGGGCGTCGGCCCGAGTCTGCTTGACGACCACGGCGTGCCCCTGCGCGATGGCGGGAAATACCGGCGCATACGGGTGGATCGAGTGGTCCGGGAAGTCGCGTGCACCGAAGTGTGCGAGGGCCGCGGCGATATCGGGCCGGTCCGCGCGCGCGAAACCCGTCACCACTACCTACGCTCGCTGAGCCGCCGCATCCCGGACAGCCAGCGTTCGGGGTCCGACGCCTTCTGCGCCCAGTACCGGCCCACCTCGGGATGCGGCAGGATCAGGAAACTGCCCTCGAGCAAGCCCGCCACGACGGCATCGGCCACCTGCTCGGCCGTGACGATCGCACCGGACGCGGCGACCGCCCGTGCGGCGGCGTCGCCGGCTTCGAGCGGCCCCATCAGTAGCGGCGTTGAGACACCCATCGGGCACAGCACGCTGACGCCGATGCCGCGCCCGCCGTAGGTCACGCTGAGCCACTCGGCGAACGCGACTGCGCCATGTTTGGTCACCGTGTAGGGCGCGTCACCCGGGTTGGTCAGCAGACCTGCGGCGGACGCGGTGTTGAGCAGGTAGCCGCGACCGCGTTCGAGCATGTGCGGCACGACCGCCCGCGCGGCATGCACGTGCGCCAGCACGTTGATGTCGAACGCCTTGTGCCAGACGTCGGCGGGGTCGTCCTCGAGGCCGATCCCGGTCGCGATCCCTGCGTTGGAACAGAACAGGTCGATGCTGCCGTGCTGCTCGATCGTGTCGGCCACGAGCGCCTCGATCGCAGCGCGGTCGCTGACATCGCACGCAACGACGCCGGGCGCTGGCAGGAGATCGGTCGCGACGACGATCGCCGCGCCTTCAGCGGTGAAGCGAGCTGCCAGCGCCGCGCCGATCCCGCTGGCGGCGCCGGTGACGACGACGATCTTGTCGTGAACGTCGATCACAATTTTTCCGGGAACGTCCATCAGGAAGGCTGTCCCATCCGTCGGACGACGTCAGTGATGCCGTCGGGGGTCTTGGTGTCCGGTGTCGGCAGCATCGCGATGACCGGCGTGCGGACGCCCGCATCGGCGTAGGCCTGCACCTGATCCCGGCACTGCTCGGGGCTGCCGTGGATGACGAGATCATCGACGACGGAGTCAGGGATCGCCGCGGCGGCGCCCTTGCGGTCGCCGGCCGCCCACGCTTCATGCATCGGCGCGAGAGCATCGCCGCGCCCCAACCAGTCATGGAAAGCCGCGTACGCCGGGACGGTCAGGTAGGTCGAGATCAGCGCACGGCCGAGGCCGCGCGCATAGGCGAGATCGGCTGAGGGGCAGACGAAGATGCGCGCGACGACGTCGGCGTCGGGGCTGGCGACCGCGTCCAGGCACTGGCGCACGTCGTAGGACGCCAGCCAGTTCAGGATGGCGCCGTCGGCCTCGTTCCCGGCCAGGCGCAGCATCTGCGGGCGCAGTGCCGCCAGCATGATCGGCGGCGGGTCGGCGGGAGCCTGCTCGAGCTTGAAACGCTTGATGGTGAACGTGTCGAACTCGCCGTCGACGCGGTCACCGGCGAGGGCCGTCCGTACGGCGCGCAATACGTCGCGGGTGCGCCGGAACGGCTGCTCGAAATCGATGCCGTTCCAGCCGTTCACGATCACCGGGCTGGACGCGCCGAGGCCTAGCACGAACCGCCCGGGCGCCGCGGTCGCCAGCGCCGCGGCCGACATCGCGATCAGGGCAGGTCCGCGGGTGAACACGGGCACGATCGCGGTGCCCAGCCGCAGCGTCGGCTCCCAGGTCGAGGCGAGCGTCAACGGCGTAAATGCGTCGGTCCCGCTCGTCTCGGCCGACCAGACGTCGGTGTAGCCGAAGTCGGGCAGCCGCCGGATCAGCTCCGCGTGCTGCAGCAACGGCAACCCGGTGAGCGGCACGGTCAAACCCCAGCCCGCCGAACCTGGCGTCATGAGCGTGCTCCGCGCGCGAATGACCAATCGGGAATGGCGGTCGGCGGTCGGAGCGAATCGACGGGCGTCATTGACGTACCTCCAGCGCGGCGAGAACGAGATCGGCCAGTTCGGTGCCGATCCGGTCGGGCTTCTTGCGCCCGTCCGGCCGGTACCAGAGCGGTAGTTCGTTAACGACCCCGAAGATCGTGAAGGTAACGATGTCGGCAGGGGCGACCGTCGCGAAGGCCCCGGAGCTCTGCCCGCGCTGGATCAGGCTGCGCACGCGGTTGTGGTAGCGACGCCGCGCAGCCCGGTACTCGGCCGTGCGCTCGTCGCCGAGCCGGTTCATCTCCCGCGAGAACACCAACGCACGCTGGGTGCTCGCGGCCGTGGTCTCGACCAGATCGACGATCACCGCACGTAGGGTCTCGGCCGGCGGCAGGCGGCGCGCGATGATCGCGTTGAGATGCTGCTGCTGGTGTGCGATGAGCTCGCCGTACACCTCGAAGAGCAGCGCCTCCTTGCTCGCGAAATGATGGTAGAAACCACCTTTGGTCAGGCCAGCGCCGCGGACCACCTGGGCGACGGTCGTCCCGTCGAAGCCTTGCCGTGCAAACAGGTCGACGGCGACGTCGAGCACCCGCTCCCGCGTGCCCACGAGCGCGGTCATTGCCTAGCGTGGGCGCGCAGTTCGTCGCGTGCTATCGAGCGCAGGTGCACCTCGTCGGGACCGTCGGCCAGGTGCAGGGTGCGCAGCTGCGCCCACATCTCGGCAAGCGGCGTGTCGCCGGAAACCCCAGCAGCACCGTGCACCTGGATGGCTTTGTCGAGCACCCACGACGCTGCCCGCGGCGCCGCGACCTTGATGGCCGCGATCTCGGTCCTCGCGCCCTTGGCGCCGACCGTGTCGATGAGCCAGGCGGCCTTGAACACCAGAAGCCTGGCCTGCTCGATCGCGATGCGCGATTCGGCAATCCATTCCTGCACGACGCCTTGCCGCGCAATCGGCTGCCCGAACGCCTCACGCGATGACGCGCGCACGCACATCAACTCCAGCGCCCGCTCCGCCATCCCGAGGCTGCGCATGCAGTGGTGGATTCGACCTGGCCCGAGCCGCGCCTGCGCCATCATGAATCCGCCGCCCCGCGGGCCGAGCAGGTTCGTGGACGGCACGCGGACCTGCTCGAAGTCGATCAGTCCGTGGCCACCGTGCGGCCCGTCGTCGTAGCCGAACACAGTCGTCGAGCGCCGCACCGTCACGCCGGGCGCATCGAGCGGCACGAGGATCATCGAGTGCCGCCGATGGCGATCGGCGTCGGGGTCGCTGACGCCCATCACGATTGCCAGCTTGCACTGCGGACGCATGGCGCCGGTGGACCACCACTTGCTGCCGTCGACGACGTAGTCGTCACCGTCCGGCGTGATCGTCGCCGCGATGTTGGTCGCATCGGAGGACGCAACGCCGGGCTCGGTCATCGAGAAGCACGAGCGGATCTCTGCGGCGAGCAACGGGCGCAACCACGTGTCGACCTGCTCGTCGGTCGCGAACATCGCAAGCAGTTCCATGTTGCCGGTGTCGGGTGCCGAGCAGTTGAAGGACTCGGGCGCGATCGCGATCGAGCGCCCCGTTAGCTCGGCGATCGGCGCGTAGTCAAGCACGGACAACCCCGCGCCGTAGCGCTCGTCGGGTAGAAAGAGATTCCACAACCGGCGCTCGCGTGCCGCCTCCTTGAGCCCCGTCAGCACTTCCGGCGTGCGGAACGGATCCCCGGCGGCACGGTTGGCTTCCGCCTGCTTTTCGAACTCGTGCTCTGCCGGGTAGACGTACTCGTCGAGGAATTTCCGGACGTCCTGCTGCAGCGCCTCAGAACGCTCGCTGTGCGCGAAATGCATCGTGGGTGACCTCCTATCGGTTCGCGACTGATTCCAATGCGGACTGCAGCAACGCCGGTACGGCCGGGCCGAAGTCCGCGAACCCCTCGCCCACTGTCTTCCCCTGCACGTAGCGGTTGTGGATGCCCTCGGCGACGACGGCAAGTTTGAAGTAGCCGAATCCGACGTACCAGTCGAGGTGGGTGAGATCGCGCTTCGAACCGCGGTCGTAACGCTCGACCAGCTCGTCCGCCGTGAGGAACCCGTCTGTCGGACGCATCCGCGGCATGACGAACTCGCCACCTTCTGCCGACAGCGTCTGGTACACCACGAGCAACCCCACGTCGGTGAGGGGGTCGCCCAATGTCGCCATCTCCCAGTCCACGACGGCCGCGATCCCGGACAGGTCAGGACCGAACATCACGTTGGTCAGCCGGTAGTCGCCGTGCACGATCGAGGACGGGCTCTGCTCCGGCATCGTGGTGGTGAGCCGCTCGACCAGCGCGGCGAGTTCGGGGCGGGGCTCGGTCTCCGATGCCTGCCATTGCCCGTGCCACCGCCGGACCTGACGGGCCAAGAACCCCGCCGGACGGCCGAAATCGCGCAGGCCCACCGCTTCGGGGTCGACGGCGTGCAAATCAACGAGCGTGTCGATCAACTGCTCGCACGTGCGGCGCGCGATGGCGGGGTCGAGGCCGGCGATGTCGGCGGGATGATCGAGTACGACGCCGTCGACGAAAGACATCAAGTAGAACTGCGCCCCGAGCACGTCCGGGTCTTCGCATAGCGCGATCGCGTCGGCCACCGGCACCGCGGTCGGCGCGAGAGCGCTGATCACGCGGTACTCACGGACCATGTCGTGCGCGGTCGGCAGCACGTGCGCCAGCGGCGGCCGGCGCAGCGCCCAAGCCTGCTCGCCATCGGTGATCCGGTAGGTCAGATTGGACTTCCCACCGGAGATGACCTTCCCGATGAGTTCGCCGCGACGCAGATTCGGCTTCGCGTCGTCGAGCCAGCGCGTCAGTGCGGCCAGGTCAACTCCGGGTAACTCGCTTCGCTCGCCGCTCACCTATCGGACGCTACAGACCGACCGGTCGGTCTGGCAAGAGAAGAGTCGTCGTGTATTCAGCCGACCGAAACATGAAATAGCGTGCCCACACCGAAGGTCACGATGGCCGCCAAGGCCCCGAAGATCAACTGTCTGGTGCCGGAGTAGGCCCAGCCGCGGGCGGTGAAACGTGACGTCACCGCGCCTGCTACGAACAAAGTAAGCATGGCGAGCACCGTCGAAATCACCACCGAGGTCGCGCCCAACAGGTAAGGCACGAGCGGGATCACCGCGCCGACTGTGAACGCCAGGAAGGAGGACACCGCGGCGGTGACCGGTTTCGGCAGTTGGGTGGGGTCGACGCCGAGCTCTTCCTGGGAGTGCACGATCAGCGCCTGCTCCGGGTCGCGCGAAATCTGGCGCGCGAAGGTTTCGGCGACATCATGGTCGACGCCGCGGGCAACATATGCGGCCGTGAGCTCGGCGAGTTCCGAGTCGGCGTTGAGGTGCAGTTCGCGCCGCTCGATCAGCAGTTCAGCGGCGGTCAATTCATTCTGGCTCTGGACGGAGATGTACTCCCCTGTCGCCATCGAGAAAGCTCCGGCGGCGAGGCCGGCAAGCCCCGCCAACGCGACCGTCGTCGGTTTCGCGTGCCCGCCCGCGAACCCCACGATCAAGGCGAAGTTCGACACCAGCCCGTCCATCATCCCGAAGACGGTTGCACGCAGCCAACCGCCGGTGACGTCGCGATGATCGTGGTGGATCTCGCTGCTCGGCAGGTCGGGCAGGCGCGGCAGCCCACTTGGATCGAGCATGCCGTCACTCGTCACGCCGGCCATCGGCTTGCACCTTCACTTCCGCTAGTTCAGCCGGGTCGCCGGTGTCATCGGAGCCGGCAGCGCCGTCCGAGTCGCCAGTCCCCTCCGAGTCGCCAGTCCCGTCCGAGTGGTCAGTCCCGTCCGAGTCGCCAGCTGCTTCCGAGTCCGGGAATGCAGCAACTCTCGATCCCGTGTACGGCGTTTCCTCTCGGACCGCGTGCAGACCGCCGTGGCGCAGGAACCACGCGAGAGCCGCGACGAAGACCAGCACGCTCGTCCAGACGTTGAGGCGCAGGCCCAGGATGTGGTTGGCGTGATCGGAGCGCAGCGCCTCGATCCAGACACGGCCGAGCGTGTAGCCGATGACATAGAGCGCCATCACGTTGCCGCGTCCCAGCCGCAGCCGCCGGTCGATTGCGAGGACGAGCAGCGCGATCGCGATGTCCCACAACGACTCGTAGAGAAATGTCGGTTGAAAATGCTGCGCGAGGGTCGCCGTGCCGGCGGCGCACTGTTCGCCGCCCGACGCAGTAGCCCCTGCGACGGCGTGTCCGACCCCGACGTCGAGGCAGTGCACCTGCAACCCCCAGGGCGCGCTCGTCGGACCGCCATAGAGCTCGTTGTTGAACCAGTTGCCCCACCGACCGATGCCCTGGGCGATCAGCACGCCCGGAGCAGCCGCGTCGGCGAACACCAGCAACGAGATATTCTTACGCCGGCAACCGATCCACGCGCCTACCGTGCCTAACGCGATCGCGCCCCAGATTCCGAGACCGCCGTCCCATATCTTGACCGCATCGAACGGGTGTTTGCCCGCCGTGAAGTACAGCTCCGGATCGGACAGGACGTGGTAGATGCGCCCACCCAGGATGCCGAGCACGATCGCCCAGCCGGCTACGTCCCAGACGTCCTCGCGCTTGCCACCGCGGGCCTCGAAGCGGCGCGCCGCGAGCCACAGCGCGACGACGATCCCGGCGACGATGCACAGCGCGTATGCGCGAATCGGCAGCGGGCCCAGATGCCAGACGCTCTGCGACGGGCTCGGAAGGTAGGCAAGCGGATGCACGCTCTCACGGTAGCCCGACAGGTCGAGCGCCCCGCGCATCGATAGGTTGTGTTGATGCCAACCAACGACATGCGGGCCCTCGTCGTAAGCGCGCACGGTGGTCCCGAGGTACTCGAGGTGCAGGAGCGCCCCGTGCCCGTCCCCGGCGCCGGCCAACTGCGCGTCGACGTCGCCGCGGCGGGCGTCAACTTCATCGAAATTTACCAGCGGGAAGGCCGCTACCCGATCCCCACGCCGTTCGTGCTTGGCTCCGAATGCGCCGGGACGGTCTCGGCGCTCGGTGCGGGTGTGCCCGAGCGCAGCGAGTCCGGCGGTCCTGGTTTCGCCGTCGGAGACATGGTGGCCACGACCGACGCGATCGGTGGCGCGATCGCCGAGCGAACCCTCGTCGCCGCCGATCGAGCGGTGCCCGTGCCGGCCGGTGTCGCCGTCGAGACCGCGGCCGCGGGGATGCTGCAGGGCATGACGGCGCACTACCTGCTCGCCTCGCTCTACAAGGTGCGCGCCGGGGACGAAGTGCTCATCCACGCGGCGGCCGGTGGCGTCGGCCAACTACTGGTCCAGCTGGCAAAGGCGCGCGGCGCGCACGTCGTGGCTACTGTCGGCAGTGCGGCGAAGGTCGAGATCGCGCGCGCTCTCGGCGCCGACGAAGTGATCCGATACGACGAGGTCGACGATCTCGCCGCGGCGGTGCGCGAGGCATCCGGCGGCGGTGTGCACGTGGCCTATGACGGGGTCGGCAAGACCACCTTCGACGCCTCCCTCGGCTCGTTGCGCCGCCGCGGCACCCTCGCGCTGTTCGGTGCCGCCAGCGGGCCGGTGCCACCGCTTGATCCGCAGCGGCTCAACGCGGCCGGTTCGGTGTTTCTGACCCGTCCGACCCTGGTGGACTACGTCGCGACCGGCGATGAGCTGCGGTGGCGGGCGGGCGAGATCCTGGGCGCGGTTGCGGACGGCTCGTTGTCGCTCTCGATCGGTGGTCGGTACCCGCTGGCCGAAGCCGCGACCGCTTACCGAGACCTTGCTGGGCGCCGTTCGACCGGAAAACTGCTCATCGTCCCATAGCGTTTTATGACGTTCCGGGAGTTTTGGTGACCTTAGGTCCCTTGTTCATTGCATAGAGTTGGCGTCACAGTCACGTCATGACCCCCCGTATCGGCCGCGTGGCCGCCGCCGTCTTTGCGCTGCTGACCCCCTTGCTCGTCGCCACCGCCGCACCGGCGTCCGCGACCGGCGTCGTCCAAGGAATGGACGTCTCGGGTTGGCAACGCAACGTCGACTGGTCCACCGCGTGGGCCAACGGAGCGCGCTTCGCCTACGTCAAAGCCACCGAGGGAACCGGCTACCGCAACCCCTACTTCACCCAGCAATACGACGGTTCGTACCAGGTAGGCATGATCCGCGGCGCGTATCACTTCGCGCGCCCGGACATCTCCTGGGGCACGGAGCAGGCCAATTACTTCGTCGCGCACGGCGGCGGCTGGTCGCGCGACGGCAAGACGCTGCCCGGAACGCTCGACATCGAATGGAATCCGCACGGCGGTATGTGCTACGGCCGGGGAAAGGTTCGCATCGCGCACTGGATTTCATCGTTCTCCGTGCAATATCACCGGTGGACCGGCCGGTACCCGGTCATCTACAGCGCCTACTCATGGTGGGCGACGTGCGTCGGCACGGCGGGCAACTTCAGCCGGACGAGCCCCTTCTTCCTGGCCCACTACAGCGCCTACCCGGGGACGATGCCCTACGCCTGGCAATTCCAGACGTTCTGGCAGTACGCCGACCACGGCATCTTCCCGGGTGACCAGGATCGGTTCAACGGCAGCTACACGCAACTGCGAGCCATCGCCAACGGCTGAGCGAGCTCGCTATCTGCGGCGCACGCCTTCGGCAAGCCGAGCGGCAAGCTCACCCGCGGCGCGATAGCCGGCGGCGTCGGGCGCATCCAGCAGGCAACGCACGAACGCCGAACCGACGATCACGCCGTCGGCGAAGCTGGCCACCTCAGCGGCCTGGTCCGCGTCGGAAACACCCAGCCCAACGCATACCGGGATGTCCCCGCCGAGCGCTCGGACCCGCCGCACCAGAGTCTCGGCGGCCGTACCGACGGACGTGCGGGTGCCGGTGACCCCCATGAGCGCTGCCGCGTAGACGAAGCCGCGCGATGCGCGCGCTGTCGAGGCGATTCGCGCGTCCGACGACGACGGGGCGAGCAGGAAAATGCGGTCCAGGCTGTGCCCGTCACTCGCCGCGAGCCAGGCGGCCGCCTCGTCGGGGATCAGGTCCGGAGTGATGCAGCCCGACCCGCCGGCCAGCGCGAGGTCGGCGGCGAAGCGCTCGACGCCAAAGCGCTCGACCGGGTTCCAGTAGGTCATGACGACCGCCGCGGCGCCGGCGTCGGCGACCGCCGTGACAGCTCGCAACGCGTCCTTCATGCCGACACCGGCGCGCACCGCGGGTTCGGCCGCCGCCTGGATCGTCGGTCCGTCCATGACCGGGTCGCTGTACGGGACGCCCACCTCGATGACGTCGCAACCGGCCTCGACCATCGCGCGCATGGCAGCGATCGAGCCGTCGACCGACGGGTAACCGACGGGCAGGTAGCCGACCAGGGCCGCGCGGCCGTCCGCCTTGGCCTTGGCCAGCACGTCCGAGAGCACCGTCACGAGCGAGCTCCGCGAGCGAATGACCCATGGGCATGGCCTTCGGCGGCCGCAGCGAAGCGGAGGGCGGTCATGAGTGAGCTCCGCGAGCGAATGACCCATGGGCATGACCTTCGGCGGCCGCAGCGAAGCGGAGGGCGGTCATGGTTTGATCCCGAAGTACTTCGAGGCGGTCTCGACGTCCTTGTCACCGCGTCCGGACAGATTCACCAGGATCACCGAATCGGAGCCCAGTTCGCGACCGAGATCGAGCGCGCCCGCCAGCGCGTGCGCCGATTCGATCGCCGGAATGATGCCTTCGGTGCGGCACAACAGGGCGAACGCCGCCATCGCCTCGCGATCGGTGATCGGGCGATACTCGGCGCGGCCGATGTCGTGCAGGTACGCGTGTTCGGGCCCGACGCCGGGGTAGTCCAGGCCCGCCGAGATGGAGTGCGACTCGATGGTCTGGCCGTTGTCGTCCTGCAGCAGGTAGGAACGCGCGCCGTGCAGCACACCCGGGGCGCCGCCGGTGATCGACGCCGCGTGCCGGCCGCTGTCGATGCCGTCACCGCCGGCCTCGAACCCGACGAGGCGGACATCGGCGTCCTCGATGAAAGCGGTGAAGATACCGATCGCGTTGGAACCACCACCGACGCACGCGGCGACCGCGTCGGGCAGTCGGCCGACGCGATCGAGCACCTGCACGCGAGCCTCGTCGCCGATCACCCGTTGGTACTCCCGAACCATCAGCGGGAACGGGTGCGGGCCGGCGACGGTGCCGAACACGTAGTTCGTCGAGTCGACATTGGTGACCCAGTCACGCATCGCCTCGTTGATCGCGTCCTTGAGCGTCTTGGACCCGGTGGAGACCGCGACGACCTCCGCGCCGAGCAGTCTCATCCGAGCGACGTTGAGGGCTTGGCGCCGGGTGTCCGCCTCGCCCATGTACACCGTGCAGTCCAGGCCCAGCAGCGCGGCTGCGGTCGCTGTGGCCACGCCGTGCTGCCCCGCACCGGTCTCGGCGATCACCCGCTTCTTGCCGATGTGGCGAGTCAGCAATGCCTGACCGAGGACATTGTTGATCTTGTGCGAGCCGGTGTGGTTGAGGTCTTCGCGCTTGAGCAGGATGCGCGCGCCGCCGGCGTGCGCACCGAACTTGGGCGCGTCGGTCAGCGGTGAGGGCCGGCCGGTGTAGTCGCGCAAAAGGCGCTGCAACTCGGCCCGAAAGACTGGATCGGCCTGGGTCTCGTGGAACGCTGCGGCCAGATCGTCGATCGCGGCGACGAGGGCCTCGGGGACGAACCGGCCCCCGTACTCGCCGAAGTGGCCGGTCGCGTCGGGGACGGTTATTGCAGGTGCAGTGGTCATGATCGGACTCCGTGCGGGTGAGTGGGAACGGTGACGGGGGACGTCACGCCTGCCATCGCACCGAGATCATGCAGGCAGCTTACGCGGCAGGATAGGGCCATGCCCGACGCACCCCGCTGGTTCACCGAGCACGGCGCCGACCATGCGCAGCGCTACGTGCAGCGCTTTCGCCGCCTCGCAGCCGAAGGTTGCGATCTGGACGGGGAGGCCCGCTTCCTCGACTCGCTGGTGGCCCGCGGGTCGCGGATCCTGGACGCCGGGTGCGGCCCTGGCCGCACTGGCGCTGCCCTTCACGCCCGCGGGCACCATGTGGTCGGCGTGGACGTCGACGCCGCCCTTCTCGCCGCCGCCACGGCCGACCATCCCGGCCCGCGGTGGGTGCTTGCAGACCTGCGCGAACTGCAGTTGGACGAGGCGCCGTTCGACGCCGCAGTGCTGGCGGGCAACGTCATGGTGTTCCTCGCGCCCGGCAGCGAGGCGGCGGTGCTTGCCCGCGTCGCGATGCACGTGCGTCCGGACGGCGTCGTCGTCACCGGCTTCGCGACCGATCGGGATTACCAGCTCGACGCCTTCGACCGCGACTGCGAGAGCGCCGGGCTCCGGCTCGAACACCGATTCAGCACCTGGGATCTGCGGCCGTGGCGCGCGGAAGCCCAGTGGGCGGTGTCGGTGCTGCGGCTCCCGTGATTCGGGTGAACTCCTCCCGCACGATCGGCGAGCGGCGTGCCACGGTGTGCACCCACAGGCGCTGCTACCGCGGCCCGATCCGGCGTCGATAGCGTCCGTTGCACATGCAAAACCGACGCGGCGGGTGGCCGACGAGCGATCAGCGCGAGGTGCGCGGCGTTGCCGGATGCGCGCCTGCGGTAACCAGGTCGGCCACCGCCTGACGTGGGTCGGTAGTGGTCACCAGACCCTCACCCACGAGCACCGCGTCGGCACCGGCGGCTGCGTACTCGATCAGGTCGTGCGGGCCGCGCACGCCCGACTCGGCGATCTTCACGATCCCGCTCGGCAAACCAGGGGCGATGCGTTCGAACGTCGAGCGGTCGACCTTCAGCGTGCGCAGACTGCGAGCGTTCACACCGATGACGCGGGCGCCGGCGTCGAGCGCGCGGGAGGCTTCCTCTTCCGTATGCACCTCGACGAGCGCGGTCATGCCCAGCGATTCGATGCGCTCGCGAAGCCCGATGAGCACATTCTGGGTGAGCGCCGCAACGATCAGCAGCACGACGTCGGCACCGTGTGCGCGCGCTTCGTGCACCTGGTACGAGCCGACGACGAAGTCCTTGCGCAGCACCGGAATGTCGACGCAGGCTCGTACCGCATCGAGGTCGGCGAGCGACCCGCCGAAACGGCGCTGCTCGGTGAGCACACTGATCATGCGTGCGCCGCCGTCCTGGTAGCACCTCGCGAGCGCGGCCGGGTCGCCGATCGAGGCGAGCGAGCCCTTGGACGGGCTGCGGCGCTTGACTTCGGCAATGACTCCGACCCCGGGTGCCCGCAACACGGCGAGCGCGTCGATGGCCGGCGCTGTCGCGGCGACGCGTGCCTTCAGTTCGATGAGGGGCAACTGAGCCTCACGCGCAGCGACGTCCTCGAGGACGCCGGCGACGATGTCGCCCAGCACGTCGGCCACGGTCTGAGGCCCCTCCCTGGTCACTGTGTTGCGCATCAATGAGTTGCGCTCGGTGAAGTCCCGCCGAGCGTAACGGGCAAGGCTCACCGCGTGTCGCGCGGGTCACGTTCGGTCGGGTCCTCGCCGCGATCCAACGCGCCCCACAGCGCGGCGTCGGCCCTGTGGCGCGTGACCGGGTCGTCGTTGCGCGCGCCGGGCGCCTCGTAGCGCGTGGACATCGCACCCCACTCTGCGCCGCGCACCATGATCAGCAGCCCTCCGAGCAGCACGAGCACCCCGCACCCGATGCTCAGGGCTCCCCAGATCGAATCGGTGATCACGTGTGGCACCACCGTGGACGACACGCTGACCCGCGGGTGCTTCTCGCGGACCAGCGCCAGCGCACGTGACGTGCTGACAGCCGGAATCGCGGACGCCGAGCGCCAGATCAATCCCGCCCCGGCGAGCAGGATCAGCGCGCCGAGCACCCGCCGGGTCATACCGCGGGTCGCGAGTACCGCCACGACCCCAGCCAGCGCCACGAGCGCCAGCGCGGTTGGCGCGGAATCGATCACGCGGCCCTGCACCTTGAGAATGTCATCGGTGAACGGACGCCCGCGCGGTGTAACGATGCGCTGCCAGTACTGCGTGCTGACCAGCAGCAACACGCCCGCACCCAGCACGTCCATCAGCAGCGCTGCGGCGTACTCGATGCGCCGGGCCGCCAGCCTCATGACCGATCCGCAGGCATCGTCAGGGGGCGTAGCGTTTCGGCCGTCGCGATTGCCTGCAGGACGGCACGCGCCTTGTTGCGGGTCTCCATCTCCTCCAGCGCGGGCACGCTGTCGGCGACGACGCCAGCGGCCGCCTGCACGTAGGCGACGCCGTCGCGCATCACCGCCGTCCGGATCGCGATGGCCATGTCCAGATCGCCGGCGGCGTCGAGATAACCCACGGCGCCTGCGTAGATACCGCGACGCACCGGCTCCAGTTCGTCGATGAGTTCCATCGCGCGAACCTTCGGCGCGCCGGAGACCGTGCCGTGCGGGAAGGCGGCAACGAAGACGTCGAGGGCATCCTTGCCCTCTGCGAGCCGACCGGTGACTGTCGACACGATGTGCCAAACGTGGCTGTAGCGCTCGACCGTCCCGAATTCGAGCACCTCGACCGTACCCGGAGCCGAAATTCGTCCGAGGTCGTTGCGCGCAAGGTCGACGAGCATGACGTGCTCGGCTCGCTCTTTCGGGTCGTTGACGAGCTCGTGCACGAGTTCAGCATCGCGCTCGGGGGTGTCGCCGCGCTTGCGGGTGCCGGCGATCGGGTGGATGGTCGCCCGCCCGTCGTGCACCGTGACCAGGGCCTCGGGGCTGGACCCGACGATGTCGAATCCGTCGAGTCGGAGGAAGTACATGTACGGCGACGGGTTGAGGGTGCGCAGCACGCGGTACACGTCGAACGGCTCAGCTTGGGTCTCTGCCTGGAAGCGCTGCGACGGCAGGATCTGGAACACTTCCCCCGCCCGAATGGCCTCGATGCACTGCTCGACGGCCGCTTCGTACTCCCCCGGACCGGCAGTGGACGTCGCTGGCTTCGGTGGCGTGGCCGCGAGCGTCGCAACCGTCGACGGGGCGGGCGTGGCCAGCGCGTACGCCATCGCGTCCAAGCGCCCCACGGCATCTGCGTAGGCGGCGTCCAGATCGGAGCCGCTCATCGACGGGTGCAGGACCGCGTTGGCGATGAGCACCACGGTGCATTGGTGGTGGTCGACCGCCGCGAGGTCAGTGACGAGCAGCATCGTGAGCTCTGGCAAGCCCAGGTCGTCGACCGCCTTCTCCGGCAGCCGCTCGAGCCGGCGGACCACGTCGTAGGCGAGGTAGCCGACGAAGCCGCCGGTCAGCGGTGGCAGCCCGGGCAGCCGCGGGCCCTTCATCGCCCGCCAGGCCGCACCGAGCACGGCCAGCGGGTCGCCGCTCACCGGCAGTCCCTCGGGCACCTGACCGCTCCAGCTCGCCTCGCCCCCGGTCACCGACAGCGCCGCGACCGCATTCACGCCGACGAACGACCAGCGCGAGAACGACGCGCCGGCCTCCGCGGATTCGAGCAGGAATGTGCCCGGACGCCCGTCCGCAAGTTTCCGGTACACCCCGACCGGTGTCTCGCTGTCGGCGAACAGCGTCCGGGTGATGGGGACGAGTCGATGGGTGCGCACCAGTTCGTCGAGATCGGCGCGGCTGATCGTCACAACAGCGTCCCCGCGTCGAAACAGCTCCGCTCGCCGGTGTGGCAGGCTGCCCCGACCTGGTCTACCCGAAGCAGCACAACATCGCCGTCGCAATCCAGAGCCACCGACTTCACGTGCTGCGCGTGTCCTGACGTCGCACCCTTCACCCAGTACTCCTGGCGCGAGCGTGACCAGTACGTTGCCCGCCCGGTGGTGAGCGTGCGGTGCAGCGCTTCGTCGTCCATCCAGGCAAGCATGAGCACCTGGCCGCTGTCGTGCTGCTGCACGACCGCGGCGATCAGGCCGGCGCCGTCGCGCTTGAGGCGCGCGGCGACGGCGGGGTCGAGATCGGACGGTGCGCGCGGCACGGCGTCGGGAGGCGGCATGGCCTCGATTGTGCCGAACGCGGCCGCGCCGGGCTCGGGAGCTGTCACGTCGGGCGGGTACTCAGACATCCGGGCCGGTATGCACAGCGGGAAGCCGAACGGTGACGGTGCTGCCGCCCTGGACAGTGCTGTCGAAACGCACCGTTCCGGCGTGCGCCCGCACGATGCTCGCGACTATCGACAGGCCCAACCCGCTGCCGCCGCTTGCGCGCGTGCGCGCCTTGTCCGCCCGCCAGAACCTCTCGAAGACGTGCGCGGCCTCCTCGGGTGCGAGGCCGGGCCCGCCGTCGGCAACCTGCAGCAGGATGTCGGCGCCGTCTGCCACGCCGCGCACCCGGATCGGCGCATCCGGTCGGGTGTGCGCAGCGGCATTGTTGATCAGGTTGCGGAGCACGCGAAGCAACTGGTCGCTGTCGCCGATAATGTGGTGCGGCGGTGTGGCGTCGATAACGATCTCTCGCTGCGGGTACGCCGCCCGGGCGCTGATCACTGCGTCCGCTACGAGATCGGGGACGTCGATGAGTTCCCGGGCCGGCGGGCTACCGCGGTCCCCTCGGGCCAGCAGGAGCAGGTCCTCGACCAGGCGGGACATCCGGGTGCCTTCGGCCTCGATGCGGTCCAGGTTGTCAGAGTTGACAATGTCAGAGTTGACCGGATCGACGGTGCCGGTGCTCGCGGCTGCGACGCGCTGCATCCGAGCGAGTTCGGCATACCCGCGAATCGAGGTGAGCGGCGTGCGCAGCTCGTGAGATGCGTCGGCGAGGAAGCGTCGCATTCGTTCCTCGCTTTCCACCCGTGCGGCGAACTGGGTTTCGACCGCGGCCAGCAGCGTGTTCATCGACTCCGCCAGCTGACCGACCTCGGTGCCTTCCTCGGTGACCGGGACCCGTCGATCGAGGCCGGCGCCGTCCGGCGACAGCTCGGCCGCGACCTCGTGCGCGGTGTCGGTGACGCGGCGCAGCCGGCGCAGGCTGAAACGCACCCCGTAGTAGGTGGCGAGCACAGCGATCAGGACGGCCAGGCCACCGATGATCAACTCCTGGGCGACGAGTCGGCTCATGGTCAGGTCGATCTCGCTCGTGGACAGGCCCGTGGCGATGAGCCGACCCTCCTGGGTGAATCGGCCGGCCACCCGCAGATTGGCATCTTCGTCGGCGACGGTCATGATCTGATCCGGGTTCGCAGCGAGTTGCCGGCGTTGGGTGTTGCTGAGAAACAGCGGATTGACGAAATCTCCCCTGAAGGTCAGCTCTCGGCCGCTCGGCGGCAGTATTGCGGCGATCCACTCCTGCTGGGTCTGCGGTGGGCCGTCATTGCGGCACTGGATCTGACCGTTGCGATTCACGGTCACTGTTTCGACACACTGGTTGAAGAACACGGAGTTCTGCGCGGCCGTCGCGCGCACCTGCTGATCCAAGCGTCCGAGCAGGTAGGAGTGCAGGGCGAAGTAGGTGACGGTACCGACCACGACCACGAGGACGGCAACGAGGGTCACGACGCCGACGATCAACCGGGCGGTCAGGCTGCGCGGCACCAGCCGGCGCCACCCCGCTACGGCCGCCGGCCGCGCCGGGTCGGCACCCAACGCCTCGTTCTCGGCAGTCGCGACCGCAGCCGGCGAAGGGAGGAACCGGATATCACTCACGGGCGGGTCACACGCGCGGAGCCTTGATCACGTACCCGGCGCCGCGCACGGTGTGGATCAGCTTCGGCTCGACCGAGTCGACCTTCTTGCGCAGGTACCCGATATAGAGCTCGACAATGTTGGACTGGCCCTGGAAATCGTATTTCCAGACCCGGTCGAGAATCTGCGCCTTCGAGAGCACCACCCGTTCGTTGCGCATGAGGTAGCGCAACAGCTCGAATTCGGTAGCTGTGACGTGCACCTCGACGCCGGCGCGGGTGACCTCGTGGCTGTTCTCGTCCAGTTCGAGGTCGGCGACGCGCAGCACGCCGTCGCGCGTCCCGTCGGGGGCGGAGCGGCGCAGCACCGCGTGCACACGTGCCAGCAACTCCTCGATGCTGAACGGCTTGACGACGTAATCGTCGGCACCGGCGCGCAGCCCGCTGACCCGGTCGGTCGCCGTGTCGCGGGCAGTCAGGAAGATGACCGGAACCTGCGATCCCGCCGCCCGCAGTTCCTGCAGCACCCCGAAACCGTCACGTCCAGGCATCATCACATCGAGCACAATGAGATCGGGGTCGTACTCGTCGATTTTTTCGAGGGCACTGATGCCGCTGTCGGCCGTCATCGTCTCGAAACCGTCGAAGCGCAGCGCCGACGAGACGAGGTGGGTGACGTTGTCCTCGTCGTCGACGACGAGGACCCGTCGCTTGGTCCCGCGACTGGCTACGGCTGCACTCATGTGTCCTCCTCGGCACTGGGTAAGTCTTGGCTGTACCTAGGCTGAGCGACCGAACTGAGCGCCTGCTGGGCACAAGCTGAGAATAGCGTAGGCAGTGGGTCTCGACTCCCCCGCCGACCGAGCGCTCAGCGAACGACGATGTGCTCTGCGCGCAACGCGTCCTTCACCATCGACACGGTCAGTTCGCCGAAATGGAAGACGCTTGCAGCGAGGACGGCGTCGGCGCCCGCCTGCACCGCAGGCGCGAAATCGGCTAGTGCACCGGCGCCGCCGCTGGCGATGACGGGCACCTCGACCGCGGCGCGGACGAGGCGAATCAGTTCCAGGTCGTAACCGTCCTTGGTCCCGTCGGCGTCCATCGAGTTGAGCAGGATCTCCCCCGCCCCTAGGTCCGCGGCCCGGCGCGTCCATTCGATCGCATCGATGCCCGTGCCGCGCCGTCCGCCGTGCGTGGTGACCTCGAAACCGCTCGGCGTCGCCACGCCCCCCGCGGGCACGCGCCGGGCGTCGAGGGAGAGCACCAGCACCTGCCGGCCAAAGCGCTGCGCGATCTCGGCGACCAGTTCGGGACGGGCGATCGCGGCGGTATTCACGCCGACCTTGTCGGCACCGGCCCGTAACAACGCATCGACGTCGGCGACGGTGCGCACCCCGCCGCCGACCGTCAACGGGATGAACACCTGATCCGCCGTCCGTCGCACCATCTCGTAGGTGGTCTCGCGTCCCCCCGAGGACGCGGTGATGTCGAGAAAGGTCAGCTCGTCGGCGCCTTGCTCGTCATAACGGCGGGCCAGTTCGACCGGGTCACCTGCGTCGCGCAGTCCGGTGAACTTCACGCCCTTGACGACCCGTCCGGCGTCGACGTCCAGGCATGGGATGACACGGACGGCAACGCTCATCGGTCAAGTTTGGCAGTTGGCATTGCAGGCGCGGGTCGGTAGCGTGCCAAACGGGGCCAGGACCGATCAAAAGCGTGCATCGGCATTGGGGGCACAGTCATGACGTCTGTTCAGGACACCGTCGATCACCCGCCGGAGAAGATGACGTCGGCCGACATGCGCGCCGTCTTCGCGGCCACGCTGGGTTGGGCGATGGACAGCTTCGACTACTTCATCGTCGTGCTGGTCTACGCCGACGTGGCCGCGGACTTTCACGTCTCGCTGACGCGGATGGCGTTCCTGACCACGGTGACGCTCGTGATGCGCCCGGTAGGCGCGGCGATCTTCGGTGTCTGGGCGGACCGGGTCGGCCGCAAGAAGATCCTGATCATCGACGTGGTTTTCTATTCGGTTGTCGGGTTCCTCTGCGCATTCGCGCCGAACTACTCGGTCCTGCTGTTCCTTCGACTGCTGTACGGCGTTGGGATGGGCGGCGAGTGGGGCTTGGGCGCGTCGCTGTCGATGGAAAAGGTGCCGCCCAAGCGCCGCGGGCTGGTCAGCGGGATCGTCCAGCAGGGTTACGCCATCGGTTACCTGTTCGCCGCAGTGGCCTACCTGCTGATCACGAACCTGACCACATGGGGTTGGCGTGGGTTGTTCGCGCTGTCCATCCTGCCGGCGCTGCTGTCACTGTTCGTCCGCGCCAAGGTCACTGAGTCCGAAGCGTGGCAGGAGACCCGCGCGAACACGATTCGCCACAAGACCTCCATCCGTGAGGTGCTCGGCTCGCGCCCGGTGCTGCGCCGGCTGATCTACCTTGTGCTGCTGATGACGGCGTTCAACTGGATGAGCCACGGGACGCAGGACATCTATCCGACCTACCTGAAGAAGGGCCTGCATTTCGCGCCGAACACCGCTCTCTACATAGCGATCCTTTACAACGTTGGAGCGCTGCTCGGCGGAATCATCATGGGCGCGGCGTCAGAGAAGTACGGCCGACGGGCGATCGTGGTGTTCTGCGCGGTGCTGGGCCTGCCGATCCTGCCGCTGTTCGCGGCGTCGTCGACGCTCGGCCTGGTGTGCTTGGGATCGTTCCTGATGCAATTCGTGGTGCAGGGCGCCTGGGGCGTCATTCCGGCGCACCTCACCGAGTTGTCACCGGCCGAGATCCGCGGGTTCTACCCGGGTGTGACCTATCAGCTGGGCAACTGCCTGGCCGCATTCAACCTGCCGATTGAGGAACGATTGGCTGCAAGCCACAGCTACACGTTCGCGCTGTCCGCGACGCTGATCCCGGTGTTCATCGCGGTGGCCGTCCTGGCGGCGATCGGCACCGAGGCGCGCGGTCAGCGACTCTCGCGCGGTGAACAGCCGACGCTGACGCCCACACCGGTCGGCGTGTGAAGCTGCAGAGGTGCCGGTAGGCGTCTGGATCTACTTAGCTGACGGCGGCCAATGCCTCGGGCAGCGTGAACGCGCCGGCGTAGAGCGCCTTGCCGACGATCGAGCCCTCCACCCCGACGACCTGCGCGATCGCGCGCAGGTCGTCGAGGGACGAGACGCCGCCGCTCGCGACGACCGGGGCGGTTGTCCGAGCGCACACATCGCGCAGCAGTTGCAGGTTCGGGCCGGTGAGCGTGCCGTCACGGTGTACGTCGGTGACGACATAGCGCGCGCACCCGTCGGCGTCCAGGCGCGCCAGCGTCTGCCACAGGTCACCGCCCTCTTCTGTCCAGCCGCGTGCTGCCAGGGTCGTGCCGCGCACGTCCAGACCGACGGCGATCCGGTCGCCGTGGCGCGCGATCGCGCTGCGCACCCACTCCGGCGATTCGAGCGCGGCGGTGCCCAGGTTCACCCGCGCGCAACCTGTCGCGAGGGCCGCGTCGAGGGACGCGTCGTCGCGGATTCCGCCGGACAACTCGACGGCGATGTCCAGCCGCGCCACAACGTCGGCGAGCAGCGCTCTGTTCTCGCCCCGTCCGAACGCAGCGTCGAGGTCGACGAGATGGATCCAGTCGGCACCGTCGCGCTGCCAATTCAGCGCGGCGGCCACCGGATCTCCGTAGGACGTCTCCGACCCGGCGGCCCCTTGGACGAGGCGGACCGCCGCTCCCCCGGCCACGTCCACCGCGGGCAGCAGCACAAAAGTCATCGTCGACCTCCGGTCGAGGAAGTCATCGTCGACCTCCGGTCGAGGAACTCATCGTCGCCTCCGGTCGAAGAAGATCAGCACCAGCACCGGGCCTGCCACGACGAACACCAGCGCGGTCACGACGATGTAGGTGAGTGATCCGGTGAACAGGAAAACCAGCAGCAGGGTCGCCATCACCAGCGTGAACAACGCACCGAGGGTCTCCCTGCGCCGCTGGAAGGACGGGCCGTGCTGCCAGAGCCGCAGCCGGCGCCACGTCAGCGTGCGGCGCTCGCGGCGGCGCTGCGCGGCCGAGCGCTTCCGCTGCCCGGCTCGCGCCGCGTCGGCACGTCGCTTGGCAGCGGCCTCGCGCTCGGCCCGGGCGAGGGCACGCTGCTTGCTCATCGTCGGGTCACAGGGCGCCGAGCCAGTTGCCGAGCAGCGTCGCCCCGGCGTCGCCGGACTTCTCCGGATGGAACTGGGTGGCGCTCACCGGGCCGTCCTCGACCGCGGACACGAAGGGCTCGCCATGCTCGGTGATGCTTACCCGTCCGCCGGCGTAGGAGTGCACGGCGTAGGAGTGGACGAAGTAGAACCGGGTCGCTGCATCGAGCCCGCCGAACAGGATCGAGCCGGGTGCGGCGGCGACGGTGTTCCACCCCATGTGCGGCAGCACCGGCGCCTGCAGCGGCTCGACCCGCCCGCGCAGGACGCCCAGCCCCGGGGCCTCGACCCCGTGCTCGACGCCTGCGTCGAAGAGCACCTGCATACCGACACAGATGCCGAGCACCGGACGGTGTAGCTGCACCCGCCGGGCGACAACGCCGGCGCCGTCGACGCCGTCGAGCCCGGACATGCACGCGGCGAAGGCACCGACCCCCGGCACGACAAGCCCGTCGCACTCGAGGGCCGCCGCCGGGTCGGCCGTCACCATGACGTCGGCCCCGATCCGCTCCAGCGCCCGCTGTGCGGAGCGCAGATTGCCCGATCCGTAATCGAGGACGACAACCTTCTTCAGAGGACGCCCTTGGTGGACGGGACGCCCTGCACGCGCGGGTCGATCTCGACCGCGACCCGCAGCGCCCGCGCAACCGCCTTGTACTGGGCCTCGGTCACGTGGTGCCAGTCGCGTCCGGCGTGCACGACGACGTGCAGCGCGACGGCGGCGTGATAGGTGAAGGACTCGAACACGTGCCGGGTGAGGGTCGTCGCGTAGTCGGCGCCGATCGTGGGCGGAGCGCCCGCGGGCTCGGTGTGCACGAGGTAGGGGCGCCCCGACAGGTCGACGGCTGCTTGCACGAGGCACTCGTCCATGGGGATGAGCGCGTCGCCGAAGCGGCGCGTGCCCGACTTGTCACCCGCAGCCTGCGCGAACGCCTGGCCGAGCGCGATCGCGGTGTCCTCGACGGTGTGGTGCGCGTCGATGTGCAGGTCACCGTCGACCTGCACGGTGAGGTCGAACAGGCCGTGCTTGCCGAAAGAGGCGAGCATGTGGTCGAAGAAGCCCACGCCGGTCGACACGTCTGTGCGCCCGGATCCGTCGAGATCGATCTCGACCAGGACCTTCGTCTCCTTGGTGGCGCGCTCGATGCGGCCGGTTCTAGCCATGACGACTCATTGCTACCTCTTCCAGGGCCTGTTGCAGAGCGGTGCGGAACGCTGTCATCTCCTCGGGGGTACCGATGGAAACGCGCAGCCAGCCGTCCGGACCAGTTTCGCGGATCAGCACACCGCGGTCGAGCAGGCCCCGCCAGACGGCGTGCCGGTCGGCGAAGGTGCCGAACAGCACGAAGTTGGCGTCGCTGTCGGCCGCCACGAAGCCGGCACCGCGCAGCCACGCGACGGTGCCGTCACGCTCGGCGCGAAGCTCGTCGACGGCGTGCAGCAGTTCGCTCGCGTGCGACAGAGCCACCCGCGCAACCGCCTGGGACACCGCGGACAGGTGATACGGGAGCCGGACGATGCGCACCGCGTCGACAACCGCCGGGTCGGCCGCGAGATAACCCAGCCGGGCGCCCGCCAGCGCGAATGCCTTCGACATGGTGCGGGTCACCACCAAACGCGGGTGCGTGGGCAGGAGCGCGAGTGCGCTCGGCGTGCCGGCGCGGCGGAACTCGGCATACGCCTCGTCGACGACGACCATGCCGGTGGACGCGTCGAGCAGCGCCTCGAGGTGCGTCGGTGCAAGTGCGGTACCAGTTGGGTTGTTGGGCGATGCGAGCAGCACGAGCGACGGCTCGTGCTCGCGAACGGCAGCGAGCGCTGCAGGCAGGTCGATGGTGAAGTCGTCGGCGCGTTGCGCCACCGCCCACCCGGTGTGCGTGTTGCGGGCGTACTCCGGATACATCGAGTAGGTCGGCGCGAAGGACAGTGCCGTTCGGCCGGGACCGCCGAACGCCTGCATCAATTGCTGCATCACCTCATTCGAGCCGTTGGCCGCCCACACGTTGGCGCACGTGAGGCCTTGAGCGCCGTCGCGATTCAGGTAGTCGGCCAGGTCCGCGCGCAGCCCTAGCGCGTCGCGTTCGGGGTAGCGGTTAAGGGTGCGGGCAGCGTCCGCAACAGCCGCGGCGATGTCGGCGATCACTGCGGCGCCTGGCGGGTACGGGTTCTCGTTGACGTTCAGCGTGACCGCGACGTCGAACTGCGGGGCGCCGTAGGGCAACTGGTCACGCAACTCGTCGCGGATCGGCAGCTCGTCCAGGCGCGTCATCGGGCAAGCCGCACGGCGACGGCTGCCCCGTGCGCCGGCAGATCCTCGGCGGCAGAAAGGGCCAGCACGTGCGGTGCCACGTCGGCGAGCGCCTGCGCGCTGTACTCGATCAGGTGCACGCCCTTGAGGAAGGTCTGCACCGAGAGGCCCGACGAGTGCCGGGCCGTGCAGCCGGTCGGCAGCACGTGATTGGAGCCGGCGCAGTAGTCGCCCAGCGACACCGGTGCGTGCGCTCCGACGAAGATTGCGCCGGCGTTGCGGACCCGTTCGGCCCAGTGCCGGGCGTCGCGGGTGATGACCTCTAGGTGCTCAGCCGCGTAGGCGTCCACGACGGCGAGGCCTTGTTCGAGATCGCCGACAAGCACGGTGGCCGACTGTCGACCGGTCAACGCGGCGCGGATGCGCTCGACGTGCTTGGTGAGCTCGACCTGGCGCTTGAGCTCGGCGTCGACGGCGTCGGCCAGCTCGATCGAATCGGTCACCAGCACGGAGGCGGCCAGCGTGTCGTGCTCGGCCTGGCTGATCAGGTCGGCCGCGACGTGCACCGGGTCGGCGGTGGCGTCGGCGAGGATCGCGATCTCCGTCGGCCCCGCCTCCGAGTCGATGCCCACCACCCCGCGCACGAGCCGCTTGGCAGCCGCGACGTAGATGTTGCCCGGTCCGGTGATCATGTCGACCGGTTCGATACCGCGCTCGGCGTCGCCGTACGCCGCGAGCGCAATCGCCTGCGCACCACCCACCGCGTACACCTCCTCGACACCGAGCAGTGCGCACGCGGCCAGAATCGTCGGATGCGGGCCGCCGCCGAAGTCTCTCTGGGCAGGAGTGAACACGGCAATGGAGCCGACGCCTGCGACCTGCGCGGGCACGACGTTCATCACCACACTGGACGGGTAGACCGCGAGGCCGCCGGGAACGTAGAGGCCCACCCGAGCGACAGCGATCCAGCGTTCGGTCACGGTGCCGCCGGGCACTACCTCGACCTCGGTGCTCTCGCGGCGCTGCGCCTCGTGCACGATACGGGCCCGACGGATCGACTCGGTGAGCGCGTCGTGCACGGCCGGGTCAAGGGCGTCAAGCGCGTCGCTCATCGCGGCGGCCGCCACCCTCGGCTCGGCGACGTCGACACCGTCGAAGCGCAGTGTCGCTTCGCGAACGGCCGGGTAGCCGCGGTGAGCGACGTCCTCGACGAGCGGGGTCACTGCCGCCAAGGCGGCGGCGACGTCCATCTCGGCGCGCGGCAGCGCCCGGCGCAGCTCCGCCGCTCCGGCGACGCTCACATCAAGACGGCGCATCACGCCGTCGAGTTTACGGGCGGGGCTACCGTAGCTTCATGGCCGCACCGCTGCCGCTGTTCCCGCTCGGCCACGTGCTGCTGCCGGGTTCGCCGCTGCCGCTGCGCGTCTTCGAGGAGCGCTACCGCCAGCTGATGCGCGACGTCGTCGGCGCCGACGGCGAGCGCCGGTTCGGGGTAGTTGCGCTTACGGCCGGTCTCGAGGTCGCTTCGGCGCTGAGCGTCGGTGACCAGGAGTTCGCGCAGGTTGGCACCGTCGCCGAGATCATGGAAGCCCAGCTCAATCCGGACGGCTTCGGTGCGCTCGTCGCGGTGGGCAGCCGGCGCTTCCGCATCACCGAGTTTGTCGACACCGGCAAGCTCTACCTGCAGGCAAACGTCGAGTATCTCGACGAGCCCGCCGGCGTCATGCCGGACACGTTGCCCGACTCCGCCCGCGCGCTCGCGATCGAGTACACCCGGTTGCTGGCGCGCCTCACCGGCACCGACCCGGAAACCGAGCTTTACCCGGACGACCCGGCGCTGCTGTCCTATCGCATCGCGCTTGAGGCGCCCCTCGATCCGGGCGATCGGCAGCTGCTGCTGGAGCAGGAGACCGCGGCCGAGCGGCTGCACCAGCTAGTGCGGCTCCTGCGCCGGGAGGTCGTGCTGGTGCGCCAAACCCGGACCATCGCCGTCGCCCCGAGCGTGCTCTACGCCGCCTTGCGGGGCAGCTGACGCAGCGAGTTGTCGACGCTGCTGCTGGGCGGCATCCCGGGCCGGATCGGGCCAGCCCAGATCATCGGCAGCCGCGAAGGCGACCAGCAGGCTGTAGACGAGCACCGCGAGTGCCGCCTCGAGGTAGTAGCTGCCGGTCATCTGCACCCGCAGCTCGAGATGCGCCATCACTTGATTCACCGGCGCGTCGTCGGTGCCGCCGCCGATCAGATTGCCGACGACGCCGGTGAGCACGGCGCCGACGATTCCGCCGACGGCCAGAGCGAGCATCATCCACGGCCCCCGGGCCGGGCGCAGGAACCAGGCACCGCAGCCGGCGACGGCGCCGACCCCGAGAGTGAGCACGGCGAATCTGGCGTCGGCCGCGAGGAAGTCCGGGTTCTCCTGACGTTCCAGGCCGGCCGCCAGATTGATCCCGGCAGGCACCGGCGGGCTCCACCACGCCCATACGACGCCCAGCACTACCCCCACCACAGCGAGGGCGATGATCAGCACGGCGATCGGACGCAGCTGTGCCGCGCGGTCCGGCTTGGCGACGCGGGACGGCTGTGCCGTGCGGGATGGATCTGCCGCGCGGTTCGGCTCTGCCAGCGGCTCGCTCACCCTGCCGAGTGTGCCAGCCGCTCAGGCCGGCGGCGGTCCAACGCCGCCGCTCTGGTCGCCCAGCGCGCCGCGCAGCACAAGGTGCAACTCGTCCAGGCGCCGTTTGGGCACTGCCCGCTCGAGCTCGAACTGCCTGAGGACAGCAACCGTCTGGGCGCGCCGGCGTCGGGTGATCAGGCGTGCCGCAAGCAGCGGCAGCGTCCAGACCCGACCGGGCAGGCCGATCCGGCGCAGCTCGCGCAGCACGTCCGCGCTCGTGTCGTCGACGAGTGACTTCATCCGTTGCTCGAACGGCCCGGAGCCTGCGAAGCCGGTCAGCCTGCCCACGATGGCGAGCAGCACCCAGCGCATCAGCAGGACACCGACTGCGATGATGATCAGCAGCACTGCGACGCCTTTGGCGCCGGCGCCGAACCAGGCAAGCGCAGCCAGCGCGAGTAGCAGTAGAACGATCATCAATAACGCCCGGCCGAGTGACTCGACGACGGCGCGTCCGACGAGGTAGCGCGACAGCGCCCACTGGCTCAACTGCGAGCCCTGGCGGAACTCGCCTACCTCGACATATTGCGGGCCGTCGCCGGGCGCGTCGTCCGGTTCCGGGATGGCGGGCAGTCCGGGTTTCATCTTCTCGAACGTACAACGCCGAAGTCGCCGCGCCGCTACAGCACCACCAGGCGATCTTCGCTGGCATGTCGCACCGCGGACACCGACATCGTCCGGTCGAAAGTGACGAAACGTCCACCGCGCGCAGTGGCCAGGGCAAGAAGGTAGGCGTCGGTGACCTGGCGCGGGCCGTGCAAGCGGGAGCGATCCACGATTCTGACGTCGAGCAGGCTGATGTCGCAGGGCCAGAACTCATGCGGACCGCCGTCGCACGCCTGACTCAGCAGGCCGATTGCTTCGGCCGGCGAGATGGGACTTGGATAGCGGGGCTGGCTGATGATGCGCACGAACCCGTTCTCGGTGATCGCGCAGGACGCCCAGCCGTCCTGGATGCTGTCATCGAGCCAGTCGTGGGCACGCGCATGATCGACATGGTCACTGTCCAAGAGCGCGAGCAGAACGTTGATGTCCAACAGCGCTCGCGTCACCCGGGCTCGTCCTCCCGCAGCCGGTCGATCAACGCGTTGGAGATCGCCGCGCCCCGCCGCGGCAGGGGTGCAAAGCCGTGGTGCGTGCCGCCCGTCCTGGGCTGGGGTTGCCCGCTATCGCCGGTCAGGGCTTGCCGGGCGAGGTCCGAGAGCACCTGGCCGGCGGTGCGCTTCTCGCGTCGGGCACGTTCCTGCACGGCCAACAGGACGTCATCGTCGAGGCGGATCGTGGTGCGCATGCATCTGATGCTAAGGCATCACCTTCGGGTTGCCGGGTATGAATGCCACCGGACGACGCAGCGCCATACCGAGGAGGTCGCGAAAGCCCAGCGCCCGGTAGAACGGACCCAGGTTCGGATCGCACGTCAGATCGACCGAGTACAGGGGTGCGAGCTCGTCCAAGAGCCGTTTGACGAGCTCCCGCCCGACGCCCTGCCGCTGATGCTCAGGCCGGACCTCCAACCAGGGAATGAACGCGGCGGCGACGCCGTCGCTGATGGCGTTCACGAAGCCGATCACTTCATCGTCCTGCCAGGCCAGAACGACCCGGTAGCTTCCCAGCAGTGCGGCGTGATGTGTCTCGGGCGTCGGCTGTTCCGGCCAACCGACGAAGAAGCCTCGCAGCATCGACGGGTGAACACCATTGAGCTCGGTCCGGTAGGTAGCCACCTGCGCCAGGGTGCCATCCGAAGGTATCCACCGAACTTTTTTTCGGCCAGAGTGTCCTATCGGAGACGGCCCGTTCGTGGGGTCGGTACGGGGCAGCCGAAAGCGCGCTCCACCACCAGCGAAAGGAGACACGATGAAGCTCACCCTGAACACGTTTTTGAGCCTCGACGGCGTCATGCAGGCGCCGGGCGGACCGGACGAGGACCGTTCGGGCGGGTTCGAGCGGGGAGGTTGGCTGGTCCCCTTTGCCGACGAGCAGTTCGGCGCCGTCGTGAGCGCCTGGTTCGCCGAGACGGACGAGGTCCTTTTGGGCCGGACGACCTACGACATGATGTACGCCTTCTGGTCCAAGGTCACCGACCCGGCGGACGTCGTCGCCACAGCACTGAACACCCGGCCCAAGCACGTCGCCTCCACCACACTGCGTGATCCCGCATGGCAGCACACGTCGGTCATCGCGGACGACGTCGTTGCCGCAGTCGGCCAGCTCAAGGCGAAGCCCGGCCGCGAACTCCAGGTGCACGGTAGCTGCGGCCTCGCCCACACGCTGCACGACGCCGGGCTGATCGACGAGTACCGGTTGATCATCTTCCCGGTTGTGCTCGGCCAGGGTAAGCGGCTCTTCCCCGACGGTAGCGTCCCCGGGTCGCTTACCCTGCTCAACTCGACAATCACGTCCGCCGGTGCCGTCGCGCTGACGCTACGGCCGGCCGGTGCGATCGCTGTCGGCGATGTCGAGGTCGTCGACGGCAAGGAAGTCATGCGCGAAGCCTGATCGTTCCCACCCACACCAACCTTTGGAGCACCCCATGACGCAGTACCTGCTTTCCGTCCACGGCAGCGACACCGACCCCGCGCCGGACAACATCGAAGACATCTTTGCGGCTGTCGACAAATTCAATGCCGAGCTTCAGGCCGCCGGCTGCTGGGTCTTCGCCGGCGGACTTCACCCGGCGTCCACTGCGACCGTCGTCGACGGCACCGGCGCCGGCGACCCAGTGATCACCGACGGCCCGTACCTCGAGTCCAAGGAGCACCTCGGTGGCTTCTGGATCATTGACGTGCCCGACCTCGACGCGGCGCTCGAGTTGGCCGGCAAGGGTTCGGCAGCCTGCGCCGGCGCCGTCGAGGTGCGCCCGTTCCAGAGCGAACCGGACGCCTGAGCAGATCGGTGTTCGGTCCAGACGACTTCGACCGCGTCTTCCGCGCGGAGCACGGTCGCATCGTCGCGACCTTGGCCCGCCGATTCGGTGACATCGACATCGCCGAAGAGGCGGCTCAGGAGGCGTATCTCATCGCGCTGCAACGCTGGCCCGAATCCGGCCCGCCGCCTAACCCCGGGGCGTGGCTGACCACGACAGCGGCCAATCGTGCGATCGACCGGATCCGCCGCGAGTCGACCCGCGACTCCAGACATGCGCAGGCCGCCATGATCAGCGATACCAGCGATGCCGAACCGGTCTCATCGGTGGCCGACGACCGGCTGCGGCTCATGTTCACCTGCTGTCACCCGGCCCTGGCGACCGGTGCCCAAGTCGGACTCACCCTTCGACTGCTCGGCGGCCTGACGGTCGCCGAGATCGCCAGCGCCTTCCTCGTGGACGAGTCGGCAATGGCCAAGCGGATCACCCGGGCCAAGCAGAAGATCAAGGCGGCCCGAATCCCTTACCGCGTGCCGTCCGACGACGAACTGCCTAGCCGCTTACGTGGGGTCCTTGCCACGTTGTTCCTAGTGTTCAACGAGGGCTACCTCCCCTCGTCGCTGCCGATACGCACCGACCTGTGCGCGGAGGCGATCCGGTTGACGAGAATCCTCGCCACCCTGATGCCGGACGAGCCGGAGGTGCTCGGGCTGCTCGCGCTGATGCTGCTCACCGACGCGCGCCGGGCCAGTCGGGTCGCGGACGGTGTCCTCGTCGCGCTCGGGGACCAGGACCGCTCCGGTTGGGACGGTGCGCTGATCGAGGAGGGGCACGACATCGTCCGCGCGTGCCTGCGCCGTGGCCGGCCCGGCCGCTACCAGATCCTCGCGGCGGTCAACGCCGTCCATACCGACGCCGGGAGCGTCGAGGGGACGGACTGGCGCCAGATCGTCGCGCTCTACGACCAGCTGTACGCCATCGATCCGAGTCCGGTCGTCGCACTCAACCGGGCCATCGCGATTGCCGAGGTGGACGGGCCAGATGCGGCGCTCGCGATCCTCGACACGCTCGAGCTTGGCGGTTACCACGCCTACCAGGCCGCGCAGGCCGATCTGCTCCGACGAGCCGGACGGGCGGACGCTGCCCTTGCGGCCTACGAGCGCGCGCTGGAGTTGGCGAGCAACCCAGCCGAGCGCGCGTTCCTGCACGGCCGCCTCGACGACGCTCGGCGACCCGCTGTCGGATAGCGCACGCCGAGGCGATGATCGTTGTCCACTGTGCAGCGCTCTCGCGCTGCAGAATGGACAACCACGCGCACGCCGCCACGCTCAGCCCGTCAGCGCCGCAGGGCCCAGCAACGCCTTGAGATCGCCCATCAGGGCGGCGGACGGCGTGACGCGGTACCCGTCGCCCAAGCGCAACACGTGCTCGCGCGAGCCGTTCACCAGTCGCAGATGCACGTCGGTCATGCCGGGATGGTCGGTAAGCACGTGTTTGAGCCGGTCGACCACCGGCTGCGTGCACTTCGCCGAGGCTACGCGCAACACGACGGGGACGCGCGGGGTCTCGGTGGTGTCGAGCACCGTGATGTCGGACGCGATCAGCTTCACGGTGTCGTCGCGGGCATCGGTGCGTCCCTTGATCGCGACGATCGCGTCCTCGGCGATGGTGAGCGCCACCTGGGTATAGATCTGCGGGAAGAACATCACTTCGATCGAGGCCTCGAGATCTTCGAGCACCACATTCGCCCACGGTGCGCCGGCCTTGGTGACGCGTCGGTTCACCGACGACAGGATGCCGGCGAGCGTGATCGACTTGGGTTCCTCCGCGGTGTCGGCCAGCACGTTCACGATCGAGTCGTCGCCAGCTTTGGCCAGGACGTGCTCGAGCCCGAACAGCGGGTGGTCAGACACATAGAGCCCGAGCATCTCGCGCTCGAACTGCAGCAGCACCTTCTTGTCCCACTCGCCGTCCGGGATGCGCACGGCGAACACGTCGTCAACGGGATCTGCCAGCTCGTCACCGAAGGCGCCGAAAAGGTCGAACTGTCCGATCGCCTCGGCCCGCTTTGTGTCGAGCACCGCGTCGACAGCCGGTTCATACACGTTGATCAGGCCCCGGCGCGGGTGACCCAGCGAGTCGAACGCGCCGCCCTTGATGAGGGCCTCGATCGTCCGCTTGTTGCAGACCACCGCCTCGACCTTGCGCAGGAAGTCGGCGAAGTCGGCGAAGTCGCCCTTCGCCCTGCGTGTCGCGACGATGGACGCGACCACGTTCGCGCCGACATTGCGCACCGCGGTGAGACCGAAGCGGATATCGGTTCCGGCCGGGGTGAAGTCGGCGTCGCTGGAGTTGACGCAGGGCGGCAGCACCTTGATGCCCATCCGCCGGCACTCGGCGAGATAGATCGCGGACTTGTCCTTGTCGTCGCGCACCGAGGTCAGTAGCGCTGCCATGTACTCCGCGGGGTAATTGGCCTTCAAGTAGGCCGTCCAGTAGGAAATGACGCCGTAGGCGGCCGAATGCGCCTTGTTGAACGCATAGTCCGAGAACGGCAGCAGCGTGTCCCAGAGCTTCTTGATCGCGCCCGCCGAGTAGCCGCGCTGCTGCATGCCCGCCTCGAACTGCGCGTACTGGGCGTCGAGTTCGGCCTTCTTCTTCTTGCCCATCGCGCGGCGCAGCAGGTCCGCAGCGCCGAGGGAGTACCCGGCCACCTTCTGCGCGACCGCCATTACCTGCTCCTGGTACACGATGAGGCCGTAGGTCTCGCCGAGTACCTCCTCCAGGGCCTCTGCGAGTTCCGGGTGCAGCGGCTCGACGGGCTTTCGGCCGTTTTTTCGGTCGGCGTACTCGTTGTGGGAGTTCATGCCCATCGGGCCGGGCCGATACAGCGCGCCGACTGCGGAGATGTCGGCGAAGGTGTCCGGACGCATCGAGCGCAGCAACGCGCGCATCGGGCCGCCGTCGAGCTGGAAGACGCCGAGGGTGTCGCCACGGCCGAGAAGTTCGAAGGTGATCGGGTCGTCGAGGCTGAGTTCCTCCAGAACGATCGTCTCGCTGCGATTGGCCTCGATGTTGCTCAGCGCGTCGTCGAGCACGGTCAGATTGCGCAGGCCCAGGAAGTCCATCTTGATCAGCCCGAGCGCCTCGCAGGTCGGGTAGTCGAACTGGGTGATGACCGCGCCGTCCTGCTCCCGCTTCATGATCGGGATCAGCTCCAGGAGCGGGTCCGAGCTCATGATCACTCCGGCCGCGTGCACGCCCCACTGCCGCTTGAGGCCTTCCAAGCCCTTCGCTGTGTCGACGACCTTGGCGACCTCAGGGTCGGCCTGATACAGCGCACGGAACTCGCCACCCTCGCTGTAACGCTCGTACGCGGTGTCAAAGATCTTGTTGAGCGGGACGTCCTTGCCCATCACCGACGCGGGCATGACCTTGGTGATCCGATCGCCCATCGAGAACGGATAACCGAGTACGCGCGCGGAGTCCTTCACTGCCTGCTTGGCCTTGATCGTGCCGTACGTGACGATCTGCGCGACGCGGTCGTCGCCGTACTTGTCGCTGACGTAGCGGATCACCTCGCCGCGGCGGCGCTCGTCGAAGTCGATGTCGAAGTCGGGCATCGACACGCGGTCCGGGTTGAGGAAGCGCTCGAAGATCAGCCCGTGCTGCAACGGATTCAGGTCGGTGATGCGCATCGCGTACGCGACGATGGAACCGGGGCCCGAGCCGCGTCCGGGACCCACCCGGATGCCGCGGTCCTTGGCCCAGTTGATGAAGTCGGCGACCACCAGGAAGTAGCCCGGAAAGTTCATCTGGTTGATGACGCCGACCTCGTAGTCGGCCTGCTTCTGCACGTCGTCGGGGATGCCCGCCGGGAAGCGGCGCTGCAACCCGGCGGCGACCTCCTTGGCGAACCAGCTGCGCTCGCTCTCGCCGTCGGGGACGTGGAACACCGGCATGTAGGTGCCGTTGCCCTCGGTGAAGGAGACATCGCAGCGCTCGGCGATCAGCAGTGTGTTGTCGCACGCCGCGCGCAGGTCGTGCTTGTCGGCCCACAACGAGCGCATCTCCGCGGGGCTTTTGAGGTAGTAGCCGCCTCCGTCGAACTTCAACCGGTTCGGGTCGGCCATCGTCTTGCCGGTGCCGACGCAGACGTAAACCTCGTGCGCGTCGGCGTGCTCGGCGTAGGTGTAGTGCAGGTCGTTGGTCGCGATCATCGGCAGGCTGAGATCCGCGGCCAGGCGCAGCAGCCCGTCGCGCACCCTGGTCTCGATGTCGAGGCCGTGGTCCATGAGCTCGAGGAAGAAGTTGCCTGCGCCGAAGATGTCGCGGAACTCGGCCGCGCTTGCGCGTGCCTTCGCGTAGTCGCCGATGCGCAGCCACGTCTGGATCTCCCCGGACGGGCAGCCGGTCGTGCCGATCAGCCCCTCGGCATACTGTGCGAGCAGCTCCCGGTCGGCGCGCGGTCGGTAGAAGAAGCCTTCCAGACTGCTGCGCGACGCCAGCCGGAACAAGTTGTGCATGCCGGCGGTGCTCTCGGCGAGCAGGGTCATATGAGTGAAGGCGCCACCGCCGGAGACGTCGTCCTCGCCGCCGCCGGCCCAGCGCACCCTGGTGCGTTCGTAGCGGGAGGTGTTCGGGGTGAGGTACGCCTCCATGCCGATGATCGGCTTGATGCCGACAGCTCTGGCCTTGCGGTAGAAATCGTAGGCGCCGAACACGTTGCCGTGGTCGGTCATCGCCAGTGCCGGCATCGCTAGCCGGGAGGTCTCGGCGAACAGCTCGCCGAGCCGGGCCGCACCGTCGAGCATGGAGTACTCGGTGTGCACGTGCAGATGCACGAACGAGTCGGTGTCCCCATTTCCCACGGTGGCGGTGGCCCCTAATCCTCGTTGCGGTGGTTTCCCGATCCTCTCACTGGCCACCGACGACGTCGGCCAACCCCGTGCCGCGATTCGCTCGACCTCAACTGGAGGGTACGGCCGTGTTTCCCCCGATCAGGCGATGTTCACCCGGGCGCCGACGTCGGCCCAGCGGTAGAGGAACGCCATCGCCTTGAGCGGCATGTGAATGCAGCCGTGCGAGCCTCGGGTGCGGTACTTCTCGCTGCCGTACGGGAAGTGCTGCCAGGACGAGTCGTGGAAGCCGAACAGCGGGGCGTCGAACGGGATCCAGTACTTCACGGCGTACCGCGCCCCGGTGTTGAGGGTCAGCACCGTGTTCCGGTTGCGTCCCTGGATCGTGTAATGCCCGGTCGGTGTGGACGTGCTCGGGCCGGCCATCCCGGACGTGACGCCGGTGCTGTAGACGGTGCGCCGCTTCGCGCACATCCAGGCATGCTGGGCGCGGATCGACACCAGCACCAGTTGGCTGGCGCGGTTGTGCGTGCAGTGGTTCACCGGCTTCGGAGCCACCCTCGGGGCCAGCTTCGCAGCGGCCGCGTGCACCTGCTGCGCGGGCTTCGGCTGTGCCGACATCGGCCCAGTCGACCCAGTCGAAACAGCGGCCCGCGTCACCCCGCGCTCGACAGAGTTCGCCCCTGTCCCCGACGCACATCCGGCGAGCAGGAACGCACCGATGACGAGCACGGCACCGAGACGGCGGGGCAGCATGGCCTCAGGATATCGGCAGACCCCTTCGAGCGCCGTCCGAGTGTCGCGCGCAGGATGGACGGATGGATCTCGACACCATCGTCCGCGAGCTGCGCGCAACATTGCCGAACCTGCTGGTCGCCGTCGACTTCGACGGCACCCTCGCCCCGCTCGTCACCAATCCGGACGATTCCCGCCCGGTCGATGGCGCGGTCGAGGCGCTGACCGCGCTGGCCGCTGCGGGCGCCCGGGTTGCGGTGATCACGGGCCGCGACGCCCGCACGGTACTGCGGCTCGGCGAGTTCGAACAGGTGCCCGGCATCACCGTGGCGGGCCTCTACGGTGCGGAAACCTGGCACGACGGCACACTCGACACGCCCGACACACCCGAGGCGATGACGAGCTTGCGCGAGCGGCTACCCGCGCTGCTACGTGACGTCGGGGCTCATCCGGACGTGTGGATCGAGGACAAACGCCTCTCCCTGGTCGTGCACGGACGCCGCGCCGATGATCCCGCGGCTGCCCTCGATCCGCTGCGCGCCCCCGTCGCGGCGCTCGGCGCCGAGCTCGGTCTCGAGGTGCATCCGGGCAGCGGGGTCATCGAGCTGCGCCTGCCCGGGTTCGACAAGGCGGGTGCGTTGCGCCGCCTTGTCGACGGCGGCCCATCGCGCGGTGTGCTTTTCGTCGGCGACGACCTCGGCGACATCCCTGCGCTCGAGCTGGCGCGCATGCTGCGCGCCGACGGGCTGGTTGCCTACGGTGTGGCCGTCCGGGCGTCCGGAGTGGCCGAGGCAGCCGCCGCCGCCGATGCCGCTCTGGACAGCGCCGACGACGCAGTCGCGCTGTTGCGTGCCATCTCGGCTGCGGGCTGAGCGACCGCGTCAGTTCAGCGCGTTCAGCTGCGCTTGGAACCAGTCCGTCGGGGGTAGCCGGACGGCTGCGCGCAACATCCGCGCCGCGCGTTGCGAGCGCTCGTCCTCGGCCATGGCGAGTGCCTGGTGCAGCGCCTCGGCGGTCGCGGTGATGTCGAACGGGTTCACGATCAGCGCGTCATCGCCGAGCACCTCGGCGGCGCCGATGTCGCGCGAGAGCACGACGGCCGGCTTGTGTTCACTGAGCACCAGGCCTTCCAGCACGACCAGGTTCATGCCGTCGCGCACCGAATTGACGAAGATCACGTTCGTCCGGCGCAGGACGGCCAGCGCCAGCGGGTAGTCGTCGGTGATCTCGAGAAACAGCGGCGTCCAGTCGTCGGTGCCGAACTCGTCGTCGATCTCCGAGGCGAGCCGTTCGATGGACGCGGTGTACTCGCGGTAGGCAGGCAGATCCTCGCGGGACGGATTGTTGTACACCGCGTGCACCACCCGTCCCCTCCAGTCGGGACGGGTGCGCAACAGCTCGCGGTAGGCGAGCATCCCGCGCCAGACGTTCTTGGACAGCTCCGTGCGGTCGACCCGGCCGATCACCAGCCGGTCGCCGACCTCGGCCTGGAAAGCTCGCAGTGCGCTGTCGACGTCGCGACGCGCGCCGAGCTTGCGCATCTCCGCCTCGTCGGTGCCGAGCGGGAAGACGGCGACCCCGGACGGTTGCACCCCCAGAATTGCCTGGGCGGTGTCGCGGAACAGTTGCGCCCACCGCTCGGTGTGGAAGCCCACCAGGTCCGCGCCGAGCATGCCGTCGACCAGTGCGCGCGCAACCTCGTGCGGCAGCATCGAGAAGTAGTCCGGCGACACCCACGGCGTGTGCGTGAAGATGCCGATGCGCACGTCCGGACGCAGATCGCGCAGCATCCGCGGCACCAGGAACAGGTGGTAGTCCTGCACCATCACCGTCGCGCCTTCGGCTGCCTCGTCGGCGAGCGCCTGCGCGAAGGACTTGTTGTAGCGGATGTAGGCCGCCCACTGCCGCCGCCAGGAGGCATCGAAGCTGGGTTGCTTGGGCAACTCGTACAACTGATGCAGGACGAACCACAGCGTCGAGTTCGCGACCCCGTTGTATGCCGAGCGGAAGGTCTGCGCGTCGATCGGCAGCATCCGCACGTCGAAGTCGCCATGCAGGGCGTCGGCGACCTGGGCAAGCTCGGACAACCGGCCGTTCTGCGCCTGGCGAGCCATTGCCCGCTCACGGTCGTTCATCGCCGCACACACCCACACCGCGTGCGACGCCTTGGACAGGGCCGCCTGCATGCCGCTCACCAGCCCGCCGCCGCCGCGGCGGATCTCGTCGTCGCGGTCCTCGATCGCCACGATCGACAGCGGCCCGCGATTGGAAGCGACGAGCAGCGCAGCTTGCCCTGAAATGGTCATGTCCACCGTCATACCCGCTTGCTACGCCTCGTCGCGAAGCAGGTCCAGCGCATGCTGCAGGTCGGGCGGGAACGGCGACTCGACGCGCAGCCACGCGCCAGTGGCCGGGTGCTCGAATCCGAGCGCGCGCGCGTGCAACCATTGGCGGCGAAGACCCAGCCGGCGCGACAGCACCGGGTCGCCTCCGTAGGTCAGATCACCGACACAGGGGTGGCGGATCGCGGCCATGTGTACCCGGATCTGGTGGGTGCGCCCGGTGTCGAGATGCACGTCAAGCAGCGTCGCGGCGCGGAACGCCTCGACGGTCTCGTAGTGGGTGATGCTCGGGCGTCCGCCCGCGACGACGGCGAAACGGTATTCGGCGGACGGGTGCCGGTCGATGGGTGCATCGATCGTCCCGCGGGTCGGGTCCGGGTGCCCCTGGACGAGCGCGGCGTAGCGCTTGTCGACCGTGCGCGCCTTGAACGCACGCTTGAGCATCGAGTACGCGTGCTCACTCTTCGCTACCACCATCAGCCCGGTCGTGCCCGCGTCGAGACGGTGGACGATTCCCTGCCGCTCGGCCACCCCCGAGCTCGCAAGCAGGTAACCCATCGACGCGAGGCCCTGCACCACGGTCGGCCCGGTCCAGCCCGGGCTCGGGTGCGCGGCGACGCCGACCGGCTTGTCCACCACGACGAGGTCGTCGTCGTCGTACAGCACGACCAGCCCGTCGACGGCCTGCGGCGGGGCCGGGGTCGCCACCACCGGCTCGGGCAGGGTCACGCCGAGCAACGCACCGCCGTGCACCCTGGCGCTGCGCGGCGGGCTGCCGCCGTCGACGGTGACCTGTCCGGCATCGATCAGATCCGCTGCAGCAGTGCGCGAGAAGCCGAGCATCCGGGAGACTGCGACATCCAGGCGCAGCCCGTCCAGGCCGTCGGGAACGGGCAGCAACCTGGTCTCAGCCATGGGCGCGCCGGGTGCCGTCCAGCTCGATGCCACGCACGCTGAGCAGGGCGGCAAGGATCGCCCCGCACACGATCGCTGAGTCTGCGACGTTGAAGATCGGCCAGTGCTCGCCCTCGGGACCGAAGACGCTGATCCAGTCGACGACATGCCCGCGTCCGACGCCGGGCGCTCGGAAGAGGCGGTCGACGAGGTTACCCAGCGCGCCGCCGAGCACCAACCCGAGCGCGAGCGCCCAGCCCACCGAACGCATCCGGCGCGCCGTGCGCAGGATGACCAGCACCACCGCGAGCGCGACGAGGGTGAGCAGCACGGTGAACCCGGTGCCCAGCGAGAACGCCGCACCGGAGTTGCGGGCCTCGTCGAGGTAGAGCGCGCCGCCGAGCAGCCGGGTGGGCTCGGTGTCGCCGAGTTCGGCAACCACGACAACCTTCGACACGACGTCCAGCACTAGTGCGGTACTCGCCACGACGGCGAACATGGCAACGCGGCGGGGCCTGCTCCGCTGCTCGGTCGGTGTCACCGTTGCCATTCTCCCGGTGCGGGGTAGTGCTGGCGCGCAGGGCACACCCTTTCCGCTCGCGGTGAGGCGACGACGAGGGCTAGCGTCCGATGGCGTAGAGGGTCGCGTCGTTGATCGCGTACGTGGTGCCGTCCGGGCCGATGATGGTCGGGGTGTACGCCTCGGAGCGCGGCGGGTTGAGCCGAACCCGCTCGGCGATCTTGTGGCGTTTGAGATCCCAGCGGTAGACGTTGCCGTCCTCGCTGTTCGCGATCACAGATCCGGAGGCCGGGTCGACGACCGCGGAGTTGATGCACCACTCGTACTGCGCGCCGTCGGGGGCGCCCGGGAACTGGGTGGGCGCGAGGATGGTCGCGACGGGTGCCATCGTCCGTGCAGCGCCGAAGCCGACGTACGGATCCGGCTGGCTGACGCCTGGATCGAGGATCGCAACTTCGTTGTGGCCGTCACCGGAACCGATGCCGAAGTAGTTGTTGTACTTCGAGACCAGCAAGTACGACGAGCTTCCGTGGTAGCTGGGCAGTGCCTTGGCAGGCAGCACCGACACGGTGTTGTCCCAGCCAAAGGAGCCCGCAATCTTCGCCTGGGTCAGCGTCGCGTCGAAGTGCAGCAGCCAACCGCGGTCGTTGTGGTACGGGAACGGGTTCTCCAGCACGCCGTAGAAGACGTCGCCGTCGGGTCCGATGGTGGGAGACGCGGAGGAACTGTTGAAGATGAGGGCCGGTTGGCCGCTGCCGGGATCGGTCAGGGCGGCGTGGTAGCGCGGCCGCAAGGTGGCAGCGTCCACGCCGACCAGGGTGCCCGACGTCGGGCCCACTACCGCGGTGTAGACCGTCTTGCCGTCGGGGGACAACGCCGGAGCACTGTTGAGCACGACGGCGTAGTCGCCGCCGGATGGGTCGACGGCTGCAGCATCGAGCGCGCTGACCCAGCTGCCGTGACCGGCCGCGTCGATGCGAGCGATGCCGCCGGTGAGATTCGCCGGTGTCGTGCCGGCAACCGCGAAGCCGAAGTAGACCGAGCCGTCGGCGCCTGCGGTCAGAGGCGTGCTGATCTGCACAGCACTGTTGTACTGGGCCTTGTTCGCCCGCCACCCGTCGAGGCCGTAGAACGCGCGGCGGACGAGCGGGCTGGTGGGGTCATCAGCATTGGTTCGCATCAGCACCGTGCCGCCGGCAGCGGCCACGGCGAGGCTGTTGCCTGCGGTCAGCGTCGCGGGCAGCGGCGGCGTCCAGTCGAACGCGCTGGAGGTGGGGGCGGTGTAGTCGGTCGCGATCGACCAACGTTGCGCGCCGGACTTGCCGGCGTAAGCCACCACGCGGAAGCCGACGGCGTCACTGACCCGGGTCGGCACCACAACCGTGTTATGGGCAGTGATCATCGGCGAGCCGTAGTGGATCAACAATTGATTGCCGACCAGGTTCGGGGCGAGGTCGACCTTCGCGCGCCACCGGATCCGTTTCAGCGGCTGAGGCGATGCCGGCGCGAGCGCGCTGTGCTGAGCGTTTCCAGCGAAGCCGGCCCACGCGGGCGCCGTCGCACGGCCGGCGAGAGGCGCAGGCGTTGCCGCGGCGCGTCGCGGCGCCACGGCGCGTCGCGGCGCCACGGCGCTCGCAGCCGCGGCGGGAACGGACAGCGAGAATGCGATCGCCACTGCCAGGGCTCGCATGCCCCGATGCGTCGCCGAGCCGGCTCGCGATGTCCTGCCCGAACGGGCAGGGAGGTGGCCTGACGAGCATGCGGGGGACATGCCGGCGACCGTAACACCGCCGAAGCACCTCAACCTACGTGAGCACAACTGCCTACAGCAGACGAAAGTGGCCCTGCCGACCCCTGCGATCCTCATGCATCCGGTGGCGCGAGGAAGATCGCCCGGCGTCTGCACCCACAGGTGTCGCTATCGGGCCGGGCGAGCCGCCGATAGCGGCCGTTGCAGATGCAAACCGACGCATCGGCCTGCTGAACTTCGGTCAGCGGCGCTCCTCGCGCTGCTTGCAGGCAACGTCGAGAGTCGCGGCGGGGAAAGCCTGCAGCCGGGCCTTCGGGATCGGCTTGCCGCAGCTCTCGCAGAATCCGTAGGTGCCCTTGTCAATACGTTCGACGGCGTGCTGGATCTGGGTCATCAGGTCCAGACGATTCGCAGCGATTGACTGCTCCTGCTCCCGCTCGAACGTCTTGCTACCCGCATCGGCCTGATCATCGCCGGCACCGTCGGTCCGCGCCTGCTGCAGGTCGTTGAGGTCGCGGATCGAGTCGTCATAAGCGGCCTGCATCTCCGACAGTTCCGCGACGAGGTCCCCGCGTACAGCCGCCAACTCGGCCTTCGTCCACTCGGATCCCTTCGGAATGGCAATCATCGTGGAATCCATGGGCGACGCCGCCAGAGCTGCCGTTGCGGATTTCCTCGCAGGTGTTGCGCTCTTGACGGGGGCCATCTTCTTCATAGGTATCGCTTTCTCGGCAGGGGCGGGGTTCTTCGAGGCAGCCTGCTTCGCGGGCGCGGCCTTCTTCGCGGGCGCGGCCTTCTTCGCGGGCGCAGCCTTCTTCGCCGCCTCCTTCCTTGCGGGCGCGGCCTTCTTCTTCGCAGGCGCGGTCTTCGCAGGCGCGGTCTTCTTGGCGGGCGCGGTCTTCTTCGCAGCCTCCTTCTTCGCAGGCGCGGTCTTCGCAGGCGCGGTCTTCTTGGCGGGCGCGGTCTTCTTCGCAGCCTCCTTCTGCGCAGGCGCGGTCTTCTTCTTCGCGGGCGCTGCCTTTTTCGCGGGCGCGGCCTTCTTCGCAGGCGCAGCCTTCTTCGCGGACGCCTTCGCTGGCGCCGCCTTCGACGCAGCCGCAGCCTTCTTCGCGGACGCCTTCGCCGGCGCCGCCTTCGACGCAGCCGCCCGCTCGGCAGGCGCCTCGCTGCTGCGCAACGCTGCTGTCGCGCCGCCACTCACTCGGCGCAGCACCCGTCCCAATCGATCCCCGACAGCCATCCGTCCTCCTGCTCAACCCGACGGACAGGCAACAGCTGCCCACCGCCCAAAGGCGCCCAACTATATGGGCCAAAGAGGCATTCCACCTAGCACCCGCGCCGGGATCATTCGTCGAGTAGTTCAGCCAGTCTCACCCGCAGCGCCTCGGGCTCGCCGGCGATGAGCACCGTCTTGGTCCGGCTCGCCGCACCCGCGACAATGGCGACGTCTCGCGGTGCCACTCCGAACGCCCCAGCGAGGGCCGTCTCGACCGCGCGGTTCGCCGCCCCGTCAACCGGCCGGGCGGCGACCGCGATCAGCACGGCGTCGGTGCCGTACCGGCCGCCGACCGACGGGCGCGACACTCCGGTGCGTACCCGTACTGAAATCCGCAACCCGACCCCACCGATGCCCACGGGCATCCATGGTGCTCGGCTAGACTTGAGTACGCAACGACGAGGACGAGTAGCCGCGGACACCAGCCAGCGAGCGAACCGGGGACGGTGTGAGCCCGGTCGGCGTGGGCCGCTTCGCGAAATCACCTCCGAGCACCGGAAGAACGGCGAGCAGTGGGCTCAGTAGAACCGGAGCACAGAACGAAGCGGGTCGAGCGCACCGACGCTAGGCCAACGAGGGTGGTACCGCGGCACGAACTGTGTCGTCCCTCGAGTCCGCAGCACGACTCGAAGGGAAAGGTCACGTGAGCGAAGCTTGCGAGCGAACCAATGTGATCGGGCTGTGCCGGCCGAACGAGCGAAGCGAGGCTCGGACGTGAGCCACTACGAACCGCTGCCCCCGCATGTCGATCTCGCCGCCCTCGATCACGAGGTCATCAAGCAGTGGCGTGACGCCAAGATCTTCGAGCGCAGTCTCGAGCAGACCGCCCACGGCCCCACCTGGACCTTCTACGAGGGGCCGCCGACGGCGAATGGCATGCCCGGCACGCACCACGTCGAGGCCCGCGTGTTCAAGGACATCTTTCCGCGCTTCAAGACGATGCAGGGATATCACGTGCCGCGCAGGGCCGGCTGGGACTGCCACGGTCTGCCGGTCGAACTCGCCGTCGAAAAGGAACTCGGCTTCACCGGCAAGCCCGATATCGAGGCGTACGGCATTGCCGAATTCAACGCCAAGTGCCGCGAGAACGTGCAGCGCCACGTCGACGCGTTCGAGGGCATGAGCGAGCGGATGGGCTACTGGGCCGACTACGACAACGCCTACTGGACGATGCGTCCTGACTACATCGAATCGGTGTGGTGGGCGCTGAAGCAGATCTTCGACAAGGGCCTACTCGTCGAGGATTACCGCGTAACGCCGTACTGCCCCCGCTGCGGCACCGGGCTGTCCGATCACGAGGTGGCGCAGGGGTATCAGGAGGTCACCGACCCGTCGGTGTTCGTGCGGTTCCCGCTCACGTCCGGGCCGTGGGCCGGCGCGGCGGACCTGCTCGTGTGGACGACGACCCCGTGGACGCTGGTGTCCAACGTGTCGGTCGCCGCGAACCCCGAGGTCAGCTACGTGGTCGCCCGCTCCGAGGCAGGCACGTTCGTCGTCGCCGAGGCGCTGATGGCCAAGGTGCTCGGGGACGATGCGCAGGTGCTCGGGTCGTTCTCCGGACGCGAGATGGAGCGCTGGGACTACCAGCGGCCCTTCGACTTCGTCGCGCTCGAGGGTGCGAATTACGTGGTGCTCGCCGACTACGTCACGACAGACGAAGGCTCCGGGCTGGTGCATCAGGCACCCGCATTCGGCGCGGACGACATGGCAGTCGGGAAAGCCTATGACCTACCGGTACTCAATCCGATCACGTCCGATGGGCACTTCGAAGCCGGACTACCGCTGATCGGCGCCGTCTTCTTCAAGGACGCCGACGAGTTGCTGGTGCGCGATCTGAAGAAACGTGCGCTGCTGTTTCGCCACGTCCCCTATACGCACAGCTACCCGCACTGCTGGCGGTGTCACACGCCCCTGATGTATTACGCGCTGCCGTCCTGGTACGTGCGCACCACCGCGGTGAAAGCGCAGCTGATCGCGGAGAACGAGAAGACCACGTGGTACCCCGACCGGATCAAGCACGGCCGCTACGGCGACTGGCTCGACAACAACGTCGATTGGGCGTTGTCACGAGACCGGTTCTGGGGCACGCCGCTGCCGGTGTGGCGCAACGACGCCGACCCGACGCAGCTGGTTTGCGTGGGTTCGCTGGCGCAGTTGCGCGAACTCTCCGGCGTCGAACTGGCCGACCCGCATCGCCCCTACGTCGACGATGTCAGCTTCACCGTCGACGGCGAACCGGGGACCTATCGCCGCGTGCCGCAGGTGATCGACGCCTGGTTCGATTCGGGGTCGATGCCGTTCGCGCAGCTCGGCGCGCCACACCGCAACGAGGACGCGTTTCGTGCGAGCTACCCGGCCGACTACATCTGCGAGGCGATCGACCAGACCCGCGGCTGGTTCTACTCGCTGATGGCAATCGGAACGCTCGTCTTCGACCAAAGCTCGTACCGGACGGTGCTGTGCCTGGGCCACATCCTCGCCGAGGACGGCCGCAAGATGTCCAAGCACCTCGGCAACATCCTGGAACCGATGTCGCTGATGGACCGTCACGGCGCCGACGCTGTGCGCTGGTTCATGCTCTGCACCGGCTCGCCGTGGTCGTCGCGCCGGGTCGGACACAAGGTTCTGGACGAGATCGCCTCGAAAGTGCTCCGCACGTACTGGTCGATCGCCTCGTTCCAGTCGCTGTACGCGCGCGCAAGCGGATGGCAGCCGGGCCCCGAAACGCCGGCACCCACCGGACTGGACGCCTGGGCTCTCTCGCAAGTGCACGGGGTCAGCGCCGAGGTCGAGGCGGCACTGCTCGACTTCGACACCGCCCGGGCCGGACGCGCGCTGTCGGGGTGCATCGACGACCTGTCGAACTGGTATGTGCGCCGCTCGCGGCGCCGGTTCTGGGACGGTGACCCGGCCGCGTTGAGCACGCTGCACGAGTGCCTGCACATCCTCACCCGGCTACTCGCGCCGTTCATACCGTTCGTCACCGAGCGAGTGTGGTCGGCGCTGTTCGCCTCCACCGGCGCGGTCGAATCGGTACATCTTGCCAGCTGGCCCATTGCGGACGAGTCAAGGATCGATCGCACACTCGGCGAGCAGGTGGCCCTGGTACGCCGCCTCGTCGAGCTCGGACGCGCGGCGCGCGCCGACTCGAAAATGAAGATCCGCCAACCCCTCGCACAGGCGCTCATCTCCGCGCCCGGCTGGGCCGCGGTGCCGGCGGCGTTGCGCGAACAGGTGCGCGAGGAACTCAATGTCGTCGAGTTGGCCAGCCTGGCAGACACCGATGAGCTGGTGGAGCTGTCGGTGAAGGCCAACTTCCGCGAGCTGGGTCGGCGATTCGGAAAGCGCACGCAGCGTGTCGCCACGGCGATCCAGGCGGCGGACCCGGTGCGCTTCGTCGCCGACTACCGGGCCGGCGTCGCACATGTCGAGGTCGACGGCGAGACGCTGGCAATTGGGGCGAACGACGTCGTTGTCGGCGAGACACCGCGCTCGGGATGGGCGGTCACGTCGGCGGGCGCGGACACGGTCGCACTGGATCTGGAGCTCACCCACGAGCTGCGCCTGCTCGGCATCCTGCGCGATGTGGTGCGCTTGGTCCAGGAGGCCCGAAAGGCCGCCGGCTTCGAGGTCAGCGACCGCATCGAGCTGTGGTGGCGTGTCGGCGGGTCGCCGGATCCGGCCGAAGCGATCCGAACCCACGCCGAACAGCTGTCGGCCGAAGTGCTTGCGTCCGTTCTGCACGAAGGGGCACCGGACGAGCCGGACACCTGTGCGTCCGCGGTGGACGAGGAGTTGGGCCTGCGCGTCTGGTTGCGCCGCTTCGCTCAGTAAGCCGGCGGGCGCGGACCTTGCGCTATTCGCTCGGCTGCTGGTCCGGAGCACCGTCCGGTTCGGCCTTGCCGCTCGCATCCAGGTCGCGCAGCTGCGCCTCGAGGTAGCTGCGCAGCCGGGTGCGGTACTCGCGCTCGAAGGTGCGCAGTTCCTCCACGCTGCCCTCCAGCGTGGCCTTGCGCTGCTCGAACTGCGCGTTGATCGTGGCGGCACGCTGCTCGGCATCCTGGACGGTGCGGGTGGCCCGCGACGTGCTCTCCTCGTCCAGCTGCCTGGCTCGTGTCTCGGCGTCGCTGACCTGCTTGCTCGACTGGCTCTTCGCCTCACCGAGCGTGGCTTCTGCCGTCGCGGTAGCCTCGCTGAGCAACTGCTCTGCCTCGGCCTTGCTCTTCGAGACGTGCTGCTCAGCGGTCTGCTGGGCAAGCGTCAGAATCTGGACCGCCTGCACGTTGACGTCCGGTTGGACCGCGCCCGCCTGTGCACCTTCGGGTGCCTGCTCCGCGCGGTCGTGCTGTACCTGCTCGAGCTGCTCGCGGGTCTGTTGAAGCTGCTGCTCGGACTGCGACAACTGCTCCTGCAACTGCGCGACCTGCTGCTGCGCCTCGTTCTTGCTCAGCTTCGCGCCGGGTTGCGCCGCGCTCCTGCTTTTCGCCAGCGAGCTCTCGAGCTCGGCAAGCTGCGTCTGCAGGCGCCGATTCTCGTCCTTGAGCGAAGCAAGCTCGTTGGACTGCGCTTCGTCGCTTACGACGGCGGCGGAAGGGTCCGCCATTTCGGCGGCGGCACCCTCGGCTGCCGGGGCGGGGCCCGTGCCGTTCCCGCCGTGCGCCTTGAGGTCGTTGTTCTCCTCGATCAGGCGCGACAGCTCGACCTCAACGACGTCGAGGAAGGCGTCCACTTCCTCCTCGTCGTATCCGCGCTTGCCGATGGGCGGTTTCTTGAACGCGACGTTGTGGACTTCGGCCGGAGAGAGCGGCATTGCGATCACCTCTGTGCTGGTCCGCGCCGGTGGCGACGCAGATCGGATGCAGGCATATGGGACGAACTGTTGTAATCAGTCAACGGCTGGGATGGGCATTTGTCGAACCTGACCACCTTTTCAGGCGTTGGATGACACCACCAGATAGAGCGCAAGGATAGCCAGCAGCAGAATCAGGATGCTCAGATCCAGACGTATCCCGCCGATCTGCAAGGGCGGCACGAGCCGGCGCAAGGCCTTGATCGGCGGGTCGGTCGCCACGTACACCAGTTCCAGGCCGACCGCAGCTACACCAACCGGCCGCCAGGACCGAGCGAACTGGCGAGTGGCCTCGACCACGACCCTGGTCAGGATGACCACGATGTACAGGTAGAGGACGTAGCCGAGCACACCCCATACGAGTGACATCGACGTCCTCCTTCACGCGTCGCGCTGTGCACGCGTCCTCGACACCGCGCAGTGCAGCGGCCTGACACCTCCATGGTGCCAGGCCGCTGGGAGCGTTCATTACAACCATCGCTAACTCTGGTTGAAGAAGCCGTTCTCAATACGCGCCTTGTCCTGCGCGGTGACCGTGACATTGTGCGGGCTGAGCAGGAAGACCTTCGCGGTGACCCGCTCCAGGCGTCCGTGCAGGCCGAAGGTCAGGCCGGCGGCGAAGTCGACGAGGCGTTTGGCGTCGGAATCGTCCATGTCGGAAAGATTCATGATCACCGGGGTGCTCGAGCGGAACTGTTCGCCGATGGTCCGCGCCTCGTTGTAGGTCCGAGGGTGCAGCGCGGTGATCTGGTAAGTCGGCGCGTCGGCGAATCCGACCGTCCCCTTGGAGTACGGATCCGGATCGGGGTGCTCCAGCGAGCGACCGTGATGGGTCTCGGCGGAGTAGCGCGGGTCGCCGTATTCTTCGCGTCGCGCGGGGGTTCGCTCAGGCGCATGCTCGCTCGGCGGCGCGCTGGGATGTCCGTACCCGTCGCTGCCGTCGGCATAGTCCTCGTCCTCAACCAGGCCGAGATAGACGCCCATGCGATGCATGGCTCCGGGCATCGGTTCCTCCAGAATGTCGCAGTGCTTACGGGGTATTACGGGGCAATCGGTCTTACGGGGTAACGGCGTGGGTAGCCGATTGTCTGGACGCTAGCTGACGTTGCGCGCTCGGGGGCCGAGCAACGCCGAGCCGACGCGAACGTGTGTCGAACCATTGCGGATGGCTGCGGCGAGATCGGCGCTCATGCCGGCCGAGATCGCCGTAGCGTGCGGGTGCCGACGCCGGAGCTCGTGCGACGCTGCGGCGAGGTGGGCAAATGCGGCGTCTGGATCGGCCCCGAGCGGAGCGACGGCCATCACCCCGCGCAGCACCAGTTCGTCATGATCGGCGACCGAGTCGGCCAGCGCCGCAAGCTCGCCGGCCGGCACCCCGCCGCGACCGGGGTCGCTGTCAAGGCTGAGCTGCAGGAAGACCTCGAGTGGCGCGCGCCCGGCCTGGCGCACGCCGTCGGCGAGCCGAGGCACCAACTCGATCCGGTCGAGCGAGTGCAGGGTGTGTGCGTACCCGACCACCGAACGCACCTTGCGCGACTGCAGCCGACCAACAAAGTGCCAGCGTGGCTGCGGGGTGAGCTGCCCTGCGGCCGACCCGCTCGCGAGCAGATCGGCGGTGGCGGCGACCTTCGCGCTGGCCTCTTGGTCACGGCTTTCGCCGATGTCAAGGAGGCCGAGTTCGATCAGCGCGAGCACATCGCTCGCGGGGTAAGTCTTGGTGACCGCGACGAGAGTGAGCTCGCCGGGGTCACGCCCCGCTTGCGCGCAAGCCTGCGCAATCTGCGCGCGTACCGCGGCGAGGGCGCCGGCCAATTCCGCCCCGCGGTCTGTCTCGAGGGCCATGTCCCGGACACCTCCCGCCACGGCCGTTGCCATGATGTCGACCTGCTCAGGACTTCAGGAAGTCCGGGACGTCGAGGTCGTCGTCGAGACTCACTGGGGCCCGCGACCCGTTCGTTGCCGCCGACGTGTAACTCGGCTGCGGTGGCGCCTGCGCCGGCTGCGACGCCGGAGTCGGGGCGGCAGTTGCTCCGTAACCGCCAGCGCTGAACCCGCCCGCGCGATAGCCGTTGCCTGCCCCGTAGCCGCCGGGCGCGTGCGCCGGCGCCGGGGGCTCGCTGCGGCGTGCTGCTGCGGCGTCCATCTCGCGTCGGATGTCGACCTTCTTGTACGGCAACTGGCCGCTGTCGAAACCTGCCGCGATGACGGTCACCTTGACCTCGTCGCCGAGCGTGTCGTCGATGACGGCGCCGAAGATGATGTTTGCGTCCGGGTGCGCCGCTTCAGCGACGAGCGAGGCCGCCTCGTTGATCTCGAACAGGCCGAGATCAGAGCCTCCATAAATCGACAGCAGCACCCCGTGCGCGCCGTCCATGCTCGCCTCGAGCAACGGGCTGGCGATGGCGATCTCAGCAGCCTGGCGCGCCCGGCTGTCCCCGCGCGCCGAGCCGATGCCCATCAGCGCAGAACCCGCGCCGCTCATCACGCTCTTCACGTCGGCAAAGTCGAGGTTGATCAAGCCTGGGGTGGTGATCAGATCAGTGATGCCCTGGACGCCCGACAGCAGCACCTGGTCCGCGCTGCGGAAGGCGTCCATGACGCTGACGTTGCGCTCGCTGATCTGCAGCAACCGGTCGTTGGGAATCACGATGAGGGTGTCGCACTCGGCCCGCAACGAGTCGATGCCGTCGTCGGCCTGCGAGGCGCGCTTCTTGCCCTCGAAACTGAACGGCCGGGTGACCACGCCGATGGTGAGGGCGCCGAGTTTGCGCGCGATGCTCGCGATGACCGGGGCGCCGCCCGTGCCGGTGCCGCCCCCCTCGCCCGCGGTGACGAAGACCATGTCAGCGCCCTTGAGCACCTCTTCGATCTCGTCGCGGTGGTCTTCAGCGGCTTTGCGGCCGACGTCGGGCTGCGCGCCGGCGCCAAGGCCGCGAGTCAGTTCACGGCCGACGTCGAGCTTGACATCTGCGTCGCTCATCAGCAGTGCTTGCGCGTCGGTGTTCACGGCGATGAACTCGACGCCCTTGAGGCCGACCTCGATCATCCGGTTGACGGCATTCACGCCGCCGCCGCCGACACCGACGACCTTGATGACCGCCAGGTAGTTGTGCGGTGCTGTCATGGTGGCTCCTGTTTCCCCGTCCGGTGATGGCTGTTGCGATAACTCTCACCCTCAAGTAGACGCTTAACGTTATGTCAGGTTGGGGTGCTGAGACCGAAGTTAGGCCGCACCCTTCGACTTTCTTCGCAGGCGCGCCGACGACACGCCGGACGGAGTCATATTTGCCTGCGCGGGTCGTCGCGCTTACTCGCTGGGTGGCGGTTCTTTCCCACGGCGGGGGTCAGCGGCTGAACGGCCGGTCAGGATCGGTGATGTCGAATTGCGTGCCGCCGCGCTGGAGAAGGGCGGGCAGAATCCGCGCCTTCGCCGAACTGCGGTCCGAGCTGCCCCACCGCACGACCCGGCCGTTCACGAGCAGCAGTGTGATCGCGCGCGCGTCCAAAGCCTGGATCGAGTCGACGCGGTTGAGCAGTCGGCGCGGCAGCGCGGCAGCCACTGTGGCGACCGCCTCGCCGATCGGGCGCGCGGCAGTGCCCTTCGCGACGACGAACAGTGGCAGGCCATGCGGACGACGAGCGACGGTGGCGTACTGCGCGCCCGTCCGATCGACCAGCAGGAAGCCCGCTGCGCTGCGCACCACACCGATCGGCACCCGCTCGGACACGGTGATCAGAACGGTGGACGGGAAGGAGGTGGTGACCCGTGCTGCAGCGATCAGCGGGATCGTCTGTACCCGGTCGGCGGCGGCAGCGGTGTCCAGCCGGATCAGCGGCGCGCCGGCGTCGATGGCGGCGGCCCGGCGCACCTGTGCGGCGAGCGCGCCGCTCGCGCCGTGCACTGTGACCGTGCGCGCCGAGAACAGCGCGCTGAATGCGACGGCATACGTCGCCAATGCAGCGAGCACCACGACGAGGACCGCACCGAGAACGAGGCGGCGGCGCGAGCGATCTGGCGCCTCGACCTCGTCGTCTTCGGCTGTATCGTCCGGCGAGAACACGGTCGCACTCACGCCCCAGCCTCGCTTCGCTCGTTCCGAGCCTCGCTTCGCTCGTTCGGGCGGCACAGCCCGATCACACTTGTTCGCTCGCAACCTTCGCTCACGGCCGAGCCTCGCTGCCCTCGGCCGCACTGTGCTCGCAAGCGTCACGAATGTCGGAGCAGAGCAGGTACACGTTGCCGATTCCCATCGTCAGCACGAGATCTCCCGCTCGGGCAAGCCGGGCGACAAGGGCGGGGACGGCGCCGAAGCTCGGCTCGTGGATCACCTGTCCCGGTGGCAGCGAAATCAGATCGCTGATGGTCGCGCCGGTCACGCCCGGGATGGGTTCTTCGCGGGCCGGGAAGACGTCCATCACGATAGCGATGTCGGCAAGGGCCATCGCGTCGGCGAACTCGCGCGCGAAGGTCTGCGTGCGGCTGTACGTGCCGGGCTGGAAGACCGCGATCAGCCGAGCGTCGCCAGCGACGGCTGTCCGCGCGGCCGTCAGCGATGCCGCGATTTCGGTGGGGTGATGTGCATAGTCGTCGTAGACGCGCACTCCCCCGCCCACCCCGTGCGACTCGAATCGGCGGTGCACCCCGCCGAAGTTCGCCCAGGCGGCGATGATGGTGTCCGCGGCGAGGCCGAGTTCGAGGGCGAGCGCCAGTGCGGCGGCGGCGTTGAGGGCCATATGCCTGCCGATCAGGGCGCCGACACGTACGTGCCGGCGACCGAGCACCGCCATGTCGATGTCGAACTCGACGGCATCGGGCAGCGTGAGCACGCTACTCACCCGCACGTCGGCGTCGGCGCTTTCGCCGTACGATCGCACCCGCCGGCCGGCTGCACGTGCGTACTCGGCGATCCGACGCGACCCCGGATCGTCGGCGCAGGTCAGCACCAGCCCGTCGGCGTCGACGCGATCGACGAACTGCTCGAAGGCGCGGAAGATGCCTTCGAGGTCGCCGTGGTTCTCCAGATGATCGGCCTCGACGTTGGTGATCACCGCGAGCGCCGGGCGGGTCAGTAAAAACGAACCGTCGCTCTCGTCCGCCTCGACGATCGCGAGTTCACCGGAGCCGAGGTGGGCGTTCCGGCCGGTCTCGTAGAGGTTGCCGCCGATCGCGAAGGACGGGTCGGCACCGCAGGCCTGCGCGCCGACGGCGAGCAGCGAGGTCGTCGTGGTTTTGCCGTGCGTGCCGGCGATCGCGACGCAGCGGCGGTCCTCGAGTGCCGCTGCCAATGCCGCCGCCCGGCGTAGCACGCGCATGCCGCTTTCGCGCGCGGCCACGAATTCCGGGTGATCGGGATTGATCGCGGTGGTGTAAACGAACGAGTCGATGCCCTTGAGATGCTCGACCGAGTGCCCGATCGCGATCGTTGCACCCAGCGCGCGCAGCGCGGCCACTCCTAAGGAGTCGCGTGCCTCGCAGCCGGTAACGACGATGCCGCGCTCGAGCAGAATTCGTGCCAACCCGCTCGTTCCCGCGCCGGCGATCCCCATGATGTGCGTGCGACCGAGTTCGCTCAGCCGCGGGATCACGTCGGTCGCAGCGCTCTGCACGAGCCTGGCGCCAGGCGCCGACCAATTTTGGGGACGGCCCGCTGCGGCGTCCTGCGTGGGGCCCTCACTCACGCCGAGCCTCGCTGCGCTCGGTCGGCGGCCAAGCCGACTACATCGGTTCGCTCGCTGCGCTCACTCACGCTGAGCCTCGCTGCGCTCGCTCACCGGACGGTCCCCGGGAAACGCCGGTGCTCGGCGACGACGTTGAGGACGTGCTGGGCGAGGACGATGTCGGCGTCGCGCGCGCCAGTGGACGCCGCCCGCCGCGACATTTCCGGGAGGCGGGCGGGGTCGCTCATCACGCTGATGACCTCGCGAGCGATCCAATCCGGTGTCAGGTCGGCGTCATCGACGAGCAGCCCACCGCCGGCCGCGACGATCGGTTCGGCGTTGAAGCGTTGCTCCGCGCCGCGCAACGGGAACGGCACGTAGGCCGCCGGCAGCCCCACCGCCGTCAGTTCCGCGCAGGTCATCGCGCCAGAGCGGCAGATGACGAAGTCGGCCGCGGCGTAGGCACGTTGCATGCCGTCGACGTAGGGCACGACGACGTAGGGGGGCGTTCCGTCAGCCACCGAGACGGCGTTGTTCGGGCCGACGATGTGCAATACCTGGATCCCCGCGGCGCGCAGTTGCTGCACCGATGATGACACCGCCCAGTTGATTGCGCGCGCCCCCTGCGAGCCGCCGGTGACCAGCAGCACGAGGCCGTCCGGGTCGAGCCCGAAATGTGCACGCGCACCGGCGCGTTCCGCAGCGCGGTCGAGGGTCGCGATCGCCGGCCTCAGCGGGATACCGATCGCCGTCGCGTGGCGCAATCTGACCGAGGCCGACGCCGTGAATACATGGGGAGTCATCCGGGCAGCGACCCGATTGGCGACGCCCGGACGCGCGTTGGCCTCGTGGATCACGATCGGGATGCCCCGCCGGCGCGCCGCCACGTAGGCGGGCATCGCGACGTAGCCGCCGAAGCCCACGACGACCTCGGCGTCGACGCGCTCGAGTACCGCCGACACCGCACGCACCGAAGCACGCAAACGCCCGGGAGTCGCGATGAGCGCGCGATTGAGCGTGCGCGGCAGCGGGACCGGCGGGATCAATTCCAGCGGGTAGCCGCGGGCCGGGATGAGCGTGGTGTCTAACCCGCGTTCGGTGCCGAGAGCGGTGATCACCGCGCGCGGGTCGAGGCGGCGCAGCGCGTCCGCGAAATTCATCGCCGGTTCGATGTGACCCGCCGAGTGGCCACCAGCCACGACGACGCGGGGTGCCTCGGCGGGTGCGTTCACCGCGATCTCCGTGGGCCGTCAGTTCCTGTCGCCCGTATCGTGCCACTCGGCCTGATCGGTTGCTTCGCCGGCACCTTGCGCGGCGTGCTTCCCGCTGCTGGCCGGGCCTGCTCTGCTGCCCTTAGTGGCGCCTTCGCTCGGGCCTGCGCCGCTGCGCGGGCCGGCGCGTTCGCTGTGGCGGGCCGACGCCGGGGCGGTATGTACTGGCGCGGCAAAGGCAGCCGTAGCCAGCGCTGCAACCGTGACCGCCGACCCCATCGCTCGTCACGGCGCGCGGCGGCTACCGCGGGGGACTCGTGCCGGGCGAAGGAGACCAGCATGCCGAGCACGAAGAATGACGCCAGCAGCGACGTCCCACCCGCGGAAATGAAGGGCAGCGGGATGCCGGTCACCGGCAGCAGGCCCGTCACATACCCGATGTTGATGACCGCCTGGCCCGAGAGCCAGACGGTCGCGGCGCCCGCAACGAGGCGCACGAACGGGTCGGCGCTGCGCCGCGCCACGCGCATGCCGGCGTAGGCAAAGGTGGCAAACAATCCGAGGACGGCGAGGCAGCCTAGCAAGCCGAGTTCCTCGCCGACGATCGCGAACACGAAGTCTGAGTTAGCGTTCGGCACCCAGCCGTACTTCGAGGTGCCTTGCCCGAGGCCGACCCCGAAGAATCCACCGGAGGCGAGCGCGTAGATCCCTTCGACGGTGTGAAAGCCTGCTCCGTTCGCATGCTTGAACGGATCGGTGAACGAGGTCAACCGCGCCAGCCGGTACGGTGCGGCCACCGCAAGGGCCGTGATCGCCAGCCCGACGAGCCCGACCACGACGGCGAAATACCGGATCGGCATGCCGACCATCCACAGCAGGCCGAGCAGGATCAGCATGTAGCAACACGTCGTGCCCAGATCGGGTTCCAGCATGACCAGCAGGGCTACAAGCGCGAAGCCCGGGACCAGCGGTAGGAACAGATGCCGCGCTCGGCGCAACGTGCCGAGTTGCTGCTTGCGGGCGAGCAGGTCCGCGCCCCACAGCAGGACGCCGATCTTGGCCAGTTCCGACGGCTGCACCTGCATCGGTCCGATGTCGATCCAGCGGCGGGCACCGAACACCCCGAACCCGACGCCGGGGATGAGCACCGCTACGAGCGCGGCGACACCGAGCATCAGTAGCGGGTACGCCAGCAGCCGATAGGCACGCGGCGACAGGCGCAGCGCCACCCAGAAGATCGGGATGCCGATCGCGACGAAGATGGCCTCCTTGATGACCTGCGTCCAGATCGAGGCGCCGCTGCCGTCGTGTGAAGCGGCGATCGTCGTCGATGCCGCCATGAGGATGCCGAAGCCCAGCAGGCCGGCGCCGGCGAGCAGCAATAGCTGCACCGAGGCGAAGGGGCGTTGCAGAAAGGCCTGGCCGCCGGGTGCCTCGTGGCGTACTGACCTGCGTACCCGATCGAGCACGGCGGCAGATTGCCTGCGCACGCGGTGTCCTTCGCTCGCCCGCTCGACCTGGGTCATGCGGTGGCGAGGTCGCGCGCGGCGGCTTCGAACGCTCGTCCCCGTGCGGAGTAGTCGGTGAACATGTCGTAGGACGCGCCGGCGGGCGCGAGCAGCACGGTGTCGCCCGGACGGGCGAGTCCGACCGCGGCGCGTACGACATGCTGCATCGCTTCATCGTCGCCGGTCGCAACCTCGATGAGCGGTATCTGCGGAGCGTGTCGCCGCACCGCGTCGGCGATGATCGCCCGGTCAACGCCCAACAGCACGACCCCCGCAAGCCGCGGTGCAACCTCAGCGACCAGATCGTCCACGTTCGCCCCCTTCAGTTGCCCGCCGGCGATCCAGACGATGCGCGGGTAGGCGAGCAGGGAGCCACGCGCGGCATGCGCGTTGGTGGCCTTGCTGTCGTCGACGTAGGCGACGCCGGCGGCCTCGAACAGCAGTTGGTTGCGGTGGGCGTCGGGCACGAACGCGCGAAGACCCCGCGCAACGGCGTCACCTCCGGCGAAGCGGTCGGTAAGCGCAGCAGCGGCGAGAGCGTTCGCGACGTTGTGCGCGCCGGGGGGGCGGACGTCCGCGACGGGCAGCAATTCGCTGCCGTAAGCGTCGACGAGCATCCCGGCCCGCACACCGTAGCTGCCCGGTGCGGGCTCGCCGAGGGTAAAGCCGAGCGTGCCGGTCGTGCGGGTGAGCCGGCTCATCAGCGCCGGGTCGTCGAGATTCACGACGGCGACGTCCGCCTGCCACGCCTTGAGCTTCGCAGCGGTGTAGGCGGCCATCGACCCGTGCCAGTCGAGGTGGTCCTCGGCGAGGTTGAGCACGGCGCCGGCGGCTGCGCGGATCGTCGAGGACCAGTACAGCTGGTAGCTCGACATCTCGACCACGAGCACGTCGTAGGGCTGCGCCGCGGTCACCGCGTCGATCACCGATACTCCGACATTGCCGACGGCCAACGCGCGTAGGCCGGCCGCCCGCAGGATCGCTTCCGCCATCCGCACAGTCGTCGTCTTGCCGTTGGTGCCGGTGACGACGAGCCACGGGGCGGCCCGCCCGTTACGCAGCCGCCACGCGAACTCGACCTCGCCGAGTACCTCGATGCCACGCGCCGCGGCATGAACCAGAAGCGGGTGAGTCGGCGGGAAGCCGGGCGAGGTCACGACCAACGACACGTCTGGCGGCAGCGTCTCGGGCGTGCCGACGAACTCGGCCCCGGCGTCGATCAAGTCCGAACTGCCCGGGGGACGTGCGCGGTCGGACAGCAGCACCCGCGCGCCGCGTGCGAGCAGGGCCCGGGCAGCCGACTGTCCGGCGAACCGGACCCCGCACACGAGCACGGTCGCGCTGTCCAGCGCGAGGGGGTCACCCATTGCCGATGAAGTCCGCGTAGAACAGGCCCATCCCGAAGGCAACGGCGATGCCGGCGACGATCCAGAAGCGCACGATGATCGTCACCTCCTCCCACCCACTGAGCTCGAAGTGGTGGTGCAGGGGTGCCATGCGGAACACCCGCCGACCGGTTCCGGTGCGAATCCGGGTGTATTTGAACCAGCCGGTCTGGATGATGCCCGAGAGCGTCACGGCCGCGAACAGCCCGCCCAGCACGAGAAGCAGCAATTCGGTACGCGTCAAGATCGCCAGGCCCGCCATCAGCCCACCGAGAGCCATCGACCCGGTGTCACCCATAAAAACCTGGGCGGGTGAGGCGTTCCACCAGAGGAACCCGAAGCACGCCGCCATCGCCGACGCGGCGACAAGCGAGACGTCGAGCGGGTCGCGCACGATGTAACACCCGCCGACCGGGTTGGTGCCGCACGGATTGCGGTACTGCAGGAACGAGATCAGCGTGAACGCGCCGAACACCATCGCTGCGGCCCCCGCGGCCAGTCCGTCGAGGCCGTCAGTCAGGTTCACCGCGTTCGAGGTAGCGGCGACAATGATGTAGGCGAGTACCACGAAGCCGATGGAGCCCAGGCCCAGCACGCTGATGTCGCGGACGTAGGACAGATGCGTCGACGCGGGCGTCAGGCCGAGGCCGTTGCGAAACTGCAGCGCGAGGATGCCGAACGCAACACCGACGAGCAACTGCCCGCCGAACTTGGCACGGGCCCGCAGCCCGAGGTTGCGCTGCCTGCGGATCTTGATGAAGTCGTCGAGGAAGCCGACCCCGCCGAGGCCGACCAGCAACAAAAGCAACAACAACCCGGACGCCTTCGGACCACCGCCGCCGTTGATCGCGATCGAAATGTGCGCCGAGGCGTAACCGAGCACGGTCGAACCGATGATCACGACGCCGCCCATCGTCGGCGTCCCTCGCTTGACCAGGTGCGTCTGCGGGCCGTCGTCGCGAATCTCCTGACCGAAGCCGCGGCGCCGGAAGAACGCCACGACGAGCGGGGTGAGCAGGATCGAGGAGAGCAGCGCCACGACGGTGCAGAGCAGGATCGTCTTCACGAGTCGCGTCCTCTCTCGTCGGGCGGCGGTGCTCCGGCATCCTGGGCGAGGGCCAGCGCAACGCGCTCCAGACTCGCCGACCGTGAGGCCTTCACCAACACGACGTCACCGGGACGCAGTTCGGCACGCAGGCTGGCGAGCGCCGCGTCCACGTCGGGAACCCATTCCGATTTCCCGTTCGCCAAGCCTTGCAGAGCCGCTCCCAGCTGGATCGGCCGGGCCTGCTCGCCCACCGCGATGACCCGTGCGATGCCGAGCCGGGCCGCCAGGCGCCCGGTCGCGTCGTGCTCGGCCTCGGCCGAATCGCCGAGCTCGGCCATCGGGCCGAGGACGGCAAAACTGCGACCACCGGCTGCGCGCCTGGCATCGCCCAGCGCCGCGAGGGCCCGCAGGGCGGCGCCCATCGATTCCGGATTGGCGTTGTAGGCGTCGTTGACGATCGTGACGCCGTCTGCGCGTTCAGTGACCTCCATCCGCCAGCGTGAGATGGGTGTCGCAGCCGCGAGCGCCGCAGCGGTGTCCTCGAGCGAGAGCCCGGCCTCGAGGGCCACCGCGACGACAGCGAGGGCGTTTGCGGTGTGCTGCGCCCCGACCAGTCGCAGCCGAACGTCGGCGCTCGCACCGTCTGCGTGGACGGTGAATGCGGGCCGGCCCAGCCGATCCAGGCTCACCCGCGCTGCCCGGACGTCAGCCGCGATCGACTCGCCGATCGTGCGCACACGCGCGCTCGTGCGGGCCGACATCGCGAGCACGAGCGGGTCGTCGGCATTGAGGACGGCGAGGCCGTCGGCGGGCAGTGCTTCGACGAGCTCGCCCTTCGCCTGCGCTATTGCCCCGCGGGTGCCGAACTCGCCCAGATGCGCCGTCCCGACGTTGAGGACGACGCCGATACGGGGCGGGGCGATCTCGGCCAGGTGCCGCACGTGCCCGAGCCCCCGCGCGCCCATCTCCAGGACAAGGAAGCGGGTGCGCTCGTCGGCCTGCAACACGGTGTACGGATGGCCCAACTCGTTGTTCATCGAGCCGGGTGGGGCCACGGTCGGCCCGATGTGCGCGAGTACCTGGCCGAGCAAATCCTTCGTGGACGTCTTGCCCGACGAGCCGGTGACTCCGACGACGATCGCCGGCAGCCGGCGAGCCACCTCGTGGGCGAGGGCGGTCACCGCATCGATGCCGTCGGCCACTTCGATGTGCGGCCCGTCCACCCGACGCGTGGTGATCGCCGCGACCGCGCCGGCGTCGAGGGCTGCGCGCACGTAGTCGTGGCCGTCGACATGCTCGCCCGCAAAGGCGACGAACAGCCCGCCCGGCGCGATCTTGCGGGTGTCGAATTCGAGAGCCGCGGTCACGACGGTGGCCGGGTCCGCGCCGCGCAGGCGGCCGGCCGTGATTGCCGTGATCTCCCCGAGGCTGAGCGCGATCACGGAGCCAGCGCCTCGAGGGCGGCGCGCAATACGTCGCGGTCATCAAAGGGATGCACAACGCCGCCGACCTCCTGGCCGGTCTCGTGCCCCTTGCCCGCGACGAGCACCGTGTCACCGCTGCGGGCCGCAGCGACGGCCGACGCGATCGCACCGGCCCGCTCGCCAACCTCGCGCACGTCCCCCCGTTCGCCGGCAGGGACGCTCATCGCCCCGTCGAGCATGGCACGGCGGATCGCAGCCGGATCCTCGGAGCGCGGATTGTCGTCGGTGACGATCAGCAGGTCGGCGCCCCGTGCAGCGATCTGCCCCATCACCGGCCGCTTCGCGCGGTCGCGGTCACCCCCGCAGCCGAGCACCACGATCAGCCGACCGGCAGTGAGCGGGCGAAGCGCGCGCAGGGCGCCCACCACGGCAGCGGGCTTGTGGCTGTAGTCGACGATGGCCAGGAACGACTGACCGGCTTCGATGCGCTCCATCCGGCCGGGCACAGCCGCCAGCGCCACGGCCGCGGCGGCGACGCCGGGCTCGATTTCGGCAACGTGCAGGATCGCGAGTGCCAGCAGCGCGTTCGCGACGTTGAAGCTGCCCGGCACAGCGCATCCGGCGGGCACGTCCACGCCAGGGCCGACAGCACGAAAGCGCGTGCCACCGCGCCCGTCGCCGGTGACGCCGGCAGCCTGCCACGTTGCGGGCGAACCGTCGGTGCTCACGGTGATCGCGGTGGGGCCCACGTCGTGCGCGAGACGCCGTCCCCAATCGTCATCGACGCAGATCACCGCGGCCCGCGAGCGCCCGTCGAACAAGCGGGCCTTCGCGGCGAAGTACTCCTCCATGTCAGCGTGGAAGTCGAGGTGGTCCTGGCTCAGATTGGTGAAGGCGCCGACAGCGAAGTCGATGCCGCCGACGCGTCCCATCGCCAGGGCATGACTGGACACCTCCATGGCGACCGAGTCGAGGCCGCGCTCGGCCATCACCGCGAGCAGCGCCTGCACGTCCGGCGCTTCCGGGGTGGTGAAGCCGGTCTTGACGGCGTCGTCGCCAATCAGGGTCGCCACTGTGCCGATCAGCCCGCATTCGTGTCCGGCGGCCAGCAACCCGGCGCGCACGAAGTAGGTCGTCGTCGTCTTGCCGCTCGTACCGGTGATTCCCAGCATCGACAGGCGGGCACTCGGCGTGCCGTACACCCGGGATGCGACCGGCCCGACCGCCGCTCGCACATCTTCGACGAGCAGCACCGGGACCCCGGTGGGAATCTGCGCCTGGCCGGCCTGGTCGGTCAGCACGGCAACGGCCCCGGACTCGACCGCGGCACTGGCATAGGACGCGCCGTGCGCGGCATGACCGGGCGCGGCAGCGAACAGGTCCCCACCCCGGACGCGGGCGCTACTCATCGTCACGCCGGTGACGGTCACGTCCGCACCCGCAACAGGCAGGCCGAACGAGCTCAGCGCGAGCGGCACAACATTTTCCGGGCGCGGTACGCCGACAGGAGCAGGTGCAACCGACGCCACGTCAGCAGACGGTACTTGGTGCGGCGTTGCGCGTAACCGCGTCACACACCTGCAGCGGCACGTGCACCGAGTGCGAGCCGGTCGGCGCGACCCGGGCGTGCATCACTTCATAGCTGGCAATCTCGTGAAACACCGGTGCCGCCACGTCGCCACCCTCGAGCCCGTGCGCCGGGTTGTCGACCATGATCGCCACCACGAATTGGGGGTCGTCGGCAGGAATCATGCCGGCGAAGGTGTCCCAGTTCATCCAGCTGGAGTAGGCGCCGCCGTGTTTCGGGTCCGGCTGCTGCGCTGTGCCGGTCTTTCCCGCTACCCGGTATCCCGGGATGGCCGCCTTGACGCCCGTGCCGCCCTCCAAGGTGACTGATTCGAGCATCGTCCGCAGCGTCTTCGCAGTCGTCGGCGTGATGACAGTGATGCCGTGGGGCCGGGGGGTGGCGCTCGTAGTGCCGTCGGGCGAGGTCACCGAAGATACGATCCGCGGTGGGACACGCACCCCGTTGTTGGCGATGGTCTGGTAAACCGAGGCCAGCTGCAACGCCGTCATGCTCTCACCCTGCCCGAACGGCAGGTTCGCGAAGGTCGAGCTGGACCAGGTGTTCAGCGGCGGGAGCACCCCAGCACTTTCCCCGGGCAGTTCGATGCCGGTCTTGACGCCGATGCCGAAGCGCTGCTCGAACTTCATCCAGACTCTGGGACCGATCCGCTTCGCAATTTTCAAGGTGCCGACGTTGGACGATTCGGCCAGCACACCGGTTGCGGTGAACTTCTCGGTGGGGTGGTACCACGCATCGCTGATCGTCACGCCGCCCATGTCGATGCTCGGCGGCACCGAGATCACCGACTTCGGGGTGATAGCACGCACCTGCAACGCGGCCGCGAACGTGATCGCCTTCTGCACCGAGCCAGGTTCGAAAGCTGCCATCACCGGTGGGTTCAGGGGGACGGCCGGGTTCATCGTGTTCGGGTCGGCCGAATTGAAAGTGTGCGAGGCCGCCATGGCGAGGACCTGGCCGTTGTGAGCGTCGAGCACGACCATCTCGGCGCTCTTGGCCTTGGAGTCGTGCACCGCCTGGTCGAGGTAGCGCTGCGCTGTGTACTGCAGGCCCTGGTCGACCGTGAGCGCGACCGTGCCGCCGTTGCGGGCCGGATTGGTCACGGTGCGGCTGCTGGGATTGATGTTGCCGACGTTGTCGATGCTGTACGTGACGCTGCCGTCCGAGCCGGCCAGCGCCGAGTTGTACGCGTCCTCGATGCCGGCCGCGCCCGTCCCGTCGGAGTGCACCGTGCCGATCACGTTCGCTGCCGTGGTCGTGCCCGGGTACTGCCGCTGGGTGGTGGCCTGGGTGTAGATGCCGGCCAGATGCAGATCGGTAACCCGCTGCGCCGTCGTAGGGCTGAGCGCGGTGGCGATGAGCGCATATTTGCCCGGCCCGGAAATCGCCGTCAGGATTTCGGTGATGGTGCTGCCAGTGATCGGGGCGAGCCGCGCCGCATAGCTGCTGCGTATCTTGGCCGGGATCTGCTGCGGATCGGCGGTGATGTCCTGCGCTTGCGAGGTGTACGCGAGCACGGTGCCGTTCCGATCGACGATCTGCCCGCGCAGCGCATGCAACGGCACCTGCTGGACGCGCTGATTCGACGCTGCGGCTGCGTAGCGTTGGCCGTCGAGCCCCTGCAACTGCACGAGCCGGCCGCCGATGACCACGAGCAAGGTGCAGACGGCCGCGAAGCCGTAGCGCAGCCTGCCGTTGAGCCCGCCGAGGCGAAGGCCGCGGTGTGCGCGCCGACGGCGCGCGGGGGGCGGGCGGCGTGCGGGGTCGGGGCGGCGCGCGGGGGGCGGGCGGCGTGCG
>JBBQUT010000005.1:0-174413 GCA_038212215.1 Mycobacteriales bacterium
TGTGAGCCGCGGCCACCGCGGCGTTCTCGTTGTTCCACACAAACAATCGATGCTCGCCCGGTGGCCGCCTCACACCCGGCAGAAACGCTGATCACCGCGGCTCCAACATCAAAAATCACGATCTACGGCTGCAGTACTAGAGGCGCCGGCACGGGACGGCCGGTCACCGGCCCGCGAACGCGCCTACCCGTCGCCGTACCCACCGCCGGTGACCCCGCCCGCCGGAATCGGCCGCGGCGCGACAGTTCCGGAGCGCACGGCCGGGAGCCAAATGCCGCCCGCGGTTTCGATACCAGTGCCGCGGGTGTCTCCGGCCGCCTTGTCCGCGGCGTACTCGTACAACGGGTGCCCAGCCCAGGTTGCCTGCGTTGTCGCGTCCGGACGCTTGAACGAGCCGAGCTTGGCAGCGTCGACTCCGGACCCCGCCTTGGCATTGCCACGCACCGGCGGCCAGTCGATCAGGCAGGCGCCGCGGCAGAGGAGGTGCGTGGTGCTTTCGGCGGAGTTCACGTAGAGCGTCCGGTTACCGGCTCCGACGAGCTTGCTGCCGCGCACGGACACCGTCACACCATCCGAACCGCTGCTTGAGCAACCAGCCGCGAGCGCCAGCGCGACGACCGGACCCAGGACCATGCGCACTCTCATCGCAACCTCCTTGGTCACCGCAGATCGGTGCCGACGGTTCAGCCGCACGCCGCGCCGTAGCGCGCCCACACTAACGTCACGAGCGCGGAATGGACACCGATCGGGTCGGCGACGACACCTGCGGAGCCGACGGCTGAGCGCAGCGCATCCAGAAAGCCGCCTTCGGCGAGCAGATAGGTAGCGACCGCAACCGGTTTCGACCGCCGTTCCAGCGCGGCTTCGACGTCCGGGCCGAGCGGGAGCACGTCCACCGGCCGGGAGAGCTCGTCAGCCAGTAGGCGGGCCGCCGCCGAGACCTCCGCACGGGCGGCGGGGCGGGTGGAGCCGATCGCCGCCAGCAGTACCGAGGCTGCAGGGTCTCCGCCCGCCTCGCGCAGCCGCGAGGCTACCGCCGACACGACCAACCGATCCGGGCCAAGGTGCGCCGTCACCCGTACCGCAGGGCGGCCGCTCACGATCGACGGGATGTCGGTGTGGACGTGGTAGCCCGCCGAGAGCAGCAGCGGGACGACGACCACGTCCGTCCCGGCGAGATCGTCCAAGGCGTCAGGCAGGGACGGCGACGCCACGTCGAGGAAGCACAACGACACCGGCACGGCAGGACGTGCTGCGGAGACTGCGTCGACGAGTGCGCGGGTCGTCGCTGCGCCGTCCGCCGAGCGGGTGCCGTGTGCAGCCACCAGCAGCGTTGCGGGCATGTAGCTCACATTAGATTGGTGGTCGGTTGCCTTCATTCGGCGCGACAAGGTGGCAGGTGGGGATTGGCACTCGTCCAGCGGCTCGACCGTTTCCAGCAGGCTCATCCGCGTGTCGGGCTGCCGCTCGCCGTCGCGTACAAGTTCTTCGACGATCAGGGCAACTATCTGGCCGCCCTGATCGCGTACTACGGGTTTTTGTCGCTGTTCCCGTTGTTGCTGCTGCTGTCGACTGTGCTCAACTTTGCGCTCGCCGGCAGCCCGGACCTGCAACAGCAGGTGCTGGACTCCGCACTCGGGCAGTTTCCGGTTGTCGGCACCCAACTCAGTGACCCCCGCGGGGTGTCCGGCAGCGGGATCGGTCTGACGATCGGCATTCTCGGCACTCTCTACGGCGGGCTCGGCGTGGCCCAGGCCGGGCAGAACGCGATGAACACCATCTGGCGAGTCCCCCGCAACTCCCGTCCAAACCCGCTCAAAGCGCGGTTGCGTAGCTTGCAACTGTTGTTGGTAGTCGGTATCTCGATCACCGGCACGACGATGCTATCGGCGCTGGGCGGCAGCGCCCAGGCCTTCGGCGCGAACATCGGCGTCGGGGTGAAAGCGCTGTGCGTGCTGCTCGCGCTGGCGGTGAACTTCGCGGTGTTCATGCTCGGGTTTCGGGTCGCCACATCGCACCGCACCCATTGGCGCGACATCGTCCGCGGCGCGATCGCTGCGGCCATCGGCTGGCAGGTGTTGCAATATTTCGGGACGACCTATGTGGGACATGTCGTCAAGCATGCGAGCGAGTTCAACAGCGTCTTCGCGCTCGTGCTGGGCCTGATCGCCTGGATCTACCTGGAAGCAGTGATCGTCGTGGTGGCCGCCGAGTACAACGCAGTCCGCTCGCTTCGGCTCTACCCGCGGGCCCTGTTGACGCCATTCACCGACAACGTCGAGCTGACCGCGGCAGACCGGAAGGCCTACACGCAGCAGGCGCGCGCCGAGCGGACCAAGGGCTTCGAGGAGATTTCAGTGAGCTTCGACGACTCGCCTGAGAGTGGCAACGTGGAGACAGGGAAAGCTGGCGACCCCGACCGGACTTGAACCGGCGACCTCCGCCGTGACAGGGCGGCGCTCTAACCAGCTGAGCTACGGGGCCAATGGGCAAACGGTAAAGCCATAACGCAGTGCCCCCAACGGGATTCGAACCCGTGCTACCGCCTTGAAAGGGCGGCGTCCTGGGCCTCTAGACGATGAGGGCGAACCGCACCAGCCTAACCCCGTCGGTGGACGGCCCAAGCATAGGGGACGGGCCGGAAACGCGCCAAAACCGCCTACCGGCGTAGCCGTCCGCGTCCGCCGTCGAAGAGCCGCCAGACCGCGAGGATGACGATGCTTCCGGCGACCGCGCCAAAAAAGGTTGACGCCTTGCGCAAGTCGAACCGGTCGTAGAACAACAGCGCCCAGAGGGAGCCGCCGGCGTAGGAACCAACCACGCCGAGCAACGCGGTCCCTAGGCAGCCCAGCTTGACCGGGCTGCGCACGATCAGACGCGCGAGGGCCCCCGCAAGCAGGCCGATAACGAACAAACCGAGGATATAGAGCACGCCGTCAACCTAGCGCGGCCGCATGCCCAGGAGGCGCACCCCGTCGTCGTCGCGTAGCACCGCAGTGATCCACCCGCCGCGGCGTCCGTGCTCGCTCAACTGCGCGGCGTCGACCAGAAGCTCGACCGGCTCCACCTTGCGGTGCTCCCAGTTGGTGCGGGCGTCGTGTCCGGCCGTCGCGAGCTCGAGCACTGACCGGCCCGCCTCGAGCTCGTCGCGGGCGGAGCTCAGCCGGTGCACCACCTCGTCGATGGCCGCGACCAGGGCGGGATTGCCGTCACACCACGTGGCGACCAGTTCTGGACGGGTTCGCGCGACTCGAGAGCCGGACAGGTAGGACCCGGCAGCGAGCGAGAGCCCGAGCTGCCCGCCGGCCAGCCCGACCAGTGCGAGCGCCTCGGCGAGCACGTGCGGCAGACCGATCACCCGGGCAACCGCAGCGTCCTGCTCGGCGGCGGTTGTCGGCACCGGCCGCGCGCCCAGATCGCAGACCAACTCTGCGACGCGAACCCAGGCAAGCAGGTCGGTGTCGGGTTCGATGGTGAGCGTCCACGGGGCGTCGCGGAAGAGCAACGGGTCGGTCGCTGCCCAGCCGCTCTCCTCGGTGCCGGCCAGTGGGTGCCCGCCGACGAAGCGGGCCTGTGGGACGTGTTCCTGAACGGCCGTGAGCACCGGTTGCTTCAGTGTGCCGACGTCGGTGACCAGCGTGCGCTGGGGCAGGTGGGGCGAGACCGAGCGCAGCGCGTCCGCCAGCTGCGGCAGCGGCATCGCAAGCACGACGAGGTCGGCTCCATGCACCGCGGCCTCGTCGGTCGGCGCAACCGGGAATCCGGCGGAGCTCGCATCGGCTGCGGTCTGGGAGTCTGTGTCATATCCCACGACGTCCAGACCGCTGTGGCGCATCGCGTGCATCAGCGACCCGCCGATGAGCCCGAGCCCGAGGACCGCGACGCGATGAAACGGCGGGATCACGGGTTTCCGCCCAGCTGCTCGCTTCGCTCGCTCACGGCCTTCTCTCGCTGCGCTCGATCCGGCCGGCCAAGCCCGATAACAACTGCTCGCTCGCTGCGCTCGCTCACGGCCCGACGCTAGCGCCTAGGCATGAACGACTTCCCGCGACTGCCCGTCCGTGTCAGGATCGACACCGCACCGACTTGGTGCACGGCTGAGGTAGGTGGACGGTGGCGGTGTCGCAAGGTGGTTTCGCGGTCGCGGCATTCCGTGACGCCGGGCTCTGGCGCGCCGAGCCGCTCCCGCCGTCCGTTCTCGGTGATCTGGCCTCGCTGCTCCAGGCATTGCGCGCCCAGCCGGCTGAGGGTGGCCCGTTCGTGGTGGCCTGCGTCGACGACGAGTTCTTCCTGATCGCGCGCCAGAACGGGCCGCGGATCTCACTGTTGCTCTCGGACTTGACCGCCTCAGTCGCCTACCCTCTTGCCGAGCAGGCGATGGCCCGTCTCGGCGAGGAGCCGCCGGACGAGGACGAGCTCGATGAGATATGGCCGATCGGTGACCTTGATCTGTTTTCCGACCTCGATCTGGCTGAGGACGAGATGGAACAAATCCTTGACGACATCGACGCTTTCCCCGACGAGATGCTCGACGCCATCGTCGAGAGGATTGGACTGGTCGACGCGTATGCACGCGCGACGGAGATGGCACAGGCGGCGCGATGACGTATTTCGCTTGCGTGTTGGCTCGGACCGGTGACCGCTGGACTGCCGACGAGGTATCACTGGAGGGCTGCGAAAGCATTACCGACCTCGCCGAGGTGGCCCGCGACGTCGATGGCGAGCTACGCCTGCTGTTCGTCGAGGAGGACGACGAGTACTCGGCGATCGTCCGCGTCGATGACGAGCATGACGAACCCCGCGCGTTCCTGTCCGACGGGCACGCGGCCGACTTCTATCTTGTCGCGGCCTATATCGCCGAAGATCTCAGCGAGATCGGCGAGGACGTTCTCGACGACGACGAGGACGCTCCGCCGGCGCACGACAGTGCACCGTTCGGTGACGCCGAAATCGTCGACGATCTGGGCACCTCGGCGAATGATCTGCTCGCGATGTGCGCGCATCACGGCACCTTGCCCATCGACGTGCTGGTCGCGGTCTCGGAGAAGGCCGGATGTGGTGAGGCTTTCGACGACCTGCGCGCCTGAGTGAGGCGATGTGAACGCTGAGGCGGCGATACGCGCGGCGCTTATCGAGGCGCGCTTCGCGCTTGGTCACAGCGATGTCCCGGTCGGCGCGGTCGTGCTGGACGCGTCCGCGCGGGTGGTCGCCGCGGGACATAACGAGCGTGAGGGCGGGCACGACCCGACCGCGCATGCCGAAGTCGTGGCGCTGCGGCGTGCGGGCCAGGCGCTCGGTTCTTGGCAGCTCCGCGGCTGCACCCTCGCCGTGACGCTCGAACCCTGCACGATGTGCGCCGGCGCGCTCGTGCTCGCCCGCGTCGATCGGCTGATCTTCGGTGCGTGGGACCCAAAGGCCGGCGCAGTCGGCTCGCTGTGGGACGTCGTGCGCGACCGTCGGCTCAACCATCGCCCGGAAGTTGTCGCCGGAGTGCTCGCGGAGGAGTGTGGCGCGCTGCTAGCTGAGTTTTTCGCCGCAAGGCGGACCTGAGCGCTGCGGTACCCTTTGCGACGGTGGCGTGTCCGAGCGGCCAAAGGAGCACGCCTCGAAAGCGTGTGTGGGTAAAACCACCGTGGGTTCGAATCCCACCGCCACCGCCAGACAACCCTTATTTCCTAAGGGTTTCGGGCTGGAACTGTTCCCGCTGAACGTTTGGTCGGACGCCGACATGGCGTCATCGCTAGGTACCACGCACATTGAAACTGGCCAGACCAGCTTTGAGGCCGGCGACGAAGCCCGGCGAAATCGGGGGTCGTAGTGCCGACGTCCTTTTCGAAGGCGTGTTCGTCTAAATCGAACGCGACGACGGACCTCGGCGCTAGGGTGGGCGAGTTGGAGTAGCCGCTGACCCAGCCTGGGACTGGAGACCGCTCGCTTGCTCGTCGCAGCCGGACATAGGCTCTGGCTCGGTGCGCGCGACGAGGTCCGTGGTCGCGCCGCCGCTGAGGACGTCGGTGCACGATTCGTTCAGCCCGACGTCACCTCTCACAGCGTCGCGCAAGTGGCACCCGTACGGGACACCACCACTCCTACAGCCAGAAACCTGTGACTCACCGCTCAGGGTTCCGCGCGTGAGGCGACGAACGCAGTTGCTGATCAGTCGATGCTGCATCTGCGGTAGCGGATATGGGTGGTTAGCGGTGAGTGGAGCACCTCAACGGGCTCGAAGTCAAAGGTCTCGAGGCCATCGAACATGCCCTCGCCGCTACCGAGGAGGACGGGTGCGATGTCGAGGGTGAGTTCATCGATCACGCCGGCATTGAGTGCCTGTCGAACTGTCGAAGCGCCGCCGGCGATGTCCACGCCGTTGCCGTCTGCCGTTTCGAGCGCCTGCGAGTAGGCGGCGCTGAAACCCTCGGTGACGAAGTGAAAGGTCGTCCCGCCCTCCATCTCGATCGGTTCGCGGGCGTGGTGAGTGAGCACGAAGACCGGGGCATGATAGGGCGGCTCGGATCCCCACCATCCGTCCCACGGTTCGTGCCACTCACCGCGGATCGGCCCGAACATGTTGCGGCCCATGACGTACGCGCCGCGAGGGCGCATGAGCCATTCGTTGGCTGTCTTGTCGGCCTCGGTCGCGCGCGGGTCGCCGATATGCCAGCCGTGCAGCTCGCGGCCGCGCTTGCCCAGCGGGTTGTCCCGGCTCTGCTCGGGTCCCGCGACGAAGCCGTCGAGCGAGACAGACATGTGGCACGTGGTGTCGGACATCAGCACCTCTCAGAAGTAGTTGCGCTGCGTTGCGACCCTTGATAGCAGCAACGTCGGACATCGGCGGTCGACGTCCCCAATAAGTTGGCAGATCACAGTGTCGGAAGGGATGACGCAGTCGTCGTTGGGGCTCAGGGGCGGACCGGACCAATGGAGTCTCCGTGCTGCACTCTCGACGTCGTTCAGCGGACGAGGGTGAAGAACGACTCGAGCTCTGCGGCGAAGATCGCGGGCTGCTCCCAGGCGGCGAAGTGGCCACCGCGCGCGGGTTCGTTCCAGTAGCGGATGTCTGTGAACCGTTGCTCGGCTTCTTGTCGCGAGGGGCGTTGCAACTCGTGAGCGAAGATGCTGCAACCGGCCGGGGTATGGACGAGGTCGCGGGCTTCGAGCGGCCCCTCGAGCCAGCGTGTGACGTCGTAGAGGCTCTCCCAGTAAAGGCGGGCAGCTGATGCACCAGTACGCGGAAGCCAGTAGAGCATCAGGTTGTCGAGCAATGCGTCGCGAGTGATCTCGCTGCGCGGGTCGGTCCAGGCCACTACCTTCTCGGTGATCCACGCGGCGAGGCCGGCGGGTGAGTCGGTGAGGGAGTAGCCGATCGTCTGCGGGCGCGTGCGGTGCTGCGTCGAGTAGCCTGCCTCGTCGCTGTCTCGCTCAGAGGCCGGCGCGGCGGTGGAACGCTGCGAAGGCACGAGCGGTGGCAGAAGGTGTATGCCGACCACGTGTGCGGCGTCCTGCTGACCCAGGCTGGCGGTCACGCTCGTGCCCCAGTCGCTTCCCGCGGCGCCATAGCGCTCATAGCCGAGCAGCGCCATGAGCTGCGCCCAAGCCCGGGCAATCCTCTGCACCCCCCAGCCACGTTCGCTGGGCTTGTCGCTCCAGGCATAGCCAGGGAGCGAAGGTACGACGCAGTGGAAGCCAGCATTATTGAGCGGTTCCAGCGCCTCGCGGAACTCGATGACCGAACCTGGCCAGCCGTGTGTGAGAACCAACGGGAACGCGTCTTGGCGCCGGGATCGTGCGTGGAGGAAATGAATGCCCAACCCGTCAATGCTGGCCCGGAACTGACCGACGCCAGCGAGATTCGCCTCGCATCGCCGCCAGTCGTAGGCCTCACTCCAGTATGCGCAGAGGTCCTGGAGGTCGGCCAGAGGAACACCCTGGGTCGGGTCGGTCGCCGGCTCGGGCCACCGGGTCGCGCGTAATCGGGCGCTCAGGTCCTGCAGCTCTGTATCGGTCACCTCCGGCGCAAACGGCTCGATCATTCGGCCATGATGCCGTGGGTTACCTGTTCGCACGAGGATCGCTGACCGGGTCAGCCCACAACTCGCCTGCGCGCTACGGGCGCTTGGCTATGTCGCGGGCAACGCACAGAACGGCAGCTGAGCGCAAAGGCACATTATCGCGGCACCTTCCTCTTGCAGATAAGTAAACATCTCGGAGCTTGCGGCGCTGCACCTGTGCGCAGTCATCGGCAATAGCGGTTGATTGATTATGACGGCGGAGCTGCAGACGGTGCCCGCGAAGGGGACACGTACGAGCCGATTTGATCATTGAGCGCCTCAGCTTGGACGAGACTGCTGCGAACGTCTATCGAGGCTCGGGGGCCTAATTGCTTTCAGGACGTTGGCCGCCGAGCCGGCTTGCGAATTCGTGGTCGAGACTCAACCTGCCCGTGGCGCGAATCGTCGCCGTGAGCGGCGCCACTTGTGGAGATCCGGGTTTTACCGACCGTCCTCGCTAGGCGAGCGGCAGGTTTATGGCCGACCGTTGTCCGCGGTGGCGTCGAGCAGTTTCTGCAGGGTTATGGCTGCGGCGTTGAATTGTGGCTGGCCGACGAGGTGAGCCCAGTGGTGCTCGATTTCGGCGACCCGGTCGCCGGCGGCGTTGAGTGCTTGCCGGCCCCGTGGAGTCGGGTAGATCAGCTTCGCTCGGCCGTCGGAAGGGTCGGGTCGACGTTCGAGGTAGCCGAGCCGCTGGAGGTCATCCACCAGCTCGGATGTCGCGGCCAGGCTCAGTTGTGCGCGGGTTGCGAGTTCGGTGAGGCGGATGCCGTCGATGCCGAGGTTGCCGAAGATCTGCAGATGTGGCTCACGCAGATCCGGGTAGCCGCCCTGACCGGCCGCCGCGAACAGCTCCTGGCGGAACTCCCGCAGCAGGCGGACGAGGAGTTGACCGATAGCGAGGCGGTCGGGCGGCAGGTCTCTTGACGTCGGCATATCCGCCGATCATACTTCGGTTACCGAAGCTTCGGCAACCGAAGTATCGAGGAGGAACGTCATGATTTTCGCTGCAGACGACACGGCGATGGACGTGCCCACGCGGCTCGGCGCGCTGCGCGTAAGGATGTGCGGCTCCGGTCCGCCAGCGGTGCTGTGGCACAGCCTGTTCGTGGATTCCGCCACCTGGGACCGGGTTCTGCCCCTGCTGGGCGAGCACCGTCGTCTGATCCTGATCGACGGCCCGAGCCATGGCAGGAGCGCCGCTACCCGGCGCCGGTTCACCCTGCAGGACTGTGCCGACGCCACCGGCGACATACTTGATCACCTCGGCGTCCATACGCCGGTGGACTGGGTGGGCAACGCCTGGGGCGGTCACGTCGGCATCGTGTTCGCCGCGGGGAAGTCCGAGCGGTGCCGGAGTCTGATCACCATCGGCACACCGGTGCGCGCGCTCAACCCGGCCGAGCGGCGGCGGATTGTTCCGCTCGTCGTCCTCTATCGGATCCTGGGCCCGGTCCGGCTGCTCGTCAAAGGTGTCGAAGATGCACTGCTCGGCGCCGAACCTCCTTCGACAGATGCGCAAGTGATTAGCTTTGCCCTTCGGGGTGCGGATCGGCGGGGCATGTATGCCGCTATGAGGTCGGTCATGCTTCAGCGCCCGGACTTGACGTCCGTCCTCGCACCGCTCGTAACGCCGACATTGATTGTGGCCGCCGAGCAGGATGCCCTGTGGCAACCGACTGAGGCCCGCTCCGCAGCCGGACATTTCCCGCACCGGGCCTTCGGCACAGTCCCGGGCGCCGGACACGTCGCACCACTGCTACAACACGCCCCCGCCCTCGCAGAACTGGTAAGCGACTTCTGGCAAGACCAGGCACCTTCAGCACCCGACAACGGAGACTGACCTGACACTTCGGCACCCGTGCACGCTGGCCGCCGATCACCGCGACCCCGCCGATAGATCATAGCGGCGCTACCAGCGCCTGTGCACTGGTCACCGAGAAGGACGTCACCAGCACCATCGGCACCGACCCCGGCAAGGGCAGCGCATACCGCAGCCACGGTGTGACCCAGTGCCAGTACGGCAGCTTCCCGACCGAGGTCGTGCTCGTCGACCGGGGATAACTGGGCCGAACTCGCCGGACTCGGCGTCGCTCTGTTAGCGACCTGGCGCAACAGCTCGACTTGCCCCGACCCCTCCTTCGTCCGAGAGCGGATCAGGTCCTCGGCGATCGCCCGCGCGTCGGGCAGCGAGCGGGCCAACCAGTTGAGCTTGGTCACCACCAGCGTGTCCCCGGCTCGGCACGCGGCCAGCGACTCGCGCAGCCCGCGCCGGTTTCGGTTGGTGCCGGTGAGGCCATCGTCGACATAGATGCGTCGACGTCCACGCCGAGTTCGTTCAGCCCGTTTGCGTTGGGCCGTGAGGGTCTCGCTCCTCGGTAGACACGGCGGGCGTAGCCGATCAATACTCCAGACATTAAGACCTTCGCTGGGGCGCGGTCGACCGCGCCGGCTGGCGCGGCAGTTGACGACCGCGCCAGCCGCTGACATCCAAGTTGCGACTCTCGCCCTCCGTACGGCAGAATGTATACAGGTGACGGTGACCACGGGAGCTTCGGAGACCTGGCAGGCGCGCATTTCCCACGAACTCGCCGCTCAGCTGCGTAGCGACGCTGAGGTCCTCGGCCTCGACGGCCGCACCGAGATCGTGAAGGCAGCCCTGGAGCTGTTGCACCGGCGTGCCGCGGAGGAACGCATGGCCCGCAGCGTCGACGCCTTCTACGGCGACACTCGACCGCCGCTACCGGTCGGTGCCCGGCCGGCCCGCAACGACGATCTCACCGATGCCACTCCCTGAACCGTTTCGAGGCGAAGTGTGGGACGTCGACTTCGACGAGTTCGGGCCACAGCCGGCAGTCGTGCTCAGCATCAACCCGCTCGATGCCCGGCTGGGGCACGTAGCGGTGATACCGGTGACAGGCACCGCAGGCCCCGATCAGACCCACCTGCCGTTGAGCGCCGACGCCGGGCTCACCCGCTACGACGAGTCCTACGCCGACATCACCGCCCTCCAGCCCGTCGACCGCGCTCGCCTACTGACCAAACGCGGACTGCTCACCACCAACGAACTCGACACGCTGACCCGTCAGCTCGCCGTATACCTCGGGATCTGACAGCCGGGCTTCAAACTCGCGGACCGTCGCCGGTTGCTCGCAACCGTAAGACGTTCGACGGATTCTCCCGGTGGTCGCAACAGAGCGTGTTGGCAAGCCTATTCGGGCCGGCGAGAACCCAAGGCCCCGCTACATCGGATTGATCACTCGCGGTCGGACCCAAACGGCGTCGGCGGGGTGGAGGACGTTTACGGGGACTATGGCCGGGCGGATTGAGCACCTGCCCGACTTCCCGCCGACGCTGCGCTGGCCGCCGCCCTGGCCGCCGCTCACACGCTGCTTCGCCTGCGATCACGGCGAGCTCGTCCCGAGGGACGTCGGCCGATCTGATCCGGATGGCTGCGGCCCGATGTTTGGGGGTGGTGCCTGAGCCGAGGTTCTTCACCTCATCGGCGGTCAGGGCGTTCGTCGGACACCCTCAGACTGACCTCTCGCCAAGCGTGTTCGTCGCCTCGTGACCCGACATGGCGCGCAACAGCTCGGCGAACTCTCCGATCATCGACTGGTACGGGGCGCTGGGCGGCGGGATCGTCATCGACGAGCCAGCCCAGTGCCGATCTTCGTGCCCACACGCGGCATCGCGCCGGACCCGAAGGCAGCTAATTGACGAGCTGCAGTTGGCGCACGAGCAGATCCAGGACGCGGTCACACGCGCAGTCGACGCAGGACGCAAGATCGCAGCGCGGCTGCGGATCGGCTACCTGTCCGCCGCAATCGGCCACCACCTCTTAGGGCTCATCGACTCATTCCAAAGGTCCCATCCAGGCTGCGAGGTCTCCATCACCGAGACCACGCTCGCCGACCTCTTCGGCCCGTTACGGCGGGCCGAAATCGATCTGTCCATACTGCCGCTGCCCGTCCGTGAACATGACCTGACGGTGGGACCGGTTCTAATGACCGAGCCGGCGTTGATCGCCGCCCAGTCCGGCCACCGCCTGAGCCGACGCAACTCGGTGTCCTTAGACGATCTTCGGGACGAGACGATATTGAGTGTGCGGCACCTGCCGCCGTACTGGATCCAGCACCACCACGCAGCCGAAGACCCTCGACCAGCCAGCGTGAATCCCCCACTACCGGCCACGACGCCGGAGGTGAGCGGCTTCCCGGAGCTGCTCACCTTCGTCGCCGCCGGGCGAGGCGTCGCGGTCGTCGGCGAACAATCCGCCGCCTACTACACAAGGCCCGGACTCACCTGCCTGCCGTGCGCCGACCTGCCACCATTCCAATACGCAGTCGTGTGGCGCACAACGGTTCGCGACGCGAACGCCAACGCCTTTGTTCGATATGCAAGCCACGTGAACAGGACATGCTGAACCGGCAATCGTGTTCGCACCTGCACGTTCTCCGTCGCCATGTGATGAGCGAACCGGATGACCAACCCCCCCACTCAGTCAGGTGTTGTGATCACCGCGAGAACCCAGGGATCCCCTAACGGGCACGGGATCCTTGGGTGGCCCGAGCCCGCGCCGATCCGAGGTCGGGTATTCAGCGCCTGGTCTCGTACCTGGTCAGGAGCACGCCGTCGGGGAACGTCTGGGTCTCTACCAGGTTCAGGTTCACCCAGCCGTCCAGGGCCGTGAAGAACGGCGTGCCGCCGCCCAACAAGACCGGGTGGGTGACGATCGCGTACTCGTCGATCAGCCCGGCCCGCATGGCCGCCGCGGCGAGGGTGGCGCCGCCGACGTCCATGGGAGCGCCATCCTCAGTCTTGAGCCGGGTGATCTCGCTGACAGCGTCGCCGGTGACCAGGCGGGCGTTCCAGTCGACCGCGCTGGTCGTCGAGGAGAACACCACCTTCGGCATGTCCCGCCAGCGGCGGGCGAACTCGATCTGCGCCGGTGTGGCGCCAGGCTGCTCGTCGGCGGTCGGCCAGTGGGAGCTCATCGTCTCCCACAGTTTGCGCCCGTACAGCGCCAGGCCCGTCGCCCCCACCCGGTCGGACCACCACTGGAACAGCTCGTCGCTCGGCAAGCTCCAGCCGAGGTCGTCGCCGGGCGCGGCGATGTAGCCGTCCAGGCTCAGGTTCATGCCGAAGGTCAGTTTCCGCATGGCGTCAGCCTCCCGTGAGTCGGTATTCGGCGTACAGACCAACACTGCACGGAAAATTCATCGGTCAGAAGATCAAGCATCGCATCCCGACGAGCTTCGTGGCGTCCAAGGCGCCCGACTGGCGTTCGATCTCTGTGCTGGACAAACCGGCGGGAGGAACACCCATCGCCCCGCCGTACAAGTCACCGCCGACGACGATCGCCTGCAACGCGTTGTTGATTATGGCTCGTCTCGTAAGACTCTCCTGTGCGGAACGACCGGTCGGCGCCTCACACGGAACGTTCTGCGGGACGGCCGGCGCGCCAGATAGCGTTGGCGGGAGTAGTCGCCTTTGACGGTCGCATTCGCGAGGGTCTGCCTGGCGTGAAGCCGCTCGGGCCGCCGACCCGTGCGGACTGACGTCTCCTTATGGGACCGTGATTCATTCTCGAAGGGGAGGGCGAGACGATGTATCCGTGGCAGTCGCCGTTCGTCGCTGACGTTGAGCCTGTGAAAGTGGAGCGCTACGTCGGTTGGGATTTGTACCGCCCGGCGGCCGGTGGGGGTGGCGACACGCCTGCGGTGGCGTTGGTGCATGGTGGTCCGCTGCCGCTCGCGCTGCCGGTGCCGGTGCCGGTCAAGGACTGGCCTCTCTACCGTGGCTATGCGTCGCTCGCGGCGCGCGCCGGGATCGTTGCCGCGGTGATCGACCATGGTTTGCACAGTCCGGCGGACTACCGGGCCGCGTTCGCCGACATTCGCACCGCGATCGGCGCCGTGCGCGACGACATCGGCGTCGATGTCGAGGTGATTGAGGTGCCGGAAGGCCAACACGGTTTCGACGCATTGCCTCCGGTGCCGGGCGCGGTCGAGGCCGTGCGCGCGGGCGTCGTCGCGGTCCGGGCCGCGCTGACCGATCGATGGTGGCCGCCCGGACGGGGTGGGCCGTGATCGCTCAGGTGGTGCCTAGGCCGCCATCACGAAGGCGACACCAGAACAACTCAACCACCCTGCGGCCTTGGACGCGCGCCTACCCGTGAAACGTCGCTCAACCGGACGGCCACGACGGACCCTGCGGCCGGTCACCCGACGTCGGCAAGCTAGCCGTCCGCTGATTGCTCGTCAGCCGGACGTGATTCTGCGATCGCAGACCTTGGCGTGCGCACCTACTGATCTATTTCGAGGCCGTGATCAGGGGCCGTAAAGCCGCGTAGGTGGCGGCGAACAGAATGTGGTCGGTCTGAGCGTGATGGCAATAACTCGGCGGTAGGACTCGGAAGCGTGGGTGGGTAAGACCCCCCTGGGTTCGAATCCCACCGCCACGCGGGCTATAGGACGTGCGTGCCGTACATCTCACCGAGTGGGTCGGCGATGAGTTCCAGGCGCGCGCCATCCGGATCGCGGAAGTAGACCGAGACTTCGCTGTGCACTTCGTGCTCGACGCCCGCGTCGCTCAGTCGCTTGACGAGCGAATGCCAACGCGACGGCTCGACGGAGATCGCCATGTGGTGCAGCCCGCCAAGCACCTCTGCGTATCCGCCTACGTCCAGGCCGGGGAAGTCGAAGAAGGCGAGCAGGTTGCCGTTGCCGATATCGAAGAAGAAGTGCGATGAACCCGGGTAATCGCGGTTCTCGATGAGTTCGGTCAGCGGGAAACCGAGGACGTCCTGATAGAACCGGATCGTTCGCTCGACGTCACCGCTGATCAACGCCGTGTGGTGCAGCCCGCGCGCAGTGGACGCCGGGCGCTGCTCGGCACGGTGCAGGTATCGATCTCGTAGTGCGGCGCGGTCGGTCATGGCGTTATTGAAACACCAGCATCGTCCGAACACCACGGTGTCCGGACGCCAACAAAGTAGTGGTGTCCGAACACCCGGTGGGCTGTGGAGCCAAGCCTCAGGCCTGCTTGATGGCCGAAATCTCGAACTCAAGCGTGATCTTGTCGCTCACCAGGACGCCGCCGGTCTCGAGAACCGCGTTGTAGGTGATGCCGTAGTCGCCCCGACTGATGGCCGTCGAACCTTCGAAACCGATCCGCTTGTTGCCGAATGGGTCGGTCGCCGAGCCCTGGTATTCGAGCGGGATGGTGATCGACCGGGTGACGTCCTTGATCGTGAGGTCGCCGGTCACGACGAAGTCGTCGCCACCGTCATGCTTGATCGAGGTCGACAAAAAGGTGATCTGCGGGAACGTCTCCGCGTCGAGGAAGTCGTTGGTGCGCAGGTGACCGTCGCGCTGCGCGTTGCGTGTATCGATGCTGGCGACCTCGACCGTGACCGACGCGCTGGACTTGCCAGGGTCCGTGCCGTCGATCGTGGCACTGCCCTCGAATGCGTTGAACGAACCGCGCACCTTGGTCACCATGGCATGCCGTGCCACGAATCCGACACGCGTATGGGTCGGGTCGAACAGGTAACTGCCCGTCAGGGTGCTGAAGTCGGTGAGTGTGTTGGTCATCGGGTTGCCTCCGGTAGCGGATAGGGATTGTTGAACCCTCAATCACAAGAATACGCGCTTACTGATGATGTGTCAACAAAGTGTTCGGTGGCGGAGCCGGGTAGCCCGTAGGACGTGTCCGGTTAGACGGTTCCTGGGCATGGGAATGGTCGAGCCATGACCGGACGCATTGGGGCAATGTCGCTCGATGGAACGCCTGTTTCCCAGTCGGATCTCGACCGGATGGCTGACGAAGAGCGCCTTTGCGGGGCGCGCCAGTGCAATGCCGCGCGAGTCGTGGCTGCTGCGTCGGTGGATATCGATGATGCCCGGATGTTGCTGCAGATGCTGGGCTTGGATGCAGATATAGTCGCCGCCGCGCGCAGGGGGCGAGCCGCCACCCGCCCGCCGGGACGACGTCGCACCGCCGCCGCGTAACAGCGTCACGGGCGTGGCTGCTGATTCGAAACTGCGGTGTGAATTGAGCCAGAACTGGGAATAAACCTGGGCGGTCAAAGAAGCCCACCGGGAAGAAGGCCTGATGACTGCCACCGCCGATGTCCGGTCAACACCTGCACGAAGCATGGTTCCGGCGCGTTTGGACAGGCTGCCGTGGACTCGTTTCCACTGGCTGGTGGTGGTTGGCCTGGGGGTCTCCTGGATTCTCGACGGGCTGGAGATCCAGATAGTCTCGCTCGTTGCCCCGATCCTCACCGATGCGAAGACGCTGCACCTCTCGACCAGCCAGGTGGGCTTTCTCGGCTCGATGTATCTCATCGGCGAGGTTGTGGGCGCGCTGTTCTTCGGCCGACTCACTGACAAGCTGGGACGCAAAAAGCTGTTCATCGTGACGCTCGCGATCTATTTGATCGGCAGCGGGCTGGGTGGGTTGTCCTGGAATTACTACTCACTACTCTTCTTCAGGTTCATTGCCGGGACGGGAATCGGTGGTGAATACACGGCGATCAACTCCGCTATCGATGAGCTCATTCCTTCCCACTACCGCGGACGCGTCGACATCGCCGTCAACGGCACCTACTGGGGCGGCGCGGCGCTCGGCTCGGCCATCGGTCTGTATCTGTTCTCCAACCACGTCCCGATCAACTGGGGCTGGCGGATCGGCTTCTTCATCGGTCCGGTGCTTGGCCTGATCATCATCTTCATTCGGCGCACGATCCCGGAGAGCCCGCGCTGGATGATGACGCACGGTCGCAACGACGAAGCTGAACGTACGGTCGACGAGATCGAGGAACGGGTCCGCGCGCAAGGGATAGAACTGAAGAAGGTGGACGACAGCAAGGCCCTCGAAATCACCGAATCACCACGGCTGACACTGGTCGAATTGACTCGGGTATTCTTCGGTACCTACCCTCGACGCTCGATCTACGGCTTCACGATGATGGTCACTCAGGCCTTTCTTTACAACGCGATCTTCTTCAGTTACGCGCTCGTGCTGAGCGTCTTCTACAAAGTTCCGGCCAGTAGCATCCCGTACTACTTCTTCCCGTTCGCGATCGGCAACCTGGCGGGACCGCTGCTACTGGGTCACCTCTTCGACACCGTCGGGCGCCGAAAGATGATCCTCGGCACCTATGGGTTGGCGGGGGGTCTCCTGGTTGTGACGGCGGTGATGTTCGATGCCGGCAGCCTGTCGGCGGTCACGCAGACCGCCCTATGGTGCGTGATCTTCTTCTTCGCCTCGGCGGGGGCGTCCGCGGCCTACCTGACGGTCAGCGAGATCTTCCCGCTCGAACTGCGCGGCCAGGCGATCTCTTACTTCTTCGCGCTCGCCCAAGGTGCCGGTGGTGTCGTCGCCCCGTGGCTGTTCGGGCATCTCATCGGTGGCGCCAACAACAGCCACGTCAGCCGCGGGCCGCTCACCGTGGGTTATCTGATCGGTGCGGCAATCATGATCATCGGCGGGTTGGTCGCGTGGTTCATCGGCGTGAACTCCGAGAGACAGTCGCTCGAGGACATCGCCCAACCACTCTCGGCCGTGGGCAAGCCCGCTGGCGGACTCAGTCCGACGGAAGTCTCGTGAGGGCGGTCGTCGTCGGCGTGAGCCCGACGACCGGATCACCGGGGGCGCTGCGTTGGGGCGCGGACGAGGCCCGGCTGCGCGGGGTGCCGCTGCATGCCGTGATGGCGTGGCGCTCACCTCGCCCGGCCGGTGCGCCGGGCGGGCGACCGCCGTTGGGCGTGTCCGTGGCTGACGACTACGCCGACGCGGCAAAAAGGGCGCTCGTGGCCCACGTAGCGGCCGCCCTGGGTGCGGATTCCGGCGTCGAATGCACGGGTGGTCAAGGGCAGCGCTGTCACGGCGCTGCTGAGCGAAGGGCAGACGGCGCAGTTGCTCGTGGTCGGCGAACCGCGTCCCGGACGGCTGAACTCGGTGCGCGCCAGCCTGGTGGCCCCGCAGGTGGTGCTCAAGGCCGGTTGCCCCGTCGTGGTGATGCCCAGTTCAGTGCCCTCAATCGCTTCGCCGTAACAGTGGAGACACGGTCGCGGCCCTTCACTAATTCCTATATATTGAGACGCTAATCCTGAGAAGTGAGATCGCGCAGTAGGGTAGCCCGATGGCGCAGCGTAGTCGATGGGCGATACTCGCCGTCGGCACGTTCGCCCAGGCAGCGACCTCCTCCTTCCTGTTCGGCATCCCGATGCTCGTCCCGGCGCTGCGGGCCGAAGGAGCGTCTCTCGTCGCCGCGAGTCTGTTGGTGATTGCGCCCGCAGTCGGGCTGTTGCCGACCCTCATCGTCTGGGGGGCGGTAGCCGACCGGTATGGCGAGCGCGTCGTGATCGTCAGCGGAGTGGGCGCGGCAGCCGGTGTGCTGGCGCTGGTGCCGCTGACGTCCGGCCTGGTGTCGACCGCGCTGCTTCTCGGCGTAGCCGGTGCGTTCGGTGCGTCGGTCAACGCCGCGAGCGGACGCATGGTGATGGGCTGGTTCCCGGTGTCCGAACGCGGGCTGGCGATGGGAACCCGGCAGACAGCGCAACCGCTCGGGGTTGCCCTCGCGGCCTTGTTGCTCCCCTCACTTGCGCACGCGTCCGGACCCCGGGCGGCCCTACTGTTCCCGGCGGCATTGTGCGCCCTGGCGGCCGTCGGCGTGTTCCTGGTTGTGCGCGACCCGCCGAGGAAGACGCGCGACGCCGCGAGCGGGCCGGTCTCGCCGTATCGCAGTTCGCACATGCTGGCACGGGTGCACCTTGCCAGCGCCCTGCTCGTCGTGCCGCAATTCGCGGTCGCCACCTTCACGCTCGCCTACCTCGTGGACGTGCGGCATTGGGACGCTCCGGTGGCCGGTCGATGGATATTCGCGTTCCAGGCGGTCGGCGCCGCGGGCCGGGTCGTGGCGGGCCTGTGGTCGGACCGTGTTCGCAGCCGATTGGGGCCGATGCGCCAACTTGCGGCGGCCAGTGCGATGCTCATGGTCGCGCTGGCGATCGGCGCCTGGCTCGACGCGGCCTGGATCGTCGCAGTGTTCGCCCTGGCGGCCGTCGTCACGGTCGCGGACAACGGTCTCGCCTATGTGTCGGTCGCCGAGCTGGCAGGCACTGACTGGGCCGGACGCGCGCTCGGACTGCAGAATACCGTCCAAAATATGGCTGCAATTGCGACCGCGCCAATGCTCGCGCTGGTGATCGGGGGCGGTGCCCGCTACGGCTGGGCGTTCGCGCTGACCGCGGCGTTTCCGGCGCTCGCGATCGCGCTGACCCCAGTCGCGGGCGAGCGGCACCCAGCGCTGGCGACCGGCTAGCTACGGCAGCCGTGCCCGCCCGCCGATTTCTGGGTTCCGGCTGCGGTGCTCATCCCGCCGCGACGGGTAGCCGCGCGAGTTGGTGTTCCCAGCCGGCGCGGTGGCCCTCGATGTGCGTGGGGGGCAGGCCGCGGTGCGTGAGCACGACCATCGTGTCGTCGCCGTCGGGGGTCAGCACGACCTCGACGGTCGAACCGCCGGGCGGCAGGGTGTCGTTGCCGGGGATGCCCCAGCTGAACTCGACGCGGTAGGGCGGGTCGACGGTGAGGTAGGCGCCGCGGGCGAGGTTCTCGCCGATGTCGAGGGAGAACAAGCCGCCGGGCTGCGGATCGAGCTGAGCCCGGTCGCCGATCCAGGTGACGATGAGCGCGGGGTCGGTGAAGTAGGGAAACACGACCTCGGGCGGTGCCTTGATGTGTTCGGTCGCGACGATGACGTCGTTGCGGATTTCGGCGGTCACGGCTACCTCTTCGGTGGGCGGGGATGGGCCGTCTCGACGGCCTTCTTCAGTCGGCTGAGGGCGTCGGGCCAGAACTCGGAGAGCAGTTCGCGCACCGGCTCGAGCGCCTCGTGGTGCAGCGCGTAGAGGCGGCGGGTTCCTTCGCGGCGCTCGGTGAGCAGGCCGGCCTGCTTGAGGACGCCGATGTGCTGGCTGACTGCCTGCTGGGTGAGGCTGAAGCTCGCTGCGATCCGGCCTGCGGGCAGCTCCACGTGCTGGACGAGGCGCAGGATCTGGCGGCGATGCGGGTCGGCGAGTGCCCGCAGCACCGCATCGGGTGCTGCGGGGGCCGTCGTCTGCTTCGGCTCGGCCACGCCGTTCATGCTGCCTCAGGCCTCGAACGGGGTGCCGGTGCCGGTGCGGGCGAAGGTCTCGATGCTCGCCATGAAATGCGCCCAGCCGGCGAAGCAATCCTCCCAGCATGCAAGCTGCGGGGTCAGGCCGGTGTGCCGGAAATGCAGCTCGGTGCCGGTACCGACGGGGACGATGTCGAACTGGATCGTCGTGCCCAGCCACTCCTGCGCGTGTGCGGTGGGTGTCGTCCCGTCGGACACGATCGACTCCCATACAACGCGGGTGGGTCCGGCCTCGAGGACGCGTACCGCGTTGACACCGTGCTCGCCGAAGCTGGTGATGAGCGTGCCGCCGAGCGTTGCGTCGCCCTGCGCCGGGCCCCACCAGCGGCTGACGCCGGCGGCGGAGGTGAAGAGCGCCAACACGGTGGCGGGGCTGGCGGGGAGGTTCAGGACCGCGGTGAAATCCTCGGTCCGCGTGCTGCTGGTGCTGGTCATCCCGATCTCCTCTCAATATGTACAAGCATCATCTTGTACAAGGTGTTAGTTGTGAACTTAGGCGTAGCTCTGCCGCATGTCAAGGGGCGGTGGGTTACTTCTGGCTGCCGGGGAGCACGACGAACCGGCTCGTGGCGAGCACCGGGCGATCGGCACGGCAGATCCGGCGGAGGATGCGGGATTTGAACCCGCGAGGGGTCTCCCCCAACCCGCTTTCCAAGCGAGCGCCATAGGCCACTAGGCGAATCCTCCGCCGCCGAGGATACGGCCAACCCGTAGACTGGCGAGTCGGCCCCCCGCGCGGCGCCCACCCTACGAACCTCCCCAGGGCCGGAAGGCAGCAAGGATAAGCAGGCTCTGGCGGGTGCGCGGGGGGTCCTCTACGCCGCAGGGAAGATGCTGTGTCATAGCGGTCGTGGTTAGGGTCAGTGGCGTGACAGCCCCGCCGACCGGAACCAGCGCGCCGGCCAGGAACATCGCGCTCTATCGCAAGTACCGCTCTGCAACCTTCGCCGAGATCATCGGGCAGGACCACGTCACCACGCCGCTACGTGCCTCGCTCGCCTCCGGGCGGATCAATCATGCTTACCTCTTCAGTGGCCCGCGCGGGTGCGGCAAGACCTCGAGCGCCCGAATCCTCGCGCGCAGCCTGAACTGTGCCCAGGGACCGACCCCGGACCCATGCGGCGTCTGCGATTCCTGCCGGGAGCTCGCCCCGAACGGCAGCGGCTCGATCGACGTCATCGAAATCGACGCGGCCAGCCACGGTGGCGTGGACGACGCCCGGGAACTGCGCGAGCGCGCGTTCTACGCCCCCGTCCGGGATCGGTTCAAGGTTTACATCATCGACGAGGCGCACATGGTCACCCCGCAGGGTTTCAACGCCCTGCTCAAGCTTGTCGAGGAGCCGCCGGACTTCCTGGTGTTCGTCTTCGCCACCACCGAGCCCGACAAGGTGCTGACCACCATCCGTTCGCGCACGCACCATTACCCGTTTCGGCTGATCCCGCCCGGCATGCTGCGCGCCCATCTCGAGTCGATCTGTGCCCAGGAGCAGATCACCGTCGAACCGGCCGTCCTTCCGCTCGTCGTCCGCGCCGGCGGCGGGTCGGCCCGCGATGCGCTGTCGATTCTCGATCAATTGGTCGCCGGCGCTGCCGAAGACGGTGTCACTTATGCACGCGCGGTCGGGTTGCTCGGGGTCACCGACGACGCACTGCTCAACGACATGGTGGACGCGCTGGCCGCAAGCGATGCGGGCGCGGTGTACGGCTCGGTCGACAGGGTTGTCGAAGCCGGTCATGATCCGCGCCGTTTCGCCGCCGATCTGCTCGATCGCTTCCGCGACCTGATTCTGCTGGACGCAGTCCCCGACGCCGCCCAGCGCGGGCTGATCGACCACCCATTGGACCAGGTGTCTCGCATGGTCGATCAGGCTGCCCGGCTAGGTGCGGGCACGCTCACCCGCTATGCCGAGATCGTCCACACCGCGCTGCTGGAGATGCGCGGCACGACGTCGCCGCGCCTAGTGCTCGAACTGCTCTGCGCGCGCATGCTGCTACCGGACGCATCGGCTGACGCTGCCGCGCTGCTGCAGCGTCTGGAACGCCTGGAGCGCCGGAACATGCTCGGCGAAGCCATCCCGGCGGCGCAGGCTCCGGGCCGTCCTGCGCGCGCAACTGCCGCGAAGAAGGCAGCCCCGAAGGCCGAGGCAGCGCCCAAGCCCGAGCCAGCCAAGCCCGAAACCGGCGGCGTTCCCGCCCCGCCTGCTCCCGCGGTGCCCGGCCCGCTCGACTCTGCGGCATTACGGCGCATGTGGCCGGAAATCCTCGAGGTCGTCAAGCAGTCCAGCAGACGAACTCGGGCGCTTCTCGACAACGCCCAGATCGCTGCAGTCGACGGCGAACTGGTGACGCTGACTGCCTCGGCCGCCCTCGGCCGGATGATTGCCGAGGACAGCAACATCTCAGTGCTGCGCTCCGGACTCACCCAGGTGCTTGGTGGCGAGTGGCGGATCGCGGTCGCTGCCGAGGCACACACGGCCAGCGCCCCGTTGCCGGGCTCCAGGCCGCCGGTCGGCTCGCGGGGCGCACAGACACCGCCGCGCTCCGAGCCAGATCCCCGCGACGACACCGACGAATCGGCCAGCCCGACGCAGGCACCGGCCGATCCGGAGGCCGAGGCCATCCGCTTGCTGCAGGATCAATTGGGCGCGCGGCGCATCGACGACTAACGCCAGTCGCGACTAACCCGCAAAGACCTCACGGATTGGCGAGATAGCTCAGGATTCCGGCGGCGACAGCCGCCGCGATCTGCTGGCGCCCTGACGACGACGACTGCAAACCGGCGTCGTGGTTGTTGCGCATGTTGCCGAGTTCCAAGAACGTCATCGGACGCACGGTGAGGTTCAGCCCCGCGAGGTCCGAGCGCGGGAAGTACCCGCTCGAGCCGATGTAGCTGGACTGGCCCAGTCCGGACGTACGCAGCAGCGCGTCGTGGATGTCGATCGCCATGTCATGCGAGCGGGCCATCGTGGTGCCGGTGGCACCGACCGGCTGGCGGCTCGCTGTGCTCACGTGAAAGCCGGTGCCCGACGACGGCGCCCCGTCGGCATGGATGGCGACGACGGCGTCGGCGTGCATCCGATTGCCGAAGTCGGCCCGCTCGTTGACGCACGGGCCGAACCCGATGTCGTTGGGACGCGTCAGATATACCGTGACGCCGTGTGCCTGCAGGATTGCTCGGGTCCGCTCGGCAACATCGAAGTTGAAGGCGTGTTCGGCGTAGCCGGCATCGGTGGACGTCCCGGTCGTGTTGCACGGCTTGGTCTGCCCGAACCCCATCGGGACCTGCCGGTTCAGCTCGGCCGGGTGCTGCGCGTTGCCACCGTTATGTCCGGGGTCCAGGACTACGACAGTGCCTGCGTGGACGGTCGTGCTAGGGTGCCGGGTCGCCTGCGGCACCGTCCGCGGGGTGGATGAGGCGGGCGCCGACGGGCGTGCGGTGACCGAGGAACGGCGTGCGGCCGAGCGGCTCGTCGACCGTGGCGCCGGCGTGGTGACCGACGCCGGGGGGTGCGGCCGCGATGAGGTGACTGTGGGCGACGGCGAAGACTGAGCACCGAAGCTGCAGCCGGCGAGCAGCAGAGCGCTCAGACCGCTCACCAGCACGCGTCGCACAGCTACACCGTCTCACAGGCGCTGCGTCCGGCTGGCTTGTCGCAAGTCCGTGTCTCAGCCTCGAGCGTTCTTGCGCGCGCGCCGGATAGGCTGGCAGCCCCAGGACGAAGGAGCTCGGCGTGGCCTCACGCGGCGGTCAGAACTTCAGCGGCGGCGGTGCGCCGAACATGCAGCAGCTGATGAAGCAAGCCCAGAAGATGCAAGAGCAGCTCGAGTCGGCGCAGGCCGAGCTCGGCCGGACCGAGGTGATCGGCTCGGCAGGTGGCGGGCTGGTGACAGCGACGCTGCTCGGCTCGGGTGAGGTGCAGTCGCTCGTGATCGACCCGAAGGTCGTCGACCCCGAGGACGTCGAAACGTTGCAGGATCTGATCGTGGCGGCGCTGCGCGACGCCGCGCGGGCAGCAGCCGAACTCGCCGCCGAGAAGATGGGCCCGCTCGCCGGCGGCATGGGTGGCCTCGGGCTGCCCGGCCTCTAAATGTACGAAGGCGCGATTCAGGATCTCATCGACGAGCTCGGCCGGCTGCCTGGTATCGGACCGAAGAGCGCTCAGCGCATCGCTTTCCATCTGCTCGCTGCCGATGCTGCCGATGTCGAACGGTTCGCTGCCACTCTCACGAGGGTCAAGAACGACGTCAAGTTCTGCTCGGTGTGCGGCAATGTCGCAGAGTCCGACGTGTGCCGAATCTGCAGCGACGTCCGCCGCGATCCGTCGGTGATCTGCGTGGTCGAGGAATCCAAGGACGTCGTCGCAATCGAGCGCACCCGGGAGTTCCGCGGGCGATATCACGTGCTCGGTGGTGCTATCAGCCCGATCGACGGCATCGGACCCGAGGATTTGCGGATCCGTGAACTGCTCACCCGGCTGCGTGACGACGTCGTCACCGAACTGATCCTCGCTACCGATCCGAACCTGGAGGGCGAAGCCACGGCGACCTACCTCGCCCGGATGATCAATCCGATGGGCCTCACGGTCACCAGATTGGCCAGCGGGTTGCCGGTCGGCGGCGATCTCGAGTATGCCGACGAGGTGACCCTCGGTCGGGCGTTCTCCGGACGCCGCCGAGTCGACTAGTGCTCTGGCTGACCTCCGGTCGATACCGGACGGGCGGGTCGGACGGCCGGACACCGCGCCGTCGGCTCGCCGTGCTTCTCGCCGTGCTTCTCGCCGTGCTTCTCGCAGCGCTCGCGAGCATTGCGGCAGCCGACGCGCCGGGCGCGGTAGCGGGCGTGCCAGGCCCGCGCAATGCGCCGCAGTACTGGTTCGGGCAGTGGCACATCGACAAGTTGTGGCGCGACGGGGCGCGTGGTCAGGGCGTCACGATCGCCGAGATCGACACCGGGGTGAACGCGGCACTGCCGCAGTTGCGCGGCCGGGTGCTGCCCGGCACCGACCTCGGCCGCCTCGGCGGTGACGGCCGCACCGACCGCGACCTCGACGAATTCGGGCACGGGACGGCGATGGCTTCGATCATGGTGGCTCGGCGGGACCGGCTCGGCGTGAGCGGGCTGGCTCCGGGTGCGAAGCTGCTCCCGGTGGCGATCGCGTTGCGTGGCACTAGCGACTCGGCTGCGAATTACCATCTGCCGCAGGCGATCCGCTGGGCAGCCGGGCACGGCGCACGGGTCATCAGCATGGCGCTCGGCGAGTTCCGCGGGCAGGTCGAAGCGTCCGTAGCGTGCCCGACCGACCTGCAGGCGGCGATCGTTGCGGCACGGAGCCGGGGAGCGGTGCTCTTCGCCTCGAACGGCAACCGCGGCGCCACCGACAACGGCGTGGAGGTGCCTGGCGCCTGCCGCGGTGTGGTGAGCGTCGGTGCGGTCGACCGGTTCGGCACAGTCGCGGACTTCTCTTCGCGGCACCGTTACCTCACGATGACGGCGCCCGGTGTGGACGTCGCGTCGCTCGGCCGGGTGCCCGGCTCGGTGTACTCCGGCGACGGCGCGAGCCAGGCGACCAGCATCGCCGCCGCCGTCGCGGCGCTGGTCTGGTCGAAGTATCCGGACCTCACCGGCGGCGAGGTAGTCGCACGACTGATCGCGACTCTGGACCGGCGCAGTGCACCGGCCGACCCCGCTTACGGCTACGGGACGCTCAATGCCTACCGCGCGGTGACGGCGCCAGTGACCGGCGCGGGCGGGCGTCGGCGCACGACGCTATCCACGCCCCAGCCGCCGGATCACCGCCGCCCGTTGGAACGCGCCGCAGCGCTGACCGGGCTGAGTGCGCTGGTCGTCATCGCTGCGCTGGTTGCAGGCGCTGCGCGGCGGGCACGGCGCCGATCGGCTACCGCCCGGCGCGGGCCACCCGGTTGACGGCGCTAACGACCGCACGCAGCGACGCCTGCACGATCGATTCGCTGATCCCGACGCCCCACAGCACCTGGTCGCCGATCTCGATCTCGAGATAGGCGGCCGCTTCCGCGTCGCGTCCAGCAGTGAGGGCGTGCTCTGCGTAGTCGAGCACGCGCACCGTCACCCCGCCCAGGCCCAGATCGACCGAGGACAACGCGTCGCAGAACGCCGCGATTGGGCCGTTGCCGACACCGCTCACGGCGTGCTCGATGCCGCGGACACGGACCTGTGCGGCGATCTTTTCGATGCCCTCGTCGCTGGCGGAGGAGAACTTCACGATCTCGAACAGGCCCTCGGTCAGGTATTCGTCGCGGAAGATTTCATACATTCGCGCCGCGGCGACCTCACCACCCGCGCCGTCGGTGTGCCGCTGGATGACGTGACTGAATTCGATCTGCAGCCGGCGCGGCAGGTCGAGCTTGTGATCGACCTTCATGATGTAGGCGACGCCGCCCTTGCCCGACTGCGAGTTGACCCGGATGACCGCCTCGTAGGAGCGTCCGACATCTTTCGGGTCGATCGGCAGGTACGGCATCGCCCAGCGCAGTTCGCCGACCGGCTTGCCGGTGGCGGCGGCCTGGCGATCGAGATCCTCGAAGCCCTTCTTGATCGCGTCCTGGTGCGAGCCGGAGAACGACGTGTAGACCAGGTCACCGGCGTACGGATGCCGCTCGTGCACGTCGATTCGGTTGCAATACTCCGCCGTGCGTCGGATCTCGTCGATGTCGCTGAAGTTGATCATCGGGTCGATGCCCTGGCTGTAGAGGTTCAGCCCGAGCGTGACCAGGTCGACGTTGCCGCTGCGCTCGCCGTTGCCGAACAGGCACCCCTCGATGCGTTGCGCGCCGGCGAGCACCGCCAATTCCGCGTCGGCGGTGGCCGTCCCGCGATCGTTGTGGGTGTGCACAGACAGGCACACGTGCTCGCGGCGGCTGAGTTTGCGCGACATCCACTCGATCTGGTCCGCGTAAACGTTGGGCGTCGAGCGCTCCACGGTGCAAGGCAGGTTCAGCACGATCTCGCGTTGCGGGCCGGGCTGCCAGGCATCCATGACTGCCTCGCAAATCTCGAGGGAGAAGTCGAGTTCGGTGTCCATGAAGATCTCGGGGGAGTACTCGAAGCCGAACACGGTGTCGGGCAGGTATACCTCGGCGAACTTCAGCACCGCGCGCGTGCCGTCGACGGCGACTGCTCGGCATTCGGCGCGTCCGTCGCCCGGCCAGCCGAACACCACTCGACGAAAGGTCGGCGCGGCAGCGTTGTACATGTGCACCGTCGCCTGCTTGGCGCCTTCGAGGGACGTGACGGTGCGCTCGATCAGTTCCTCACGCGCCTGGGTGAGCACCGAGATACGGACGTCGTCGGGAATCCGGTCGCCCTCGACCAGGCTGCGGACGAAGTCGAAGTCGGTCTGGCTCGCGGCCGGGAAGCCGACCTCGATTTCCTTGTAACCCATACCGACCAGCAGGTCGAACATGGCGTTCTTACGGGCGGCGTTCATTGGGTCGATCAGCGCCTGGTTGCCGTCGCGCAGATCAGTCGAGAGCCAGCGGGGTGCTGCGGTGATCGACCTCGTCGGCCAGGTGCGGTCGGGCAGGTCGACGGCGGGAAAGGGCCGGTAGCGGTGGCACGGCATACCGGACGAGCGTTGCGGATTCGGTGCGGTCATGACTGCTGCTCCAACAGATTTGTCGCCGATCTCTGCGGCGATCGAGGGAATCGGTCGGCGGCGCTGTCAGTGCGGCGTGGAGCCCCGCGGCGAGGGGCCGACCGGGATTACCGGACCTCGCCGCGGCCGCGAAGAAGCAGCGCCCGCGTCATGATGCTGCGAGCTTAGCGCGTCCGGCGCGGGTGCGCGCGCGTCCAAGCTGCATAACGGAATCAGTCGCCAACGGCAGCCTGAAACCAGGAATCCGTTGTTGATGCCGCACGGCAGTGTGGGTAGCGTGAGCGCACACACCCTCGGACGACACCTTGCGGAGCGACAACGTGACCGACAGCGGCAGCGAAAAGCGAGTAGTTCAGAACTTCATCAACGGCGCGTCGTGCGACGCCGAGGACGGTCGCCGCCTCGACCTGATCGACCCGAGCACCGGCGAGGTGTTCGGGTCCTCGCCGATCTCCAGCGAGCGTGACGTCGATGCCGCGTATACCGCGGCGAGCAATGCGTTCGAGACCTGGCGCGACAGCACGCCGTCCGAGCGCCAGCGGGCGCTGCTGAAATTCGCGGACGCGATGGAGGAGCGCGCGGAGGAGATCATCGCTGCCGAGTGCCAGAACACCGGCAAGCCGATCGAGCTGACCCGCAGCGAGGAGATCCCGCCCGCGCTGGATCAGATCCGGTTCTTCGCCGGAGCCGCACGCCTGCTCGAGGGGCGCAGCGCCGGGGAGTACATGACCGGGTACACGTCCTACATTCGTCGCGAGCCGGTCGGCGTCGTCGGCCAGGTGACGCCGTGGAACTACCCGATGATGATGGCGATCTGGAAGTTCGCTCCCGCGCTCGCGGCAGGCAACTGTGTGGTGCTCAAGCCGAGCGACACCACGCCGGTCTCGTCGGTGCTGATGGCCGAGATTGCCGCCGAGTTCTTGCCGCCGGGCGTGTTCAATGTTGTCTGCGGTGACCGAGACACCGGGCGTGCCGTGGTGTCGCACCGCACGCCGTCGATGGTGTCGATCACCGGCTCGACCAGGGCCGGCTACGAAGTCGCCGCGGCGGCCGCCAAGGATCTCAAGCGCACCCACCTCGAGCTGGGCGGCAAGGCTCCGGTGATCGTCTTCGATGACGCGGATCTTGAGAACGCAGCTGAGAACATCGCGATCGCCGGGTACTTCAACGCGGGCCAGGACTGCACGGCAGCTACCCGGGTGCTCGCCGGTCCGCGCATCGCCGAGGATTTCGCGGCGGCGTTGGCCGAGCAGGCCAAGAACACCAAGACGGGTATGCCCGACGACGCCGATGTGCTCTACGGCCCGCTCAACAACGCCAACCAACTCGAGCGGGTCGGCGGCATGCTCTCGCGGCTGCCCGATCACGCCCGGGTGCTCGCCGGCGGAGCCCGGCAGGGCGATCGGGGCTACTTCTGGGAGCCGACGATCGTCAGCAACATGCGCCAGGACGACGAGGCCATCCAGAACGAGATTTTCGGTCCGGTGATCACAGTGCAGAGCTTCACCGACGAGGACGAGGCGGTGCGCTGGGCCAACGACATCGAGTTCGGTCTCGCCTCGTCGGTGTGGACGAAGGATCATGGCCGCGCGATGCGGGTCAGCCGGCGCCTGGACTTCGGCTGCGTGTGGGTGAACGCGCACATCCCGATCGTCGCCGAGATGCCGCACGGCGGTTTCAAGCACAGCGGCTACGGCAAGGACCTGTCTATGTACGGCCTGGAGGACTACACCCGCATCAAGCACGTCATGCACAACATCGACATCTGAGCGGCGAGCGGAAATCACGTGACCGGCGGCGGACGACGACGAACGGCTATGACCCGATCGGCTGGACGGGCACGCCCGCGAGGCGCAATGCCTCGACGCGCTGCTCGAGTGGCCATTCGGGGCGGCCGGGGCGCAGCCACGCCCCGGAGCTGTCGGCGAAGTTCAGCCAGACGCCGTCCGGTCCGGCCGACACGCTCACCTGCTCACGTGGGGTGGCCCACGCCACGACGAGCGCGGCCGCGCCGTTGGGGGCGCTGTTGTCCAGGCCCTTGGTGAGCTCGTTGTCGCCGGACAACGACCGGCCGAGCTGGCGGGCGGCCTTGCCCAGATCCCGGACAAGCCCCTCGCCGGCCTCCGGCTCGGGCGCCACCGCATGCCATTCGCGCGCAGCGGCAACGGTCATGGTGACCAGCCAGCGGCGATCGCTCACGTACAGGAATGCTGCGTCGCGCGGCACGTCGACCCAGCAGCGCACGAGGCGAACCGCGGTGGAGCCGGCCTCGCCGACCGTCGCCTGGCGGGCCCGCGCGAGTGCTTCGTCCGGGGCGTCGTTCCGCTCGCCGCTCGCGCCCGGGCCGGTGATCGTGTTCCACCTGTCGTTGACCCGCAGCATGGCGCCCGCCACCTTGTTGTTCGCACGCTTGGACTCGGCGAGCAGTTGCGCCCTTGTCTTGGCCGTCGGGTCGACTTCGGCGATCGGGCGAAGCCCCGTCGCGACGAGCAACGGCTCGTCGAAGGACAGCCCACGCATGATCGCGTCGCGGACCGTGATCAGGGCCTGGCTCATCCCCGCAGCCTGCCATAGTCCGGTGGGAGCGCAGTCCTGGTGCCGTCCCTATGAGAGGAGCAAGCTGAGCCCATGAGCATCTCGCAACAGCGTGTGATGAAGACGGAGATCCCCGGTCCGCGGTCGGTGCAGCTGCACGCCCGCAAGAACGCCGCCGTGGCATCCGGCGTCGGGACGACGTTGCCGGTGTACGTCGAGCGGGCCGGCGGTGGGATCGTCGTCGACGTCGACGGCAACCAGCTGATCGACTTCGGTTCCGGGATCGCGGTGACCTCCGTCGGGAACGCGGCGCCGCGGGTGGTGGCCGCCGTGCAGGAGCAGGTCGCCGCCTTCACGCACACCTGCTTCATGGTGACGCCGTACGAGGGGTATGTCGCGGTCGCCGAGAAGCTCAACGAGTTGACACCCGGCACGCACGACAAGCGCTCGGCGCTGTTCAACTCCGGCGCGGAAGCCGTGGAGAACGCGGTCAAGATTGCGCGGCACCACACCGGGCGGCAAGCGGTCGTGGCTTTCGAGCACGCCTACCACGGGCGCACCAACCTGACGATGGCGCTGACGGCGAAGAACATGCCATACAAGCATCGCTTCGGCCCGTTTGCCGGCGAGGTGTACCGGGTGCCGATGGCCTACCCGTATCGCTGGCCGACCGGCCCGGACAATTGCGCCGAGGAGGCGTTCGAGCAGTTCGTGTCGCTGGTGCACACCCAGGTCGGGGAAGACAACTGCGCCGCAGTCCTCGTCGAGCCGATCCAGGGTGAAGGCGGCTTCGTGGTGCCGGCACCGGGCTACCTCAAGCGCGTGGCCGATTGGTGCGCCGAGCAGGGCATCGTATTCATCGCTGATGAGATTCAGAGCGGTTTCTGCCGGACCGGTGACTGGTTCGCGTGTTCGTTCGAGGGCGTCGTCCCGGATCTGATCACTACGGCGAAGGGCATCGCCGGCGGACTGCCACTGGCCGCGGTGACCGGTCGTGCCGAGCTGATGAACTCCGTCCACACCGGGGGTTTGGGTGGCACCTACGGCGGCAACCCGGTCGCATGCGCGGCTGGACTGGCGGCGATGGAGACCATGCAGGCAGACGACCTGGCGGGCGCTGCCAAACGGATCGAGTCGGTGTTGCTGCCCAGATTGCAGTCGTTGGCAGAGAAGTACGAGGCGATCGGCGACGTGCGTGGGCGCGGCGCGATGCTCGCCGTCGAGCTGGTCGAGCCGGGCGCGGACAAGACGCCGAACGCCAAGCTGACCGGCGCGGTGGCGGCTGCTTGTCACCAGGCGGGGCTGATCGCACTCACCGCGGGCACGTTCGGCAACGTGCTGCGGTTCCTGCCGCCGCTGGTCATCGGTGACGACCTGTTGCACGAAGGCCTCGACATCCTGGATTCAGCGTTCGCGGCAAACGCCTGACGCCGAGCGCAAGTGCTGCCGGTATCCTGAAACCTCCGCCGGCCGATTCGAAGGGGACAGCTGTGGGTCTCGTCGTGCAGAAGTACGGCGGCTCGTCTGTCGTCGACGCAGAACGGATCAAGCGGGTTGCCGAGCGCATCGTCGCCACCAAGCGAGCCGGAAACGACGTCGTGGTCGTCGTTTCGGCGATGGGTGACACAACTGACGAGCTGATCGAACTTGCCCGCCAAATCGTCGCTGTCCCGGGCGGACGGGAGTTCGACATGCTGCTGACGGCCGGCGAGCGCATCTCGATGGCGTTGCTTGCCATGGCGATCAATTCCCTTGGCTACAAGGCCGAATCGTTCACCGGTTCGCAGGCGGGGGTGCTCACAACGGCCGTCCATGGCAAGGCGCGGATCGTCAACATCACGCCTGGTCGCGTCGAGAACTCCGTCGCGCAAGGAAACATCGCAATTGTTGCAGGCTTTCAGGGCTTCTCGAAAGAAACCATGAACATCACCACGCTCGGACGGGGCGGTTCAGACACGACTGCTGTCGCGCTGGCTGCAGCGTTGCATGCGGACATGTGCGAGATCTACACCGACGTGGACGGCGTGTTCACCGCGGACCCGCGCATCGTCGCGAACGCCCGGCGACTGGTTTCGGTGACGTATGAGGAGATGCTGGAACTCGCTGCGAGCGGCGCGAAAATCCTGCACGTGCGCAGCGTCGAGTACGGCAGGCGCTACGGCGTGCCGATCCACGTGCGTTCATCGTTCTCCGGCAAGCCCGGCACCATAGTCAGCGGATCGATCGAGGAGCACAGCGTGGAACAGGCGATCATCAGTGGTGTCGCGCACGACCGCAGCGAGGTCAAGGTGACCGTCGTCGGCGTGCCCGACAAGCCGGGTGAAGCGGCCGCGATCTTCCGCGAATTGGCTGCCGCCGAGATCAACATCGACATGATCGTGCAGAACATCTCGACGGGCGGCACCGGCACGACCGACGTGTCCTTCACCCTGCCGGCCACCGACGGCGCGACGGCCGTGGCGGCACTGCGCAAGGTGCAAGCCCAGGTCGATTTTGAGGATCTGCTCTACGACGACCACATCGGCAAGCTTTCGCTTGTCGGCGCGGGGATGCGTTCGCACCCGGGCGTGTCAGCCACTTTCTTCAGCGCGCTAGCCGATGCCGGGGTCAACGTCGAGATGATCTCGACGTCGGAGATCCGGATCTCGGTGGTGTGCCGTGACATTGACCTCGACACGGCCGTCCGCGCGGTGCACGATGCGTTCGGGCTGGGCACCGACGAGGACCAGGCCGTCGTGTACGGCGGGACGGGCCGGTGAGGGAGCGCAGCGAGCGACCAAATGTAATGAGGGAGCGCAGCGAGCGACCAAATGTAATGGGCGAGCGCAGCGAGGCTCGGACTTGACCGGGTTGCGGGTGGGCGTCGTCGGGGCGACCGGCCAGGTCGGTGCCGTGATGCGACGGTTGCTGGCTGAGCGCGCGTTCCCGGTGTCCGACATCCGGATGTTCGCCTCGTCGCGTTCTGCCGGGACGACCCTGCAGTGGGAAGGCGTCGACGTCCGTGTCGAGGACGCCGAGACTGCGAACCCGGCGGGGCTCGACATCGCGCTGTTCTCGGCGGGCGGTGCGACCTCGCATGAACTGGCACCGAAATTTGCGGGCGCGGGCGTGACCGTGATCGACAATTCGTCCGCGTGGCGGATGGATCCCGACGTGCCGCTCGTCGTCGCCGAGGTCAACGGCGCCGAGGTGCACGACGCCCGCAAGGGCATCATCGCGAATCCGAACTGCACAACCATGGCGGCGATGCCGGTGCTCGCGCCGTTGCACCGTGAGGCTGGGCTACGCCGGCTCATCGTGTCGACCTACCAGGCGGTCTCCGGCGCCGGCGTGGCCGGTGTGGACGAGCTGGATAAGCAGGTCCGTCAGGCAGTCGACCGCGCGGCCGAGTTGACGCACGACGGCGCAGCGGTGAACTTTCCCGCCCCGGTGAAGTTCGCGCGTCCCATCGCGTTCAATGTGCTGCCCCTCGCTGGTTCGATCGTCGACGACGGCAAGTTCGAGACCGATGAGGAACAGAAGCTGCGCAACGAATCGCGCAAAATCCTTGCGATCCCTGACCTTCTTGTGTCCGGGACGTGCGTGCGCGTGCCCGTGTTCACCGGGCACTCGCTGTCGATCAATGCCGAGTTCGCGCGACCGCTGACTCGTGCGCGGGCGCTCGAGCTACTGGCCGCGGCGCCCGGTGTGGCGCTCAGCGACGTGCCGACTCCGCTCGAGGCGGCTGGGCGCGACCCGTCCTTCGTAGGCCGCGTTCGCCACGATCCGGGCGTGCCTGGGAACCGGGGACTGGCGCTGTTCATCAGCAGCGACAACCTGCGCAAAGGCGCGGCACTCAACGCCGTACAGATCGCCGAACTGCTGGTATAGCCGTGTTCAGGAGACGGGGGCGTTCCAGTCGAACGGTTCCATCTCACGCAGCACGCGGCGCCTGCGGTTGCGCGGCAGGTGGTCGATAAAGAGCACTCCGCGCAAGTGTTCGGTCTCGTGCTGCAGGCAGCGGGCAAGAAACCCGGTTCCGCTCACCTGCACCGGCGTGCCGGTCTTGTCAACGCCGCGAACCGTCGCCTCGGCAGCGCGACCGAGTTCGTGATACGGGCCTGGAACCGACAAACAACCCTCGTCGTGGACGAGCTCGGGCCCGGAGGTAGTGATGCTCGGGTTGACGACGTGCCCGCGCTTGCGCTCGCCGGATTCGTCGGGGCAGTCGTAAACGAACACGGCGAGATCCACGCCGATCTGAGGGGCAGCGAGACCGACCCCTTCGGCGACCGACAATGATGCGAACATGTCCTCGATCAGTTCGGCCAGGTCGTCGCCGAAGTCAGTGACTGCCCGGCTCCGTGCGTGCAGCACCGGATCGCCGGCGACCCGGATCTTTCGCACCTGCCCAGCCACAGGGCGAGTTTAGTGGCTGCGACAGTGGCGGCCGAACCACCGCCCGCCGGCGCAGTCCGGTATGCCGACGCGTCGCTCGCCGACCTGCTGCCGTCGGTTCTTGCGGCGCTCGGCGTCCAGGGTGAACCGAACCCCCTCGGGCTGACCAACACCGAGAGCGTCGTGGTGCTGCTCGTCGACGGGCTCGGCTGGAACCTGCTGCAGGCCAACGGCGGGATCGCGCCGACTCTGCACGGCATGTCCGGACGCTCGTTGACCGCAGGGTTCCCGACCACGACCGCGACTAGTCTCGCTTCGCTCGGCACCGGCTTGCCCTGCGGTGAGCACGGCATCATGGGCTACACCACGCGAATCGACGGGTTGGACGAGCCGATCAACTGGTTGCGCTGGCAAGGCTCGTCCTCCGGCGTCAACCTGCTCGATCCGCTCGTGCCAGAGCAGGTGCAACCGCGACCGACCGCGTTCGAGCGGGCAGAGCGCGCCGGCGTCGAGGTGTCGGTGGTGTCCTCGTATGCCTTTCGCGGCAGCGGATTGACCCGCGCGGTGTTGCGCGGCGGGAATTATCTCCCGGTGATGACCGCGGCCGACACGATTGCCGAGGTGGCGCGGGCCGCGCGTGGGCCGCGTCCGAGCCTGATCTACTGCTATACCGGAGATCTGGACCTGGTCGGCCACGGGTTCGGCTGTGCGTCGCAAGCCTGGGAAGTCCAGCTCGCCCTCGTTGATCGCGCGGTAGAGCTACTCGCCGAGCGGCTACCGGTCGCCGCCCGGCTGCTCGTGACTGCTGATCACGGGATGGTCGACGTGCCCGACCACGCCAAGATCGACTACGACACTGAGCCCGCGCTGTCGGAAGGGGTCGAGCTCATCGCGGGTGAAGCTCGCATGCGATACCTGCACGTCGCGCCCGAACGCGTCGAGGAGGTACAGGAGCGCTGGCGCAGCCGGGTCGGCGACCAGTTCGCCGTTCTCACCCGCGCCGAGGCGGTGGGCCGCGGCTGGTTCGGTCCGTCGGTGACGCCCGTCGCGTATGGGCGAATCGGTGATCTGGTTGTTGTGTCGACCACCGAGGCCGCGATCGTGCGGAGCAAGGCTGAGCACGGGCTGATGCAACTGCGCGGACACCACGGTGCGCTCACCGATGACGAATTGCTCGTTCCGCTGATCGAACGGTGAGCCTGCCGCCGGCGATTCGATCGATCTTCATCCCGCCAGCGATATGCACCTATACAACGGCGACGTATAGGTCTGTATAGGCGGTGCTTATGCATAGCAATCCGTACACGCCAAGCGCCGGCCACCTCCCGCCGGTACTTGCCGGACGTGACCAGCTGCTGCGCGGACTCTCGATCGGTCTGGGTAATGTGGCCAGCTCAGGGCGACCCCACGCGCAGGACGTGATTATGGTCGGTCCTTGCGGCGTGGGCAAGACGGTAACCCTGACCACCTACGGACAGATCGCAGCCACGGCTGGATTCGAGGTGGTGAATTTGCAGGCCGTGGCGGGCTCTTCCGGGCTCGTAGAGTCGTTGCTGCAGCGCGTCGCGAGCCGGGTTGCAGCGAACGCCGGCCCATGGGTCCGGGCCAAGAGCGCGTTCGATCGAATCGCCGGCATGAGCTTCGGCCTCGGTGGTGTGTCAGCCCAGATCGCCACCCACGAGCCGAGCCGAGGCAGCAGTCTGCTCGACCCGGGAACGCTCGCCGAGGCGGTGGTCGAACTCGCCAACGAGGTGAAGCGCGACGCTCCGACTGGTGGGCTGCTGATCACAGTGGACGAGGTGCAGGTGGCGTCGGCCGCTGACCTCGCGCCCGATGACGCCCGCTTTGCGATCATCGAACCGGCGCGGCGGGCGGGCGTGAACTGGCATCCGAGCGCGGCAGGGCGCGTGGTTGAGGTCAGCAACAGCTATCCGGCGCACTTGCAGCAGCTTGCCCACACCGTGTGGGACGTTGCGGCCGGCCCGTCCGAGATCACCCCGGATGACGTGGGAGCCGCGATCCCGCAATTCGAGACTCAGCTACACCGCCGGACTCTCGGCCCGCGCTGGGACCGGATGAGCGACCGACAGATGGAGTATCTCGCAGCGATTGCCCTACTCGGCGGGCAGACCACCGCGCCACGACTTGCCGTTGCCCTCGGCCGACCAGTACAAGAGTTGTCCTGGATCCGGCAAGACTTGATTCAGGAGGGCGACATCTACAGCGTGCAGCGTGGGCATGTCGCGCTCACTGTCCCGATCTTCGCGCCCTACATCCTCACTCGCTACGAACAGGCTCGCCAAACCGCAGACATCCCGTTGCTCAGCTTGGAAGACATGCGACGAAACAGCACCTCCAATGTTTCGCCGAATGACTCCGCACGTGCCCCGGATCCGCGCACCGCCCCGCTCACTCCGCCGAGTCCATACCCGCAAGCCGACGGCGAGGCAGAACGCGACCGCCGCCGCCGACGACATCGTCGAACGCGGCTCCTGGAGATTCTTCCGCGCTCTGCCGGAAAGCTCCTGTTTGAGGTCCAGGTGTCGTTAGTGGCGCCGCGCGCACGCCGGGAACTGTCAGCAACGCCCGGTAGGGTCGCGCACACCGACGGGTTGGAGTTACGCAGATGGAGACGACACAGGCAGCCAGGGCACCGGCTGAGATGACGATGGAAGGCGCCCTCGCCCGCGTCGAGGCACAGGCCGAGACGGCCGGGCGGCTGGCTTTGGGGCTCGGCAAGGAGCTCAAACGCGCCCGGACGGCGGCGACCACCGGGAACGTGCGTGACCTGCGACGCGCTCTGGACGCGTCCGCGGAACTGGCCCGCGAGCTTGAATCGGAAGTTTCTGACGCCCGTGCGGGCTTCGACGTCGATGAGACCGAACTGCTGGCCTCGGGAGCGTACGCCAAAGAGTTGCTGGCAACCGCTGCCGAAGCCGGCGTTTCGATGTTCGAAGAGGACGATCGGCTCCTGTGTTACCCGTCCATCGTGCGGGTGCTCGCCACGGATCTGGCGCTCGACGTCGACCGTCGCCGGATCCGGGGGCTGCGTCCGTCCGCCGTCGTCGCGCAGCTACAGGGGGCACAGAACGCCGGCCCGCGATTCAAACCAGGCCCGTTCCTCACCAGTCTGCTCGCCGCCTACGACTTCGTCCTTGCGCAGCACAACAAGACGGCGGGCGCAGTGGTGCGCGTGCTCGACGTGTACGCAGTGCTGACTTTGCTGCCCGGCCAGTCCCGCGAGTACACCAAGCCGGAATTCGCCCGTGATCTCTACCTGCTCGACCAGACCGGCGTCACCGAGGTCGGCGCGACCGGGCGCCATGTGCGCTGGGCGGCCAGTACTGGGACCAAGAACGCGGGCGTGCTGTCCACGGTGGCGCGAAGCGGTCAGCAACAACGTTACTGGGGGATCGCGTTCGAGCAGGCCGAGCAATGAGCGACCTGGTCGGCAGCGGGTTGCCGCTAGGCGGTACCGGTCTTACCGTCGAGTCCTACGTGGAGTTCGTGGCCAAGGAGTATCTGGGCGACTACGTTCGCGGGGGTGGGGCCGCGGTCCGCTTCGTGGTCGCCGGAAGTCAAGAGGTCGCAGTGCGTTGGCACGCCCGCCTCGCCGCTGCTGCGGCCGACGAGGGCTATCTCTACGTCGGGGTCGACGCGGCCGATGTGCGGGTGCATCTTGTCGAGCACGTGTACGCGGCGGTTGCGCAGCAGCTCGATTGGCACGACCTGGTCAAGCACGAGGTCCGCAATGCTTGGGAGCAGTGCGCTATGCCGGCCGGCGACCCGAGTGCCCTGACGGTCGAAGCTGTGGCCGCCCACAACGACGTCGACGGGCGCGAAGCTGCACGTAGCATGCGACGCCATCTCGAAGCCAATCTGCTACATGATCAATCGCTGGCCCGCGAATTCCGCCTGGCGGTACTGAGGTTGTGCCAGGCAGAGCTCGCCACGGGTGACGTCAGCGCGGCCGAACGTGCGGCCGTCCTGTCCTGGCTGCGGGTAGAGCCGATCGCGCTGCGCGAGCTACGCTCATCGTCGCTGTACGCGCGGATCGGTAGGCACAACGCCCGTTCCATGCTGGTCTCGCTCGCCGCGTGGCGCTCCCGAGTGGGCGGAGCCGGGCTGGTGCTCGACCTCGATGTCGCCCGGCTGGCGGTGTCGCGCCGGCCGCCGGTCGATGAGCGCAACGGCGTGTACTACTCCAAAGCAGGCGTGCTGGACGCGTTCGAAGTGCTCCGGCAGCTTGTTGACGCTACCGACAACCTCCGAGGTGTCTTCGTCGCGGTCGCCCTTTTGCCGCAGCTGGTGTCAGACGACGCCCGCGGTCTGCCGGCCTACAGCGCGCTGCATCAGCGCGTCGTCGATGAGGTTCGAGATCGGCGCCGAGCCAATCCATTCGCGGCGCTGGTGCGACTGGAAACCCGGTTGGAGGTGACATCTTGACGGCATTTGCTCGTCCGCGGGAGCGGTTGTCCGCCCGCCGCGCGGTCGAGGCGCTGCGCTCGGGCGTCCCGAGCCGTGACGGTGTGGCTGCGCTGGGCACCGGGCAGGGCGATATCGAAGATCGGGTCACCGGGCTGCTCGACTCGGTCGGGACGGTGCGGGCCGACGGTCGGCGGGGTGTCCTGCTCGGTGGCGGATTCGGGTCGGGCAAGAGTCACGTGCTTGAACACCTCGGCCGCCTGGCGCTCGATCGCGGCTTCGTCGTCAGCCACGTCGTCATCAGCAAGGAGACTCCGCTGCACGATCCGGTGAAGGTATTGCGCGCTGCCGTCGAATCCGCGGTCAGCCCGGACGGGACCGGCGGTGCGGTGGCCGAGGCGGCGGCCGGCCTCGATCCCGCAAGCGCAGGCTTTGCTGACCTGCTGCGCTGGGCGAGCGGCGGCCCGGTCGATGACCGATTCGCGCTGACCCTGAGCCTGTTCCGGCATGCCCAGCTCGGCGACGACGACTTCGCCGACAAGATCGTTCGATTCTGGTCAGGTGATCGCATCGCGGTGGCCGAGCTGCGCAAGCAGGCCCGGCTGGCCGGCGAGGGCAAGCGAACTCTCGGCACGGTGCCGGTCCGCGAGCTCGCCGCGCAGCGATTCCGCTTCCAAGCGAGGCTCTTCGCCGCCACCGGATGCCAGGGATGGCTGCTGCTGTTCGACGAGGTCGAGCTCATCGGCAGGTATTCGCTGTTGCAGCGCGGCCGGTCCTACGCGGAGCTAGCCGGTTGGTTGCTCCCGGACGAGGAAGACCCGGCAGGTCCGCTGCTCAGCGTCCTTGCGATGACCGACGACTTCGCCGCAGCCGTGCTCCACGACCGCCAGGACCGCGTGAACATCCCGACCAGATTGCGCGCCAAGCAGACTCGGGTGTGGGACGAGGTGGCTGCTGCCGCCGAGGTCGGGATGCGGCTCATCGAACGCGAGATGGTCAGGTTGCAGCGACCCGACGCCGATGAGCTCGAGGCTACCTATCACCAGCTCAAGGCCCTGCACAGCGAAGCATTCGAGTGGGACGCCCCGGACGTCCGCGGCCTCGAGCGGCTGGGCGCCACCCAGCTGCGCCAATACGTGCGGGCGTGGATCAACGAGTGGGATCTCGTCCGCATCGATCCGTCCTACCGTCCGCAGACGGATGTGACACCGCTTGCCCAGAGTTACGCCGAACAGCCCGAGCTCGACCAGCAGGAGGCCGATGACGACTAAGCCAGCCAGCGGCCGCCGGGATCAGCTCGGCGAGATGATCCACACGTCGTCGGGAATGCGCTGCTCGAGCAGTGCGACGTGCTCGCCGAGGTAGCGATCGCTGCCGTCCCAGACGACCAGCGCGCCGTGTGCCGCGCCTAGCAGCGCATGGTCGCGCTTGCGCGCGGCAACGCCCGCCGCTTGCCTCGACCCCGGCGGCTGGTTTGAGAGGGTGCGGACGTCCGCCGCGCCGGCCAGCAGGTGCCGGTAGCGCTCCTGTGTGGGCTGCGGCCACACGCGTTGTGCGTCCGGGTAGGCGAGCACGGCGAGGTAGGGCACGCTCGCTAGCTCCGCTGCTTCTGCCGCGAGTTGCTCTGCCCCGAGGCCTAGCCCGGTCAGCACCAGCACGTCCGGGTGGACGCTGCGCAGCCCGCTGAGCGCCTCGGTGAGCCTGCGGCGTATCAGCACCGCCGTGGGGTTGTCGGGGCTGTAGCCGCCGAGCGCCGGCGGACGAGGGCCGAGGGCGGCAACACGCCAGCCAGGCACGCTCGCCAGGTCGCTCGCGATCGTCCCCGCCCCGGCCCCGCCGGGGCGCGGCTCGTCGGGCGCGCCGAGCTCGACCGGCGGTTGGGCGCCACTTCGGCCGGTCTGAAGGCGGGCCGCTTCGGTCGCGAGTCGGTCGACGACGTCGTTCATCGGATCGCCGGAATGGCCCTTGACCCATTCGAAGCTGACCTGATCACTACGCAGGTGCCAGGCAGCGATGAGTGGTCGCCACAGATCCTGGTTCGCGACAGGCTGGCGGTTCGAGCCGCGCCAGTCGTTACGTTCCCACTTCTCGTACCAGCGCTGGGTGAAACAATTGACCACATATTTCGAGTCGCTGACGATCTGCAGCGGCCCCGGATGCGCTTTGAGCGCTTCGAAGACGGCGCACAGTTCCATTCGCTGGTTGGTGCTCGCGGGCTCGGCGCCACTGGCGTGGGCGCCGCCGGGCACCGCCCACGCCCACCCGCCCGGACCGGGATTGCCGATGCACGCGCCGTCGGTATAGACCGTTGTGAGCTTCATGGCCTGGCCAACTCGGCGGTGCGCAGGCACCAACCTTCAGTCCAGCAGTTCGACGGTGCAAAATCTGATGTCGGTGTCGCCGACGTTCTCGAAGTCGTGCAACGTCGGGTGATCCGCGCTGTGTTCGGAGTAATTGGTGTCGCCCACCCGGTATTCACGAGTGATCATCTTCCCGTCGATGGTGCGCTGGCGCCCGATCCCGGCGTCAACGACCGTCCAGAAATAACGGCGGGTATGCGCGTGAAAGGGTCCGCGTTCGCCCGGCTTGAGCCGGACCTCCCACACCCGGACGGCGTCATTCTCGAACCACAGCTTGGTGCCTACGGCCAGGTTGCTCGGCGCCGCCCGCAATTCATGGGCGAAGCTGTCCAGGTCGAACGTGCTGGTCTCGATCTGTTTTGCGGCCACGATCTCACCTCGCGCTCGTTCGTCCGGGAAAGCCCGATCACACCTGCCCGGCAGCCTAGTGCTTCTGTTCAGCGGCATGGCGCATGGACTCGCAGCGTCCGGTCGGTCTACAGTCCGGGGGCTGTCGGCAATTCTCGTGGGCGCCCGCCCGCGTCCGTCCCCGGGCTACGCAGCACTTGCGAGCCCATTGCGGCTCCACGCAAAGGAGCGACCATGGCAATTACGGTGGCGAAATTCCGCGATGTCGCGAATGGCACCCAACCCGGCCAGTTCGAGGTCGGCGAGCATGCAGTCGTTTCCAGCCTCGACGACCTCGACGCGACGTACAAGCCGCTTCTGGACGAGCCGGTTACCGCGACGGTCGCCGTTATCGGCAGTACTGGCCGGGCAAACCTCACGCCGGTGTGGTTCGACTACGTGGGCAACCTGGTGCTGCTCAACCTGGCCACCCATCGCAAGAAGGTGGATTGGTTGCGGGCAAATCCACAGGCCACCTTTCTGCTCGTGAACCCTAAGAACGCCTACCACTGGGTCAGCATCAAGGCGACGGTCACCAGAGAGGTGTCCGAGGACGACCCGGACGAAGGCCCCCGGGTTACCGCCCAGCTCAACAAGATCTGGACCAAGTACACCGGCGATCCCGGCGAGTACGCCCTGCGTGATCCCGCTCGTAACGAGCGCCGGGTGCTGTTCGAGCTCGGCGTCGATTCGATAGCCACCTTCGGGCAGCCCTGAGCCGCGAACCGCAGCACGAAGCAGAACGAACGCGAGGACGCAGCGGCTGATGAGCCGAATGCCGAAGGTCGCGGTGATCGGCGGTTCGCTCGGCGGACTCACCGCAGCCCTCGTATTGCGTGACATCGGCTGTGATGTCACCGTCTACGAGCGTTCGGCGGCGGCGCTGCAGGCTCGCGGCGCAGGCATCGCCGTGCTGCCCGAAACGCTGCGCTACCCCGTCGAAAGGCTGGGAATCCCGTCGGCGCGGATCTGCTCGAGCACCGACTGGATCCGCTTCCTCGATCGGCGCGCAAATATCGAGCACCAGCAAAGGCACACATATCTGTTCTCGTCGTGGAACACGATCTACCGTACGTTGGCCGGGGCATTGTCGGCCGACCGTCACCTTCTCGGCCGGGAGATGACCTCGTTCCACGGCGCCGACGAGCAGGTCGTCGTCGACTTTGCCGGTGGTGCCCGAGTGAGCGCTGACCTGCTGGTCTGCGCCGACGGGATCGGCTCGCTCGCGCGTTCCACGCTGCTGCCCGACGTCCGGCCCCGCTTTGCCGGCTATGTCGCCTGGCGTGGCGTGGTCGCAGAGGCAGAACTGGGACACCGGACGCGAACGGTGCTGCAGGACGCGCTGACCTATCAATTGCTGCCCGGCAGCCACATCCTCGTCTATCCGATCCCCGGACTCGACGGCGCCGTCGACGTGGGCAAGCGCCTGATGAACATGGTCTGGTATCGCAATGTCGCCACCGACGACCTGTCCGCGTTCCTGACCGACCGCAATGGCAAGCGCCGCACCGTGTCCCTGCCGCCCGGCGCAGTCGACGACGCATCCGTCGCAGAGATGTGTAAGTCCGCGACCGCGCTGCTCGCCCCGCCTATCGCTGAAGTCGTGACCAGCATCGCCGAACCGTTCGTCCAGGCGGTGTTTGACGTTGACGTCGCGCACATGGTTGTGGGGCGCACCTGCCTGATCGGGGACGCGGCATTCGCCGTCCGCCCACACGCTGCAGCCGGCACTGCCAAGGCTGCGCAGGACGGCTGGGCGCTGGCGCATGAGATCGAGAAATCCGCCGGTGACGTACCGGTTGCCCTGCATCGTTGGCAGCAAACCCAACTCGCGCTGGGACGGGCCTTGCTCGCACGCACCCGCGACATCGGCGACAGCTCGCAGTTCACCGGGGGTTTTCGGGCCGGTGACCCCCGCTTGATCTTCGGGTTGCGGGGCCCGGGTCGCTGATCGCCCGGTTCGGCAGGGGACTTCCGGCCCTATGTCGCCGCATCTGGCGACGGGAATAGTTGATCATCGTCGACCGGATTCGCGGCCAATCGTGTCCTGCCAGCAACGTTCCGGAGTCGCGGGTTCCCGCGCTTGCCCAACGAATTTGGAGAACCAACAATGAAACGCAGAACATTCGACAGCTTGATCAGTTTCGTGGGGCTGCTCCTCGCGGTTGTCCTGGTCGTCGCCGGATCCTTACTGACATGGGCGCACAGCTTCGTGAGCGACGAGGTGCACAAGCAGCTCTCCGCGCAGCAGATTTTCTTCCCCCCCAAGGGCAGTCCGGCTACCGCGGGCGCGGAGTTCGCCCCGATGCGTCAATACGCAGGTCAGCAGCTCACCACCGGCGCACAGGCCGAAACCTACGCCGACCACTTCATCGCCGAGCACCTGAAAGGGATCGGTGGCGGCCAGACCTACGCCCAGCTCAGCACGCAGTCGCTCGCGAAGCCCACTGACACCGTGCTCGCCGGCAAGGTCGCGGCGATGTTCAAGGGCGAGACCCTGCGTGGCCTGCTGCTCAATGCGTATGCCTTCGGCACGATGGCGACGATCGCCGGCATCGCTGCGATCGCCGCGTTCATCGCTGCAGCACTGATGCTGGTACTCGCGGGACTCGGTCTGTGGCACGCTCGCAAGGTTTCTCCGACGGCCGAGATCCTCCCCGGACGTCGCGACCCCGAGCCCGTCCTCAGCCCAGCCTGACCTAAGGTCCGAGCCTAGGTGATCGTCGGCCCTCGTGCAGCGGCCGGCCGCTGCACAAGGGCCAACGACAAGCCGGGGCGCGGGTGTCGCGATCATCGCAGCGGCGAGCGCGGCGGCGGTGATGGATCGCTTGCTGCGGGCGCGCGGCGCCGTCGCAGACGTGGCCTACACCGCGTTTTCCACCGGAGCGGGGTGCCGGTCAAGCGTCATGCTGGACGGGCAAGCCGGAACTACCGGTCGACACGTTGCCAGAACCAGTTGAGCAGTTCCCTCGTCTCTACCGTCCATACCGACCAACTGTGGCTGCCGGTCGTCGTCGTCGCGCGCACCGCTATGTGCGCAGCGCGACTTGATCGCACGAGTAGGTTCTGGCTCCGCAATGCCGGGTCCTGAGTGCCGCACCCGAACCAGCCGGTGAGCGCGGGATAGGAGTGGTGCACGAGCAGCCACAGCGGGTCGTGCTCCCGATACCTGGACGCCGATCCGCTGAAAAGCGCCTGGATTGTGTGCTGCGTGTCGTCGCGGTTGCCGACTGTCGGACGCGTCAAGCCGGACATGTCGCCGAACGTGCTGAACACGCTCGGGTGCCGGAGGGCAAGCATGATCGCGCAGGTACCGCCCTCGGAGAGCCCAGCCACGGCCCATCGCGCGTGCTCGGTCGCAGCCGGAAAGTTGCTGGTGATGTAGGTCGGGACGTCCTCGCTCAGATAACGCTCGATGTCGCCGTGTGCCGCGGACACGCATTCGGTGTCGTCGTGCCGCGCCCCGTTGATGTCGGGCATCACGACGATTGGTGCAACGCCTCGGTGGGCTGCGGTGAAGGACGTCATGGTCGCGCGCAGCCGGCCCTTCGTGAGCCAGTCGGTCGGGCCGCCTGAGGTCCCGTGCAGCAGGACGAGCACAGGCAGCGGTCGCTGCGGGGTCATGCGGACAGTCGGAGGCAGGTAGATCACTGCGGGACGAGCGCGGAACCCGGAGGCGGGCGCAGGAATCATCGTCGTCAGGAATGTGCCGTCCAGCGGCTTTCTCGGCCCGATGTCGGCCGGCACTATTTCTGCGGGCAGCGGTGTTTCTGCCCCCTGCACGGCGCGGTGCCGGGTGCCGGCCCCGGCCTTGTGGGCCACCCGGCGATGCGCGGTCGAGGTCGTTGCCGTGCAGGCGGCCAAGGCGATCGCTGCCGCGACAAACATCGTGATCGGACGAGCCGCCTTGATCATCCAGCTCGGCCGAGCAGCCGTACGAGGCGACGCGGTCGGACGATGAAGGCCTCAGCCTCGAGAGCGGCCCACGCGATTCGCGGCAGATCACGCGCGGCTGGGAAACAGATGAACCGCGGCTCCCACGCCGGCTGGAATTTCGCGTTGAAGCGGTACAGGGAGTCGATCTGCCACCACCGAGAGGCTAGGAGCAGCAGGCCGCGCCACAGCCGCAGGACGGGCCCGGCGCCGATCCGCTCGCCTCGCTCCAACGCGTCTCGGAACATTGCGAAGTTCAGCGATACCCGGGTGACACCGAGGCTCGGGCAGGCCTGCATCACGGTTGCGATCATGAATTCGTTGAGGCCATTGTCTGATGTGCGATCGCGACGCATGAGATCAAGAGAGAGACCGTCCGTGCCCCAGGGGACGAAGTGCAGGAGGCCGCGAAGTTCCCCATCATGGCGCGCGGTGACGACCACGCAGTCGAGGTCGGCTGCGTCCCCGATGCGGGACAACGCCATCGAGAAACCGCGCTCGGCAGTGTCGCCACGCCAGAGTGCAGCGGCGACTCGCAGCTGGGCCAATTCGTCGGCTCCCACGTCTCGAGCGCGGCGCACCGTCGCCGTGTACCCGGCTCGGGTGACCCGGGCGCAGGCCTGCCGGACGCCGCGCATCGACCGCCCGCCCAGCGTGAACCCGGCCGCCGACACGATGCACTCGTCGCCGAGCGCCAGCGCTCGCAGGCCGTACTCGCGTTGGAAGACCGTCGCACCGACTTCGCTGCAGCCGGTGACGGCCGCCGTCCAGCCATGGTCCTCGACCAGTTGCCGGTAGGCATCGATCGCGCCGGGCCATGCCTCGGGATCGCCGATCGGGTCCCCACTGACGAGCGCCACACCGGCGACGACACGATAGGTGATGGCGGCCTTGCCACTGAATGAGAAGACGACGGACTTATCTCGCCGGAGTGCGAAGTAGCCCAGCGAATCGCGCCCGCCGTGGCGCCGCAGCAATTGGCGTAAACGCTGCTCGTCAGATGGTGACAGTAGGGCCGCCGACTCGACCGGTCGCAAAGCGAGCACCACCACGCAGGTCACGGCGACCAGCCCGAATGCGAGCAGCGTGGCATGCAACGTGTCGGCAAAGTGGTCTCCGGCTATCGGTATCGAGCCGCCGAGCCCGACCATCGAGAACGCGACCTCACGCACCCGGTCGAGAAACGAGACGTGGCCGCCGAGGTGACCGGGCAGTGAAATGAGAACGAGCCCATAGCTGAAAGCGACCACCATGAATTGCAACCCGACCCGCACCGCGAACCCTCGGCTGCGCGGATCGGGCTTAGCGCGAAATCTGCTCTTCGTCGCGAGAAGCAGGCTCAGCAGCACCATTGTGACGATCGCCTCAATCGGGCGCCGATCATCGCGCGCCAGATTCGCGATCGTGGTCACCGCGCAGATCAGGACGGCAAGCTGCCACTCCCCGCGCTTGCGCTTGCGCAGGCCGCGGGCGATCCTCAGCAACAGCACGCCAGACACGGCGACCACGGCGCCCGCCGCAGCGTTCGCCGGTGCGGGCAACACCGAGGTGAGCGCATAGAGCATCCGGAAGCGATGCGGCCAGAAGGCGTCCATCAACGAGAGCACGCCCAGCACGGCCGCTATCCGGCTGACCAGCACCGCACCGTGGTCGAGGCACCAGGCGGTTCGGTCCCGGTTGTCGCCAACAATTTCAGATCTGAACGTCAAGGACGGTTCAGGCCGACCTTCCGGAGCCCGCGTACTTCTCGACACGGGTCACCTTCTCCTGGTACGGCTGCGTTGGCGGGAACCCGATTTCATCATCCGTAATTGCGATAATAACAACCTGAAGACCCGGGGAATTCTCAGGTTGCGCCGAGAGACTATTTAGTGTTCACCTCGCGACGGCCGAGGGCACAAACTCGGGAGGCGGCGTGGAACCCAATTCGATCCTCGTCCTCGGCGGGCTGGCACTGGTTGCCGTGGGCCTGCTGGTCGTGATCGTCCGGGTCCAGAACCTCGCGGTCCGGGTGCTTTCCGGCGCGCTCGCGCTGACCTTGGCCGCCACGGCAGGCATGGCAATGGTCAACGACTACTACGGCTATTACCAGAGCTGGACGCAACTCTCGGCGGATCTCTCGGGAAGTTACGGCTCGTTCGCCAACACGACGATAGCGAGCCGCGCGGTCAACGGCACACCTGCTGGCCGCTTGATTGCGCTGCCGCTGCCTGGCCCGACGAGCGGAATCACTCGTGGCGGCTTCGTCTATCTGCCGCCGCAGTACTTCCAGCCGCGCTACGCGCGCACCGCGTTCCCTGTCGTCGAATTGTTGCACGGTACGCCAGGAAAGCCGACTGCATGGTTCGTGCATCTGAACGTCGTATCCATTGCCGACCACTTGATTGCCGAACGACGCATGGGTCCTGTGGTGCTCGTGATGCCGACCACGAGCGTCGGGCACAATTTCCAGGAATGCGTCGATGCACCCGGGGCACTCGATGACACCTACATCACCCACGATGTCCGCGCCGACGTGCAGGCAAGATTCCGCGTCAGCCGCGACCCGGCGCAGTGGGGTGTTGCCGGTTATTCCTCGGGTGGTTACTGCGCCGCCAACCTCGCGCTGCGGCATCCGGGTGCCTTCGGCGCATCCGGCGTCATGGACGGCTATTACCGACCGCAGGACGGCCCCGCCGCGGCTGCTCTGCATAACGATCCGGCCGCCGAGTCCGCCAACAACCCGCTGGGCCTCGCCGCCGCGCTGACCCGCGACGCGCGTCCGCTGCCTGCCTTCTGGATCTCGGCCGGAACAGGTGTGGCGGCCGATATCAACGGCGCGCTCGCGTTCACCAGAGCGTTGCACGGCGTCGAGCAGGTGCCCCTGTACCGCGAACGCGACGCTGGCCACAACTTTTACGCCTGGCAACCGGCGTTGCCGCAACTGCTGTCCTGGATGTGGCAACAACTGGCCCCGCCTGACCTGCGCGTGCAGTTCCCGATCGCCGGCGGGGTGCAGACCCATGCGATCTACGCACCTGGGGCGCAGCCAACTGGCCACAGCCGCAACTCGGCGTCGATGACCCAGCGGCAGCGCGGGAAGCAGCACGGACAGCGGCACGTATGACCCACGAACCCTCAATGGTGAACGATCGGACCATTCAGCCGTCGACAGCTCGCATCAGCAGCTCACGCAGCACGGTTTCGGTGTTGGCGAAGTGCTCGGATCCGACCCGGCCGGCTTCTGCCGGTTCCCCCGCAACGACCGCCTCGGCGAGCGCCCGATGCTGCGGCAGGGCTTGCGCGTAGAGCGCCGGTGTGAAGGGCTCGACCGAGAATCCGATGCTCACCTCCGACAGCAGGTCGTCGCGTAACTGGATCAACCGCGCATTTTTGGTGGCTCGAGCGATCGCGTGGTGCAGGCGCAGATCGGCCCGCTGCGCGCTGGAGAGATCCGGTGCCGACTCGTAGTCGTCCAACGCGGCGAGGATTTCACGCCGGTCGTCGCCGTCGTTTCGCTCCGCGGCCGTGGCGGCTACAAGCGACTCGATCAACCGCCGCATGTCGAAGGCGGCCTGCATTTCCGGCCAACTGGGCTCGAGAGTCGCTCGGATAGCACGTGCGACGTCGTCGGTCCACCGATTGGTCACGTACGCGCCGCCGCTTCGGCCGCGTCGGATATCAAGCATCCCCAGCCGCGTGACCCTGGCCAAAGCGTCACGGACGGTGCTGCGCGAAAGGCCGAGCCGAGCGGACAGGTCGCGCTCGGACGGCAGCCGTTGTCCCGGCTGAAACTCTCCGACCGCGATGGCAGTGACGATCCTGTTGGCCAGGGCAGCACCCACCGGCAGCGGATTGCGCCGGGTGAGTAAGGACGCGACAGAATCCAGATCGGTGCCGGCGGGCCCTGCTCCCATGGTCGGCAAGCGTACGACGGCGTACCCCCGGAAAAGCTGCCGACATGAGAACGTAACGAAAGGATCCTTGACCAGACCAAATAGCCGGTGCGAGTCTCACCGGAGCGCCAAACGGCGCCCTCTCGCCGCGACCCGTGGCGTGCAGGCGGTTGTGGTGGACGGAGTTGCGTTGCCAGTTCTCGACTCTACGACGGCGGGAGTTATCGACTTCCAAGGGTGGCAGACGTGGTACCGGATCACGGGCGACCTCGCGACGACACGCACGGCGGGCCGGTCGCCGCTGGTGGTGGCGCACGGTGGCCCGGGGGCTACGCACGATTACACCCTTCGTATCTCGATGCTCAGCGCGCGGGGGCGCGCGGTCGTGCACTACGACCAACTGGGGTGCGGCAGGTCTACCCATCTGCCGGACAAGGACCCCGCCTTCTGGACCGTCGAGCTGTTCCTGGACGAGCTGGACAACCTGTTGCGGGCGCTCGAACTGAACGACGATTACGCCCTGCTGGGCCAATCCTGGGGCGGGATGCTCGCTGCCGAGCACGCGATCCGCCTGCCCGCCGGACTGACCAGCCTGGTCATCGCCGACTCGCCCGCGTCGATGCAACTGTGGGTGAGCGAGGCGAACCGGCTGCGCGCCGATCTGCCGCCGGACGTGCAGGCGATCCTCGTGCGCAACGAAGCTGCCGGCACCACCGACAGCGAGGAGTACCACCATGCGGAACAGGTCTTCTACGACCGCCACGTCTGTCGCGTGCTGCCCAACCCGCCCGAAGTCCTCGCCAGTTTCGCCGCGATCAACGACGATCCGACGGTCTACCACACGATGAACGGCCCGAGCGAGTTCCATGTCGTGGGCACGCTGCGTGACTGGACGGTCGTCGACCGCGTCCACCTCATCGCGGTCCCCACTCTCGTGGTGACCGGTGCACACGACGAAGCGACGCCCGCCGTGGTGCAGCCGTTCCTCGACGCGATCCCGGACGTGCGCCAGCACGTGTTCGCCGACTCCAGCCACATGCCGCACGTCGAGGAGGAGGAATCGTTCATGGCTGTCGTGGGTGACTTCCTCGACGCGCATGACCGCTTAAGGTCCGACCACCCCGTCCAGTCGACTGCCTACTCAGGAGAGTCCGAATGAGCGTCCGTGCCCGAATTAGTTTCGTCGCGGCGTCCGCCGCGCTCGCTCTCAGCGTCAGCGCTTGTTCTGGTTCGTCACCGAATTCGGCGGCGAGCAGTGGCACAGGAAGTACGACGCCGTCCGGGTCCAGCGCCGGATCCAGCGCGCCGGCAAGCTTCCAGAGCCAGCACAAGGGCGGCACGCTGCACCTTCTCGCCAAGGCCGCGGCCGGCACCCTCGACCCGATGGTCAACTACACCCTGCAGTACTGGCAGCTCTACCAGGCGATGTATGACGGGCTGCTCTCGTTCACGAAGGTCGGCGGCCAGCAGTCGTTCACCGTCGTCCCGGATCTCGCAGAATCGATGCCCAAACTCACCGACGGCGGGCGCACCTACACCTTCACGCTGCGCAAGGGCATCAAGTTCTCGACCGGCGCGACCGTCACCCCCGCCGACGTGGTCGCCTCGTTCACCCGGATCTTCACCGTGTCGAGCCCGACCGCCGGTACCTTCTACAACGGCATCGTCGGTGCGGATGCGTGCCTGGCCAAGCCGGCGACCTGCTCGTTGGCCAAGGGCGTGGTGGGGGATGCCGCGACGAACACGGTGACCATTCATCTGAAGAATGCCGACCCCGAATTCCCTTACAAGCTCGCGGTTCCGCACGCGACGATCCTGCCGAAGGGCTCCCCGGTCAAGGACGCCGGCAGCACGCCGTTGCCGACGACCGGGCCGTACAAGGTGGCCTCCTACGATCCCAATCGCGCGCTGAAACTCGTCCGCAACCCGTACTACTCCGAGTGGTCGCACCTGGCGCAGCCGCAGGCCTATTCGGACGAGATCGATGAGACGTTCGGCTTGACGGTCGAGTCCGAGGTCACCGCAGTCGAGAACGGCCAGGCGGACTGGGTCTACGACCCGCCGCCCGCCGACCGGCTCAACGAGATAGGCACGAAGTACACCGCGCAGGCGCACGTCAACCCGCTGACGGCCATGTGGTACCTCGCGATGAACACGAACTTGGCGCCGTTCAGCTCGCCACTTGCGCGCCAGGCCGTCAACTGGGCGGTGGATCGTGCCGCGACGGTGCGCCTGTATGGCGGCACCAACCTGGCACAGCCGGTCTGCACCGTGCTGCCCCCGGCATTCCCGGGACACACCGACAGTTGCCAGTACACCAAGGGAGGCGGCTCGACGTGGAAGGCGGCCGACGTGGCCAAGGCGAAGCAGTTGGTGCAGCAGTCGGGCACCAAGGGTCAACAGGTGGCGATCGTCACCCAGGACGACGAGGTGAACAAGGCGATCGGGGAGTACCTGCAGAGCCTGCTCACCTCGATCGGTTACCGGGCGACGCTCAAGCCGATATCGGCCAACATTCAGTTCACCTATATCCAGAACACGAAGAACAAGGTGCAGATTTCGCTTTCCTCGTGGTATCAGGACTATCCGGCGGCGTCGGACTTCCTCAATGTCCTGTTGTCGTGCGCGTCGTTCCGGAAGGGCAGCGACTCGAGCATCAACATTGCGGGCTTCTGCAACAAATCGATCGATGCCAAGATGCAGCAGGCGCTCATTACCGAGCGCACGGACACGACCGCCGCGAACGCGCAATGGGGCGCTGTCGACAAGCAGATCATGACCCAGGCGCCGATGGCACCTCTGTTCACCCCGAAGCTCATCGACTTCGTGTCCAAGCGGGTCGGCAACTACCAGTTCAGCAAGCAGTTCTACATGCTGGTCAGCCAGCTCTGGGTCAAGTGAGTGGTTAGCACCGACCCTCCCGCTGAGCAGACAGCGGCCCGGGCGTCGCCCGGGCCGTGGCGGACCGCGCTCGGGCAGCTGGTGCGGAACAAGGCGGCGATGGCCGCGCTCGGTGTGCTGGTAGTGATCACCGTCGCGTGCCTCGGCGCACCGGTGTACGCCCATTCCGTCGCGCACACCGACCCGTTCTCGTCCAACATCTCTGGCACGACTGTGATCGACGGCAAGACGGTGCAGTTGCTCCAACCAAGCAGCACCGGGCTGGGTCTCGGGGTCACGCCGATCGGACCTACCTGGAACCCGTCGCACTATTTCCTCGGCGTCGACAACCAGGGCCGCGACGTGATGGCGCGCCTACTTTACGGTGGGCGTAACAGTTTGCTGATCAGCCTGACCTCGGCGCTGATGTGCTGCGTGATCGCGACGGTGCTCGGCTTGTTCGCGGGCTACTTCGGCGGATTCGTCGACGCGATCCTGTCCCGCGTGCTCGACGTCGTCTGGGCGTTCCCGGTCTATCTGCTGGCCATCAGTCTGTCCATCGTCCTGCTGACCAGCGGGTTGGACATCGGTCCACTCCATATCGGCGGCGACAGCCTGCTGCTGCCGATCGCCATCATCGGCATCATCTACGTGCCCTATGTCGCGCGACCCGTGCGCGGGCAGGTGATGGTCCTCAAGGAACGAGAATTCCTGCAGGCCAGCGTGGGTCTCGGCGCGTCCGACCTGCGGGTCCTGCGGCGTGAACTGCTGCCGAACGTCCTGCCGTCGGTGGTGGTGTTCCTGCCGTTGATGACCGCCCTCAACATGCTCACCGAATCGGCGCTGTCGTTCCTGTCGATCGGCGTGCAGCCGCCGAACGCCAGTTGGGGGACGATCATCAACGACGGGTTGGGCCTCCTGTACACGCGTCCGATCGTCACGGTGGCCCCTGGCCTGGCGATCGTGATTGCCGCGGGTGCGCTGAACGTCCTCGGTGACGGTGTCCGCGATGCGCTCGACCCCCGCGCGCGGCTGCGCGGTGCCGCATGATCTGGTTCATCGGGCGGCGACTGGCGGCGGCAGCGCTCGTCCTCGTCGCGATCAGCATGCTGGTGTTCCTGATCTTCTTCGCAACGCCCGGCGTCGACCCGGCGGCGCGCATCGCTGGGCGCAACGCCGACCCCGCCACCCTCGCACAGGTGCGTCAGGCGTTCGGTCTCGATCGGCCGCTGCCGATCCGCTATTTGCTGCTGATGCGGCACCTTGTCGTGGATCGGGACCTGACGTCCTATGTCAACCGCGGTGTCAAGGTAGTGCCGCAGATCTTGCAGGCTGTGCCGATCACGCTGTCGCTGGTGACTGGTGCGGCCGTCCTCTGGCTCGTGCTCGGGATCGCGATGGGTGTCGGTGCAGCGTCCCGGCAAGGCACGGCTGTCGATCCGGTCATAGTGTTCCTCGGCGTTGTCGGCGTGTCGATCCCCGTTTACTGGCTCGGTGAGGTGGTCAACCTGATCACGCAGAGCCGTCTGCATAACAGCCTGTTCTCGTGGGTGCCGCCGCTCGGCTACGTCGGGCTGACTACCGATCCATGGCAGTGGGCCCTGCACCTGCTGTTTCCGTGGCTGACCTTGGCAATGCTGTATGCGGGGATCTATGCGCGGATCCTGCGCTCGGAAATGGTGGTCGCGCTCAACGAGGATTACGTGCGGACCGCCCGCGCCAAGGGGATATCCGAGCGGCGCATTCTCATCCGGCACGCGCTGCGCACGTCCCTGATCCCGATCGTGTCGCTGTTCGGGCTGGACTTCGGCGCCCTCATCGGCGGCGCGGCGTTACTGACCGAGGTCGTGTTCGGCCTGCCCGGCATTGGCAAGCTCACCTTCGACGCGCTGGAGAACGTCGACCTGCCGGTCATCATGGGATGCGTGCTCTACGCCGCATTCTTTGTCGTCCTCGCCAATGCCATTGTCGACGTGGCCTACGCGGGGCTCGACCCGCGGGTGCGTCGTGCCTGAGGCCCGCTGGTCGGCTGACGAGCCGCTGCTCGACGTCCGCGATCTGACGGTCCGATTCCGCTCCCGTCGCGATGTCGTCACGGCCGTCGACCGCCTGAGCTTCAGCGTGAACACGGCCGAAATCCTTGGTGTGGTCGGCGAATCCGGTTCCGGCAAGAGCGTGACGATGATGAGCTTGCTCAAGTTGATCCGCAATCCGAATTGCACAGTGAGCGGCCAGGCGCTGTTTCGCGGCCAGGACCTGATCGCCATGCCGGACAAGGCAATGCGCTCGCTGCGCGGCCGGTCCATCGCAATGATCTTCCAGGATCCGATGACGGCGTTGACGCCGGTCTATACCGTCGGCTGGCACATCGTCGAGCAGTTGCGTGCCCACGGTCACGTTCCTGCGCGCGATGCTCGCCGGCGTGCCGTGGAACTACTCGACGAGGTCGGCATCCCGGACGCCGCGGGGCGCGTGGACGACTACCCCCACCAGTTCTCCGGTGGCATGCGCCAACGGGCGGTGATCGCGATGGCGCTGGCCCACAACCCGACCCTGCTCATCGCGGACGAACCGACGACCGCGCTCGACGTGACGACGCAGGCACAGATTCTGGAACTGTTGCGACGCCTGCAGCGTGAGCACGACTCGTCGATCGTGTTGATCACGCACGACATGGGGGTGATTTCGGAGATTGCCGACCGGGTTCTGGTCATGTACGCCGGCCGCGCGGTCGAGACCGGCCCGCGGCAGGAGGTCTTCCGTCGGCCGAATCATCCGTACACCTGGGGATTGCTCGGCTCCGTGCCGCGCGTTGGACGAGCACGACTGCGGCGCCTGCCGACCATCCCGGGCCACCCGATCAGCCCGGACCAAATTCCGGAGGGTTGCGCTTTCCAACGACGGTGCCGGCATCGCCACAACCGCTGCGTCGAGTTGCCGCCACTCATGGGTGCGCTTGACCATCGCGATGCCTGCTGGCTGCCGCGTGAGGACCGCCAGGCGATTCGCCGCACCAGCGATGTCGCAGCCGCGGCCGCAGGTGATCCCGGTGACGCCGTGCCCGCTGCGGCGGAGAGCGAGCCGGTGTGATCGCGTGAGCGCATCGTCGGGCGTCGGCGAGGTGCTGCTGCGTGCCTCGGACATCGTCAAGGAGTTCCCGCTGCGGCGGCGCGGCTTTGGGCCGCGGCAAGCCGTACATGCCGTCGACGGGGTGTCCCTCGAGGTACGGCGCGGCGAAACGCTCGGTGTCGTTGGGGAGTCCGGCTGCGGGAAGTCGACGCTCGGCCGCTGCCTGACGCGCCTCACCGACGTCACGTCCGGGCGGATCGAGCTGGGCGGCCGCGACATCACGTCGTTGTCGCGTCGCCAGCTGCGTCCGATCCGCCGGGACGTGCAGATGGTCTTTCAGGATCCGTACGCCTCACTCAATCCGCGGCGCCGAGTCGGTGAGATCGTGGCAGAGCCGTTGCTGATCCAAGGCGCGGGTGACCAGGCGGCCGTCCGCCGGCGAGTGAGTGAACTGCTCGATCTCGTCGGGCTTTCGGCAACCTATACCGAGCGGTATCCGCATGAGTTCTCCGGCGGCCAGCGCCAGCGGATCGGCATTGCGCGGGCGCTGGCGATGTCGCCTTCGCTGATCGTCGCGGACGAGCCGGTGTCAGCGCTCGACGTGTCGATCCAGGCGCAGGTGCTGAACCTGTTCGCTGACCTGCAGGACGAACTCGGTCTTACATACGTGTTCATCGCGCACGACCTCGGTGTGGTCAACCACGTCTCCGATCGGATCGCGGTCATGTATCTGGGTTCGGTGGTGGAGGTGAGCCCGGCCGATGACCTCTACCAAGCACCAGCTCACCCTTACACCGAAGCGTTGCTCTCGGCTGCGCCGGAGATCGACGACGGCGAACCCGCGCCGATACCTAAGCGGGAGCGGATCGTGCTCACCGGTGACGTTCCGAGCTCGGTCACCAGACCGAGCGGCTGCGCGTTCCATACCCGGTGCCCGTATAGGCAGGACCGCTGTGTTACCGAACGTCCGGAGCTGCGGGAACTCGCTCCGGGACGGCACGCGGCGTGCCACTTCCCCTTGCTGCCGACCTCAGCGATGCGCATCTCGAAGCCGCTCTGAGCGGCCAACAGCTCACGGACGACCTTCGACAGCGTCGGTGTGCATGTCCAACGGTCGCTATCGGCGCCACTCGCGCCGCGATAGCGGCACTTGTGGGTGCAAGCCCTTACCCAGGTAGCCAGAGATCGCCCCGCGGATCGCGCAGCACGCCTAACCCGGCTTGCCTCGGCGCGCGCGGACCAGCACAGTGCAATCTGTGGCAGACAACACTGAAGACCCGGCGATCGAGCACGCACGCAACGGCCGGGGGCTGCCTGGCCCCGGTGCGGTGATCGGATTCGCGCGCCGGGTAGGCGCGACCGCCCGCAACGCTGCTGAAGTGATCCGCTTCGGCGGTCTGGAAACCGGCGAGACGCCCTCGCCGTTCACGGTCGTTACCGAGCAGCTCAATTACCGGCTGCGCCACTACTTTCCCGATGCGGTCCCGGCCGACGCGCGACCCATCCTGCTCGTCCCGCCGCTCATGCTCACGACCGAGGTGTGGGACGTTTCGCCGGCCTCGTCTGCTGTCGGCGCGCTGCACGCCGAGGGCATCGATACGTGGGTCGTTGATTTCGGCCGCCCTGACCGTGAGCCGGGCGGCCTGCAACGCACGCTCACCGATCACGTGCTTGCAGTGAGCGACGCGATCGACCGGGTAATCGCTGCGACCGGTCATGACGTCGTGCTCGCCGGCTATTCGCAGGGCGGCATGTTTGCCTACCAGACGGCGGCGTACCGGCGCGGCGACGGCATCGACTCGATCGTGACGTTCGGTGCGCCGGTCGATTCGCGGGCCCCGCTGCCGATCCCACTGTCGCCGGATGCGGCTGCCCGGCTCGCGGGTGAGCTCGTGCAGAGCGGTCTGTTCCAGAAGCTTGCGGTGCCCGGCTGGTTCAGCCGCTTCGGTTTCCGGGTGCTGACGCCTGCGAAATCGGTGAGCGATCGGGTGCGGTTCCTGCGTGCGCTGCACGACCGCGACGCCCTGTTGCCGCGCGAACGGCAGCGCCGCTTCGTCGAGTCCGACGGGTGGACGGCGTGGAGCGGGCCCGCGGTGTCGGAATTTCTCGAGCAGTACCTGCTGCACAACCGCATGTTGCACGGCGGCTTCGTCGTCGACGACCGGCTGATCACGCTGGCGGACGTCGCATGTCCGATCCTGACGGTCGTCGGCACGAATGACACCTTCGGCAATCCTGCCTCGGTCCGGGCGATCCGCCGGGCCGCGCCGCGCGCCCAGGTCTACGAGCTCACCTTGCGCGTCGGGCACTTCGGCTTGGTCGTCGGGTCGAGCTCGATGGAGCACACCTGGCCCGCCGTAGCGCACTGGATGCGCTGGCGCCACGACGACAAGCCGCTACCGGACGGGATCGTTCCCGCCGAAGAGGTGCCGTCGCGGCCATCGCGAGTGACAGCAGGCGGCACCGCAGCCGTCCAGGCAACCGAACTGGGTATCGGCGCGACCCGGCTGGTCGTCGGCATGGCCAAGCGCGCGGTGCGCGCTGTGCAAGGCGTCGTATCCGAGGTGCCGGCACAGCTGCCGAGGCTGGCGCGCCTCGACCGGCTCGACCCGGCCACCCGGATCAGTCTGGGTCTGTTGCTGGACGAGCAGGCCCGCAAGTCGCCCGGCGAGATCTGCTTCCTCTTCGGCGACCGCGCTTACCGGCAACACGACGTGAAGTCCCGCGTCGACAGCGTCGTCAAGGGATTGATCGACGTCGGCATCCGGCCCGGCGACCGGGTCGGCGTGCTGATGCGCACCCGTCCCAGCGCCTTCACCGTCGTCGCCGCCCTCAGTCGGCTCGGCGCCACCGCTGCGTTGCTGCGCCCGGACGGCGACCTCGACCGCGAGGCTGCGTTGGCGCACATCGCGTGGGTGATCTCCGACCCCGAGCACGTCGACCAGTCCGCCGCCCTCGACGGAGTGACCTGGTGCGTGCTCGGCGGCAGGTCCGGCATGCCGAAGCTGCCCGCCGGCGTGATCGACATGGAACGGATCGATCCCGACGAGGTCGAGGTCGACGCCTGGTACACCGCGAATCCGCATCGTTCCGGCGATGTCGCGTTCGTGCTGTTCAACGGCGACGGGCCCGACACCGCGGCCGTCGATATCACCAACCGGCGATGGGCGTTGTCGGCGCTCGGCACCGCCAGCGCTGCCGCGCTGAAGCCGGGCGACACCGTCTACAGCGTGACACCGATCCACCACTCGTCCGCGCTGCTGATGTCGGTGGGCGGTGCGGTTGCCGGTGGGGCCCGATTCGCGATGGCCACGGGGTCAGACCCGGACACGTTCTGGGAGGAGGTGCGACGCTACGGAGTCACGCACGTCTCCTACCTCTGGACGTCGCTGCGCGAGATCGTGGCGGCGGCCCCCAACCCCAACGAGCCGTTCCACCCGATCCGGATGTTCTTGGGCTCGGGCATGCCGCGCAATCTCTGGGCGCGGGTCGCCGAGCGTTTCCCGGACACCCGGATTCTCGAGTTCTACGCATCGGCCCAAGGCGAGGCAGTCCTGGCCAATGTCAGCGGGCAGAAGCCCGGATCGATGGGGAAACCACTGCCCGGCGCGGCCGAGGTGCGCGTCGCCGCCTGCGATCTGCTGACCGGCGCGCTGGACCTCACGTCCGCCGCAATGGCTCGCGAAACGCTCACCGACGAGGTGGGACTACTCCTCAGCAGAGTCGTCGATCCCGGCGCTCCCGGCCAGAAGATGCGCGACGTGTTCATGGTCGGTGACAGCTGGCGATCGAGCGGCGATCTGTTCCTGCGTGATGTCCAGGGCGATCACTGGCTGGCGGGTCCGGTGTCCGACGTCGTGCACGCGCCCGGCGGTCCGGTCCTTCCCGCCGGCGCTCGATACTGCTTGAGCGCCATGCCCGGCTCGGACCTGGTGATCGCCTACGGCGTTACCGACGGGGACGGGGAGCTGCTCGTCGCCGCGTTCACGTTGCTGCCCGGTGCCGAGGTAAGCACCGCGCAGGTCAGCGCCGCCCTGGAACGCCTGCCACTCGGACAGCGCCCCCGCTACGTGCAGCGGGTGCCCGAGATTGCGTTGACCACCTGGCATCGCCCGATCTGGCGGGGACTGGCCGCCGAGGGCGTCCCGACGCCCGGGCGTGGACGGCACGTGTGGCGCCTCGGTGACGACGGTCGCTACGAGCAGGTCCACGCGCCACGGAAGACGTCCCCACGAAAGGTCGCGCCCCGCCCGGCTCACTGATCAACTGCGTGATCAGCGGGTGGCAAGTCGTCGGTGAGTCGGCGTCACGCCGGTTTGTCAGCCGCCCGCTGGCACCTCGCGCCATGGGCGTCCCATCAGCTACCTACCCGGGAGTTCAGCGGCCGGACCTTCGTCACCTTCCTTGGCGCGGATCCGCACCCTTCGCGGGCGTTCACCGCTGGGTGCAATTGCGACCCAACGTTGTCGTGCTGGCACTCACGGGGATAGAGTGCCAACTTAGGGACTTGGTTGACACCGCGACGGCAACCATCCCTGCCGAGAAGAACTTCAGACCCGAGAAGGGGAGAACCTCCGTGACCGCCACCAAGGTCAGCATCAAGCCGCTCGAGGACCGTATCGTCGTGCAGGCCAGTGAGGCCGAGACTACGACCGCGTCCGGCATTGTCATCCCGGACACCGCCAAGGAAAAGCCCCAGGAGGGCACCGTCCTGGCCGTAGGCCCGGGCCGCATCGACGACAAGGGCAACCGAGTCCCGCTCGACGTCGCAGTTGGCGACGTCGTTCTCTACAGCAAGTACGGCGGCACCGAGGTGCGCTACAGCGGCGAGGACTACCTCGTCCTGTCCGCTCGCGACGTCCTCGCCGTCATCGAGAAGTAACCCAGGTGCCGACGCCCCGGCCGCGCGCTTCGCGTGGGCCGGGGTTCTTCGGTTGTGCTCCACGGAACTGACGAAGGGAAACACATGGCGAAAATCCTCAGTTTCGACGAGGATGCCCGCCGCGCTCTCGAGCGCGGTGTCAACAAGCTGGCCAACACCGTCAAGGTCACCCTCGGCCCGAAGGGCCGAAATGTGGTCCTGGCCAAATCCTTCGGCGCCCCGGTCATCACTAACGACGGCGTCACCATCGCCCGTGAGATCGAGCTTGCCGACCCGTACGAGAACATGGGCGCTCAGCTGGTCAAGTCGGTCGCGACGAAGACCAACGACATCGCCGGGGACGGGACGACCACGGCCACCGTGCTCGCTCAGGCGTTCGTCAACGCGGGACTGAAGAACGTTGCCGCCGGCGCGAACCCGGCCGCACTCAAGCGCGGCATGGACGCCGCGGTCGAGGCAGTCAGCCTGGAACTCGACAAGCAGGCCATCCCGGTCGAGGGCGAAAAGTCGATCGCGCACGTCGCGACGATTTCAGCCCAGGACGACACGATCGGCGCCCTTATCGCCGAAGCCTTCACCAAGGTGGGCAAGGACGGCGTGATCACGGTGGAGGAGGGCCAGACCCTTACCACCGAACTCGAGTTCACCGAAGGCATGCAGTTCGACAAGGGCTACATCAGCCCGTACTTCGTCACTGATGCCGAAGCCAGCGAGACGGTGCTCGACGACCCGTACCTGCTGATCACCACGCAGAAGATCTCGGCCGTGGCCGACATCCTGCCGCTGCTGGAGAAGGTCGTCCAGGCGGGCAAGTCACTGATCGTCATCGCGGAGGACGTCGACGGCGAGGCACTCTCGACGCTCGTGGTCAACGCCATCCGCAAGACGTTCACCGCGGTCGCAGTCAAGGCGCCGTTCTTCGGTGAGCGCCGCAAGGCGTTTCTGCAGGACCTCGCCATCGTCACCGGCGCCCAGGTCGTCGCGCCAGAGGTCGGGCTCAAGCTCGATCAGGTCGGCCTGGACGTCCTCGGTAGCGCCGGGCGCGTCGTCGTCACCAAGGACACCACTACGGTGACCCACGGTTCGGCTGCGCAGAGCGAGATCGATGCGCGGATCGCCCAGATCCGGCGTGAAATCGAGGACACCGATTCCGACTGGGATCGCGAGAAGCTGCAGGAGCGACTCGCGAAGCTCTCCGGCGGCGTCGGCGTCATCTCGGTCGGCGCAGCCACCGAGGTCGAGCTCAAGGAGCGAAAGCACCGCATCGAGGACGCGATCTCGGCCACCCGCGCCGCAATCGAGCAGGGCATTGTCGCCGGTGGCGGCAGCGCTCTGGTGCATGCCGCGTCCGCGCTGGACGGCGATCTCGGCCTGGTCGGCGACGAGGCGACAGGTGTCGCTGTGGTTCGTAAGAGCCTGGACGAGCCGCTGCACTGGATCGCCGACAACGCCGGCCACGAGGGTTACGTCGTGACTGCCAACGTCCGCGAACTCCCGGTGAACCGTGGCCTGGACGCAGCGACCGGCGACTATGTCGACCTGCTCGATGCGGGCATCGTCGACCCTGTCAAGGTCACCAAGGCGGCGCTGGCAAACGCGGCGTCGGTTGCGGCGCTGCTGCTCACCACGCAGGCTGCAGTCGTCGACAAGCCCGCAGAGTCCGCGCCATCAGCTGGGGGCCACGGTCACAGCCACGGACCGGGCGGGCACTCGCACTGATCCGTCCCGCAACGAAAGCTCTGCCCCCCGGCGATGACGCCGCGGGGCAGCGCCTTTCGCAGGCGCTCACCGTGCCGACTCGTCCTATCTGGAGTCGTATTCCGACATGGCGACCAGCAGTTGCCCTCTCGTGGGGTGAGCGCGTGCTGGGCGAAGAAGGTCGGCAAGAACTCTGCGACGGTCGGGGTGTGCAGGATGACCGCTGTCTGGCCGTTGTTTGATCGGGGACCCGCTCACACGTAACCATCGCCCGGAGCGACACCGCAATATGACACTTGAATGGGCGTCCGACCCTGGCGTCGGCGTGGTTCGCCTCCGGCGACAGTGAATGCCTGGGAGTGCTCGTCGCCGCAGCTGCCGCTGATCCGCTCGACGAACGTCACGAGCAGCACGTGTCGCACTGGGGCGCTGACCCGCTGTGGCGCAGCGGTCCGCTGCCGGCGCTCACCGCCGACCGTTTCGACGGAACCGACCGACATCGACCCGGCCTCGGCCTACCGACCGATAGTGCGGCTCGCGGTCGCGCGGTACCAGCCCGAGTCGGTGCCCGGCGCTGCGCTGTCCAAGATCGTCCAATGCGAGCAGGTATCGATCCTCCCGGACCGGGTCATCACCGTCGACCCTGTCCCCGGCAACCCCGACGCGATCGCCATCCGGTCGACGGGGACACCTACGTCGCCGGTCCATGACCCGGGCTGCCCTCGATTCCGCCGGACGGGTTCGACGTGTGCGGGCTGATCCCGAACCTGACGGGCGCATCGACCCCGCTGCGCCGCTCTGGGAAGGCACCGTCACCCTGCCTGCCGACCGCGTCAGCGGGCAGCTACGAATCCTCATCACCGAAGCTGAGCACCTCGCAACCGACACCGTCGCTGCGTACAACTACAAGATCGCACTCGAACACAACCCGGACGCACCACCTGGCCCACGCTTCGTCGTCGAGCACGGCACCTATCTCCCCGGCACCGGACGGATCACGCTTGCCGACGCAATCGTGATCTGAGCGCTCGCACGGTGCCGTGTGCTAACGGCCGCCTCCGCGGCCCGCTCACGCTTGGGCCGGGGGTCAGGCTGGGACCACGGTCGGCCGGGAGCTGCGGTGGCGACGGCGAGAGAGCAGGTGCTCGCGTTCCTCGACCGAGAGACCGCCCCACACGCCATAGGGCTCGCGGGCATCGAGGGCCCAGCGCAGGCAGTTTCCGATCACCGGGCAGCTGGCACACACGGCTTTGGCGCGCATCTCGCGTCGCGTTCGCGACGGTCCGCGCTCGTTCTCAGGGTGGTAGAAGTCCGACGTCTCCCGGCCGCGACATGCGGCATCCACCTGCCAGTCCCAGTCGCCCTCATGTGGCTTGGGGAGGCGTCGCACCTCGGCCATGTTCCTGCCCTCCAGCAAAGCAGATGATCGTCCCCACAGGGTTCTCATCGGTCGTCTGCGATGTAAAAAGAGCGAAAACGCGAAAGGTAACGGCTTATTTTGAAATTGGTACCCTACTCACCGCTGACCAGGGTGCGAATCGGGCAAGTTGCTTCGTGCTGGGCTCGCGATCGGGACAGGCGAGGCAATGGTTGTCAGCGGCGGTTGCTCAGGATGCGGACGGCGTCGATGTAACCGCGCGCGTACTCCCAGCTCACGAAGGCGTCCGGGTCGGGAGCGAAGGCCGGCTCATGCACGTGGGTGCGGCCCTCGTCCAGCAGCGCCCGCAGGTTGGCTGCCATCAGCTCCCAGGCGAAGAAGTGCTGCTCGCGGCAATCGTCGCAGTCGATGGCAATGCCGTCCACGCCGACCTGCTGCAACGACTCTCTGAAGTCTGCCAGTTCGCCGAGATCCGCCTCGACGTCCGCCCGCTCGTCCGCGCTGAGCGGGATGACCGCATCGACGTCGTCGAGGCAGGCCGCCGGATCAGCGGGGTCGTCAAGGAACGGGTCGAGCGGCCCATCGCCAGAATTCACCGGTTCCCCGTCCCGATCGATCACGGACACACGGTAGTGGGCGCAGCGCCTCCGCGCCAACTGGCGCATATGTAATTGCGCCAACTGGCGCGCGAAGCGGGCGCAGCGCTCACGCCGTCGCGATCGCGGCCAGCGGACTCGTCCGAGCGGCGCGAATGCCGGGCCACCCAGCAGCCAGCACCCCGACTACTGCCGCGATGACCAGGAACAGCGCGCTCTGCAACCACGGCACGCTCAGCACGTTCAGCCCCTGGTCGCGCAGGGCGTCGGTGAACAACGCCCCGTAGCCCACCCCGATACCCAGCCCGAGGGCCGCTCCGAACACCGCGATCAGCAGCGACTCGAGATAGATCGTGCGACGGACCTGCTTGCGCTGCATGCCGACGGCCCGCAGCATGCCGATCTCGCGGCGCCGCTCCACCACCGACAGGGCAAGCGTGTTCACGATGCCGAGGATCGCGATGACGATGGCCAGCGCCAGCAGCCCGTACAGCAGGCCGATGAGTCCGTTGATGTCGGCGGCCACCGAGCCCGCAAAATCGCTGCGGCTCTGCACGTCCACGACGTAGAAGTCGTTCGTCGCCCGTTCCAGCCCGGCACGTAGCGCCGCTGCGTCGGTCCGGGGTGCGGCGCTAACCAGCGCGACCTCGTCGTTGCGCAGGCTGGACGGGGTGAGCGCGCGGTAGGCGCCGCCATCGACCAGCCATGGCCCCAGCAGGGCGTTGTTCGCATAGATGCCGGTGACCGTCCGGCGCTGCGGCGGCCGCCCCGCGACGGTGAGGGTATGCCGGCTACCGATTTGCCAGTCGTGCTGCTTGGCCGTATCGGCCGACACCAGCATGCCATTGGCGAGGTCGAGCCGCCCGCGCACGATCGGCACGCTGAAGACCGAAGCGAGCGGGCCGTCCACGGCGGTGCCGAAATCGTGCTTGCCGTCGAGTGCCGCGGACACGCTGTGCAGCTCGGTGATCGTTTCGACGCCGTCCACGGCACGGGCCGCGGTCGCAGCCGCGTGAGGGACGCCCACGCTCAACTGGCTGGTCAGCAGGAAGTCCGCGCGTATGTGGTTATCGACCAGCGCCTTGACGCTCGCCTTGGCCGAGGAGCCCAGGACGGCGACTCCCGCGACCAGGACCAGGCCCACGGTGAGCGCGAAGCCGGTCGCTGCCGTGCGCCGGGGGTTGCGGACCGCGTTGGTACGGGCCAGTCGCCCGATCGTGCCGAATGGTCGGCCGACGACGCGCCCGAGCGGCTCGATGATCCACCGGGCCAGAACGGGCGAGAGCAGCAGCACGCCCGCACACACCCCGAGCAGCCCGAGCGCCAGCAACTGCAGCGCGATGCCGGTCGACGATGCAGCGAAGCCCGCAACGGACGCCGCGGCGCCCAGCACAATGACCACACTGCCGGCTACCGTCCGGCGGCGCAGGCTCGCGGCACTCGGCGCGGCGAACTCCTCCCGCATGGCAGCGACCGGTGCGATGCTCGCCGCGCGACGGGCTGGCGTGAGCGCCGCGAGAAGCGTCACCACGGTGCCCACCAGCAGCGCGAAGACGACGGTGCGCAGCGACACCACGAGCGCACCCGACGGCAGGCCCAGGTCGAAAGACTCCAGCAGGGTTCGCAGTCCGTACGCGAGGCCTACCCCAGCGGCCAGGCCCAAGGCGCTGCCGATGACGCCGATGACCCCCGCTTCGAGCAGCACCGACCGCCGCACCTGCCGACCGCTCGCGCCGATCGCGCGCAGCAGCGCCAGCTCGCGCTGCCGCTGCGCGACGATCATCGAGAAGGTGTTGTAGATGATGAACGTCCCGACAAGCAGGGCGATGAAGCCGAAACCCAGCAGGATGTAGTTCACGAACGACAGCGCGCTATTGACGTCCTGGGTGTCCGCGTCGCGCACCTGCGTGCCGGTCTTCGCGACGAGGCCGGGCGGCAGCACGGCGGCGATCGCGGCGGTGACGGCCTGCTCCGACACGCCCGGCTGGGCGGCGACGTCCACGGTGGACACGAACTTGGCATCGGTGAACAACGCGCTCGCCCGCTCGCGGGTGAACAGGGCGCCGACGTAGCCGCCGGTGTCGAACGAGACCCGGTAGATCCCGCTGATCGACGCGCTGGCGACCTGGCCGCCGGATGTGACGATCTTGACCTGGTCGCCGGCGGCCAAGTGGTGGCGCCGCGCGGCGCCGTCGTTGACGACCACCTGGTCGGCGCTGCGAGGCGCATGGCCGGCGACGAAGGTGGGGACGGGGTTGACCGATTCGCCTGCATCCGCCCAGGCCGCACCGACGCTGGGCGCGCCGCCGGAGTTGATCTTCTTGCCGTCCGGGCCCACCAGCACGATCGGGGCGCTGATGTCGGGCTGCACCGCCCGGACGCCCGGCACCGCGGCGATCCGGCTGATCACGGACAACGGCACCCCCGGGTCGTAGTCGTGGGTGGCCTGCACCCGCGCGTCGATACCAGCGTCGCTGGTCTGGAAGATCGTGGTGAAGCTCTTGTCGAGGGTGTCGGTGAAGACGAACGAACCGGCCACGAAGGCCGTCCCGAGCAGCACGGAGACGACAGTCAGCGCAAGCCTGAGCTTGTGCGCGGCGAGATTGCGCATCGACACCGTCCGCATCGTGCTCATCGGGACTCCAGCGCCTTCATCCGGTCCAGCACCGTCTCGGCCGTCGGGCCGCGCAGTTCGTCCACGATCCGTCCGTCAGCGAGGAAGAGCACCCGGTCGGCGTACGCGGCAGCCCACGGATCGTGCGTGACGACGACGACGGTCTGGCCCAACTCGTCCACCGTTCGACGCAGGATGGCGAGCACTTCGGCGCCGGCGCGCGAGTCGAGATTGCCGGTCGGCTCATCGCCGAACACGATGTCGGGACGGCCGGCAAGGGCCCGTCCGACCGCTACCCGTTGCTGCTGGCCACCGGAGAGCTCCGACGGGCGGTGCCCAAGGCGATCCGACAGGCCCAGCGTGCTGATCACCGTGTCGAGCCAGGGCCGGTCGACCGAGCGACCGGCAATGTCGGTGGGCAGGGTGATGTTCTCCAGCGCGGTCAGCGTCGGGACGAGGTTGAAGGCCTGGAAAACGAACCCGACCCGGTCGCGGCGCAGCGCTGTGAGCTTCTTGTCGGAGAGCCCTGCGAGTTCGACGCCGCCGATGGACACCGAACCGGAGCTCACGCTGTCGAGCCCGGCGAGGCAATGCATCAACGTCGACTTCCCCGAGCCCGACGGGCCCATAATGGCCGTGAACTCGCCGCCCGCGAGCTCGACGCTCACGTGGTCGAGAGCGGTGACGGCCGTGTCGCCGTCGCCATAATGCTTGACGACATCGACGGCGCGCGCCGCGCTCGTGCGATGGTCGGTGCGCGAGAGCTGTGCGGTGGGCTGAGAATCGGTGGACTGGGATCTGGTCATGCGTTTCAGGTTCGTCCGATGCCGCACGCGCGGCCATTGGGTAGTCCCCCGATTTGACCCCTGAGCTTCGACGTCTGCCGTCGGGGTACCCACCCGCTCCGTCGTAAGCTGAACCATGCCCGACGACGCCTCCATTTTCGCCCCGCTGGGCCTCACTTTCGATGACGTGCTGCTGCTGCCGGCCGAGACGGACGTGATCCCGTCCGCAGTGGACACCTCGACCCAGCTCACCCGCGAGATCCGGTTGGCGGTGCCGCTCGTCTCAGCCGCGATGGACACCGTCACCGAGGCCCGCATGGCCATCGCGATGGCGCGCCAGGGCGGCATCGGGGTGCTGCACCGCAACCTGCCGATCTCCGATCAGGCCGGCCAGGTCGATCTCGTCAAGCGCTCCGAGTCGGGCATGGTCAGCCACCCGATCACCGTGTCGCCGGACGCGACGCTGGCCGAGGTGGATACCCTCTGCGGGCGCTACCGGATCTCGGGCGTCCCGGTCGTCGACGAGGCCTCGGTGCTCGTCGGGATCATCACCAACCGCGATCTGCGCTTCGTCGCCGCAGCCGACTTCGAGCGCCGCACGGTACGCGAGATGATGACTGCGATGCCGCTGGTCACCGCACCGGTGGGCATCAGTCGCGAGGACGCCGCCGCGTTGCTCGCCAAGCACAAGGTCGAGAAGCTGCCGATCGTGGACGACCGCAACCGGCTGCGCGGCCTGATCACGGTGAAGGACTTCACCAAGTCCGAGCGCTACCCGAATGCCACCAAGGACACCGCGGGACGGCTGCGGGTGGCCGCCGCCGTCGGCTACTGGGGCGACGCCTGGGAACGTTCGACCGCGCTGATCGACGCGGGCGTCGACGTGCTCGTGCCCGACACGGCCAACGGCCAAGCCCGCCTCATGCTGGAGATGGTGCGTCGGCTCAAGGCCGACCCGGGTCTGCGCGGCGTGCAGGTGCTGGCCGGCAATGTGGCCACCCGGGCGGGCGCCCAGGCGCTCGTCGACGCGGGTGCCGATGCCGTCAAAGTCGGCGTGGGGCCGGGGTCGATCTGCACCACGCGGGTGGTGGCCGGTGTGGGTGTGCCGCAGATCACGGCGATCCACGACGCCGCCCAGGCGTGCCGGCCAGCCGGTGTGCCGGTGATCGGCGACGGCGGTTTGCAGTACTCCGGCGACATCGCCAAGGCCCTCGTGGCGGGTGCCAACGCGGTCATGCTCGGTTCGTTGCTCGCCGGTTGCGACGAGTCACCGGGTGATCTCGTCTTCGTCAACGGCAAGCAGTTCAAGAGCTACCGAGGGATGGGCTCACTCGGGGCGATGGCCTCGCGCGGGCGCGTCTCGTACTCGAAGGACCGCTATTTCCAGGCGGACGTCCAGTCTGACGACAAGATCGTCCCGGAGGGCATCGAAGGCCAGGTGCCCTATCGGGGGCCGCTCTCGGCGGTCGCCCACCAGCTTGTCGGTGGATTGCACCAGTCGATGTTCTACGTCGGCGCCCACACCGTCGATGAGTTGCAGCAGCGTGGCAAGTTCATCCGGATCACCGCTGCCGGGCTCAAGGAGTCGCACCCGCACGACATCCAGATGACGGTCGAGGCGCCGAACTACTCCGGCTGACCGGAGCGGCTGCTCACCGATAGGGCAGACTCGGCGCATGCCGGAAACCGTGGAGATCGGTCTTGGGCGCAGCGCCCGCCGCGGTTACTACCTCGACGACATCGCGCTCGTCCCGACGCGGCGCACCCGCGGCTCGGCGGCGGTCTCGACTGCCTGGCAGATCGACGCGCACACCTTCGAGTTGCCGTTCGTGGCGGCGCCGTCGGACGCGGTGGTCAGCCCGTCGACCGCGGTCGAGATCGAGCGACTCGGCGGCCTCGCCGTGCTCGACGGCGAGGGACTGTGGGCGCGCTACGAGGATCCAGACGCGGAGCTGGCGAAGCTCGACGGCGACACCGCGACATTGCAGCACGTCTATGCCCGGCCGGTGTCGCCGCAGCTGCTGCAACAGCGGGTCACTGAGCTGCGCGCGTCGGGCATCCGGGTGGCGGTGCGGCTCAGCCCCCAGCACACCGCAGATCTCGCCCCGCACGTGCTCGCCGCCGGCGTCGACCTGCTCGTCATCCAGGGCACGATCATCTCCGCCGAGCACGTCACCTCCAGCGGGCCTGGGCTGAATCTGAAGACCTTCATCGCCGACCTGGACGTGCCGGTGCTCGTCGGCGGGGTGACGAACTACCAGACCGCGCTGCACCTCATGCGCACCGGCGCTGCCGGCGTGATCGTCGGGTACGGCGCACATTCGGGGTCGACGACCCATTCGGTGCTCGGCATCGACGTCCCGATGGCGACTGCGGTGGTCGACGCCGCGGCCGCCCGCCGCGACTATCTGGACGAGACCGGCGGGCGTTACGTGCACCTCATCGCCTACGGCGACATGACCACCGGCGCCGACGTCGCCAAGGCGCTCGGCTGCGGGGCGGACGCCGTGATGCTGGGCGAAGCGCTCGCGGCGGCCGCGCACGCACCCGGCCAGGGCCGGTACTGGGACGCGACTGCGGCGCATCCGCGCGTCCCCAGATCGGGGTTCGTCGAACCGGGCTGCACCGGCGCCGCAGCCGACGCCGACGAGCGGCCGGGCCTGGACGAGCTCGTGAGCGGACCCACTTGCGATCCGAGTGGCGAGCGCAACCTCTTCGGCGCGGTGCGCAGGGTGATGGCCAAGTGCGGATACTCGTCGTTGAAGGAATTCCAAAAGGTCGAACTGATCGTGACAGGAGGCCGGTGAGATGCCGCCGCTGAAGCTGGGATACAAGGCGTCGAATGAGCAGTTCTCGCCCAGCGAGTTGCTGAAGTATGGGGTTCTTGCCGAGGAGTGCGGGTTCGACTCGGTGTTCGTCAGCGATCACCTGCAGCCCTGGCGCCACGACGGCGGGCACGCGCCGTTCGCGATGAGCTGGCTGGGCGCGCTCGGCGCGCGAACAGAGCGCATCACCATCGGCACCTCGGTGCTCACCCCGACCTTCCGTTACCACCCGGCGATCGTCGCGCAGGCGTTCGCGACGCTCGGCTGCCTGTTCCCCGGTCGAGTCGTGCTCGGGATGGGGAGCGGCGAGTCGATGAACGAGGTGCCGCTCGGCATCGATTGGCCCGACGGCAAGGAGCGCTTCGCCCGTTTCCGTGAGGCGGTGAAGCTGATCCGTGAGCTCTGGTCGGGCGAGCGGGTCAGCTTCGAAGGCGAGTACTACCGCACGGACAAGGCGACCATTTACGACCGTCCCGAGCAGCAGGTTCCGCTCTGGCTGGCGTCGTCCGGCCCCGCGGCCACCCGATTCGCGGGTCGGCAGGGCGACGGCTGGATTACAACATCCGGCAAAGCGGCCGAGCTCTACACCGACACGCTGATGCCCGCGATCGCCGAGGGTGCCGAGAAAGCCGGCCGCTCGATTGAGGATCTGGACATGATGATCGAGGTCAAGGTGTCCTTCGACCATGACCGTGACGCGGCTATGCAGGCGACCCAGTTCTGGGGCGCCCTTGGCCTGAGCGCCGAGCAGAAGTCCGGCGTGGAGGATCCGGTCGAGATGCAGCGCCTCGCCGACGCGCTCACACCCGAGCAGACCGCGAAGCGCTTCATCGTTTCCACCGATCCGGACGAGCACGTCGAGAACATCAAGACTTATCTCGACCTCGGTTTCAATCACTTGGTGTTTCACGCGCCGGGCCCGGATCAGGAAAAGTTTCTCCGCCTGTACGAGAAAGAGATTCTCCCGCGGTTGCGAGAGTGAGCGGCACCCGATGAGTGCTTCAGGAATGCGCCGTGCGCTGCGCCGCGCCCGCGATGGGGTCGCGCTGGACGCGACCGAGTCCCAGATCCTGCTGTCCGCCCGGGACGACGACTTGGCAGATTTGTGTGCGTCGGCGGCCCGGGTACGCGATCAGGGCTTGGAATCGGCGGGCCGTCCAGGCGTGGTCACGTACTCGCGCAAGGTGTTCATCCCGCTGACCAGGCTCTGCCGCGACCGGTGCCATTACTGCACCTTCGCGACGACGCCGAAACACGTCCCGGCGGCCTTTCTCTCGCCGGACGAGGTGCTTGCGATCGCCTCGCAGGGGGCCGCGCTGGGTTGCAAGGAGGCGCTGTTCACCCTCGGCGACCGTCCGGAGGAGCGCTGGCCTGCGGCCCGCGAATGGCTCGAGTCGCGGGGCTACGACTCGACGCTGGACTACGTGCGGGCGATGGCGATCCTCGTGCTCGAGCGCACCGGCCTGCTGCCGCACCTCAACCCCGGCGTGATGACCTGGTCGCAACTGCAGCGGCTCAAGCCCGTCGCCCCGTCGATGGGGATGATGCTGGAGACGACCTCGCGCCGGCTCTTCGAAGATCCGCACGGCGCACACTTCGGCTCGCCGGACAAGGATCCGGCCGTCCGGCTTCGGGTGCTCGAGGACGCTGGGCGTTCCAACATCCCGTTCACCAGCGGCATCCTGATCGGCATCGGCGAGACGCTCGCCGAACGCGCCGACTCGATCTTCGCGCTGCGCCGCGTCGCCCGCGCATACAACGGGATCCAGGAAGTCATCGTGCAGAACTTCCGCGCCAAGCCGGACACCGCGATGGCACGCATGCCCGACGCCGAGATCGAGGATCTCGTAGCGACCGTAGCCGTCACCCGCCTCGTACTCGGGCCGCGGATCCGGATCCAGGCGCCGCCGAATCTGATCGCCGCCGAATTCGCAGCGCTGCTCAGCGCCGGCATCGACGACTGGGGTGGCGTGTCTCCGTTGACGCCCGATCACGTCAACCCCGAGCGGCCCTGGCCGCAGATCGAGGAACTCGCCGCCCGCAGCGCCGCAGCTGGATTCCGGCTCGTCGAGCGGCTGACGGTCTACCCGAGCTACGTCACTGCGGGTGAGCCCTGGCTCGACCCGCGGATCATGCCGCATGTCGCCGCGCTCGCAGGCGACGACGGTTTGGCGCGTACCGGCGCGCTCGCGCACGGGATCGCCTGGCAGGAACCTGACGACGCCTGGACGGCGGACGCCGGCGCGGGCCGCACCGACCTGCACACCGCGATCGACACCGAGGGACGCACGTCCGATCGGCGCGAGGACTTCGACAGCGTCTACGGCGACTGGGAGTCGGTGCGCGAGCAGGCGGCGCGCACCTCCGCGCCGCAGCGTCTGGATTCCGACGTCGCGGCGGCGCTGCGCAGCGCGCAACGGGATCCGTCCGCGCTGAGCGATGCCGACGCGCTGGCATTGCTGCACGCCGACGGCGCGGAACTGGACGCGGTCGCGCGGCTGGCCGACGACCTGCGCCACGACGTCAACGGTGGCGCGGTGACCTATGTGGTCAACCGCAACATCAACTTCACCAACGTCTGTTACACGGGCTGCCGGTTCTGCGCATTCGCGCAACGCCGCACCGACGCCGACGCCTACACCCTGTCGCTCGACCAGGTCGGCGACCGCGCGGAGGAGGCTTGGGCGCTCGGCGCCACCGAGGTATGCATGCAGGGCGGCATTCACCCGGATCTGCCCGGGACGGCGTACTTCGACATCGTCCGAGAGGTGAAAAAGCGCGTGCCGGACATGCACGTGCACGCGTTCAGTCCGATGGAGATCGTGAACGGGTCCGTGCGCACCGGCCTCTCGATCCGGGACTGGCTGAGCGAGGCGAAGGCCGCGGGCCTGGGCTCGATCCCCGGTACGGCCGCGGAGATTCTGGACGACGACGTCCGCTGGCTGCTCACGAAGGGCAAGCTGCCGGCCGCGATGTGGATCGAGGTCGTCACAACCGCGCACGAGCTGGGCATCCGCTCCAGCTCCACGATGATGTACGGCCACGTCGACAACCCGGCGCACTGGCTGGGCCACTTCCGCACGCTGGCTCGGATCCAGCGCGAGACGGGCGGGTTCACCGAGTTCGTCGCCCTGCCGTTCATCCACACCAACGCCCCGATCTATCTTGCCGGCGTCGCCCGACCCGGGCCGACCGCCCGCGAGAACCGCGCCGTGCACGCCGCGGCGCGCATCCTGTTGCATGGGCTCATCGACAACGTGCAGTGCTCATGGGTGAAGCTCGGCGTCGACGGCAGTCGGCAGCTGCTCACCGGCGGGGTCAACGATCTCGGCGGGACGCTGATGGAGGAGACGATCAGCCGGATGGCCGGCAGCCAGCATGGCTCGGCGAAGACCGTCGCCGAGTTGGAGCAGATCGTCGGCGGCTTGCCGGGACGTGTCGCCGCGCAACGCGACACCCTCTACGGACCGGTCAGCGACGAGCGGCTCGCCCGCGCGCGGGTGTTCACCGGTACGCTCCCGAGCCTCGCGGGTTAGACCTCGAGCAGTAACGGCAGCCGCAGGGTGAACGTCGATCCATGCCCCGGCTCGCTGGCGGTGTCGATCGTGCCACCGTGCTGGACGGCGATCTCCTTCACGATGGCGAGGCCCAGCCCCGAGCCGTTGATTGCCTTGTCGACCGCGTTGCCGGAACGGTAGAAGCGCTCGAAAATCTTCTGCTGGTCTTCGGCCGAAATTCCGATCCCGTTATCGGAGACGGTGATGATTGCTTCGGTGTCGGTCATCGAGGTCCCGATCGACACCGTGCCGCCCGCCGCCGTGAATTTCATCGCGTTCCCGAGCAGGTTCGCCAGTGCCCGGTCCAGGCGGTGTGCGTCGCCGCGCACGCGCGCACCAGTCACCGCGCCGGGGCCGGAGATCGTCTGCTGGTTGGCATCGGCTGCCAGCGTCGTCGCCTGCACGGCGCCGAGCACGACCGCGTCGATGTCCACCGCGGCGAGCAGTGGCGGACGCTCGCGCTCGCGATCGCGGCGCGAGGCGGCCAGTAACTCCTCCACCATGCTGGCAAGGCGGGCGAGGTTGCGCCCGATGGTCTGCAGCGCGGCGTGCTGGTCGTCGGTGAGCGGGCCCACCGTCTCGTCCGCGAGCAACTCGGTGAACCCGGATGCAGCAGTGAGTGGGGTGCGCAGGTCGTGCGCAACGCCCGAGATCAGCTCGCTGCGGACCCGCTCCCGCTCACGGGCCCGCTCGATCGCCGCGCGCTCGTGCTCCAGCGCCTCGAGCAGTGCCCGGTCGGACTCGCGCCGTGCGCCGACATCCTCGATCTGCTCGATGATGTAGAGCGGTCGTCCGTCGTGGTCGTTGACGGTGGAAATGGACACGGCGGCCCAGATATTTCGTCCGGAGCTGTGTACGAAGCGGTTCTGGATGCGGTGGACCGAGCGTGTCGTGGCGACGTCGGTGAAGAGCCGGTGGAGCACCCCGCCGTCGCCGGGGTGGGTGAATGTCTCCATCGGCTGGTTGGTGAGTTCGGTCGCGGTGCGGCCGAACAGGTTGCACATCGCGCGGTTGACCCGCAGAAACTTGCCGCCATCAGCACCGGCCACGCCCACGAGCGCGATGGCGGTCGGCGCGTCATCGAACGCGGCCCGAAATAGCGTCTCGCTCACCTTCAGGCGTGCGGTCGCCCGCTGCAACGACGCGACGAGCTGGTGGATCAGCAGCCCGTTGGCGGTGAGGACGGCGAGGGTCAACAACACCCCTCGCATCGTGGACGGCGGATAGTCCGGGCCGCCGATGGCCAGGATCGGGGCCACGAGCACCGCCAGCGCGGCGCCCAGCGCGACGACGACGTCGCGGCGGCGGCCGTAGAGTGCGAAGAAGACGACCGGCAGGAAGACCAGCGGGGCGAGCCCGGAGAAGCCGTAGCCGTCGGCGGTGCGCAGTGCGTGGATCACCGGGAACGCAAGCAGCGGGGCGAGCGACTGGGTCCAGTGCCCGGCTGGCCGTCGTGACGCGAGGTAGCCGAACGCGACGAGCACGGCGAGCAGCGCCCAGGCGATCGCCCACCAGAGCAGCCGGGGTGGGCTGTTGTCGGGCAGCGCCGGGGTCAGCGCGGCGAAAGCCAGGACGATCACGAACGGCAGGCCCCGACGCACCGTGAACGCCGACTCCGCCCCACGCAGCGGAGCGCGGGGTGTCATGATCGTTCGCGCCCGTGACGGAACATGTACCTATTGTGCCGTCTGGGTGGTGGCTTTGACCGGGCGTGATCGTTGCCCACCTTGCAGCGGCCAGTCGCTGCAGAGTGGCCGACGATCAAGCGCAGGGCGCGGCCGTAGGATTTCGTCTATGCAGGCCGAGCTCGTCCTGGTCGTGGACTACGGCGCGCAGTACGCGCAGCTGATCGCGCGCCGGGTGCGCGAAGCACACGTCTACTCCGAGATCGTGCCGCACACCATGCCGGTCGCCGAGATGCTGGCCCGCCGGCCCAAGGCGATCATCCTTTCCGGCGGCCCGCTGTCGGTGTACGCCGAGGGTGCGCCGCGCGCCGACCCCGCGCTGTTCGACACTGGGGTGCCAGTGTTCGGGATCTGTTACGGGTTCCAGGCGATGACCCAGGCGTTGGGCGGAACGGTCGCACGCACCGACGGCTCCGAGTTCGGCCGGACACAACTCTCGGTCACCGACCCCGGCGTGCTGCTTCGAGGGCTGCCCACGACGCAGTCGGTGTGGATGAGTCACGCTGACGCGGTCATCGCGGTGCCGCCTGGCTGCACCGTCGTCGCAGCCACGCGCGGCACGCCGATCGCCGCGTTCGAGGACACCGCGCGCGGGCTGGCCGGCGTCCAGTTCCACCCCGAAGTGCTGCACAGCGAGCACGGTCAGGCAATCCTGCACCGCTTCCTGCGCGACATCGCGCACGTGCGTCCGAGCTGGACCGAGGCGAACATCATCGACGGGCAGGTCGATGCGATCCGGGCGCAGGTCGGCGGCAAGCAGGTCGTGTGTGGCCTGTCGGGCGGCGTCGACTCGGCGGTGGCGGCCGCGTTGGTGCAGCGTGCCGTGGGCGACCAGCTGACCTGCGTATTCGTCGACCACGGCCTGCTGCGCGCAGGCGAGGCCGAGCAAGTGGAGCGCGATTTCGTGGCCGCGACCGGCGTCAATCTCAAGGTCGTTGACGCGGCTGGGCAGTTCCTGGACGCGCTCGCCGGGGTCAGCGACCCAGAGCAGAAGCGCAAGATCATCGGACGAGAGTTCATTCGCTGCTTCGAGTCCGCTGCGCGTGACATCGTGGCGGCCGGGCAGTCGGTGGACTTCCTCGTGCAGGGCACCCTTTACCCCGACGTCGTGGAATCGGGCGGCGGCACGGGCGCGGCAAACATCAAGAGCCATCACAACGTCGGCGGGCTGCCTGACGATCTCCAGTTCGCGCTGGTGGAACCGCTGCGGACCCTCTTCAAGGACGAGGTCCGCCGCGTGGGCGAGCAACTCGGCCTGCCCGCAGAGATCGTCTGGCGCCAACCTTTTCCCGGGCCTGGGTTGGCGATCCGCATCGTCGGAGCGGTGAGCGCGAATCGGCTGGACATCCTGCGTCGCGCCGACGCCATCGCGCGTGCGGAGTTGTCGGCAGCCGGGTTGGACCGCGACATCTGGCAGTGCCCGGTGGTGCTGCTTGCCGACGTGCGCTCGGTGGGCGTGCAGGGCGACGGGCGCACCTACGGCCACCCGGTCGTGCTGCGCCCGGTCTCGTCGGAGGACGCAATGACCGCCGACTGGGCACGCGTGCCCTACGACGTGCTCGAGCGCATCTCCACCCGCATCACCAACGAGGTTCGCGAGGTCAACCGGGTCGTGCTGGACGTGACGTCCAAGCCCCCGGGCACCATCGAGTGGGAGTAGCTGACTCCGCGCCCGGCCCCCGTCCGGCGTGAGCCATGGCGATCTTCATGCGCATGCCGGCGTGGGACTGCGTGACGAACGAGGATCGACGCGCCGATGACCTGTTCGCGGACCGGCCACCCTGAAATGATCGTTTCATGCCGATGACAATCGTGAAGGGCACATTCCGCATCGTGGGCGCGTCGCCGGACGGCGACTCGGTCCGTTTCTATCCCGAGGACGTGGGCGTGTGGGCGAGAGCCGGGATCGCTGTCAAGGCGAACGCGGCGAGTGGCGTGCAATTGCGCCTGGACGCAATCGACGCACTGGAGACGCACTACACCCCACCGCACGCCAACGGAATGTGGCGCCAACCCGCCGAGTTCGGCGACGGGGCCGCTACCGCGCTCCTCGACCTGCTCGGTTTCAGCGGGGTGAGCCGCGACGAGCGCGGGTACGTCACCGCTGCCACTCCGGCAGAGACGCCTGGCTACATACTGACGCGCTTCGCCGACAAGTACGGCCGCGCCGTGGCGATGGTTTACGCCGGTGGGCGTCGTGGGCGTGCCGCTGATGCAAGCACCGTCTACCTCGGCATCGACGAGATGCGACGGGCGGTGAACTATCAGTTGCTTGCGGCCGGTTGGGTGTACCCAACTTTCTACTCGAAGCTCTACTTCGACCTGCGCAGCGACCTTGCCGCTGCTGCCACCGCCGCCCGCGACGCCAAGTCGGGAGTCTGGGCGGCGGACGCGACGCTGCCCGGCTTCACGTTGCGCTCGCGTGTGCAACTCACCGACGAATTGGTAATCCTGCCCAAGCTCTTCCGGCGGCTTGCCGAATATCTGACACTCGACGAAACGGGCAAGGTGAGCCTCGCCGGTTTTCCCGCGTTCCTCGCCGCCCACGGTGACACGCTGTTCACAGTGCCCGCCGGCCAGGCAACCTCGTTGGGAACCCTGGTCGCTCGGCGCGGCCAGAATGTACAGCTGACACTGCCGCCCGAACAGATCGTCTTTCAGGAAGCGTGAGGCAGCGCGCCCCGGCTCAGCCGCGCTGCGATCCCTGCGGGACGGGCTCAGGGGCGTCGACCGATTCGCTGTCGCCGCGTCCGCGGCACGCGGGGCACCAGGGCTGCAGGGTCCGGTGCGTCGTGTAGCTCAGCAACAGGTAGATAAGGCTGGTCTGCGCCACCGACCAGATGATCAACCCGATCGTGCCGGGGATGAACGCTGACCCGATCAGCACGGCGAAGTAGCCGAATACCAGCTTCTTGTTCGCGGCCAGGTGCGCGGTCGCCAGCCTCCGACGACGGTGCACGGCCATCTCCGAGGCATTGAGCGGCATTGCCGTCAGGCAATGCTCACACAACCGGCGATCATGCTTTCGCATCAGCAGCCAACTCGCGATGACGAGGGCCATCAGCGCCACCGGAACGCTCACCGACAGCGAACTGTCGGGCGAGATCGGGTGCACGCGCAGCAGGATCGCAGCAACGATGGTGCCGATAATTGTCTGTGCGCCCCAGTGGCCGCACCGATTCAATATCCGCGCAGAGTTCGGTGTGGATGGAAACGGCAAAGCGCCGGCCATAGACATGTGGTCCCCCCGAACCCCGGTGCCGACGACGCGCCAGCCTGGCGACTATGTCACGCGGACGGCGACTGCTCAACCCGAGCCGAAGATCGCTCGCCGGGCAGGTGGATCAATCACCATTTAGCGGGATTACGGGCCGAGCGCCGCTCAACTTCGGACGATGTCCACGTTGCCGTCGGCGAGATGCACCTGCACCGTGACCGGCGCGCCGGTCGCCCCGGCCGGCGGATCAATCGTCTGATTGAAATTGAATCCGCCTGAGCCGTTCGGGTCGTTGACATCTTGCCCGTCAATCGTCAGCACGCCGAAGCGGATGTTGGCGTCGACGGTGAGATTGAGGGTCTTCGGTGCGAGAATACGGACCTGACCTGCTGCCATCGTGATGCTCACGGCACGGGCTTGCTGCTGGGCCGCGAGCTTGCGGAGATCCAGCGTGCCCTGCCCGATCGCAAGGCGATAATCCGCGGCCGGAGCCACCGTTGGCCGCCACTGCTTCTGCCCGGTGCCGTCGTGCAGGCTGGCGTGCGTGCCGGCAAAGGCGATCAGCCCCGCGACGATCGGGACGAGCAGCGTTGCCAGGCTCCACGGGGTGCGCCGCAAGATTGCACCGACAAGCAAACCGGCGAGCACGATCCCCAACGCGGGCCACAGATAAGCCGTCAGCACCACGCCACGTGCCGAGTCGACGAAAGCGATGACGATCAACGTCACTGCCAGGACGCCGAGGGTGCTCAGGCGCACCGGGGCCGCCCGGCGACGGCGGATCCGCCCGGCTGCAAGGGATTCGTTCAACCAGCCGCGTGCTGCGGGTACCGGAGCAGGCGCATCGCCTTTCGTCAGGTTCACCATCGGCGCCGCATCGTGCGGACGTCGGCCGCCACGGCTGAGCGCGAAGATCAGCACGACGACCACTGCCGTCACCGGCAGGATCCGGCCGGGGGCCCACCAACTGAAGGCCACCAGCCAAAGCAGTATGCCGGCGCCCACAGCCACGATCCAGAAGGGCACCCGCCGCCGGCGCAGCGTGGCGATCCACCGGTCCACGGCCGCCGATTCGGTACCGGCGTCCGGCATCGTCGCCCAGAAGAGCAGATAGGCGAGGATCCCGGCGCCACCGAAGAACGCCGACGTCGCAAACAGCACTCGAAACAACACCGGGTCGACGCCGAAATACTCGCTCAGCCCACCGGCGACACCCGCGCCGACGCGATCGGCCTGGCTGCGCCGTAGTCGGCGCTGATCGGTCGGGAAATTGGGCGGCGGTGGGTACTCGGTGGTCGTCATGACGTAGACGATGCCGCTCGGGCCGCGTCCGCACATCGGGCGTCGCCCTGAATTCGACCCTGACTCCCGGCCTCGGGGAGGTGCCTGATGCGGCCGAGCCCCGACATGGCCGATCATTGGAAGCATGAGGGAGGTAGACACGAGCGGCGCGATCCTCCCCGCGCACCGGTTATACCGGCTGCCGGCTCGCGGCATCGCGGGCGGCGTAGCTGCAGGCATCGCCGAGCACATCGGGGTGCGTCGGCGCTCGATTCGGCTGTCGTTCGTGTTACTCACCGCTGCGGGCGGTCTGGGTCTCGCGCTCTATGGCGCGTACTGGATCGTGCTCCCGGTCGCTCCAGATAGCGGGCGCGCCCGGCTGCCACGTGCCATCGAATACTGCCTGGGGGCGGTGTTCGCGGTGCTGGCGCTCGGAGTCGCGGTGTCGAGCCTGCCGGCGGGCGGGCTGGCGTTGCCGACCTTGCTTGCGTGCCTGGGTGGGGCGTTGATCTGGCGCCAGGCGTCGGAGCCGGAGCGCGACCGTCTGCGCCTGCTGTCGCGGACCTCGCTGCTGGCGACCCGGACGGATCGACTGGGCCTGGCCCGCTTGGCCGCGGGCGCGGCGCTCGTTGCGTCCGGCGCAGTGCTGGTGCTTGCCAAGGCGAACTTCTCTGCGATCCGCGACGGGTTGCTTGCCATGGTCGTGACCGTGGCCGGGCTGGCGTTGGTGACAGGCCCGTGGTGGATGCAGCTGGTGGCGCAGTTGGGCGCCGAGCGCAACGAACGGATCCGATCCCAGGAGCGGGCGGATCTCGCCGCGCACCTGCACGACTCGGTGTTGCAGACCCTGGCGTTGATCCAGCGCAATGCCGGTTCCCCGCGCGAGGTCGCGCGTCTGGCCCGCGGCCAGGAACGCGAGCTGCGCACACTGCTCTACGGCCAGCGCACCGCGTCCGGGCAACTCGCTGACGAGCTGCGCCGTACTGCGGCCGAGGTCGAGGACGCCTACGCCGTGTCGGTGGACGTTGTGCTGGTGGGCGACATTGGCATGAGCGAGGCCCTGGACGCCGCGGTCGCCGCCGCCCGGGAGGCGCTGGTGAACGCAGCCAAGCACTCGGGAGTCACGTCCGTGTCGCTCTACGCCGAGGTCGAAGCTCACGAGACAGCCATCTTCGTCCGCGACCGAGGCGTCGGTTTCGACCCGGAGACGGTGGCCGAGGATCGGCAGGGCGTTCGCGGCTCGATCATCGGGCGCATCGAACGCCACGGTGGCAAGGTGACCGTGATCAGCCGGCAGGGCAGCGGCACCGAGATCGCGATAAGGATGCCGAAATGAGCACGGTTGTATTGGTGGACGACCACGCGATGTTCCGCGCAGGGGTGCGCGCCGAATTGGGCGAAAGGGTGAGCGTCCTCGGTGAGGCAGGCGACCCGGCGTCGGCGGTAGCGATGATCCGCGCCACGACGCCGGACGTCGTGCTGTTGGACGTGCACATGCCTGACGGGGGTGGGCTTGCCGTGCTGGAGGCGATCGGCTCTTCGCTGCCCGCAACCCGGTTCCTCGCGCTGTCGGTGTCCGACGCCGCCGAGGACGTGATCGCCGTCATCCGGGCCGGAGCACGCGGGTACGTCACGAAAACCATCTCTGCCGACGATCTCGCCGACGCCATCAACCGCGTCGCGGACGGGGACGTGGTTTTCAGTCCACGGCTGGCCGGCTTCGTGCTGGACGCGTTTCGCGAAGCCCCGGTGCTGCCGTCGGGCGCCGCCGTCGACAGTGACCTCGAGCAGCTGACCCCCCGCGAACGCGAGGTGCTGCGCCTACTCGCCCGCGGGTACGCCTACAAAGAGATTGCCGCCGAGCTCTTCATCTCGATCAAGACGGTCGAGACGCACGCGTCCAATGTGTTGCGCAAGTTGCAACTGTCCAGCCGACACCAGCTGACCAGATGGGCTGCCGACCGGCGGATCTTCTGACCGGCCGGGAACTACCTCGCCAACGCGGCGATCAGCGCGCTGGGCCGCTCGGCGCTGAGCAGGACGCGGTCGTAGGGCTCACCATCGAGGGTGAGCACGACTCCCGGTCCGGGACGATGCACCACCACGAAATCCCGGTAGACGACGCCGCGCTCGGTGCCGCCCCAGGTGCCGATGGCAAGCACACCCGGCAATGCGGCGCCGGGGCGACGCAGTCCGCGTACCTGGTCGAGCACCTGTGCTACCGGTGCCGCGGACACGATGCGCTCGAGAGGGATACTGACCTCGCGCCCGTGTAGGGACAAAACGCGTTCCGGGACCGTCAGCGAAATGTGCAACTGACCGTCTCGGATCGACACATCCGCCATGAAGCGGGATAATACGGCTGCGAGCGGGTTGCGCAGTCACCGCATTCCGCGACACACCTGAAGTACGGCATCGGCCAGGTGCGGACCGTCGACGCCAAGGCCGTCGCGGTACGCCGCGAGCACGATGCGCTCACGACCAAGCTCGACACGCGTGCCGCCTGCGTTCATCCGCGCGGTCTGAATCCGGCGCGAGACGCGCGTGCGTTCCGCGACCATGCGGATGATCGCCTCGTCCAGTGCGTCGATTTGCGCGCGCAGCACCGGGATCGTGTCGGCCGCCTGCGACCGAGTATCGGTAGCGGCGGAGTTAACAGCGATGGCGGCAGTTGTGGCGGTGGTGCTCATAAGAATCCGTCCCTTCAATAAGGTCCAGGCGATTCGAGCCCCGGCACGGCAAAACGCCCCGGGAAGCTTTTCGGGCCCGGGGCGTCGGTGTGGTGAGTGATCAGCCAGTTACGCCGGGGACCGAATAGCGGTACCCGTAAAAAAACTCGTAAGACTGGAGTCGCACGCCATGATCGTGGCACGCAGCTCACTGGGTGGCAACTCCGTCCCGAATGGTGGGACGACGCGGGCGGGTGACCCGCTACTGACGGTGGCCCGTCGTAGGGTGGTCGCTGAGATGAGCAGCGACGTCGAACAGCTCTTCGAGACCCCGTCCGAGGCCGACTCGAAGCGGCCCCGCAACCGCATCGCGGTCGACCCGGCGACCCTGCTCGACGGCCTGAATGCCCCGCAGCGCGCGGCGGTCGTGCACTACGGCGGCCCGTTGCTGATCGTCGCCGGTGCGGGTTCGGGCAAGACGCGAGTACTCACCCACCGGATCGCCTACCTGCTGGCCGAGCGGCGCGCACAGCCGGGTGAGATCCTCGCGATCACCTTCACCAACAAGGCCGCCGGCGAGATGAAGGAACGGGTCGCGAGGCTCGTCGGGCCACGCGCGAAGGCGATGTGGGTATCCACGTTCCACTCGATGTGCGTGCGGATCCTGCGCAACGACGGCAAGGCGCTCGGCCTGAAGTCGTCCTTCTCGATCTATGACGCAGACGACTCTCGGCGGCTGATGACGATGGTCGGGCGCGAGCTGGATCTCGATCCGAAGCGCTACCCGGCGCGCTCGCTGGCGGCGCAGGTCAGCAATCTCAAGAACGAGCTGGTCACCCCAACCGCGTGGGCGGAGCAGGCGAGCAATGCCCACGAGAAGATTCTGGGTGAGGCTTACCTGCGCTACCAGCGGCGCCTCACCGAATCGCACGCCCTCGACTTCGACGACCTGATCATGTCGACCGTGCGCTTGCTGCAAAATCATCCGGACGTCGCGGAGCACTACCGACGCCGGTTCCGGCACGTCCTGGTCGATGAGTACCAGGACACCAATCACGCCCAGTACGTCCTCGTCCGGGAGTTGACGATGGGGGAGCATCCGGCCGAACTGGCTGTCGTCGGTGACGCCGACCAGTCGATCTATGCCTTCCGTGGCGCGACCATCCGCAACATTCTCGAGTTCGAACGCGACTACCCCGATGCCGCTACGATCCTGCTGGAGCAGAATTACCGCTCGACGCAGAACATTCTCAGTGCAGCCAATTCCGTCATCGCGCGCAATCCCGATCGCCGGCCCAAGAATCTGTGGTCGGACGCAGGGCACGGCGAGAAGATCGCCGGCTACGTCGCCGAGAACGAGCACGACGAAGCGGCTTGGGTTGCGCAGCGCGTCGACGAGTTGTCCGACGCCGGCAGCGCCGTCGCGTCCGACGTCGCTGTCTTTTATCGGACGAACGCGCAGTCGCGGGTGTTCGAGGAGGTGTTCATCCGCATCGGGTTGCCGTACAAGGTGGTCGGCGGGGTGCGCTTCTACGAGCGCAAGGAGGTCCGCGACGCGCTCGCCTACCTGCGGGTGATCGCCAACCCCGACGACGTGGTGTCGCTGCGCCGCATCCTGAACACCCCGCGGCGCGGGATCGGCGAGCGTGCCGAGGCCTGCGTCCAGGCGCTGGCCGAGCAGGAGCGGTTGTCGTTCGGGGCTGCGCTGGAGGTTGCCGACAGCTCGATCGGGCTCGCGCCACGCTCGCTCAACGCCATCCGCGAGTTCACCACGATGATGGACTCGCTGCGCGCCGTGCTGGTCTCGCCGGACGGCACACCGTCCTCGATTCTCGAGGCGGTCCTCGATCAGACCGGCTACCTGCGCGAGTTGGAGGCAAGCCGAGATCCGCAGGACGAGGGCCGCGTCGACAACTTGCGCGAGCTGGTGTCGGTGGCGCGCGAGTTCGAGGAGCAACGCGCGGGCACCGACGAGGCGACGTCGTTGGACGCGTTCCTGGAGCAGGTGTCCCTGGTCGCCGATGCCGACGCGATCCCCGACGCCGGCGGCGGGGTTGTGACGCTGATGACGTTGCACACCGCGAAGGGCCTGGAGTTCCCGGTCGTGTTCCTGACCGGGCTGGAAGACGGCGTGTTCCCGCATACCCGTGCGCTCGGCGATGCGGACGAACTGGCCGAGGAACGCCGGCTCGCCTACGTCGGCATCACCCGGGCGCGCGAACGGCTGTACCTATCCCGGGCGCTGTCGCGCTCGGCGTGGGGCAGGCCCTCATGGAATCCGCCGTCGCGCTTCCTGGACGAGATCCCCGCCGAGCTTGCGCAGTGGACCGGCGAGGTCGCGCGCGCACCGTTCGTCGGGGGATATGGCGACGATAACGCGGGCCGATACGGCGATCACGGGTACCGCGCGGCGCCGCGTCGTTCGGCGCAGGAGCAGCTCGCCGCGTCGCGATCCGGTCGTGGCGGCTTGCGCGGCGGAGCGGGCAACCGCGCCGTCCCGTCACTGGAGCTGGGCGACCGGGTCACCCACGACGCGTGGGGCATGGGGACCGTCGTCGCCACCCGCGGCGCGGGCGACAGCGCGCAGGCTCAGATCGATTTCGGCGACACCGGGCTGAAATGGCTGATGCTGCGCTACGCGCCCGTCCAGAAGCTTTGAGAGCTTTGTCGCGCGGTTCAGCGGCAGCGGAATATCCTGCCAGCATGAGCGAACGGCTGCGGATCGTCATTGCCAAGCCCGGCCTCGACGGGCACGATCGCGGCGCCAAGGTGATTGCCCGCGCGCTGCGCGACGCCGGGATGGAGGTCGTCTACACCGGTCTGCATCAGACGCCGGAGCAGATCGTGCAGACCGTCATCCAGGAGGACGCGGACGCCGTCGGGCTCTCGATCCTGTCTGGCGCGCATATGACATTGTTCGCCAAGCTGCTCGAATTGATGAAGGCGCAGCAGGTCGACGACGTGATTGTCTTTGGCGGCGGAATCATCCCGGCGGCCGACATCCCGCAGCTCGAGCAGGCCGGCGTTTCGAAGATCTTCACGCCGGGAACTCCGCTTGACACCGTAGTGGAGTGGGTGCGCGGCCACGTCGGAGTCCCCGCCTGAATAAGCTGCGTACAAGCGAACGCAAAGCAGAAGGCGGGGCAGCGTGGATCTGTTCGAGTACCAGGCCAAGCAGGTGTTCAGGAAGTATGGCGTCCCGGTGAGCCTCGGCGAGGTGGCGACCACACCGGAGCAGGCTGGCTCGATCGCCGAAAAGCTCGGCGGCGTCACCGTCGTCAAGGCTCAGGTGAAGATCGGCGGCCGCGGCAAGGCAGGCGGCGTAAAGGTTGCCAAGACGCCTGCAGACGCAACGGCCTGCGCCGAGCAGATCCTCGGGATGGATATCAAGGGCCACACCGTGCACCGCGTGTTGGTTGATCCCGGCGCGGACATCAAGCAGGAGTACTACGTTTCCTACCTGCTAGACCGCTCCAATCGCACGTTCCTGGCGATGGCGTCCTACGAGGGCGGCATGGAGATCGAACAGCTCGCCGTCGAACGTCCGGACGCGCTCGCGAGGATTGCGGTGGACGCGAGCGAGGGCGTCGACCTGGCCAAGGCTCGCGAGATCGCCGCCGCTGCCAAGTTCCCGTCCGAATTGATCGATCCGGTCGCGGACATCCTGGTGAAGTTGTGGCAAGCATTCGTCGGTGCGGACGCGACGCTGGTCGAGGTCAATCCGCTCGCGAGAGTGGGCGACGGCAGCATCGTCGCCCTCGACGGCAAGGTGACGCTCGACGACAACGCAAACTTCCGCCAGCCGGACAACGCGTCCTTCGAGGACACCACCGCGACCGATCCGCTGGAGCAGAAGGCCAAGGAGAAGCATCTCAACTACGTGAAGCTCGACGGCGAGGTCGGCGTTATCGGCAACGGCGCCGGCTTGGTGATGTCAACATTGGACGTGGTTGCCTATGCCGGCGAGAAACACGGCGGGGTGAAGCCTGCGAATTTCCTCGACATCGGTGGCGGCGCGTCGGCGGAAGTCATGGCGAACGGACTGGACATCATCCTCAACGATCCGTCCGTCCGCAGCGTGTTCGTGAATGTGTTCGGCGGAATCACCTCCTGTGACGCGGTCGCGCACGGCATCGTCGGCGCGCTGCAACTGCTGGGCGCTGAAGCGAGCAAGCCGCTGGTTGTGCGGCTGGACGGCAACAACGTCGTCGAGGGACGCCGCATCCTCACCGAGGCCGCGCACCCGCTGGTAACGCTCGTAGACACCATGGATGGCGCCGCGGACAAAGCTGCCGAGCTCGCGAATGCAGGAGTTGAACTGTGAGCATTTACCTCAACGCGCAATCAGTAATCGTGGTGCAGGGCATGACCGGCTCCGAAGGAACCAAGCACACTCGTCGGATGCTTGCTTCGGGCAGCAAAGTCGTCGGTGGCGTCAATGCCCGCAAGGCCGGCACCAAGGTGGAACTCGACGGGCACACCCTGCCAGTCTTCGGATCCGTCGCCGAGGCGATGGCCGAGACCGGTGCGAACGTGACGGTTGGATTCGTCCCGCCGCCATTCACCAAAGAATCTGTCATCGAGGCGATCGACGCCGCGATCCCGCTCACGGTCGTGATCACCGAGGGTGTTGCGGTGCATGACACCGCAGCGTTCTGGGCTTATGCCCAAGGCAAGCACACGCGCATCATCGGCCCGAACTGCCCGGGCCTGATCAGTCCGGGCCAGTCCAACGCCGGCATCATCCCCGCCGACATCACCGGCGGCGGACGGATCGGTCTGGTGTCCAAGTCGGGGACCTTGACCTATCAGATGATGTACGAACTGCGTGACATCGGATTCTCCACCGCAGTCGGAATCGGCGGCGACCCGATCATCGGGACCACGCATATCGACTGCCTCGAGGCGTTCGAGGCCGACCCGGATACCGATGGGATCGTGATGATCGGCGAGATCGGGGGCGACGCGGAAGAACGCGCCGCAGCCTTCGTCAAAGACCATGTCAGCAAGCCGGTTGTCGGCTACGTCGCGGGATTCACCGCACCCGAGGGTAAGACGATGGGCCACGCGGGGGCGATCGTCTCCGGATCGTCGGGCACTGCGCAGGGGAAGAAGGAAGCCCTGGAAGCGGCCGGCGTCCAGGTCGGCAAGACGCCGTCAGAAACCGCCCGGTTGATGCGTGAGATCTTGCGCGGCTGACGGGTTCGTAGGTCTTTAGCGCTGAATTTGGTGCCGTCGAGCGGCGCTGTCGGTGCGTGTGTCGCGTCGGTAGAACGACGCGGTGACCCGGTGTCGCCTCGACGCCCGTTCGGCGCGGGTCAACCTTGGCGATGAGCGGTTAGTAGATAGCTATTATTGCTCGGGATTTGCCTCGCGAAACGCTGGGCCGGCGGCGACGCCCGCATCATCGCCGTGCTGCTCTCCACAACGAAAGCAATCACCGCCTACTCCAGCACCCAACGCATCTTCACCGAACAGCAACGTCTCGCGCTCATCGCCCGGGATCTGGGCTGCAGCTTTCCCGGCTGCGACGCCCCACCAGCCTGGTGCCAAACCCACCACATCACCGAGCACCGCCACAGCGGGCGCACCAGCGTCGATAACGGCACCCTGCTCTGCGGACACCACCACCGCCACTTTCAACAACACGACTGGCACTGCGTCATGACCAACGGCCGACCCCACTGGATGCCACCAGCATGGATCGACCCGTCACGCACCCCACGGTTGAACACCCGACACCTATAGAGCCTCGGCACGCCGAAACGAAGGAATCGGAAATCGTCGAAACGGTTCGGCACCGCGCCGACCACCCGGCTCGTCACGCACACTGAGTTGACGCCACGCCGCCGACATTCGCGGGATTCGTGTCGTGATTCGGGTAAGAGCTGGAAATCGCCTAGCAGCGGCGACCCAGCCACCTCGCTGACCGCACGATCCCGCGCAACCGTGTGGAGACCGACCGCGCGGCTCACACAGGGTGGGACGCGAGGAAGCTCCGCCCTCGGACTAGTCGTGCGCAGATCGAAAGCGCGCAGGCGGCAACGCACGCTAGGCACATGGTGGGCACGAGGTAGACGAACGCCTGATTCGTTCGGTCGGCGAGGGCTACGCGGACCACGGGCAGCAACGCGCCGCCCGCGATAGCCATGACCAATCCTGCGAGCGCCGAACTCGTGTGGTCGCCGAGCCCGCGCAGCGCCACCCGTAGTAGTCGGGACATCGACGACAGTGACGCCGTGATCAGGACGACCGCAATCAGTCCGGCCATGTTCTGCGAAGCGCGGCGAACAATCTGGGAGCGGCACCGAGGGTGCTAACCCGAAAAGGCAGCCTTCGTGGGGACGGAACATGCCGAGCAGAACACCGCTCCGGCCTGAAGATGGAAGCCGACACGGGTCTAGACATCCGAGAATGTCCTGCCGCACTGAATCGTAACGACAAGTCCACACCTGCGTACCGACGTTGAGGAACTGCACGGCGACCCCCAGCGATCATGCTCGTTGCGTCACAGTCGGCCCAGCACACCCTTCGAACTCGCTCCGCGCTCGCTGCGTCGCATCGTTCAACGGCCCCATTGCGATCGCCCCTCGTCCGATTGGACGCTCGTGCCGTGGGCTGTGTCCGACAGAGCGAACACGTCGTCGAGCCGAACTGCGTGCTCGAGGATCAACGACGCCAGGAGGGCACTCGTCCCCACCAGGTAGCCAGCGCCTCGTCGTCTGCGGTGAAGCGTTGCAGCAGACTCTCCCGTAACGGCTGCGGCATGGGGGAGCGCGGTCGCGCGTTGTTCTGCTCGAAGATCGGGACCCGCGTGTCGGGGATACCGAGGAATTCCACGGTCTGGCGCCAGACTGGCTCGGGATCGGTGAAAAAGTCGCCCGCGTCGACCACATGCACCCGGTCGCGGCCCACCGCTGCAACCATGCGCTGCAATTGCGGCAAGTACCGGCCGCGATGCAGATACCCCTGGTGCTGGTGCGCAGGGCTGTTGTAGGTGGCGTCTGCGATCAAGCGTTCCTCCTCGCCGGCGAGACGCTCGTCCTCCAGTTCGAGCGCGCGTTCGAACGGTTCGCGCTCGAATCCTCTGGCCAGCTCGTGGGCGTGTGCGGAGTACGCCCGCTCGACCGGGTCGCGCAGCAGCACAATGACTTTCACGCCGGGCAGATCTCTTGCGATGCGTCCGGCTGCTAGGGGATGGAACAGGTAGTACGGGCTCGATTCAAAGGTCATCGGTGCGGCGCCGGTGCGCTGCTGCACCAACCGCGCGGTGGCACGCAATGGGAAGTGCGCCTGATACCAGCCACGTCCGTGCAGGTAACCGGTGTCAAAGTAGTGCACACCCTTGTGTAGGACAGCCTTGAGCACCTGCGGGTGCTGACTCAACGTGCGGTACATCGTGGTCGTGCCGCAGCGCTGCGCCCCGCAGATCAGAAATCCCGGCGACATCCGCGCGCCGGCGCTGAGCCGGCCGAAACTTAGTACCGCGTCCTGACCGGCCTGCTGCAACGGCTTGGGCAGACTCTTGACGTTCACGTATTAATTCCTCTCGAAGGTTGGCGTGCGAGATAGTCGGCCACCGCCGGGACGATCCACGACTCGACATCGCCACCGCGACCGCCTGCCGCACGTTGGTCGTCGGCGAGATAACGCAACCCGATCTCGATGAGGTACAGCGCCGCTGTCAGCTCAGCTTGTTCAGGGCGCACGTCCCAATCTGCAAGGGTTTTGGGCGCATCGAGAATACATCGCGTAGCCGCCTCGGGAGTGCTGGCGTGCGGTCCGACGAGAGATTGCTGCAACTGGTAGTGCAGCGCATCGAACCCGACCGGCACTGGTCCGTGTGCGCGTTCCCAGTCCCACACGACGACTTCGGCTCCCGTCTGACCGCAGTTCCACGGGGTCCAGTCGCCGTGCCAGCTGCCGAGTCGCAGTTCTGCGCCGACGGTCCCGCCCGCCAGCTCGCCCGCGATGTCGGCCAGCGCGCTGCGTGCGGCGTGATCGCGTGTCTCGCCGGATGTCGGCAGCGCCTGTGCCCGGACGCGGAGCACGGCTGCATAACCGCCCGGTGGGTGTGGTGGGAGATCCGATGAGATTGCTGCGATTTGCTGCATCGCCGCGCGCAAGAGCACGGGTTCTGGCGTCGCCGCCTGGGCGGTCGGCAGTGGCGAAAGCACCAACACCTCGAGCGAGTTCCACTCGCCGGTGTGCAATACCTCGGGCACCCGCAGGGCAGTCAATTGCCGGGTATGCAGCATCGCGAGCGTGGCGGCCTCATGGCGCACCAGCGCCGAGGTGAGCGGATTGATGCCTATCTTGACAAAGGCGACGGTACGTCCGTCGACGTCGAGCAGGTGCAGGACGGGCTTGCGGTTGGCTCGCGGTGGGGTCAACGCGATCGCGGCCACAACCGGGCGTCCGAGCACGGCACTGAGGTGGTCGAGGAATAGCGACTCCCGCAGTTCGACGACGTGGCGCCAGCCGCGAAACGCGAACGGCCCCAGGCCCGCGCGCAGGGTCAGCGCCAGCACCCGCCGCTGCAACCGGTCCTGCGCCGACGTCGCATGACCATGCGCTAGGACAGCGTTGGCGGCAGCGCGCGGCGCCGATCCAGGCACCAGAAGGCGCGGTTTGCGGATGCTCGGGACGATCAGCATCGGCGATCCAGGACGGTCCGGCTTTGCCCGCGACCCGGCAGGCCACAGCAGGCGGGCGATCTCGCGCAGGCCGTCCAGGCGTGCTTCGGCATTTGTAGAAAGGTGCGCCGCGCGATCAGCCATGCCGCAGCGCCGGGCGCGCGGCTAGTTGCTCATCGTCCGAGCGCCACAGCAGCCCTACTGAGATCATCGTGATCGCCAGCGAGGCCGGTAAGGCGTTGTAAAAAAGCATGTAGACGAAGGTGAGCGCAATCGCGATCACCCCAGCCTGCCCGATCGGACTTCGATCGCGGCGGTAGGTCCAGATGCAGAAACCGAAAAAGCTGAAGTAGAACGCCGCGCCGACAAAGCCCTGGTAGAACAGGACACCCCAGAGTTGGCCGTTGCTGCCGATCGTGAACTCGCCGCACTGCGGGCACTTGGCGGACTTGCCCACGGTGATCGACTGCGCGCTGCCGTTGGTCTTTCGGGTGCCACCCCAGCCGAGAATCGGCGACTCCGTGGCCCCTTTGACCGCCTGAGCCGTGAGGAAGGCGCGGATCGAGTTGCTCTCCGGGTGCGCCAGTCTGGAGGTCAGCGTCGTATGCAGCGGTGTCAGGATGAAGATGAGACCACCGAGAGACACCGCGACCAAAACCGACAGCAGCGCGGCGACTCGGCCGTGCAGGAACAGGCGAACCGCCGCCCACACGATGGTGACGGCAATCCCGATCCATAAACCTCTGTTGAGCGAGTAGATGATCGGCACAGTTGCCGCACAAACCGTGACGAGGCAGATCAGCTTGCGGCGGGTGGAGGCGCCCACCGCCCATCCGCAGACGAACCAGATGAGCAGTAGCGAAACGTTGTTGGCCCAGAAATTCGTGTACGCGAACGGTGCGGCGGCTCGTCCACTTTCCGTGCCAAGGACGGACTGAACCTGTGCGGCGGCCGGATGGATGAGCGCCGAGATGTACGGATCGGTACGCAGGCTTCCCGGGATCACGAGCTCTACCGGCGAGGTGAATGCGAAATGCGGCGCGAAGGTGCCGAGCAGCCCGCCGGCGACGGTCGTGAACAGCAGCGCGCCGAGCCAGCGGACGATCCGGTTGACGGGCAGTTCCGCCGCAGTGAGGTTGCCGACGAATAGCAACAGCGCCGTGACCGACGCGTAGTTGGAGATGAGGACGACGTAGGAGATGACGCGTCCGAAGAACGAGCCCGCGTGCGTGCCTGCCGGATTCTGGGCGAACATCACCAGGCCGAACAGGACCCACCCGAGAAAGAGCGCCCACAGCAGCCAGCCGCGGGGATAGCGCAGCGGCCGGCGGTGCGCCAGTGTCCTGATCATCGGGATCGCGAGTAACGGGAAGATGAAGCTGCCCAGACCGAGCGCCCACCACACCGGGAAGAGCACCAGCAGCGCCCACAGCGGCCAGCCGGCGGCCAGCCGCAATCGGCCACTGTTGTCGCGACGTACGGCGTAAGCGAACAGCCCGGCGCTTCGCGTCCGTGACGGGGCCGGAGGAGGTAAGTCGACGCGTTCGTCGCAGGAAGTCGCCGAGGTGCCCAGCCGGACAGGTTCGGGCGCCATGATCGTCAGCCGGGTCTTGGCCGGGACCTGCACACGTGGTCGGACTGCTATCTGCCCGGCTCCGTCGACCAGACCGTCGGCGTGCTGCTCTGCGTGACGCGCAACCCGCTCACTGCGCGGTGGCCCGGGCAGCGCCAGGGTGCGCTCGAGTGGAGCCGCGAGCCTGCTCGGTGCCCGGCGCGCGATGCGCTGCGGTTGGTCGGTGTGGTCGCGGTCGATGACCGTCACTGGTGGGCTCCGCATGCGAAGCGACGGTCCCTCATGGACGACGCGCAATGCCCGGTTGGGCGCCCTCTGCCGTCGCCGAGCCCGGGTCCTCACGCACCGAAGCGGCACCGTTCGCGCTGGGCTGCTCCGCCCGCCCGTCCGACGTCTCACCGTCCGACGTCTCACCGTACGGCGTCGGCGCGGCGACCGGCTGCGCCGGCCGGTGGTTCCACCAGCGACCGGACGGCACCAGGATCGCGCCAAGCAGTGGAGCTCCGACCGAATCGAGTTGCTCGATGACGCCGCTGGATCGGGCGGTCTTCGAGTGTGCCTCGACGACGAGTATCACCATGTCGCTGGCGGCCCCGGCCGCCTGCACCTCTGGCGTGTGGGTCGGGTCGATACCCGCGATCAGCAGCCAGCGCTCACCGCGTGCCGCGTCCAAACCAGGCCTGGAGAGTTGCCGCGACGCGAGTGCGCCCGCCCCGGTCGGGTCACCGGCAGAAGCCTCGAGGACGCGATGACCGAGCCCGGCGAGGGCGGCAGCCAGATTGGCCACCACCGAACTGAGCGCGATCTTGGTCGAGTTACCCGTGACGAGGAGCACGCCGGGCTCGCTGCGCGTGGCCAGCAGCACGTTGACGATCCGCCGGTAGACCTCGGGTACGGCCACCGCCGCGGTGCCCTTCACCTTGGCGGTCGTGACCTCACCGAGGACCGGAAGCTTGAGCAGGCGAACGACGTCAACGGGGTGCTGCAGTCGTGCGCGGACCGCGAACCGCAACCACGCTGCGATCAGTCCGAGCAGTAGCCCGCCGGCCAGGCCGCCCGACAAGAGCAGCACCCGCGACGGACTGGACGCCGAGCTGGGCGTGGTGGCGGTCTTAAGGATCCGTCCCGGGGTGACCGCGGTGGTTGAGAACGCCGTGACGTCTCGCGTCAGCTGCTTGAGCTGGCCGAGCACCACGCTGCGCTGCGAACGGGCGAAATCGAGCTGAGCCGATTTGGCCGGGAGCTTGCCGATGCTGGTCGAGATGGACTTGAACTGGGTGGTCAGCGTGTCGACGACGAGTTGCGACTTGTCGATCTCCGCCTTGAGGGTCGCCTCGGCGTCGGCCTTTCGACGGTCCAGGTAGGCGGTCGCGAAGTCATTGGCGCGCGTGGCCGACAGCACCGCGGAATCGCTTGTGTAGGTGATCGTCAGGATCGACGTGTTGGGCGGCACGGTGATGCTCACCGGTTTGGTGAGTTTGGCGATGGAAAGGGTCTTGGTTGCGGCATCGATGGTCTGCACCTGCTTCGCGACGTCGCTGGAGGTGACGACCGCTGCCTCGGTGTCGAGGTTGACGGTGCCCGAGGTCCGGCTGCTGGTGAGGGTGGCCGAATCATTTACGCCGGTGGGTGTGACGAGCACTGCGGACGAGGCGGCGTACTGCTTGGGCAACGTTGCCGCGAGCAGGGCCCCGACAGCGAGGCCCGCGACGATCCCCACCACCACGAACATCCAACCGCGCCGCAGCAGCATGCCCAGCGCGCCACGATCGTCCGACGATAGGTTTCCAGTCCTTGTTTCGGCCACGCGAAATCCATTCGACGACGTACGGAGCGACAGATCGCTCGAGGTGATCGTGAATCCGGCCTCGGGATCGGTCAACCTGAAAGGCCAATTCTAACTTAGGAAGGCGTGGGTGGGCGTTTTATCCCAAACCGGTGCTAGGTCCGGGCTGCCAAGCTACCCTGTCAACCTGGCTTTCGAGACCCGGTACCCCTTGGCGTCGCGCAGGAACCAGGTTGGATTGCTAAGCGCGATGCTGACTCCGGCAGCATCGACCACCACCACCCGCACGAACCGTGGCTGCGCAACGTCGACATGAATCGTGCACGAGCCGGTGGCGTCGAAGTCGGCGGGTTGCAACGTCGTCCGACGTATGACCGGCTTGGTGTGCGCGGCGCCCGCACGATCGACGGTTCCGACCAGCACGTCGACGGTGCCTCCGTCGGGCAGCCCGGTCGCGATGACAGTGAGATCCTGCGACGTCGCTGAAGAGATCGAGACGCCACCCATGACGCTGACGCCGTCGCGTCGCAGGTCGAGCGTGCCGTGGAATTTCGCAAGATCACCGAAGAATGCGCGCCCGCGCCGAAGTGCGGCGAGCAAGGCCGTCTCGGAAGCGTCGGTCGCCCACGCCCAGGTGACGAAGTTCAGCCGGGCGGTGATCCAATCGAGCCCGGCGTGGTCGTCGCTGACCCCGATACCGGTCAGGAAGATGGCATTGCGGGAGCAGTTGTCCCACAGTGTTTCGTGCTGGCTGAGCGTGCAGCCGCCGCGCACCCGGTACCCGACCTCGAGCAGGTCGCAACCCAGCGCGCGATTGGCGATCAGTTGCGCTGACGTGGAGGTCACCAGGGCGTCCTGCTCGAGTGCCGGCACCACGGTCTGCGACGTGCCGAACGGATGGCAGTAGGAGGCCAGCCCGCCGCTGTTGTGGATCTTCGCCACAGCGTCGTAGGCGACCTTTACGTCATGGCTGGGCAGCGGCCCGAGACCGGTGTTGTCGGGCAGGCTGATCGTCCCGCCGTACCAGCCCAGGTGTGGCGAGGTGAGCGAGATCTCCAGGCCCTGTATCTGGCGCACGGTGGGGTAGTCCCGGCTGTATCGATCCATGAGCTGGCGCTGCACGGCGAGGGGTTTCTGGCCCTGCGCGTTCGGGCGGTGGAACTGAAGATCGGCGAAGTAGGCGTCAGCGGGCTGAGCGCGGCGAGAACTGGCGACGAGGGTGATCGAGTGCAGCGAGGCATCGCGGCCTTCGATCCCGGGCCATAGCCGAACGAGATCAAGCTCCGGGGCAATATGCAGCGTGCGCCACTTTCCTTGGGGTGCCTTCAGGCTGACGATTGCCGACACGTCGTCGAGGCGCTTGGACACCCCCGGCCGGGTGGCTCCGCCGATCCGATAGGAGATGCGGTACAGACCTGCGGGCTGGTCCCCTTGCACTGGACGGTAGGACGTCACGATCTCGATGGCGACAAAGCCAGCTAGCGACGTGGCGTTGGGCAGGACGTCCAGCGTGAGGGTGAGCCCGGACAGTGACGTCCGGTTGAGCAGGTTCTCGGCTTGGCCGGACAGGCCATGCCGGGCAAGGCGCGCGTCCTTCGACCTTGCCGCCAGGTGCAGCGCGTGCTGGTGGGCGCCCAACGCGGGTGCGTTCGTGGGCGTCACGAAATCATGGCGAGCCTCATTGACGGGGCCATCAGTCAGCGCGGTCCACGTCCATGGGGCCGTGTCCCGGGCTGTCTCACGCAACCCGCTGAAGCGGATCTGTGTCGGCGCGGTGTGCGCTTGCATGCGGTGGTCGTGTTCGGTCCACCACAGCACGCTCACGCCCGTGCGCGCGGCCTGGACGAGTTGGGCCGCCATGCTGGCTTCGCCTTCGCTGGCGCTCGCGTGGACGTGCATCGCCATGCTCACCGGTAGCAGTGCCTCAGGGGTCGGTTTCGACGTCCCGCCGTAGCGCAGCACCAATCCCGATGCGACGCCGGCCGAGGCAAGCGTCGCCAATCCGCGCGCGAATTGCCGACGCGAGATATGGCGGCGACCCCAGTCGGCTCGGCGGTCGGGTTGTATTGGCACACCCCGAGTTTATGCCGCGTTTGGGATGGTCCGGACCGAGTAGTCGGCTGCGGAAGCGAAGTCGTGCGCAAAGTCTCGTCCGACAGCGCAATTTCCTCACCGTAATGAAACGCACCAGCCCCTTATTATTCGGAAACCGGTCGTCGGAACTCCGTCACACCCCCGACGCTTTTCTCTCGGCCCGGTGCCCCGCCATCCGCCCACATTGCCGGCATAGACCGAAGTCAGCCGCCCGCTTGCGCGGGCACGGCTCTATTTGGCCTGCCTGCTGACGAATGCACATCACTACTGCCCTGTCCCTCACCCCAATTGCACCCTGGCCCGCCTATCCCCACGCGTCCTGGTCCCTTTCGACCAGCCCGATCGGCAAGGAGCGCTCCTCGTGAACCGCCCCCTCCACGACCTGTCCGTCCTGCCTTCCCGCCATCTATCAGCCCCCCGCCATCGGTGCGCTGCCCCTCGGCACCGGTCCCGCGTGCCCGGACGTCGCGCGGCTCGCCGCTCGCTTGCTCTGCGCGCACGCGCCGTGCTCGCAGCCACGGGCCTCGCCTGCGTCGCCCTCGTGGCTGCCCCGATGGGCGGCGCCACCACCGCCACGGCGGCTACGGGGTGCTCGTTCAGCTCGAAACTCGTGCCATCCTGTGGACGATTGTGGGGGATTGCACCGCGCCAGTTCATGCAGGTTCGAACTGATATCGGCGTGGCTACCGACGAGGCGAACGCGCAGCGGACGTTCGACATTGTGCACGTGTACCACGTGAACGGGTCGCATTTCCCCACTACTCTGGAACGCGGCATCGCCATGCAACCCGGCAAGAATCGGCTGCTCCTGATCAACTGGAAGCCGGCGACCGACATGAGCTGGCGCGCGGAGGCCAATGGTGGCGCCGATGCGCGAATCGACTCCGAGGCCGCATACCTCAAGTCGACCTATCACCACCCGTTCTTTCTCACCGTGTGGCACGAACCGGAAAACGACGTCAACGACACGCCCGGATCTGGTCGTACGTCCGCTGATTACGCCGCCATGTACCGCCACACCGTGCAGCGCCTGCGTGCCGACGGTGTCGACTTCGCCATCACCATGATGGACTACGAGGGCTACGACGCCGCGGCTCGGCGAGCCAACTTCCCAGGCTTCTGGCCCGGCAATGATGTCGTCGACTGGATCGGTATCGACCCCTACGGGTCCGGCGCCGCCACCGGGTACCTGTCCGGTGATTTCACCAGTCTGGTGAACCGGCCGGAGCTCGGCTTCCCCGGTTACTACGACTGGGCTCTCAGGACGCATCCGGGTATCCCGATGATGCTGTGCGAGTGGGGCATCGGTGAGAGTGCAAGCAACCCGAGTGGCAAGGCGAATTTCTTCCGCTCGGTCGTCGCACAGCTGCCGCGCTACCCGAACATCAAGGCCATGTCGTACTTCGACACCTCACACCCGCACCGCGTGGAGGTCGGTGACACGCGGCCGGAGAGCACAGCTACGTCGCTGGCCGCCTTCGTTGCGATGTCGCACAGCTCGGCCGTCGTGACACCGCGCTTCCACTACAGCGGCACCGGCATCGCGCTGGGTTCGTAAACCGGTCCTTTCGCTCCCGAGGTGCGCCCGCGCGCTAAGGTGCGGGCACACCTCGAGGGCAAGGACCCAATGTGCGCTTAGCACTGCGATCAGAGCGAGGGGCGCATCGTCCGATCCTCGTCTGCGGGATGCCGCGCTCCGGCACGACCTGGCTCGGACGACTGCTCGCCACCGCGCCGGGTACCGCCCTGGTGGGTCGGGAGCCGATGAATCCGCACGATGGTCAGTATCGCCTCGGTGGCACGCTGACCGCCTGGGCATCGCTGGACTCGCTCTCGGCCAAGCAACGCCGAGCCGCCCGGCTCGCGTTTCGTGGCGTGAGCCCGTTCATATTCGGTCGCTACGGCCGACGGCAGTGGGCGGCGCCGCTGCCGTGGACGCGGGTAGTGGTCAAGGATCCGTTCGCGATGCTGTCCCTGCCTGCCCTGATCGAGGCGACCGGCGCGGTGGTCGTGCTGCTGTACCGCCATCCCGGGGCAGCGCTCGCGAGTTACCGGCGGATGGGGTGGCAGCCAGATCTGGACGAGTTGCGGCCACTGCTCCGCGCGCACAGACACGACCGCGGCGGCGCTGACGGCCCCGACGAACTTCCCGTGCAACAGCCCGGTTCGCAGGTCACAGCTGAGGCGATGGGGAAGTTCTGGGCGGGCCTCTACGAGATCGCGATGGATCAAAGCGGTGCTAGTGACGACGTCGTGGTGATCTCGCACGAGGAACTGGCCGGGGGAGGTCGCGCAGCCGCACGACAGCTGTTCGAGTGGCTCGGATTGCGTTTCGGTCCGCACACGGAGGATGCATTACGCGGCGCGGACGGCGGTGCTGCCGGCCCCCAGGCGCCTATCGCCGATCGTTTGCACAATCTCGATCGCTCACCTGCGTCAGTAGCTCAGCAGTGGCGTGCTGCGCTCGATCCGGATGAGATCGCTACCGTCGAGCGGGTGAGCGCGAAAACGCTGCACCGGATGGAGCAAGCCCGCCTTCGGCTGGTGTGAGACGCCGCGAGGTTCCGAGCGTTATGCCCGTTCGGCGGCAGGTGAGGCCGATGTTTCGTTTCGAGTGGCCGGTCGCCTGAGGCTGAGGTACGTTCCGGATAAGCCGGTCAGGGGGCCGGGTACGAAGCTGTGCTCGTGGGGGGCAGATCAGTGATGCGCGGGGCCAAACGTTTTGCGGCTGTTTGTGCTTTTCTGGCTGTCTTGCTGGGTCTGACCGTCTCGGCGGATGCCAGTGTCCCAGGTGGCCCGGTCGGGACTGTGCCGGCCACGTGGACCCCGCACTTCCCGACATCGAGTGCGGCGATTATGAAGGTGCGCCAGCTTGCGCAGTGTGGCACCCGGATGTACGCCGTCGGCACCTTCACCTCGATAATCCAGGGAACGATCACATACGCGCGGAATAATGCTTTCAGTTTCGACAGCTCAACGGGCACGGTGAGCGCCTGGAACCCGGACGTCAACGGCGTCGTCAATTCTATCGCGCTCTCGGCCGATTGCACCACTGCCTACCTTGGCGGTGGATTTTCGGTGGTTCACGGAACCACCGCGCAGAACCTTGCATCGGTGAGCACTGCGACCGGAGCGGTCAATAGTGGATTTCGGCACGCCGCGTCCAATCTGGTAGAAGCATTGCTCGTCACCGGCAAGCATGTGCTGGTCGGTGGCTATTTCAATGTGGCCAATGGTTCCACGAAGAAATACTTGCTCAGTGTGAATCCTCTTACCGGCGTCGACGACGGATACGTTAACCTCAACATCTCCGGAAACTACGTGTACACCGACGATGGCGGCGTGGCATCGTCGCCGAATGGCAGCCGGGTCTACAACTTCGAATTCAGCCCTGATCGCAGCCGGGTGCTCGTAATGGGAGATTTCACTTCAGTCGCGGGCCAACGTCGCCAGCAAATCTTCATGCTCGACTTGGGACCGATCAGCGCCACCTTGGACCCGTGGTATTCCGCCGAGTTTAACGCCAACTGCTATGTTAGAGAACCGTTCTACGTTCAGGCGGCCGCGTGGTCACCGGACGGAGCAAGCGTGTATGTGACCACGACTGGTTACAAGCCGGCTAACGGCGTCGGTTATCACCCCACCGACCCGCGTGCCGGGCTGTGCGATGCGGCGGCGGCCTTTCCGAGCACGAGCGTTTCCACCCTCGCTCACACGTGGATCAACTACACCGGCTGCGATTCATTGTTCGCGGTGACCGCTGATGTCAACGACGTGTACATCGGCGGGCACGAACGTTGGGCGAACAATCCGTTGGCCTGCGATCGGGCGGGAAGCGGCGCGCTGGCCCGTCCCGGCCTCGCGGGACTGTCCGTTACCACCGGCGCGGCAACGACCTGGAATCCGACCCACGCGCGCGGCCAAGGGGCTGACGACATGATCATGACGACTGCTCCCGCTGGACTGTGGATTGCCAGTGACAACGCCCAGAGCTCCAGCCAGTGCGGGGGAGTGACCGGGCTCGCCGGCATCTGCTTCCTCGCCGACTAATACCGTGGCAGCGGCGGGGCTTGTCGCCCGGGCGGTACAGCAGATAGAAACTTGTCGAATTTGGGAAACAGAGTATTTCGCGATTCGCCCGAACGACGAGTGCCGCTGTTGGCCCGTTTGGTCGGGCTCGATGAAACGACCCAGAAAGCCGCCATACCGTTGCTGAACTGCGCCTGACTTCGAGTTTCGGGAAGGTGAAGTATGCGCTAAGATTTGTGTAATAGCCATCGGGGGGATGGCTACGCAGCGGCGGGGGCAGCTCATGTTGGATAATTTTGGCGTTGGGATGCGCCGCGATTGTGTCGATCTACTCGGAGTGGAATTCGCACCTTGGACCGAGGAGCAGGTAGTCGCGCACGTCATGCGGTCTCTCGGCGACCGGAGCACGGTGCGTGGTGGATGGATCGTCACGCCGAATGTCGACATTCTGCGCAAGCTCGTCAACCAGCCAGCCCTTCGTACCATGGTGTCGCCGGCGACTGTTGTCGTCGCCGATGGGATGCCGTTGGTGTGGGCAAGTGCACTGCAGGGCACGCCATTACCCGAACGCGTGACCGGAGCATCGCTGCTCGCCAGCCTGTGTGCTGCGGCCGCCACCGAACGACGCTCGGTCTTCCTGCTCGGTGGTGCGGACGGCGTCGCTGACCGAGCGGCTAGCCGCTTGCGCAAGCAATACCCCGGTCTCGAAATCAACGGCTGGTCACCGGCGTTCGGTATGGAAGCCACTGACGCAGGAATGGCAGAGATCAAGACTCGGGTGGCATCCTCCGAAGCGGACCTGGTGTTCTGCGGGTTTGGCTTCCCCAAGCAGGAACGCATCATTGCCGAACTCGGCGCCAGCATGCCGAATGCCTGGTTCGTGGGGTGTGGCGCATCTCTCACGTTCGCTGCCGGCGAGATAGGACGTGCACCGAAGTGGATGCAGGATCTCGGCCTGGAGTGGTTGCACCGGTTATCTTGCGAACCCCGCCGGATGTTTCGTCGCTACATCATTGAGGACATTCCATTCGCGCTGCGTCTACTGACCGCTGCGTGGCTTCGAGGCCGTCCCGACAAGCCTGCCATCGACGGGCCTGCGCCGCGCGGGCTATCGGCCGACGCCTATCGAACTGAGCCGATCACCACCTCGCGGGCGCCTGCAGGCGAGGAGGGCGAGCGGAACTCCACCGACGCGGCGCAAGTCGCCTAGCACCGCAGGACGAGCGAGACCGCAAGACAGCACGACCACAAACCGGAACGTACGAGCTTCGATTTGTGCTGGGTCCCGAAGTTACCCACAATCAGCACGCGCGCTCACCGGGGGGCAGCGCGTTCGAGCCGGCTTGGCTCACATTCGGGGGGAAATTCAGTGCCTAAATTCAGCATGTTGCGGCGTCGTGTCGTCGCGCTCGTGGCGGTGTGCCTCACCGTGGGCGCGCTGAGTGCCGCGCTCGCGCCGGCAGCGAATGCCCAGGGTAACGGCGTCAATTGGCCGAGTGTGGCATCGACGGTGCCGGCGACTGCCACGCCCAACATCACCAATGGCACCGTGTACGCGATCACGCAGGTTGGCAGCCGGATCGTCGTGGGCGGCAGCTTCACCGGCGTCCAGGACCACGGTTCGACCACGACCGTGACGCGGAATCGCTTGCTCGCCTTCGACGCTACTACCGGCGCGGTGAGCACCACCTTCGCGCCGACGCTCGATGGCACCGTGCAGGCGCTGACACCCGGGCCTACCGCCGACACCGTCTACGTGGGGGGCATGTTCACCAACGTGAACGGCGTCCGGTCGAAGGGCATCACGCTGATCAGCACGATGACCGGAGCCATCGTCGCCGGCTTCAAGCCACCGGCGCTCGATGGCATCGTCTACTCGGTGGCGCGCTCGGGCAGCCACCTCCTGCTCGCCGGAACATTCACCAAGGCCGGCACGGTCGCCCATGCCGGGCTGATGAGTGTGAATCCGACCACAGGCGCGCTTGATCCGTTCATGAACGTCCAGCTTGCTGGCCACCACAACTTCAACGGCACAAGCGGCGCGAACGGCGGGGTCGGCCCGCGATCAATGGCGCTCAACCCGGCAGGCACGCGCGCCGTGGTGATCGGCAACTTCAAGACCGCAAGCGGGCTGACCCGCGACCAGGCAGTCCTGATCGATCTGGACACAGCGAGTGCCGCGGTCGATCCCAACTGGGCAACCCAGCAGTTCACCGCGGCCTGTTTCAGCGGTGCGTTCGACACGTACGTGACCGACGTCCAGTACTCGGCTGACGGCTCGTACTTCGCGATCACCGCAACCGGTGGCAGCGGGACCAACGTCGACGGCTCCAACTCGCTGTGCGACACCGCATCGCGGTGGGAGTCGGCCAGTAGCGGTCAGTCGGTCACGCCGACCTGGGTGGACTACACCGGTCAGGACTCGCTCTGGTCGGTCGCCATCACTGGCAGCGCGATCTACGTCGGTGGTCACGAGCGCTGGCTCAACAACTCAAACGGCTTCGACTTCGCCGGCGCGGGTGCGGTGCCGCGTCCCGGCATCGCGGCGCTCGATCCGGCCAGCGGCGTGCCGATGGCGTGGAACCCGGGGCGCAGCCCGCGCGGCGCAGGCGCGTACGCGTTGTACGCCTCGCCGACCGGCGGTCTGTACGTCGGCAGTGACACCGACTGGATCGGCAACCGCAAATATCTGCACCAGAAGATCGCCTTCTTCCCCCTCGCCGGGGGCAAGGCGCCGGCTTCGACGGCGACCAAGCAGTTGCCCGCCAACTTCTACGAAGCTGGCCAGCTACCTAGTGCGAGCAACACCAACGTCCTCTACCGCGTGAACGCGGGCGGCCCGACCGTCGGTGCGATCGACAACGGACCCGACTGGCTATCAGACGGCTCGGACACCGATCCCGGGGCACAGTTCCGCTCGACCGGTAGTAACGCGGCCGGCTGGAACTGCTGCGCAGCCCTTTCGCCATCGGTACCCGCGTCCACGCCCGGCGCCATTTTCGACAGCGAGCGCTGGGATCCGGGCACGAAGCTCGACGGCGGGGAGATGCAGTGGACCTTCCCCGTTGCTGCTGGCACGCACGTGCGGGTTCGGTTGTTCTTCGCCAACCGCTACAGCGGCACTGGCGCAGCCGGACAGCGCGTATTCGACGTCGGGGTCGACGGAACAACGCTCGCCGCCAACTACGACATCGTCACCGCTGCCCCCGGAGACCAGACCGCGACCATGCTGTCGAGCGACGTCATCAGCCCCGGTTCGGTGACCGTCGATCTCACGCACGAGGTCGAGAATCCGCTGATCAACGGCATCGAGCTGATCAACCTGGACGCTCCGGTCGGCGCTGCCACGGTGGGCGATCTGGCCTACCGCGCTATGAACGGCAGCAGCATCGGCGCGCTCACCGCAGTCCCCAACACCGGCATCGACTGGAACACCACGCGCGGTGCCTTCATGGTGGGCAACACGATCTTCTACGGCGCCACCGACGGCAACTTCTACAGCGCCACGTTCAACGGGACAACCGTCGGCACGCCGACCCTGGTCGATCCGTACAACGATCCGGTGTGGTCCTCGATCGCGACCGGCTCCGGGCAGACGTATCAGGGAACCAAGTCGGGTTACTACAGCGAGATCTCCTCGGTGACCGGCGCGTTCTACTCCAACGGCAGGCTCTACTACTCGCTGCTCGGCCAGGCGGGGCTGTTCTCGCGCTGGTTCAGCCCGGACAGCGGCATCATCGGCTCCCAGGAATTCACTGTCGGTGGCGCCAACTTCAGCAACATCGCGGGCATGGTGCTCTCCGGGTCGACGCTGTACTACTCGAATCGCAGCGACGGCACGCTGCACACCATCGGGTTTGTCAATGGGACGCCGGACGCCAGCACCGACGCGGTCGTCAGCGGCCCCAGCCTGGACGGCAACGATTGGCGCTCACGTGGGATGTTCCTGTTCGGGGCGCCGACGTTCCCGAATCAGGCGCCCACTGCATCGGCAACGTCCTCCTGTAGCGGACTGTCCTGCTCCTTCAACGCAACTGCATCGTCCGACCCGGACGGGTCAGTCGTCTCCTATGACTGGAACTTCGGGGACGCGACACCGCATGGCACCGCGGTAACGACCAGCCACTCCTATGCGCGGGCGGGCACGTACAACGTCAGCCTGGTCGTCACCGACGACCGAGGCGCGCAGAGCACGCCTTGGTCAGGCACGGTCAATGCCGTTGCATCAACCAAGAGTGTGGCGTTCGTGGGCAAGGCCGGCTTCAACGGTTCGTCGGCCAGCCCGTCGGTGGTCGTTCCCGCAGGGGTGAATGCGGGTGACACGGAGTTGTTGTTCGTGTCTGCCGCCACCGCGGGAGTGATACCGACCGCTCCCGCCGGCTGGACGCCGGTGGCGCGACGCACAAACGCGCCGCTGGAGACTGCGGTGTTCTCGCGGGTTGGCACGGCCGCTGATTCCGGCTCGACCGTTACCGTGCCGTTGACTGCTGCCACGAAGGTGGACGTCGGACTGGTCGTGTATTCCGGTGTCGATTCCGCTGCTCTGACTGGTGCGTCAGCCACTGCGACAGCCGCGGACACGAACTCGACAACGCATGTTGCACCGAGCGTGGCGGTCAGCGCCGGTGGCTCGTGGGTCGTGTCTTACTGGGCTGACCGCACGTCCAACACCACTACCTGGGTGTTGCCGGCGGGCGTCACGACCCGCAACAGCGCGCTCGGGATCGGTGGCGGTCGGGTCGACTCGGCGCTCGCTGACTCGGGCCAGGCCCTCGCGAGCGGCGCCTACGGCCCGCTGACTGCAAGTTCGACGCAGCTGTCGGGCAAGGGCGACATGGTCAGCGTCGTTCTGAGTCCCGCGCCCTAGCAGTTCGGGAGTCCTAGCAGTTCGGGAGTCCTAGCAGTTCGGGAGTTCGGCCCGTCCGTCCGGGGGTATGTTTCATGATCACTCGCTAGAGTCGATCACATCATCCCCGCGACGGTGCAGGTCTGCGCTGATGGCGGTGCGCACCGCAAGAGGAGCTGTGCAATGGTCTTGCTGGCAGTGGTTTTCGTCGTTCTCGTCGGTGTCACCATCGGTGCGGGCGCGCTCGCGCATCTGCGCAACTGGTCGCCTCGTGGCGGCCCGACGGCGTGGGGTGTGGCGGCTGCGTCGCGCTTCGGTGCGCTGCGGGCGGCGGCGCTGATCGCTGCGTTCGGGTGGCTGCTCACCGCCATCGTCGGGCTGGCGATGGGCTTTCTCGCCAAAGCACTCGAGAGCGGCGTCGACCGCCCGATCTTCGACTGGGTGTATCCCCGGGTCTCGAACAGCCTGTTCACCAGGATCAACGACAAGCTGACGTTGATGGGCAGCAGCCCGATCGTGGAAGTTGTCGTCCTGATCAGCTTCATCATCCTGGTTTGTGCCTACAAGGGACGGCGTTGGCTTCCCGCGGTGGCGATCGTCGGTGCGTTCTTCGCCGAAAAGCTCATCCAGAAGGTGTTGGGTAGCGTCGTTGACCGGGGTCACCCGCCCACCACCCTAGGTACGTATCCGTCCGGCGGTGTGGGTCGGCTGTTGGGTATCTACAGCGTCGTCGTGGTGCTGGTGATCGTGCTGATGCCCACCCTGAACCGCGCCTGGCGAGCGGGCCTGTGGACGGGCCTGGTCACCGCTGGGGTGGTTGAGGCGTTCACCAGGGTGTATCTGTCCAAGCACTGGTTCACCGACGCCGCCTTCGCGCTCGTCTTCGGCGCGATGCTTCTGCTGGTCAACATAGCGGTGGTGTCGGCATTGACGACGGCCCCGAAGCTAGCGCTGCACCGTCCCGGCCGTCCCGACGATGTGCACGGCGTGCCCGAGGTCGAAGCGTCGCACGCCTAGCACTCTGGCCGCGCGCGACGGGTTTGTTCAGGCGCGCCAAGCGGTCACGTACCATGAATCGTTGCCCTCCGACCGCACGGAGGGGTTCTCCCGCACCACCGGAAGGCTCGTCTTGTCGTTGTCCGGCCTGCTCGACGCCGCGCTCGTCGACCCGGCGATTTCGACCGCTGCCGAATCGGTCGGGGTCGCCGAGCTCACCATCAGCGGGCCTACCGCGGTCCAACCATTCGCCATCGCCGCCGTCGCCCGCACCGGCCGAGTCGTGCTCGCCGTCACCAGCACCGGACGCGAAGCTGAGGATCTCGTCACCGCCCTCGGATGCCTGCTGCCACCCGACCGGATCGCGCTGTACCCGGGCTGGGAGACGTTGCCGCACGAACGCCTGTCGCCGCGCGCGGACACGGTCGGGCAGCGGCTTGCCGTCTTGCGCCGCCTCAGCCATCCCACCACCGACGACCCGGCCAGCGGCCCGCTGTCGGTCATCGTCGCGCCGGTGCGCTCGGTGTTGCAACCGCAGGTGCCGCGGCTCGGCGAACTCACCCCCGTCGAGCTGCGTCCCGGCGACGGTGGGCGCGACCTCAGCGACATCGTCGCCGATCTGGTCGCGGCCGGATACGCGCGCACCGAACTGGTCGAGAAGCGTGGCGACTTCGCTGTGCGCGGCGGCATCCTCGACGTCTTCCCACCCACCGAGGAGCACCCGCTGCGGGTGGAATTCTGGGGCGACGAGGTGGAGGAGATTCGCTACTTCAAGGTGGTGGACCAGCGCTCCCTGGAAGTCGCGGGGCACGGATTGTGGGCCCCGCCATGCCGCGAGCTGCTGCTGACCCCGGACGTCCAGGCCAAGGCGGGCGAGCTGCTGCAGCAATACCCGGAACTGGGAGAGTTGCTGGACCCGATCAGCCGCGGCGAAGCGGTCGAAGGGATGGAGGCGCTCGCGCCCGTCCTGGTCGACGAACTGAGCGTCGTCGTGCACGAGCTTCCCGCCGGCGCGCACGTCGTGGTGTGCGACCCGGAACGGGTGCGTTCGCGCGCAGCCGACCTCGTCCGCACGTCCGAGGAATTTCTCGCGGCGTCGTGGGCGGCGGCGGCCGGCGGCGGAAAAGCACCTGTCGACCTGGGCGCCGCCTCGCTACGCGATTTCGACGACGTCCAGGCCGAGGCGATCGCACTGGGACTGCCCTGGTGGGGGATCACGGCGCTGACCGATGAGCGCAATGTCGGCAGCGATTTCGAGCAAGCCCCTGCCTACCGGGGCGACACCGAGGCCGCAATGAACGACCTCAAGGCGTGGACGCGCGATGGCTGGCGTGTCGCGTTGGTGTTCGACGGCCACGGCTCGGCCAAGCGCGCGGTGGAGCGGCTCAGCGGCGCCGAGATTCCGGCGCGCCTGGTTGCCGACGCCGAGGTAGAACCCGGTGTGGTCGACGTGACGACCGGCCGGCTCGGCGGCGGTCTGATCGCGGCCTCGTTGAAGCTGGCCTTCCTCACCGAGGCCGACCTCACCGGGCAACGCGGTTCGCTCACCAAGGACACCAGCCGGATGCCTTCGCGCCGGCGCAACGCCATCGACCCGATCCAGCTCAAGTCCGGCGACTACGTCGTGCACGAGCAGCACGGTGTCGGCAAGTACGTGGAGATGGTGCGCCGCACCGTCAATGGCGGTGAGCGCGAGTACCTGATCATCGAGTACGCGCCGGCGAAGCGCGGCCAGCCCGGCGATCGGCTCTTTGTCCCGACCGACTCGCTGGACCAGGTGACCAAGTACGTCGGCGGCGAGTCGCCGTCACTGAGTCGGCTGGGCGGTTCGGACTGGGCGAAGACGAAGGGACGCGCCCGTAAAGCTGTCCGCGAAATCGCCGCACAGCTCATTCGCCTCTACAGCGCGCGGATGGCGACCAAGGGGCACGCCTTCGCACCGGACACCCCCTGGCAGCGTGAGCTTGAGGACGCTTTCGCCTACGTCGAGACACCCGATCAGCTCGGGGCGATCGACGAGGTCAAGCTCGACATGGAAAAGGAAATCCCGATGGACCGCGTCATCTGCGGTGACGTCGGGTACGGCAAGACCGAGGTTGCTGTGCGCGCGGCGTTCAAGGCGGTGCAGGACGGCAAGCAGGTCGCCGTTCTGGTGCCTACGACCCTTTTGGCGCACCAGCACATCCAGACCTTCGGCGAGCGAATGGCGCAGTTCCCGGTGGTGATCCGCGAGCTCTCGCGCTTTACCGGCAACGCCGACGCGGAAACTGCAAGTGCCGGCATCGCTGACGGCTCGGTCGACATCGTGATCGGCACGCATCGGCTGCTGCAGCAGACCGTCCGCTTCAAGGATCTTGGGCTGGTGATCGTCGACGAGGAACAGCGTTTCGGCGTCGAGCACAAGGAGTACCTGAAGTCGTTGCGAACGGCGGTCGACGTGCTGACGATGTCGGCGACACCGATCCCGCGCACCCTGGAGATGTCGCTGACCGGTATCCGGGAGATGACGACGATCCTGACCCCGCCGGAGGAACGGCACCCGATCCTGACGTTCGTCGGCGCATACGACGCGAAGCAGATCGGCGCCGCCATCCACCGCGAGCTGCTGCGCGACGGGCAGGTCTTCTACATTCACAACCGCGTCGAGTCGATCAACCGGGCCGCCGCGCGGCTGGCCGAGATCGTCCCCGAGGCGCGCATTGCCGTCGCCCACGGGCAGATGGGCGAGGGGGCGCTGGAGCAGATCATGATCGGCTTCTGGGAGAAGCGCTACGACGTTCTGGTTGCGACGACGATCGTCGAGTCGGGTCTGGACATTCCTAACGCGAACACCCTCATCGTCGACCGCGCGGACATGTTCGGCATCTCGCAGCTCCACCAGCTGCGCGGCCGGGTAGGGCGCGGGCGTGAACGCGGCTATGCCTACTTCACCTATCCGCCGGAGCGGCCGCTGACCGAGCTCGCCTACGACCGGCTCGCCACCATTGCCCAGCACACCGAGATGGGCGCCGGCATGGCCGTGGCGATGAAAGACCTGGAGATCAGGGGATCGGGCAACCTGCTAGGCGGCGAGCAGTCCGGGCACATCGCCGGCGTCGGTTTCGATCTCTACGTTCGGCTGGTCGGCGAGGCCGTCGCTGATTTCCGCGGCGAATCGGCCGACGAACAGCTCGACGTGAAGGTCGACTTGCCGGTGGACGCGAACCTGCCTGTCGAGTACCTGCCCGGTGAGCGGTTGCGGTTGGAGGCCTACCGGGCGCTTGCGTCGGCGACGACGGACGCGGCAGTGGACGCGGTGCGCGCCGAGCTGGTCGACCGTTTCGGGCCCATCCCGGCGCAGGTGGAGAACCTGCTCGCGATTGCCCGGTTCAAGGTGCGCTGTCGCGGGTACGGGGTGAGCGAGGTGTCGCTACAGGGCTCCAGCGTTCGATTCACGCCCCTCGACCTGCCCGAATCCGCGCAGTTGCGATTGCAGCGGCTCTACGACCGCTCCCTCTACAAGCAGGCAGTGTCGACCGTCTCCGTGCCGCGTCCGAAGGGCGTCGTGAAACCGGACGGATCGTTTGCCGAGGTGAAATTCGGCGGCGAAGCGTTGCGCGACATCGCGCTGCTGAACTGGTGTGGCGGCGTGCTCAGCCAGATCGTCGGCCCGGCGGGGTGAGCGAGCGTGGCGAGCGAACGAAGTATGAGACTCTGGCTCGTGTGTGGGCCAATGTGCGAGTTCGCAAGTTCGGTGCTGCTGCCGTCGCGGTGCTAGCCGTCGCCGGGCTGTCCTCCTGCGACAGCAAGGTCGGTCAGGCCGCGGTCGTTGACGGGCACCGACTCAGCGACTCGAATCTGTCCGGCTACGTTCAGGCGGGCGCGAAGAGCTATGCCGATCCGAATTCCGGGAAATCCGTCGTCCCCAAGCTGCAGGCGCTCGACAGCTGGATCATCGATCGCATCGTCGAGGACACGGTCGAGGCGCACGGTGGTCCGGTGACCCCGGCCGAACTCAGCCGTAGCCGCTCGATCGCCCTCGGCAAACGCACGATCGGCGACCTCACGAAGGTGTACTCCAAGCAGGGCTTCACCGACCGGTTCGCCGAGTTGCTTCTGCACGAGCAACAGATGGTGGTGCTGCTGGCAAAGCGACTGGTGCCCACTATCGCCGACTCGCAGATTCTTTCGGCTCTCAGCAATCAACAGTTCGGCTCGAAGATCGTAACTACCGTGCAGCAGAGTCACCCAGCGGTCAGTTTGAGCGCGCGCTACGGCGCGTGGGATGCCAAGAACCTGACGCTGATCCAGACACGCGGCGCGGGATTGCCGTCGTTCATCACCTTCGGGGCGCCGAGTGCCCCGGGCGCAACCGGATAGGCGATGGCCGGGGAGTTCGAACGTGCCGTCGAGGTGATGGATCGGCTGCGCTCGCCCGGGGGTTGCCCTTGGGACGCCGAGCAGACCCACGAATCGCTGGCGCGTTACCTGCTCGAAGAGACCTACGAACTGTTGGAAGCCATCGATACAGGTGACCCGGCGCTGCTGCGCGAGGAGCTCGGCGATGTCCTGCTGCAGGTTCTCTTTCATGCCCGGCTGGCCGAGGAATTGCCCCAGGAGCAACGGTTCTCGATAGCGGACGTTGCCGGCGAGCTGGGCGACAAGCTGATCCGGCGTCACCCGCACGTCTTCGCTGGAGGCGACGCGTCCGACGCGGCGACGGTGAACGAACGTTGGGAGGCCGAGAAGGCCGTCGAGAAGCGCCGGACCTCGGCGGTCGACGGCGTGCCGATCGCCCAGCCGGCGCTCGCGCTCGCGGCCAAGCTGATCACGCGCGCCACCCGGGCCGGGCTGGACGTGGCGCCGCTGCCCGGGGAAGAGATCGGTGAGCGGCTGTTCGCGGTGGTGCGCGACGCCGTCGCCGCGGGCGTCGATCCCGAGGGCGCACTTCGCCGCACCACGGCGAGCTACCGGGCACAGCTGCTGGCGGCCGAGCGCAGCGGAGCAGCGACGTAGAGAAGGCAGCGATATAAAGAAGGCAGCGATATAAAGAAGGCAGCGACCTAGGCGACACGCCACGTTCTGGATCAGCCCTCACCCGCAGGTGCTCCCCGGCTAGGGTTGGCATCGACGTGTGCACGCCTGCCGGAAGGAACAACCTGTGGCCAACATCGAGGCTGTCGGAGCCCGCGAAATCTTGGATTCGCGGGGCAATCCCACTGTGGAGGTGGAGGTCGTGCTCGACGACGGCACGCTCTCTCGCGCCGCCGTACCCAGCGGGGCGTCCACCGGTCGCTTCGAGGCGGTCGAACGACGCGACGGCGGGGACCGCTACGGCGGCAAGGGAGTGCGCGACGCCGTAGCCGCTGTGCTGGACACGATCGGGCCGGAACTGGTCGGCTTCGAGGCCAGCGAGCAACGCTTGGTCGACCAGACGATGCGCGACCTCGACGCGACGCCGGACAAGTCCAGCCTCGGGGCCAACGCCATCCTCGGCGTCTCGCTCGCCGTCGCGAAGGCCGCTGCGAGCAGCGCCGACCTGCCGCTGTTTCGCTACGTCGGCGGTCCGAATGCGTATCTCCTGCCCGTCCCGATGATGAACATCCTCAACGGCGGCGCGCACGCCGACTCCAACGTCGACGTGCAGGAGTTCATGATCGCCCCGATCGGCGCCGCGACCTTCGCCGAGGCGCTGCGCACCGGGGCGGAGGTCTATCACGCCCTCAAATCGGTATTGAAGTCGAAAGGGCTTCCCACCGGGCTCGGTGACGAGGGCGGCTTCGCGCCGAGCCTTGATTCCAACCGCGCCGCGCTCGACCTGATCATCGAGGCAATCGCGACGACCGGCTTGGCGCCTGGCGTCGACATCGGGCTCGCTCTCGACGTGGCGGCATCGGAATTCCACGGCGACGACGGATATCTCTTCGAGGGCGTCAACAAATCATCTGAACAGATGATCGAATACTACGTGGAGCTGGCCGCTTCTTACCCGATCGTGTCCATCGAGGACCCGTTGGACGAGGAGGATTGGGCCGGCTGGATCGGGCTGACTGCTCAGCTGGACGAGCGTGTCCAGCTCGTCGGCGACGATCTGTTCGTGACCAATCCCGAGCGCCTTGCCCGGGGCATCGAAACGCGTGCGGCAAACGCGCTGCTGGTGAAGGTGAACCAGATCGGAACCCTCACCGAGACCCTCGACGCCGTCGAACTCGCGCACCGGCACGGGTATCGCTGCATGATGAGCCACCGATCCGGTGAGACCGAAGACACCACGATCGCCGAACTTGCCGTGGCAACCAACTGCGGGCAGATCAAGAGCGGCGCGCCGGCGCGCAGCGAGCGCGTCGCGAAGTACAACCAGCTTCTGCGCATCGAGGAAGAGCTCGACGATGCCGCTCGCTACGCCGGCGCCGGCGCCTTTCCCCGCTTCGTGGCCTGATGGGTGCGTCGCAGCGGCGCGCGGTCACCGGGCGGGCGCTCGTCCTGGGTGCTGTCGTGGTGTTGCTTCTGGTGCTGCTGGCGTCGCCGCTCAACCACTATTTCGGCAGCCGTAGCGCCGTTGGCAGCGCCGGGCAGAAGCTGCACGACGACCAGCAGAATCTGGCCAGGCTGAGCCGGCTGAAGGCGCTGTGGTCAGATCCCGGTTACATCCAGCAGCAGGCGCGGCGGCGGTTGCAGTACGCCATGCCGGGCGACACCGTGTATGTCGTCGTCGACCACGGGCAGAAGAACCAGATCGACGCCACCGTTCGGGCCGCGGCGAACCCAGCCGCCACGCGCAGCTGGAATGAGAAGATGTGGGAAAGCGTCCAGCGCGCGGGGTCGGCACCCTGAGCGCTGCACCCGTCGTCTCCGCCGATGACCGGGCTGCGGTCGCCGCCCAGCTCGGGCGCCCGCCGCGTGCGATCCGCGACGTCGCACATCGCTGTCCGTGCGGCAATCCCGATGTCGTCGAGACTTCACCGCGCCTGCCCGACGGAACCCCGTTCCCGACGCTGTACTACCTGACCTGCCCACGCGCGGCGTCCGCGATCGGCCGGCTCGAGGGCTCCGGACTGATGCGGTCGATGACCGACCGGCTGGGCACCGATCCAGCGCTGGCCGAGGCCTACCGCGCCGCGCACCACAGCTACTTGGCCCGCCGGCAGCAGATCGCCCAGGTCGCTGAGATCGACGGCGTGAGCGCCGGTGGGATGCCCACCCGGGTGAAGTGCCTGCACGTGCTCGTCGGGCATTCCCTCGCCGTCGGCCGCGGCGTGAACCCGCTCGGCGATGAGGCCCTCGACCTGCTCGAGCCGTGGTGGACGAGCGGACCGTGTGTGCCGCGGACGTGAGGGTCGCAGCGATCGACTGCGGGACGAATTCGATCAGGCTGCTGGTCGCCGACACTTCGGATGCGGGTCTGCGTGACGTCGTGCGGGAGATGCGCATCGTGCGGCTCGGTGAAGCTGTCGATCGCCGGGGATCCCTTGCCCCACAGGCGATCGAACGCACCCGGCTGGCGCTGGCCGACTACGCGGCGACGATCGCCTCGTTCGACGTGGAGCGGGTCCGGATGGTCGCGACGAGTGCCACTCGCGACGCCGCCAACCGGGCGGACTTCGTGGCGATGGTGCGCTCGACCCTTGGCCGCGATCCGGAAGTGATCACCGGCGCTGAGGAGGCGCTGCTCTCGTATTCGGGCGCCGTCGGCACGCTGCCGGGCGTCGAGAGCCCAGTGCTGCTGTGCGACATCGGTGGCGGCTCGACAGAGCTGGTGCTGGGCGGGTCGGCGGCCGGTGCGTCGGGGTCGATCCGCTCCGTCAGCATGGACATCGGCTCGGTGCGGATGACCGAGCGCCACCTGCACGACGACCCACCTACGCCCGCGCAGGTCCGTGCCGCCCTCGTCGACATCCGCGCCGCCCTGGCGACCGCGTCCAGGCACGTCCCGCTGGACACCGGTGCGACGCTTGTCGGTGTCGCCGGCACAGTGACCACGCTGGCGGCCATCGCGCTCGGCCTGCCGCGGTATGACTCAGCAGCCATCCACGCCAGCGTCCTGACCGCGGCCGACCTGGACCGGGTCACGAGCCGCCTGCTGGTCATGGATCACGCGCAGCGCGCGGCAATCGGGGCACTGCACCCCGGACGGGTGGACGTCATCGCGGCAGGCGCGTTGATCCTGCGCGCGCTCGTCGAGGTCACGGCACGTCCTGAGATCGTGGCCAGTGAACACGACATCCTGGACGGGATCGCGCTGAGCATGCGCGATGGCTGAACGTGGCCGCTCGGCATGCGGCGATTTGGCCACCCAGAGCGCCGCTACCGCCCGCTGCGCAGGCCGCTGGATCGTGGGCTAGCTCCGCGCGATCGACATCGTCGCAGCTCAGCCAGGGCTACGCCGCGAGCGCTTGCTTGCGCTGCTTCTTGGCGACCTTCTTGGCAGCCTTCTTCTGCGCGCGTGAGGGCGGCGGCGGGGGCGGTTCGTTGCCGCTGATCACCCGGAAAGTTTCCTCGGCGCCCTTGCGGGTCAGCAGCTGCGAAGCGGTAACACCGACCGCAGAGAGCGCCGACCAGACCACCGCGTCGCTCCAGCGCACGCCGGCGTCCTTGGGGTTGCGCTTCTCGACGTCAGGTCGCAGCGCCGCCCACACCCGGGCAATCACTTTGCGTACCGCGATTGCGATCGGGATGCGCAGGGCGAGCGTCAGGATCTTCATGACGAACTTCCCGCCTGATGCGGCCATCGTCGCTCCGTCCGTGAGGGTGCTGATCAGCGTAGTGCTTGCTGGCAGGCTGGCTGCGTGTACGCCAGCCTGAGCGAGGTCGCGGCCGCAGTCACCGATTGTCGGGCCTGCCCGCGGCTGGTCGCGTGGCGAGAACAGGTCGCCCGGGACAAGCGCGCCGCATTCGCCACGCAAGAGTACTGGGGCCGTCCGGTTCCGGGCTTCGGCGATCCGGACGCCCGGATGCTCGTTGTCGGCCTCGCACCGGCCGCGCACGGGGCGAACCGCACCGGCCGGATGTTCACCGGTGACCGCAGCGGCGACTGGCTCTACGCGGCCCTGCATCGCGCGGGGTTGGCCAACCAGCCGACGTCGGTGTCCGCCGACGACGGGCTCGTGCTGCGCGACGTCTACATCGGCGCAGCCGTGCGCTGCGCCCCGCCGGCGAACAAGCCCACGCCCGTCGAACGCGACACGTGCCGCCCCTGGCTGGTGCGTGAACTGGAACTGCTCTGGCCGCGGCTGCGCACGATCGTCGTGCTCGGCGGGTTCGGCTGGTCGGCCTGGTGGCCGGCGCTGCGGGCGTTCGGCGCGGATGTTCCCGCTCGGGTGCCCCCGTTCGGGCACGGCGTCGAGGTCGAGGTGTCCGGTCGGACGGTTCTCGGTTGCTACCACGTGAGCCAGCAGAACACGTTCACCGGACGTCTCACCGAAGCGATGCTCGACGCCGTGCTCGCGAGAGCGTGCTTGCTCACAGCACGGTGACCGCCGCGATTCCGGCAGGCCGGCAGGGCTAGTTTCGACGCTATGACAGCAGTGCAGCATCCGGTCCGCATCCTCATCGTCGGGGGCGGCTACGTCGGGATGTACACCGCCCTGGCACTGCAAAAGCACCTGTCCCGCGGCGCTGCCGACATCACTGTCGTCGACCCGCAGTCGAACATGACCTACCAGCCATTCCTGCCGGAAGCGGCTGCCGGCAGCGTCGAACCACGTCACGTTGTCGTGCCGCTGCGCAAAGTGCTGCGCAAGTGCACCGTCATCACCGGTGCCGTTACCGGCATCGTCCACGCCAAGAAGCAGGTGAGCATCAAACCGCAGACAGGCGAGGAATACGCCTTCGGCTACGACCTGCTGGTCGTCTGTCCCGGCTCGATCTCGCGAATCCTGCCCATTCCCGGGCTGGCCGAGAACGGCATTGGTTTCAAAACCATCGGCGAGGCCATCTACCTGCGCAACCACGTGCTGTCGCGCCTCGATCTCGCCGCGTCCACGAATGACCCGGTGCAACGTCGCCGGGCGCTGACATTTGTCTTTGTCGGGGGTGGTTACGCGGGCGTCGAGGCGATGGCGGAGTTGGAGGACATGGCCCGCTACGCGCTGCGCTACGTGCGCGCGATCGACGATCGCGAGATGCGCTGGGTGCTGGTCGAGGCCGCAGGCCGGATCATGCCCGAGGTGTCGGTGCGATTGTCGTCCTACACCGTGGATCGGCTAGTGGAACGCGACATCGACGTCCGGCTCAACACGATGCTCAAGTCCGCTGTGGACGGACGAGCCGTCCTCTCCGACGGCGACGAGTTCGATGCGGGGACGCTGGTCTGGACCGCCGGGGTCAAGGCCAGCCCGATGCTGGAATCGACCGACCTGCCGCGCGACGACAAGGGCCGGCTGCCATGCGCTGCGAACCTGAGCGTCAAGGGCGTGACCGGCGTCTTCGCGGCGGGCGACTGCGCGGCCGTTCCGGACCTCGCCAGCTCCGACCCGAACGCGCTCTGTGGGCCGAGCGCACAGCACGCCGTGCGGCAGGCCAAGGTGCTTGCGGCCAATATCGCCTCGACGGTTCGGGGCGGCACACTGCGTGACTACCGGCACAAGTATGTGGGCTCAGTGGCCTCGCTCGGGTTGTACCGCGGAGTCGCCGAGCTCTACGGGATCAAGGTTCGTGGACCGCTCGCCTGGTTCATCCACCGCACCTATCACGTGTCGCGGATGCCGACATTGAACAGGAAGGTGCGGGTCATCGCCGACTGGACGGCCGCGCTGCTGTTCCGTCGTGAGGTGGTGTCGCTGGGGCAGTTGCAGTCGCCGCGCTACGAGTTCGAGGAAGCTTCCGGCGCGCGTCGCGTACCGGAGATCGACTAGTTCGCTTCCAGCCGCGCGCGGATGTCGGGGGGTACCGGGGTCGGCCTGCCGTCGGGATCGGTCACTACATAGGTCGTTTCGACCCGGCAGCAGTCCCGCCCGCTAGCGGTGAGCTCGAAGTGCAGCGTGAAGCTCGTCCGCCCGACGCCGGCACAGCTGACATCGACGGACACGACGTCTCCTAGGCGCGCGGAGCCGGTCCACACCAGTTTCGATGCGACGAGCCGCACCTGCTCGGCGAGATCGCTCAGCTCACGCGCCGCGAAGAACGTGCTGGACGCCTCGTCGCAATAGAGCAGGTAGTGCGAGTTGAACACGACCCGCTGGACGTCGACCTCGGCGAAGCGCACCGGTGCGCTCCAGCGGGTCACGCCCGGACCCGTTCGCGCAGACCAGCGAACAGCCCGGCGATTGTCAGCCAGTCGAACAGGCCGCCCGCAGCGGCTAGGACGCGGTGGGCGGCGCGGATGCGCAAGCGGATGTGCAACCGGCTGCGTCCGCCGAGATCGGTGAGCACGAGCGTCCACGAGATCGCCAACACGTCGCCGGACATCTCCACGGGCCACCGGAGGCGGTTCTTGCGGTCGCGCAGGGACAGGTAGGCCAGCGCATGTGGGGCGTCGATGGTCATTGCGCGAAGCACCGGCGCGCCGGGCCCCCAGTCGGCGACGTCGTCACCGACCGCGAGGGACTGCCACGTCTGGTCCAGGTGCCGCAGGGCCCGCTTGCCCCGCGGCAGCAGCACCTCCAGGCGCCTGGGCAAGTACCAGCCGGCCCGCTGCTTGCCCAACTGGACGAGCCACGGCCACGCGGCGTCCGGCGGCGTGTCGAGTGTGCAGGCGCGATCGATCGCGAAGGTTGCGTCCGGGACGAGGTCGTCGCCCGGTAGCACCGCCGCGACCTCGGCGTCCGTGACGCCCGAGCGCCACGCAAGCGCGCGGACCTGCCGCAGAGTTCCCATGCCGCAATCCTGCCGCAGGCAGAATAGGCACGCGAGATCGCTAGGCCCCCGTAGCCCAATGGCAGAGGCAGACCCCTTAAAAGGGTTCCAGTGTCGGTTCGAGTCCGACCGGGGGTACGCGCGGCCGCTCAGCCGCTTCCGCGGCGGTAGCCGCTCAGCCGCTCTTGCGGCGGAAGGTGCGCTTGCCGCCGGCACGCTCGTGCGCGCCATGAACCTTCGAGTCGCCGTGCGCGTCGGTGCTATTCGCGTGGTGCTGGCCGCGTTTGCGTTCGAGCGCGGCGCGGAACCGGTCCTTTGTTGCGTCCGGAGCCTCGCTGGCAGGGGTGTCCTCAGCGGGTGTGTCGTCGGCATCGGTGTCGGGCATGGGGCCAGCCTGACACACCGGCTGACGATCGCGACTGCTGCGCGCGCAAAGCGAGCCCGATCAGGCGCGCTCCAGCACCACGATCGGGATCTCGCGGTCGGTTTTGGTCTGGTATTCGTCGTAGTCCGGCCAGACCTCGGTCATGTGCCGCCACATCGCCGGTTTCTCCTGCGCCGTTGCGGTGCGAGCGCGGGCACGGAACCGCTCGCCCTTGATCTGTATCTCGACATTCGGCTCGTCCACCAGATTGAGGTACCAGTCCGGTGCTTCCGGGGCGCCGCCCTTGGACGCCACGACCAGCTGGTCATTGCCGAAGTCGCGGTAGATGAGCGGATGGACACGCTGCTTGCCCGACTTCCGGCCGGTCGTGAAGAGCAGCAGGATCGTCGTCCCGTTGTTCCAGTCGTAGCCCTGCGCGCCGTCAGTCTCCAGGTAACGGTCAATGTGTTGCTGTCCGAAAAGGGTCATGGCGCAAGTGTGCCCGTCCGAACCAGGCTTTGTCCCACCCCCGGTTCGCTGTGAGCGGACACTCGCTCGGGAACATTCGGCGCTGCCCCCGCCTTGAGCCGGTGTGACTCAATCTGGTCAGGACGAACTCCCAGGACACGGAGACAAGGACATGACTGAACGACTTCTGCCGGCGATCAAGCTGCCGATGCTTTCCCTCAGCGACGTTGTCGTGTTGCCGGGCATGGTCGTTCCGGTCGAGCTCGACGACGCCGCCCGCGCCGCGGTCGAGGCGGCCCGCTCCAGCGCCGAGGGCCAGTTGCTCGTCGCGCCCCGCCTCGCCGACCGCTACCCCGGCTACGGCGCCATCGCGACGATCGAACAGATCGGCCGGCTGCCTGGCGGTGAAAGCGCCGCGGTGCTGCGGGCGAGCGCCCGCGCCAAGATCGGGTCCGGGGTGACCGGGCCAGGCACAGCCCTCTGGGTCGAGGCCGAGCCCATCGATGATCCCGAACCGACCGAGCACTCCCGCGAGCAAGCCGCGGAGTACAAGCGACTCATGATCGCGATCCTGCAGCGCCGCAACGCCTGGCAGGTGATCGACACCGTGCAGCGCGTGAGCGACCCGTCGGAGCTCGCCGACATGGCTGGCTACTCGTCCTATCTCAACAACGAGCAGAAGCGTGAGCTGCTGGAAACGTCCGACGTGTCCGGGCGGCTGGATCGAGTGATCGAGTGGGCTCGCGACCAGCTGGCCGAGCTCGAAGTATCGGAGAAGATTCGCGAGGACGTGCGCGAAGGCATGGACAAGCGCCAGCGCGAGTTCCTGCTGCGCGAGCAGCTCACTGCCATCCGTAAGGAACTCGGTGAGGACGAACCCGCGGGCGCCGACGACTACCGGGGTCGCGTCGAGGCCGCCGACCTGCCCGACAAGGTGCGTGAGGCTGCCCTGCGTGAGGTCGGCAAGCTCGAGCGAGCCTCCGACCAGAGCCCGGACGCCGGCTGGATCCGCACGTGGCTGGATACCGTGCTCGAATTGCCGTGGAACGTGCGCACCACCGACAACGCCGACGTAACTGCGGCGCGGGCGGTGCTCGACGCCGACCACCACGGCCTGGACGACGTCAAAGACCGGATCACCGAGTATCTAGCTGTTCGTGCTCGGCGCGCGTCCCAAGGATTGTCGGTCGTGGGTGGACGTGGCTCCGGTGCGGTGCTGGCCCTCGTCGGGCCTCCCGGCGTCGGCAAGACTTCCCTCGGCGAGTCGGTCGCCCGGGCACTGGATCGCAAGTTCGTCCGGGTTTCGCTCGGCGGGGTGCGTGACGAGGCCGAAATTCGCGGCCACCGGCGGACCTACGTGGGCGCGCTCCCCGGCCGAATCGTGCGGGCGATCAGCGACGCCGGTTCGATGAACCCGGTCGTCTTGCTGGACGAGGTCGACAAGCTCGGCGCGGACTTCCGCGGCGACCCTGCGTCCGCGCTGCTCGAGGTCCTCGACCCGGCGCAGAACCACACCTTCCGCGACCACTACCTGGAGGTCGAACTCGACCTCTCCGACGTCGTGTTCCTGGCCACCGCGAACGTCGCTGACACCATCCCGCCGGCCCTGCTGGATCGGATGGAGGTCGTGAGCCTCGACGGTTACACCGAGGACGACAAGGTCGTGATCGCACGGCAGCACCTGCTGCCCCGTCAGCTGTCACGCACTGCGTTGACCGATGCGGACGTCACGATCTCAGACGAGGCGGTGCGGCTGATCGCGGCGGAGTACACCCGCGAGGCCGGTGTGCGGCAGCTGGAGCGATCTCTGGCCCGCGTGCTGCGCAAGGTCGCGACGCGTCTGGCTGCGGACAGCGCGCCGATCGCCATCGGGGTCGCCGAGCTACGTGACTATCTCGGCCGGCCGCGGTTCACCCCGGAGTCGGCCGAGCGCACTGCTGTCGCCGGCGTGGCGACCGGACTGGCAGTGACGGGCACCGGTGGCGACGTGCTCTTCATCGAAGCCACCGCGATGGACGGCGACCCGGGGCTGACGCTGACGGGTCAGCTGGGCGATGTGATGAAGGAGTCGGCGCGAATCGCGCTGTCCTACCTTCGTTCGCACGGCGCGTCCAGCGGAATCGACACCGCGGCGCTGAACCGGGCTGTGCACCTGCACGTGCCCGCTGGCGCCGTTCCGAAGGACGGGCCGTCGGCCGGGGTCACCATGGTGACCGCGCTGGCCTCGCTCGCGACCGGACGGCCAGTGCGCGCGGACGTGGGCATGACCGGTGAGGTAACTCTGAACGGGCGGGTGCTGCCGATCGGCGGGGTGAAGCAGAAGTTGCTCGCGGCGCAACGCGCCGGCCTGAAAACCGTGTTCATCCCGCAGCGCAACGAGCCCGATCTCGACGATGTGCCCGCCGAGGTGCTTGCGGCGCTCGACGTGCGGCCGGTCGCCGATGTGGGCGACATCCTCGGCTACGCGCTGGAGGATGTCGTGGCAGTAGCCGCCGCAGCCTGACACGGATGGGTGCGCTCGCGAGCCGAGTGGCGCAGACCTTTGCGCGACTCGGCTCGCACGGCTACCGGACGGCTCCGCCAGCCTTGAGCGTGCCGGGTGGTAACGGCGGAGCAGCGAGGCGGGTGCCAGCGCCCGCTACCGCACCGAACCGTTCGCTTGCGGTCCACTGCGTGCGGGCGTGCACGATCTCCTCGTTCGAGCGGGCCACGAAGTTCCACCACATGACGATCTGCTCGGCGAACGGTTCGCCGCCGAGCAACAGCACCTGGGCGCCGTCACTGGACCGTAGCGCGAGATCGCGGCGCGCCGTGCCCAGGTAGAGCAAGGCGCCTGGCCGCAACTCGACGCCATCGACGTCGACACTGCCGCTGAGCGCCAGCAATGCGTGTTCGAAATCGGGCTCGAGCGGCACGAGCGCCTCAGCACCTCGTCCGAGGGCAAGCGATGCGCCAATTGTTGGGGAGTGCACGGTGCCCGCCGAGCTCGATCCAGCCATCGTGCCGAGGATCACCGTGAGAGTCAGACCCGCAGCGGTGAGGACGGGGAGATCGCGGTGATGTTCCCAGCTCGGAGCGGTGTCGCGCGCCGGCGACGGCAGCGCCACCCACAGTTGCACCCCATGCAGAAAGCTCGTGTGCGGGTCGGGGGAATGCTCGGCGTGCGCGATCGCGTGCCCGGCGCTCATCAGGCCCAGCTCGCCCGGCCGGATCACCGCGGAGTTGCCCAGGCTGTCGCAGTGGTGCACCTCGCCCGCGAGTAGCCAGCTGACTGTCTGCAGGCCCATGTGCGGATGCGGGGGCACGCGCATGCCTGGCTGCTGCGCGACATCATCGGGTCCGTAGTGGTCGACGAAGCACCACGGGCCAACCAGACGGCGTCCAAGATTGGGTAGCAGGCGGCGAACAGTCGTGCCCGCGCCGAGCGCGACCTCGCGCCCCTGGAAGACCTCTCGGACCGGATGCGTTGCGGTGGCCGCCGTGCAATGCGCCAGACTGGGTGCCCGGTCCAGATTGCTCATCCCGTCCTCGCTTCGCTCGTTCGCGCGTGCGAGACGGTATGACGCTCGTTCGCTCGGCAAGCCTCGCTCGTGCAACCAACGATAATATCGCCAAGGGAGCTGTGCATGGTCGATCCACTTCCCATCCTGCGTGACCGTGACGGATCGGTCGAAACGTGGACGCTGAACCGCCCCGACACCCGCAATGCGATTTCCGACGTGGACATTGTCGACGCGTTCGAGGGCCTCGTCGACGCGGCGAATAGTGACAGCGCTGTGCACGCCGTGATCCTTACCGGCGCGGGCGCCGCGTTCTCCTCCGGCGGGAACATCAAACACATGCGCGATCGCGCCGGGATGTTCGCCGGCACGCCCGCTGACATCCGGCAGGGTTATCGGCACGGCATCCAGCGCATCCCGCGGGCGATGGCCCGGCTCGAAGTGCCCGCGATCGCCGCGGTTAACGGTCCCGCGATCGGGGCAGGCTGCGACCTGACGCTGATGTGCGACATTCGCATCGCCGCCGATACGGCCAGCTTCGCGGAGAGCTTCGTCAAGGTGGGACTCATCCCCGGCGACGGTGGCGCCTGGTTGCTGCCGCGCGCGATCGGGATGTCGCGAGCCAGCGAGATGGCGCTGACCGGCGACCCGATCGACGCGGCCACCGCCTTGGAGTGGGGTCTCGTGTCGCGTGTGGTGCCGGGCGCGGAGCTGCTGGCCGAGGCGCGTTTTCTCGCTGCGCGGATCGCCGCAAACCCGGCGCACGTCCTGCGCATGACGAAGTCACTGCTGCGGCAGGGTCAGCATCAGTCACTGGACGCCTTGTTGGAGCTGTCTGCGGCGATGCAGGCGATCGCGCATCACACGGGCGATCACCACGAAGCGGTCACCGCCATGCTCGAGCGCCGGCCGCCGGAATTCACCGGCTCCTGATCGGCGGCCTGTCATGATGTCGTGCGTGAGCGAAGCTTGCGAGCGAACAGATGTCACGGGGCTTGGCCGCCCGAACGAGCGCAGCGAGCGTAGGGCGTGAGGATCGTCTGCACCGTCGTCGGCGAGGCGCTCGTCGACATGGTCGAATCGGCCCAAGCGCCCGGCACGTTCGCTGCCCATGCCGGTGGCAGCCCGTACAACGTCGCGCTCACGTTGGGCCGCCTCGGCCGGCCGGTGTCGCTCGTCGCCCGTACCGGACGCGACACTTTCGGCCGCATGCTCGAGGACAAGGCCCGCGCGAGCCACGTCGGGTTTGAGCGATGGCAGATCGTCGACGAGCCGACCACGCTCGCTGTCGCAAGCCTGGACGCTGCCGGTCGGGCGCAGTACAACTTCTACCTCGACGGCACCGCCGGGCTCGGTTGGGACGACAGTCTGGTCGACCTGCTGCCGACCGGTGGCATCCTGCACCTCGGCTCACTGGCCAGCTGGCGCCCGCCGTCGGGGGCGGTGCTGCAGGCGCTCCAGCGGCGGACCTACGAAGCGGGCGACACGCTGGTGAGCTACGACCCGAACGTCCGTCCGGCATTGATCGCCGACGAATGGGCGGTGCGCGCGAGCATCGAACGCTGCATCGGGTCCGCGCATCTGATCAAGGCCAGTGACGAGGACATCGAATTTCTGTACCCGGACGACGCCGTGCCATCGGTTGCGGCGCGCTGGTGCGAACTCGGCGCTGCGCTCGTGATCGTGACGCTGGGAGCGGGCGGTGCGATCGCCTTCGGCCCGTCCGGCGAGTTCACCCGCCGTCCCGGCCTGCCGATCACCGTCGCCGATACCGTCGGCGCCGGCGACTCCTTCGCCGGCGGCTTGCTCGATGCACTCGCGGCTGCGGATCTCTCGACGCCGGGAGCGCTGCGGGACGCGGTGCGCGCCGCTGACCCCCGCATCGCCGACGCGCTCGTCCAGGCGATCGTGGTGTCCGCCATCACCTGCGAGCGCCACGGCGCGAATCCGCCCACGCGCGCCGAACTCGAGCAGCGGCTGCAGCTCATGAAGCCTCCAGGCTGAGCAGCAGCCGCTTCGCCTCAACCCCCCCGGCGTACTGGCCGGGTGCGCCGTCCGACCGGACCACGCGGTGGCAGGGGAGCACGATCGGCACCGGATTCAATGCGCACGCGGTGCCGACCGCCCGCACAGCGCGCGGACTGCCGACTGCGGCTGCCACCTCGCCGTAGCTCTGCGTGTGCCCGTAGCCGATCCGCTGCAGCTGGGCAACTACGTCGCGGCGGAAGCCGTGCACTAGGCGCAGGTCGAGCGCGAGGTCGAACAATCGGCGCGTCCCGGAGAAATACTCTTCTAGCTGGCGGACGACGGGGTCGAGCCGCTTGGGTGCGTGCAGTATCCGCGGGCCGAGCTGCGCTGCCAGCGCCGCCAACGCCGACTCCTGTCCAAGCCCTGCGAACGCGACACGGACCAGACCCGTCGGGGTGGCGGCGAGGAGCAGGCTGCCGACGGGGGAGTCGAGGCTGCGATAGGCGACATCGAGCAGCCCGTCGCGTTCGGCGGCCGCAACGAGGCGGGCGTGTAACACGGCAAGATCTGCCGCGGCTATCTCAGGCAGCGGGTTGATCATGGCTGGGCTCCGATCAGGGTTGGGTAGCGTCGGCGCAGCGTGGCGATCCCATCGGACGCGGCGCGGCGCGCGGCGTCGGTGCTGCTGCCGGTGATGGCGGCGATTTCGCGATAGGGCAGGCCGGCCAGATAGTGGTAGGCGACGGCGGTGCGTTGCCGGTCCGCGAGCTCGGCCAGCGCGTCCCACAGATCGCTGTCGCGGGCGTCGGCGGTCGACGCGGCGTCGCGCACCAGGAGGCCGGCGACGAGTTTGGCCCGGCGCGCGGCGCTGCGGGTGAGGTCGATGGCCTTGCGGTGGGCGATCGTCACCAGCCAGGCTTCGACGTTCGCGTCCGCCGCAAGATTCGGGTACGCCTTCAAGGCAGCGAGGAACGTCTCCGACCAGGCGTCATCGGCGTCGATCGGACCGACGACGGCACGGCACACTCGCAGCACCGTCGCGCCGTAGCGCGCGACGACCGACTCGAAGGGCGGCTGCTGGTTGCCCGTCACATTGGTTCGTTCGCAAGCGTCGCTCACATCGCCACCTCGCTGCGCTCGGCGGCGCTGGCCAAGCCCGTCACATTGGTTCGTTCGCAAGCGTCGCTCACATCGCCACCTCGCTGCGCTCGGCGGCGCGGGCCAAGCCCGTCACATTGGTTCGTTCGCAAGCGTCTCTCACATCGGGTAGACGTCCGGGGGCGGCGAAACGTGAGGTGGATCGCGCACACTGCTGACGCTCGTTCGCCGCACCCGTGATGTGCGCAGAGTGAAGCGTTTTGCCCTGAGAGTGGCGAATTCTGCACCCCGCGGTACGGATCGCACCCCTTCTGAAGCACCGTTTGCAGGGAACTAGCGCACACTGAGAGACGTTGAAAAAGTGGTTGCGTCCGATGTCTGAAGTATGAGTTCGAAGGAGAATACGGCGGCCATGGCCGAGAATCCCGTGATCAGAAAGTTCGGCAGTGCGTCCGGCGTCAACCCGGCAGTGACCCCGTCCGCGGGCGACCTGCAGGACATGTACTCCCGCCCCGCGTACGCCGGACCGCGCCCGGGCCAGCGATATATGACGCTCGACGATGTCGTGCAACGTACCGGCGCGATGTTGGTCGTGCTGCTGGCGGCGGGTGCGCTGTCGTGGGTGCTGACACCGGCGTCGGTGCAGATTCCGGTGCTGATTGTGGCACTGATGGGCAGCCTGGGTGTCGGGCTCTACATGTCCTTCACGATGAAGGCGAACGCGACGCTGTGCCTGACCTACTCCGCGCTCGTCGGCGTGTTGCTCGGCGCGATCAGCAGGATGTTCGAGAACGCATACTCCGGAATCGTGGTGCAGGCGCTGACCGGCACGGTGATGGTCGCCGTTGGCATGCTGTTCGTCTACAAGATCGGCGCCATCCGCGTCACGCCTCGGTTCACGCGCATCGTGGTCGGGGCCACGATCGGCGCGTTCGGCCTGATGGTCGTCAACATGATCGCCTATCTGTTCAGCCCCGACGGCTTGGGCCTGCGCAGTGGCGGCGCCCTGGCGATTGGGTTCAGCCTGATCTGCATCGTGATCGCGTCGATGAACCTGGTAATCGACTTCGACATGATCGAGCGCGGGATCCGCAACGGCGCCGACCAGAAGTTCGCCTGGTTCGCGTCCTTCGGCCTCGTGGTGACACTGGTCTGGCTCTATATCGAGATTCTGCGCCTGCTCGGCTTTATGCGTAGCGACTGACACGTCGCGGCCCGTGCTGCAGTGCGGGGCAGCGCGCTAGGCGAGCCGTTCGATGATCATCGCCATGCCTTGCCCGCCGCCTACGCACAGCGTCTCCAACCCGAACTGTGCATCATGAAAACGCAGTGAGTTCACCAAAGTGGACGTGATGCGGGCTCCGGTCATGCCGAATGGATGCCCCAGCGCGATCGCGCCACCGTTGACGTTGAGCCGCTCCATGTCGACGCCGAGTTCGCGCTGCGAGGCCAGCACCTGCGCTGCGAACGCTTCGTTGATCTCGACGAGATCCATGTCAGCGATGCTCATGCTGGCATTGGCCAGCGCTCGCCGAGTCGCCTCCACCGGGCCGAGACCCATGATCTCCGGCGACAGGCCGCTAACGCCGGTGGCCACGATGCGGGCCAACGGCGTGAGGCCGAGCGCATCGGCTTTCTCCGCGCTCATGATCACCACCGCTGCCGCCCCGTCGTTGAGCGGGCAACAGTTGCCTGCCGTGACCCGCCCGTCCGGACGAAAGACCGGCTTGAGCGAAGCAACGGCCGCGTAGGTCACACCTGCACGTGGTCCGTCGTCCTTTTGGACTTCCGACCCGTCCGGCAGGGTGACCGGGGTGATGTCGCGTGCCCAGAACCCGTTGGCGATCGCCGCCTCGGCGAGGTTGTGCGAGCGAACCCCGTAATAGTCCATGTCTTCGCGGCTGACCCCCTTGAGCAGCGCCACATTCTCCGCCGTCTGCCCCATAGAGACGTACACGTCGGGCAGTTGGCCGTCCTCGCGCGGGTCGCGCCACGAACTCGCGCCGGACTCGGCGACCTTCGCGCTGCGCTGCTCGGCCTCGGTGAAGCGCGGGTTGTGAGTGTCCGGCCAGCCGTCGCTGGTGCCGTTGGCGAAGCGCGACACGGTCTCGACGCCGGCCGAGACGAATGTCGAGCCTTCACCGGCCTTGATTGCGTGAAACGCCATGCGCGAAGTCTGCAGCGACGAGGAGCAGTACCGGTTCACCGTCGTGCCAGGCAAGAAGTCGTATCCAAGCCCGACCGCGACCGTACGCGCGATGTTGAACCCCGACTCGCCCCCGGGTTGGCCGCAGCCCATCATCAAGTCGTCGATGTCGCACGGATCGAGCGCTGGCACCTTGTTCAGGGCCGCGCGCACCATTTGCACTGCAAGGTCGTCCGGACGGATGCCGGCCAGCGACCCCTTCACTGCGCGGCCGATCGGCGAGCGGGCAGTGGACACGATCACGGCTTCAGGCATCATCGCTCCTCGACAGTGGACTGAACTCTCGATGGTGGCATTGCGCCCCGCTGTGTTGCGCGGCGGGCTGTTACGCGCCGGAGCGCGGACGCCGTCGCGGGCCGACCGGCCGGCGTCGCCGTAGCCGGGCCCAGGTGCGATTGTCGTGCACCGCGATGACCGGTCTCGTCTCGCTGGCCACCACCTCGCTTCCGGGGCGGGCGACGGCCTGGGCTGCCGCCTTCTCCAGCGGCTTCGCGCGGCGCGTGGTGAAGGCACTTGCCGAGCGCGCCTTGGTGTCGACGCCGAGCGCGTCGAGGGCCGACGGCAGCACGGCCTGGGCCGCCAACGCGTATCCCGCTGCGGACGGGTGGAACTTGTCTTCGGCGAACATCTCGATCCGCGAGGCGAAAATCGGTCCGAGCACGTCGCCGAGCGACACCGTCCGCCCGCCGGCGCGCACCACCGCGACGGTCTGTGCGAGTGCCATGCGTCGCGACAGGTGCCGGGCGTAGCTGCGCAGGGGCCATTCGAGCGGGCGCAGCGTGCCCAGGTCAGGGCACGTCCCGACGACGACCTCGGCGCCCCATTCGCGCAGGTGCGCGACCGTACGCTCGACGTAGGGCACCGCATCGGCCGGCTTGGTGAGCTCGGTGACGTCGTTGGCACCGATCATGATGACGACCAGCTCCGGGCGATGCGAGCCGAGCGCGTCGAGCTGTTTGAGCAGGTCCTGCGACTCCGCCCCGACGACGGCCACGTTGATCACGTGGACCGGCCGCCGCGCCACCTCGGAGATGCCGAGCGCGATCTGCGCTGCCGGGGTGTCGCGGTCGCGGTGCACTCCGTAGCCGGCTGCGGTGGAGTCGCCGAGCATCGCGAACCTGACCGGCGGCCGGCGGTGGCTGACCCCTGCGGCCGCCCAGGTGGTGTCATGTGAGACCGGGGGCGGGTCCACTGCGATCGGAATCCGGCGCCGCGCGAGTTTGCTCTCACCCACGATGACCCCCGCCAGCGTCGCCGAGCCGATCGCGCCCACCAGTCCGAGCCCGGCCCCACCGTATGCGGCGACCTTGCGCGCACGACGGACCCGGCTCACGTCGCCGCCTCGCTGCGCTCGGCGGCGCCGGCCAAGCCCGTCACATTGGTTCGCTCGCAAGCGTCGCTCACATCCCGAGGTTATCCGGCGCCGCGACGCTCCCGCGGCTCGCTGCGGGAACCGTCACACGCCTTGGTAGATGCCTTACGGTGACGGACATGCGCTATCACGAATCGCTGCTCGAGCTGGTCGGCAACACCCCACTGGTCAAGCTCGGGTCGGTGACCAAGGGCCTCGCCCCGACCGTCCTAGCAAAGGTCGAGTACTTCAACCCGGGCGGTTCCGTCAAAGACCGCATCGCAGTGCGCATGGTCGACGCGGCCGAGGAGTCCGGCGAATTGCAGCCGGGCGGCACGATCGTCGAGCCGACGTCAGGCAACACAGGTATCGGTCTGGCGCTGGTCGCCCAACGGCGTGGCTACCACTGCATTTTCGTCTGTCCGGACAAGGTCGGCGGCGACAAGATCAACGTGTTGCGCGCGTACGGTGCCGACGTCGTCGTCTGCCCTACCGCCGTCGCGCCGAAGGATCCACGATCGTACTACTCGGTATCCGACCAGCTCGCCCGTGATACACCCGGCGGCTGGAAGCCGAACCAGTACGCGAATGTCAACAACCCGCGCTCGCACTACGAAACGACCGGCCCCGAACTGTGGCAGCAGACCGACGGCCGGATCACCCACTTCGTCGCCGGGGTGGGCACGGGTGGCACCATCTCGGGGGCCGGGCGCTACCTCAAGGAACAGGGCCCGGTCCGCGTTGTCGGCGCCGACCCGGAAGGCTCCGTCTACTCGGGCGGGACCGGTCGGCCGTATCTCGTTGAGGGCGTCGGTGAAGATTTCTGGCCGAGCACGTATGACCGCACGGTCTGCGACGAGGTCGTTGCCGTGTCCGACGCGGACTCCTTCGAAATGACCCGCCGCCTCGCGCGGGAGGAGGGCCTGCTCGTCGGCGGATCGTGCGGCATGGCGGTGGCCGCCGCGTTACGCGTCGCCGAACGGGCCGGGCCGCAGGACGTGATTGTGGTCCTGCTGCCAGACGGCGGCAGGGGATACCTGTCCAAGATCTTCAGTGATGCCTGGATGTCGGACTACGGATTCCTGGAGACTGACGAGACGATCACCGTTCTGGACGTGCTGCGGGGCAAGGACGGCGAGACGCCCTCCCTCGTCCACGCCCACCCCAGCGAGACGGTGCGTGAGGCCATCGACATCCTGCGCGAATACGGCGTGTCGCAGATGCCCGTTGTGCGGGCCGAGCCGCCGGTGACCGCGGGGGAGGTTGTCGGGTCGGTGTCCGAACGTGCTCTGCTCGACGCCTTGTTCGCACGCGGGGCATCGCTGGCCGACGCGCTAGAGCGGCACATGTCGGCCCCGCTGCCGATTATCGGATCGGGAGAGTCTGTGGCGAGCGCAGTGGGCGCGCTAGGCGGGGCCGATGCGTTGCTCGTGCACGTCGACGGCAAGCCGACCGGGGTGATCACGCGACAGGATCTGCTCGGACATCTCGCCGCGCGCTAGCGGCACCGGCTCGGTCTCAGCCGGACGAATGAAAACCTCGCCGCTTTCGAGACCACATCGGCCAGCGCGGTGGGCGATCTTCATGCGCATGCTGGCGGGTAGAGGTCATCGTGCGCGCGAGCATTGCATAGCGGGGTGGGCCCTCGACCTGCCAGCCGCCGACCTGCCAGCCCAGCCAGCCGATGCGCTGCCGCCCCAACTCACCCCTTGATCTTGTCGCCGGCGGGATCGTAGGGCGGGCGGAGGTGAACCGTGGCCGGGTAGATCGTCCCGCTGACGTTGACGGAGTATTCGCCGCTCTGGAGGTAGTCCTTGGTGATCGGCTCATCGTCGCGGCGGCGCACGTACGCCAGCGCAACCGGCCCGCCTACCGAATGAGCCCAGGCTGCCGAGGTGACCTGGCCGATCGCGACCGCGTCGCGCAGTACGAGCTCGCCGCCCCACATCATGACATCGGGATCGTCGAGCACGAGCGAGACGAGCTTGCGGCGCGCACCGTCGGTGCGCGCCTTCTCGACGGCTGCGCGACCCACGAAGGCGATGTCGGTCTTCAACTTGCAGGTGAACAGCAGACCGGCCTCGACCGGGTTGTAGTCCGGTGTCAGATCCGATCCGAAGGCCCGGTAGCCCTTCTCGAGGCGCAGCGAGTTGATCGTGTAGTAGCCACCCTGGGCCAGGTCGAACTCGCGGCCGACTTCGATCAGCTGTTCGTACACGCCGACGGCGAATTCGGCGGGCACGTAAAGCTCCCAACCCAGCTCTCCGACGTAGGTGATCCGGGTCGCGCGGACGCTCGCGTAGCCGAGGTCGATCTCTTGGCTGGTTGCGAACGGGAAGGCGTCGTCGGCCAGGTCGGTCCGCGTGAGCTTCTGCAGTAGCGCGCGGGACCGCGGACCCATCACGCCGTAGACAGCGTAGGCGGAGGTGACGTCGGTGACCGCGACGCGCTGCTCGGTGTCGATGTGCTTCTTGATCCAGTCGCGGTCCCGTTCGGCGGACGCTGAGCTGGTGACCAGCAGGTACTGGTCGCAATTGAGCCGCGTGATCGTTACGTCAGACTCGTAGCCGCCGCGTTCGTTGAGCATGCCGGTGTAGATGACCTTGCCCGGTGCTACGGCGAGGTCAGCGGTGCACAGCCACTGCAGCAGAGTCTGGGCGTCGCGGCCGCTGACCAGCAACTTGCCGAAGGATGTCTGGTCGTACAAGGTCACGTTCTCCCGAGTCGCAATCTGCTCCGCGATCGACCAGTCCAGCCAGTTCGGCTTGGCCCACGTGTACTCCAGGATCGCTTCGGTGCCGGATGGTGCGAAAACGTTGACCCGTTCCCAGCCCATCTTCGATCCGAACGACGCTCCGGCCTCGGCGAGCAGGTGGTAGGCGGGGGAACGGCGGAACGGGCGGGCCGTGCTCAGCTCTCGGTTGGGCCAGGGGACCGCGTAGTGCAGGCCGAGGATTTCGGCGACGCGGTCGTGTAACCACTGGTTGTTGGCGTTGAACGAGGCGAAGCGTCGGATGTCGACCGCTGTCAGGTCGCTGGTGGGTTCGCCGTTGACGATCCACTCTGCCAACGCTCGCCCAGCGCCGCCCGCGCAAGCGATGCCAACAGAGTTGAACCCGGCGCCGACGAAGAAGTTCTTCAGCTCCGGTGCCTCGCCAAGGATGAATCCGTTGTCGGGGGTGAAGGATTCCGGGCCGTTGTACAGCTTGCGGATGCCGGTGTTGCCAAGCACGGGGATGCGCGCAATGGCGTTGTCCATGAGGATCGAGAAGTGTTCCCAGTCCTCCTCAAGGAGCTGAAACTCGAACGGATGCGGGATTTGATCGGGCGCGACCCACGGCTTGGCCTCGGGCTCGAAGCCGCCGACAACCAGCCCGCCGACCTCTTCCTTGAAGTATGTATAGCCATCAGGGTCACGCAGGATCGGCAGATTCCGGTGTACTCCCTCGATCTGGTCGGTCACCACGTAGAAGTGCTCGGCCGAGTGCAGCGCAACGTTGACGCCGGCAAGCGCACCGACTGCTTTCGCCCACTGCCCGGCGCAATTGACGACGATCTCGGCCTCGATGTCGCCCTGGTCGGTTCGGACGCCGGTGACCACGCCGTCACGTTGACTGACGCCGATGACACGCACCCCCTGCCGGATGAGCGCACCCCGATCGCGAGCGCCCTTGGCGAGAGAGTTGGTGACGTCGGTGGGGTTGGCCGTGCCGTCCCCGGGTAGCCAGATTGCGCCGAGCAAATCCTCGGTCTCCAGAATTGGATAGATCTCCTTGGCGCGGGCGGGCGAAATCAACTCGCACTCGAGCTCGAACGCTTCTGCAGTCGCCGCGGTGCGCTGTAGCTGGATCATGCGGTCGGGCGTGCGTGCCACGGTAACCCCGCCGCACCGCTTGAAACCCGTGCCCAACCCGGTCTCGTCCGCCAATTCGCTGTAGAGCTTGGCCGAATACTGGACGAGGCGAGTGCCACTTTCACTGGAGCGCAGCTGCCCCACGAGCCCGGCGGCATGCCACGTCGTTCCGCTGGAAAGACGGCCCTGTTCGACGAGCACCAGATCGGTGTATCCGAGCTTGGTGAGGTGATAGGCGACACTGGCACCGATGATGCCGCCGCCGATAATCACCACCCGCGCGCGTGTGGGCAGCGCTTGCGTCATGTCAGACCTCGCGGCGTAACTGGGCAAGGAGGCGTTCGAATCGGCGGCTGCTCAGCAGCGAGGCCGCGGCGTCGTAGCGCTGCATTCCCCACGTCCCGAAGTCGAAGTCGAGCGGGCTGATCGCCTGTTGGATCGAGGCCCACAGGGTCCAGCCGTACTTGGCGACGATGCCCTGCAGTTCGGCGCGCGCGATCTTGTGCGGGAGCCGTTCGTTGTAATAGCAGGTGACCAACTGCTCGAGCTGCTCGCAACTGAGCCCGCACTCGCTCCAGATGTTGCCGAGTTCGAAGCAGGGGTCATTGTTGCCGGAGTACTCGTAGTCGATGAGCCAGATGCGGGAGCGGTCGTCGATGAAGTTCCCGGCGAGCAGATCGTTGTTGCACGGGACGAGCGGCGTCGGGTCAGTGGACATGGCGTCGGCGATGCGTGCGATGTGGGGTGCGAACTCCAGGTACCCCGCCGGTACGTGGTAGCCGTCGCGCTGCACGATCGACAGGTAGTTCTGCTGGATAGCGAACATGTCGAACTCGTTGTCGAAGCGCTCCGCCGAGTGCAGCGTGCGCACCGCCTGGGCGACGCGTTCGATGTTGCCCTCGATGGCGAAGCTGTCGTTGGTGAACGTCGTGCCGTGGACGAAGCGCACGATGAGGATGTGGTGCTCGGGGGCGTAGCTGATCACCGGCGCACCGACACCGACGTCGGCCGCTCGCACCGAGTTGTGGTACTCGCCGTCGCGGTCGATCGCCAGAGCGCTCGTGTCCTGCGGGGATACTCGCACGACATAGCAGTCATCGGGCGTGGTGACCTTGAAGTTGCGGTTGGTCAGGCCGCCTTCGAGCACCTCGATCGATCGTGGCTTGCCGTGAAAGATGTCAAAGGTGTCGAGCACCTCGTCGCGCACCTCGTGATTCGCTCCGACAGCCTCGCTCACGATCGCACCTTGAGGCCCTTAGGGTCATACATCGGCCCGCTTTCGCGCCGCGCAGGAAACCGTCGCGTCGCCACGTCCACGACGAAATCCTTCTCCGACGCCAACTCGATCGGCACGTACGCCGAGAAGATGGTACGGGCGACGGTGTGCCCGAATCCCGCGCTGCGTACGGTGGCTGCCAGCTCGTGGCTGTCATGGGTGAGCAACTCGCCGCCGTGCATGATCGCCTCAGGCTCGGTGGAGAACCAGCACAGCTTGCGGCTCACGCCTTCCTCGCGCATGCGGCGGAGCACGGGTCCCGCGAGCAGCTCGGGTTTGTCGGGGCGAACGGCGAAGCTCAGGCCGGCTTCGTAGGGGTTGGTGTCGGCGCGAATGTCGACCGCCCAGGCCAGGAATTGCTTCTCCAGACGAAGCGACTCGACGCTTCGGTAGCCGACGTTTCGAATTCCGAACTCCTCGCCCGCCTCGAGCAACTGCTCGTAAAGGCCAGCCATGTACTCAGTGGGGACGTGGAACTCCCAGCCGAGTTCGCCGACGTACGTGGCGCGCAGAGCGCGCGCCGGGGCGAACCCGAGATCGATCTGTCGAGCGCTCATATAGGGGAACGCGTCGTTGCTCAGGTCCGTCCAGCTGAGCTTGGTAGCGATCTCCCGGGACCGTGGGCCGCACAGGTTCAGAACGCCGTAGGCGGAGCTGACGTCGCGGATGTAAACCGAGCCGTCAGCTGGTGCGTGCTGGAGCAGGAAGGTGAGGTCGTGGCGGCCGAATCCGCTCCCGGTGACAAAGTAGAACTCGTTCTCGCCAAGCCGAGTGATCGTCACGTCCGCCTCGATGCCGCCACGGACGTTGAGCAGCTGGGTGTAGACGATGCGGCCGAGAGTGACGTCCATATCTGCGCCGGCGACCGTCTGCAGTAACGCCAGCGCGCCCGGCCCGAAGATCTCGTACTTGGTGAAGCTGCTCTGGTCGACGAGCCCCACGCCTTCGCGGACCGCGGCGTGCTCGGCAGCGATGAACCGGAAGGCGTCGCCGCGGCCCCATGTCGGGGTGTCCGGGGTCTGTCCGTCGCCGAACCAGTTCGCTCGTTCCCATCCGAACTTCGACCCGAACACCGCGCCGCGGCTCTTGAGCTGCGAATAGATGTTGCTGACCCGCTGCCCACGCGGGTGGGCCAGTTCACGATTAGGGTACGCGATCGAATAGTAGTTGCCGTAGGAATCGGTCGAGCGCTGCTCCAGATAGGACGGCACGTTGTGCGCCCGGCCGAAGCGTCGGACGTCGAACGCCCAGAGGTCCAGACCGGGATCGCCATCGACGATCCAGTTCGCGAGGGCCCAGCCGGCGCCGCCGGCGGCGGCGATGCCTGCGGAGAACCCGCAACAGTGAAACAGGTTGTCGAGATCTTCGGTGACGCCCATGAGCGGTTCGGCATCGGGCGAGAACGGGATCGGTCCGTTGACCCAGGTCTGGATGCCGAGCTCGCCGAACAGCGGAATCCGGTTGGCGCAGCCCTCCGCGATCGGTTCGAAGCGGTCGTGGTTGGGGTGGAACAGTTCCGGCCCGAGGTCGAGCGGAATGCGCCGCCAGGGTGCGCGGGTGCCCTCCTCCCAGCCGCCGATGACCAGGCCGCTCGCCTCCGGCTTGAGATAGAAGCGAGCGTCGGGATCGCGCAAGGTCGGCAGATCCCGAGGGACCTCGTCGGACTTCTCGGTGACGACGTACTGGTGCTCGACGGCATTCACGGCAAGATCGACCCCGGCCAGCCGAGCGGTCTCGGTGCCCCACATGCCGGTGGCGTTGACCAGTGTGTCGCACTCGATGCGACCCTGGTCGGTGACGACGGCGGCGATCCGCCGCCCCACGCGTTCAATCGACTCCACCCGAGCGTTCTGGATGATCCGAACGCCACCGGCGCGGGCCCCGGTGGCGAAGGAGTGCGTCAGCTGGTTCGGGTCGATGTAGCCGTCGGTGGGGATGTAGGTCGCGCCGTAGACGCCGTCGGTATTCAGCAGCGGGAACAGGTCCTTGGCTTCCTGAGGCGACACGAGGTGCACGTCGAACCCGAAGCTCTTGCCGGTCGTGGCCAGGCGGCGAATCTCCTCCCAGCGATCTGGACTGGACGCGACGCGGATGCTGCCGACGCCACGCCATCCGGTCGCGTAGCCGGTGTGCTGCTCGAGGGTCTGGTACGTGCGGACGCTCTGCTGCATCAACATGGTCAGGCTGCTGGACGCACGAAGTTGGCCGACGAGCCCGGCGGCGTGCCAAGTGCTGCCGTCGGTCAGCTGCCGCCGCTCGACAAGCGTGACGTCAGTGAGTCCGCGCTGCGCGAGGTGATAGGCGATGCTGCATCCGATGACGCCGCCGCCGATGATGACGACCTGGCTACGTCGGGGAACTGTCGTCAACGAAAGACCTCTTCCTGTGCCGGTGTCCGGCACCGCACGTTACCCGACCAACGCCATTGCAAGGCTTGCGCCAGATCGACACCCACCGCTTCTAAGCTGGTGAAACCGCACGTACGAATTGACAGGAGGACGGGTCACCAAATGGCGCGCTATTTCGACGTGCACCCCCGCAATCCGCAGCCGCACAGCGTGGCCCAAGCCGTCGCCATGCTGCACGACGACGCATTGATCGCCTATCCGACCGATTCGTGTTACGCGCTGGGTTTCGAGCTGGACAGCCGCACCGGTGCCGATCGAATCCGCCGGATCCGCCGCCTCGATGACCGCCACCACTTCACGCTGGTGTGCTCGGACTTCGCGCAACTGGGGGAGTTCGTCCAGCTGAGCAACGCCGCGTTCCGCAGTATCAAGGCGGCCACGCCGGGGGCGTACACGTTCATCCTCGCCGCGACGCGCGAGGTGCCCAGGCGGCTCGCCCATCCACGCAAGCGCACCGTCGGTGTGCGCATCCCCAATCACCCCGTCGTCCGAGCGCTCCTGCGTGAGCTGGGTAAGCCGGTGGTGTCGAGCACCCTGTTGCTGCCCGGCGAGGACGAGCCGATGACCGACGGCTGGACCATCAAGGAGCGCTTCGACCACGAGATCGACGCGGTCATCGACTCAGGCGAGTGTGGCACCGAGCCGACGACCGTCGTCGACTTCTCCGGGGGATTCCCTGAGGTCGTTCGGATCGGGGCCGGCGACCCGTCCCTATTTGGCTGAGGGTCGACCGAGGATCATGGCGACTGAGGAGCCGGCCTGCGGCTAAATCCTTGCGACTGCCGGCGTGATGGCGCGGGCCAACTGCTGGACGAGCGCCACGCCGGCGTCGAATGAGCGGTTGTGCTGGGTCAGGACGGCCATCAGCACCCGCTGCCCCTTCACCGTCACTATGCCGATGCTGGTGGTGATCCACAGCCCGTCGTCGGACTCGTCCGCTCCGTTGCCGTTGTCGACCGAGAGCCACCCGTTCTTGTTGTAGAACGTGCTGCCCCGGTCGGCGGTCACGCCCACGCCCCAGCGCTGATCTGCCTCCACATTGCGCATCAGGTCGAGGACGAACGAGCGGGTGTCGGCGCGGAACGGGCCGTTGCGCCGGATCAGGTTGCTCAGCAGCGTCAGGCAGTCCCGCGCGCTCGTCCGGGTGAACGTCGGGTCACTGTTGCCAGGCACGGTGTGCGTCATGCCGAAGTGGGCCGCGGCGGAACTCAGCCCGCTGTTGCCGCCCGCTGCGAGATAGAGCGAGTACCCGGCGACGTTATCGCTGTTCTCGATCGCGGTGGTAGCCTGCCCGACCTGATTGTCGGAAAGCGATCCCTGATTCAACAGCAGCGCTTCGAGCACATACAGCTTGTAGGCACTGGCCGTCCACATACCCGAGGTCGCGCCCGCCGAGTAGCGCCTGCCGCTCATCGTGTTGAGCGCGGCGACCGAGATCGAGCCGGACTGATGGGCAGCGAGAATCCGCCGGACCTTCGCCTCGACTCGCCCGCGGACCTGCGCTGCCGTCGGCTTCGGTGCCGCCGACGACGTGCGCGGCGCCGACGACGTGCTGGGCGTGGCGCGGACGGTGGGCGTCGAAGTCGCAGTCGGCGACGCTGAGCTGTCGCTCGCCGCGCCACAGCCGCTCAGAGCGACGGCGCTCACCAACAGGGCTGCGCCGACGGCCGCTCGCCGCGCGGTCGAGCCGAGCCGCGTGGTGCTCGCTCGGACCGTCATCCGATCAGCGTGCCAAACCGGCGGCGCGCCGCGCCAATCGGCACGCCGACTGCGGCGCTCGTCACGTACCGTCGGCTTCGTGACCGAGCGCGTACCGGGCTTTGACACCCTTGCCATCCACGCCGGGCAGGAACCTGATTCGGTTACCGGCTCGGTGGCCGTCCCGATTTATGCGACGTCCACTTACAAGCAGGACGGCGTCGGCGGGCTGCGCGGCGGCTACGAGTACAGCCGCAGCGCCAACCCGACGCGCACCGCGCTGGAACAAGCGCTGGCAGCGCTGGAAGGTGGCAGCACCGGCCTGGCTTTCGCCAGCGGGTTGGCGGCCGAGGACGCGCTGCTGCGCGTCGTGTGCCGCCCGGGGGACCACGTGATATTGCCCACTGACGCCTACGGCGGCACGTTCCGGCTGATCGCGCGGGTGCTGTCGAACTGGGGCCTGGAGTACACGCCCGTCGACCTGAACGACATCGACGCGGTGCGGGCCGCCGTGCGTCCCCGGACCAAGGTGCTCTGGTGTGAGACGCCGACCAACCCGCTGCTCAGCGTCGCCGACATCGCCGTGCTCGCCGACGTTGCGCACGCCGCCGGGGCCTTGCTCGTCGTCGACAACACGTTCGCCTCGCCGTATCTGCAGCAGCCCCTGCCGCTGGGTGCCGACGCCGTCGTGCACTCGACGACGAAATATCTCGGCGGGCACTCCGATGTCGTGGGCGGCGCCTTGATCACCGCGGACAAGGACCTGGGTGAGCAGTTGCGCTTCCACCAGAACGCGATCGGCGCGATCGCCGGTCCGTTCGACGCATGGCTGGTGCTGCGCGGTATCAAGACTCTCGGCGTGCGCATGGACCGGCACTGCGCGAATGCCGAGCGCATCGTCGGCTATCTCGCCGGGCACCCAGCCGTGCGCCGCGTGCTGTACCCGGGCCTGTCGGGGCATCCCGGCCACGACATTGCCGCTCGCCAGATGCGCCGATACGGCGGAATGGTGTCCTTTACCCTGCGCGGCGGCGCGGAGGCAGCGTTGCAGGTGTGCGAGCGGGTGCGTCTGTTCACGCTGGCCGAGTCGCTGGGCGGTGTCGAGTCGCTGATCGAGAACCCGGCGCGGATGACGCACACCAGCGTGACCGGCTCGCCGCTCGAGGTGTCGCCCGATCTGGTGCGGCTGTCGGTGGGCATCGAGGACGCAGCGGACTTGCTCGCCGATCTGGAATCGGCGCTGTCCTGACCCGAGATTTCACCGGGCACGCCATTCGTCGGCGAGCAGCGCGAAGTCGAATTCGTCGCTCCAGCCGCCCTTGAACCACTCGTTCTGGACGAGATGTGCTTCCTGTCGCATGCCGAGCCTGCGCAGCACTGCCGCCGACGCGCCGTTACCGGCGTCCACCCGCGCCACGATCCGGTGCAGGTCGAGCCCCTCGAAGCCCAGCCGCAGCAGCGCGCCGGCCGCCTCGGTGGCGTAGCCCGACCCATGGTGGCTCGGGTCGAACACGTAGCCGAGCTCGCCGCTGCCGTGCTCGCGGCTCGTCCACTGCAGCATCACGTCGCCGACCAGAACCCCCGACGCGGCGACGATGACGGCGAGCAGCCACGCCTGGCCGGGGGTGTCGACGACGGTCCGGACCCGGTCGGAGCCGATCCATTGCGCAACCTGCTCGCGGGTACGCGGCTCGTAGGGGATGTAGCGGCACACGTCGGCACGCGATTGGTAGGCGTGCACCGCGTCGGTGTCACCGGCCTCGAGCGGGCGCAACAACAGGCGTTGGGTGCGCAACGGGAACCGCGGCTGCTGCATCGGTCGAATGTATCGGCCCGCTCCGAGTGGGTTTGGAGGGTTACGGTCTAGCTATGGCGTGCAACGCGGTCGCTATCTGGGACGAGCGATACCTCGAATACGACTTCGGCGAGCATCCGCTCAGTCCGGTCCGGCTGGATCTGACCATGCGGCTGGCGCGGCTGGTCGGCGTCCTGGATCAGCTGGAGCTGGTGGCACCCGAACCGGCCGACGAGACGCAGTTGCTGAAGGTGCACGACGCCGACTACCTCGCGGCGGTGCTCGAGGCCAGTGACGACCCGTCCTTCGTCGGCTTCGGGCTCGGCACCGACGACGATCCGGTGTTTCCGGGGATGTATCACGCTGCGGCGCTGTACTCCGGTGGGTCGCTGCTCGCTGCCCAGCAGGTGTGGGACGGACGTGTCGAGCATGCGGTGAACATCGCCGGGGGATTGCATCACGCGATGCGCGGCTACGCCAGCGGTTTCTGCGTCTTCAACGACATCGTGCTCGCGATCCGCACGTTGCTGGAGGACGGCGCGAAGAAGGTCGCCTACGTCGATATCGACGCCCATCACGGCGACGGTGTGCAAGCGGCGTTCTACGACGACCCGCGCGTGCTCACGATCAGCCTGCACCAGGATCCGCGCACGTTGTTTCCCGGCACGGGCATGCCGAGTGAGCTCGGCGTCGGTGCGGCCGAGGGCACGTCGGTGAATGTCGCGCTGCCCCCAGGCACGAAGGACGAGGGCTGGTTGCGGGCATTTCGTGCGGTCGTTCCGGGTGCGCTGCGCGCCTTCGCCCCGGATGTGCTCGTGACTCAGTGCGGTTGCGACACGCACCGCGAGGATCCGCTCGCCAACCTCGAACTGTCCGTGGACGGTCAGCGGGCCGCGATAACGCTGCTGCACACGCTCGCGCACGAGGTGAGCGGTGGGAAGTGGATCGCGCTCGGCGGCGGCGGATACGGCATCGTGCGCTGCGTGCCGCGGATCTGGACGCACCTGCTCGCGGAGGTGTCCGGGGTGCCCCTTGATCCGGCGACTCCGGTACCCCGGGAGTGGGCCGATTATGTGCGCGGACGCGGCGCGAAGGGGGAACTGCCGACAAGCATGGGCGAGGGGAGCGAGCCGTACGCGACGCAGTGGCTGCCCGGCGGGGACACCTGGCTCGATCGTGCGATCGGCGCCACCCGCAACGCCGCGTTCCCGCTGCTCGGCCTCGACCCCGCCGATCCGCGTGACTGACTCCGTCGACCCGGTCGAGGTCGACGTCCCCGTCGAACTCGCAGCGCCCGTCGCGCTCGACGCCGACGCCCTCGTTCTCGTCCCGCCCATCGACCCGGTCCCCCCGCCGCATCGCGAAGCCGACGTTGTCGTGGCCGACGGCGGCACCGTGCACCTGCGGTCGCTGCTACCGAGCGACGCCGACGCGTTGGTCGCGTTTCACGCGACCCTGTCGCAACGCACCCGCTACCTGCGCTACTTCTCCGCCTACCCGCGCATTCCGGCCCGGGATCTGTTCCGGTTCACCCATGTCGACCACCATGATCGCGTCGCGCTGGTGGGCGAACTCGGCGCGCAGATCATCGCGGTGGGCCGTTATGAACGTGCTCCTGGAACAGACGAGGCGGAGGTCGCGTTCGTGGTCGCCGACGTCCACCAGGGCCGCGGCATCGGGTCGGTGCTGCTTGAGCACCTTGCCGCGGCGGCGCGGGAGTCGGGCGTGCGGCGCTTCACGGCCGTCGTGCTGGCCGAGAACACCGCGATGATGCGGGTGTTCCGCGATGCCGGTTACGAGGTGACCCGCCAGCTCGACTACGGCGAGGTGACCCTGGAATTCGCCGTGGACGAGACGACGCACACCGAACAGGTCACGCGCGAGCGTGAACAACGTGCCGAGGCCCGCTCGATCCAGCGGCTGCTGTGCCCGAGCTCGATCGCGGTCGTCGGGGCGAGCAATGACCCCGGCAAGGTGGGTAATGCGCTCTTCGCCAACCTGTTGCGGATGGGCTTCAACGGCACGCTGTTCCCCGTCAACCCGGACGCGACGCATGTCGGTGGCGTGCCGGCCTACCGGTCCTTGCTCGAAATCCCGGTCGATGTCGATCTCGTCGTCATCGCGGTTCCCGCCGTCTGTGTGCCCGGTGTCGTGGCCGAGTGCGCCGCGCGCCGGGTACGTGGGCTGATCGTGACCAGCGGGGGATTCGGCGAGCGCGGCAACGAAGCCGAGCGAGTCGCCGGCCGGGACGCACAGCGCGCGCTCGTCACCGAGGCGCGCGCGAACGGAATGCGGGTCGTCGGACCGAATTGCCTCGGCGTCGTCAACACCGATCCCGACGTCCGGTTGAACGCGTCGTTGGCGCCGCTGCCGCCGCTGCGCGGGCGGGTCGGGTTCTTTTGCCAGTCCGGCGCGCTCGGCGTGACCGTGCTCGGCGAGGCGGCCCGGCGTGGCCTGGGCGTGTCGAGCTTCGTGTCCGCCGGCAACCGCGCTGACGTCTCCGGTAACGACCTGCTGCAGTACTGGGAAACTGACGAGCAGACCGACGTCGTGCTGATGTATCTGGAGTCGTTCGGCAACCCACGCAAGTTCGCCCGCCTGGCCCGGCGCCTCGGCCGGCGCAAGCCCATCATCGCCGTCAACAGTGGCGCCGGGACGGTGGTGCACGGCCTCGAGTCGACGTCCGTGCACCTGCCCGAGGAATCGGCGCGTGCGCTGTTCGAGCGCTCCGGGGTGATCCGCGTGGACACCGTCGGAGACATGTTCGACGTTGCGCTACTGCTCACGTCGCAACCGTTGCCGCCAGGGGATCGCATCGCCGTGGTCGGCAACTCGACCGCGCTCGGCGTGCTCGTGACGAACGCGTGCGCGTCGGAAGGGCTGCACCTGCAGCGGCTGGACGACGTCGGGGCGGATGCCACCGCCGCCGTCTTCGAGCAAGCGCTACGCGTAGCCCTCGACGACGACGCGGTCGACGCGGTCGTCGTCGTCTTCGTCCCGCCGTTGCAGATCGCCGCGACCGACGGGTACGCCCTGGCGTTGCGGACAGTGGGGGCCACCGCTACCAAGCCGGTGCTATCGACCTTCCTCGGGTTGCAGGGCGTCCCGGCCGCGTTGGCCGGTGTCGGCGACTCCGCGCCGCCGCGCGGGTCGGTGCCGTCCTACACGTCGCCGGAGCGCGCGGTGCGCTCGCTGGCATGTGCGGTTCGCTACGCGGCCTGGCGACGGCGTCCGGTCGGTGCCCTCCCGGATCTGGCGGGGATGCAGCTCGCCACCGCGCGGTCGCTCGTCGAGGCACTCCTGGCGTCCGACGTGCGTGACCTTGCCCCTGCGGATGCCGCTCGGTTGCTTGCCACGGTCGGGATCGAGCTGTCGAGCGAGACGCCACCGGACGCGGTAGAGGTCGTGCTCGCGGTGCACGACGATCCGTCCTTCGGCGCGCTGACCTGCTTCGGCATCGCAGGCGTGGCGACCGAACTGCTCGGTGACCGGGCCTACGCTGCAGTGCCGTTGACGATGAGCGACGCCGCAGAGCTCATCCGGGCGCCGCGCGCCGCCCCGTTGCTGCAGGGCTACTCCGGCGTCACGCCGTCCGATCTGAGTGCGCTGGAGGATCTTGCGCTGCGCTTGTCAGCGCTCGCGGAGGCGTTGCCCGAACTGGCCGGATGCATGCTGCGCGTCAACGCCGCGCCCATCGGTGCGTACGTGGCCGAGCTCTCGGCGCGGATAGCGCCCGCCACCGCGCGCGCCGACACCGGGCCTCGGCGTTTGCGCGGGTTGTAGCGTCCGCCAGCGGATAGCCTCGGTGGGTGTTCAATCTACTGCTGTCGCTGCATGTGCTGTTTGCGATCTTCGCCGTCGGGCCGTTGGTGCACGCGGCGACGACGGCCGCGCGTGGGATCCGCACCGGCGACGGTGCCGCGACCGCCTCGTCAGCGCGTACGGTGCGCATCTACAGCTACGCCTCGGTCCTCGTTGTCCTCGTCGGATCCGCGATGATGTCGCTGGACTCGCCGGACAAGAAGGGCGAGAAGGTGGCGCAGTTCGGCGATACGTGGATCTGGCTCTCCGTGCTGCTGTGGCTCGTTGCGGTTGCCGTTGCGCTGCTCGCTGTCGTCCCTGCGCTGGACAAGGCCAGCGCGCTGATCGGCAAGCAGGAGTCGGTAGTGGCCATGACGGCGCGGGTGGCCGCGCCAGGCGGAATTGTGGGCTTGATCTTCGCCGGGATCGTGTTCCTGATGGTGTATCGCCCAGGCGGTTGAGCGTGCGTGTCGGCATCGTTGACGGACGTGCCACCAGCGAACTGCGCCGCGCGGTTCTGCGCCCGAGCTGGCCGGTCGGCAGCGTGATGCACGGTGACGACGATCCTGCCGCGCGGCACTTTGCTTTATATGACGACTTTGCTTTATATGACGACGGCGCTTTATATGACGGCGGCGCTGTAGACGACAACGGAGGTGCACTGCTGTGCGCATGCGTGCTGTTCGAGCGGCCGTTCCCCGTGTTTGCCGAGAAACTGCCCGCGTGGCAGTTGCGCGGGATGGCTACGGCGGAGTTTGCGCGTGGACGCGGGGTAGGTGCCCGGATGCTCGCCGCGGTGGCCGACGACCTCGCCGCCCGCGGTGCTCGGCTGGTCTGGTGCGAGGCCAGACAAGGCGCCATCGCTTTCTACGCGCGCAACGGATTCAGTCCAACGGGCGAGATGTACATCGCGCGTGAGACCGGGCTGCCGCACCTGATGATGTGGCGAGAACTCGTCCGCCCGTCCACCTCGTCTTGAGGGGCAGGAGGTTTGAGCGTGCGAGATGAAGCAGGCTTCCGCGTCTTCGCCGAGGCGAATGGCGCAACGCTGCTCCACGCTGCCCGCCTCCTGACCGGCGATCACCATCGAGGCGAGGATCTCGTGCAGACCGTACTGACCAAGGTCTACCTGAAATGGGACCGCATCGACACGCCGCTCGCGTACGCCCGTCGCGCGCTGGTGACCGCGCACATCGACTCGACCCGCCGCCGTTGGTGGGGTGAGCGCCCGACCGAGACGATGCCCGAAGCAGCGTCTGCCGACGTGGCATCGGCCGCTGATGAGCGTGATGAACTGCGCCGATTGCTTACCGAGTTGAGCTCACGCGAGCGCGCTGTCGTGGTGCTTCGCTACTACTGCGACATGTCCGAGCGCGACGTGGCCGCGATGCTCGCCATGCCCGTCGGCACCGTGAAGAGTACCTGCGCGCGCGCCTTGGCACGGTTGCGTGTCGAGGCGGGAGTCGGGGGAGCGTCATGAGTCCGAACGAGGCGCAACTGCGCGCCGCCCTGCGCGACGGTGAGGGCAACCGGGTGGACGTCGATGCCGTGGTGGCCAGTGCCCTGCGCGTGCGGCACGCTCGCCGGCAGCGCCTGAGCGCCATCGCCGGCGCAGTGATCGTCGTGGCCGGCGTCGCCGGTGGCGCAGCATTGCTCGGGCGCGGCGACCACAACTCGACGACGGCCTCGTCCGGTGAAAGATCCGTCCCTAGCTTCAGCGCGACGTCCGACCGATCGGCTCAGCCGCCCGCTGCCGCAGGTGGTTCGGACTCGGCGGCCACAGCAATCCGCTGTCCGGCGCAACTGCCTCGGCTGTTGCGACCGGGCGGTGGCGCGACGGCAACATTCGGCGGCGGTGGTGCGTTGTTCGCCGCCCCGATCGCAGCCGCGAAGGTGTGTGCGTACCTGAACGGCACGGGCGGTGATTCGCAGGTACTCGACGCAACCCAGGCAACTGAGTTGGCCGCCAGCGTCGAGCGCGCCCCTGCTTCGCGCGGTACGCGGCTCTGCCCAAATTCGACGACTGGCAACGATCCGCCGGCGTTCGTGATCTTCGCAGTCACCGCGGCCGGTAAACGGCTGCCCGTCGTCACCGCAACGCTCGGGTGCCCGGGACTGGTCACCAATGGCAGCGCGATCCGGTACAACTGGTCACCGCCGAGCTCGGTCTCCGCGCTGATCACAGAGCGAGCCGCCTCGCGTCCGACCGGACGCGCAACGTCCTAGGAGCACTGCGCGCCTGGTGCCGCGCTCTCGATGCCACCTGGGCGCAAGCATCGGCCGCGACGACAAGGGTTTGTCATCGCGGCCGATGGTGGCGGCCCGTGAGTAGCGCGCCGATCAGGCGCCTTCGCTCACTGGGTAGATCTCGTCGGCGACAAGGCCGTGCGCCTCGCGGTGCACTTCGGCGGCGACGTCTGAGGACGGGGCCTCGACCAGGCAGAAGATCTTGCCGTTCTTCTCATCCACCCAGTACTGCTTGTAGTTGACCGCGTGCTTCCCCTGCACTCGCAGGTCAGCCTGGTGGGCTTCGGCGACATCGTTGAGGCCAACGGTGCCATCCATCGTGTGTACGTCCATGAACAGAGGCATTGTCTGTCCTTTCTAGGCCCTCGGGCCGTTCGGTTTTGCTGACAGACTGAGTCTCATGGCTGGCGCACGCGCACGGAATGACTACGACACCGACGAACCTGACTCAGAAGCCAGTGCGGTCGTACCGGAGCCGTCGGCGCACCTGAAGGCGGCACTGGAGCGGTTGCGTTTGCAGGGCGCGATCTTCCTGCGAGCCGAATACCGCGAGCCATGGGCGTACGAATCGCTGTCCGGCAAGGTCACTGCCGAGATGCTCCGGCCGGGTACCGATCGGGTGGTGCTGTTCCAAGTCGTGGCGTCAGGAAGATGCTGGGTTGCAGTCAGCGGCGGCGACCGGCACTGGGCTTCGGCCGGCGACGTGATCGTCCTGCCCTATGGCGATCAGCACCGAATGGGCGGCGTGGCGGACGTGGAGTTGGCGTCGATCGAGACTTTCCTGCAGCGTCCGCCCTGGCCTCGGATGCCGGTGCTGCGGCATGGAGCAGGCGGGCAGTTGACCGACGTTGTCTGCGGCTACCTTTCCAGCAGCGACCCGCTCTTCGACCCGCAACTGCGAGTCTTCCCGCCCGTGTTCGTGGTGCACCCGCCGGCGGGCACCGCGGCCGAGTGGGTGCAGGCGAATATCGCGTTCGCCCTACAGCAGACGTCGAGTACCGCCCCCGTCCTCGGCCTGCCGACAACCCGCCTTCCCGAGATGCTGCTGGTCGAGGTATTGCGCATCCACCTGGCAACCGCGCCCGCGTTCGAGAGAGGCTGGGTGGCCGCATTGAACGATCCGCTGCTGTCTCAGGCGATTGCGTTGCTGCACGGCACGCCCGAAGCGAAATGGACCGTGGCTGCGCTCGCGAGTGCGACAGCCGTTTCCCGCTCGCTGCTCGACAACCGCTTTCGCCAAGTACTCGGGCGATCCCCGATTCGTTATCTCACCGATTGGCGCATGCATCTCGCCCAGGATCTGCTCGCATCCACAGATCTCACCATTGTCGGGGTGGCGCATCGAGTTGGCTACGACGCGGAAGAGGCCTTCAGCCGTGCCTTCAAGCGCGCCTACGGCTCCGCACCCGGGACGTGGCGAGCCAATCACAGCGCGCGCTGACACATTTAATCCCAAGCCAGGGTTCGGATTCGAGCGTCATACAGCACCGGAACGCAGGCCTGCTACCCAAGCGCGGGCAGCCTCGAAATCCGGATCGGACATGCCGACATCGACCTCGTTAGCGCTCGCGTCGGCCTTCGGGTAGGAACCAAGAAAGCGCACGACCGGGCACACGCGGTGCAATCCCATCAGCGCCTCTGCCATCCGATCGTCGTCGATATGTCCCTCGGCGTCGATCGAGAACGAGTACCTGCCCAGGGTGTCGCCGATGGGGCGTGACTCGATACGCGAAAGGTTCACGCCGCGGGTCGCGAACTGCTCGAGCATCTCCAGCAGTGCACCGGCCCGATCGGTCGGCAGGTGCACGACCAGGGAGGTCTTGTCGGCACCAGTGCGGGTCGGGACGGTGCCCGGGTTTCCGACGACGACGAAGCGGGTCACGGCGGCGGCGTTGTCGGCGACGTGTTCGGCGAGGGTAACCAGACCGTATGCCGGTACGGCGCGCGGCGGGACGAGCGCCGCGTCGAAGTCCGGTTTCGCGGCGGGGTCAGCGAGGGTTGCTGCCGGCGCTGTGTTCGAGGCCGACGCGACGTGCTCGGCATCGGGGAGGTGGGTTGCCAGCCAGCGACGGCATTGCGCCCACGCGTGCGGATGCGCAGCGATGCGGCGCACGTTCGTCAGCGTGGTACCCGCACGGCCCGCGAGGCTGAACGACACCGGCACCAGCACCTCGCGCACCATTACCAGCGGCGTGCCCGATGCCAGCGTGTCGAGGACGGCCGTCACCCCGCCCTCGACCGAGTTCTCGATGGCCACGACCGCGAAGTCCGCGGCGCCCATGCGAACCGCCTCGATCGCAGCTATGACGTCCGGACAGGGCAGGTACTCGGCGGCGTCCGCCGTGGCGACCGCACGCAGGGCTGTCTCGGTGAACGTCCCGGCCGGACCGAGATAGGCATAGCGCGGCAGCCGGTCGGACATGGGTCGAGGCTAGCGCGACACTCGAGCCTGCGCGGCGTGCGCCTTTCGCGACGGAACCGACGGATCGATCTGGACGCGCCGTCCTGAGTTCGCCAGTCAGGAAGGGTAAAAGTGGCGCAACAGCGGTCGGGGACGAAACTGTCGCCACCGTCCAGCCGGCTGGGCGAGACGATCAGCAATGACGTGGACGACCGCGGGATTGTGGCCGAGGCCCAAGTGGCTGCCGTGCACGGCGATATTCTGGCGCCGTGGCCCCGCGGCCATGAGACACGACTGCCATGCGACGATGCCGTCGCTGCGGGAGTAGATCGCGGTGATCGGGACCCGCAGCGAGCCCGGCTCGCGCCACGGTCGGGGTAGTGCCGGCGCGGCGGCTGCGTGGCTACTGACCACGTCGGCGGCACGCGATGCGGCCTGCACCAGTCGCGGGCGCCCCCGGGCCGGGCTGCCGAGCGTGATGACCTGCCGCACGTTGGCCGGATTACGGGCGGCGAGCTCGTAGGCGTAGAGGCCACCCAGGCTCCACCCGATCACACTGACCGGCCCTCCGGAGCTTGCCGACAGCTCAGTGAGTCGACGCCGCAAGCTGGCCACTGAGCCGACGGTCGGGCCGCGATTCACACCCTGCGCCCAACCGTGCGCGGAGTAGCCGAGCAGCCGCAGGCACCGGCGTAGCGGGACGGTGCTGCGATCGCCGGCGAGGAACCCAGGGATCACCAGCACAGCGTGACCGTCACCGCGCGGCTGCCACGCGAGCACTGTGCTGAGCAAAGCTAGGCCCGCGAGCTCCGTCGATGCGCGGACCGGCTCGGCCGCCAGCAGGACCGATCGGTGACCGAGTGTCGAGCGAACCGCGGCTGCGGACGGCGCGCGAGCGAACCGGATCTTCGCGCTCACGCGAGCGCACATCTGGCGCGGGTACCCGACAGGCGTTGATCGACAGCGAATGGGGACACGCAGCCATCATCGCAGTCGTGTGCGACACCGACCGCGGGGCAAGCATGATCGCCGCTCGCCCTGCACCGACGAGCTTTGCGGCCGGATCGTCGGGAGTGCGGGGTAGGCCGCCGGGGCTAGTGCAGCGCCGCGATGCGTCGCTCGATATAGGGCACCCATTGCCCGGCGTAGCGCAATTGCAACTGCGGGATCATCCAGTCGGTGCCCTCGATGACCTGACGGCACCGATAGGTCTCGCAGCGGCAGTAGAGGACGAAGTCGGGGTCGACGGTGCTCGTTGCGTAGTCGCTGGTCAACTCGTCCCCGGCGGCGAGGTCGGCGAGCGTGATCAGGGTGAACTCGTCCGTCCACCCCAGGGTTGGTTCGCAGCTGTGGTTGGCGAAGCGGTTCGCCGCGTCCGGAGGCAGGACGATATGCAGATCCTCGTCCACCACGATGCTGTCGACGTAGTGCTCCGGATTGCCGAGCAGGGCGTGCAGTCGCGCCGTGGACACCAGCCGCCCGCCGAGCCGCGACACCGCGGTGCCCGCGGGAATGCGCGCGGTCGCAAACAAGCCGCGACCGGCGATCATCGAGACGCCGACCTGGACGTCCGGGTGCAACCAGCAGTCCGGTTCGGGCGCGGGCACGACGGCTCAGCTTGCCGCGCGACGGCGTCCGTTACGAGCGCGCAGGTAGTCAGCGACCACGTACTCGCCCAGCGCGCCAGGCTTGGGCAGGAACACCCGGCCGCCGTTGCGGCGGCCGAGCTCTTGCATGAACGACACCAGCCGCGGGTCGTCGTCGAGCATGAACACGTTGATCGTGGCGCCGCGTCGCGTGCACCGCTCGACCTCGGCGAGCGTCGCCGCGATCGTCTCGCGGGTCGGCGGCCAGGCGAAATCGGCGAATCCGTCGCGGGCCAGGTGCGCCGTCGGCTCACCGTCCGTGATCACCAAAATGACCGGTTCGGACGATCGGTGCTTGTCCAGGTGGCGACGGGCCAGCATCAGCCCGTGTTGCAGGTTGGTGCCCTGCACGCGGTCCCAGTCGTGGTCGACGAGCGCGCTGGTCGACAGCACGCGCGCGTAGTCGCTGAAGCCGATGATCTCGATGGCGTCCTGCGGGAATTTGGCGCTGATCAAGGCGTGCAGCGCGAGCGCGGTGGTCTTCGCCTCGCCCCACGTGCCGCGAAGTTCCATCGAGTACGACATGTCGACGAGCAGGGCGACCGCCGCGGACGAGCGCCGCTCGGTCTCGACGACCTCGAAGTCGTCCGCCTCCAGGCGCAGCGGCGTGCCTGCCGCGCTCGTACGAGCGACGGCGTTGCGGACAGTGCGGACGACGTCGAGGGGCTGTTCGTCACCGAAGCGCCATTCGCGGCTGCCGCCGGTGACCTCACCGGCGGCACCGGCGTCGCGGATGTCATGCCCGCCGCGACCGCGTGAGTCGAGCAGGTCGAACACGCGGCGCAGCGCCGTCGATCCGAGGCGCCGCAGCGCCCGCGGGGTGAGTTTCAGCCCGTCGCTGCCGCGCTCGACGTAGCCCTGGCGGCGCAGTTCGCGCTCGATGTGACGCAGCTGCGAGATGTCGTCGACGGCTGCGCGGCCGAGCGCGCGTTCAATGAGTTCCTCGTCGATGTCGTCGAGGCTGGCGCCGGGATAGTCCTGGCCCAGCAGATCCTCGAGCTGGTCGAGATCGGCGAGTTCGGCGAGCGCGCCCGTTGCGTCGGACAGGCCCAGTGGCGTGTCACCGTCCATCCGCTGGCGCCCGCCCCACTGCAGATCGGGACGCGCGGACCGCAAACCCTGTTGCAGCCGGCTCATCTCTTCGGCCAGGCCCGAATTGCCCATCGCTTGCTGCATCAGCGATTCGAGCTCGTTTCGCTGGTCGGGCGAGAGCGAGTCGAGCAGGCGCTGCGCGGCCGCGGCGCGACGGGCCAGCGAGTCGATGAGCTCGTCGAGATTCTGCGGCTGCTCGGGGAAGAAGTCGCCGAACCGTTTCATGAACTCGGCGAAATCCTCGGGCGTGTGCTCGCCGCGGGCGTCCGCATCAAGCATGTCGTTGAGCGCGCGCATCATTTCGCGGACCCGCTCGAAATCCTGCGCCGATGCGTTCTGCATCGCTTCGCGCATGCCGGCGAACTGTGCGTCGAGGATCTCCTCGCGCAGCATCTGCTGGATCCGCTCGTACGCCTGCCGAGCCTCCGGCGAGCGCCATTGGTAGTCGGCGAGCTGACGGACCGCCCGAGCGGTGTCGCTGGGCAGGTTGTCGAGCTCGGCCTCGGCCATCCGGGCGGAGTCGTCGGGGTCGGGGAACAGCGCGCGGCGCTCGGCTTCGAGCGCTTGCTCGAGCAATTCCTTGGCGCGTTGCAGGGTTCCGTCAAGCTGGCCGCTGCGGCGCAGTTCCCGAGCCCGGTCGCGGGCCTGCCGCCGCAGCGCGTCCAGGCCGTCCCGGCCGTCGGTACCCCTGCGCAGCATGCGATTGAGCGCGCTGCGCGGCGACGCGCCGGCCAGCACGTCGTCGCCGATGTCGTCGAGTGCTTCGCGGACGTCGTAGGGCGGGGCAAGTGGATCAGGACCGCCGTGCCAGGCGCCGAATCGGTAAGGACCTCGCTCAGTTGCCATAGATCGTCCGTGCGCCGTCGGAGTCTTTCGCCAGCCGCTTGTTCAGGTGCAGTCCCTCCAGCGCGAACTCCAGCACGGACGCGGCGATGCCGATCGCTGCCGGTCCCTCGCCGATGCCGTCCGGCTCGAGGCGCTCTAGCAGGGCCGAGAGGACCGGGACCGGCCCGATCTGGGCCAGCAGATCCTCAGCGCCCACCGCATCGCCCGTCTCGACCGTCATGCCTTGATCGAAACGTTCCTGCAGCGGACGCAAATCGAGCCCGCTCAGGTGGGCGCGGTACGTCTCGGCGATGGAGCGTCGCAATAGGTGCTCGAGAACCTCGAACTCGCGTCCCTCGTCGGCGTCGTCGAACTCGACCTTGCCGCGCGAGGCCGAGATCACCGCGGGAACGTCGGCGATGCGCGCGACCGCGATCGGCTCGCCGATGACGGCCGCCCGGCGGACCGCCGACGCCGCCACGGTTTCGACGGCGGCGATGGCGAAGCGAGCGGACACGCCCGAACGTTGGTCAACCTGCGGGGCGTCCCGGACGTTGCGTGCGAAGCGTCCGATCACCTCGAGCAGATGCGTCGGGACGACAGGTGCGGCGAAGTCGGTGTCGGACCACAACACGGCGGCTTCCTGCGCAATCAGGGTCAGCTCATCGATGAGCGCGAGCGGGTAGTGCGTACGGACCTCGGCGCCGAAACGGTCCTTGAGCGGGGTGATGATGCGGCCCCGGTTCGTGTAGTCCTCCGGGTTCGCGCTGGCGACGAGCAGCAGATCGAGCGGCATCCGCAACTGGTAGCCACGCACCTGGATGTCGCGTTCCTCCAGCACATTCAACAGCGCAACCTGGATGCGCTCGGCCAGGTCCGGCAGCTCGTTGACAGCGACGATGCCGCGGTTGGTTCGCGGGACGAGGCCGAAGTGGATGGTTTCCGGGTCGCCGAGCGTGCGGCCCTGCGCGACCTTGATCGGGTCGACGTCGCCGATCAGGTCACCGACCGACGTGTCCGGCGTCGCGAGCTTCTCCCCGTATCGCTCGCTGCGGTGCTTCCAGACGACCGGCAGCAGGTTCCCCTCGTCGGCCATCAGGGCGATGCAGCGTGAGCACGAGGGTTCGTAGGGGTGGTCGTTGATCTCGCAGCCCTCGATGACGGGCGTCCACTCGTCGAGCAGGCCGACCAGCGTGCGGATCAATCGGGTCTTGCCCTGACCGCGTTCGCCGAGCAGGACCATGTCGTGGCCCGCCAGGATCGCTCGTTCGACCTCGGGGACGACCGTGTCGTCGAACCCGACGATGCCGGGCAATGACGGCTCGCCCGCCGCCAGGCGGGCGATCAGGTTGTGGCGCAGCTCGGTCTTGACGCTGCGGTGGACATGCCCGGACGCGCGGAGGTCGTCGAGCGTGGAAATGGGGGGAGCCGCTGTCACTTCCTCGACGCTACGGCGCGCGCGGGGTTCCCGCCACGTTCTGCCCCGGGCGTGCTGCAGTGCGCTGTCGATCGGGCCGGCGTGCCAATCTGAATCTGTGCCCGACTCTCGGCTCGATGCTCTGGACGCCCGCCTGCTGCGTGAGCTCGCCGACGCGCCGCGCGTCGGCGTGCTGGAGATGTCACGGCGCCTCGGCGTCGCCCGCGCCACAGTGCAAGCGCGCCTGGACCGCCTGGTCGCCCGCGGCATCATCGCCTCATTCGCGCCCACCATCGACCCCGAGGCGCTGGGTTACGGCGTGACCGCGTTCGCCACCCTGGAGATCCGGCAGGGCCTCGGCGCTCAGGTGCTCGAGCACCTGAGCGGCATCCCGGAGGTACTCGAGGTCCACACCATCACCGGTCAGGGCGACATGCTCTGCCGGCTGGTGGCGCGGTCCAACGATGATCTGCAGGACGTCCTGAATCGGGTGACCGAATTCCCGCAGATCGTGCGCACCTCGACGGTGATCGCGCTGTCCAACCCGGTGCCGCACCGCGTTCTGCCGCTCGTGCAGTGAGCCTGCGCTCAGGCGGAGAAGGCCTTCGCGCTGACCAGCGTGACGCGCACGGTCTTGCCGGTCGGTGTCTCGTACTCGACCGTTTCGCCCTCGCGGGCGCCAGTGAGCTTCTTGCCCAGCGGTGACGCGGCCGAGTAGACCTGCACGCCCGCGGTCTCGGACTCCTCGCGGGAACCGATCAGGAACCTCTCGAGTTCGTCGTCGCCGTCGAAACGGACCTCGACCACCATGCCGGGCCCCGCGACCCCGTCGCTGACCGGCGCTTCGCCGACCTTCGCCGTGCGCAGCAGTTGCTGCAACTGCAGGATGCGGCCCTCCTGCTTGCCCTGCTCCTCGCGTGCGGCCTGGTACCCGCCGTTCTCGCGCAGGTCACCCTCCTCGCGGCGGTCGTTGATCTCCTTCGCCATCACCGGACGGTTGGCGACGAGCCCGTCGAGCTCTCGCGACAGGCGAGCGTAGGCGTCCTGGGTGAGCCAGGTGACAATGCTGTCGTCGGTGGTGGACACGTTGGTACTCCAGGGATAGCGGGTCAGGGAGAGATCTGGTCCGGGAGATCTGGCACGAATTCGCCCCGAATCGATCGAGGGAAACAACGAACCTAACACCGCACCCCGCTCGGATGCGAAGTATCGCCCTTGCGAGGGGTGGCAGGCGACGTCCGGCAGCGTCAGGATCACCGGCGTCACCGTCATCGGCAACAATGGAGCGCGTGAGTTCGCAAACGCTGCGCCTGATGGCCGTGCACGCCCACCCCGACGACGAGTCGAGCAAGGGTGCGGCGACGATGGCGCGCTACATCGACGAGGGTGTCGACGTCCTCGTCGTGACGTGTACCGGCGGCGAGCGCGGAAGCATCCTGAACCCGGCATTGAAGGATCGCGCCGACATCCAGGCCAATATCGCCGAGATCCGACGCCTGGAGATGGATCACGCCCGCGCGATTCTCGGGGTACGCCAGCACTGGCTCGGTTTCGTGGATTCCGGGCTTCCCGAAGGCGATCCGCTGCCCCCGCTGCCCGAGGGCTGCTTCGCGCTCCAGCCGGTCGAGGAGGGGGTACGTCGGCTCGTCCGTGAGATTCGCGAGTTCCGTCCGCATGTAATCACTACCTACGACGAAAAAGGCGGCTACCCGCACCCGGACCACATCCGCTGCCACGAGATCTCGGTCGGGGCGTTCGACGCTGCGCCGGATCCGGATGCGTTCCCGGGCGCGGGCGAGCCGTGGCAGCCGCTGAAGCTGTACTACGACGTCGGCTTCAGCGCCGAACGCTTCGACGCCTTGCACGAAGCGCTCATCGCGAAGGGGCTGGAATCACCGTTCGAAGAACGCCGCAAGCGCTGGAACGACAATCCGGACATGTTCCGCGTGCCCAACGTCACCACCCGGGTCGATGTCGGGGACTGGTTCGAGCGTCGCGACTCGGCACTGCTCGCCCACGCAACCCAGGTCGACCCGAAGGGCTGGTTCTTCGCCGTTCCGCTCGACCTGCAGCGCGCGGCGTGGCCCACCGAGGACTTCGAACTGGCCCGCTCGCTCGTCGATTCCACGATCCCTGAGGACGATCTCTTTGCCGGCATACGCGGCCGGGTCGACGAGCCACAACGCGCCGAGCGGGTCGAGCGATGATCGTCGGCGCCGTCCTCGCCCGCAGCGGTGAGGGCTGGAAGTCCGGCCCGATCGGGCTGGCGGTCATCCTCGTGCTGTGCATCGCCTGTTACTTCCTGTTCACCTCGATGTCGCGGCACATGCGCAAGGTGCGCGAGAGCTTTCCGGACTCTTCCCCGACCCAGGTGAATCAGCCTGCTGGCCCGCCGCCCGCCGACCGGCCGCCCGTCGACGGGCTGCCCGCTGACGGGCTGCCGGCCGACCCGCCGGCCGCAGACGCGCCGCCCGCCGACTTGCCAGCCGCCGAGCTACCGGCGCGCGGTTCGTCGGGGGAGCGCAGGTCGTCGCAGTAGTGCCGGGCGGCTGCCCGGAGGCTGGTGGCCACCAGCGCGCGTAGCTCGGGCGGGCCAAGTACCTCGACCTCGGCGCCGAGCTGCAGCAGCGCGTGCTGGGCGTGCGCCAGGGACTCGATCGGCACGTCCGTGCGCGCCCAGCCGTCGCTGCCCGGCTCCCCCATCGCCGCGTGACCCGCCGCGGCGGCCGGGGAGCCGATGAGAAACAGCAGGGCGCGTCCCGCCGCCGACAGCCGGATCGTCGCCGTTGCACGGAAGATGCGTCGCTCGTAGTCGCGCTGGTAGGCCGCCCAGTGCTGTTCGAGGTCGAATCCCCGGGGGCGTCGGAACATCTGGTCGAGCGGTGCGAGCGCCCGCAGGCGCGAGAGCCGGTAGGTGCGCGGGCCTCGGTCGTCGGCGGGCACGCTTGCCACGAGGTACCAGACTCCGGCCTTGAGCACCAGACCGAGCGGCTCGAGATCACGCTGCACGAGCGTGCGGTCGGCTCGTTCGTACTGCACCCGGACCATGTGCTCGTTCCATACCGACTCGGCGACTGCGGGCAGGCAGGGCGGCACGTCGTTGTCGCGCAGCCACCCGGGGGCGTCCAGGTGGAATCGGTCGCGGATCCGGGCAGCCCGCTCGCGCAACTCCGGCGGCAGTGCGGCGAGCAGCTTCAGCTGGGTGGCGGCGAGAACGCTGCCGAGCCCCAGATCGGCCGCCGCGCCCGGCAGCCCGGACAGGAACAGGGCGTCCGCCTCGTCGTTGGTGAGCCCGGTGAGCTTGGTGCGGTAGCCGTCCAGGAGCTGGAAGCCGCCGGACCGCCCGCGCGTCGCGTAAATCGGGATGCCCGCGCCGTTGAGCGCTTCGATGTCGCGGTAGACGGTGCGCAGCGAGATCTCCAGCTCCGCCGCGAGTTGCTGCGCGCTAACGCGTCCCCGCGTGTGCAGCAGCAACAGCAGGGTGAGCAACCGGCTGGCGCGCATGCGGCCATTCTGGTCCTAATACTTGACCGAAGGTGACAGCTAAACCTGCCACGCTTCGGGTAGCCGACAACGAATGGAGAACCCATGCACGCCACCGTCACTGTCACCGCCAAGTCCTGGGACGAGTCGCAGCTCGCCGGCAGCGATCCCGCACACGCGATCGCGCAAGCCACCTTCACAACGACCTGGGCGGGGGATCTGGTCGGCGAGTCCACCTCAGCACTGTTGCTCTGCTACACCGGCGGCGACCCGGCCGATCCGAGCACGCTCGTCGGGCCCTACACCGGCTACGAGTACGTGACAGGCACCTTGGCCGGCAAGACGGGCAGCTTCGCCCTCGCCGCTCGAGGCGACCACAGCGATGGGGTCGCGCGCACCGAGCTCACCCTCGTCCCCGATTCGGGCACCGGTGAGCTGGCCGGGATCACCGGATCCGGTAGCTATGCGGCAACTGCCATGGAGTACACCCTGGAGCTGGACTACACCTTCGCTTGATTGGGACGCGATTTATGGCAAAGGGCATGCAGGTCACCCGCGAACAGGTCATCGGTTACCGCATCGCTGCCCAGCAGCTCGACCGTTCCGCGGCCCGCGTAGGCGATCTCGCGGTGCTCGACATCGGCGTCCAGGAGGCCGCCGGCGAGCAGGCCCGGCTCGCGTTCGACGCGCGGCTGCCCGACACTCCGCCGCTCGACCTGGTCGGCCCGGCGCGCGAGTTGGCCCTCGTCTGGTCGCTTCGCGGCGCGCCACACGTACATCGGCGCGGGGATCTCAACTCCCTTGCCGCAGCGCTCTATCCGCTCTCGGAGGCAGACGCGACCGCCCGCCTGAACGAGACCGCGCCGAGCATTGCGCGCAACGGGATGGCGGCGATGGAGCAGTTCGAAACCGCTGTCGCCGCGATGCGCGCCGTGGTCAGCAGACCCACCGCCAAGGGGGCAGCGAGTACAGCTGTCACCCAGCGGCTGCCGCAGGCAATGCGGCGCGAATGCCGCGGCTGCAAGACCAGCCACATCTCTGACTCGGCGATGCGCTCGTCGTTTCTCGCGGCCGGGCTCGAGCTGCAACCGGGCACAGCACCGCCGGTGTTGCAGCGCCGCACTCGGGCGAGGATGCCAACCAAGCCCGACCCGAATGCGTTGCGCACCTTGGTGCTCGGCTACCTCAGGCTGCTGGGCCCGGCGACGCCGGGCGACGTCGCCGGCTACCTCGATGCCCGCCGCGTCGATGTCGAGCAGTTCTGGCCGGACGGGTTGATCGAGGTTCACATAGCCGGCCATCGGGCCTGGCTGCCCGAGCAGTGCGCCGATGCGCTGGTGGCTGCGCCCGCGCCGGACGTGGTCAGGCTGCTCGGTGCGTACGACCCGTACCTGCAGGCCCGCGACCGCTCGCTCATCGTTGAGGACAAGGCGGTGTACAAGGTGCTCTGGCCGGTGCTCGGACGGCCCGGGGCGCTGTTCGTCGACGGCGAGGTGGCCGGCACCTGGCGGCCGAAAGCGTCCGGGACGAAGCTGACGGTGCAGGTCGAGCCGTTCGCGGCGTTGCCGCCGCCGGTGTGGGCGCAGGTCGAGGTGGAAGCCGAGCGGGTCGGCGCGGTGCGGGGCGCGGAAAAGGTCGTGCTGACCCGCGTCGAGTAACGCCACGCCGCCCGTTCAGTCCTCCGGCGGACGTCGCCGCGAGTCCTTCAGCGCGCCGCGCTGGCGCTTGCCCTCCAGGCGGCGGAGCTTCGCGCGCCGCGACGGTCGGGTGGCGCGGCGCGCCGGGGCCGGCGGCTGCAGCGCGTCCATCAGCATCGCTCGCAGCCGCATCCGCGCTGCGAGCCGGTTCTGCAATTGCGCGCGGTGCTCGGACGCGGCGACGGTGAGCATCCCGTCCACCAGTCGGTTGCCCCATCGCTGCAACAGCCGTTCGCGCTGCGGCTCGCTCAGCGCGCGCGAGGCGACAACGTCCCAGCGCAGCTCGACCCGGCTGTCGGTCGTGTTCACGCCCTGCCCACCAGGGCCGGAGGACCGGCTGAACCGCTCGACGAGCTCCGCGTCCGGCACGATCAGCCCGTTCGGCAACCCCCGTTGCGGCGGCAGGACGACGTCGGGCATCGGCTCAGGGCGCGGCGGGCGTGTTCTGCACCGCGCGCATCCAGGCGACGACGTCATCGGGCTCGCGCGGCAGCATGCCGGAGAGGTTCACGGCGGCGCCGTCGGTCACCGCGATGTCGTCTTCGATGCGCACCCCGATCCCGCGCAGCTCCGCCGGCACCGTGAGGTCGTGCGCCTGGAAGTACAGTCCCGGCTCGACGGTGAGCACGTGTCCGGCGGCGAGGGTGCCGTCGCGATAGAGCTCGTTGCGGGCGGCGGCGCAGTCGTGCACGTCGATGCCCAGCATGTGCGACGTGCCATGCAAGGTGTAGCGCCGGTGCAGGCCGGCACCCGGCCGCTCCGGATCCGGGTCGCAGGCGACCTCCGCGCTCACCGGCAGGATGCCCCACGAGTGCAGGTGATCGGCCAGCACCCACATCGCAGCGCGGTGCGCCGCCAGGAAGTCGGCGCCGGCCTTGACCTCGGCGATGCCGGCCTCCTGCGCCTCCTGCACCGCGCGGTAAACCCGCAACTGTGCCGGCGACCAGGTGCCGCTGACCGGCAGCGTGCGTGTGACGTCGGCGGTGTAAAGCTCGTCGGTTTCGACGCCCATGTCGGCCAGCAGCAAGGTGGCGGGCTCGACCACGCCGTGATTGCGCCACCAATGCAGCGTCGTCGCGTGACTGCCTGACCCGACGATGGACGAGTAGCCGACCTCGTTGCCCTCGAGCCGGGCACGGCGCCAGAACGTCCCTTCGAGCCAGCGCTCACCGCGGATGTCGGGGCGCCCGACGACGTGCGGCAACTCGCGCACGACATCGGCGAAGCCGCGGGCGGTCGCCTCGCAGGCCTGCCGCAGGCGGGTCAGCTCCCAGTCGTCCTTGATCAGCCGCAGCTCCTCGATGACCTGCTCCAGCTGACCCCCGGATGCGCCCGAGAGCGCCGAGTCCACGTCGGCGTCGATGCCGCCGTGCACCAGCGCGTCGCGCTGTGAGCGCAGCACGGCGCTGACTTCGCCGAGCGGGCGCACGTCCAGGCCGAGCACCGTCGCGGTGTCGGCGACCGAAGCGACGTTGCCCACCCAAACGGCACCGTGCGTGCGGCTGGTGAAGTAGGCGACCTCACCGGGCTGGGCGTACTCGCGGATGTACAACGTGCTGGTGTGGCCAGCCGCCCTCGGAAGCATCACCAGGACGGCGTCGGCAACGGTTTCGCCGGTCAGCCAGGTGAACGAGCTGTGTGCGCGGAACGGGTAGTCGGTGTCGTTGGCGCGCTGGCGGGGATTGCCGGCGGGGACGACGATGACGCGCCCGGGCAGCGCTTCGGACAGCGCCGCCCGCCGCCTGGCCGTGAATGCAGCGCCGTCGGGGCGGGCCGGATGGGGCATCGGCGGTGCAGGATCCCAATCCGCGGCGATCGCGCGTTGCAGGTGCGCGGGCATCGGGATGTCGTGGGTGACTACCTCACCCGTCTCGGTGCTCGGCGTTGCAGGGGTCTCCGAGACGGCGGCGCTACCGTCCTTTGGGTCGCTCATGGCGTCGAGTCTAGAGAAGGCTGGCCAGGCGAACCGGACTTCGCGCGACTCGCCCGATCGCAATATGCCGGGTTGGTTTCTGGGGAGGGCGATCACGGCTAGTTTGCAGGCATGCATCCCGAGGGTTCCGAGTCCGGCGCAAGCACCCAGCGGTCGGCGGCGGGCTGGCCGCCTGGCACGGCAGGCCCCGGGCAGCAGGCACCGCCGCCACTGCAGGGTCCGGCGGTGAAACGTGGCCGCGCAGGCCTGATTTCGCTGACGAGCATGCTCACCGCGCTGGTGGTGATCGCGGCCTGCACGAATCAATGGGTCACCGACTTCGTGATCCGGCACACGTCCAACAATTCGCAGAAGTTCGTTGTTCGGGTGATCTACTCGGGGCTGACCTACCAGTGGCGCTTCAGCCCGAAGGGCGGCTCGGACCCGGATCACTTCCTATCTGCGCAGTACGCACTGATAGGTGCAACGATCCTCGGGACGGGACTGCTGGTGCTGATGATCGCCCGCGGCGTAGTGACCTTCGGGCGCGTGTTTGTCGGCACGTGGTTGAGCGTCATCGTCGCCACCCAACTCGGAGCCATCGCCCGGGGATTCGTGCTGAATCCGAAGGTGTTCGGAAGCTCCCTGCGCCGTCCCGATTTTGCGTTCTTCGGATCGGTCTCGCCCAATGGCTCGACCTTCCTCGGCAGCGTGGGCCTGGGGCTGGTCGTCGGGCTGGTCGCCGGGCTCGTCGCGGTCATCTTCCGGCGTCATGTCGGCACGCTGGTGCGGGCCGAGGAGGTCCGTCACGAACCGTTCCTCGACCCGCAATCGCAGCCGCGCCAGGGTAGTGCCGCCCCGTGGGCCGATCCGAACGTCGCCGGTGGAGCGGCGGCAGGCGCGTTCGCGGGTCGTTCGGCAGAACGGGACTACTACTCCAAGGACCGTGACCCCAACGACCGTGACGCCGACGGCCGTGACACCAACGACCGTGCCGCCAGCGATCGTGACTACAACGAGCCGACCCAGGCGATGCGACCGGTCGCCGGCGACGCCGGTCACGATTCCCGCTACCTCCCGGGTCCGGGTGATCGCCCGTACGACCAGGAGTGGCGGAAAAAGGGAGATCGGCAGTCGGAGGCGTCCGATCAACCCTCTGACGCGCCCGCGGCGACGCCGTCCGTTGCGCACGATGACCAAGAGCCCACGCAGTACCTGCCAAGGGGCGATGCGCGGAACCCCGACGCGGCTACTTCCCACACGGCTACTTCGGATCCGGCTACTTCGGATCCGGCTGCTTCCGACGCGGCTGCTTCAGACGCGGCTGGTAGTGGCGCGGCTACTTCTGACGCGCCAACGTCTGACGCGCCAACTCCTGACGCTGAGGCGACCCAGACCGTCCAGCGTGGAGCGCAACCTTCACGCACGGACTCCGAGCAGCACACCCAGGAGCTGCCGCCGGTTGGCACGGCACCCCAAGAGTCCGGTGCCGAGCGCACGATGCAACTGCCGCCGATCCGTGAGGATCCGCCTCGGTGAGTCAATCTTGCCGCGTGCTCGTCAATCGCAGGTTCACTGTTCGAGCACTTCGAACCGGATGCCCGCCTTCTGCAGCCGGTCGAGCAATGCGTCACCCATCGCCATGACGGATGTCACCTGACCCGAGATCTGCGGCAGACCGCGGTCGAAAGCTAACGCGAGTCCGGCCTCGGCGAGCATCTTCGCGGTCTCGTCGTAGCCTGGATCGCCGCCCGACACCCGGGTGAGGACCCGCTGCCCGCCGCCGTCGCCGACGAAAGTAACCCGGAACCAGCTCCGTGCCCGCTTCGCCGCGGATGGGCCGTCACCCTGGGGTAGCCGCTTCTGCAGCGCCGTCCGAGCCGGCGCAATCTGAGCCAAGGACGCAAGCGCGGCGACGCCACCGACGAGGGCAGCCGCACGCCACAGCTTCGGAACGGAAACGAAATGTGAGTAGCGAAAGTCCGGGCCGTAGCGGGACAACGCGCGTCCCGAGCGAGCGACGATCTGCGGATCGAGGGACGGAAACGGCAGCGCCCAGCCGTCGGAGGCGCGGTCGTGATGCAGTCGACCGGTCACCGCTCGCGACGACCTCGTGTCCGAACGCGGTTCGATTCGCCGCCGTGCCCGCGCGGCCGCGCGGGTCTGCCGCGTGCGGGAAAGGCCCGTCAGCCCCGACGCGAACGTCCCGCCGGACATCGCCGCGGACGCCCAGACGTAGCCGCGGACGGAGAGCGGAACGTCCGCAGGCAATTGCTGGACGGTGAAGTACGCACCGAGATCGTGCGGCACCGAGTCGAAACCGCAGGCATGAACGAGGCGCGCTCCGCTCTGCACCGCGCGCTGGTGGTGCCGCACGTACATTTCATCGACGAATTCGGGTTCGCCGGTCAGATCGAGGTAGTCAGTGCCCGCCTCGGCGCAGGCCGCGACGAGCGGCTCGCCGTACAGCGCGTACGGGCCCACCGTCGACATCACGACCCGGGCTGATTCGGCCACCTGGCGCAATGCCGCCGCGTCACCAGCGTCCGCGGTCAAGACCGGAAGGGTGCTCAACGCGGGGTCGATGGTGGCCAGCTTCGCTCGGACTATCTCCAGCTTCTGCTGATTGCGGCCGGCGAGCGCCCATCGGCAACCCGCCGGGGCGTGATATGCCAGGTACTCAGCGCTCAAGCCGCCGACGAAGCCGGTGGCGCCGAACAGGACGAGATCGTAGGAGCGATCAGCCATGCCTTTGACCATATTCGGGTCCGGGTGTTTTTGATCGCAGAGGGTATGGGTAAAGAACCGGGGATCGAGATCGGTCCGGCAGAAGGGGGTGCGTGCAGATGAACGTCGGCGCAAGCCTGTTCCTCATCACCTTGGGCGCCATCCTCAGGTTTGCTGTTACCGGACACCTCAGTGGCGTCAACATCGGCATGGTCGGCATCATTTTGATGATTGTTGGCGTCGTCTCCCTCGCCATCACACTGATCTGGTCGTCAACTCGTCGGCGAACCGACGTTATCGACCACCCCCACGGCACCACCGACATGACGCCGCGCGACTCCGCCGACACGATCTGACGACTCTCCAGGTTTGGGCGTTCCGGAACCCGATCGTCTGGTGGGCGTGGGTGAGCGGCGCAGCCTCGAGGCAACTCCGATCTCGCCGTCGACGAGCGCGCACAGCTCTCGCGCTGGGAAGAGGCGCAGCGACGCGGTGAGTGTCGTTGCCGTCGAGTACCGTCGTCGGGTGCCGGTTCGCTCTCTCGATCTGGGACGGGTAGACACAAGATCGCTAATATTACTCGGGATTGGTCTAGTAGCGACGGGAGCGTGCGGTAGAATCGAATACATGGTCGGGACGGTGGTGGACTCGCCCTGGACGGTTTAGCGATGGATCCGTGCAGCGATGTGGAGGTGCTGACCGACTGGCGTGAACGGGAGCGGCTGCGGCGCCGGTTGGCTGCTGGTGAGCACGCGATCATCACCCAGGTCGAGTGCCGCTGGCTGCCCTACCGGCACGGTGCCCGCTCGACGGCAGCGTTAGGCCCACGGCGCACCGTCACCGGCATGGTGGTGGGGCCGCTGTTCGCGGCGGTCGCCGCCGCGCAAGCCGACGGTGTGATCTCGCAGCAGCATGCGCAGGTGATCGTGAGCGCTGTGCAGAAGCTGCCCGCCACCGTCCGTCACGACCTGCACGCCACCGTGGAGCAGATCCTGCTCGACGTCGCCCGCGAACAGCACCCCCGCTTCCTCGAGCAGCACGCCAGCGAACTGGGCGCCTACCTCGACCCCGACGCACTGGGCCGTGAGCACGCCTACCGCGACAAGCACCGCGACCTACGCCGCACCCGCCGCCCCGACGGATCCGCGCACCTGTCCGGTGATCTCACCCCCGACTGCGCCGAACACTTCCACACCCACCTCGACGCCCTCTCCCGCCCCCGTGCCCCCACACCCGCCACCACGCGCGGGAGCGGTGATGATGCCGGCCGCACCAGTCACGCCGACCCCGGCGATGCCGACCCCGACCGGGCCGCGAGGGGGCGCGATGCCCGCACCGCGGGGCAGCGTCGCCATGACGCGCTGCTCGACATCCTGACAATGGTGGAACGCGCCGAGCAGCTCCCCAACGCCGGCGGCATCAGCACCACGATCCTGCTCACCATGGACGCCGACACCTACACCACCAGCACCAGCAGCACCACCACCGGCACACCGACCCCGCCCGGAATGGCGCGCACCGGGCACCGCTACCTCGTCCCCGCGCACCTCGCGAAACGCTGGGCCGGCGGCGACACCCGCATCATGGCCGTGCTGCTCTCCACAACGAAAGCAATCACCGCCTACTCCAGCACCCAACGCATCTTCACCGAACAACAACGCCTCGCCCTCATCGCCTGAGACCACGGCTGCAGCTTTCCCGGCTGCGACGCCCCGCCAGCCTGGTGCCAAACCCACCACATCACCGAGCACCGCCACAGCGGACGCACCAGCATCGATAACGGCACCCTGCTCTGCGGACACCACCACCGCACCTTCCAACAACACGACTGGCACTGCATCATGACCAACGGCAGACCGTACTGGGTGCCACCAGCATGGATCGACCCGTCACGCACCCCACGCCTCAACACCCGACACCGATAGACGGCGTGTCGCATCAACGGACCGAACCGATTTGAGGCGTCGTAAGGATCGGAACCGTTGGTGTCGAGTAATACCGCGGTGATTGCCGATCACGAGCCCTGGATGCCGCAGGCCGCTTTTTAGCGAGGCGCGCGCTGGTCAATGATCCTGCGCATCTTGCCCAGCGAGCGCTCCACGCCGTCCGGCTCGAGGACGTCGACCTGGATGCTCACCCCGATTGTTGTCTTTACCAGCGCGCGCAACTGATCGCCGCCGGCGGCCGCATCCTCGGCGGACGCGCCGCTCCGGCGCTCCACGCGCACGGCCAACTCATCCATCCGTCCGGGGCGGGAGAGCACGCACTGAAAATGCGGCGACAGTGCCGGCACGCGCAGGATGAGTTCTTCGATCTGGGTTGGAAACAGGTTCACACCTCGCAGGATGATCATGTCGTCGGTGCGGCCGGTGACCTTCTCCATCCGGCGCATCGTGCGAGCGGTGCCGGGCAGCAGTCGGGTCAGGTCACGCGTGCGGTAACGCACGACCGGCATCGCCTGCTTGGTCAGCGAGGTGAACACCAGCTCGCCCTGCGCGCCTTCGGGCAGCACCGCACCGGTCTCCGGGTCGATCACCTCGGGATAGAAGTGGTCCTCCCAGATGTGCAGGCCGTCCTTGGTCTCCACGCACTCGTTGGCGATTCCCGGGCCCATGACCTCCGACAGTCCGTAGATGTCGACGGCGTGGATGTCCAGGCGCTGCTCCATCTCCAGCCGCATGTCATTGGTCCACGGCTCAGCGCCGAAGATGCCGACGGCCAGCGAGGTGGAGCGCGGGTCGACACCTTGGCGCTCAAGTTCGTCGACAATGGCCAGCATGTAGGACGGCGTCACCATGATGACGTCCGGCTCGAAGTCACGGATCAAGGTGACCTGCCGCTCGGTCATCCCACCGGATACGGGGATCACGGTGCAGCCGAGCGCCTCCGCGCCGTAGTGCGCCCCGAGGCCGCCGGTGAACAGCCCGTAGCCGTAGGCGACGTGCACCCGGTCGCCCGGACGCCCCCCGGAAGCGCGGATGGAGCGGGCCATGACCGCGGACCAGATCCGGATGTCCTCGGCCGTGTAGCCGACGACGGTGGCGCGCCCCGTCGTGCCGGACGAGGCGTGGACGCGCGCGATCTGATCACGCGGCACAGCGAACATGCCGAACGGGTAGTTCTCCCGCAAGTCTGCCTTCGTCGTGAAGGGGAAAGCGGCGAGATCCTCCAGCGTGCGGCACGCGTCGGGATGCACGCCCGCGGCGTCGAACGCGCGGCGGTAATGCGCGACGTTGTCGTAAGCGTGGCGCAGCGACCACCGCAGACGTTCCAGCTGCAGCGCGCGCAACTCGTCCACGGAGGCGCGCTCGATCGGGTCTAGGTCCTGCGGGTGCGGGGCACGGTCCTGCATCACCCCACCGTTGTGGTGTCGGACCGTTCGCGCAAGAAGATCAGGGTTTGCTCAACGGGTGTGCACGATCGTCTCGCCGTGACCGGCTTCATCGAGGACCGCAGAGAACGTGAGTGATAATCAAGATGCGCTGATCACCTTCACTCGCGTAAGAATAAGTGAATCCAGCGCGGGATGTTTAGTCCACCCCGATGTCCTCGTTCCAGATGTCGGGGTGCGCTGCGATGAAGTCCGACATCATTCGCACGCATTCCGGGTCGTCGAGCACCACGACGTCGACACCGTTCTCGGCCAGCCAGTCGTGGCCGCCGTAAAACGTGCGTGCCTCGCCGATCAGCACCCGCGAGATTGCAAACTGCCGGATCAACCCGCTGCAATACCAGCACGGCGACAGCGTCGTGACCATGGTCGTTCCGCGGTAGGTCGGTTGCCGTCCCGCATTGCGGAACGCCGACGTCTCCCCGTGCATGGACGGATCGCCGTCCTGCACCCGGCGGTTGTGTCCGCGTCCGAGCACTGTGCCGTCCGCGCCGAGGAGCGCCCCACCGATGGGCACGCCACCCTCGGTTAGCCCGATCCGCGCCTCCTCGACCGCAATCGTCAGCCACGCCTGCGGGTCGAACCCGCTCACTGCGGGCGCGAGCGGAGCTTGAACAGCGCGCCATACAGCACCGCGGCGACGACAAAACCGACCTCGAAGGTGATGTCGCCGACCGACGGGAAGTGCGACGGGACGATACCGACGTACTTCGTCTGATTGGAGAACAGCCAGATCGAGGCTGCCATGGCGACCGCCATCGCCGCCGGGCCCGCCCAATTCGCGTACCGGCGGTCACCTAGCAGCACCTGGAAGTCCGTCCCGCGGCGCAACAACCGGTCGGCAAACACGACACCGAGCCACGGCCCGATCCAGTAGGAGATGATCAGCAGGAAGTTCTCGTAATTCTGCCCCGCGTTGTCTAGGCCGCCGAACGCGACCAACAAGCCGAGCACGCCGAACACGACCGCGACGATGGCCCGCGCGATATGTGTGGGCAGCCGGATACCTGTCGCCATGAACGACATCGATCCCGAGTAGACGTTCAGCGCATTCGCGGCCACCGCGCCGAGGCACACTGCGAGCAGCACCAGCTTCCCGAGCCAGGTCGGCAGCAGGGCGGTGAACTCTCCCGGCGCTACGGCAGACGCCCCTGCCGTTACGGCAGCGCTGCCGGCGATCTCGAGCAAAACGCAGGACACGAACACGCCGAGCCCGGCGAAGATCGCGACCGGTAACGGCGGGGTCTCTGGGCGCAGATAGCGCGTGTAGTCGGCGGCGTAAGGGTTCCAGCCGGCGGCATACCCAAAGGTTGCGCCGAACATGATCAGGAACCCGCCTGGGACCGTCTGGTGGGACGCGCCGGGGTGTGACTTGCTCAGTACGACGACGCATGCGATCACGAACACCACACTGAGGACGGGGAATGCGACCCGCTCGAACGCGTGGACGAGGTTGTGCCCGAAGAATGCAATCAGAATCTGCGCCGCCACCACGAGCACGAGTGACAGGCCTTTGGGCAGGTGCGTGAGCGTCGCCAGTGCCAGCGCGCCGCTCACACTGTTCACCGCGAACCAGCCGATGCCGGCGACAACCGAGTTCAAGCCCGCCGGCAGGACGTTGCCGAGGAAGCCGAAAGCGCTGCGGCCGATGACCATCTGCGCCAGCCCGTGCTTGGGCCCCCAGGTCGAGAGCACTCCATGGGTCAGCGAGCCGAGTCCTGTGCCCAGCACGATTGCGAGCACGGATTCCCAGAACGACAGGCCGAAGAACAGTGGGCCGAGGAAGCCCACGCCGACGGTCGCGAACTCCATGTTCGGCGACGTCCACGTCCACAACAGTTGCAGCGGGCGACCGTGCCGCTCGTCGAGCGGGATGAACTCCACCCCGCCGGGTTCGACCGCGACGACCCTGTCGCCGTAGTCACGGGTGGGATCGTCGATGACCGGCGCGGTGGTGGACTGAATTGCCATGGCGACACTCTGGCACGGCAGCGGCACGTCCGACGTTTCGTGAAAGTTACGACTCGCTCAAACGTTACGGCCGCAGCGTCGCCCCGTAGATGACCTGATGGAACCTCGAAGTCGAGGCCGCCGGCGGCTTGGACGAGCGGGCCCACACCAGGTAGAGCCGTCCCGGAGCAATCGCGGCGCCGATGTAGTCACCGGGGAAGTAGCCCCGCGACTGCGCCGCGTACTTCAATACCGACAGCGGTCCGATCGACATCGGCGGGCCGTAGCTGCGTCCGGCATCGGGCGACACTGACAGTTGCTGCTGCACCACGCCGCCGGCGTTGGCGGCGTCGGTGCGGGTGCCGTAGGTGACGTAGGTCGACGAGCCGCTCGCTACGACGTCCACGTTCACCCGTTGCACGCCGCTGACGTCACCGCGCGATACCCGCACCGGTGCGGACCACTGCCGGCCGTCGTCGGACCACGCGGCATACACCGGGTCGGTGTTGGCGACCCCGCCTTCGAACGCGACGAACATTCGGCCCGTCGAGCGATCGATGTCCGCGGCGAACAGGCAGCACCGGACGCCGACCGCGAAACCCTCGGCATTATTGGCGACCTCGACCTGCGGGCTCCAGCTCTGAGCGCCGTTGGAGGACGTCGCCGCAAAGATCGTGCCGGTGGCGTTGATGGTGGTCGCCGGAATCAACGCAGCGCGCGCACGGCGCGCTAGCGAGGAGTTGTCCGGAGATGCGCCGGGCACTGCGTCGGGCCGCACCCCGCCGATGCCGAAATCGTAGAACGTGTCGACGATCGTGCCGTCCTTCTTGATCATCGGCTGGGAGTTCTGGGTGTCGTGGTTGAGCGCGGTCAGGTAGGAGGTGGCACTCCACGTTCGGGCCCTATCGTCGGACCAGCGCACTGCCTGCGGGGCGCCGAGAAACGTGTTGCCCTTGGACAGGAACGGCGTCCAGAACTGATACACCCGCTGGTAGTGCGGGCTCGTCGGCGTGGTGTCGACGACCAGCCAGTTCTTGTCGTCGGAGTAGTCGCAGGTGTTGCTGCGATGCGCGTAGGACGGTGCGCCCCAATTCGCGCCGCCGTCGACCGAGCGCAGCACGGCCACCGCCGTATCGCAATTGCTGGCGTTGAAGAGCAGGACCGACAGATAGGCCGTGCCGTCCCGACCGAACGCCGGGACCGGGTCCGAGGCGCGCTCGTACGGGCCGCCGGTCGCAACGGTGATGCCGGGCACCGTCTTGTGCTGCCACGTCGCGCCGCCATCACGCGTCCACGCCGCGCTGATCCCGACCGCGCCGCCGTCGGGGTAGCGGGAGTCGTGCGCGGTGGCGATCGCGTTGTCACGATCGTTCGGGTTGACCGCAACGTCCGGCTCGACGACGGTGTCGGGCTCCGACCCGGGCCGCGAGGCGACATCCTGGCTGGTCACCTGACCCTCATGCAGGACGGTCGGTGACCCGGGCGAAGCGCTCGCGGGCAGGGCTGCGGTACAAGCGGCGAACGCGCCGGCGGCGGTCAACAGGCGGCGAAGGCGGGAGTTCACAGATTTCACAGGAGGGACTATTGCACCACTTACGCTGCATGCCAAGGAAATAGTGTCGAATCCGGCGCGCCGTGGTCAGCCGGCAAACGAAGCACGGGTGGGTGGCATGGCGCTACGCCCGCGGACCGTCGGCTTGACCGCGAGCACCTGGTTCACCCCGATCCGGTTCGCCTCGAATGCGAGCGCAGACCCGGCCATGTAGAGGCGCCAGATGCGTGCCCGCCCCGGACTCGACAGGGCAACCGCCTCGTCCCATGATGCTTCGAGGTTGGCGACCCAGGCGCGCAAGGTGCGTCCATAATGCTCGCGCAACGACTCGACATCGCGCACCTCGAAGCCAGCACCTTCGATCGCTTCGATCATCGTCGCCAGCGGCTCGAGCTCACCGTCGGGGAACACATAGCGGTCGATGAACGAGGTCCGGGAGAACGCGCCCGCCGGCCCGGGGCGGCGCGAGATCGCGTGGTTGAGCAAGCGCCCCTCGGGGCGTAACAGCCCGAAGAGCGTGCGTGCGTAGCTCGGCAGCATCGCCGCGCCTACGTGCTCGGCCATCCCGATGCTGGAGATCGCATCGTATGGTCCGTCATCGACGTCGCGGTAGTCCTGCACCCGGATGTCGACGAGATCGCCAACGCCTTCGCTGGCCATCCGTTTACGCGCGAAGCGGGCCTGCTCCTGCGAGAGCGTGACGCCGACGACCCGTGCGCCGTAGCTGCGCGCGGCGTGCAGCGCGAACGTCCCCCAGCCGCAACCCACGTCGAGCACGCGCGTGTCCTGTCGGAGACCCAGCTTTCGGGCGACCAGATCGCATTTCGCGTACTGCGCGTCCGTCAGGCCGGACGAAGCATCGGGCCAGTACGCGCACGAGTAGGTCATCGACTCGCCCAGCACTATTCGGTAGAAATCGTTGCCCACGTCGTAGTGGTGCGAGATCGCGCCTGCGTCGTGCTGCTTGCTGTGGCGGTGGCCGGTGAACTTGGCCTCCTCCGCCGGCGGTTTCGGCGGCAGTCCCAGGATGCCCAGCCGGAGCGCGACGCGCGCGAGCGCCCGGACCGTCGTTGCGTCAACGACCACGCCAGGCCCGTGCTCCGGCGCAGCGACCTTGTCGAGCGCGTCCAGCCCGGCGAGCAGGTCGCCGTCGACCTCCACATCGCCGGAGACGTAGGCACGCGCGAAACCGAGCTCGTTGGGCGCCCACAGCAACCGGCGCAGTGCGCGGCGATGCGTTATTCGCAGCCGCAGCGCAGCGTCTGGGGGACCGATTTCGCTGCCGTCCCAGCAGATCACCCTGATCGGCACCCGGTCACCCAGCGTCGCCGTCACTAGGGGCTGCACGAGCTGCGCAACGCTCATCGTCGGTTCCTCTCGGCGGCTGCTTGAAGAAGTTCTACTCGCCACGCAAATCATTGCTGCCGCCAGGCGTGCGACTGGGTGTAACACTGACGTGCGATCATGCGGCGATGCAGTCGCGGCGAGTGTCGGTCGGCGGAGCGTTCACCTACCGGTGCGACGTGCTCACGCCGGCGGTCTTCCAGGTGCAACCCCGTGCGTCCTCGGTATTCAGTGTGGTGTCCGAGTCGTGGACGTCCACACCGGAACTGGCGCTACGCACTTATCAGGACATCTATGACAACCCCTGTACCCGGGTCGTGCTCCCCGAAGGCGTCTCCACGCTGCGTTACGACGCCACCATCGACGTCCCCGACGCCACCGAAGACGCCGACGAGTCGGCGCCGGAACTCGCGCCCGACGACTTGCCCGACGACACGTTGATTTACACGCTGCCCAGCCGCTACTGCCTGCCCGACGTCCTCGGCAGTGACGCGTGGGCGTTGTTCGGCTCGCATGAGCGGGGTTACCGGCGAGTGCAGGCGATCTGTGATCACGTCAACAGTCACCTCACCTTCCAGTACGGCAGTTCGACGCCACGTTCCACTGCCGCCGACGTGTACGCGAGCCGCTACGGCGTGTGCCGTGACTTCACGCATGTCGCGATCTCGTTCTGCCGTGCCCTCAACATCCCGGCCCGCTATGTCTTCGGCTACCTGCCGGAGATGGACGTGGAGCCGATGGCTGCGCCGATGGATTTCGCTGCGTGGATGGAGGTGTGGCTCGGTGACCGCTGGTGGACCTTCGACCCTCGCAACAATCGCCGGCGCAAGGGTCGGGTTCTGATCGGTCGCGGCCGCGACGCCTCGGATGTCGCGATGGCAACCACCTTCGGTGGCCCGCGGTTGGAGAACATGACCGTGCTCGCACAGGAGGCGCTCGAATGACGCCAGCTGCCTACGCGGACGGCTCGCAGCGGGTGACCTATGTGTTGGAGCACAGCTTCCGCTACGACTACCCGCAGCCCGTCGAGCACCTTCGGCACCGGCTGGTCGCCTTGCCGCCAGTCCGCCACGGCGACCAACATCTGCGCTCGCGCCGGCTCGACGTCTGCATCGACGGAAGCGCTGCGCCGCGCGAGCTGCGCCGCGACGCCCGCGGCAACACCGTTGCACGGCTTCGGGCGAAGCGGGTCGAGCACTTCGTGCAATTCCGCATCCATGCGGTCGTCGAGCGGGTTCGCCAGGACGGGCCGGCTCGGCTGCCGGCGTGCGCGGTGCGCGACCCAGGTTTGCTACGCCCGACGCGACTCACCGCTGCGGACGAGCGGTTGACCGCGCTCGCCGAATCATTGCGCGGACCGGATCAGGCGCAGGAGTTGGCATTTCGAGTCTGCGCGGCCGTCCACGCGGGGATGCGGTACGAGCACGACGTCACGTCCGTGCGCACAACCGCCGCCGAAGCGCTCGCCGGCGGCCGCGGCGTATGCCAGGACTCGGCACACATCATGCTGGCGCTGTGCCACGTGCTCGGGCTGCCCGCACGCTACGTCTCGGGTCACCTGCTCGGCCAGGGCGGCACGCACGCGTGGGTCGAGGTCGTAGTGGCGCGCGGGGACCACGCGGTCGCGCTTCCGTTCGACCCGTGCAACGGCGTCGACGCGTCGACGCGTTACCTTACGATCGCGACCGGACGTGACTACACCGACGTCCCACCGACGTCGGGCAGCTACGTCGGCTCCGACGGTGCAAGCTTGAGCACGCAGCGCCGCGTGGCCGTCCTCGACGCCGCTTGAGCGTGCCATTCTGGGACGTGATGCCGGGACGCGCACCGGGCAGGCTGACGTCATGATTTTCATCGTCGTCAAATGGACGATCCGGCCCGAACGCAGCAACGAGTGGCTCACTCTGGTCGCCGACTTCACTGCGGGCACGCGCGCCGAGCCTGGCAACCTATTCTTCGAGTGGGCGCGCAGCGTCGACGACCCGAACCAGTTCATCTTGGTTGAAGCTTTCGCCGACGGCGATGCCGGAGCCGCTCATGTCGGGACGGCGCACTTCAGGGCCGCAATGGACTGGATGCCGGACGTCGTCGCCGACACCCCCGAGATCGTCAATATCGAGATCCCGGGTGCCGACGGTTGGTCGCGGATGGCCGAGGTCGCCCCACGTACTGGATGACCCGCGCACTGGTTTGACCCGGCGGTGCCCGAGAACCCGATTCGGCAGTCCTACTACCAACGTCGTATCGCCGGTCGGCTGCCTGCGTTCTTACGCTCAACCCGCGGGTGAAGCGATCTTGGACCGGTTGTC